>NZ_JBHUYR010000001.1:0-303409 GCF_042668605.1 Streptomyces sp. NPDC057280
ACGACCCACGGCCTCGGCTGGTGCTTCCCCACGACTGCACCAACGAACCACCACACCGACAGTCACATGATCAACCGACTTCTGTTAGGACCTCTTAGCGAACCGCGAGTTTCTCGTAGCTCGTAGCCACGGCGACGGCATCATCGCGAAGGCGCTCATGCTCGGCTCGATCAACTCCGGGCTCAGCGCCGCCCCGACCTCGCGACCTCCAAGTGATGGCAGCAGCGGACGAGAAAACGGCAACCGCATCGACCGGCCCCCTACAAAAGCCTCCGCGGGGAGCTGCCACGAACGTCCTCCCCGCCGCATCACCCCCGCTGGAGGGCGTGAGCGACCACTACTTCGAGGACAACCAGGAATCGCCCGTCACCGCCGACGGCACCGGGGACGGCGTCGCCGACACCACTGACGCCGAGCCCGAGCCGAGGCGGCCTGCGCCGCCCCCAGCTCATCCGAGGGCAGAGGGCGGCAGCTCACTGGTCGCCCTTTTGCAGGTGGCGGTGTCAGAAGCCCACGGCGCCCCAGGAGTGGGCCGTGTAGTCACCCGGCCCGAATTCCCAGCCGGCCATGACGCTGTTGAGGTAGTGATCGCTGGTGTAGAAGCCCCTGTTCTGGCCGTAGGTGAAGAACGGGGTGAGGCTGCCGGACCACCAGCCGGACTTGCTCCTGTCCAGGAAGCTGAGGGTGTGGCCGCCGTTGCTCCAGGTGTACTCGTAGATGTCCCAACTGCGGCCACCAAGGCTGACGTTGGTCGCGGCCGGGACCGCGTTGCCGTTCGCGTCGTAGCGGTCGGCCAGCGGCTTGGTGTTGTACCAGTTGAGCCAGATCATGATCTCGGTCTTGGAGTTGCGGTCGGTGGGCGCGGGGTAGGGGTCGATGAAGATGTCGTACGCGGCGTCGTAGTACGAGCCGGACTTCGGGTATGCCGACTGGCTGAACCACGAGGTGTTGTTGGGGCTGACGTCGCGCATCTTCTTGGGGAGCGTGGTGACCGGGGACGACCATCCCCAGTCCTTGCCGTTGACCATGGCGACGAAGCCGGTACCGGTCGAGGAGTTCACACCCCAGTTGTTGTCGTCGCTGTACCACGTCGAGGCGTTGCCGCCGGTCGCGTAGTACTTGAACCAGTACGTCTGTGACGCTGCCACTGCCGAGTTCGGCAGAGTGAAGACGAGAGCCAGCGCCGCGAGCAGCGCTGCCCCGCCGATACGGAATCTCATCAGTCCTCCGGAATGTGTGCTGAGTGGGGGATCACACAGGAGAGGAGGCGGTCGTCCTGCCGGGGCGGCAGGACGACCGTGCCGGTCCCCTCTTCGGGACGGCGGGTGCGGAGCGCGGTGACCGGAAGTCAGACCTCGCTCGGGTCGCCGTAGATGACTCCGCGTCCGTTGGTCCCGAAGTAGATGCGGCCGTGGATCCGGGGATCTCCGGTCAGGGTGTTGCCGGTCCAGGCGTACTGGTGGCGGTCGTCGTTGATACGGATCCAGGTCCGGCCCGCGTCGTCGGACCGGAAGATGCCACGCACGCCGTGGATCTTGGAGCTGGTGTAGACGGCGGGATACGCGGCGCCCGGCGCGGCCTTGCCGAATCCGACGACGTCGCCCTGGTCCACCGCCTCGAACCTGGTGAAGGACGCTCCGGAGTCGGTCGACCGCCACAGCCCGTACGGCGTGGGAGTGGCGGGCTTGGTGGTGCCGCCGGCCAGCCAGATGTCGCCCTCGTGGCCCGGAACCGGCTTGAACCGGACATTCCCCGCGACGGGAAGACCGGTCGCCGCCGTGGCCGTGAAGCTCTTGCCCCCGTCCGTGCTGAGGTAGAAGACGCCGGAGTCGTAGGCGTAGAACTTCGCCGGGTTCACCCGGTCGGAGCGCACCGCGGCCCCGGCCGGCAGCCCCTTCGACGCCGTCCAGGTGGCTCCGTGGTCGTCGGACCAGCTGACCGGCGCGCCGGCCGGTGACCAGACGATGCGTCTGCCGTCGGCGCTGACGGCGACGGCCTGGTCCTCGACCCCGGGGCCGGTGACGCCGGACGGCTCACTGCCCGACGGCTTCCAGGTGCCGCCGCTGTCGGTGGAGACCGCCAAGTGCTGCGTCCAGCCGCTGGTGGGGTGACCGACCCGCACGATGGTGTGGGGCGCCAGCTCCGCGTAGTCCAGGGCCGGGGTACCACCGAAGGTCGGACTGTCATACATCTTCGGCGCCTTACGGAGATCCGTGTGCCGGAAGCCGCCGACATCGCCGACGCCGGAGAAGAGGTGCGCCGCGCCCACGGGCGGGCTGATCACACAGAGGACAGAGGTTTCCTCCAGCCCCTGGGCCCGTACCGACAGGTGCACCGTGCCGCCGCTGTCCCAGTCGGTCAGGTTGTCCGCGCCGTAGATCGTCGCTCCGGTGCCGTACATGAAGTGGTCGGAGTCGAAGGGGTCGATCTGGACGGACTCCATCATCCAGCCCAACTTGGGGGTCATCTCCGGCAGTGACGGAGAGGCGTTCCAGGTCAGCCAGGGGGCGTCGGAGATGTCGATGTCGTAGCGCAGGGTGCGCTCGGCATTCGCGCCCAGGTCCCACGCACGGGTCCAGCTCGCGCCGCCGTCGGTGGAGCGGAAAAGGAGGCAGTCGGGGTACCACTTGACCTGCGTGGACACCATCAGCGTGTCCGGGTTGAGCCGGTCCACGGTCAGGCCGCTGTAGCCGTACTGGTTGTCGTCGCTGGTGGACGGGACCGGGCTGATGCGGGTCCAGGTGTCGGTTGCGGTGTCCAGCTTCCACACGTCGCCCTTGGAACCGTCGTAGGGGCCCGCGGTGTTACTGGTGGCCAGGTACAGAAAGCCGCCGACGTGGTCGAAGACCGCGTGGTGCGGGATGAAGCCGGTGGGCTGACCGGGGACGCGTTCCCAGGTCTGTCCCGCGTCGGTCGACCGGTACAGGTTGTTGTCCTTGTCGGCCACGGTGACGTAGAGAGTCCGGGTGGCTTTGCCGGCTCTGCCGGTGCGCTTGTCGAAGACGACTTGCAGTACGCCCAGGTTGTCGCCGTTGGGACCGTCGGTGTCGGTGGGGTCGGGGACGAAGTTGCCCGCGTTGGGGAAGCTGGTGACCTTCGAGAAGGTCCTGCCGTGGTCGGTGCTGCGCCACAACCCGTGGCCGCCACGCACGCCCAGGTAGAGGATCCTGTTGCGGTTGGGGTCGATCACCAGCCGCTCGCCGATGCCCCGGCCGGGCATGTTCCCGCCCAGCCGGAACGGCAGCGGGGTGGTCTTCCAGGTGCGTCCGCGGTCGGTCGAGCGCAGGATCGCCGCCATGCTCGGGTCCCATTCGGGCATGGGATAGGTGCCCGCTGCCAGGTAGACGCGGTCGGGGTCGACCTCGTCGGTGGCGATGCTGATGATGCCGGTGTGTCCGTAGGTGTCCCAGCCGACCCAGTCGGTGAGGGGGATCCACCGCCGGGACGCCTTGTCGAGGCGGTAGGCACCGCCGATGTCGGTACGGGCGTACACCAGTCCGGGTTCGGACTGGTTGAAGATGATGCCGGTGACGAAGCCGCCGCCGACGATCTCCGCGTTGCGGAAGGTGTAGGGCACGCGTCGGGCCTTGCCGACCGGAGAGGCGGAGGCGGCGGAGGGGGCGAGCACAGGGAGCGCGGCCGCGGCCGCGCCGGCGGCCAGCAGTCCTCGCCGGGAGAGGTCCTGGGCATCACTCATCACGGGTCCTTGCCTTTCGGGTGCGGGTCCGTACGGGGCCGCGCACAAGCAGCGGTCCGTCGGCTCCGATGTGGGCTGAGGTGGGTGGCCGGACGGTGTCAGCCCTGGCACGGCACCGCCGGGCACGGGCGGAGAGCGTCAGCCCGTCCGGGCCGATGTGCGCCCGTGGACGACGGCAATGACGGAGCCAAGCCGGGGAGACGGAAGCAAGTCCTTGTCGATGCGCTTCGACGTTTCGGTGACACTAAAGCTGTGTTTCCTGGGTGACAACGGACCGCACAGGTCACTTTTCGGTAACAGGCGCGAACGCGAGTCGCTGCGCGTCTGGCCCCAAAACAGCTACACCTCAGGCGAGCAGGCCTTGCAGCCAACGTCTCCCGGAGCAACGGCGACACCGCAAAGACGAGCCACGGAGCCCGAGCGGTCTGTGATTGACATACAACCCAGCGTCATGCCAACGTCGAAGCGCTTCGACTACGCGCTCCGGGAAGCCGCGATACTGCGCCGGACGGCGGGGCCGCCGACGTACCGGAGGAGGCCGGGCGGACATGCGACAGATCGCACGCCACGACGTCGTCTTCGTCGCCGCCACCGGCGGAGAGCACGAACTGACCTGGTCGCAGAAGGCTCATGAACGCGAAGGGTGCCGCCCCCATCTCCACGGTCCCCTCAACAGGAACCAACGGATGGCGCGGGTGCTCGACAGCACGCCCGACATGGCCGCGGTGCTTCATGCCTTCGCCGCGGTCATGGCTCACTTCGAGGCGCTGCGCACGCTCTACCCCCGTGACGCGGACGGGCGCCCTCGCGCGGTCGTCGTGGCGTCCGGCGTGCTCCAGGTCGATGAGTACGCCTCCGACCCCCCGCCGACGAGCGACGAGCTGAGCGCTCTCACTCTCCAACTGGCCGAGCCCGGATTCGGCCCGGACGACCTGCCGTTACGGGCCGCCGTCGTCACCGTGGACGGCAGACCTCTGCACATCGCGCTGTCGTTGCACCACTTCTCGGCGGACACGACGGCCGCCCGGATCGTGGCCGATCGCCTGGCCCGACTGGCCACCGATCCGGGCGCCGGCCTCGGTACGGGGTGGCAGCCGCGGCAGATCGCGCGTTTCGAAGGCAGTCCGTCGGGGCTGCGGCACGCCCATCGTGTCGACGCCCACGACCGGGCCATGCTCCGTCAGTCCCCCATGCCCGAACTACAGGTACCCGGGAGCCGCAGGCGCGCGCTCTACAACTTCGCATGCCTCGACTCGGAGGCCGTCGCGCTCGCGGCAGCCGGCCTGGCCAAGCAGTACCGGACATCCGTGGCCGCCGTCCTGCATGCCGCATACGCCTGCGTGCTCGCCGAGCACCTCGGCATCGGGAAGTGCGTTGTCAACACCGTGATGGCCAACCGACAGACCACCCTCGCCCGGCAGGCAGTGGCCCATGTCGCCGGCAGGGTCCTGGTCCCGGTCGACACGTCCCTGGGCAGGGAACGGTTCCCGGCACTGTGTCGTGCCGTCGACGCCGCACTCGTCAAATCCTCCTCCGTCAGCCTGCGCGAGCCCGAGCGCTACGCCCGATCCCTGGACGAGGTCTCCGACGAACTGGGCCGCTCCGCGGACAACCCGTACATGGTCAACATCCGCCCCATCGCGCCCCGCACGCTCATCCGGGCCCGCGTGGACAGGGCACCACAGGACTTCGAGCGAGCCATGGCGTCCAGCCGGTACGGACGATTCCCCAAAACCGTCGACACATACTCCGGGAAACTCTGCTTCATCGTGTGGGACATGTCCGAAACGGCCGGAATCAGTCTCGGGACGGATGCGACATCGTTCGACGCGACGGACCTCGAACAGATACTGCGGTCCTTCGAGAGCCAGCTGGTCGGAACGGCGATCGGCGGTGACGCCGCACGCAGCGGCTCCTTCACCGGCGCGTGAGCGCATTCCGGCACATCCGTCCGCACCTCGCGTGTCCGGCCCCTGCGCCCAAACCCAGCCGTCCCGGCCCAGGACGACCACCCGGCACCGAAGCCGGCGCACCGCCACTGGCTACGACACCGGCAAGACGATCGTCCCGCTGACCTGGCAGACCTCGCCGGGCCAGCGGGGCGACAGCCCGATGTTCGTCGTTGTGCTGGAGGGCTTACGGATCCGGCGGTGCGGGCCGGGCCGGCCTACGCCTGGCCGCCGCGGACTCGATCCGGACGACAGCGCCCTAGCTCAGCCGTCACTCCTCGCCCGGCATCTTCCCCGGCTTCGGGCCCGCGCCAGCGTCCCCCATGCCGCGGTCGCCGGTGGGCTCCTCGCCCGGCATCAGACCGCCCGTGGGGCCCTCGCCCGGCATCAGACCGCGATCGGTCCGCTCGCCGGGCATCGTCCCCAGCGGCTGCTCGCCGTTCGGCACGGGCTCGGAGGTCGGCCCGACCGGGGCGAGGGCGGCCTGCTGGATCCGGTCGGCCAGTTCGGTCGGCGGGTTCTCGGGCACGGCGGCCAGCGCCACCTTGCGCACCCCGGGGTCGTCGTCCGCGACCAGGTCCGTGAGGACCGCGGCGGCTGAGTCCGCGGGCAGACTGGCCGCTGCACTGGCCGCCGCGACCCGCAGCGCCGGGTCCTCGCTCCGGGCGGCCACGGTCACGACGTCCTGGCCGCTGTCGCCCTCCAGCTGTCCGGCCGCGTAGGCGGCTTTCGCCGCCAGCAGCGGATCGTCGCCCGAGACCAGTGTCCGCAGGTGCGGCAGGCTCTCGGCGCCCAGTCGGGCGGCGGCCGCGTAGTCCGGCTCCTCGGGGTCGAGGACCTTGCGCACATCACGCATCGATACGCTCACCGAAGCCTCCTAGATGTCCTGGGTCCGGGGACTGTCGAGCATGGTCTTGACCTCGTCGGAGACCAGGTCGGGCGGTGGGTTCGTGATGTTGGCCGTCCCGTTGCCCGTCATCAGGCGGTCGTTGTCGTTCACGTGCCGCAGGCCCAGGACATGTCCGATCTCATGGCCCAGTGTCCACTGTGTCGCACCCTGCGCCACGACGGCACCCGGACGGTTCGTGGGGTGGGCCGCGCAGCCGTTGAAGGGCGGGACCGTCGACCGTACGAAATAGGCGACGACGTCGTCGGGGCCCGCGTTGTTGCGATGGGCGAAGAGCTCGTTCTGCTCGGCCGTGGTCTGTCCGCTCACGCACTGTCCGACGTCGATGTCGTTGAGGGCGGGCAGGTTCAGGTTCTCGGTCGACGCCAGCTCGACGGCGATACCCGCGGTGGCGTACACCTCCCGCATCCGTGCGACGGCGTCGATGACGGACACGTTCGGCGCGGTGAGGATCTTGGCGTGCAGCCGCACGGTCGGGACCGGCGTCCACCACTTGTGCCACATCGCGCTGTCGGTGCCGGCGACGAACGTGTCGATCCGGTTCGGCCCCCAGGAGACGGCCGCGGGCGCGCTGGTGAGCAGACCGCCGAGGCTCTCCCAGCCCGACCAGCCGCTCTGGAACCACTTGTGCCACATCGCCGAATCGGTGCCCGCGACGAAGACGTCGAGCCGTCCGCTCGCCCAACTGGACACCGTCGGGGCGGAGGTGAGGACACCGCCGAGGCTCTCCCAGTTCGACCATCCGTTCTGGAACCACTTGTGCCACAGGGCCGCGTCGGTGCCCGCGCCGAACACGTCGATACGGCCGTTGCCCCAGGAGACCGCCGCGGGCGCGCTGGTGAGGACGCCGCCCAGGCTCTCCCAACCGGACCAGCCGTTCTGGAACCACTTGTGCCACAGCGCGGAATCCGTGCCCCGGACGAAGACATCGAGCCGTCCGGAGGCCCAACTCGCCACCGCGGGCCCGGAGGTGAGGACGCCGCCCAGGCTCTCCCAACCGGACCAGCCGTTCTGGAACCACTTGTGCCACAGCGCGGAATCCGTACCGCGCACGAAGACGTCGATACGGCCGTTGCCCCAGGAGACCGCCGCGGGCTCCGAGGTGAGGATGCCTCCGAGGCTCTCCCAGTTCGACCAGCCGTTCTGGTACCACTTGTGCCACAGCGCGGAATCCGTACCGCGCACAAACGTGTCAAGCCGTCCCGAGGTCCAGGACGACACACCGGGGCCGCTCGTCAGCGTGCCCCCGAGACTCTCCCAGCCCAGCCACGTCATTGCATTCCCCCTTCGTCCGCGGAACGCTTCGCGGAAGGCCCATGACGCTACTCGTCGGGCTTACGGCGGCTAAGCATGAAATCGGGCCATAAACCTGGCGATCAGTCATGTTCTGCGGGAATCCGGGATATACGAGGAGCGCCCACAGTGGGGGGATGGGGCGTGCCGTCAGTCCCTTGCCCGGGGCACAGGGCGACGGGACCGGATTGGATGTTGGCCGATTTCAGGCGCACTCCGGACGGCGCCGGCGAGTGGAACGCTCCTGCCGAGGGGGCGTCAGCCCGCGGCCCTGTCCGTACGCTTCGCGCGGGCTGCCGCCGCCGCGGCCACGAGGCCGCATGGGTGCCCAGCCGGGCCGGCGTGAGCGCCAGGCGCTGCACGAAGGAAAGGGGGCACCCGAGGCACGACGCTGCGCAGACATCCCCAACCTCCTCGCTGGTGGCCTGCGCTGCTTCGACGACCCGGGCCCACCCTTGCCCACGAACAGCAACGACTTGCTGGACATTGGCTGTCACTCTACTGCTCACGCTCTGCTCACCCTGGCGATGCCCAGCTGGGCGGACGCGGCCCTTCAGTCCTTCCTCTCGGGTTCCGGCGAGGCGGAACATTCTGACTGGCCCGGAGCATGGCTTGATGAAGGGCTCGGGGCTCGGGCGGGTCGGGCAGAGGGCCGCGGGCGGGGTCTCGAGGACTGGAGCATCAGGGCGACGACGCGTTTCCAGGCGCCGGGAGCGGCGTCGCCGGTGGCGTTGACGACCCCGGCAGTGGCCATGTGCGCCAGCACCTGGTCCTCGGGACCGAAGTCCTCACGCAGAGTCCCCAGGAGGTCATCGACAAGATCCTCGCCAAACGCGACGCGCTCGGCATCGGCCGTTTCATGGGCTAGGTCGATTTCGCCGCTATGACCGCCGGGATGGTCCATGACTCGATCGGGCTTCTCGCCACCGGGATCGCCCTCGTCATCCGCAGGGAACTCGCCCTGCCGGCCGGGCCGGCCGCAGTCTGACGAACATCTGAACCGGCCCGAGCGCTGGCGATCTGCTCCGGAGCGCCCCGCGAGGACAGCCGTCAAGGGGCCGTGTGAACGCGCAGAGCGAAGGCCGTCAGCCACCTTCGGTCCCCTGTTTCCGGTCTCGGTTGAACTGACCGATCAGAGGAACGATCCTGGACATATGGTGCAGGACTCTGTTGCGGCCATCGTCGATCTACGGGGCGTAGTGAGAGCCTGGAGTGACGGCGCACGCGACCTGCTGGGATACACGGTCGACGAGGTCGTGAACCATCCTGCCCGCCAACTGCTGGCCGAGGACATCACCGCCGACACGGTTGCGAACCTGTCCGGCATCGTGATGCTTCGCCACAGGGACGGCTCGACCGTTCCGCTCGTGCTCACCGCGTGTGCCGTACTCGGTGACAGCAGGGAGCAGTTGGAGTACGTGATCACCGCTGTACGTCCAGGCCGGGCGGAACCGACTGTGGCGGGTCAAGCCTTCCAGCAGGCGTCCTTGCCGATGTCAGTGTTCGACACCACGCAGCACTACATGCGGCTCAACGACGCGGCCTGCCGGATCATGGGCGTGCCGGAGGAGGCGCTGTTGGGTCAGCACTTTCCGGAAAGCGTCGAGGATCGCCCGGCGCATCGCGGCTGGCTTGATCATCTGCGTCGCGTCGTGGCAACAGGCCGTCCTGTCCGCTACGAGAGCTTCACCGGGGCCCCCGCCCTGAACCGAGAGCACGCCTGGACCACCGACATGTGGCCGTTGCGGAATGCCGCCGGTGAGATCCACGCCGTGGGCATCGCGTCGTTCGACAGCACCGAGCAGTACTGGGCCCGGCGACGTCTAGCACTGCTCAACGACGCCGCAGCCTCGATCGGCACGACCCTGGACGTAGTACGCACAGCGGAGGAACTGATCGAAGTGCTGGTGCCCCGCTACGCCGACTTCGCCAGCGTTGACCTGCTGGAGTGGGTCTTCGAAGCGGAAGGGCTGCCGGACATCCCGGTGCGGGACATCGTCCTGCGCCGGGTCGCGCACGGCTCCGGCACCAAGGGGACGCCTGAAGCCGCCGTACATGTGGGTGACAGCGACACCTATTCATCGCCTTCTCCGCCGGCGAAGGCTCTGAGGACCGGGCGGGCCGTGGTCAGCCAGGCCGGCGAGCCGGACTTCGTGCGCTGGGTCGCCGAACGCAATGCGCGCGGCCCCGCGGGGAGGGCATATCGCGTGGGCGCCCACTCGGTACTCGCGGCGCCACTGCGGGCTCGCGGCACCACACTCGGCGTCGTGGTCGGCGTGCGGATCGCCAACCCGGAAGACTTCGGCGAGGACGACGTCGTCCTCGCCGAAGAGGTCGCCAGCCGGGCTGCCGTGTGCATCGACAACGCTCGCCGGTTCGCCCGCGAGCGCGCCACGGCCCTGGCCCTCCAGCACAGTCTCCTCCCGCGAGGGCTGCCCGGACAGGCAGCGGTCGACGTAGCCCACCGCTATGTGCCCTCGGATTCGCTGGCAGGTATCGGCGGCGACTGGTTCGACGTGATCCCACTATCCGGCGGTCGTGTGGCCCTGGTCGTCGGTGACGTTGTCGGGCACGGCATCCCCTCGACGGCGACGATGGGCCGGCTGTGCACGGCCGTGCGCACCCTCGCCGACGTGGACCTGCCACCGGACGAGCTCCTCACCCACCTCGACGATCTCGTCACGCACCTGGCCTCCGACGAGAGCGGCGAGGTCGCGGAACTCGGCGCGACCTGCCTGTACGCCGTCTATGATCCGGTCTCACGGCGGCTGAACCTCGCAGCGGCCGGCCATCCGGCGCCCGCAGTACTGCTTCCCGGCGGCAGCGCGTCCCTGGTGGAGATGACCGCAGGTCCTCCTCTCGGCATCGGCGGTCTCCCTTTCGAGGCGACCGAGCTGCTGCTACCCGAGGGCTCCGTGCTCGCCCTCTACACCGACGGTCTGATCGAGGACCGCAACCGAGACGTCGACCACGCCACCGCCGAGCTGTGCCGGGCTCTGTCCGCACCGGCCGACACCCTTGACACGCTGTGCGACACGGTACTCGATGCGGTGCTGCCGGAGGAGGCCAGCGACGACGTGGCCCTGCTGATGGTCCGCACCCGGGCGTTGGACACGCACCAGGTGGCGACCTGGGACATCACGCCGGACCCTGAACACGTGGCCGCGGCCCGGCAGGCCGCCACCGAGCAGCTGAGCGCATGGGGACTGGACGAGGCTGCCTTTGTCACCGAACTCGTCGTCAGCGAATTGGTCACCAATGCCATCCGCTACGGGGCACCGCCCGTCCGGCTCCGGCTGATCCGCGACCGCACCCTCATCTGCGAGGTCTCCGACGCTAGCTCCACCTCACCGCACCTGCGCCGGGCCCACGCCTTCGACGAGGGCGGCCGCGGACTGCTGCTGGTCGCCCAACTCACCCATCGCTGGGGAAGCCGGCAGACCGGACGGGGCAAGACCATCTGGGCCGAGCAAGCACTCCCCTCGGACTGACGACCACTTCCGCAGCCCCCTGACTGCGCCCCTCCTGAAGGAGGCGTTCTCACGGCTCGCGCCGTGAGGGTTTCGGTCAGTCGCCGACGACACGGGGCACAAGGCCGGCAGCCATTCATTCCCCCTCTCGACAGCACGCCGAGCGGTAGGGGGCACGAGGCGTCGGGCGCCGACCTCCTCCACGCTCGAGGTTCCGCAGGCCCCGGCCGTCAGCCGGCGGCAATCGGCACCCCGGCGCGCGCCAGCACGGTCAGAACCAGTACTGCGGCAGGCAGCGCCCGACCGGGCCGGCCCCCGCCCCGCAGTGAAGCACTGCGCCAGCCACCATGTGCAGCACCGGCCCAGCCGTGGCGGCCAGCCCGAGCGGGGCCGAAGCCGGGCCGAGCAGCAGCCCGGCAGCTCCCGCCACTTCCGGGGTCCCGATGACGCCGTAGAGCCGTACCGACATGTCCAGATGGGCCGCCGCCCGGCGGATGACCGGCGCCACGGCGGGCATCGCCAGCCGCAGCGGGAGGAAGTCCAGGGAGAGGGCGACGGCGAGCACGGTTGTCATGAGGCGGACCAGCCCTTGCGGCACTCCTCGCCCAGTCGGGCGTAGTGGTCGATGAGTTCGGGGCTGTCCACGGCGGCATCCATTAGCGGCCTTCGGCTTCTTCCACGCCGATGACCAGCACCTCCGCGATCTCGGGGAAACGTTCGACGACGTCAGGGATGTCGGCGCTGCCGAGCCGTACTCCGTTGCGGTTGAGCGTCGAGTCCGAGCAGCCGTCGAAAATCATCGAGTCGTACCCCGTGACCCAATTACCGTGTCGCCATATTCCGAGGTACGCCGAGAAGTAGGCGCCGGGTGCCCTCCGGATCAGTGCCATCGTTCACGCCGCGGCGATCGGCGCCCTGTTTTCGCGCACCGATGCAGCGGGGCCGACCGTACCTTTGGCACGGGCAGTTCCTGGGTCACGAGGGGCCGTCAGAACTGCTGCGGCCCCGTACCTCTCCCCCACGCAGCAGCTCGTCACGCCGCATGTCACACCGATCAGCGTGCGCGCTTCTCTCCCCCACCGCAGCGAACCGCGAAGCCTTCTGGACCGCTGTCGCCCCCATCACCCCCGCCGCCGAGCCCAGACTGCAAGAGCTCCGCTGATCGATGGCTGCATGCGCTCACTATCTGTCCCCTTCACCGCTCTCCGCGCAGCGCGCCGCAGGCAACAAGGGAGGGCAGTTCGACCTGCTCGGAAGTGGCGTCGGCGACGACAAAGTCATACATCTTCACTCACACTCCATCAGCTCGGCCGAGGGCTGGGTTCAGCGGGCGAGCGGGCGTGTCTCTCCGGGCGTGGAGCCGAAACGGCTCCGGAACACCCGGGTGAAGTGGGCTTGGCTGGCGAAGCCCCAACAATGGGCGACTTCGGCGATCGTCAGATGGCGAGAGCTGGGCTCGGCGAGCACCTGCCGGGCCTTGCCGAGCCGCTGTTCGAGAATGTACCGGGACGGGCTCACCCCGGTCGGCTGGAAGATACGGCTGAGGTGCCGCACAGACACTCCGATCGCCTCCGCGACCCGGCCCGAACTCAGCCCCGGATCGGCAAGGTGCCGGACTATGTAGTCCTTGGCCACCGCCAATTGGGAGAGGATGGCGGGCGACGCGGAACCGCCCAGCCTCGGTGCGGCCAGTGTACGGACGAGGTCCAGCACGGTCGCCTCGGTGCTGACCGAGTCCTCGCCTCGCTGCCCCGCAACCCAGTCGGCCAGGACCGCCTCCAGCGCAGAAGCCTGGGCGCCTTCGGTGGCCGACCCCCTGCCGAGCAGTATCGGTGCGGCCACCTCGCCCGGAGCGCACTGCGCGGCAAAAACCTCACGCGGGATGTCCACCAGCAACTGACGCATGGGAGAGGGAAACCCGAACAGATAGGGCCGCCGGGTGTCGTAGAGAATCAGGTCGCCCGTCTGCAGGGTGACGCAGCCACCCTCGTGGAAGAACACCCCGCTGCCTGCCATCAACAACGTGACGAATATCGAGTCCTTCGGCAGGGCTTGACAAGTCCGTGGGGTCCGTTCGATGACATGCTCGTTGCCGGCGATTTCAGCCAGCCGCAGGTCGCCCAGCTCGATATTCGTCTCCGTGGCCAGCAGACCCTCCCGCGCATATGACGAGCAGGTCAAACCCACCAGGGCCTGACGATTGTGTTCCTCCCAGAAGTCGATGCGGTCCGCCGGATCGACCGACTGCGTGGACACGCGGGAGACGATAGGCAGGTTCACCTGAATCTCCTTTCCAGCCCTCGCCTCCCTGACGACTGTGGTGCAGAACTGACCTGCCCTGACGACAGAGCCGCTGGACTGGGCCTCGTGCTCTGACGTGAGGGGCCGTCGGAGTGCCTGGTGCTGTCTCACGGCGAGCGTACCGCCGGTGTACTGGCACGTCACGATCGCGCCCGCCCGCAATGGTGAGGCGCCCGCGGTCGGTGAGAACCGCCGGGAGGGTCCCGCACGAGCAGGCCGGGGCGGGAGCCCATGGCGGCCGAGTCTGACGCCCACGCGTTCACGCGGGTACCGTCCGTCGTGTGCTCGGCCGCCCAGGGCCGGTTCACCTCAGCACCTCCTCCGGCGGTCTGGGGTCGGAAGCGTCGCGGACCCGGCTGATGCCGTGCAGGGAACCAAATGGTCGCGGCGGTCACGGCGTACGGAGGGGTCGACAAGGATCTTGACCTGGTTCCCCGTACCCTGCATCAGTGCCTCGAAGCCGTGGGCGATCAGAGCATCGAGGGCGATGGTCGAGGTGACGACCGGTGTCAGGTCCAGCCCACGCTCCGCGACGAGCCGGATGAGTTCCGGATAGGTGTCCCGGTAGCCGACGCTCGCGACGATCGACTGCTCGTTGTTGACCAACGCGAAGGTGTCCAGACACACCTGCGGGGCGAGACCGACGAGGACGACCCGGCCACCACGCCGGGTCGCGGCCAGACAGGTGCGCAGGGCGTTCTCCGATCCCACCACCTCGAACGCCACGTCGACGCCCTCGCCGCCGGTCAGCTCCCGGATGCGCTCCCCGGGGCCTCCCGCCAGGCTCGCGTCGACCAAATCGGTGGCGCCGAGGCCGGCCGCGAGTTCCAGGCGAGCAGGCGCGACGTCGAGAGCGACGATGCGCCGCACATTGCGCTCAGCGGCGAGCCGGACGGTAAGCAGGCCGACCGGGCCCAGGCCGACCACCGCCACGGTCTCGGGTGCGGTGCCGGCGCGCTGCAGCGCGTGCAGGGCGACCGAGGCCGGTTCGAACAGCGCGGCCTGCTCCAGCGACACGCTCTCGGGGAGACGGTGCGCCATGTAGGTGGGGATGGCGGCGTACTCGGCCATGCCTCCGTTCCCCATCAGCCCGGCGAAACCGAAATGCCGGCAGATGTTGTACTCACCTGCCTGGCACCGTGGGCACTCCCCGCACCGGTAGTTCGGTTCGACCGCCACCCGGTCGCCGACCATCAAGTCGGTCACCGACGCTCCGAGCGCCACCACCGTCCCGCAGAACTCGTGACCGAGCACGAGCGGGGCGGTGGCACCTGAGCCCGGATGTGGCTCCGCCACGGGGATGGCGTGCGGGCCATCGGCGTACTCGTGCAGATCGCTGCCGCAGATGCCGCAATAAGCGACCTCGATGAGCACCTCGCCGCGCGCGGGTGCGGGGACGTCCACCTCGGCGATTCGGACATCCCTGGCCGCATACCAGACGGCGGCCTGCATGCGCTGCGTGTCGGCCCTCATTCGGCCGCTCCCGCCACCACCGCGCCCGAGCCGTCCGCAGTCCCGGTCCGCTCGGCCCGCCGGCGCAGCACCTGCGGCGCGGTCTCCCGCAGACCGAGGGAGAGCAGGACGACGACGACAGCGCCGCCGGCGGAGATGAACATGGCCGTCTGCAGGCCCCAGACGTCCGACGCGCGCCCGGCGATGACCGGGGCGAGGAAACCACCGGCCAGCTCGCCGACTCCCATGACCAGGCCGAGTGCGGTGGCCAACGCACCACGGGGCACCGTCTCGGCGGGGATGGTGGCCATGAACAGGGTGAAGCAGCCGAGCCCGGTGTAGGTGAGGACCACGACCAGGCCCAGTACCACCGGATCGTTGACGTAGACCAGCGCGAGCGGGCACAGGGCCGCCGTCGCGGAGAAGGCGATCATGGTTGGCTTGCGGCCGATACGGTCGGAGACAGCCGGGGTGAGGAACCCCCACAGCACCCACCCCACCCCCAGACACGTCATGACGCCGCTCATCGTGCTCGGGGAGAAGTCCTTGACGGTCAGCAGGTACGACGGGGTGAAGGTCACGATGACGATGAACCAGGTGAGGTAGCAGCATGCGGCCGCCATGCACAGGACGATGTTGCGGTGTCCCAGAACCTCCCGCACCGACAGCTTGGGGCCGGCTGTCGTCTCCGGGATGACTTCGGCGGCGGCGATCTGGGCCGGGTCGCCGGGCGGCACTTCCCTGACCGACTTCGCGATCCAGACCGCGAGGAGCAGACCTGGCACGATCGTCAGGAGCAGGGCAGTGCGCCAGCCGTGGAACTCGGCGATCCACACAACCGCCAGGGGGGCGAGGACCCCGCCCATCAGACCGGCCGACGAGCCTTGGAGCAGCCCCATGTTGAGCCCGCGGCGGCTCTCCCGGGACGCCTCCACCATCAGCGACTGGGCCAGCGGCAGCACGGCGCCTTCTGCCACACCCATCAGGGCGCGGGCGACGAGCAGACCGAGGAAGCCGGTCATCAGCCCGCCCGCCGCGGAGAAGCAGGAGAAGAGGACCACCGCGGCGATCAGAATCGGTTTGCGTTTGCCGAGCTTGTCCGACAGACGGCCGGCGACGAGCCCGGACAGCGCCCACGTCAGGGCCAGCACCCCGGACAGGGTGCCGAGTTCGGTGTTGGAGAGGTGGAAGTCCTCGGCGATGTAGGGGGCGAGGAAGGGCAGTGCCTGGCGGTCGAAGAAGACGAACCCGAAGGCCAGGAAGAGGATCAGCAGCAGCCGGTACTCATAGCGGTGTGCTGCGCCGTCGATGGCCGCGGACGCTTCTGCGTCGGGGCGCACACGGGTACGGATACGTGACATCGGAACCTCGTTCAGAGCGGCGGGGCCGGGTCACCGGAAGAGCGAGTTGACGTAGTCGGCACCGATGCCGACTTTCTCGTAGTGGTTCCTGCACAGCTCGATGTAGTCGTGGACATCGAAGTAACCGGTGGTTCCGCCGTCCTCGTCCAGCCAGATCAACGGACCCTTGACGATGAAGAACGCCTTCATCGGCTCATCGCTCTCGTAGGCCACCAGCGTGTGTCCCTCACCCGGCGCCTCGTAGACGAAGTCACCGGCCCGCGCGGTCCACGGCCGCTCCAGATAACCCCACTTACCGGAGATCGTGTACGCGAACACCTCGTGCGGGTGGTAGTGCCGGTTGACGAGTCCGGCCTGCCTGGCGCAGAGGATGTCTGCCCACGAGTTGTCCTTGACGTTGATCCACAGCGGGCGCGAGCCGACGGTCTCGCTGAGCGGCGCGTAGTACCGGTCGTCGTCCGTGGCCACCTGGGGCAGATAGACCTCCGGCTGCGCGTCGGGCTTCACCGCGTCGGCGATCGGCTTGAGGCCCTTCCAGAATTCCGACCTGGCTTCCTCGGGCATATTTCGGCTCCTTTTCGTCGAGGTGGCCGACAGTGAACCCCCAGAGCCGTGGCCAGGTCTTTCCCGTGGCAGACATGGTGGATTGCCTGTTTGGGACATGCGCCCCCGCCACGGCCTCGAGTACGGGGCGGCGGGCCGGCTCTTCCGCCCACCCACCGGCGTGTCATACCTGAGGCGTACCGGTGACCGGCGACGAATGGCACCGCCGTACCACTCGGGCGCCCAAGTGTCCCCCGTGGTCCCAGGGCCCAGGGCGGCCGCACTTCTAACGTCGACCGCACAGGCCGCGGCGCTCACCCGGCCGGTCCCGGACGAAAGGCCCACACCCATGATCGAAGCGCGTGAGCTGACCAAACGGTATGGCGACAAGACCGTCGTCGACGCGTTGAGCTTCGCCGTCAAGCCCGGTGAGGTCACCGGCTTCCTCGGCCCCAACGGTGCCGGCAAGTCCACCACGATGCGCATGGTCGTCGGCCTCGACACCCCCACCGGGGGCACGGTCACCGTCAACGGCAAGTCGTACGCGAAGCACGCGGCACCGCTGCACGCGATCGGCACCCTGCTGGAGGCCAAGTCCGTGCACCCGGGCCGCAGCGCGTTCAACCATCTGATGGCGCTCGCGTACACGCACGGCATCGCGCGCCGCCGGGTCGAGGAGGTCATCGAACTGGCCGGCCTGACCAGCGTGGCCGACAAGCGGGTCGGGGCCTTCTCGCTCGGCATGGGCCAGCGGCTCGGCATCGCGGCGGCCCTGCTCGGCGATCCGGGGATCGTCATGCTCGACGAACCGGTCAACGGTCTGGACCCCGAGGGCGTGCTCTGGGTGCGCAACCTGCTGCGCGACCTGGCCGACGAGGGTCGCGCGGTGATGCTGTCCTCGCACCTGATGAGCGAGACCGCGCTGATCGCCGACCACCTGGTGATCATCGGGCGGGGGCGGCTCCTCGCGGACACCACCGTCGACGACTTCACCCGAGAGGCGAGCGGCGGCGGCGTGAAGGTCGCCACCGCCGAGGCCGCCAGGCTGCGTTCGCTGCTGGCGGGCCCGGATGTGACGATCTCCTCCTCGTCCGCCGAGGAACTCCTGGTCTCCGGGCGGGACGCCCGGGAGATCGGGCGGATCGCGGCCGAGCACGGGGTGGCGTTGTACGAACTCACCCCACAGGCCGTCTCGTTGGAGGCAGCGTTCATGGACCTGACCAGGGACGTCGTCGAGTACCAGAGCCACCCGGCCGAGACCGCGCGAAAGGCAGCCTGATGACCGTCACCGAGCTCTCCCCCACCCGGTCCGACTCCCGGGCCTACAAGGTCACCGGTCTGCGGGTGCTGCGCGCGGAGTGGGCCAAGTTCTGGTCGCTGCGCTCCAGTTGGGTCACCCTCGGCGTCGCCGTGGTCCTGTTGGTCGCCCTCGGCGCGATCGCCTCCGCCACCTACACTCCCGACGCGACCGCGCAGGGCGGGCCGCCCGGACCGGGCTCCGGCGAGCAGGACGCGGTCAGCCTCGCCCTGCTCGGGGTGACCTTCGCGTCGCTGGCCGTCGGCGTGCTCGGTGTCCTGCTGTCGGCCGGCGAGTACACCACCGGCATGATCCGCTCCACCCTCACCGCCGTCCCTCGCCGACTGCCGGTTTTGTGGTCCAAGTCCGCCGTGATCGGCCCCATCACCTTGGTCCTGACCACGCTCGCGGCCCTGACCGCGTTCCAGTTGGGCACCCTGGGCCTGGACGGCGAGAAGATCGCCCTGTCCCTGGGCGACGACGGTGTACTGCGCAGCCTGGCCGGTGCCGGCCTCTACCTCGCCTTGGTGGCTGTCGCGGGTGTCGCCCTGGGCATGTTGCTGCGCTCCAGTGCCGGCGCGATCGCGGTCCTGGTCGGCGTCCTGCTCATCCTCCCGGGCCTGGCGTCCCTGCTGCCCGACTCCGTTCACGACCACATCAACCCCTACTTCCCCAGCAACGCCGGCTCGGCGATGTACGCCCTGCACCAGTCCTCCGACGCTCTCTCCCCCGCCGCGGGACTCGCCGTCTTCGCCGGGTGGGTGGCCCTCACCCATGCCGGAGCAGCCTGGCGGCTCCTCAAGAGCGACGCCTGAGCGGCGGTGCGAGACAGTGGGGATCATGAGACAGGCCCCCGCGACCCCCGCCCGGGTAACGGCCGCCGCGCCGTCCCCCGGGCTCGCCGATGTCTGGGCGCACCCGCTTCTGCGCTGCCTACTGCAGGGCCAGAGCGCTCGACAACGGCTGGACCAGCGGCATCCGTGGGTGCTGGACACCGCGGTCGTCCTCGCCGTCGCCCTGCTCAGCCTTCCCGACCTGCTCTCCTCCAGCCGCCACGGCCCTTTCGGGGACCCGACCGAGCACGGCCACTGGCCCGTCCCGGTACGGGTCGCCTTCACCGCCGCGCTCGTCGTACCCCTGTGGTGGCGCCGCAGGACCCCCGCCGTCACCTACGGGATGATCTCCGCGGTGTTGCTGGCCCAGTGGTCGCTGGGCGTGTGGCAACAGAGCGGCATGGCCGCGCTCGTCGCCCTCTACAGCCTGGCCCTGCACGGCTCACTGCGCGTGCTCGCCTGGGCCGCCGCGCTCACCGCGGCCGAACTGGTCCTGGCGGTTGGACTGCTGGCACCCGTCGAGCACCCGTTTTTCGGCCTCTTCTTCCTGATGGGCACGTTGACGGCGGCCATCGCCATCGGCCTGACGCTGCGGATCCGCCGCCTCTACCTGGCCGCTCTGGAGGACCGGGCCGCGCGCCTGGAGATCGAACAGGACCAGCGTGTCAGACTCACCACGGCCGCCGAACGCACCCGCATCGCCCGCGAGATGCACGACATCATCGGCCACAATTTGTCCGTCATGGTCAGCGTGGCCGACGGCGCCGCCACCCTCGCCACCAACCGCGGCGAGACAACCGCTGACGCCCTGCGGATCCTCGCCGACACCGGTCGCCAGGCGATGAGCGAACTCCGTCGGGTCCTCGACGTGCTGCGCGAGGACCAGGACGACGAACGGCTGCTCGGCCCACAGCCGCGCATCCGCGACCTGGACCCGTTGCTGACGCGGGTGCGCGCCGCGGGGCTGCCCGTGACCTACCGTACGACGGGCGATCTCGACACCCTTGGCAGCGGTGTTCAGCTCACCGTGTACCGCATCGTCCAGGAAGCCCTCACCAACTCCCTCAGACACGCCGGCCCGGAGGCCACGGCCGACGTCACTGTCACCAGGGACACCGCCACCGTGCACGTCAAGGTCACCGACAGCGGCACAGCCGCCGGGGCGCGGTCCGGCGACGCCGGACACGGTCTCGTCGGTATCCGCGAGCGGGCCGCCATGTACGGCGGCACCGTCACCGCCGGCCCTCCCGCCACCGGCCACGGCTGGGTCGTCGACGTCGTCCTCCACGTACCTGCAGGAGATCATCAGCCATGACCACCGTCCTCATCGCCGACGACCAGCCCCTGCAACGCATGGGCGTGCGCATGCTGCTGGAGGGCACTGCCGGCCTGACCCCCGTCGGCGAGGCCGCACACGGCGCCGAGGCCGTCCGCATGGCTGCCGAACTCCGCCCCGACGTCGTCCTCATGGACATCCGCATGCCCGGCATGGACGGCATCGAGGCGACCCGCCGGATCGTCGCCTCGGGGGGCCGCACCCGCGTCCTCATCGTGACCACCTTCGACCTCGACGAGTACGCCTACGAGGGCCTGCGCGCCGGAGCCGGCGGCTTCCTGCTCAAGGACGCGCGCCCAGAAGAACTCGTCGCCGGTATCCACGCCGTCGCCACCGGCGACGCCGTCGTCGCCCCTCGCCTCACCCGCCGCCTTCTGGACGCCTACACGCACCGAGTACTGGCTCCCGCAGATACCGCCCCCGCCGAGGACCCCCGTCTGAGGTCCCTTACCGACCGGGAACGTGAAGTCCTCGTCGCCATCGGCCAAGGCTGGACCAACGCCGAGATCGCCCAGCGCCTCGTCCTGACGGAATCCACCGTCAAGAAGCACGTCGGCCGCGTCCTGGCCAAGATCGGCGCACGTGACCGCATCCAGGCCGTCATCACGGCGTACGACACCGGGCTGGTCAGCGCGAAGTCTTAGCACAGCCGTCGGGGCGCCGTCGGCTGTTGCCGGCAGCGCCCCGACGACCATGGGGGAATCAAACGGTGTGTACGTCTCAGACGACCATCCACTGCTGGTTGGTGGAGCCGGCGACGCAGGTCGCCTGGTCCAGGGCGGCGCCGTTGGTGGTCGAGGAACCGGCGACCTGGAGGCACTTGCCGCTGCTGACGTTGGAGAAGGTGACGTAGCCGCCGATGACGGCCTGTCTGTTCCACAGCTGGCTCGGGGACGCGCCGCAGGTGGACTGGACGGCGACCGCGCCGTCCGCCGCGGAGCCACCGGAGATCTGCAGGCACTTGCCGCTGTTGACGTTGACCAGTTCGTACCAGGAGCCGACGGCGGTGGGCACCCACTGCTGATTGGTTCCGGAGTTGCAGTTGCCTGAGTTGACCGCCGCCCCGTCCGCCGTGCTGAGGTACCAGACGTCTGCGCACTTGGCGCTGTTGCGGTTCATCAGGTGGTTGTTCGGTGCGCCGAGTGGACTGGCGAGGACGGGCCAGCCGTTCGCGAAGGTCACCTGACGGATGTCGAGGCTTTCCTGCCCGGAGTTGTCTCCGTCGTAGTAGTGGTAGGCGAGGAACTTGGAGGTGCCGTCGTCGTAGGCATCGGCGCCGCCTGCGGCCACCTTGGGATAGGCGCCGGTGAGGACGGTGGTTCCGCCGCCGGAGGCCATGTCGGTGCCGTTCTGGTCGAGGTAGGGCCCGGTGATGCTGGTGGAGCGGCCAACCACCGTGTAGTAGGTGCTGTTGGCCCCACTGCAGCACAGGCCCTTGGAGCCGAAGAGGTAGTAGTAGCCGCCGTTGAGGATGATCGTCGGGTTCTCGATGCCGACGGCGATGTGCCAGAGGTTGTTGTCGGTGGTGGAGAGCTTGCCGGTGGACTGGTCCAGGACGTGCATGTAGGTGCCGCTGCCGGTCCAGGAGCCCCAGGAGATGTAGAGCCGGCCGTCGGGACCCCAGTCGACGTTGGGGTCGATCGGGTAGTTGACGTCCGTGACCAGGCCCTGGTCGGTCCACGGGCCCTCGATGTTCGTGGCCGTGGCGACGCCCATCACCGCGTAGTTCGAGCCCCAGAGCGAACCGGCGTAGTACAGGTGGTAGCTGCCGTTGAAGTACTTGATGTCCGGGGCCCAGATGTTCGGCGGGGTCGACCCCAGCTTGGCGGTGATCCAGGAGGGGGTTGACGACCACACGTTGCCGACCTTGGTCCAGCCAGTGGCCGCGGTGCCGGTACAGGTCTTGCGGATGGTGATGGAGCCGCTCGGGTTGAGCGGGTCGTTCTCGAAGCCGGTGGAGAAGCCGTAGTAGCAGCTGCCCACTTTGATGACGCTCGGGTCGTGCATACGGATGTCACCGCTGAGAGCCTGCGCGGGCGAGGCAGTGACCAGGCCCAGAACGGTCATCAGGGCGACCACTATCGTGGCGAGGACAGAGCGCGCGTGCCCTCTGCGCCTTCCTGGGCAGTGCTCTCCTGTGTGATGGTCGGTCACGCGATACTCCTTTGTGTCGTCGTAGTGATGGCACCGACGTGCGGCTTGAGTGGCCCTTGGAGACGGGGGGAGCCGGTCCGACGCTTCCCTGACGGCCGTCACCCGCCGGTGGAGCCGGCCGCCGGTCGCGAAGTAGTGGTGCTTCCGGCCGGTAGGTCGGTCACCGCCCCGTCAGGCCACTCGATGCGCCCGATCGCACCGGTGGGCACCGTCGTCTCCACGATGAGCTCCGTCCCCACGAGCTCCCATCGGATCGCCACGCGGCCGTACGGCGACTCATGGGCTGCGCTCGCCCAGGTGATGCCGCCACCGGGCCGTGGACGGAAGACGACCTCGCGGTAGCCGGGCGCGCTCGCGTCGAGCCCGGCGACCGTGGTGTGCAGCCACTGGGCGACGGCGCCGAGGGCGTAGTGGTTGAACGACGTCATCTCACCCGGGTTGACGGTGCCGTCGGGGAGCATGCTGTCCCAGCGCTCCCAGACGGTGGTGGCGTCGTGCTTGAGCGCGTACAGCCATGAAGGGCACTCCTGCTGAAGGAGCATCGCGTACGCACTGTGGTCGTGGCCGGTCGCACTCAGCGCAGGTGCCACCAGCGGAGTTCCGACAAAACCGGTCTGGATGGTGTGCCCCCCTGCGGCCACCAGTTCGGCCAGACGCCGACCGGCGCAAGCCCGGGCCTCCGCATCCGGAAGAAGGCCGAACTGGAGGGCAACGGCATAAGCGGTCTGCGTGTCGCTGGTCATCAGGCCGCCGGGACGGACGTACTCATCAGCGAAGGCCCGCCGGACACGATCCGCCAGTTCCTCGTAGCGGCGGCGTTCTTCCTCACGCCCCAGGACACCGGCCATCCAGGCGACATGCCGCAGGGACCACGCGTAGTACGCCGTGGCGATGAGGTGGCGGTCGGTACGGCCGGCGCCGGGGTCCTCCGGGGGCGCGAACGGGTCGAGCCAGTCGCCGAGTTGATACCCGCGGTTCCACAGACCTGACTCGTCGGCGAGGCCGGTGACGAGATCGGCCCACCGCCGTGCGCTGTCGTACTGGGCGGCGAGGAGACCGGCGTCGCCCGAAGCCCGGTACAGATCCCACGGGGTCAGTGCCACGACATCGCCCCAGCCGGCGCCGGGCCGCGCCGGCGTCCACTGCTCGCCGCCCGGTATCTCCGGGACGTACCAGGGGACCGTCCCGTCATCGTGCTGTTCCGCGGCCACGTCGCGCAGCCAGGACGTGAGCATGCCGTGGCAGTCGTACAGGAACGCCGCGGTGGGGGCGAAGATCTGGATGTCACCGGTCCAGCCGAGCCGCTCGTCACGCTGCGGGCAGTCGGTGGGGATGTCCACGAAGTTGCCGCGCAGACTCCACACGACGTTCTGGTGCAGGCGGTTGACCTGGTCGTTGGAGCACTCGAACCAGCCGGTCCGAGCCATGTCGGTGTGATACACGCGGGCGACGATGGCCCGTCCCGGGAAGCCGCCTCCGCGCCAGCCGGTTATCTCCGCGTACCGGAACCCATGGAGGGTGAACCGCGGCTCCCAGGTCTCGGGGCCGCCGCCGCGCAAGGTGTACCGGTCGGTGGATGTGGCGCCGCGGAGGGGGCGGACGCACAGTTCGCCGTCCTGGAGCACTTCCGCGTGACGGATGACGAGCGTGTGCCCCTCCGGGCCGGAGACCGTGATGCGGACCCGGCCGACGAGATTCTGCCCGAAGTCCACCAGGAGCCGGTCGGCATCCAGGGCAGTCACCAGCACCGGCGCGATCTCCTCGGTGCAGCGCACCGGAGGGCCGGTGGGCGCGACAAGGGTCGCCGGGTCTCGTGCGACGATCTCCACCGGCGACCAGTCGCCGTCGTCGAATCCGGGACTCGACCAGCCGGACCGTTCCTGCCGAGCGTCGAACGTCTCACCGTCGAGCAGTCCGGAGGAGAGGATCGGTCCCTGTCCGGCCCTCCAGGACGGGTCGCTTGCGACCACGGTGACGGTCCCGTCGCGGTGGACGACCTC
Source organism: Streptomyces sp. NPDC057280 (assembly GCF_042668605.1). Taxonomy (NCBI): domain Bacteria; kingdom Bacillati; phylum Actinomycetota; class Actinomycetes; order Kitasatosporales; family Streptomycetaceae; genus Streptomyces; species Streptomyces sp. NPDC057280. The sequence goes on from NZ_JBHUYR010000001.1 coordinate 24,594, forward strand.
CAACTGGGCGAGGAGCGCGACCCGGTCGCCGTAGAGATCGGCGTGGCCGCCGCCGAAACCGAGACGTCCCCGGTACCAGCCGTCGGCCAGCCACGCGCCGATGGCGTTGGCCCCGGCGCTCAGATGGTCGGTGACGTCGTGGGTCTGGTAACGCAGCCGGTGGTGGTAGCTGGTCCATCCGGGTGCGAGCGCATGGTCGCCGACCCGGCAGCCGTTGATCTCGATCTCGTACAGGCCATGGGCGGTGACGTACAGACGGGCGCGCTCCACGTCCCCGCGGATCGTGAACTCCTTGCGCAGCAGCGGGGGACGGCGCTCGGCGCTCGGCGGTCGCGATCCACCCGGCTCGTGCGGTGTGATCGCGCGGGCCGTCCAGTCCGTCGGCGCGAGCAGTCCCGTCTCCACCCGCAAGGGCGGGCTCCAGTCACTGGCGACCTGGTCGGTCCCGCGCACCCGCACCCGTACCTCGCACATTTCCCGGGATACCAGTGGCTGCAGCGGCCAGGGGACGAGTACGGAGTCCTGGGAGATCACCCAGTCCGAACGGTACCTCCCGTCGGAACGGACGGCTTCGACCTGGTAAGCGCGCTGTCTCCAGCCGGTGGTCGCCGTGGTCTTCCAGGAGATCCGGGGCGCGGCTTCCCCGATACCGAAGGGTTCCCGGTGGTGCTCCGCCGCCACATCGGCCACCGTCGGTATCCGGGTCATCCCTTCACCGCCCCGGCGGTCAGGCCCTTGATGATGCGCTGGTTGATCAGCAGGTACAGCACCAGAGCGCCTACGACGTTGATGCTGATCGCGGCGAACAGCGGTCCGTAGGCCGTCTCCCCGTACTGGCCGGTGAAGTTGAGCAACCCCACCTGAATGGTCCGCAGCTCGTCGTCCGTGGTGAAGGTCAGCGAGACGAGCAGGTCGTTCCAGATGAAGAAGAACTGCACCAGCGCGACCGTGAGGACCGCGTTGCGCACGACCGGGAACCCGATCCGCCAGAAAGCGGTGAGCATGCCGGCGCCGTCGATAGTGGCGGCCTCGAACATCTCGCGCGGCACCGCCCGGAAGTAGGTGGCCATCATGAAGACGGTCAGGGGCAGGCCGACCGCGGTGTAGGTGATGATCAGCGGCCACATCGTTCCGGACAGGCCGGACTGGAAGTACACCCGGAACAGGGGCAGCAGGATCATCTGGCTCGGCACCATGATCCCCACCAGGAAGACCAGGAGGACCTGGTGGCGGCCACGCCAGATCATGACTTCGAGGGCGAAGCCCGCCGCGGTGCCGAGCACGATGATGAGTGCGAGGGAGGGGGCCGTGGCCAGGAGGCTGTTGCGGATGTACAGACCCACGTGGCCGGTCGTCCAGGCGTCGGCGTAGTTGTGCAGGTCCCACTTCCCGGGCAAGGACCAGGCGGGATCGTTGACGAACTCCGACTGGGTCTTGAAGGAGCTGATCAGCAACCACGCCAGAGGCGCCAGCTCGGCGGCGACCAGCAGAGCGACGAGCAGGTTGCGGATCAGCCGCCGGGCATACCGGGGCTTGCGAACGGTGGCCGACGGCGGGCTGGGCACAAGTTCCCGCCGAGGTGCCGTCATGGTGTCGGTCATGGAGGTTCAGCCCTTGGTCAGGTCGCGGCGCGAGAAGCGGAAGATGACGAGGGTGACGCCGAGGCAGACGACGGTGAGCAGCAAGGCGATGGTGCTGCCGTAGCCGTAGTCGCCGTAGGAGAACGCGGTGCGGAACATGTAGAGCGTCAGCGGCGTCGTGTCGCTGCCCGGTCCACCGTTGGTCAGTGCGAGAACCGAGTCGAACACCTTGAGCGTGCCGTTGATGCTGAACACGACCGACGACAGCAGCACCGGCGCGGACAGCGGGAGCACGATGTGCCGGATCAGCCGCCAGCCGGTGGCGCCGTCCAGCCGCGCCGACTCGAGCGTCTCATCGGGGATGTCTACCAGTCCGGCGAAGATCAGGACGCCGTAGAAGCCCATGGAACGCCACACGTCCATGACGACGAGCACGACGAACGAGCCGCCGGCACTCGCGAACCAGTCCCCGTGGTGCAGACCGAGCCCCTCGATGGCTGCGTTGGCGAGGCCGTTCTGCGGTGCAACGGCGAACAGCTTCTGGAACATCAGGGCCACGGCGACCGTCGGCAGGATGACCGGGAAGAACACCAGCGTGCGCACCACGGCGGAGGACCTGCGCAGAACGAACACGTAGAGCAGTGCGAGCAGATATCCGCAGAGGACCTGCCCGATGCTGACGGCGATCGCGTACTTGAAGGTGAACCACAGGGCCGAGTACGCCTGCGGGTCGTGCCAGAGCTTCTCGAAGTTGCCGAACCCCCCGAAGGTGAATCCTTCGATGACGTTGCCCTTGAAGAAGGTGTAGCCGAGGGACCAGCCCATCGGCACCAGCATCACCAGTGAGTACACCAGCAGTGCCGGGCCCAGCAGGACGGCAATGGCGCGGCGGTCTCCCAGAACTGAACGCATGACGGCTCTCTCACGAAGGGTTCGGTGCGGATGGCGGCGGCGCGCGGGGTCAGCCGTTGTCGAGGTCGGTCTGGATCTTCTGCATGAAGTCCTTGGCCGAGAGGGAGCCGGTGACGAGGGGCGCGGCGTTGGTCTGGCTGGTCTCCGTGGCCTTCGTGTTGAACAGCGCCTCGAACCACAGGGTGCTGGTCTCGGTCCTGCTGATGGTGTCCTGGACCGTCTGGGTGAGCGGGGGGAGGGTGCCGGTGTCGCCGTTCGGCTTGAACCCGGAGAGGGTGCCCTGGTCCTTCAAGGAGGCGGCGCCGTAGTTCTTGGTGATGCAGGACAGCCAGTCGCCGACCTTGGCGTCGTAGGACTTGGCGGAGACGGCGACGGGGAGACCGACGTTGGCCGGGATCTGGTCCGCGCTGCCCTTGCCGCCGGGGACGTTCGGGAAGGGCATGAAGCCGACGTTGTCCGCGCCGATCTTGTTCTTGGTCTTGTCGTTGAAGTCGCCGAGCGCCCAACTGCCCATGTAGAACATGGCAGCCTTCCCGGTGAGGAACTGCTGGGTCGCGGTGTCGTAGTCGATCGATCCGACGCCCTTGCCGAAGTAGCCGGCCTTGCCCAGGTCGGCGATGGCCTGCGCGGCCTTCACATAGGGAGGGTCGGTCAGTTTGGCCTTGCCGTCCGCCACCGCCTGCAGGGCGTCCGGGCCCAGTTCACGGTAGAGGTAGCCGCTGACGAGCCGCGTCAAGGGCCAGCCGTCCTTGCCGTCCGCGGAGAACGGAGTGATGCCGGCGCCCTTGAACTTGGCTGCCGCGGCGACCAGTTGGTCGTAGGTCGTCGGGGTGGTGATGTGGTGCTCGGCGAAGAGCTGCTTGTTGTACCAGATGCCTTCGATGTTGAACTGGTAAGGCATGACGTTGAAGTTGCCGTACAGGTTCTCCACGGTCTTGATCGCCGCGGGCTGGAGGTCGTCCCACACGCCGAGGTCCTTCAGCGTCTTCTCCAGGTCCAGCACCTGCCCGGCCTTGTCCAGGGTTTTGGTGAGCTGCGGGGTGCCGCCCGCCGCGAACTGCACCGGCAGGGCGTTCTGCCCGGCGAGAAGCTGGACCTTCTGGTCGACGTTCCCGATCGGGAGCGTCTGGATCTTCAGCGGCAGCGCCTTGTTCTGGGCCGCGCACGTGCCCTTGCTCAGGGCAGTGAGCTCCTCCTGCACGATGTGGTTGTCGTCGTTGATGGTGAGGCTGAACGCCTTGGCGCTGCCGCCCCCGGCCGTGCCTGCGCCACCGCAGGCGCTCAGGAGCAGGCTCGACGTGGCGACAGTCGCCAGGAGGGCGATACGGCGGGTTCTGAGGATCTTGTGCACAGGTGCTCCTCGGCGCACAGAGCGTTGAAACGCTTCAATAGGGAGTTGCCGGGAACCTATGGCTCCCCTCTCCGTGTGTCAAGGAGCTGTCATGGACGTTTCTGAACTGTGTTTGGGCGTTCCGGAAGGCTCGCGCGAGGACAGCACTCCCTGTGCGAGACGAGAAACAGCCAGCCAGCGCTGGGTTGCGCAATGCAAGAGGCCATGAGGGGGAGGCCGATCCGGAAGACCGCGCAGCCTGACGCGTACAGAAGGCCACAGCCACCGGTGAGCGGGGCCCCTCCGGCGAACAGGGCCGGGTCAGTGCGGTGCGCTGGCCCGGACGATGAGCTCCGGTTCCAGCACGACAGTGGCATGACGGTGCTGCTTGCCCGCGGACACCTCGTCCATGAGCAGCCGGATCGCCTCCTGACCCATCATCCGGCCCGGCATGTCCACCGCGGTCAGCGGCACGGCGGCGGCGCCGGCCGCACGGTTGTTCTCGCAGCCGACGACTGCGACCTGGTCGGGCACCCGGACACCGGCCACGGAGTGGAGTTCATGGATGATGGCATTGGCCAGCTCATCGGTGACGACGATCAGACCATCCGGAAGATCACCGGAGCTCCGCCGCGCGAGATCCCGGCCGACCACATGTCCGTGCGTAGTGGTCAGGCCCACGCTGTCGATCTCCTCGAGCGTGACGCCGCCGCCCGCCTCCTCGACCGCCGCACGCACGCCCCGGCGCCGGTCACGTACGGGCTGGTACTCGTCGTGCGCGACCACATAGGCCAGCCGTGTGCGGCCGGTGTCGATGAGATGACGGGCCGCCAGATATCCCACATGCTCGTTGTTGACCAGCACAGAACAACAGGTCCCCGGCCTGGGAGCATAGTTGAGCAGGACGACTTGCCGCCCATGAGAACGGATCCGGGCGATGCCGGCCGTGGAGTCCTCCATCGGAGCCAGCAGCACGCCGGTGACCCTGGACTCGTCGAACAGGTCCAAGTAGTCGTCCTGAAGCTTCATGTCGCACGCCGTATTGGCCAGGAGCAGATGCTGACCGGCGGCCCGGGCAGCCTCCTGCGCGCCGTGCGCCATGTCGATGAACAGAGAGTTCTCGATATCGGCGAGCACCATGCCGACAGTCTTGGTCGAGCCGGACACCAACGACCGCGCAGCGTCGTTACGCACGAATCCCAGTCGGCTGATCGCCTCCCGGACCCGCTCCGCCGTCGCCGGGCTCACCTTCGCCGGATGGTTCAGCACATTGGAGACAGTTCCCAGCGATACCCCTGCGGCATCGGCAACGTCCTGCATGCTCGGACCGGCATGCCCCTGCACTGCTCGCGGACGGGCGGTTGCCACAGCGCTCCTCGACCTCGGTTTCGTTCCGTCCCAGGACCGCACAGCCCCCAGCGATCAGGCCGTCACGGACAATCGGCAGAATACATGACGCGCGTTGAAACGCTCCAAGATCGACGTGGAGCGCACTCCCCGAGTACACCGTGATGCGGCCTACAACAGCCGGCCAAGGACGAGGTGAAAACGCGCTCAAGCGAGCCACCCTCGGAGACGCCAACCGATGACGAGGAGTGAGCCAGAGCCAGGGGTGGAACGGACCGCAGCTCGCCGCCACCCTGCCCTTGACCCCTTGCCAGAAGAATGTCACGCTCTCGGCATCGACGTGATTGAAACGCATCAATTCTTGGGTACTACGTGCGCGGCACTGGCCACCAGGCGACACACCTCCCGGCAGCCTGCGCCAAGCAACGCTTCTGACCTGCGCCACTCGATGGCCTTCACATTCACTGCGCGTCGGAGCCGGACCCTCGCACAGCGGTCTCCGTGATGAAGTGGGTGACCTGGTGCGCCTCGGTGACCACAGCCAGCCGCTCCATGCCACCACTCGCGACGGCGACGACGAGGTCCGCATGGATGCGCAGCCTGTCCGGCTGGTGCAACTCCAGGCTTTCGCGCAGGGAAACCGAGTCGGCCTCACAGCGACAAATACCCAGCGCCCTCAGATACGTGTCCACGATCCGGGTGGTTGCGGCCGATTGACGCTTCTTCCCCCGATCGCGGACTGGCAGTTCCGGACCAAGTGTCCACCTTCCGATGTGACACCCCAGCCTGATCGTCCGGCGCGGCAGTTGTCCCGCATGCGACACCCGGCCCGCGTGCCGCTTCGTCGTCGCGAGTGATGCCCGGCGACGTTCCCGCCGCCGCTACTACCTCCTCCGCCCACATTCTCCCCGCACTGGAGGAGTCCTGTCGGCAGCGCCATCACCGCCTCACCGGTGCCGGACCCCGGAGGTTCGACCAGCACGCCGCCTTCCGCGACAACACCTCCACCCCGCCGCCGCGACCGTGGGCAATGGTCCGCGAGCACCGACGTGGATGCGCCTCGCCGCGGTCGCCGCGCGGTGCGTCCGTTCGAGCAACGAGCAGCGCCGCCATACATCCGATGTATATCGGAAGCCAATTCGTCGAAATGCGCACAAACACCACAGCCGTGTGACTGAACTGGCATTAACTCTGGACAAGTAGGCAGCGCTACCGCCTTAATACATCCGATGTCCAACGAGGTCACTTCGAGCTCGGCTGGACACGAGCCGCCGCACTCCGCTGTCGATGCCGCGTACAGACAAGCGGTCAGTCCCCGTGTCCCCTCGCCTCACCAGGAGCCGCACATGTCTTCTGCTCCCCTCAGCCGACGCTCCGTGATCAAGGCCGCAGCGCTCGCCGGCAGCACTGCGGCATTCGGTCTGCCGCAGGCCCTGTGGCCCACCACCGCCGAGGCCTACTCCGTCTCCTCGAAGCTGGACTGGTGGTATCAGGCCCGGTTCGGGATGTTCATCCACTTCGGGTCCTACGCCCACCTCGGGGAGGGCGAGTGGGCGTTCAGCTCAGGCTGGACCAAGTCTGCCTGGCAGACGCAGGTCACCCAGGGGTTCAACCCGGTCAGCTTCAACGCCACCCAGATCGCCGATCTGGCCAAGAACGCCGGCATGAAGTACATCGTGATCACCGCCAAGCACCACGAAGGCTTCGGCATGTGGGACTCCGACGTCCCCAGCTTCACCGATACCACCGGCGCCAAGCTGTACAACCTCCACGACTACATCGGCTTCCAGCGCAACCTGCTGGGCGAGCTGAAGGCCGCGTGCGACGCCCGGAGCATCAAGTTCTGCCTCTACTACTCGATCCTCGACTGGAACCACCCCTCGCAGACCATCGACAGCCACTTCTCCACCATGGCGTCGATGACCGCCCGCACCAACTACATCAACGACATGAAGGCCCAGCTCACGGAGCTGATGAACGCCTACAACCCGGCGCTGCTGTGGTTCGACGGCGACTGGTGCGGCAACCCCTCCACACCCACCCTCACCGATTGGTGGACCAAGGCGGACGGCCAGAACCTGTACAACTGGCTGACTCAGACCTGGCCGAACGTCATCATCAACGAGCGCGTCAAACGCGACAACGGCCTGGGGGACTACGCGGTCGCGGAGTTCGGCTTCCCCAGCGTGCCCATGGACCGGCCGTGGGAGTACTGCGCCACCATGAACGAGGCATGGGGCTACAACAAATACAAGGAAAATAACTACCACTCGCTCCAGTACCTCATCCAGCAGATGGTCACCTGCATCTCCCGGGACGGCAACTACCTGCTCAACATCGGCCCCGACGGCGGCCACAACCCCGACGGCAGCGCGAACGACGGCCACGTCACGCCTGGGCAGCTGACCATTCTGAACGGCCTGGCCTCCTGGATGGCCACCTACTCCGACAGCATCCACGGCACCAGCGGCAGCCCCTTCGCGACCGAGCCGTCCTGGGGCATGGTCACCAAGAAGAGCGGCAAACTGTTCGCCCACGTCTTCACCTGGCCCACGAACGGCATTCTGCAGATCCCCGCGGTGTACAACACGATCAACCGCGTCTACCTGATGAACAATCCCTCCGCCTCCCTGAACTACTCGGTCAGCGGCGGCCAGATCAACGTCCAGGTGCCGAACAGTGCGCCCGACGCGAACGACTCGGTGGTCTGCGTCGAGGTCACCGGGATGCCGGCCGTCCTCGCGGGAGGCGTCTACACGTTCGTCTGCGCCCGCAGCGGCAAGGCACTCGACAACGCCAACACGACCACCGACGGCAACCAGTGCGTCCAATGGACCCTCAACAGCGGTGCTACCCAGCAGTGGACGGTCACCGACCTGGGCCACGGCTACTACAAACTGGTCTCCGTCCGCAGCGGCAAGGCACTCGACAACAACAACAGCACCTCCGACAACTCGACAGTGGTGCAACGGACCGACAACAGCACCTGGCAGTGGCAGCAGCAGTGGGCCATCGCCGCGCTCGGCAACGGCGGCTATCAGTTGGTCAACCGGGCCAGCGGCAAGGCCCTGGACAACGCCAACACCACCCTTGAGGGCAACCCGGTCATCCAGTGGACCAAGGGCACCGGCCCCACTCAGACCTGGACCGCGACCAAGGTCGGCTGAGCCCCCGTCGCAGCCGGTCGAGGCCGCGAGGCGGCCCCGACCGGCTGCGTCCTGTCCAGAAAGGAGGCCTGTCGAAGCGCGCCGAGGCGTTGGGCCCGCTGTCGGCTCGGGGCACGCAGAGTCTCGGAACGGCAAGCGTGATTTCGCCCCGGCACCTTGTCCGGATCGCAGTGCGCCGCTGCCTTCGCCGCGAAGCGAAGCACTTCGACGTCTCGTCCGCATCGACTCCCCCGATCGGACGGACGGCCTGTGCAGGACACCGGGAACACCAGAAAGAGCGCGCACCGACGCATCCGAGATTCCGAACCACTGGCCGCGCTGCTGCCGGCGCTGCTCGTCGTCCTGGGCTGCCGGTGGCGCCGCGTCCGCCGCGGCCTCGGGCGCCACGCACTCGTTCCGGCCGACGCGGTGGAGGCCGCCCCAGGTGCAGCATCGGCAACACGCGCGTCGCCATTCCGCACGAGTCCTCCTGGGGCGACCCGCCCATCACCAAGGCCTTGCAGAGCCCGTGTCCTGGTGACGAGGACAGCCACCGCCCGCCACCGCCCGCCACCGCGCCGTACCCCATCGGTGCCACCTTCTTGACCCGCATGAGGCAGGTGGTCGACTGGGCGCGCACCGACGCTCTCCACGTCGTGCTCAACGTCCACCACGACTCGTGGCAGTGGATCGCGATCTTGCCCACCGACCACGACCAAGTTCTCGCCCACTTCAGGGCCGCCTGGTCGCAGATCTGCACGGCTTTCCGGGACGAGCCGCACACCCCGCTGCTCGAGAGCGTCAACGAGCCGCAGTTCAACAACGCCACGGATGTGCAGAAGTCCGAACTCCTGAACGAGTTGAACACCCAACGAGGCCGCCGCCCTCAAGTGCATCTACATGGCACTGATGACCCTCGACCCGACGGGCAAGGGCCGCAAGCGATGGACCATGCGCTGCAAAGCACCACTCGCCGCGTTCCAGATCGCGTTCGAGGGACGCCTGACCCCGAGCAACAACTGGCCATCAACAACCAAGATCAGCCGTCAAATCGACACCCACCAGCGCGAGATGTCCCGGCTGAGATCCTGTCGAACCCTGGGCAGTTGACCTGGCCAAACTCAAAATCATCCACCGGGCAAGGCCGGCGTCTGGTTACGGCCTCTGCTCAGTACCAGGCGGTCCAGGCCAGGTCATGGCCGTCACAGGCGAGCACAGCCCTTGAGACACGGCCGTTGAGGTTGTTACCCATTTGCGTGTAGGCGTAGTTGATGCCCGGGTCGACGGTCTCGGAGACCCAGCCGTCGTTGCGGCCCACGCCGTTGTCGGAGCGCTGCAGCACGGCCGCGCAGTTCTCCCTGGAGTTCTCGATCCGGGCGAACGAGCCGCACTTGTCGGAGTAGAAGTACTTCAGTGCCATGTTCCCGGCGTACTGGGTGGATCCGACCTGCCGGAACGTGCCCGTGCAGTAGTTCGTGGTGGGGTATTGCCCTTCCATGCCGTAAGCCCCGTAATTGCCACCTGAGTACGCGGCGGCGTGGGCGGAGGTCGGCAGGAGCGCCATCAGCGCGGCGGCGCTTCCGGCGGCCAGCAGTGTCTTGAGCGGTCGGCGGCTCATGAGCCTTCTTTCGTGTCTTTGCGAGTGTGGTGGGCATGCGGGGCCGGCAGTCCGGCGGGCCCCGCACGCCGTTGGGGAACGTACGATCGGTCGACCCGCCGGGGACACCTGACAGGTGTCAGGGGCGGTCCCGCCACATCCTTGTGCGTCGTCCCGCTACGGCGTCCGGTCGGTCAGCCGTCGTGCGTGCGGAGGCGACTCCTCCCGGCCTGGCCGCGGCACACGGCTCCGTGGCATCAGCAGGGCCTGACGTACCAGACGGGGGTCCAGTCATAGCTCGGGTTGCTGTAGGGAGCGGCCGGCGTGGTGTCGATGACGGTGCGGTTCCTGTCCTTCATCAAGGCCCGGGTGCCGCGGGTCTGGAGGTTGTAGTAGGAGCCGTCGCCGGTCCAGTCCTGCAGTGCGTAGTCCTGGCAGTAGTACAGGTCGAGTCGGTCACCGAGGCCCAGCACGTCGCGGTACATGCAGAAGTAGTCCTGTCGGCACTCCCACTGTGCCGCGGCACGGCTCGTGGCCGACGTGTTCAGGTCACGCACACGCTTCTCGCCGGGGACGGTGAGGGTGAGCCTGGCGCCGTCGCCCAGGTCGATCTCGTTCGCCGCGATCTGCCGCCCGTCGTGGCGGGCAAGGTAGCGGTCCACCTTCGCCTGGAGAGCGGCGGCGTCGGCTCGGCTGAGGCCTGCGGCGCGGGCCTGTTGGGCGAAGGCCCCCGGGGTGTGCGTCGTGTCCGCGGACGCAGGTCCCGCTACGCCCACCGACAACACAGCCACGACTGCGGCCGCGAGAGATGCCCAGCATTTTGTTATGGACATGACATTCCTTTCCCGATGGATCAAAAGGCAACGAGAACTGGCCCGGACTCGGCCCCGGCTCCGGCCACGCCCCACCCCGGGTGGCGCGGTCGTGATCCGCAGGTGCCCGACAGGGCTGTGCGGCGTGAGGGGAGCACTGCGGCGCTGAGGGGAACGTACTCGGCCTGCGGTGCCATGCCATCCTGACAAGTGTCAGGGGCTCGTCCGCTCCGGGCGAGACGCCCACCGCAGTGCTCTGGGGGAACACGCGCCCAGATGCTCGGCACCACCCTCCCCCCGCCGTTTCCTCGCTGCCGAGCTGTGCGGGGCCGAGGACCAAGGCACGCGGGAGCAGGGCCTGCCAGGCCGGCCACCACCGAGGGCGAACAGGGCCGGATCCGGACCGGGATCAGCCCGGGTTTCCACGCGTTGCCGGGGTAGGCCGCGGACAGGATGGCCTCCGCATCCGCCACGCCTGACCGTCGCCACGCCTGACCGTCCTCCTGGGCAGTCATCAGCCCGGCCGGCATGTGCGGGGTGAGGCGGTGCAGTTGTGGAGTGCCGTCCTGGACGCGGCCAGACCGTGCCGAGTCACCGCCTCCACCCCGCCCGCGGCTGCCAGCCTCGAATCCAGTGCCCCCGTAGCAGGGTGGAAGCCTGGTCGGAGGGGTGTCCGGCGCGGGAGGTCAGGGGAAAGTCGCGAAGTGCGTTGCTCGGCTCCCAACGCCCCGGCCGTCAGACCCTCGCGCCCTGACCTGCGCGCCAGGCGAGGGGCCCCCGGGGATCTTCGCGCAGGACGGCCGACGGCTTGACTGCAGCGTCGCCTCGGCTGTCCAGATCCCGAACAGCACATCGCGTTGCCATCGGACCGGAGATGTCCTTGGGGTACCGCTGCGCCATGAGCAGGCCCTGATCACCTGCCGATCGTGGTGAGTTCAACCGGTTGGGCCTCGGGCGCGGGCTGATGCGGCGGCTGGGCGGGCAGGAACGCGGCGGAGAGAAGGGCACCGGCGATGGCGACGAGTCCGGCTACCACGCACCCGACGCTCAGTCCGTGGTCGAAGGCGGCGATGGCGGTCGTCCGCACGCTGTCGGCCAGGCCCGACTGCCCGTGGGCCGCGAGTTGGCTGGAGACCCCGAACGCCGCACCGACCGACTGGTGGGCCAAGTCGCTGAGGCCGGTGGGCAAGGAGGCCGGCAGGCCGGTGTCGAGCCGGGCGCTGTACAGGGTGGCGGAGACGCTGCCGATGATCGCCACGCCGAGGGTGCCGCCGAGCAGACGGGTGGAGTCGTTGACCGCGGAACCGACGCCGGCCTTGTCCGCGCTGACCGCTCCCATGATGGATTCGGTGGCGGGGGCGGAGGTGAGGCCCATGCCCAGGCCGAAGAGGACCATCTGCACGGCGATGACGCCGTAGCCGAGGGTCGGGGACATGGTGGCGGCGACCCAGAAGTAGAAGGCTGCCTGGAAGACCAGCCCGGCGGTGACGATCGCCTTGGTGCCGATCCGTACCGCAAGGCGCGTGCCCAACGTGGAGCCGACGGCGACGGCGGTCGCGACGGGCAGCAGGTGCACCCCTGCCGAGAGGGCGCTGTAGCCGCGCACGAACTGGAAGTACTGGGTGATCAGGAAGATGAACCCGAACAGGGTGAAGAACGCGATCGTCACCGAAGCGCTCGCCGCGCTGAACCGCATGTCCTTGAACAGCCGCACGTCCAGCATCGGTTCGGTGGCCCGGCGCTCGCTGAGGATGAAGGCGGCCAGCAGCACGACCGCTCCGGCGAAACCGGCCAGCGAGGCGGCCGAGCTCCAGCCGCGGCTGGGGGCTTCGATGATGGTGTAGACGAGCAGACCCATGAAGCCGCTGGACGTCACCAGACCCAGATAGTCCAGCCGGTGCGGGACCGCCTCCTTGGAGCGCGGCACGAACAGCGCCACCAGCGCGATGACGGCCAGCGAGAGGGGGCCGAGCAGCGAGAAGATGCTCGCCCAGGAGTAGTGGGCGAGCAGGAATCCGCCCACGATCGGGCCCAGCGCGATGGCGACCCCGGCCGTCGCTCCCCACAGGCCGATCGACAGAGCCCGTTCCTTGCGGCTGGTGAACACGCCGGTGAGCAGCGCGAGGGTGGACGGGAACGTCATCGCGGCGCCCAGACCCATGACAGCGCGGGCGGCGATCAACTGCTCGGGGGAGGTGGCGTAGCCGCCGAGGAAGCTGGACGCCCCGAAGACCAGCAGGCCGGCCATGAGCATGCCCTTGCGGCCGAACCGGTCGGACAGGCTCCCCGCGGTCAGCAGCAGTGCGGCGAAGACGAGGTTGTAGGCGTCCACGACCCACTGCAGCTGCGAGATCGAGGTGCCCAGCTCCCGCGTCAGCGCAGGCAGCGCAACGTTGACCAGGGTCGTGTCGAGGTTGATCAGGAACGAGGCCGTCAGAAGGGCGACCAGCATGAGGGGTTTCGATGGCGATCGAGTCATGGTTTAAATATAGGCACGGCTGGTTTATTTTATCTACCACTCGCTTTATCTGGTGAGGTAAGGTCGTCGTATGCGGAGCTATGACCAGTACTGCTCGATCGCCCGAGGGCTCGACGTCGTCGGGGACCGCTGGACACTGCTGATCGTTCGGGAGCTCTTGGTGCAGGGGCCATGCCGGTTCACCGATCTGAAAAACGGGCTGCCCGGGATCGCGACGAACCTGCTCTCGACCCGCCTGAAGGAACTCGAGTCGGCCGGGCTGATCACGCGTGAGGACGCGCCGCCGCCCGTCGCCACCGTCCTGTACCAACTGACCGACAGTGGCCAGGAGTTGGAGCCCGTCCTCAAGGCACTGGGCATGTGGGGGCTGCGATTCATGGCCGAGGAACGCCCCGGCGACGCGTTCCGGGCACAGTGGCTGGCCTACGCCCCGGCGTGGTTCACCGTCGACGCCGACCCCGACGCCCCGCCCGCCGTCATCCAGCTCATCGCGGCCGGCGAGACGGCCGTCATCGAGCTGCGCGACGGACAGGTCCACACCCGGACCGGCACAAGCAGCGACCCCGACCTCGTCCTGGACGGCCCGCCCCGCGCCGTCCTCGGACTGCTCGGCGGCATCCTCGATCTCGACTCCGCCGGCCACCTCGACCTGACCGCCACCGGCCGGCTCGACCTGCTCGCTCGTCTGCGCCCCGTCCCGCAGGACCAGGCTCCAGGCCGGCGCGCAGCGCACCGATAGGCCGCTACGGCCGCCCCGATCCCGCGTGAGACAACCGACGGGGGCTGCCCAGAGGCGGGCCTCGGCACCCGCGGGATTTGGGATGCCGCAACGGCCAGCCTGTGAGCCGGCAGTGACACGGGCACCCTCGACGCCGCGTGCCAGCAGGGGCACCCTGGAACACCAGCCGCTCAGCTCCCGGGGGTGTCGATGGAATGGATTTCGCTGGCCGGCACCATCGTGGGTGGAGGAATCGCGACAGCGTCTGCGGGAATCCTGGATCTTCGACAATGGAAAGAGAGCGAGGCAACCAGCACATCGAGAGCCGCCGTTCGCTCTATGTCTCCTAGTTCCCTGGAACAAAGGACCTCACCAGGACCCCCGATGAGCACGACTCGCCGATGCCCGCTGGCGACGCGCTGAGGCGCCAGCGGGCAAGGGCGGGCACGAGTTGAGTCAACGGTCCACCAGCAGTGGACGCGTGGCCTCACCGGTGGACTCCGAGCCAGTGTCGTCGGTGCCGACCGGACTGCGGGGAAGCATCCGGTCCAGCCACTTCGGCAACCACCAGTTCGTCCGGCCGAGGAGTGTCATGGTCGCCGGTACCAGCACCATGCGGACGACCGTGGCGTCGATGAAGATCGCGCTGGCCAGGCCGAGCCCGAACATTTTGGTGGAGGGGTCCTCGGCGACGGCGAAGGACAGGAAGACCGCCACCATGATGAGGGCGGCCGAGGTGATGATCCGGGCGGTGCGCGAGACACCCTCGACGATCGCCGTGCCGTTGTCGCCGGTGCGCAGGTACTCCTCGCGCACGCGGGAGAGGAGGAACACCTCGTAGTCCATCGACAGGCCGAAGAGGATGGCGAAGAGGAACATCGGGATGAACGACACGATCGGAACCGTCGCTTCCAGCCCGATGAGTGCACCTCCCCAGCCCCACTGGAAGACCGCGACCATGATGCCGTAGGCCGCGCCGATGCTCAGCAGATTCAGCAGCACCGCCTTGAGCGGTACGAGTACCGAGCGGAAGACCAGCATCAGCAGCAGGAACGACATCGCCAGCACGGCGGCGACGAACAACGGCAGGCGCTCGCTGGTGCGTCGGCCCACATCGGACAGGCTCGCCGCGGCGCCGCCCACGTGGGCCGTGGCCGGGCCGCGCCCGATCGCCGTGGGCAGCACGTCCGTGCGCAGCCGGGAGAGGGTGTCGGCCGTGGCCTTGTCCTGTGGGCTTGTGGTCGGGAACACCACGAAGGTCCCGATGCCGGTGGCCCGGTCGATGTGCGTCGGCGCGACGGATGCGATACCCGGATCCGCCGCGACCGCCCCGACGATTCGGTCCAGCACTCCCGGATCACCGGCAGGGTTCGCGGCGATGACGAGGGGACCGTTGGTGCCCGGGCCGAACCCCTCGGCGACGAGGTCGTAGGCGCGGCGCTCGGTACGGCTGTGGGGCAGTGAGCCGTCGTCGGGCAGACCGACGCGCAGGCCGAGCACGGGCAGCGTCGCGGTCAGCAGAAGCCCCGCCGCGCCGATCGCGTACGCCACCGGGTGCCGGCTGACGTGCCCGATCCAGCGCCGCCACCCGGCGCCTGCCGCCGGGTCCCCGTGCCGTGCGAGGCGGCCCAACTTCCTGGCCTGCAGAACGCGGCGGATCCGGCCGGCCCGCGCCAGGCGTGGGCCGGCGGCGCCGAGGAAGGCCGGCAGCAGCGTCACCGACGCGAGCACCATGATCAGGACGACGATCGAGACGGCGAACCCGCCCACCGTCATGAACGGCACGTTCGCGACCGCCAGGCCGAGGATCGACACGACGACGGTGCCGCCGGCGAAGACCACGGGCCGCCCCGCCGTGGCCACCGCTCGCCCCGCCGCCTCGTGGGGATCGAGCCCGCGCGCGAGGTACTCCCGGTGCCTGGCGAGCACGAACAGCGCGTAGTCGATGCCCACTCCGAGCCCGACCATGCTGCCGAGCACGGGGGCGAAGGTGGGGACGTCCGTGACCCCCGCCAGTACCGTCATCGTGGCGACCCCCACGGTCAGCCCGAAGACCGCCATGCCGATCGGCAGCGCGGCGGCGACGAGCGAACCGAACGCCAGGAACAGGATCGCGGCCGCCGCAAGCAGTCCGATCAACTCGCTTACGCCGCCGTCGGCGTCGGAGAAGGCGTAGAAGAGGCTCCCGCCCATCTCGATGCGCAGGGGCAGCTCGGCGCGCAGCCGGTCGCCGAGTCCGACGAGAGCGTCGAGGTCTGCGGCCGACAGCCGGCTCTGGTCGGGGTACTGCACCCGGACGACCGCGATCCGCCCGTCGGCCGAGACAAGGCCGTCGCGCACCGTGGTGTCCCCATCGGCGTCGAGTGCTCCCGCCGGATCGCTCGTGCCGAGCACGTGCGGCAGCCGCCGCACCTCGGTCTGCAGCCGCGCCAGAGCGGTGCGCGCGCTGGGGTGGTCGAAGAACGTCGCACCGCCGTCGAGGGGGGTGACGACCACTTGGGCGGTCATCCCCTCCTGGCCGGTGCCGGCCCGCTCGATCAATTCCGCAGCCTGTTGGGAGTCCAGCCCCGGAGCGGTCATCGAGTCCGCGGTCCGCCCGCCGATGGCGATCGCGGCCAGGACGGCGAGCGTGACGGCGATCAGCCATGCCGCGATCACCCGCCAGGGATGGCGGGCGGCGCCAGCGCCCAGGCGCAACAGGGCTTTCGAGAGCATCGGGTCCTCCAACCACCTCGTCGGCCGTCCTTGTACGGCCGCCGATGCCGAGGCTCGTCGCCACGGCGCCCCGCGGCATCGGCCCGCGGGCCGCGGATCCGTCGGCCCCGTGGCGGAGTGACGAACCGTCCTTTCGGCCGATGCGCATCGCGCCGCGGTCCCTAGGCTGAGAACCGTGCTGCGAGACGACCTGCGAAACCTGTGGACCGAACCCCGTCCGCCCGGCGCGCCCGCCCGGGTGTGGCGGGACTGGGTCCTGCTCGCCGCGGGTGTGGGCGGTGTGGTGCTGGAGGCCGCCCTGCGCGAGAACGTCGTGTGGCGGCCGGTGGCGGTGGTGTTCGCCGTCTGGCTGTGCCTGCTGCCCCTGCGGCGCCGCACCCGCCCCCTGGCGATGGTCACGCTGGCGTTCGGCTCGCTGAGCCTGCTTCAGGTGATCTCGCTGATTGCCGCTCTGCCCGAGCCCGTCGGCCTGTACACCGGCCTGGTCGTGCTCGTGCTGGTGTACGCGCTGCCGCGGTGGGGATCGGGACGCGAGATCGTCCTGGGCGGCGCGGTGATCCTCACGACCGGCGTGCTGTGTTCCGTCACGGACGACACGCCGGTCGTCGAGAACGTCGTGGGCTTGGTCTTCCTCCTTCTGCCCGGCGTGTTCGGGGCTGCCGTGCGGTTCTGGGTGACCGCTCGCGAGCGGCAGGTGGAGCAGGTGCGCTCCCGCGAGCGCGAGCAGCTCGCCCGGGAACTGCACGACACGGTGGCCCATCACGTGTCGGCCATGGTGATCATCGCTCAGGCGGGCGGGGTGCTGGCGGGCGCCGACCCGTCCGCCGCCGTCAAGGCGCTGGAGGAGGTCGAGGAGGAAGGGGCGCGCACGCTGGAGGAAATGCGTGCCATGGTCGCCGCGCTGCGCGACCGCGGGGTCGGCGCCGAGCTGGCGCCCCCTGCGGGCGTCGCGGATCTGGAGCGCCTGGTGCGCACCCCGGGTGGCCGCCTCAGGGTCGACCTGGGGCTCGACGGCGAACTGGACGCGCTGCCCCCGGCCGTGGACGCGGCCGTCTACCGCATCGTGCAGGAGTCGGTGACGAACGCGCTGCGTCATGCGGTCGACGCGACCGAGCTCGTCGTCCGGGTCACCGCGGAACGGCACACCGTACGGGTGAGCGTGCACGACAACGGCCGGCGCACCGGCCGGGGTCGCGACGGATACGGCCTTACCGGACTGCGCGAGCGCGCGACCCTGCTCGGCGGCACACTACGAGCCGGCCCGGGCACCGACCGGGGCTGGCATGTCGAAGCCGAACTACCGACAGCGAGGAGCGAGAGCGGTGTCCATTCGCGTCCTCGTCGCTGACGACCAGACGATCATCCGCACCGGGTTGCGGATCATGCTGAACGCCCAGCCCGGCATCGAGGTCGTCGGCGAGGCCGCCGACGGAGACGAAGCGGTACGTCTGGCGCGCGAACTACGCCCCGACGTCTGCCTGTTCGACATCCGCATGCCCGTACTCGACGGGCTCGAGGCCACCCGGCTGGTCGCCGGCCCGGGCGTCGCCGACCCGCTGGTCGTGGTCGTCATCACCACCTTCGACCTCGACGAGTACGTCTACGGCGCACTGCGCGCCGGCGCCCGCGGATTCCTCCTCAAGGACACCGGACCAGACCTTCTGGCCCAGGCCGTACGCTCGGCCGCCGACGGGGAGGCACTCATCGCGCCCAGCGTCACCGTCCGCCTTCTCCAGGCCTTCGCGGACCTGCCCGCCGGCCGGCCCGCGGCCCAGCCGGTCTCCCCGGTCACCGCCCGCGAGGAGGAGGTACTCCTCGCCGTCGCGCGCGGGCTGACCAACACCGAGATAGCCGACGCACTGCACATCAGCCTCAGCACGGTGAAGACGCACCTGGCCAGCCTCATGGCCAAACTAGGCGCCCGCAACCGGGTCGAGATCGCGATGTGGGCCTACGAAACGCGTCGCATCCTCCCCGCAACCTGAGCCGGGTGCCGGGGCCGGTCCGTTGAGTCCCTACCCGGACCACATTGCACCGGTCGGCCTCGCGTCGCCTCCACGTGCCTCACCCAGAGCTGGATCCGTTCAGAGAGGCCGATGTTCATACCTTTCTCGCGACCACCATGTAGTTCTCGGCCTCAAGATCGAACGTGCTCCGTTCCGTCTGGAGTCCGACCCGGTCCAGCTCGACTTCGAGTTCCTCATACCGATAGGGCCAGCACGACAGCAGTTCCGAACGGACATGCACCAACCCGGTCGCGTCAACTTGTGCGATCGCGATCTCGATGTGGTGCTCCTCCTCCCACTGCGGCGCAATCTCCCAGCGGTAGACCACGACGGCATCGCGACCGTTCCGGCGGACGAGTCGGTCACCGATGTCCAGCCGGGAACCCCTGGCCCTCACGCGTTCCCACGTGCGGGATGTGAGCACCAAGCGCCCGCCGGGGCGCAGGAGCCGTGACATCGACTCCAGAGCAGCGCCCCTGCCTGTCGCGCCCACGGCATGGGCAAGCGAGTTGCCGACGCAGAACACCATGTCGAACGTGTTGTCCGGGAAATGGTCGGGCAACTCATCCCAGTTCGCCCTTACGGCCCGGACGGATGCCCCGAACTCCTCGGACAACTGTGCAGTCCGGCGAACCATCGCCTCGCTGGCGTCAGTTGCGACCACCTGCATGCCACGCCCGACGAGACCCACCGCCAACTGACCGGTTCCACAGGAACAGTCGAGGACGTGAGCGTTCGACGGCAGGAGACTGAGGACGTCGTCGAACGACGCAACGAACTCCGCTGGAGGCAACTTTGCGTCCGAGATGAGCCATTCGTACACGTCAGCAAGCACGTCATAACCCGCCACAACCACTACCCCCGTCACGCGGCAGACTCACGGTAGGACGACGCCAGTCCATCAGCGGACCCAGCCGGGACACCAATCGTTTTTCGCAAGGATGGCTCTGACGGTGTTCGTGGTTGCCATTGAGAACTTCGGCGCGAGTCGGCGACCCCGCTCCCGGCGCGGGGAGGCGTCCTCCGTGAGCGCGGCGCCGGGCTCGGCGGCCAGGTTCCGGTGCGTGGTCGCGAAACGGGCGGCGCTGTCGAGCACCTCGCGCAGGACTCAGCGACCAGTCCAGTGCACAGGTCAGTGATCGCTGTCGCCAACCTTCGCGGGCACAACACCACCTTTGTTCGCTTCCGGGCGAATGGACGACAGTGAACGAGGAGGTCAAACGTCAATGACTCTCCACCTGAGGCGACTTGACCAAGACCAGCCAGACTCTTTCTTTTTCGCTCAACCTCTAGTCGAATAGCGCCACTTGAAGCACACGCGTGTCGTGCCCTGCGGATGTCCCTGACCAGGATCCCCTCCCCCCTGCAGCCGACCGCGTCACGGGAAGGACCCCCACAAGTGACCTTCAGGCAGGCCGAGCACCCGCCTGTCCACCGCTACCTGAGCGCCCCGGCCCGGGCACACGGCTACGGCGACCCGCTGCCGTGCCCGACCACGCCTGCCGCCGCCGACGGGGGCGGCACACGCCCCCTCAGGCCGTGCCCTCCGAGCCCTCTCGGGCGCAACGTCCTCTTGGCGAGAGATCGCCACCTCAAACGGAGACATACATGCCCAGCTCTCCCCTGAACCGTCGCACGTTCATCCTCCTCGGCGCCACGGTCGCCGCGGCATCCGGCACCCTGACATCGGCGGCCGCCGCGACGGCCTCCCCCACCGCACTCACCGGCGCACCGACGCCGGTCCGGATCGTCGACGACCAGGCGACCCCCGCCACCCGCGCGATGTTCGCGTACCTCAAGCGGCAACAGGGCAAAGGCATCCTGTTCGGTCACCAGCACGACCTCACCTATGGCTTCACCTTCACCACGCCCGACGGCAAAGCTTCCGACACCGAAGCGGCGGTGGGCGACTACCCCGCGGTCTTCGGCTGGGACACCCTCATCCTCGACGGCGACGAACGCCCCGGCACCCACGGTGGGACCGAAGCCGAGAACATCGCCGCGCTCAGCCGCTGCATCCGGCAGGGAGACGCACGCGGCGGCATCAACACCCTCAGCGCTCACCTGCCGAACTTCGTCACCGGCAACAACTTCTATGACACAACGGGCCGAGTGGTCAGCCAGATCCTTCCCGGCGGCGCGAAGCATGCGGACTTCAACACCTTCCTCGACCGCATCGCGAAGGCGGTCAAGGGCGCGCGGCGGCCGGACGGCACCGCGATCCCGGTCGTCTTCCGCCCCTTCCACGAGAACAACGCAGCCTGGTTCTGGTGGGGCGCCGGCCACGCCACCTCGGGCGAGTTCATCGAGCTGTTCCGCTACACCGTCGAGTACCTGCGCGACACCAGGGGCGTCCACAACCTGCTCTACGCCTACTCCCCCAACTCGAGTTTCGCAGGCGACCCGACCGGCTACCTGAAGACGTACCCCGGCGACCGTTTCGTCGACATCCTCGGCTACGACTCCTACGACGAGAACGCCGGACCGACCCCCTGGCTCGACGGTCTGGTGAAGGACCTGGCGATGGTGGTCCGGCTGGCGAACGAACGAGGCAAGGTACCGGCCTTCACCGAGTTCGGGGAAGGCGGCACCGACGTCCGCAACCTCCAGTGGTTCACCCAGCTGATGCAGGCCGTCAAGGCGGACCCGCTGGCCCGTCAGATGACGTACATGCTCACCTGGGCCAACTTCGGAGGCGCCAAGCGTGCTTATGTCCCCTACCCGGGCCACGTTCAGCTGCCGGACTTCGTCGCCTACCACCAGGACCCCTACACCCTGTTCGCCGCCGACCTCCGGGGGGTGTACTCCGCTCGCACCACCGCCGTCAAAAACGCCCCGTTCCTGCACCTCGTGACCCCTACGGACCGACAGCGCGTAGCCGGCTCCAAGACCACCGTCCGGGTACGCGTCACGCCCGCGAGGGCGGCCCGGATCACCTACCGCGTGAACGGCGGACGCGCCAGACGGCTGCGCCTCGACGCCGACGGCTTCTACTCGGGCGACTGGTCGATCGACCCCGCCACGCGGAACAACCGCTCGGTGACCCTCACCGTGAGCGCACGGGTGGACGGCACGACGCTCACCGACTCGGCCGTGGTCCTCCTCTCCGAAGTCCCACCGCTGCCTGCCGGCTGGGTCGACGACTTCGAGGGATACTCCGGAGACGATGTCGCCCTGAACGAGGCGTACACCCACGTCAACTCCCACACCCTCAGCCTGTCGGCCGACCACAAGTCCTCGGGCTCGTACGGACTGGCCTACGCGTACGACTTCACCGGCGCCGAGTACACCGGCACAGGCAAGCCGGTCGACGCGGACTGGTCCGCCTTCACGTCCCTCGCGCTGTGGCTGCAAGGCGACGGCTCCGCAAACGCCGGGGCGCTCCAGATCGTGGCCGGCGGAATCGATTTCTGGTACCAGGTGCCGCTGTCCGACACGAGCGGGCAGGAAGTCAGGGCACCCTTCAGCGAGTTCACGCCCGCTCCCTGGGACACCTCACACGCCGGAGCCGTGCTCGACGCGGCTCACCTCGCCGAGGTGACGGCGTTCAACCTGTACCTCGTCCATGGGAGCGGCGCGGCGACCAAGGGCACCGTATACGTGGACGACATCAGAGCCGATTGACACACCGCCACGCGGCAACCCCGTGCCGAACAGCACACCCGGCGCGGGGTTGCCGCCGCCTGACTCCCCCTACAGCGCGATCACGCTCCCGCGCGGACCGAGACGAAGCCCGCCTGCATGCGCGGGGCGCCCGTGACCACCACAACTGCAGTTCTGGGCCCGGGCCGCTACGGTCGGCATCCGCTAGGCAGGCAGGTAACCCATTTGCCGGTAAAAAATGCATATGCCAGTGGCCGCCACTAGCGTCCAGGACTGGGTGACCGACCGCCTGTTCACCTGTCGTCCGAGCACCCCAGGGACAGGACTCACCCCCCCTCGACGTCCCCCTCCTGGAGTCGCCATGCCCATGCTCCTGATCCAAGGCTCGTTCCATCTCAAGGACACCCAACCCGACGGAGACACCGTCCACTTCCTCGCCGACAACGTGGACGACTGGTCACTCGTCGGCGGCAAGAACCCCGTGCAGCTCACCGGCACCGGCCACGCCAAGCTCCGACTGGAGGGCATCGACGCCCTCGAAACCCACTACCACGGGGCTCACCAGCCACTTCAGCACGGACACGCCGCCGCGAAGGAACTCCTCAAGTGGCTCGGCTTCACCGACGTGCAGCGTGACGCGGACGAGTCCGTCACCGCCTCGACGCCCGTCAGCACACCCGGCTACATCCTCACCCGAGGGGCCGACGTGTTCGGCCGTGTCATCGCCCTCGTCGGCCGGGGCTCCCCTCCCGGAACGAGCGGGACGGACATCAGCGTCGGCGTGACCGAGCTGAAGAAGACGGCCAACCATCACCTGGCGTCGGCGGGGCTGGTGTATCCCACCTTCTACCGGAGCCTGTTCAAGGACCTGCGCGACGAACTGACCCAGGTGGCCCGACAGGCCCGGGCGGCAGGCAAGGGACTGTGGCCGGACGACGAGACCACGTCCGGAGTGGAGATCACCGGCCCGTCCTCGATCACCGACGACGCCGTCATCCTGCCCAAGCTGTTCCGGCGGCTGGTGGACTACCTGAAGCTCAACATGGCGCTCACCTGCTTCCCCGCCTATCTCGCCGGCAAGGAGGACCTCGTGACGGTGCTGTCCACCGGTGAGCGCTTCACCGGAATGCACACTCTCGTCGAGGTCACCAGCGGCAACGTCCTGCGCATGACGCACCCGGCCGACGACCTGCTCTTCGACGAGAAGTAGAAGGCCGACCAGAGGGCAGTCTGACGGTCGCAGCCGGGTGCTCTTCGGGCGGGCCGGACACTCGACGACCGCGTCATCCATGGCATCCATGCCCGCCTACCTGCACGACGCCAAGGACACCGACGCGGCCCGGCGGCTGAAGGCTGATGACACGGGTGCCCTCGCCCCGCCGGACCCCCAGGACCCGGCGACGGCCCACGCTGCCACCGCCTCCCTGGCAAGGGTGCGGGACAGGCCCAGCTGGGCGGCCGGCTCAACCGGGAATTGCCAGCCCTGCGGCAGCACTCCATTGCGTTCAGCCTCGGACCGGCCGCGTTGTCAGTGGTCCGGGATACGGTGCGAGGTGATGGGCCGGACGGAGATCGTGAGGGACTCGCGGCCATGGGGGGTGGGTCGTACAGGCCCCGGCGCCCAGCTCGGGACTGGAGATATCTTGCCGCGTCCCCACCCCCCAACTCCGCACCCTGTCATGAGAGGCACGGATGACCAGCCCGCCAACACAGACAGGAAGCCGCACCGCCGACACGCTGCTGTCCGCTCCCCGACAGACCCCACCGACCACCGTCCCGCCCCGTCACCACGTCACTTCACCCAGTACTGGGCGAGCGCACCCTCACGGTACGGGGTCGGGCTGACGTCGAGGTCGCCGGCGAAGGGGCGGTCCAGGACGACGACCAGGAGCAGGCTGAACCCGACGAGCGCGGCGACCGAGGCGACGAACAGCATCTGGACCCGCCGTTTGCGCAGACCGTAGAGAAAGGTCAGCGGGATCAGGACGAGTGCGCCGCCGAACGCCAACACCTGCAGCAGTGCGGGCAGTTCCTGGCGAGCCATGGTGATACGGGCACGTCGCTGCGTGGCCACGTCGTCGAGGTGACCGACGGCCTGTTCGTAGAAGACCTGCTCCCGTTCGTCCTTCGGGTCGTACGCCTGGAGTGCCTGGTAGGCGGCCCGCAGGTGGGTCTCGGTCGCCGCGTAGCTGGGGTTCCCCTCGCGCATGCGGGGCCACTGGTCCTCGACGACCGCGTGGACGTAGCCGCTCAGGGCGGAGTCGAGGCGGGCGTGCACCGGCGGCGGGAACGCCGCGGCGTCGCGGGCGATGAGCGCCGTGTCGGTGGCCTCCGAGGCGACGATGGTCTGAGTCTCCTCCACCTGAGTCCACAGGGTGACGATCACGAACGCGAGGATGATGCCGTAGATCGCGCCGAACATCCCGAGCGTCACACCGACCATGTCGTTGTGTTCCCCTTGGGCCAGCGAGGGATATCTGCGCCGCAACAGCACACTGCCGGCGACGGCCAGCACGACCGTCCCGCCGACGGTGATGACGGCCAGCGTGAAGGTACTGAAATGGTTGAGCAGCCACAGTGACATGAGCGCGGAGTCTAGGCCCGGCGCAGCAGCTCAAAACCGCATGCATGAAAGCAACTACGCGCGTAGGCCGAGAAGTTCACCCCGCCGAGTGAGCCCGATACCGGGAGGCGTCAGAGCTGGGCGCTGGCGCGTAACGGCTGGTCCTGGCAGGTCCCGGCCCGACGGGCCATGGAGCGGGACGACGGGGTGGTGGCCGGGTGGGTCAAGGAGGTGTGGCCGTGAGTGGAAGACTCGCGGCGGCCCGTGGAGCCTGGCTCG
This sequence comes from Streptomyces sp. NPDC057280, assembly GCF_042668605.1. Taxonomy (NCBI): domain Bacteria; kingdom Bacillati; phylum Actinomycetota; class Actinomycetes; order Kitasatosporales; family Streptomycetaceae; genus Streptomyces; species Streptomyces sp. NPDC057280. The sequence continues at coordinate 49,681 of NZ_JBHUYR010000001.1, forward strand.
TCTTCGGGGACGAAGCCGGATTGTCCATGACGCCGCCGCACGCGAAGTACTGGTCACAGCGCGGCCGGACCCCGGTGGTGCGGGTCCGCGGCCGCTCCCGCACACAGATCTCCATCGCCGCGCTGACCTGCTACAAATCCGGTCGCCGCCCCAGGCTCATCTACCGGCCCCGCCGTGACGACGGCCGTCGTGAGACCCACCTGAGCCACCCGGTCACATCACGAGTTCAACCTCAGTCATGCAGGGCGGCCGCGAGTGCCTCGGCCAGGGTCACGGGCGGGCGGCCGATCAGGCGGCGCAAGTCGCCAGAGTCGGTGTACATCTCGCCGCGGTTCATACCGCGGTCAGCGTCAGCCAGGACCTCCGCCAGCTCGGCGGGCAGGCCTGCGGAGGCCAGTACCTGGGCGAAGTCGGCGACCGGGAGGTCAGCGTAGGTAACCTGCTTTCCGGCAGCAGCGGATATCGCGGCGGCGAGCTCGGTCAGGGTGAAGGATTCGTCGCCGCCGAGTTCGTACACGGCGCCGGTGTGGCCTTCAGTGGTGAGGACGACCGCTGCGGCCTCGGCGTAGTCGGCGCGGGACGCGGCACTGATCCGCCCCTCGCCTGCGGCGCCGACGACCGCGCCGTTCTGCAGGATCTGCGGCAGTTGGCTGGTGTAGTTCTCCAGGTACCAGCCGTTGCGCAGCAGCACGCTGGGGATTCCGCGGTCCCGCAGATACGCCTCGGTCTCGCCGTGCGTGGCACCGATGACGGTGGTGGCGGTGTCCGCGTGCGTCGTGCTCGTGTACGCCACCAGCGACACGCCCGCGGACGCCGCGGCGTCGATCACGCGGCGGTGGTTGGCGACCCGCTCGCCCACGGGGACCGATGCCGAGATCAGCAGCAGCCTGTCCGCCCCCGTGAATGCCTCGGCCAGGCTGTCGGTGTCCGCGAAGTCGGCGCGGCGTACCGTGATGCCTCGGTCGGCCAAATCCTTGATCCCGGCGATGTCCCGGCCGGTCGCGATGATGTCCGCGGCCGGGATCCCGCGCCGCAGCAGTGCCTCGACGGTGAGCCTGCCCAGCTGGCCGGTGGCTCCGGTGACGACGATCGACATGATGGTCATTCCTTCCTTCCGCGCGTGCCTCGCACGCCTGCCGCGGTCCGTCCGCCGCGGGATGAAACACAGAATGACCTGGACACTCTCTGTTGGGGAGTAGCCACTTCTTGGTAGGGTACTTACCGCAGCGAAAGCATTGAGGTGAGCCGTATGGCTGCTGTTGAGAATGTGACCGGGCCCATGCCGTCATTCGATCCGTACGAGCGTGGCTGCCCGTCGCGGGACCTGCTCGACCAGATCGGCAGCAAGTGGGCGGTCCTCGTGCTGGGTGAACTCGGCCGGAACGGGACCTCCCGGTTCGGTCATCTCCGGCAGGCGCTGGCGGGCGTGAGCGAGAAGATGCTCACCCAGACGCTGCGCACCCTCGAACGCGACGGGCTGGTCAGCCGGACCGTCTACCCAGAGGTGCCGCCGCACGTGGAGTATGAGCTGACCGCGCTCGGCCAGACGCTACGGGAACCGCTGAAGGCGCTCACGGAGTGGTCCGTGCTGCACATCGAAGAAGTCATCACCGCCCGCGAAGAGTACGACGACCGCACTGAGCGCACCAGGTGATGACAGCGGATGACGTGTTGTTCGTCCTGGCCCTGTTGCAGCGGACGGAGGCCGACGTCTGGGTCGGAGGTGGGTGGGGGGATCGACGCTCTGATCGGCGAGCAGACCCGAGACCATCGCGACCTGAACTTGATGCACCGACAGGACCAGGAGGCCGCCGTGCTGGCAGCCCTCTCGGAAGCTGGTTTCGTGGAGAGCCTGAACTGCAGGCCCATCCGATTCGTCGTGCAGGCTCCGGACGGCCGGGAGATCGACCTTCATCCGCTGGTCTTCAGCGATGACGGCTCAGCAGTGCAGGCATCACCCGAACCGCATCGTCTGTTCGCCTATCCCTCCTCCTGCTTCGTTACGGGCACCATCCAGGGCAGGCCCGTCCCGTGCTTGTCCGCCGAGCAGCAGGTCTACTTCCATCAGGGATATGAACCAACGGAACGCGACCGGCACGACATGGCACAACTTCGCCGTGCCTTCGGCATCGCCACGCACTTTTGACCGCGTCGCAGCGGTGTTCAGAACTCCCCGACGTCCTCGCGCTCACGAAGCATGAGCCGACGCCAGAACTCATCGGCATGCGGTGTCACTGGTCATCGGCATCGCCAAAGGAGGACGGCCAGGAGCAGGAACTGGTCCCGTCGGTCGAGGCCGCGTCGGCAGGAGTGCTGCGGTTCACCGAGAAGCGCAAGCCGACCACCCTCGCCCGGTTCGTGCGGCTCCGCGTCATCGATCAGGAGGACGCGTACTGGCGGTGCGGTGTCGAGATTCAAGCGGGTGGGTCTGAGCGCATCCTGTCCAGCTGTTCGCGCAGCCGACTCACTTCGGCGTTCGCCCGGTGACGGAGCAATTCCTCGTAGCGGGCCCAGTCGAAGTTGAGCACGGCGCGCCGGTCGTTGAGGTCGCTCTCCTCCTTGAGCAGAGCGACCTTATCCGCGTCTATCTCCGCGAACTGGGCCCGCAGGTCGGTGAGTTGTTTACTCAGTGCCGCGCGCTGCCGCTTCAGCGAGGCGACCTCGCGTTCGAGTCGCTCCTTGTCGCCCCGTTCCTGTTCGAGGAGCGAGGTGAGCCGGCTCAGTTCCGCTGCCACGCGAGCTTGCTCATCGAGGACTTGGCGGAACTCGGTACGCACTCGCTGTTCGTGTTCTTGCAGGTTGTTCAGGATGTCCCGCAGATCCGACTTGGCGGATTCCAGTTCCAGCAGCGTCGCGCCGTCCGGCGGTGGAACGTACCCGGTGTCCGTGGGGAACGAGTCTCCCGGCCCTGTGTCGGGGTCGCTCGCGCCCGACTGCCGGGCTCTGTCCCGTAACAGCAGCACCCGTGTGCGCCGTTCCTCCCATCGCCGCAGGCGGGGGTCCTCACGGCTGACCGGCTTTTCGTCCTGCACTTCGTACAAGACCCGGACGAGGGCGTTCAGGAAGTCCCGGCTGGGCAGCCGCCTCCCACGCAGGGTCTCGGCGATCCCGGAAGGCGACAACACGATCGGCGAGCGATCCCCGATCTGGCGGTAGGTGATGTCGCAGGACAGCTGCAGGTCTTTCAGATCCCGGGCAAAAGCGGCCTGCTCTGCCTGGTACGCCTCTTCCGCCGATTCCGTCGGGCCAGAGATCGGAATAGCCAACAGTCCCCCTCACACCACGTGGCAGTCATGCTAAAGCGCGTGTGCCATCGGTGCGCCGAACTCTCCTGAACAACCCGGAACCGCCTGCGTTGTTCGCCAGAATTCGCTCATGTTCGGCGTCGCGGGCGCCGTGTTCGGGTTCGTTCTCCCGAATTCCCTTTCCTCGCCACCCGCTCCCCCGGCTGCTGAACTGCCGGCATGGACGAAAACGAGCCCACGGAACCACGCCCCGCACGCGGCAGGCTGCTGGACCTGGCCGCCCTTGCAGGCCTGACAGGACTGTCCCTGCTGGTCTATGCACTGGCAGGCGCGACCGCCCTCTCCACCATCAGCGTTACCGGGATGGGTCTGTTCACCACCTGGAGATTCCGGGAACGCCCACCGCACGACCGAGAACGCTGAACCATCAGGCCGATGGACAGACCCGGTTCGGGCCGAGCGCCAACCCCGCCCGAACCGGTGCCTCTGTCCTTCGCCCCGCCCCGCGCGCGTAGAGCTAGCCCTAGCTCGAAAAGACGCCGCCTCACCCCCACCTCGCAGGGCCGCCCCCAGGCCGTTCCGCCATGCCTATTGCCCCCGTTCCCACCGCCCTCTACCGCAGCAGACGGGCGCCGGAAGGGGTCACATCATCCAGGGAGCCGGCCCGGTGTGGGTTGCCCAGGCGGCGAGTGCGGCCGCGTCGACCAGCCGAATGTTGTTGGTGACCGCATACTGCGCAGCCGGCTTGGTGAAGACCGAGGTCGTGACGACCACGGCGACGTGGGCGCCGTGAACGCTGTAGCAAGTGCCCCCGAACCGCTGCAGATCGGGGCTGCCGACCTTCGTGGTGGGGCCGTACCGCTTGCACTGGATGACGATGCGTCGCCCGTCGACAGCCGTGGCGAGGACGTCGGCGCCGAGGTCACCGGCGCCTCCTGCAACCCGGACGTCAAGGCACCCATCGCGCTCGCACAGGAATGCAATCGCGTGCTCGAAATCGCGCGGACTCATGGCGTGGTAGCGCGCCACTTCGGTGGACTGCAGCATGCGGATGTGCCGCAACTCCGCGGCCTGGCGCGCCCGGCGCTTGCCGAGCGCGATGCCCGCACCGGCAAGAAGCAGGAGCAGGAAAAGGGCACCGACGCCGTTCCCGTCAGCCCACATCAGCAGCAGCGCCGGAGTTAGGAGCGCGGCGGCAGCCGCGAACAGACAGCCGCCCCCGCCTAATGGCGCGGACGGTTGCGCGGTACGGCGTACAGGCACGCCCATGAAGCCCCCTGTGATGTGCGAGATGAGGATGCTATCGACTGCACGACCGCAGAGGGACACCATGCCCGCAACGTCTCAACATCCCCCACGCCAACGCCATCCGGCACCCACCGAAGGGAACGGACCGGTAGGGCCCACAACTGGCGGTGCACGCCTTCCTAGCCGGCCACCGGGCCGTGGCGCAGAACCCGGGTCACCGCACGCCCCGGGGCCGCAGGACGCCGCCGCGGAGCTCGCGGCGCCGATATCGCGGTGGCAGGATGTCGCGGGAGCGGACCATGACCGTGGCCCGCCCCCTCCACGCGCTGGATCGAGCAACGTCCGTGCCGTTCCCGTAAGTCGCTCGGATACGGCACACCCCTGCACGCGCATCAAGAACGGCTGGTCTGTACGGCGATCAGTCCCACGATCGAGTGATCACGAACCGAGGAAGATCAAGCTCAACGCCCCTCAGGACTTCACTGATCCCAGGGTTGCGCGCTGATTGGCATGGAAGCGTGCCTTTTTCTGACGGTTCCCGCACGTGTTCATGTCGCACCATTTGCGGGTGCGACTCTGGCTGGTGTCGAGGAAGGCGGCTTGGCAGGTTGGAGATGCGCACAAGGCCAGTCTTCCGTCTCGTTCGCCTGCGATGACGCTGATCGCGTCGGCGGCGATCACGCTGAGGGCATCTTCCACGGAGGACGCCGAGCTGAGCCGCCATTGCCGCTTGCCCTCGGGCGTCAGGATCGCTGCGGGCCGCCCTTGAGCGCTGCAGTCATTGATGATCTGGACAGCGGAGGCAGGGAGGGCGGCCTGGAGTGCGGCCGCTGTCGCGGCGGCGTGGATCGACTCCCTCAGTTCCCGAGCCAGGTCGAGCTGGGCAGGGGTGCAGGAGTCGACGGCGAGGCCGTTGACCGCCAGCCAGTCAACGAGTCGGTGCGGCGTGGGAATGCGCTCGACCGCGTTGCCGTGACGCTCGGACAGGGTCCCCGTGAAGCTGGTCGCCAGCACGTTGCCGAGGCGGAAGTCAGGGAATCGAGCACGCATGGAACCACCTTAGCCGGTTGTAGAGTGGCTCGGAGAGCTGTTAGAACCGTCTTAGCTGGTTCCGCGATGGTGAGGAGATCTCATGCCCCGTCTGCCCAGCGACGTGCAAGCATTTGAAGCCCACACACCTGACGCCGACCTCGACGAACTGCGCGCACGTCTGGCCGCGGCGCGACTACCGGAAGCCGAGACGGTCTCTGGCGCCGCGCCCGGTCCGCGCCGATGGCTGCAGGGCGTTCCGCTCGCCGACCTCGTCGAGGTCGTGAACTACTGGCGCACCGGGTACGACTGGCGGTCGTTCGAAGCGCGCCTCAACGGAATCGGCCAGTTCCGCACGACCATCGATGGCCTCGGAATCCACTTCCTGCACCGCCGCTCCACGCGTGCAGACGCCACTCCTCTGATCCTGACGCACGGCTGGCCGGACAGCATTGCTCGGTTCATCGACGCGGTGGACGAACTGACCGATCCGAAAGAAGCAGACGCGCCGGCGTTCCACGTCGTGATCCCTTCCCTGCCAGGCTTTGGATACAGCGACAAGCCCGCCACCACCGGGTGGGGAACCGAAAAGATCGCGGCCGCATGGGTGGAGCTGATGGGAAGGCTCGGCTACAGCGAGTTCGTGGCCCACGGCGGAGACTGGGGAGGCAATGTCACCACGGTCCTCGGCGGCCGGTTCCCGGCGCACGTTCGCGGCATCCACACCACGTTCGCCGACGGACCGCCCGGGTTGACGACGGACGGGCTGACGGCGGTCGAGCGTCAGTGGGCCGAGGAGACCCACGATTTCTGGCACCACCGCGCGGCGTACGCGAAACAGCAGGCGACCCGGCCGCAGACCATCGGGTACTCGCTCGTCGACTCACCGGTCGGGCTTCTTGCCTGGATCCTCGACAAGTTCGCCGAGTGGTCGGACACCGAAGACAGCCCGTTCGAAACGATCTCCAGGGACCGCATTCTCGACAACGTCACGCTGTACTGGCTGACACGCACCGGTGCATCGGCAGCCCGGATCTACTACGAAAGCCACCTCTCACTCGACCCCGAACTTCGGGTCGACGTCCCGACAGCAATCACCATGTATCCCCGCGACGTCGAGAAGTGCCCGCGCCCCTGGGCACAGGAGCGGTACCGGCAGATCGTCCGATGGAGGTCGCCCGAATTCGGGGGACACTTCCCGTCACTGGAGGTTCCCGACTACTTCGTCAAGGACCTTCAAGAGGGCCTCGCGGCAGTGCTGGCCGCTGCCCCGCATGACGTATGAACCTCACCGTGTCCGACGTGCCGTCAGACGCCCCCGGGCGGGCACATATGACACCGCGGCAACGCCCCGCGCCCCTCACCATCAACCCGGTGCGCGGAGTTCCGCCGTCGTCCGGTAGAGCGGCCCGGACCGGACGACGGCCCAGGACACCGCTCAGGACGGGCAGCATCGGCATCGTCGAATGCGGTCAGGTCGGCCGGGGCGAAGGCCCCCGCGCATGCGCCTGTCGTCCGCTGTACTGCCAGAATGCACAACCATGTCTGGCGCCTCAGGTACTCGTGACAGCACGGTTCGCGTGCTGATCGTCGACGACGAACCCGAACTGACCGAGTTGCTCTGCGCGGCCGTCACCGCGGCCGGGTGGCGTGCCTTCTCGGCGCGTGACGGGAACAGCGCGCTGCGTATTGCGCGTGACTGTGCGCCCGACATCGTCGTCCTCGACGGAATGCTGCCGGGCATGGACGGTCTTCAGGTGCTGCGCCATCTTCGCAGCGAGTATCACCGGCTGCCCGTGCTGATGCTCACGGCCCGCGACGCGCTGGAACATCGGCTCGACGGGTTGTCCTCGGGTGCGGACGACTATGTGACCAAGCCGTTCTCGCTGGAGGAGGTCATGCTCCGGCTGCACGGCCTGCTCCGTCGTGCGGGGCATGCCGAGATGTCGCAGCGGGACGCGTCCGTACGCGTGCTGGGGGACCTCGTGCTGGCCGAGAAGACCCGCGAGGTACAGCGGGGCGGCACGCCGATCCCCCTCACCGCCAAGGAGTTCGACCTGCTCCTGTTCCTGATGGACCACCCCCACCAGGTGCTCAGCAAGACACAGATCCTCGAACACGTCTGGAACGCTTCCTTCGACGGCGAGGGAAACCTGGTCGAGGTGTACATCTATGCGCTTCGCTCGAAAATCGACAAAGGCCGGACGCCGATGCTCCGGACCGTGCGCGGTGTCGGCTATTCGATCAGAGCCGCGGACGACCCGGCATGAGGGGTCTCTCGCGCCGTACCGGCCGCCCGCCCCACACCGGTCTGGGAAGGCGTTCACTGCGGTTCCGCCTGGTGGTCTTCGTCGCCGTGACCATGGCGGTCGTCTGCGGTGCCATGGCTCTCACCACGGTGGTCGTCCAGCGGGTCTATCTGTACGAGGATCTGGACCAGCGCGTCACGGACGCCGCCGAGCGGAGCCAGGGCGGTTTGCAGCGTCGGCCGGGCAGCGCTACGGACCTGGGTTTCCTCAACGAGCGGGGACAGCCCACCGGCACTCTGGCGGCCCGGTTCGTCGACGGGCGGATCGTCGCCGCCGAGTCGGTGACCGAGGACGGGCACCAGCGCACGCTCACCGCGGCCCAGCGTGCGGCTCTGGACGGGATCGCGCCGGACGGAACACTCCACACACGCACCGTCCCCGGCCTGGGCACCTACCGGGTGACCGCCATCGGCGGGGACGGCGTACCCGTTCTGGCCGGGCTCCCGACAGCGGGAATACAGCGGGTGCTCGACCGTCTGGTCGTCGTCGAAACCGTCATCGCCTCCGCCGGCCTGGCGGCCGCGGCCGCCGCCACCACGACGGTCATTCGACGCCAGCTGCGGCCCCTGGGCCGGGTCGCCGCCACCGCCGCCGAGGTCTCACAAGTGCCGCTGGACCGCGGCGAGGTCGCCGGACTCACCCGCGTTCCGGAAGCGGACACCGATCCCGGTACAGAGGCCGGTCAGGTCGGCGTGGTGCTCAACCGTCTGATCGACCACGTCGAGTCCTCTCTTGCCGAGCGGCAGCGCACCGAGGAACGCATGCGGCGTCTCTTGGCCGACGCCAGCCACGAACTGCGCACGCCGCTCGCCTCGATCGCCGGGTACGCCGAGCTCATGAACCACGGCGACGAGCAGATCTCCGCCGAGCTCGCCTGGCAGCGTGTCACCGCCCAGTCGGCGCGCATGACGGGACTCGTTGAAGATCTTCTGCTGCTCGCCCGTCTCGACGAGGGGCGGCCGCTGCAGTCGGTCGAGGTGAATCTGGCGACTCTGGTCGCCGAGGCCGTGTGGGACGCGCGGGCGGCCGGCGCCGACCACGACTGGCGCCTCGCGCTGCGTGTCGCGGACGGCCACGCGACGGTCGTCGGCGATCAGTCCCGGCTCCACCAGGTGGTGGCCAACCTGCTCACCAACGCCCGCAGGCACACGCCCGCGGGCACACAGATCACCGTCGGCGTGGAGACGACCGGGGACGAGTGCGTCATCCGCGTCCGCGACAACGGTCCCGGCATCCCGCCGGACTTCCTCCCGATGGTTTTCGAACGCTTCTCGCGGGGCGACGCCTCCCGCTCCCGCGCCCCCGGCGCGGAGGGCGGTTCGGGGCTGGGTCTGGCCATCGCGGCAGCCGTGGCGGAGGCACACGGCGGCCGCATCCACGTCGAGAGCGAACCGGGACGCACGGAGTTCACCGTGGTACTCCCCCGGGCCGGCACCGCTCCCGAGCACGGTGCCCGTCCCGGTCAAGGAATCTAAGTTCTCCCATAGAAACCCAGCTCAGGGCCATTCTCCTCTCTCCCGCACAGGTGATCCGCCGGATATGTCGCCCGCCTCTTCAGGTCAGCCTCAGGTCGCTCCTCCACAGTTGCCGCCGACGGCCGTCCAGCGGGGACGCGCCCACGACGAAGGGAACGAGCGACGATGGCCGAGTTCGACACCGGGGAACAGACCACCGAGGAACCGCAGTCCAAGGCCGGCAGCGGTGCCCATGCGAGCCGCCGCAACTTCATGCGGAAGGTCTTCTTCGCCAGCGGTGCGACCGCCGTCGCGACCATGGGCGGGGCCGGAGCCTGGGCCGCGATGGCCGACGACACGGCCACCGCCGAAGCCGCCGCCGACGCCTCCGCGAGCCCGAGCGACGCCCCCAGCGGCGGACCGGGCGGCGGCGCCGGAGGCCCCGGCAACCAGACGATCACGGAGGACTTCTTCGGCCTGACGACCGACGGGAAGCGGATCGACGACCTGTTCACGATCCACTCCACCAAGGTCGCCACGGCTCCCGTCATCTCGGCGGCGAACGCCTTCCTGGCGGCTCTCACCGACGACCAGAAGACGTCCACGCAGTTCACGGTCCACTCCACCGAGTGGCGGCTGTGGAGCAACATCGACTCCTACGAGCGCCAGGGGGTCTCGCTCGCTGACCTGAGCGACGACCAGAAGGCCCTCGGCACCGCGCTGCTGAAGACGGCCCTCAGTGCCGACGGTCTGGAGACCACGGAGAAGATCCGTAAGATCAACCAGGCGGCGGGCGAAGCGATCGGCAACACGAACTCCTTCAACGAGGACGCCTATTACTGGACCGTGATGGGCACCCCGTCCGCGACCGAGCCCTGGGGCTTCCAGTTCGACGGCCACCACCTCGTCATCAACTACTTCGTCCTCGGCAGCCAGGTCGTCATGAGTCCCTGCTTCTGGGGCTCGGAGCCCACCTCGATGGAGATAGACGGCGAGACGGTCACCGTCTGCCACGAGGAGGTCGCCGCCTCGCTGGCCTTCATCAACTCCCTCACCGCCGCCCAGCAGGCGGTCGCGATCGAATCGACGACCAAGTCCAACGAGTCCATGAAGGCCGGCGCCTTCTCCGACAACACCGTCCAGGAGTACACGGGCCTCAAGGGCAGCAAGCTGACCGCTGCCCAGCGAAAGAAGCTCCTCGGCGTCGTCGAAGCGTTCGTGGGCCGCGCCAAGGCGGATGCCGCAAAGGTACGGATGGCCGAGGTCGCCCAGCATCTCTCGGACACCTACGTCACGTGGGCCGGCGGCACCGGCGACACCGACGCCTTCTACATCCGCGTCCACAGCCCCGTCGTCTGGGTCGAGGTCGACTGTCAGGCCCCCGGTCCGCTGGCGGGCGCGTACGGCGCCACCCAGGGCAGCGGCGCGACGCAGAAGCACGTCCACTCCATCATCCGCACACCCAACGGCAACGACTACGGCAAGGAACTCCTCCGACAGCACTATCTGACGTCACCTCACCACCAGTGACTCCTCTGACGTGACCGGAGCCGGCCGCCCGTCATTGAGCCCGCTTCCGGTCACAGCGCCGGGCCGCATCCACCCCGGAATGCGGCCCGGCGCGACCTTTGTGAACGAGAGACCTATCGAGGTACGTCGACGGCCGTACCGTCGAGCGCTACGAGCTCAGGCACCTGCGCAAAGAAGACCCGGAGTTGCACTGTCGGCAGTCGCGGGGGACCTTGTGGCCCGCACACGTGCCTTGCGGTGGGCGGCGTTGTCAGCCTCCTTGCCCGGACGCGGGGGTCGGGTAAGGGCGTTTGCGGTGCGGCCCAACCATTCCGCAGTTGAGGTAGGCGCCGTCGTCCAGCACAGTCACGTCCTGCCAGCGCCCGCTGAGCCCGGAAGCGCGCCAGGCGTGCGCGTCCGCGGTGGTGCCCCGCACTGGGCGGCGGCAGGGCCAGAGTGCCTGCGGCGGCTCAGGAACGGGGCCTGACCAGCCCGGCGTCGTAGGCCGTGATCACGGCCTGGATGCGGTCGCGTGCACCGATCTTCGCGAGGACCCGGCCGACGTGCTTCTTGACGGTGGATTCCGTGAGGACCAGCCGCTCGGCGATCTCCGCGTTGGTCCAGCCCTTGCCGATCGCCACCAGGACCTCGTGCTCGCGCTCGCTCAGCGTCCGCAGCCTGGGGTCGGTGTGCGGCTGTGCGGGGGCGGCGGGCGAGAGGACGCGATGGGCGTGGGCGTCCAGCAGGCGTCTGGTCAGTCTCGGGGCGACGACCGCATCGCCTGTCGCCACCGCGTGGATCCCGGCGACGACTTCCTCGGGGCGGGCGTCCTTGAGCAGGAAGCCGCTGGCTCCGGCGCGCAGCCCCTCGTACGCGTACTCGTCCAGGTCGAAGGTGGTGAGGATCAGCACGCGGGTACGGTCGCCGGCGGCGACGATCCGCCGGGTGGCCTCGATGCCGTCCATGCCGGGCATGCGGACGTCCATGAGGACGACGTCCGGGCGCAGGTCGGCGGCGATGCGGACGGCTTCGGCGCCGTGTCCGGCCTCGCCCACGCACTCCATGCCCGGAGTTCCCTGGAGCAGCATGCGGAAGCCGAGGCGTTGCAGAGGCTGGTCGTCGGCTATCAGCACGGTGGTCATCGGGTCTGCTCTCCCTGGGGCTGCGGTTCTCGTGGGGCGGGGGCTTGTGCGGGGGACGGGATGGGCGCCGGCGGATCGGTGAGTGTCACGTCCACGGTCCAGCCCGGCCGGTCGTCACGTGGTCCTGCGGTGACGGTGCCGCCGTACATGGCGGCCCGCTGCCGGATACCGACCAGTCCGTGTCCTGGACCGTCCGACTCTGCCAGGGGGTGCACAGGCGTTCGGGCGCCGGGGGGCGGCCCGGTGTCGGAGACGTTGATGCGGATATCTCCGTTTCCGGCGGTGACGGTGACATGTGCGGCCGAGCCGGTGCCCGCGTGCTTGAGGGTGTTGGTCAGGGCTTCCTGGACGACGCGGTAGACGGTCAGTTGCACGCCGCTGCCGAGGGCGTCGATGTCTCCGGACGTCCGGCAGGTGACCTGCATACCGGCCGCACGGACCCGGGCCAGCAGCGGGTCGAGGTCGCGGACGCCGGGCTGCGGGCTGAGCCGCTCGGCCTGGTCGTCGGACTCGTCACCCAGGACACCCAGGACGCGCCGCAGTTCACTCATCGCCTGCCGTCCGGTGTCCCCGATGATGCGCAGGGCCTCTTCGGACCGCTCGCCCGTGCTGGAAGCGAGGACGGCGGCTCCGTCCGCGAGTCCCACCATGACGGACAGGTTGTGCCCGACGATGTCGTGCATCTCGCGGGCCACGCGGGAGCGTTCGGCGGCGGCGGTCAGCCTCTCGCGCTGTTCACGCTCGATCTCCAGTCGGGCCGCCCGGTCCTCCAGCGCCGCGAGGTACACCCGCCGGGTGCGCAGGGCCAGGCCCACGGCGATCGCGGCGCTCTCTTGACTCGCCACCGTCAGCAGGCCCTGCCACAGGCGGTCGGCGGGGGCGAGGAACCACACCACCGCGCTCAACTCGAGGGCCGTCGCGGCAGCCGCCCAACCCAGCCTGTGCAGAGGGCCGTTCAGCGCCAGGTTGAACAGGGCTAGGAGCACGCACCCACCCGTCGGCAACAGCAGGCCGAGCGCCATGGGGGCCGGCGCGCACGCCGCGATCACCATGAAGACGGCGGTCGGCGCCCTGCGCCGCCACCACAAGGGCACGACGAGCACGGCGGACATGGCCAGTTCGACGCCCAGCGGCAGGTCGGCGAGCGTCCGGACCTCGCCGAACGGGCCGTGCTCGCCCGGGGAGTAAGTCTGGAACACCGTCACCGCGGCGACGAGCAGCACGATCGCCGAGTCGAACAGCCGTGGATGCCGACGGCCGCTCCAAGTCAGGTGCCGCTGCGCGCGCAGCAGCCGCCCCATGAGCGGATGCGACCAGGCCGCCTCCAGTCCGGGGGGCGGCGCGAGGGCCGGTCCGCCGGAGCAGGGGCGGCGGCCCGCGCCGGCGGCCTCCGCCCCTCCTGTCGTATCCGTTGCAGGCATGCCCTCACCCGGCCGGTCAGACGTCCGTACGGACAAGCCGGTACGCCGCCCCGGCCAGTGTGAGTGCCACCCATCCGGCGAACACCGCCAGGCCCGCCCAGGGGCCGAGCGAGTCGCCGGCCTGGTGCAGGTGCGTCACCGCCTGGCCGGCGTTGCTGGGCAGATACGGGGTGATGTCGTCCTTCCAGGACGCGGGCAGCAGCGAGGTCAGGCCCGGCAGGATCAGCAGGCTGCTCACCAGGACGGTGATGCCGCTGGCGGTGGAGCGCAGCAGCGAGCCCAGGGCCACACCCCACACGCCGACCAGTCCCAGGTAGAGGCCCGCTCCGATCAGGGAGCGCAGCACCCCGTCGTCCCCGAGGGACAGGGAGATGCTCCGGCCGTCCAGGGACGGAACACCCAGCCCGAACGCGGCCAGCGCCCCGATGACGGCCACGGGCACCACGAGTACGCCGGTGACCACGCTCTTCGACCACAGAACGGGCAGTCGCCTGGGCACCGCGGCCAGCGTGGAGCGAATCATGCCCGTACTGTATTCACCGGCTGACATCAGGACCCCCAGTACGCCGACGGCGAGTGAGGCGAACGTCAGGCCCGTCAGGGCCACGCTGACGGCGTCCTCGGCGCCGGAGGACGGTCCGGGCGGACCGCCGCCGTTGCTGCCCGGGCTGTACGTGGCGGCGGCGATCGCACCGATGGCGGTCAGCAGGAACACAGAGACGCCCAGGGTGATCCAACTGGAACGCAGCGACCAGAACTTGCCCCACTCCGAGCGGAACACCCCGAGCGCGGTGACGCGGTAGGCAGGCCGGTCGCGGCGGGCATGTGCGGCGCCCGTGGTGTCCGGCGCGACGGTGATGGTCATCAGGCGGCCCTCCGGGCGGCAGTCTCGGCGGGGACACTGTGGTACTCCACCGCGTCGCTGGTGATGTCCATGAACGCCTCCTCCAGGGAGATGGTCTGCGGGGTGAGCTCGTACAGCGGAATCCCGTGCCGCGCGGCGACCGCGCCGATGCCGCGCGCGTCCACGCCCACCACGACCAGTTCCTCCGCGGTCGAGGACGTGATGGTGACGCCCGGCCCCGACAGCAGCGAGCGCAGGCGTTCCGGCTCCGTGGTGGCGACCTTCACGCCCCTGCCACCGACCTCCTGGATCAGTCCCTCGACCGTGGTGTCCGCCAGGAGCCGGCCCCGGCCGACGACGACCAGGTGATCGGCGATCAGCGCCGTCTCACTCATCAGATGCGAGGACAGCATCACCGTCCGTCCCTCGGCGGCCAGCCCCGACAGCAACTCACGCACCCACAGCACTCCCTCCGGGTCCAGGCCGTTGACCGGCTCGTCGAGCATGATGATCTCCGGGTCGCCGAGCAGGGCCGCCGCGATGCCGAGCCGCTGGCCCATGCCCAGGGAGAAGGCCCCGGCCCGCTTGTGAGCCACACTGGGCAGCCCGGCCAGTTCGATGACCTCGTCGACGCGGCGGCGGGGAATCCCGTGGGTACGGGCCAGAGCCGTCAGGTGGGCGAAGGCGGTGCGGCCCGGGTGGACCGACCGTGCCTCCAGCAGCGAACCGATCTCCTGCAACGGCGCGGCGTGTCGGCCGTAGCGGCGGCCGTTCACCGTCGCGGAGCCGCTGGTGGGCGCGTCCAGGCCGATGATCACGCGCATCGTGGTGGACTTGCCGGCTCCGTTGGGGCCGAGAAAACCGGTGACCTGACCTGGCTTCACGCTGAAGCTCAATCGGTCCACCGCGGTCTTGTCCCCATACCGTTTGGTCAACTCCCGTACTTCGATCATGGGTTGCTCCCGATCCACTCCCCCGCTCCGGCCGGTCCGGAGCGCATGCCTCAAAGCTAGGAACGGAACCGGCCGCATCCCTGGGACCAGGGGGGACACTTCGGCATCCCAGTGGTACCTCGGTACCACTGGGGCGAGCCGCCGCGGCGATGGCGAACCGGAGAATGAGGTCGGTCCGTGGAACGGTGGCCAGCCCGGTCCCGGGTCGTCAGAAGGCGTACGGGCCGAAGCGGCCCCAGGCGACCAGGGCCAGCAGGGCTAGGTAGACGACGTTCACGGCGGCGAGCTGGGTCTCGGACCGGCGCAGGTGGACTACCGAACCGCCGCCCGCGAGCGCTATCCCGCCGAGCGCCGCCCAGGGGACCAGCGTCGGGGCGATGTCCGTGGCGCCTGGGAGGACCAGGCCGAAGCCCACCAGGGCGTCCAGGGCGCCGATCGCCTTGACGCTCGGGTCGGAGAACTGCTCGACCCAGCCGAAGGTGGCCGCGAGTTCAGTCCTGTTCCGGAAGATCTTCATGGCGCCCACAGCGAGGAAGGCGGCGGCGAGGAGGGACTGGACAACCCACAACAGGATGTTCACTGGGCACTCCGGATGGCATGCGAGAGAAAAGAAATCCAAATTTGGACATCCGGAGGCTAGCATGGTGTTACAGATTTAAACCACAGGGCCGCTTTCGACGGTCTGGCCGGCCTGAGCGGCGATACGACGCAGCCACATATGGGCCGGCTCCCGCTCATGGAGCGGATGCCACCACAGAGACTCCACCAAGTGGCCGATCTCGAAAGCGGGTTGGACGACCGCGATCGGCTGTCCGGAGACACTGGGGATCGCGGCCCGTTCGGGCATCAGCCCGATCCGGTCGGTCCCCGCGACCAGGTGGGGAATGGCCAGGAAATTCTCCGTGACGATCTCCGCGCGCGGTTCGATGCCCTCGGCGTGCAGGCGGTTCAGCGGCGAGAAGACCGGCGACGGGTGACGGTAGGGCAACACCCAAGGGCGTTGGGCCAGTTCGTCCCGCCCGAGGACGGCCGGCGCCCGGTCGGCGGACACCACACACACCCAACGGTCCTTGTACAGGTCGAAGGTGGGGATGTTCGACAGGATCCCCTGCGGCAGGACGAGCGCGTCCACCGTGCGCAGGTTGTCCAGCGCCTGCTGCACGACCCGCTCGGTGCTGTGCTGGAACCGCAACCGCACGTTCGGCGCGGCGGCGCGCACCAGATCGGCCAAGGCCCGCCCGAACGTGGGCAGTTGGCAGTCGGCCATGATCACGGTGAACTCGTGCCGGGCCTGCGTGGGATCGAAGTCGGGGCGCGTCTGGAGAACCCGGTCCGCCCAGCTCAGGGCCTGCTCGGTGTGTTCCACCAGCCGTTCCGCCAAGGGGGTCAGCTCGTAGCTGTTTCCCACCCTGACGAGGAGTTCGTCGCCGTAGTGCCGGCGCAGCCGGGCCAGGGCCGCGCTCAACGACGGCTGGCTCAGGCCCAGCCGTTGTGCGGCCCGCGTCACACTGCGCTCCTGGAGGAGCGCCTCCAGCGGCGGCAGCAGGTTGAGGTCCAGCGTCACGGCACCCACCTCGAATGATCATCAGCCTTGTCTATGTCGAGCATAGGTGATTTCGGCTTCCCTGATCCCTGGGCGGACGCGAGAGTGGTGACACGGCTCGGCGGGACCTCGTGTCAGACCAACCGCCGCCACCCCAGACGTTCGCATTCTCGGGCCTGCACCGATCGATGCAGGTGTTCCCGAGCCCATCAAGGAGGCGACAATGCCGTCGTTCCATGTCCTGATCGCCGGCGGAGGCATCGGAGGGCTCTGTCTGGCGCAGGGACTTCGCCGCGCGGGCATCAGCTGCACCGTCCACGAGAGCGCGCCGGGCATCGGACGGGCGGGCTACCGCCTGCACATGAACGGCGCGGGCGGCCGCGCTCTCCAGCAGTGCCTGCCGGACAACCTCTTCGAGCTGTACATGCAGACCTCGCGTGAGACGCCGCGCCGTGAGGTGATGGTCCTGCTCGACCACCAGGCCCGCGAACTCGGCGCCCGCCCCCACATCGGCCCGCCCAACGACACGCGGCGACCCCACACAGCCGTCAACAGGCGCACGCTGCGCCAGATCATGGGCCTCGGTCTGGAGGACATCGTCCGCTACGACAGCACCGTCACCGGCTTCGAGACGGACGGCGACAAGGTGCGCGTGCTGCTCGACGACGGCACGAGCGAGACCGGGGACGTACTGGTGGCCGCCGACGGCATCAACTCCGCCGTGCGCAGGCAGTTGTTGCCCGACGTCTCGGTCGTGGACACCGGAATGCGCGGCCTGTACTCCGTCGCACCGCTGACCGACGATCTGGCGGCGAGTCTGCCCGAGGCGCTGTTCGACGGCTTCGCCGTCGCCGCGGGGCCGAACGGCGTGATGTTCGCGTACGGCGTGTACCGGCCTCGCCGACCGGTCGCCGAGGCGGTGGCCGAACTGGCGCCCGGCGCTCCCATCGATCCCGTCGATCCCTACATCATGGTCAACCTCGCCCTTCCGCCCGGCAGCCCGGTCGCCGCCGGGGCTCCCGACCTGTGGAACAGCTCCGCCGAATCCCTGCACGCGCTGATGCGCACCGCGGTACAGGGCTGGGACCCTGCCCTGGCCGAACTCGTCGAGCACGTCGACGCGTCGACGATCTTCCCGGTGGCCACGCGTCACCTACAGCCGGCAGAGCCCTGGCAGGCCGGCCGTGTCACCCTGCTCGGCGACGCCATCCACGCCATGCCTCCCTCGTTCGGCTCCGGCGCCAACACCGCACTGCGCGACGCCGCGGCTCTCACCCGGGCCCTGGAGCGCGCCGCCCGCGGCGACACACCCGTGGTGGAGGCCGTGGCCGAGTACGAGACCGAAATGCGGGCCGAGGTCTTCCCCATTTTGCGCGCCTCGGCCGACCCGCGGGCCGCCGACGTCGACTTCCTGCCCGACGACCTCCCCGTCAGCCACACCTGACCCCCTTCCCCCACACGAGCCGCACCGGCGAGGAGAGACCATGCCCCTGTCACCGAGGACATCGAGTTCCGCGTCTCCGAACTGACCCTGCGGGGCAAACTGTTCCGCCCGACCGACGGCCCCGAACGCCCGCCCGTCGCCATCCTCCAGGGCGGCCTCGGCGGCCCCGCCGAATCCATGTTCGCCATGGCCCAGGGCTTCACCGACGCCGGTCTGGCCTGTCTGATCTACGACCACCGCAACACCGGCTACAGCGACGGCGAACCCCGTCAGCAGTTCGACCCCTGGCAGCAGTGCCGGGACCTGCGCGACGTCATCACCCAACTGACCCTGCGCGAGGACGTCGACCCCGACCGCATCGCCCTGTGGGGCATCAGCATCGGTGGCGCCAACTCCCTCTTCACGGCCGCCACCGACCGCCGGGTCAAGGCCGTCGTCAGCATCATCCCCCCGGTCAGCGGCTGGAGCGCGCGCACCCTCCAACCGGCCGACACGCTCGCGGAGTTGGAAGCGCTCATCCCCACCGACCGTCAGGCACAGCTGCGCGGCGAGCCGGCCGCCAGCATCCGCCTGCACGGCGTCCCGGAACCCGGGGACCCGGTCATGTTCAGCGACCAGGAGGGCCTGGAGTTCGTCGAGAACATGATCCATGACCTGCCCAGTTTCCGGAACGAGATCACCATCTCGACCCTCGACCGCATCTTCGAGATGGAGGTGCGCGCCTACGCCGAACGCATCACCGCCCCGGTCCTGATGATCCTCGCTTCCAAGGACACCGTCGCCCCGGTCGAGGAGGCCCGGGAGATGTACGAGCGGATCCCCGACCCGAAGCAGCTCATCGAGTACCCGGGCCAGCACTACGAGATCCTCTCGCACCACTTCCCCGAGATCATCAGCCGCAGCGCCGACTGGCTGGCCGCCACCCTGCGCGGCTGACCGCCCCGCCATCCGCTCCCACACCGGTCCGCCGGAGCCCACGAGGCCCGGCGGACCGGCCCCACCGCCGAACACAGAGAGGTGTCGTCGATGCGTCTGCTCGGACTTGCCTGCGGACAGAAGGACGGCAGTGCCGAGGTGCTGCTGAAGGCCGCGCTCACCGCGGCCGCGCGCGAGGGAACAGCCGTCGAGATGGTACGGCTGACCGACCTGTCCCTGGTGTCCGCCGCCACCGCGGACGCCGGGGACGACGCGGCCTGGTTCTGCGACCGGCTGCTCGACGCGGACGGCGTGATCGTCAGCTCCCCCACCTACACCCGCAGCGCGCCGGGAGCGTTGAAGCTCCTCATCGACCGGGCCTTCGGCCCGCGCACGGACGTGGTCTTCGTCCGTGAGGCCCTCGCCCGCCGCGAACACGGCCGGACCGAGCAGGAGCAGCCTCTCGACCTCCTGGGCCTCGACACAGCCCCTGACCCGCGAGTCCTCAAGCCGCGCGTGGCCGGCTTCATCGCCGTGGGCGGCTGTCCCTCACCCCACTGGCGCACGCTGACGCTGCCCACGATGCACGCCCTGGCCTTCCCCCTGCACATGGCCGTCGCCGACCAGATGGAAGTCCCCACCCCCGGCGGCCTCGGCGGCATAGCCACCGACCCGGCGACTGTGCTGCGCGCCGAGCGGCTGGGCGGCGCGGTTGCCCGGCAGCTCGGGCTGCCCCACGACGAGGTCCGGTTCCTGGGGGAGCCCGGCACCTGTCCGATGTGCCACCTCGACCTGATCGTGCTGCGCGGCGGGCGCGCCGAATGCGGCACCTGCGGGGCCGCGGGCCGTTTCGTCGTCGAGGACGGTGAGGTCCGCGTCGACTTCTCCCCCGCCGGCACCGCTTCCTCCGTCCACACCCTCACGGAACTGCAGGAGCACTACCGGGAACTGCTGGGCGTCGCCGCACGGGAGCCGGACCCCCAAGAAATCGCCAAGCACGCCACCGCGTTCCGCGACAGCATCCCCGTCCTGCGCCCACCGCGGCCGTAGACCCTGCAAGATCCCTTCTGGTGGAAGCGCCGCCTCGCTGAGTGACCCTTCCGACTGAGATCGTTCCCGCAGTATTGCGCCGCATTCGTCCCCGGCGTGAACGCCGGGGCACGCCAGTTCACATGCCCCAGCGGAGGGCAGCCGAGGGAGCGTAGGGGAGCCCTCTACGCAACGCCCCGTCGTCGATCAGGCCGAGGCTTCCGGCATGGCCCGCCTCATCGCCGATCCGGCCTCGGCAGCCACCGAGAACGTGACCGCAACTCCTCCAGGAGCAGTGGACAGCAACGTCGGCCGCTGGCGGCCGGCCAGTGCGGCGCTGATCCGGACCGTGAGGGCAGCGAGCTGGTCGGGGGGGCAGCGTCACACCTCTGCGGCAATCCACCATGCCGGCGCGTACCGGCCGGCGTACCGGTAACGCGTACTTGATCGCCACCTGCGTTGGCCTGCACGACGCCGGTGTCGTTCGACTTCGCGCTTCCGGCCGACCGGGGGGACCGGTCACGCGACCCGGACGGCTGCGTGTGCGCGGGCGAGGTCGCGTAGCTCGGACCGTGCCGCCGGTACCGAGGGGACGGTCTCCCAGTACGGGTGCCACCACAGCCGTACGGACAGGAGGAGCAGGCGGCGGCGCAGGGTGGTGCTGTTGCGGGGGCTGGGCGCGGCGAGTGCTTGGTAAGTGGCGTTCCAGGCGGCTTGCGTCTGCACCAGGTCGTCGGGGAAGTCGATCAGGTCCATACTGGAATTAGATCATGCGTTCGAATTTCATGTCGCTTCGGACACCGGGATCTGCCGCGGCTGGTGTGACTGTGCGCGATAGTTGGCCTTTGATCACGCTAGTTGACCCCCTGTGCGCAGAGGTGGCCCGCAGGCCCGACAAAGGAGCCCGACTACCCTGATCGAATGATCCATGAGGGGGACTTCCGAGTCGGTGACGTGCTGTCGGTTGCTTGCCCGTTCACGGTGACCAGGGTCGTGCAGGGGGTCACGTGGGATCACGTGTCGGTGCTATGGCCATGGTGGGAAATCGACACCGAGAACGAGTTCGCACGCTGGAACGGGGTCGTCGCCCTCGGCGTGAACAGCGTCGGGAGCTTCTCACCTGAGGTGGAGGCCGAGCTCTTTCGAACGGACCCCCCGCCCGAACAGCTGAAGGCGGGAGACGTCTGCCAGGTCGGCGTGCCGCCCACCGTCGTGCACGTGACGGACGTCGAACACCACGACCCCCCGCTGGAGACGGCCTGGCTGCCACATCCCACCCAGACCGTGACGGTGCTCCCTCGAGGTCTGTCCTATCGCGAGTTCCCGGACGAGAGCCATCTCGATGGCTCGGGGTACACCATCCACCCGGGTGATGGGATTCCCTTCACCTTCGAACTGCTGATGCGCCCATACGCATCCCTCCAGGCGGGCGACGAGGTCGCCGATGCCGTCGGCCGGGCATGGAGGTTCGGCGGGCCCTGGGACTGGACCGCCTTCGACGGGGAGCCGGCGGGCGCCGGCCCTGCATGGCCACTCGTCCTGCTCACCCGAGCAGGAACACCGTGTTCCGTCGAGGACGCCGAGGCGGTGGCTGCGAGTACGGCGAGAGGTTCACACCAGGAGACGATCCGAGACTGGATGGCACTCACCGAGGCCTCGCCCACACCCTGACCCGGCCGGAAGCCTGCGGCACCTCTGCCATGGCTGAGCAAGGACCCACCGACACCGCGCCAGGAAGGCGCACGGGGGCTGTGGCTTGGCCGGGGCAAGGGCGGCCCACGCCGATGGCCTGACCGCTGCGCGTCAGCGTCTGCGGCCGCCACGCGACCAGCCGCTGCCGATGCCCGCGAGGTGCAGAGCGAGCACGGCCAGCCCGAGGAGCATCACATTGGTCGAGCTGAAGGTGTCGTTGGTCGAGATGTCAGCCGCGTTGATCAAGAACGCGATGAAGAACAGGACGGCGGAAACGATGGCCAACATGGTGATGTCTCCTTCGGGTTGGGGTGCGTCACTCGTGTGCCGTGCGAATGCCCCTCAGTAGCCGAAACACTCAGCGGGGGACCCATCAGCTTTCGTCGCCCATGCGCGGCCAATGCCTCTGCCGCTGGACTGCGCGGCTTCGTCCGTCAATCGGAAGGGCGGAATGCTCTGCAGAGGGTGAGCAGCCAACCCGCGACGACGTTGCCCCTGCGGGCCCTGGCGGTCCAGGTGGGGCCGCCGGTTCACTTCGGCCGCCTCGTATCGCATACGACGACTTCGTGGATGGTGCGCGGGAGGTGAGGCCCGAGCCGGCTCGATGTCATGCGCCGATGGGGCTCGGACCACGGAAAACGGCGAGCGGGATCAGTGAGAGGATTGCGCGGGTGATGGCAAGAACCAATGACATCGAAACGGCGGCCGGCGTGCTGCGCGACGGGGGCCTTGTGGCCATCCCGACCGAGACCGTCTACGGCTTGGGCGCCAACGCCGAGGATCCCGCCGCCGTCGCGCGTATCTTCCACGTCAAGGGGCGGCCGCCGTCCCACCCGCTCATCGTCCACATCGGTGGTGCGGAGCAGCTGGCCGAATGGGTCGAGGAGGTACCGGCGACCGCACGCCTGCTGGCCGAGCACTTCTGGCCCGGGCCCCTGACGCTGGTCCTGCGGCGCGGCCGCCGGGTACCCCTCGAAGCCACCGGTGGCCTGGAGACGGTGGCCGTGCGCGTGCCCGACCACCCCGTCACACTCGCGCTGCTGTCGGCCTTCGGCGGCGGTGTGACAGCCCCGTCCGCCAACCGCTTCGGATCCGTCAGCCCGACCACGTCGGACCATGTCCGTGCCGAGCTCGGGGATGCCGTCGACTTCGTGCTGGACGGCGGCCCCTGTGAGGTCGGTGTCGAATCGACCATCGTCGACGTCACGGGCGAGACCCCGAGCATCCTTCGGCCCGGCGGGGTGTCACGCGAGGACCTCGAAGCGGTGCTGGGCCACCCGCTGGCGGTCCCCGCGACGAGCAGCGTCCGGGTGCCGGGCCAGCATCCGTCGCACTACGCCCCACGGGCGCGGGTCATCCTCGTCGAGCCCGAGAAGGTCATCGCCGACGCGCAGAGCGCGCAGGAGCACGGACACCAGGTCGGCGTCCTGCTCCCTGCCCCCTTCGCCGACGCTCCGGTGAAGGCGCACTCCGTTGTGGCCCTCCCTGAATCGATGGCCGCCTACGCGCGCGGGCTGTACGGGTTCCTGCGCGACCTCGATCAGCAAGGGTGCGATCTGATCATCGCGTCCTTGCCGCCGGAGGACGGCCTGGGGCTGGCGATCGCCAACCGGCTCCGCCGCGCCGCCGGCCCAAGGCCCTCCCCCGATGCCAGGCAGTGACGGGCAGATCTGCAGTGGCGACGGGGCATCGGCGGTGACGTCCGCGACGCGGGCTGTGGCCCGGGCTGCACGGTCATCCCGTTGCCCCCTTGCCCCGTTGTTCCGTAGTCCCGGGGATCCGGCTGCTGACGCCGCCCCGCCTCGGCAGAACGAGCAACGGGCGGCGCGCCTCACAGCCGAGCCTTACATCCACCTCGTGACTGACGTGCGACACCGTCTGTCACCGAGTCCGGGCAGCACGTGGTGATCGCCGGGCACGAAAATGTCGATGAGAACTGGCACCGGTCGTGCGGGCACTGACGCCTGGCGCTGCGAAGATCTCTGAAACGTCCACCCCAGTTCGGTTGATCCACCAGACTCGTCCCAACGGAGAAGGGACGGCAAGCGTGGCAAACAGCGCACTTCTGGTGATGGACGTCCAACGGGACGTCGTGGCCATCGCCGATGACGGTTCCGGATATCTGCCGCGCTTGCGAAGGGCGATCGACGGGGCCCGGGCCGCAGGTATCACCGTGATCTACGTGATGCTCGAGTTACGTCCGGGCGATCCAGAAGTCAGCCCCCGCAACAAGGTGATGACGAACGCCGTGCGGGCCGGCCTGTTCACCGAGGGGGCCCCTGGCACGGAGATCCATGACGACGTCGCGCCCCAGCAGGGCGACGTCGTGATCACCAAGCGGCGAGGCAGCGCGTTCTCGGGCAGCGACCTCGACTTGGTGCTCAGGGCTCGCGGTATCGACAGCCTTGTCCTCACCGGCATCGCCACCAGCGCTGTGGTGCTGTCCACCCTGTGGCACGCCATTGACCTGGACTTCGGCCTCACCGTCCTGGCGGATGCCTGCCTGGACACCGACCCCGAGGTGCACCGGATGCTCACCGAAAGACTGTTCCCGCAGTGGGCAGATGTCCTTACGGTCGAACACTGGGTCAAAGCCATCGCGCAGCAATAGCGAAGGCCGCCCGGGCGTCGAGGCGTATCGCCCCGCAAGGGCCCTACAGGCACCCGCGACGGGGCCGCGGACGTGGTTCTACGAGGGCAGGCTGCTCGACCGGACGCACATGCCCGGCGTCCGGTCAGCATCGGATTTCGGGGATCCACCGGAGTGCCAGGTTCAACGGATCACAAACGTCACCATGCTCTGAGCGGGCAGCGCGCCGGTGAAGGAGCCGTTCGACACGCCGGCCGTGCCCTGGGACGCCACATTCCTGCTCGCGTCGGTCAGCCAGGAAGCGACACTGGAACCGGCGCCGTTCACGATGGTGAACTGCTGGCTGACCGCGGCCGTCCCCTTGTTCACCGCCACGACGACCGTGGAGCCACCACCCCGATACGCCGAGACGTAGACGTTCGCCGCGGGGTTCGCCGTCGCGCTGATCCGCACATACCCCGGCCGCACGAACCGGGCGAAGTGCGCCATGGCGGCGCCGCGCTTGCTCATCCTGCCGTCCTCGCGCATAGGGCCGTAGCTGCGCCGGATGTACCACCAGATGTAGGCCTGGAACTCGGCGTCCACCATGGCCCGGTGGATGTGCTCCCCCACATCGAGAGCCTGCGGCCAAAGATCCGCCGAATCCGAGCTGTTGGGGTAGTACACCTCCGTCATCCAGAGCTCTTTGCCCGCGCCCTTCTGCTTGAAGAGGGGGTAGGGGAAGTTGCCGAACGACGTGCCGTACAGGTGGGCTCCGATCACGTCCACGTTGGCGAGCGCCACGGGATCGTTGAGGATCGGGTCCGACATGTTCTTCAGGTACTGGAAGGACTCCGGCGCGATGACCCTGGTACCGATCGTGCCGGCGTTCTCCCTGAGGAACCGGACCATCTCGGCCGGGGTCCACCACGTCCAGTCATGGGCGTAATCGGGCTCGTTCTGCACCGAAATGCCGTACAGATTCACTCCGTTGTTGCGGAGGTAGGTGTTGAAGTCGTTCAGGTGCTGGGCGTATGCGCCGTACATGCTGTACCTGAGACGACGTGCGTCGGTCTGCGTGCCGCGGACGAAGGTCTCCACCATGGAGGCGGGCGGGTTCCAAGGTGACGCGATGACGGCGGCCCCGAGTTGCACCGCGCGCTTCGCCGTCGCCAGGTCGGGGCTCCAGGCCGCCCGGTCCTCGGGCACCGGGATCCGTAACAGGGTGAATCCCAACTGCCCGTCACCAGTCCCGAATGCCATGTCCCGCTGAGCCGCGGTGAGGTCGCCGATCCACGCGGCGTGAGCCATACCGCCGAAGCCCCGGATCGTCTGCCGCGTCGCCGACGGGTCGATGACCGCTGCGGCGGCGGCCGTCGCGGACCCGGCGTCGGAGGCCCTCGCGAACGGCGCCGTGGCGGCGAGGAGGGGCAGGGCACCCATCGACGCCACGACGGCCCTCCGGCTCGCTGACCTTCGCCCTTCGACGGGCTCCTTCCGACTCTGCGCCATGTCTCCTCCTCGTGACTGCAGCGCGCACTCCGGCACCTTCTCGGCTGCGCCCCCCCAACAGGCCGCACCGCATGGGAGCGCTCCCACTCCTATGAATGAGCACACTCGGGTTGTTTCAGCGGTACATGGTGTCGATCATCACGCAGGACCGTGCAGCGACCGACCGGGCGCCAACGCCGTTCGATATCATGAACGTTGTCCAAGTGGCAGACTCCACGAAGTTAGCGACGCCGG
This sequence comes from Streptomyces sp. NPDC057280, assembly GCF_042668605.1. Taxonomy (NCBI): domain Bacteria; kingdom Bacillati; phylum Actinomycetota; class Actinomycetes; order Kitasatosporales; family Streptomycetaceae; genus Streptomyces; species Streptomyces sp. NPDC057280. The sequence continues at coordinate 75,773 of NZ_JBHUYR010000001.1, forward strand.
TCACCACGGTCAACCCACGCGGCGCAGCCGCCTCACTGAGGCCGTGCCCTGCGGGTGCGGCCAGTGCATGACCGCTCGACGGCCCTGCCGCTCAGTCCTCTTCGTCGTCCTCGAAAACGAAGTACACGCTCAGCACACAGGAGAACTCCTCGTCGGCGGGGGCGTTCTCCCAAGCCGTGTCGAGGACGCGGACGTCGTGCGCCGTGATCCATTCGGCGGCTTCGGCGAAGGGGTCGGCCATCCGCGAGCCGAAGAACATCTTCCGTGCCACGGGGTGTACTTGGGAATCGGCGTCGGAATCGTCGAAGTGGTCGGGAACCATCAGATGGAGATCGGGTTCACTTCTCACACGGGCACCTTCCGGCAGTCAGCCGCCTGTTCGCGGCGCTCACGGAGGGAGACCTCATGGTGGTCCGTCAGGTTGCTCCTCGCGCCCCGGACTTCCGTGCGCGCATCGGTGCACGAAAGTCCCGGGCAGTGAGGGGATGGTGTGCTGTCCGCTGCCGACGGATGCGTCCCAGCGGCCGCGGGCGCGCCCGCCCCGCCGTCCTGGCGTTCCTGCGCACCCGACTTGATCGGGCACAGGATGTCGGGTCGGGCATGGTGAGCCCTGCCTAGCGTGGTGGTCGTCAAGAGGAAGGGAGACGGGCGTGCTGGAGCGGCTCAACCAGGCGATGGAGCACATCGAGTGCCGTCTCGACCAGGACATCGAGGTGGCCGCACTCGCCCGCGTCGCGGCGACCTCGGAGTACCACCTGCGTCGGATGTTCTCGGCGCTCGCGGGCATGCCGCTGTCGGAATACATCCGGCGCCGTCGGCTGACCCTCGCGGGAGCCGATGTGCTCGCGAGTCGGGCAACGCTGCTGGAGATCGCGGTGCGCTACGGCTACGGCTCCGGCGAAGCGTTCGCTCGGGCGTTCCGGGCCATGCACGGCGTCGGCCCGAGCGAGGCCCGACGTACGGGCGCGGCGCTCAGCTCTCAGCCCCGGATGGCCTTCCGTCTCATCGTCGAAGGGAGCAGCAGCATGCGATATCGCGTTGTGGACAAGGCGGACTTCAGTGTCGTGGGCCTCAAGAAGCGTGTACCGCTGGTGCATGCGGGGCCGAACCAGGCGATCATCGACTTCGTGCGCGGCATCGACCCGCAGCGGGTGGAGCGTCTGAAGCAGTTGTCGGACCAGGAGCCGGAAGGGATCGTCGCCGTCTGCGACAATCTTGACCCCAGCCGTGCCGAGGGCACCGAGCTCGACTACTACCACGCGGTGATCACGTCCGCGGCTGCCCCGGAGGGCGCCACCGCCTTGGCCGTGCCGGCCGGCACCTGGGCGGTCTTCACCGCCTCTGGGCCGGCGCCGCAGGCGATTCAGGAGCTGTGGCGGGACGTCTTCACCGAGTGGTTCCCGTCGAACCCGTACCGCAGTCGCACCGGACCCGAGATCCTGCGCACCCGCCTGTCGCCCGGGACAAACGAGGCCGACGCCGAACTATGGCTGCCGGTGGAACCGGAATTCGGCTGACAAGAGGGCCAGGCCGGGGGCGGGCGAGAGCCGGCCTTCCGGCCGGCCGTGCGGTCACTTCACCGGGAACGACCCCACGACGCGTTCCGCATGGCCGTCTCCCGGCGGCCTCCGCTACCGCGACCGACTTGGCGGCAGCCATCCACGCGATCGTTCCCGCCGCCCAGTGAAGTGCGGGTACGTGCCCCAGCCGCGCCGGCCTGTCCGTGCCGCACGGTACGGTCCCTCATGATCGACGAAGGGAAGAGCGGATGACGATCCAGAGGCCGGGACTGCCGGAGAACCTTCCGGACCCCGAAGTGCTGTGGGCGCGATGGGCGCTCGTGGCCGTCGTGGCGGCCACCACCGAGGACGAGCGTGCGCGCCACCGTACCGGTACCTGGATCGACGACGAGGGACTGCACCTCGACGACAGTGGCTGCACCTGGTGGACGTTCTCCCGCTGGGGCGGTGGGCGGTACGTACTGTACGGCGAGGACGAATCCAGCGAATGCAAGTGGCACGAGCCGCCGGTCGACATGCTGGCGGGCGGCCCTGACTGGCTTCCCCACGAAGAACTGCGCGACCGTCTCGCGGGCAACGAGCTGGGCTGCGTGTACTGGTACGACAACGGCGCCTGGGCCCGCGCCCCCTACCCCGAGGGCCTCGAGGACGACGGTCTGGACTGCGGGATGAGCCGGTTCGTGGAGCGCGACGAGGCTCACAGGCTGCTGGACGAGTACGTCGGCTACGGCAGGCCCGCACGCGCACTCCTCATGGAGCACGCCGAGGCCCGCCGCCTGACCCCGGAACTGCTCGGACAACACGTCTCCTCGCTGGAGGGAGGCGCCCCGGACCTACCGGCGATGACCAGGGCACTGCGACGTGCGGGGTTGGACGCCTCGCTGTAGCGACGTAGCGGGAACTCGTTCGTGGAGTCGCCGGAGAAGAGTGCCCTCAGTCCTCGGCCTTGAGTCCGCTCCCCCGTGATGCTCGCGGCCCGTGCCCAGGTCGTCGCATGACTGCCGCTACAAGCCATGGGCCGAACTTGCCGCTGCCCTCACGTGGACGTGACGGCTGGAAGTCGACTGCTGATCTTCGAAGGGCCCTGCTGCTGTCAGCGGGCCTGTGCGCCATCGGCCTGAACCATTCCGCGTCAGGGCGACTCGGACACCGCAATCGGGGAACCGGGAGAACAGCCCGTGACACACGAGAGGCGCCGGAGGTGAGCGGCCCGGCCCTCGCAGCGCAGGAGAGGCGACGATGGCGCGCGAACACGACCTGCAACCGGCTGATCCGGATCCTGCACGACCCACTCCAGGCGACGGCGACTCCCGGCGTCGGCCGCTGCGAGAGCGGCACGTCGAGGAAACGGTCGAGGTCGGCGTGCCAGTGCGGACGGCGTACGACCAGTGGACGCAGTTCAAGACGTTCCCCCGGTTCACGACCGTGGTGCGCGGGGTCGAACAGGTCAGGCCGACCGTGACCGTGTGGACGCTCGGTTACGGCCCGCTGCGCCACCGCTTCGCCGTGGAGATCGTCGAGCAGGATCCCGATGCCTATCTGGCCTGGCGCGGCCTGGAGCAGCACCCCTCGCACCAGGGCGAAGTGGAGTTCCGGCCGACGCAAGGGGGCGGTACGGCCGTCACCGTCCGGATACTGCTGCGGCCACGGGGAGCCGCGAAGGCGCTCTCCGGCTCACCGCGCGCCACGCGGCTGATCGCCCGGCTCCTGCACCGCGAACTGCGGAACTTCAAGGGGTTCATCGAAGGCCTGGGACAGGCCGGCGGAGGCTGGCGGAGCACCATCCGCAACGGCCGGGTGCAGCACGACCACCCGGAACCGCCCCGCAGCCGCGTGGCTCACTGGCCCGTCGGCTGACCCGCGTACCAGAACCCGGCAAGAGAAAGGCGAACCCCATGCAGAACCCGCCCGCTGAGGAGACGGAAACCCCCCTTTCCGTGTCGCCACCGAAGAAGTGGGCGGCCGGAGTCCCGGCGGTCGTGCACGCGCTGGAGTACTCCCTGGAACAGACCTCCCCGCGCAAGACGGGCGTGGACCTGCTGGCCATGAACCAGGTCGGCGGCATCGACTGTCCCGGTTGTGCCTGGGCGGATCCGGCCCCCGGCCGGCGCCATCGCAACGAGTACTGCGAGAACGGTGCCAAACACATCAACGACGAGGCGACCAGGCGCCGTATCACCGCCGACTTCTTCCGGCAGCACAGCGTCTCCGATCTCGCCGGCCGCTCCGACATGTGGCTCAACCAGCAAGGGCGGCTCACCGAGCCGATGATCAAGCGCCCTGACTCCGACCACTACGAGCCGATCAGCTGGGACGACGCCCTGGGCGTGCTCGCCAAGGAACTCACCACGCTCGACTCCCCCGACGAGGCCGTCTTCTACACCTCGGGGCGCGCCAGCAACGAGGCCGCCTTCGTCCTGCAGCTCTTCGCCCGCGCATTCGGCACCAACAACCTACCCGACTGCAGCAACATGTGTCACGAGTCCAGCGGATTCGCCCTCAACGAGACACTGGGCACCGGCAAGGGCACGGTCGGTCTGGACGACCTCCACCACGCCGACCTGATCTTCCTGGTCGGGCAGAACCCGGGAAGCAACCATCCCCGCCAGCTCACCGCACTGGAGGCGGCCAAGCGCAACGGGGGCCGGATCGTCGCGGTCAATCCGCTGCCGGAGGCGGGGCTGCGGCGCTTCAAGAACCCGCAGAAGCCCCGGGGAGTCGTCGGCCGCGGCACCCAGATCGCCGACCGCTTCCTCCACATCAAGCCCGGCGGCGACCTCGCCCTGTTCCAGGCCCTCAACGGCCTGCTGCTGGAGGCCGAGGCCGCCCGCCCGGGAACCGTCCTGGACCACGACTTCATCGACGCCCACACCTCCGGCTTCGAAGAGTTCGCCCGGCACGCCCGCACCGTCGACTGGGACGACGTACGCGCAGCGACCGGACTGACCCGGCAGGAGATCGAGCAGGTCCGCGACGAGGTTCTGCGCAGCGAACGCGTCATCGTCTGCTGGGCGATGGGCATCACACAGCACAAGCACGGGGTGCCCACCATCCGGGAGATCGTCAACTTCCTGATGCTGCGCGGCAACCTCGGGCGGGCCGGCACCGGCGCCTGCCCGGTGCGCGGACACAGCAACGTCCAGGGCGACCGCACCATGGGCATCTGGGAGCAGATGCCCGACGCCTTCCTCGACGCGCTCCAGAAGGAGTTCGGCTTCGACCCTCCGCGTCCCCACGGGCTGGACTCGGTGAACTCGATCAAAGCGATGCGCGAGGGCCGGGTGAAGGTGTTCCTCGCACTGGCCGGGAACTTCGTACGGGCCGCCCCCGACAGCGCGGTCACCGAGGAGGCCATGCGTACATGCCGGCTGACCGCTCACATCTCCACCAAGCTGAACCGGTCGCACACCGTCTGCGGTGCCACGGCACTGATCCTGCCGACTCTCGGCCGTACCGAACGTGACCTGCAGGCCTCGGGTGAACAGTTCGTCACGGTGGAGAACTCCATGAGCCAGGTGCACACCTCCCAAGGGCGCCTGGAACCGGCCTCCCCTGTCCTGCTCAGCGAGGTCGCGATCCTGTGCCGACTGGCCAGGCGCACACTCGACGGCCGGGCGGACATCCCCTGGGACGAGTTCGAAGCGGACTACGGCACGATCCGCGAGCGCATCTCCCGCATCGTCCCGGGGTTCCACGACTTCAACGCGCGCGTCACGCGCCCGGGCGGCTTCCAGCTGCCCAACCCCGTGAACGAAGGCGTGTTCCGCACCGCGGTCGGCAAAGCCCTGTTCACCTGCAACGAACCGGTGGTGCCGCGCGCGCCCGCGGGCCATCTGCTGCTGCAGACCCTTCGCTCGCACGATCAGTGGAACACCGTCCCGTACACGCAGAACGACCGCTACCGCGGCATCCACGGCAGCCGCCACGTCGTACTCGTCAACCCCGACGACGTCCGCGGACTCGGTCTCACCGAAGGTGAGCAGGTCGACCTGGTCAGTGTCTGGGGGGACGGCACCGAGCGGCGCGCCGAGGGGTTCGCAGTGGTCCCCTATCCGACGGCCCGGGGCTCGGCCGCCGCCTACTACCCGGAGACGAACGTCCTGGTGCCGCTGGACAGCGTCGCCGACATCAGCAACCAGCCCACTTCCAAGGGCATCGTCGTGCGCCTCGAAACCCGCTCTCCCCGCACGACGCCCACATCCAGCTGAACCCGGAACGGTCATCACAGGGGCCGCCCCGTTCGGGCGCTGCGCGCACGGGGCGGCATGACCGCGATCCACCAGCAGCAGGCGCAGGAAGGAAAGCCGCTCGTCATCGTGGCCGACACGTCACCCAGCGCGCGGCGCGTCGCCTCCGGTCTCCACATGGTCGTCAGCGCGTTGGCCCTCGCCGTGACCACGGAGCCCGTGCCCCCGGCCTTCTCCTCCGGTACCTCCTTGTGCCGGTTCCTGTGTCGACTGACGCTTTGGAAGTGAATCTCCTTTAGGCTCGCTTCGCCATATATGACCTTGGATCAGCGGAGGGCAGGACGGCGGGAATCAACCGTGAGCGGCTCATCAGAACGCTGACGTTCTGGCTGCGTCCTTCGTTTGTGCTGCGTGTCATCGGCCGGTTCCAGAAGATCGCGGGTTTCGACCGCTCGATGGCTCTGGCCTCCGGTGCGCTCACTGCGCTCATCCCGCTGGCGGTGCTGAGCGGTACCGTCTTCGGCGGTGAGGCCGCGGACCGGATCATCAACCGCTACGGGCTCACCGGCGAAGGCGCTGAGGCCGTACGGGCGGTGTTCTCTGCCGAAGCAGCAAGTGCCGGCGTCGGTGTCTTCGGGACGGTGTTTCTGGCGATCTCGGTGCTGAGCTTTTCCCGGACCATGCAGCGGTTGATCGAGCAGACCTGGGAACTGAAACCTCTCGGCGTGCGCAACACGCGCAACGGCCTGTGGTGGATCTGCGCGCTCAGCTTCTACACCGCGGTGATCGGGTGGCTCTACGTGGTCTTGGACGGAGGGCGCCTGGGACTGGCTGCCGCACTGTGCGAAGTCCCGGTCACCACCGTCTTCTTCACCTACAGCGGCCGGATCCTCTCCGCGAAGCGGCTCGCCGCTGCGACCCTGCTCCCGTTCGCCATCTGCGCGGCTGCCTTGACCTCGGCCTATTCGGTGCTCGCGACCGTCTACCTGCCGCGCCTGTTCAACTCCTACGCCTCGCGCTACGGCGCGGCCGGTTCGGTCTTCGGGATGGCGTCGGTCCTCTTCGGCGCCATGCTCGCCCTCGTCCTGTCAGCGGCGCTGGGGCGGGAGGTACGAGATGAACTCGTCCGGATCCGGCAGGGAAGGCGTCCCTCCCAGGACGAGGTCCGCCGCCAGTGGGACAGCATCGTCGAGCAGACCCGGTCACGCTGGCACTCCGTGCGCGGACAATCCCCGCCACATCAGTCCGAGGACTCCCACCGGAGCTGAGGCCGCTCGCCGGAGGTGACCCATCCAACGACACGTATCTGAAGCGGTGTCACATCGCTTCCGGACATCCGAGCGCCGTGGACCACTGGCCGACACCGTCACGCGTCCGATGCGTTGGGGGCCGCCTGGGTTGGGGCAGTGCCCTGAGCACGGTAGTGCCGCAGAAGGCGCCGAAAGCGCCGATAATCGGCGACTCCGCCCAGCACGTACACGAGGTTGCGCAATATCGGGAGAAGGAGCGCGAGCATAGGAGCGTACGCGACCCACGCGAACCCGGCCCCCAATGCCACGGCGCAGAACAGGGCTACGCCCGAGGCAGTCTCCGTCGGGGCTCCGGTCAGCCACAGCAGGGACGCGAGCTCGGCGAGGAACAACAGCGTGATGATCGCCACGGCGGACAGGACGTACAACACCATGCTCAGACCTGTCCGTGCGCCCATATTCGTCGCCCGCATCTGCTCTGCAATGTCTTCCACCTGCTGTGCAGAGGGATCACCGCCGTCGCGGAACATCGCACGGATCAGGGTGATGGGGCCCGTGAGGGTTTCGTACAGCTCACGCACCCGTTGCCGACGGTTGTTGATCTCGACCACTGCCACCAGCAGGATCACCGGTGCCACTGCGGCGACGGTGGCGGCGTAGGTTTCTGTCATCTTCACCGCGACAGTCTGCCCTCACCTCACCCCTTCGTGTCACAGGACCACCGCCGTGCCTCCCGGCCGGCTCCAGCTCGTCGCACAGCAGCGGCCAGCGCACCGGCGGCTCGGCGGAGGAGCACGTCACCCAGGACTCAGCCCCACAGGACTCAGCCCCGTCCGCGCCCGTCATCGAGGACGATGCCGACGCCGAGACCGCGACGCTGCAGAGCTATGACCGCAACTGGACGGTGTGCAGCCAGGAGCCTCAGGCCGGCACGTACGCCACGGACACACCGGTGACCTTGTACGCGGTCAAGGACGACGAGAGCTGCAGATTGTCCCCCACCGACTGGCGCGGCCCCCGTAACACGATCGCGATCTGCGAAAACACGCGCATGCCGCACACGGCGCGGTGACCAAACGCACCGCCAAAGCGTGTCGCTTCGTCCGACCGTCCGACCACCTGGCGCGCGATCACCTTCGTCAGCCGCCCGGCCGGCTCGGTCGCGAGCACGTCCGGGCACCGACCGCAGCAGGGGCCGACGTCAGCCCGTCACACGTACCCCGAACTGGAACGATCCGATCGTGCTCATCGACTCGTAGCGCACGTAGGCACCCGGGTAGGGGGCGTGCAGCACCTGGTTGTTGCCCGCGTAGAGGCCGACGTGCTCGGTGTTGTTGAAGAAGACCAGGTCACCGGGCTTGAGCGCACTCATCCCGATCCGGGCTCCGTCGTTGACCTGCGTGTAGGTGACGCGGGATATGTGCACGCCGGCCTGCGCGTACGCCCACTGCGTCAGACCGGAGCAGTCGTAAGAGTTGGGGCCGGTGCCGCCGCGCGCGTACGGCTTGCCGATCTGGGAAGCGGCGGCGTTCAGGGCTGCCGCGCCGAAGGGAGAGGCGGCGGCCTCGTTGCCGAGGTCGACGCGCTGGGCCGCCGTGCGGCTGGCACGCGCCTCGGTGTCGGCGATCTCCTGACGCTCGGCGGCGGTCAGGGAGTTGAGCAGCTTCTGCGCCTTGCTGAGCTTGCCCTGGATCTCCTTCTTCTTCTCGCCCAGCTCGGTGCGGGTGGCGGCGAGATCCTTGAGCTTCTCCGTCGCCTCGGCACGCTGCTGGGCCAGTTCACGCTGTTTCGTCTGCACCTTCTTCAGCGACTCCAGTTGCTGCGCGGACAGCGACTCGAGCGTGGAGGCCTTGTCGAGGTAGTCGTCCGGGTCGGCGGAGAGCAGCAGTTGGACCGAGGGGTCGATGCCGCCGGAGCGGTACTGGGCGCTCGCCATCGTTCCCAGCCCCGTGCGCAGTTCGTTGAGCTCGTCCTGCTCGCGGGCGACCTTGTCCTGGATGAGGCCGATCTCCTTCTGCAGTTTCTCCTGCTTCTCCTTGGCCCCGTCGTACTGGTTGGTGGCTCGCTCCGCCTCCTCGTAGAGCTTGTCGACCTGAGACTTCACCTCGCTCTTGGTCGGCTTGGGGGCCGCGTTGGCGGCCTGCGAGGTGAGAGCCACGGCAGCGGCCGCAGTGGCGGTGAGCACACTCACGCGGGTGCGGCTCTGCGGCTTGGGTCGGCGGTGAAGCGCCACGAAGACGAACTCCTTCTTCCTTCACCGCCCACAGGACAGCCGCGTGGACGGCGCCCTCCACGGCCGCCCACGTCGTGCGAGCGATCATCCGTGCGAGGGTTTCGAGATCTCACTGTAGTGATCTTCTTGTAATCATTTCAAAGTTTGAATCGAACAACTTCGGCCAAGTTCTTCACTCTTGGCGTACGCATCGTTCACACCGGCGCGGCGTGGCAGCAGAGGGCTGTGGCGTCGGCACGCCGTTCCCGACGGGCAGCCGCCGGGAACGGGCGTGACGGTCAGAAGTCGTCGGCGCCGTTGCGGAGTTCGGGGGTCCAGTAACCGACCAGGGCCTTTGCCGGATCGGCCGCGATGCCGCCCGGTCCGGGCGCGGTGACGGCGATGACCGTCGAGTCCCCCTCCAGCATCACCGAGAACGCCGACACGGGTTCGTTGTCCTCGTCGGTTCCGCCGTCCGAGACCTTGAGCAGGGCGTAGGCCGGGGCTCCCGCGGACAGCACGACCGGGGCAGCGGGCTTGCTCTTGGCCACGGCCTGGACGTCCTGCTTGTGGCTCTCCAGGAGCTGGACGTGCGGGAAGCCGGCCAGGCGGCAGGAGTGCCCCGAGGTGTTCTTCGCGGTGAGGACGAGGTGCGTGTACGGCGGGCCGTCCTGCCTGGCCGCGGTGACGGTGACGTCGGCGGCGGCGCACGTCGGCGTGGAGGTGCTCGCCTGCCGGCCGGTCGAACCGTCGGAGGTGCCGGAGTCGGCCGGTCCCGAGGTCTTGCCCGACCCGGTCGCCCCGGCCGGGTCCGCGGTCGCGGACGGTGCGGACGCGCCTGCCGTTACCGTCGCGGTGGCCGAAGTGGGCGGCGTGGCCGCCGCGTTGTCGTCCTCACCGCCCTGGCAGGCGGTGAGCGAAAGGGCCAGTGCCGTGCCGGCGACGGCCAACATCGTGGAGCGGGCGAAGACAGCGGTCATGATGGGGTTCCCCCGGTGCAGTGGTACAGAGCCACCGGCCTGTTGCCGGTGGCCGGAACGATCGGTCGGTTACGACGCGTGCGGCAGTCCGCCCGCGCCCTGACACGGGCCCGAGCGGACTTGCCACTCCGACCGCCCTGACACCAGCCCGGGCGGACTTGCGACGCCGCTCGCGTCGGGCCTCAGTCGATCACCGCGAAACCGTCGCCACCAGGCGGTTCTCCCGGCAGAAGTACCGTCCGTCATACTTCTGCCGGGGGCTCGCACAGGCAGAGCCGGACGATCGGGGATCTCAACGGTGCGCGGTGCCATGCCGGCCGGCGACGAATTCAGGCAGCGACTGCGACACTTGCGGACCCGTGCCGGACTCAGCCAGGAGGCGCTCTCCGAGGCGGCCGGGGTCAGCGTCAGGGCCCTGGCCGACATGGAACGCGGGCGCACGCTCGGCCCGCAGCGCCGCACGGTCCAGGCACTCGCCCAGGCACTGGAACTGGACGACGACGAGGCGGCGGATCTGGAGAAGTCCGCCGCACTGGGGCGACCACGTCCTCGCGCCGCCGCCGCTCCCGCCGGGCCGAACACGCTGGCCCTGCCGCGCGACATCCGGGACTTCACCGCACGGGGCCCGGCCCTCGCGCGGCTGCTGGAGCTGGCAGCAACCCTCGACGAAGGAGAAGAGGGCGGCGACGAGCCCGCACAACCGACGGCCGTCTCCCCGGTTTCCGTGATCACCGGTCAACCCGGGCTGGGCAAAACGGCCTTCGCCGTCCACGCCGCGCATCGCCTCGCCCCGCGTTTCCCCGACGGGCAGTTCGCCCTGGACCTGCGCGGCATGGACGCAGAGCCGACACCGCCCAGGGACGCGCTGGCCCGCCTCCTCACCGCGTCGGGCATCACCGACGCCGCGATACCCAACGGCCTCGACGAGCGCGCCGCCCTGTGGCGGTCACTGCTGGGTGAGCGCCGGGTGCTCCTGCTGCTCGACAACGCCGTCGACGAGGACCAGGTCCTCCCCCTGCTGCCCGGTTCCGGGCCGTCACTGACCCTGGTCACCAGCCGCAACTCCCTGGCGGGCCTGGACTCCGTCCACCGCACCGATCTGGCACTGCTGCGTCGCGAGGAGGCCGTGGAACTCCTGACCCGTATCCTCGGCCCGGAACGCGTCCTGGCCGAGGCCCAGGCGGCCCGTGACCTGGCGGACCTGTGCGGGCACCTGCCGCTGGCGGTCCGCATCGCCGGGCAGCGCCTCCTGAGCCGGCCGCACGAACGCCTCACCAAACTCGTCACCCGCCTGGCCGCCGAAGGACGCCGCCTCGACGGGCTCCAGGCCGGCAGCCTGCAGGTGCGTGCCGCGTTCGCCCTCTCCTACCGTCAACTCCCGCCCGTGACACAGACCTTCCTGCGGCGCGCCGCACTGGCCGCAGGCCCTGACTTCAGCCCTGAAACCGGTGCCCTGCTGGCCGGCCTCTCCTTCGACACGGCAGTCGACTGCGCCGAGGAGCTCACCGACGCCGGATTGCTCCAGAGCGACGCCGTCGCCGAGCGGTACCGCTTCCACGATCTTCTCAGGCTCTACGCCCTCGAACAGGCCGAGTCGGAGGACGGCCCCGACATCCGCGACGCCGCCCTGGACCGTACGGCGCGCTGGATGCTCCAGCGGGCCACCGCCGCCGCGCTCCACTACGAGGTCCACCAGGAGCGGACCCCGCCCACCCAGGACCCCGATCCCGACACGGCACCGGTCGGCAAGAGCGAGGCACGGGCGTGGCTGGAGGCCGAGCGGGCGCAGTGGCTGGCCGCGCTGCACCGGACACACCGGTCCGGCCGGCACCAGGAGGTCCTCGATGCCGCGCAGGCCATGCACTGGTTCTCCGACACGACTCAGCACTGGGAGCGGTGGGTGGAGGTGTTCACCTGCGCCACCGACTCAGCACGCGCCCTGGGCGACCGCCGGCAAGAAGCGGTCCACCTCAACTATCTCGCCTGGGCCCACAACCTCTGCGCGCACAACCCGCAGGCCGCCCTGACCGCGGCCGACGCCGCTCTGGAGGCCGCCCGTGAGTGCGGGGACGCGCTTCAGGAGGGCTGGGCGCTCGGCTACAGCGCAGGTGCCCTGCACCGGCAGGGCAGGGCCGAGGACGCGCACGACCGGCTGCGGGAGTCGGCCCGCTGCCTCGCGGCGCTGGACGCCCCCGAGGCCCGGCCGGCCGAGCTGACCATCCTCAACACCCTGGGCAACCTGCTGCGGCACACCGGCCGGGCGGCCGAGGCGCTGGAGATCCACCGCCGCAGCGAGCGGATCTGCCGGACGGGGTTTCCCGGCCGCACGGACGAATTGGTGAGCCTGTATCACGCGGTCGCCCGGCAGCAGATCGGCAACGATCTGGTGGCCCTGGAGCGCTGGCACCAGGCCGAAGCGCCACTGCGCCGCGCACTGGCCGACTTCGAGGCGGCACACATGCCCATCTGGGCCGAGCAGGCCCGCCTGGACCTGGGGCGTGCGCTCAGTGGCCTCAGGCACCCCGAGGCCCGCCAGACGCTGCTCACCGCCCGGGACGCTCTCGCGGCGCTGAACAGTCCGCTCCACGTCGAGGCCACGGCGGCACTTGCTGCCCTCGACACCCCCGACGGCGCCTCCACCGCGGGCTGAGCCCGAAAGGCCACGAGGCGGCCTTGGCGCCTGGCACCTGCCATGCCGTGCCGTCGTTGCGGTTCCCGGCGAGTGGCCGACGGCCCACGACCACCCAGGGGGGTGTCGGCGTTGATGACGACCTGGTGGTTGGTGGAATACGGGTAGTTCTTCGACTGCTCGGCGAAGGCGCGGTCCGTGTCGGGACCAGGGTGCCGTCCACGATGAGCACAGTGTCCCCGGCGCACTGCTTGCGCACGTGGAGAGCGAGCACGGCCCGAGGTGGTCGATGATCCGGTCCGCCGTCGACTTCGACAGCCGAACAGCTCGGCAAGCTGCCGTCTGCTCGCGCTTGCTTGCAGCATCGTTTGTTTCAGGTGCCTCCGCGCGGTCAGGACCGCACAACCTGGTATGTCAGGTGAGTGACGCCGGGCGAATGGATCACGCGGGTGGGTTCGAGAGCAAGGTCGGGTGAGACATCGTCGAAGAGCCGGACTCCCTTGCCCAGCACGATGGGCGCCAGGTGGAGCTGGAGTTCGTCGAGCAGGCCGGCGGCGAGGTACTGGCGCACGGTGTGGGCGCCGCCCGAGATCTGCACGTCCTTGCCGGCTGCGGCCTCGTGGGCCTGAGCCAGGGCGGATTCGACGCCTTCGGTGACGAAGGTGAAGGTGGTGCCGCCCTGCCGGACCCAGGGTTCCCGGGGCGTGCTGGTCAGGACGAAGACCGGGGCACGGAACGGCGGCGGGTCGGGCCATCCCCGCTCGCCCTCGTCGAACATGCGGCGCCCCATGACGTACGCCCCGGCTCGGTCGAAGTTCTCGCGCACGATCTCGTCGTCCGCGTTGCTCTGGCCGCCCGCCATGCTCTGGCGTTCCCGCCAGGACTCGACGTCCTCCACCCATGCGTGGATGCGGAGCCCGCCGTTCCCGAGCGGGTTGTCGGGGCCTGCTTCCGGGCCCGCGATGAAGCCGTCCAGGGACATGCCCAGGCTGGCGAAGACCTTGCTCACGCCGTCTCCCCGGTGGTGAAGAAGTCGATCAGGGCCGGGGCGAGGACGTGCGGGTCGACGCTGTGGTCCTGGCCGTCGAGCGTGCGGTGCAGACCTGGCAGGGCACGGGCGCCGTTGCGGATCCAGCTGTCGCTCGCGCCGCCGTCCAGCACGAGGAGCCGGTCAGCCAGGGAGGTCCATCGCCCGATCGGCAGCGGGCGCCCGGACATGGTGTCACCCATGATCGCGCCGTCGTACGGAAGAGTGTGGGCGACGGCCTCCATGTCCGCCCAGAACGGCGCGTGACGCATCCCGGCCACCACGTCCGCCGGGACGCCGACAGCCCGGGTCAGGAAGTAGGACACCGCGTCGCCGCGCGAGCCGTCCTTCACGAGCGTGCTCAGGTGGGCAAGGTAGTCCGCGGGGAGGGGCGGGCGGCTGTCGTCGACGACGAAGGGCGGCTCGTACACCGACAGCCGGGAGATCGCGCTGCCCCGCGCCGCCGCCTCCAGCGCCAGGACGGCTCCCGAGGACATGCCGTGGACGAAAGCGGTTCCGCCGGCACGCCTGATCAGCGCGTCGAGGTCCTCGACCTCGCGCTGGACGTCGTAGGGGGCGGTGTCGCCGCTGTCGCCCCGGCCGCGGCGGTCGAAGGTGATGACGCTGAAGTGCCCGGCGAGCAGCTCGGGGAGTTCCCCGAAGTCTCCCCGCCGCTGAAAGGCACCGCCGACGAGCACCAGGGCCGGTCCCTGCCCGGTCAGTTCGTAGGCGATGGCAGTGCCGTCGTGCGAGAACACCTTGTCCATGGGTCTTCCTCCGCTCATATGCGCAGGTGAGGTCACCTGCCCCTTCGGAACTAGACGGTACAGTACCCATTCGGGTACTGGTCGGTCTAGTACTGTTCTCCTGGGGAGCGCCATGAAAGCTATGCAGGCGTGAAGCTGTGAGGGCCACGGAGGCGATGGAGACGATGGAGACGAACACGGCAGGGCGCTCGGCCCTCAAGCGGCAGGCGATCTTGGAAGCGGCCACCACGGTGTTTCTGAGCAAGGGGTACCCGGGCACGAGCATGGACGAGGTCGCCGCCCTGGCCTCGGTGTCCAAGCAGACCGTTTACAAGAACTTCACCGACAAGCAGCGGCTGTTCACCGAGATCATCCATGGCGGCCTCGACCGCATCGACGAACTCTTCAGCAACGTCACCGGTTCACTGGCCGACACGCAGGACCTGGAGAAGGACCTCACGGCACTCGCCCGGCAGTTCGTCACCATCCTCACTCAACCCCGCCTGCTCCAACTGCGAAGGCTGGTCATCGCCGAGGCCGACCGGTTCCCCGAACTCGGGCGCACGTACTACGAACGCGGCCCTGAGCGCGTCCACGCCCTGCTCGCCGAGAGCTTCGCACGGCTCGCCGACCGCAAGCTGCTGACTCTGCACGACCCGGTGCTCGCAGCCAACCACCTCACGTGGCTCATCACCTCGATCCCGGTCAACAAGGTCATGTTCTGCGGCTCTGGCGAACACTTCACCCGCGCCGAACTGGACCACTACGCCGACGAAGCCGTGCGAGTGTTCCTCGCCGCCTACCGCTGAGACGTTGAATCCGCCTGACACTCGGCAGGGTGAACGGCGTCGCCGAACGCCAACGCCTGCACGCGCCAGCACGTCATGCGGTGCATGAGGGAGATCAACCAGGTACACAGGGGCCTGCCGGGCCTGGCCGTGGTGGAGATCGCGGTCGCCGATGACACGACCGCCTTCGCCGTCCAGCAGCTGCTCGCCGCACCGTGCGCCATCGTGCCGGCGAACCGAACGACCCGCGAGCCCGGCCAGCCGGGTGAATCGTGAGTCGAGCTGCGCTGCTTCCTGGAAGGGTGCCCATCACGGCGGTCACGGTCCGGGGACTGGCGACTTCACCGACGACGTCCGCTACGTCGCGCACCACCTGCCGCTCACCGACGTCCACTCCCGTACCCAGCTCGCCGCCGAGGCCGCCGAGGCGGCAGCCCTCCAGGGCCGCTGCCAGGAACTGCACGACCTGCTGATCAGCCACCAGGGCGCCCCGCGCCCGACCGGCTACGCGGCCGAGGCGGGACTCGACACGTCCGCTTCGAACGGGACCTGCGTGCCCGCGCCGAAGCCCCGCAGCGACTGCGCCGACCTCGACTCGGGTGCCAGCACCCCCTCTTACAACGGCCGCCGTGGCCGCCGACCGCTGAACGCCGACCGCCCCGTCCGTCAGGCCGCGTCCGACGGAGCGGTCACGGCCGAGCGGGCCGGGGCCATCGCCCAGCGGATCGCCGCGGTCATAGCCGAGCCGAGCGGCCGCACGCACAGCCCGTCCACCACGGGCAGCCGGGGCAGCCGCAACTCGTCCGCGGCCCAGCCGGGCAGCGCCGACACCGCGTTCGCGGCCAGCACCCCGTACGGCAGCCGGGCGGCCAGCGGCACCGGCGGATTGAGCAGCAGGAAGCGGGCCGCGTCCCGAGCCGGCGCGGTGGAGCGCAGTTCCGGACGGTAGGCGTCGAGGCGACGCGCGAGTTGCTCCCGGGTGCGCGGCGGGTCGGGGACGCCGAGCGCCTCCGCGATGCGGGCCATGTCCTCGACGTAGCCGTCGCACTCCGCGGCCGTCAGCGCGTGCGCGCCGTAGCGCTGGTGGGCGCGCAGGAAGCTGTCGACCTCGGCGACGTGCACCCAGCACAGCAGGTGCGGGTCGGAGGCCCGGTAGGGCTCGCCTTCGGGGGTGACGCCCACGATCCGCTCGTGCACCGCCCGGACCTGCGCGCACGCGGTCTCCGCGTGCGCGGCCGTGCCGTAGGTCGTGGTCGCCAGGAAGGTGCTGGTGCGCTGGAGACGGCCCCAGGGGTCCCCCCGGAAGCCGGAGTGGGCGGCCACCGCCGCCATCGCCCGCGGGTGGAGGGACTGCAGGAGCAGGGCGGAGAGCCCGCCGATGAACATCGATGCGTCGCCGTGCACCCGCCGGACCGGCCGGTCCGGCGCGAACCAGCGAGGGCCGGGGGTCTGGTGGATCAGGGCCCGGTTGCGCGGGCCGTCGGGGCCGGCGACCCGGGCGAAGAGCCCGCCGCCCAGCCGTGCGCGGGCGCCCGCCCCGAGCGCCCTGAGCGGGTCGAGTGCCCTCAGCGGGC
This sequence comes from Streptomyces sp. NPDC057280, assembly GCF_042668605.1. Lineage (NCBI taxonomy): Bacteria > Bacillati > Actinomycetota > Actinomycetes > Kitasatosporales > Streptomycetaceae > Streptomyces > Streptomyces sp. NPDC057280. Next base: position 92,686 of record NZ_JBHUYR010000001.1, read on the forward strand.
CGGACGGCCCGGACGTGCCGTCGCGTTTCGTGGTCGCCGTGGCTCCTCCTGGTGCCGGGGCGCACCGGGGTGCGCCGGACGAGACCGTACATCTCCAGCTTCCCTCGTCGTCCGCCTCGCGGATGCAAGAACCGCGACCTGGGATCCGCTCACGGGCAGGCGCAGCCGAAGCGGGCCTTCGCCCGCGAACCCGATCGAGTCCGCCTTCGCCACGGTCCGGCTGCAAACCAAGGTCACCTGCGGCGCCGGTTCCCGCACCGCCGCCTTGGCCATGGTCATCAAACTCCTCGAATCCGCCCAGCAGCGGTCGCCGGCGGTGAACGCGCCCCACCACATCGCCCTCGTCCGGGCCGGAGCCCGCTTCGAACCCGGTCGGCTCGTCGAACGCCCGTCGGCAGTCGCGGCAGCGTGCGCACACCAGGTGGTCAGTCGGCCTCCGCTTCTGCGATCAGCGCATCGAGCGCCGCGCGAAGCTCGGCCAGTTCGGCCCTCGTGGGATCAGCTGGTTCGTGCGGCACCAGCGCTGCGGGGTTGACCACGGGGACGGTGCCTTGCGGACCAGGTGCGGCCGCCGCGCGGGCAAGGAGTGCGCCGTTGTCGGGCGGCGGGGCGCCAAGGCCGTCGACGAGCCTTCGCAGTGCGGGCGCCAGTGAGGGGCGCGGAAAGGGGAAGCCTGCGGGAAGCAGCCGCGCCTGCTGGGTGTGGTCGTCGCCGCGAAAGTCCAGGGCCCAGTTCTCCCAGCCCGGCAGCGGCCAGTCGTGGATGCCGAGCACATCCTGCACCGCCCAGAGCGAGACGGTGCGGGCCTCCGGGTCGAAATGGACGCCGCCGTACGGCATCTCGGTGAGCGCAGGGCCGTTCGGCGACGCGACGATCAGGTCGATCAGGCCCGGCCCGCCGGCGAGATGCCCGATGGGCTCCCAGTCGCTGCCCCACGCGCGAACGCTGCCGTCGGGCAGGCGCACGGAGACGACGGAGCAGGGCTCGGTGTACTCGGTCGCCGCGAACCCGGCGGGCTCGAAGGTCTCGAACCAGCCCGGCGAACGGGTCAGGTCCCTGCCGAGGCCCAGGTGGTCGGTCAGATCACCCATGCCGTCGTGCGCGAAGCGCACGTCCCAGCCGGGCCATGTCCGGGCCAGTACGGCACGGGCGGCCAGGTGGTCGGACCAGCTGTCCGCGAAGGCGAACCACAGCAGGATTCGGCGGTCGTGGTCGACGAGTGCGGCGCCCTCGCACCACACGTCGTCGAGCCATTCGTCGATTTCCTGGTTGGCACGGAAGCAGCGTGTCGCCGCGACGGGTCCGGGCAGCAGATCATCGACCACCCGGTTGGCGGCCCAATGCGAGTAATACCGCTGCCAGGTGCGGTTCTCGACCACCACGTACTGCGCTCGTGCTCCCATGATCAGCGAGGCTAACGCCGCTCGACGACGGGCGCCGAACGCTTTTCGGGCGGCCGGCTCGAGCCGGCCGCCTGCACCTCGGTGAATGCCTTTAACCGGCTCGGACGTTCGCTCTGCTGCGGCTCGTAGAACTCGACCCACCTCGACGGACATGCTGCGCTCGCACAGTAGGGCCAGGCCGGCCAGGGTTCAGGTCCGTGCGGGCGACTCAGCCCTCGACGCCTGTGGAGGTGTGAGCGGCACCGGCGGGCTTGGATTCCGGGGACCCGCGTTGGCGCAGGTAGACCGAGAGGATGGCCATCGAGGCGACGGCCAGGAGCTCGGACTGCCAGTTCTGCAGGGTGCGGCTCCAGAAGTCGGCGGAGCCCAGGTACTGGAGCCAGGAGATGGGTGACTGGAGTTGGCGTAGGTGTTCCTCGTTGTAGGCGGCGACGCCTGCGATCGACTGGGCCAGCCATGACCAGGCGAAGATGACGGCCATGACAAGGCCGAGGGACCGTGAGTACAGGGTCTGCCGCCATCCCCTGTCGGCCGCCCAGCGGGGTGAGGTCGGGTCGGCGTGGTCGCCGACCTTCTGCTCACGGTCGCTTTCCACGCCGGCCTTGCCGAGTTCCTTGGATTCCGGTGATCCGCGCTGGAGCAACCACACGGTGCCGAAGACGTAGAGGAAGAACTGCAGGTATTCCGACTGCCAGTTCTCGGTGACGTCCACGGCGAAGTCGGAGGTCGCGAGATACGGCAGGAAGCCGATCGGATGCAACCCGTCGGTGATGAGCTGGTTGTTGAAATCTGCGTGGCCCGCTACCGCCTGGCCGGCGAGCGTGAGCAGGAAGCCGGTGCCGAAGGTGAGGGTCAGGCTGTTGTGCTTGGCGAATCGGGTGAACCGGCTCATCGGTGCATCAGCCCCACGGCGGTGAAGTAGCTCAGGCCGACGCCGACCGTCAGCAGGACTAGTGTGAACAGGGTGCGCATGCTCCGCTCAGCCTCCCTTGACCTTGCACTGATAGGGCAGTTGAGGACGCGGTTCGCAGCCTGCTGCCGTGATCAGCCAGCCGGTGGGGAAGGCCGACAGGAACAGGGTGTCGGTGTTGAGCACCACCTGTGCCTGCTGTCCGTAGACCTCGCTCCCGCGCAGGGCTCCCGTGTACGGCAACTGCTCGTCGGGAAGGGCCTTGACGCAGGAGGTTTTCGCGGACTCCGTGAGTTCCTGCCGGGTCTGGGAGCAAGTGCCGCGCAGGCGCGTGACCAGTCGGCGTGTCGGACACTCTGCTCGAAGCGCAGGGCTGCCCGGGACGCCGCGCTCTCCCGCTCGCCGAGCGTGGCGCATCCGGTCAGGCTCAGGGCGCAGGCGAGCACCATCGGGACCGTACGTCTCCAGCGCGGCACGAAGACCTCCCACTCACATGCCGGAACTGCTCCGGCCATGCTCATGGAGCGGCAACAGCGGGGACGGCAGCCGCGCCGTGCCCCAGGGCAAGCGCAGATCGTTCGGACCACGCGATCAGGTTCAGCGCGGCCGTGGTTCCCACGGCCCCCGATACGGTTCGCGCGCGGTGAGAGGAGGTCCGGGCGACAGGAGGGTGCACCCGTTTCCACACCCGCTCGACGGCGATCGCGGTGGCGGTCGACGGAGGGCCAGCAACACACGCCGCCCCGCGACGGCACGTACCGTCCGAACACCTCGGCCGAACTGGCCCTGGCCCGAGGCGTGCTGCTCCGCGCCACCGACGTCACGCGGCTGCGGGACAACGATCGGAAAGACGGCCCTTGGAAGGGCCACCTACCTGCGCGGCGGACGCCAGACGGCACAGGCATGCGCACCCGGTCGCCCTGCGGTTCGACGCCATCGACGGCCCGGCTGCTGCCCCGTCAAGTGGCGGGCACTGCCCGTCGGCGAGCAGAGGCCACCACCAAAGATCAATAGGTAGGGCCAGCAGTAGCGCCATAGATCCGATGTATAGCGTTCCACTCACCGAAAGGGAGGACCTTCAGGTCTGGCACATAGCCCGGAAAGTACGTTCCCTCTAGCTCGGATGCGACTGATACCGCCTCAACTGTAGACGCAGCCCTGACAGTTCCCCTATAAATCCATCCGATGTCTTCTGCACAGTGAAGCGGAACACGGCCGCCGTGCCGGTGCTCCGCTCCCAGCGCCCTGCCCTCCGCCCCCCAACACATGGAGCCGCACCATGTCCTCTGCCTCCCTCAGCAGACGCTCACTGATGAAGGCTGCCGCCCTTGCCGGCGGAGTGGCGGCCTTCGGGCTGCCGCAGGCCCTGTGGCCTTCCACCGCCGAGGCGTACACCGTCCCCTCGAAGATGGACTGGTGGTACCAGGCCCGGTTCGGCATGTTCATCCACTTCGGTTCCTACTCGTACCTCGGCAAGGGTGAGTGGGTGTTCGCCCAGGAGCGGTGGAGCAAGGCGAACTACCAGACCCAGGTCAGCCAGAAGTTCAACCCGACCCGGTTCAACGCCGCCGCCATCGCCGAACTGGCCAAGAACGCCGGCATGAAGTACCTCGTGATCACCGCCAAGCACCACGAGGGCTACGCCATGTGGAACTCCGACGTGGCGAGCTTCACCGACACCACCGGCACCAAGCTGTACAACCTGCACGACTACAGCGGCTTCCAGACCGACCTGCTCGGGGACCTCAAGAGGGAGTGCGAGAGCCGCGGGATCAAGTTCTGCCTGTACTACTCGATCCTCGACTGGAACCACCCCTCGCAGACCGAGCGTCACGACGGTGGTCTCACCACGATGTCCTCGCAGGCCGCCCGCACCGCCTACATCGCCGACATGAAGGCGCAGCTCCAAGAGCTGCTGGACCGCTACGACCCGGCGCTGCTGTGGTTCGACGGCGACTGGTCCGGCGAGCCGTCCAGCCCCACCCTGGAGGACTGGTGGCTGAAGTCGGACGGCGTCGACCTCTACAACTGGCTGATCGCCCGAAAGCCCGGCCTCATCGTCAACGAACGGGTCAAGCGGGACCTCGGTCTCGGCGACTACGCGGTCGCGGAGTTCGGGATACCCGCCGAGCCGATGGCCCGGCAGTGGGAGAAGTGCGCCACCATGAACGGCTCCTGGGGTTACAACGCCGGGTTGGAGAACCGCTACAGGTCCTTGCCCGACATCGTCCGAGAACTCGTCACGGTGGTCTCCCGGGACGGCAACTACCTGCTGAACATCGGCCCCACGGGTGAGGGCCTGGTCACCGCCGGAACGGAGACCGTCCTCAACGGCCTGGCGTCATGGATGTCGACGTACAGCGACAGCATTCACGGGACCAGCGGCAGTCCGTTCGCCACCGAACCGGCGTGGGGGAAGGTCACCAAGAAGAACGGCAGACTCTTCGCCCACGTCTTCTCCTGGCCCACGAACGGTCAGTTGCGGATCCCGGCGCTCGACAACCCGATCCGCCGCGTCTATCTGCTGAACAACCCCTCGGCCTCGCTCTCGTACACCGTCAGCGGCGGCACGATCGACGTCACCGTGCCGACCACCGCGCCGGACACCAACGTCTCCGTGGTGTGCGTCGAGGTCCAGGGCATGCCCGTCAGGGTCTCACCGTCGGTGTTCCAGAACGTCAACTACCAAGGCACCAGCGCCGTTCTGCCGCTGGGCAGCTACACCTCCTCCCAGCTGTCCGCCGCCGGCCTGGGACCCGCCATGGCCTCCTCCCTCCTGGTACCCGACGGCTACCAGGTGACGGGCTACTCCGGCGACAACTTCACCGGCACCGCCTGGACGTTCACCGCCAACACCCCCGACCTTGTGGCGACCGGCAACAATGACATGATCAGATCACTCAGGGTGACGTTCAGGCCCGACAAGTACTTCCGCCTGACCAATGTCACCAGCGGCTTGGCGCTGGACAGCGGCGGCGATGTCGCCAGCGGCTCGAACCTGAAGCAGTGGCAGCCGATAAACAACCCCAATCTCCAGTGGCAGGCCATCGAACTCGGCAACGGCTACTACAGGCTCGTCAACCGCACCAACGGCATGGTCGCCGACGGCTGGGGCTCCACCACCAACGGCGACCCAGCCCGGCAGAAGGCCTGGGACGGCAGCGACACGCAGCAGTGGCGGATCACCCACCGCGGCCAGGGCCAGTACTCGATCGCCAACCGCAGCACGGGACTCGTGCTCGACAGCGGCGGAAGGGTCGCCTCAGGGTCCGTGACCAAGCAGTGGACGTGGCAGCAGAGCACCAACCTGCTGTGGACGTTCAGCCCGGTCGCCTGACCGGCACCACCCGGTGATCCACCTTTCCGCCCGGTCGGGGCACGCGGCACACGACCGGGCGGGAAGCGTCGCAGCACGGCAAGCCGTTCCTTGCCGAAGAACAGCCGGAGGGGCACCGGCTCGTGCGGCCGCATCTGGATTCCCCCACGATCGAAGCCTCCTGTCCTCCCCGGCGAGGCTGCGACCGATCCCATGCTCACGGCACCAGCACGAGCTTCCCGGTCGTCCGCTTCTCCTCGATCGCCCGGTGCGCCGCCGCGGCCTGCGCCAGCGGATAGGTCCGCTCGACCGTCACCCGCAGCCGCCCCGCCTCGATCCGCTCGGTGATCTCCGACAGCAGCTCCCCCGAGGGCTCGGCCGTCACCCACACATAACGCAATCCGCGCTCGGCCGCCTGCTGTTCATCGACTCCCGGGTCGATCGCCGCCCCCACGAGCAGCCCGCCGGGCCGCAGCACCTCCAGCGAACGCGCCCCGTACGCACCCCCGACCAGGTCCAGCACCACATCCACCGGCGCCACCGCCTCCTGGAAGTCCACGGCCGTGTAGTCGATCACCTCATCTGCGCCCAGCTCCCGCAGCCACGCGTGCTTGGCCTCCCGCGCCGTGCCGATGACATGCGCGCCCAGTTCCTTGGCCAGCTGCACCGCGACATGCCCGACTCCGCCCGCCGCCGCGTGGACCAGCACCCGGTCACCGGGCCGCACGCCGGCCAGCACGGACAAGGCCGTCCAGGCGGTCACCGAGACCAGCGGCACGGCGGCCGCCCGCGCCAGGTCCAGGTTCTTCGGCTTCGGCGCCAGCACGGCGGCCGGTACGGCGGTGTACTCGGCGTACGCCCCGCGCGGCGAGAGCGGCAGCAGCCCGTACACCTCATCCCCCACCGCGAACCGGCTCACCCCGGAGCCGACGCCCGCCACGGTCCCGGCGACGTCGTTCCCCGGTGTCCACGGCAGCGTCACCAGCTCCGGCACCCGCCCGGACCGCAACACCGTGTCCCCGGGATTCACCCCGGCACCCCCGACCCGCACCAGCACCTCCCCGGGCCCGGGCTCGGGCACGTCGGTCTCGGTGTACGTCAGGACCTCGGGGCCGCCGAAGACGGACTGGACGATGGCACGCATACGGTTCATGCACTCATCCTCGGCCGCCGCAATCCCCGCGCGGAAGAAGGCACTTGTCTGATATCGAGGTTCCTCATGGATACCGGCTTCGACCTCAGAGAACACGGCGGCGTGGACGTCTTCCTGCGCGACTGCCCGACCCGGGCCGTGCTGGAGGTGATCGCGAGCAAGTGGACCATGCTGGTGCTGGTGGCCCTGGAGGACGGCCGGCCCATGCGTTTCACCGAACTGCGCCGCCGCCTCGACGGCGTGACCCAGAAGGTGCTGACCGCGACCCTGCGCTCCCTGGAACGCGAGGGCCTGCTGCACCGCGAGGTGTACCCGACGGTGCCGCCCCGCGTGGAGTACCAACTCACCTCTCTGGGCCGGGAGGTGGGCGCCCTGATCCAGCACATCACCGACTGGTCGCAGGCCAACATCGACACCATCCGGGCCGCCCGCGAGACGTTCGACGCCCGGACCGCGCAGCAGGAGCGGGACCCCGATCCCGTACGACGGTGAGGGCGCCCGGCGATCACACCACCACCGGGGAGCGCAGCAAGGGCAGCAACTGGTCTCCGACACGGCTGACCTCCTGCTTGTAGGGGGTGTCGGAGAGGACGAAGTGGGTGATGCCGAGCTTGCGGTAGTTCTCCAGTGCGGTGGCGACATCGGCGGCGGAGCCGACCAGCCAGGTGGTTCCCGCTCCCCCGCCGCCGAACTTTCCGGGCGTGGTGTACAGGCAGGTGTCGAGCACCTCGCCCCGAGCGGTGAGGTCGAAGAGCCGCCGCTGTCCGACGGCGGTCCTGCGGTCCCCCGCCCAGGTCAGTTCCTTCCCGCCCTCCGCCGCCATCCTGGCGACCCGCTCCTCGGCCGCACGCCACGCCTCCTCCGTGGTGTCGCGCACCACCGTGGTGATGCGCAGCCCGAACTCCAGCGGCCGGTGCCTGCGCCCCACCTGCTCGCTCAACGCCTTGAGCCGGTCGATCCGTTCGGCGAGTCTGTCGAGCGGTTCGCCCCAGAAGAGCTGGGCGTCCGCCTCCGCCGCCGACACCCGCTCGGCGGCCTCGGAGGCACCGCCGAAGTAGAGCGTGGGATGCGCTCGGGCACCGGTCGCGTACGGGCGTGGGGCGACCGTGGACCGGCGGACCTGGAAGTGCTGCCGTCCGAACCCCGCCCGAGCCACGGTACCTGCGCATCGCCACGACCGTTCCGTTTACAGAACGTTCTGTTTGTGGAACGCTAGTCGCGTCACGACAATCCATCACCGGCGCGGCAGGGGCGGAGAGTTATGGACCTGGCCCAGTCGGTGGGCGAGCGGCTGCGCCGTCTGCGTCAGGACGGCGGCCTGTCGCTGTCGGAACTGGCCCGCCGCTCCGGCGTCGGCAAGGGCACGCTCTCGGAACTGGAGACCGGCCGGCGCAATCCCACCCTGGAGACGCTGTACGCGCTGACCACGGCCCTCGGGGCGCCGCTGAGCACGGTCGTTGGCCCCGCACCGGTGCAGGGCGCGGCTGTGCACGCGGTGCTGACGGACCGCGTGAAGGACACGGCTGCGGTGTCGGAGGTGTATCGCATCCGCATTCAGAGCGGCGCGGTGCAGCGCTCAGCCGCTCATGTGCCGGGCACAGAGGAGCACTTGCTGGTCTTCAGCGGCACGGCCCGGGTCGGTCCCGCCTCCACCCCGTCCGAGGTGGGTCCGGGCGGACACGCCCGGTGGGCGGCGGATGTACCGCATCTGTACGAGGCGGTGGGAGGGGATGTGGAGGGGGTGTTGGTGGTGCGCTACCCGGTGGAATGAGAGGCCTACAGCGCACCGCCCTGTGCCAGGCCAGGACCACCGCCGATCGGCCATGGGACCACCGCCAGGCCTGCCGGTGCCGCTGGGCGGCGATTCATGCAAAGCCAGCTACGTCATCGAGAGACGGGATGATCCCAGTACATGCCTGTACGAATAGCGCGCCCGGACGAACTGCCTGCCCTCGTCCAGCACCCCGACCAGCCCGAGCGCAATGCCGGGACGGCCGCCTACCTCACCGACATGCTTGCCAAGAAGTGCACCCGGCCGGAGTGGTGCCTGGTCGCGGAGGACGAGGCCGGTCGGCTCACCGCAGCCACCGCACTATGGACCCTCCCCGGGAACGACGTCCCGATGGCCCTGGTGCTCCTTGAGACACCGTGGGACGAACCCGGCCTGGCCACCGGCCGGGCGCTGTTGTCCGAGGCCGTCGCCCTGGCCGGTTCGCTCGGCGCCACGGAACTGGAGCACGTCATCGACTCGCCGGCGCAGCCGCCTCAGTACCAGGCGGAGCCGGAACGGCGCGCCGAGCTTCTCCGTCTGGCAGGCTTCGAGCGGGCCCGCGACGGTCGCCGCTTCCGCCGCCTCTCAGGGGGAGAACTCACGTCGCATGATGACCGATTGACCTGGCGTTCCCTGCCCAGTCTCGGCCGTGAACCGTTCATCGCTCTCCTCGCCGACACGCTGCCGACCAGCGCCGACGCCCAACTTGCTGCCAGGGTCGCCCGGCATGGCGCCCGGCGTGCGGCGGAGAGCGTCTTCGAGGACATGGAGGAGTTCTCGTACGAGCCCTCGTGGTGGGAACTCGGCTACGCTCCGGACGGCACGCCTGCCGCCCTCAGCCTCCCCGCCCGAAACGCCTCAACCGCGGTGATCGGCCTGGTGGCTGTGTCTCCGGCCTACCGCGGCAACGGCTACGCGACGGCGGTGGTGGCCCGCGGCACGCGGCTGCTGGTCGAAGCAGGCGCCGAGGAGATCCGCGGCGACTGCGACGCGGCAAACACCGCCATGATCATGGCTTTCGAACGGGCAGGCTACGAGAACTTCGCCGACCGCCAGGAGTTCACCCGCCGGTTGTGAGCGGGGGCCGCTCCCGCGCCGCTACGAATGCTGAGCGGCCCCTCCCCGTCTCAATTGGTCGGGTTAGACGAGTAGGTCTGAAGTCCTACTGGCGCGAAAGGGAACGGACGGGCTGGCGGGACCATGATGGCTGGGCATGCTCCCGGTGTTGCCTGACTCCGGGCTCGTGTGTCCCGCCCTCGCCCAGTCGCTGCTCGGCTTCACGTCCGAGACGCACTGGCCGCGCTACGCCGGCAAGCACCTCACCGGGATTGTCACGATCACTGCGCGGCGGGGTTGCTGTAGTCGTCGACAAGGGGGCTGTGGCGTTCGGTGAGTGGACCGACGCCGAGGTCTTCACGCATCAACTTGCGCATCTTGGCCGCTGCTTTGCCGCGCGCCTCCCAGTGGGCGCGATCCTCCGGACTGCCGACGGCCGTGCCGTCCATGTAAGCGTCGCAGATGCGTCGCAGGCAGTGGAACACACTGTTGGAGGCCTTGACGACGGGTTCGGGCGCGACGAGCCACATCCGCTCTGATGCGACACCTATGCCCGAATCCCGAAATGCCTCGCGCAGCGCAAGCGCCCGCTCGTCGTCGGAGGGGTACTCTCGCTTGGCCAGGGCTCGCAGGGTTTCGCCGAGGACCTTCACGGTGGCGGTGTACTGCGTGTAGATGTCGAGCCGCAGCCGAAGGGCTTCTTTGGCATCCTCGCGCTTCCACCGGTTCCGATCGGCGATGAGAGTGGCGACGATCCCGATCGCGGCCCCGGCCAGGGTGGAGAGCAGTGGCAACCAATCCATGCGTGCCAGATTGGATCATCCCGTGACGGTGGCGCCAGGTGGCTGACCCCGCAATCAGGGAGCGTGCACGTCGGAGGTGACAGCACCCTGCTTCCCACGCTGCCAGCACCAAGTAGGGCGTCCTTGCCGCCTGATGGAGCTTGAGTGCTCTTGAGTACTGCTTGGTCGGGCTTCCCCTTGGGCGTGATCGACACCTCGGTCACCGATGCATCCGCGAACCGTTCGCAGCTCGCGGTTCCCGCGACGATGACCTTGTTCTTCGCTGGATCGGCTTGCGTGCTTTGCTCCAGGCCGCGTTGACGAGGATGTCGACATCGAGATGCCTGCTTGCTCTCTTGTCGGGTGCGGTGTGCCCGTCGCGTGGGTTGATGCGCCTGTGCGTTCCGTGCGGCCGGTCGGCTGCGCGCGGGGGGCGCAGAGTGCCAATCGGGCCGGCGCGATCCGGTCTCCGGCACCTGCGGGTCCGCTTGCCGACTGCAGCCTGTGCGGCGGTGGCGCCAGTTGTTCGGCCGTAGCGAGAGCCCGGTGCCGTGTGCGCTTATGGGCTAATTGATGCGATTGACTCTTCAACTGGGCGGATGGTTACGGGCGTAGCGGTTGGTGACGGGCGTAGGTGTGCGGCGAGAGCAGGCCGTCGCCCACATCCACCACTTGCCCCAGCCGGGTGATCACACCTGCCCGGCCTGCAGCCACGGTCCTCTGCAACACGCTTTAGATTGAAGGAGTGTTCGAACGAGTGAGTGCTGAAGAGTCCGCGGCCCTTGAGGCGCTGTCCTGGAAGGTCCGCAACGAGCTGGCGGCCGCTGGACTGCCCGTCCTTGCACCAGGTCTGAACACGATCCTGGCCGGTGGCGCCGATGTAGAGGTAGATGACGGTGCCGACGCGGCAGGCGGCGTGTTCGTGGGCTGGACGACAAGCCCTCGCCTGCAGGCCTGCGCAAGCCGCGCGTTCAGGCTGAAGCAACTGGACGATGCGGTCTTGCGGCACTCCAACGCGGTGGGCGCCGCGATGATGCAGGCGATCGCCGCAGTATTGTCCTCGGCCGGCTTCAGCGTCGAGGACGCACGCGACGAATACCGGCCCCAGCAGCTGCGAGTCCTGGCCGCACCGCCGTCCACACAGCCGCCGACCTGGTCGCTTCGCGACGACGAACTGGCCTTGCCCGGATGGCAGGACGCTCCTGTCGACGGCGCCGACCGATGAGGCCACCGCAAGCCACGGACGGAAGTACCCGACCTGGCCGTGGGCCTCTCCCGGCGGCAGCATCATCCTCGGCCTGCTGCTGCCCCTGCTTCTCACGCCGCCAACGCCCTACCCTGCTCCGGCGCCTTGGCCGAGCGCGACCGGCTCCCGCTCAAGGCCCAGTTGACCGGCCAGCCGGGTCGGTGCACTGGCTCACGTACACCGGTACAAGAGCATGGCCAAAGCTCCGAACGCCGGCACCTCAGCCACAGCAGATCGGCAGGTCAGGGGCCGGCAGCGACGGCACGTCTGGCCGCTCTGCCCGTCGCTGGTACGTCGACGCCGCGCAGGGGGACACTCATGGGCCTGTGGGCCCCGCCAGTCGGCCGCAGCGCAGCCATGCCGTCAGCCATCCGGCCTGCATGGCCGCGTCCAGGAGGTAGGTCAGGCGGATGCGGCGTCGCGGCACATACACAAGGTCGATCGTCAGCAGGGTCAGCGCAGTCCCCACACCGGTGCGGCGAGCCTGCCTGAGCCCGGCAGCCGTGGGCGGGCCGAGCAGCATGCCGGAGCCTGCCGTGGCGAGCAGTCCGGCGGTCGTCTGCTGCAGCCACTTCTCAGACTTGGGGCCGAAGACCCACTCGAAGCTGCGCAGGTGCAGCAATGGCCAGCCACCGCCGACCAGGTTGAACAGCCCTTGGGATCGGGCCACCCAGATGGGGTTCATCGCTGCCTCCTCAATTGCGGCCGCACCGGCCGTGACAGACCCAGGCGGATCTTGTGCACCCCGTCGGAGAAGTGCACCAGCGGCTCTTCGGCGGGCGGGGGCAGCCCTGCCGCACGGGTCACGGTCTCGGCAAGGTCGTCCAGATGGGCCGTGCGCAGCGGCCAGGGCTCGTGCTCGACCGGTGTCTCCCACAACGCGCCCGCGCTCTGCGTGAACGCCCGCCATCGTGATGCCAACCACACGTCCCGAGGCGTAGGGCGGATCGGCGGGCCCGGTCGCACGGTCATGCGGTAAGCCGACTCGCCGCCCCACCTCGACCCGCTGTACGTCACGCTTTCACCGCTGCGTGCCAGCCGCAGTCGCCCCAGGTGGTACGGCGCCCCGATGGCGCGGGCCGCCAGCATCACCGGGCTGGACACGTCGATCGACAGGAACCACAGCCCTTCCCGGTCCCCCGGTCCACGCACGTAGGTGCGCAGATTGGTCTCCGGAAAGGCGGCCAGCGCCACAGGGGAGCCGGGAGGACGCACGTCGGCCATGACGAACGGGGTGAGCCCCACCCAGGCGTGCCCGTCATAGGTGTCGACCGTGAGCCCATCGGGCAGCAGCCGCTGGATGAGTTCTGGAGCGTACGCCCAGTGCAGGAAGGTCTGTGTCAGCCAGCCGGCCCGCAGTGCCGGCAGGCGCACACGATGTTCCGGCCCATACGTCACCACGCGCATCGACCCTGCATGCCCATGCCCTCGGCGTGATCCGCTCGCCGGCCCCTCTCCTGGTGCTCACGGCGTTGCCGCACCAGGACTTGGCTCCCTCCACGGGGGTCCCTGACGGTCTGGTCCTTGATGGCCTTCGACATGGCAGCTCCCCTGTGCGTTCCGAAAGGGTCAAGCCGCCAGCCGGGCCCCGGATCTCCACGTTGGCCCGGGTACCCGGGCGAGGCCAGGACCACGCGGAACGACGCCCGTGCCCGGTCAGCCGCGCACCAGCGTGCAGGAGTGGCCGATGCGAACATTCCGCGGGATTACCGGGTACCCGTGACGGCGGAGACGGACCGAGGAGGGAAACGGTGCCGGTTCGGCGCCTCGGCGCCTGGGCGGAAGCCGACGGCAGCCGCACAGATGTCGGCGGTGACATCGGCTCCGCACTGATCCACCGCTCCCATACCGGCAGACCCCGGCAACCCCAGGAGGCTGCAGATGAACACCCTTTCGCATTCCGGCGTCGCCCAGCGCCGCTCCACGGGACGCAGCGACGACACGAAACTGCTCGGCATCTATCTCAACGACCACCTCGCCGGCGCCACCGCCGGCACCGAGCGCGCCACCCGCCTGACGCGCACCGCCCGCGGTTCCGCGCTCGGCCGCGCGATCGAGCCCGTAGCGGCCGAGATCGCCCAGGACCGGAAAGCGCTGCTGGACATCATGCGAGACCTTGGCGTCCCCGCGCGCCGCTACAAGGTGTGCGCGGGCTGGGCCGGCGAGAAGCTGGGACGGCTGAAGCCCAACGGCCACCTGGTACGCCCTTCGCCGCTCGGCACCGTACTGGACCTCGAAGCCCTGCGGCTGGGGATCGAGGGCAAGGCGGCCGCCTGGCAGGCCCTGCGCCGGCTCAGCGCAACCGACGACCGCCTGGACGCTGCCCAGCTCGACACGCTGCTCCAACGAGCCCAGCAACAACAGGAGCGGGTCGAGGAGTGGCGCATCCGCCAGGCCGAGGAGGCTCTGGCCACCCCAGCCGACTGAGCTTCTGCGTCAGGGATGCCGGTCAGGCCCCCTTCGGTGCCGATCCCGGCGGTCTCTTCGGCTGCTCCCACGCCGTGGGCGGGCGGCGGGGCTGGTGGCCGGAGGGCTGAGCCCCGCCCGGCGCCCCACACCGTGTCCCACAGCGAGACGCCGCAGGCCGACGCGGCACCCAAGGAGAAGGAGGGTGGCTGCGTGCGCGCGGTGATCCGGCTGGGCCACTGGCCGCTCTGTTTGCCGTCCGCGCCGACGGGGACCCGGCCGACCATGAGCGCTACGCCACTTCGCCGCCCCCGGATGCGGCAGAGCCGCCTCCTGTGGCTGCTGGACCGATTGGAGCGGGAGCCCAAGGCCGACGCGGTGATCGACCGGACCCGCAAGCGGGTTCAAGCCCTGCCCCTCGGCGGCGGGCGGGACCTCCTGCACGGCAGGTGGCTGGGGCACCCGGTGCATCCGTTGATGGTGCAGGTGCCGATCGGCAGCTGGCTGTCGGCGGCGGTACTGGACCTGTATCCCGGCCGTTCCCGCGAGGCGGGCCTGCTGGTCGGCGTCGGCCTGGCCTCCGCCGCACCCGCGGCCCTGGCGGGCTGGGTGGACTGGGCCGAGCTGCACCGCCAGCAGCAGCGCGTCGGACTGGTCCACGCCCTGGCCAACTCCGCATCTGTCGGTCTGTACGCCGCCTCGCTCGCCTGTCGCGTCAAGGGGCGGCACACCACGGCCAAGACATGTGGCTTTCTCGGCCTGACGGCGGTCGCGCTCGGGGGCATGCTGGGCGGTCACCTGGCCTACCGTCAGGCATCCGGCGCCAACCACGCCGAAGAGGTCCCGCACGTCGTCACAAAGGGCTGGCACCGGATCGGAGCCGTGGCCGAGTTCCCGGTCGACCGGCCGGTGCGGCGCAGCGTGGACGACGTGCCGATCCTGGTCGTCCGGGAGACCGGAGGGGCGATCCACGCCCTGGCAGAGCGGTGCAGCCACCTCGCCGGCCCTCTCTCCGAAGGCGAGGTCAGCGACGGATGCGTCCAATGCCCTTGGCATGGCAGCGTCTTCCGGCTCTCGGACGGCTGGAACGTCCGCGGCCCGGCCACCGCGCCCCAGCCGGCTTTCGACACCCGGATCAGCGACGGCCACGTCGAGATACGCCTGCGCCGACAGGGGCGGGACGAGCAGGCGCCGGACGAGGCCGGCGAAACGGCGTACGCAGACGGTCACGCATGAACTCCGCAGCTGACCGCCACCTCGCAGCACGTCTGCACGGCCTGTTGCACCGGGCCGGAACGCGGTACGGAGCAGGGCACGACCGACCGCTGGGCGGCTACCTCGCAGCCATGACAGGCTTCGCCGCTTATACGACGGCCTGGGCCACCGCCGTACGGCTGCGCGGCCGACCGCTGCCCGACCGGCCCGAGCCGTGGGACGTGGTGCTGACCTCGGTCGCGACCTTCCGGCTCAGCCGGCTGCTGACCAAGGCATCGGTCACCAGCCCGCTTCGCGCCCCGTTCACCCGGTACGTCGCCCCGCAGGGCCCGGCCGAGCTGCACGAGGAAGCACACTCCGAGGGCGCCAGGCACACCGTCGGAGAACTGGCCACCTGCCCCTTCTGCATGAGCGTCTGGGTGGCCTCCACCCTCACCGCAGGCCAGCTGCTCTGGCCGCGCGCGACTCGCACCGCCATGGGCGCGCTCGCCGCTCTGGCCGGCGCGGACGGGCTGCAACTGGCATACAGTGCGCTGGTCGAGAAGACGACGGGCGAGTGACCTGGCAGCGGACCGCTGTAGGTGTGTACTCCTCGGCCCGCCCGGAGCTGGGCCGGAACTGACGTGTGTGAGCGGCAACGACATCGGATTAGCGTGGGCGCACCCCCTGCCCTGGGCCGAGGCTGTCGTCGTCCGGGGCCGATGTCCTTCAGGGCGTTCGCTGGGGGAAGGCGGTCGTAGCCGTACCCGCCGGGGGCTCTCAAGCACGCCCTGTGGCAGGGACTGCTCGTCGGCACCGCCCAGGGCGCGATGGCCTGCGGTGAGAAGCTCGAGCAGCGTCAGCGGCCAGCCCGACTCCCCTGTGCCCGCAGCGGCGCAGCCGCCGACCGCGGGGGCGCTGCCAGTCAGAAAGGCTGCCCACAGGCCACCTCAAGTCATGCTCCTGGCGGTGATGAGATCGGTGACGGCCGGAAGGCCGCCCTGGACCAGGGCGGCGCGCTGCCGATCGGCGCCGGTGCCGTCCTGCAGAAGCCGGTGCACCAGGGCCGTCACCTGCCTGCTGTCGCCGGACGCCTCGAGCGCGGGCGCGACGTGGCGCAGCAGCTCGTACAGCATCTCGCCGGCCCGGCGTTGCCGGCCGCCCGGATCGACCAGGGTGCTGCTCAGCCCGTGGCGGGCCGCGTGCCACATGCTCGCCTGCAACAGCTCCTGATCGCAGTCGAGCTCGGGGACACCGGCGGCGGCCTCCGCACGCGCGGTCTCCACGAGGGCTCGGACAAGGCCCGTGAGCATCACCGCGTCGTCCGGGCGCAGCTGCACGTCCAGGCACCGCACCTCGATGGTGGGGTACCGGGTCGAGAGCCGGGCCTGCCAATACAGCTGACCGGCGTCCGAGATCAGACCGCTGTCCAGCAGTTGCCGCACCCGCCGGTCGTGGTCGGTGATGTCGGCGAAGTGCGGGGGCATACCGCTGACCGGCCACCGGCTGAAGATCACGGTGCGCCAGCTGGCGAAGCCGGTGTCGTGACCGTCCCACAGCGGGGAGTTCGCGGACAGGGCGGTGAGGGTCGGCAGCCACACCCGGATCCTGTTCAGAATCTGCACGCCGGTCTCCCGGCTGGGGACGCCGACGTGCACATGCATGCCGTTGACCAGCTGTTCCGCCACCAGCTGGGGCGCCTGGGTGAGCATGGCCCGGTACCGGGCCTGGTCGGTGACGGCCACAGGGTGGCCGTGGCGCACCGGGGGCGTGGCACAGGCCGCGATCCGGCAGCCGTGCTCCTCGGCGGCCGCGCCGAGGGCGTGCCGCAGCCGCAGCAGGTGTCCACCGGCCTCCTCGAGTGTGCTGCACACCGGGGTGGCCACCTCTACCTGCGCCTGCAGCAACTCGCACTGCACCTCCTGGTCGGCCACGAGGTGCCCCAGGCCGGCCGCGGCGCGCACCTTGTCCGCCATGGGTACCGGCAGACCCGTGACCGGGTCGAGCAGCAGGTACTCCTCTTCGACACCGATCGTCGTCATCGACGGCCTTCTGTTCCGCCCGGCTGTGCCACCGGACTGGCTCCCGATGCGCCTGTCCGGTGCATCGCATGACGAGGACTCGTCGGAGGGGTCACTCGTGGTGCCCGAGTGCCGCGCTCCCTTCGCAGTAAACCATCACCCGCTGCCGCCGACAGCCGAGGACGAGTTCGCCAGGGATCTGCCGGGACGGTGCCGTCCCGGCAGATCCCTGGCGAGCAAGATTTCACCGGACGCCCATGCGGCGATCGCCCGGCCGGCAGTTCTCGCGCCACCCGGGCCCTCTCGAGGAGGCCCGGTTTCGGCTCCGGTACCTCAGCTCTGCCCCATGGCCTTGCGGACGGTGTCCTTGGTGCGGTCCATCAGGGCGGCCACGGGGCCGAGGACTACGTTGGCCGCGGCGGACTCGACGCCGGGGTGCGGCCGGGTGGGGGCGATGGCCTCGGCGGCCTTGACGGCCTTGGCCATGGCGGCGAGGTTGGTGACGTCGGTGCTGCGCCGGATGTGCGTGAACTCGTAGCGTTCCTCGGCCCGGGCATGCTCCTGCACCTCGGTGCGCAGTTGCCTGAGCCTGAGCGTGAACTTGGGGTCGTCGGTGTCCATGTCGTCCAGGGCTGCGAGGGTCTCCTTCGCCGACTTCTCCTCCGCCAGGCGGTCCTGGACGACCTGCCCGCCGCCCTCCACCGCCCTGCGGACGAAGGGGTGGACGACCTCTTCCTCGGCGGTCTCGTGCACGGCCAGGAGCCGTACGAGGCGCCGGAACGCGTCCCGGCGTTCGTCACCCTGGCTCTGCTCGACTTCGTCGAAGAGGTTGCGGATGTCGCCGTGCTGGCGCATCAGCAGAGCCACTACATCGATGTCGGGAGCCTGGTCGTCACCGGCCTGGGGGGTCTGCAGTTCGGACATCTGCGGCGACCTCACTTCTCGCGCTGGGCGGGGTCGGGGTGCTCGCCCTCGGTCTGAACGCGGTACTCGCGGCCGAACATGGCGTCGTGCTCAGCCATGACCCTGTCGCTGGGCGGGGCTTCGCCGCCGTGGATCTGCTCCTGCATCTCCTCGAACCGCTCATGGGCCTCACGCACATAGCCCGCACCGAGGGTCGTCAGGTCCATCTGGGTGTCCAGCAGCTCCCGCAGGTACTGCTTGTTCGGCTCGAAGGTCAGCACATTGGGCAGCTCCGGGGCCAGGATCTCCTGCGGCTCCCGGCCGTCGAAGCGACGCATCAGGTCACAGGCCGTGTGCAGGTGCTCCAGTTCCATGTTCAGGTGCAGCTCCCAGATCGCCTTGACCTTGGGGTCGCTCTCCTGCTCCATGAAGGAGTAGTACAGGTAGCACTCGTTGTACTCGTGGTTGACCAGCTGCTCCCACCACGTCTCGCCCGGGTCGACCAGGGACTCGTAGTGCGTGACGTGCTCTTCCTCGATCAGCCCGATCTCCTGGTAGAGCTGACGGGCGATCGGCTCCATGTAGGTCGGGCCGGTGTTCATGTAGAAGTTCATCGTCTGCTGCTCCGCCGACATGATCGTCAGCGCGTGCAGCTTCGACAGCGGATCGGTCGCGTCCTTGTCGTAGGGGTCGCGGACGTTGTCGACCGGATTGCGGTGGTGGAAGCGCGTGGGCCTCCCCGGCATCACCTCGGTGAGGTTGTCCACGATCGACTCCGCCTTGCGGTGCTCGATCATCTCGTAGAGGTTGGCGTACCGGTACAGGTGGTCGAAGTCCTCCAGGACGCCGAACTGGTACGCCTGCCTCAGATACGGATCAGGCTCCATACGCGCCACCCACGCCGTCAGGTCCACCGCGACCTGCTCGTAGGCGATCGTCGTCTCCAGCACCGAGGAGACGCCCGGCAGCAGCCAGTTCACGACCTTCTGCTGCTGGGCCTCGATGTACCGGGTCCGCGCCAGCTGCCGTTTGACGTCCGGATCTGCCGTGTTGCGGGCGAGCTGGTGGCTGAAGAGGATCGCCTCCACCTCGATCCCGTTCATGGTGATGATCCGGCACCGGGTGTACGGGTCGCAGCGGTCCGGGTCGACGGGCTGAACGTTCAGCTCACGCCAACTGCGCAGCTGTCGGTCCAGCGGGATGCCCCGCTGCTCGAGAGGATTGAAGGTCATGGGGGGTGCCTCCTGAGGCAGGGGACTCGTGCGACGGCGGGTGCCCCGCCTTGGAGAACCCGCACAGATCCAACCCCCGAACCTGCACGCCGTCGCCGACTTTCAGCCACCGCTCGCGCCCGGAGTCGTGCGATACCCCCTACGGGTTCAGCCAGGGGTGGCAGTGCCGAAGCGCTGGGGCACGACTGGCTCGGTGCGCACCGGCCTCCGCAGGCAGGCCCGTCATCACCATGATTGGCCGCCTGTCTGATGGGCACCCAGAGTGACGCAAGAGGCGGGGATTGACGAACGGAGATGCCCGATGGTGGCGCAGACCCTGATGCCGGCCGGGCCGGCGTTGTTGCTCAGGCCGCCGGGTGTGTATGCGCCGCAGTGGGACACGGGATTGCTGACGCGTGCCCTGTACCGCGAAGAGATCACCTCCGGGACCGATGTGCTGGATCTGGGGACAGGCACCGGCGCGGTCGCCCTGCAGGCGGCCCTCCTGGGCGCACGGGTGACCGCGGTGGACATCTCGCGGCGGGCGGTGTTCGCCACCCGCGTCAACGCGCTACTGGCAAGGCAGCGACTTCGCGTACGACGCGGCGACCTGACGAGCGCCGTCACAGGGCAGTCGTACGACCTCGTCGTCAGCAATCCGCCCTACGTCCCCTCGCCCGCCGACCGGCTGCCGCGCCGGGGAGCTGCCCGCGCCTGGGACGCGGGCAGCGACGGCCGGGCGTTCGTGGACCGCATCTGTGGGGCAGCGCCTACCCTGCTGCGTCCGGGCGGAGTCCTGCTGATCGTGCACTCCGGGTTGTGCGGGCCGGACACCACGTTGCGACGGCTGACGGAACGCGGGCTGCGCGCCTCGATCACCGACCGCGCCCTGGTGCCCCACGGTCCCGTACTGCGCTCCCGGATGCCGTGGCTGGTACGCCAGGGCCTGGCCGGAGCGGACGACAGCCGGGAGGAACTCGTGGTCGTCCGCGCCGAACGACGGTGAGCACGCGCCCCGATCCGGCCGAACAGCTGCCATCCGCGCCCTCACAGCAACGAGGCACCGTGCTCCCGCAGGACCGCGCCAGGTGACCGGCCGTGCCGGACGCCAGACCCCGCCACGGCACGCGTTTCATCATGCGTCGGCGAGCACCCGAGTCTTCACGGTCCACCTGGATCTTCACCTCGCCACCCTCAGGGTTTCGTTCGGGAGGCCGCGGACACCCGGCGCCGGACGGTGCCCCCCTTGGACACCGGAGCGGAGGGCATGCGGTGAAGAGGCTGTGGTGGACGGTTCCGGTCGCGGCGGCCGGGGCGGCGGCCGTGTGGCGGTCCCGGTCGGCGCGTCGGCCCGACCGACGGGCGGACGACCGTTGGCTCACTGTGACGGTCAACCTGCCAGCCGCCGACGTGGGGGCCGAGGGGAAGCTGCCTCCGCCCCTGGATGACCTGGCGGAACGGATCGACGTGCAGATCCGGCCGGCCCCGGGCGACCGCGGCACGGAACTGGCCGCGCGGTTCAAGGCGTTCGTGCCCGCCGCGTCCGCCTCCGTGCCGGCGCGTCTGGCCGGGCAGGACCCGCGCCAGGAGCTGCGGCGCGCGCTGCGGGACGCGAAGTCCCTGCTGGAGGCGGCTGAAGTGCTGCGGCCCGACGCGCCGCCCACGACTCGCTCCACGCCGGGCGGCAAGCTGGTAGGGGTGTTCACCCGCCGCTCCGGCGGGGAGGGCGTGCTGTGAAGGCCCTGTGCTGGGAAGGCGTCAACAAGCTGTCGGTCGAGCAGGTTCCCGACCCCGAGCTGCGCAACGACCAGGACGTCATCGTACGGCTGATCGCGGGCACCACCTGTGGCTCCGACCTGCACCTCATCGGCGGCTACATCCCGGCCATGCGGGCCGGTGACGTGATCGGCCACGAGTTCGTCGGCGAGGTCGTGGAGACCGGCTCGGCCGTGCGCAGGCACGCGGTCGGCGACCGGGTCGTCGTCTGCTCGTTCGTGGGCTGCGGGCGCTGCTGGTACTGCGCCAACGACCTGTGGTCCCTGTGCGACAACACCAACACCAACCCCGGTCTCGGACAGGCGCTGTTCGGCTACGAGACGGGCGCCGTCTTCGGCTACTCGCACGCCATGGGCGGGCTGCGCGGCAGCCACGCCGAGTACGTCCGCGTGCCCTTCGCCGACTACGGCGCGTTCAAGGTCCCCGAGGGCATCGACGACACCAGCGCCCTGTTCATCTCCGATTCCGCGCCCACCGGATGGATGGGCGCCGACCTGGCCGGGGTGAAACCCGGTGACGTAGTCGCCGTGTGGGGCTGCGGTGCCGTGGGACAGATGGCAGCCCGCGCCGCGGTCCTCAAGGGCGCCGAACGCGTCATCTCCATCGACCGCATCCCCGAACGGCTGGCCATGACCGAGCGATACGGCGGCGCGGAGACCATCGACTACACCACCACCGACGTCGCCGCCGAACTGCGCGAGCGCACCGGCGGACGCGGCCCCGACGTCTGCATCGAGGCCGTCGGCATGGAGGCCCACAGCGACGGCCCGATGCACCTCTACGACCAGGCCAAGCAGCAGCTGCGCCTCCAGAGCGACCGCCCCACCGCCGTACGCCAGGCCATCCACGCCTGCCGCAAGGCCGGCACCGTCTTCGTCCTGGGCGTCTTCGCGGGTGCCGTCGACAAGTTCCCGCTCGGCGCCGTGATCAACAAAGGCCTCACCGTGCGCGGCGCCCAGCAGCATGGGCAGCGTTACATCCCCATGCTGCTCGACCGGCTCGCCGCGGGAGAGCTCGAGACCGCCCATCTGGCGACCCACACTCTCCCGCTCGACGAGGCGGACACGGCCTACGACATGTTCAAGGAAAAGACCGACGGCTGTGTCCGCGCCGTCATCCGCCCCCGGCTTTAGGGTCCGCATGGTCATCACCACGGTCGCTCGCCACGTCGCCGAACGCCTGGCCCGGTGGCGGTCGGCACCGGGCCTGCATCCCCACGGGGTGCTGTGCACGGGAACGCTGACCGTCGCCGCCCGCTCGGGCACCCGATGGGGTGTGCCGTGGCTGGACCGGCCCGGCTCATACCCGGTGATCGTGCGCTGGTCGCGGGCACTGGGCCTGCCCCAGGGGCTGCCGGACGGCCTGGGGCTGGCCGTCCGCGTCGAGGAGGCCGACGGGCCGGACAGCACACTCGACCTGCTGTTCACCTCCAGCCGACCCGGCAGGTTCGGCCGCCACCTGCCCTTGCTCCGACCCCACGCCCTCAAGGGGCCGTACTCGACCCTGCTGTCGTACCGGATGGGAGAGCGCGAACGCGTGCTCGCGGCGTTCCCCGCCCGCGACCCGAGCGGCACTCGCGAGGGGACCATGCCGACCTTGTGGCAGGAGCTGGCCCGCCGGCCCGTCCGCTTCGATTCCGTGCGCGCCGCCGCCCCCGGCGAACCCTGGACCACCTTCGCCTCACTGTCCCTCGAGGCCACCCGCCCCGCTACGCCCTCCCGCACCGTGTCCTACGACCCGTACACGCACTGCCTGCCCGGACTGCGACCCACCGGACCACTGCGCGCACTCCGCGTCGCCGCGTACACCGGTTCCCGCCACGGACGAACCGGCGACGACCACGACGAGTGAGGTGATCCTGCGGTGCGGAGTGCCGACGTCCGACAACCGACGACCGACACTCTCCCAGAACCCTGCGGGTTGACTTCCTCCCCCTCCTGATGGAGGGGGATTCCTACGGCTCGCGCCGTGGGGTTTCCCGCTTCGCAGCCGAGTGCCCGTCGTGGCCGTACCACCGGCCCTTGTACTCCGGCGTGCTCCGAAACTCCGACCAGGCCGCATCCCTGTGGCGCGGGCCAGACGGCCGCCCTTCACCATGCTCAGCGCAGCGACGCATCGTGGTGCCCGAGGTCCAGGCGACTGTCGTGACTGTGATGACCGGGGCATCTGCGGGAAGAAGGATCCGTAACTCAAGGAGGGTGCGGTGAGGCGTGATCGAATCGGGCTGGCCGAGGTACTGGCAGCAGCGGAGGGTGCCGCGCCGGTGCACTCCCTCGATGTCGTGGCGCACAACCTGCGCCAGCGATTCGGCGCACGTTACGTGTCGTTCCTCTTCGTCGACGTCGTCGGCCGACGCCTGCTACGGGTCAGCGACGAGGCGACGGCACCACACGAGCACGCCGCCGACCAAGTTCTCCTGGCCGGCAGTGTCTACGACGATGTCCTGCGCACTCAGAAAGTGGTGCAAGTGACCGAGGGCTCACAGGGGCAGCGCGTGCTAGCCCCCGTGACCAACCGTGGCGACGCCATCGGGGTCCTGGAGCTCCATCTCACCCACGTCACACAAAACATCCTCCAGCAGGTTGAGGAGGCTGCTCACGCCCTGGCGTACATCATTGTCACCGACCGGCGCTTCACCGACCTCTACTACTGGGGCAACCGCACCGCCACGGTCACCCTGGCCGCGGAGATCCAGCGTCAGCTACTGCCCTCGGCTCCCTCGTGCGAGGCTCCCGAGTTCACCCTCGCCGGCGCCCTTGTCCCGGCCTCCGACATCGCCGGTGACACCTACGACTACAGCCTCGACCACGACACCCTGCACCTGTCCATCACCGACGCCATGGGCCACGACGTCGACGCCTCCCTCATGGCCACCCTCCTGGTCAACGCCTCCCGCGGCGCCCGCCGCGCCGGCGTCGACCTTGCCGAACAAGCCCGGCAGACGCACGAAGCCCTCATCGAACACGGCAGAAGGACCTTCGCCACCGGACAACTGATGCGCATCGCTCTGGACGGAAGCAGCGCACAGCTCGTCAACGCGGGCCACCCCTGGCCCCTACGACTGCGCGACGGCACCGTTGACGAGATCAAGCTGCACATCAACCAACCCTTCGGGTTTTTTACACAGGGCCCCTATCAAGTACAGGACATCGACCTGCGCCCTGGTGACCGCCTCGTCTTCTACACCGACGGCGTGCAGGAGCGCCAAGCAGAAGCCGTCGACCTGCCGCGCCTCATGCGCGACACCGCAGGCGAGCATCCCCGCGAGGCGGTACGCGCCATGGTCGCCGCCGTCACCGACGCCCGCCACGGGCACGTGCGAGACGACGCCACGGTCCTGTGCCTGGACTGGCACGGCACTGCCTCCGCAGACCGAAGCGCGTAACACCCAGGGCCTGTGGGATGTCGTGCGGCTGCCGGCCGTACTCGCCTATCGGCAGGAACGGCTCGATCAACTGCCGCCGGGTGTGTCCTGGTCGGTCAGGACTTCGTCTCCGTCGCCCACTGGTCCGTTCGGAGTGGGAGACCTCCGAGCGGACCGAGATCGCAGGCCACATCCTGTCGCGCTTCCCAAGGAGCGCGGGTCAGGGGTTGTCTGCGCCGACGCGATCCGGGGTGCACGTCCACAGCCCCGTCACGTAGTTGCCGTTGGGACCGTACCCGGAGAAGGTCGCCCAGTTGCCGGGGTCTAGGACGCGGCAGGGGGCCCACTGGTGGTCCGTGTACTCAACCGTGACGGCGACGGTGTCCTGGCAGCCGTTGTGGACGTCGGTGTAACGCCAGCTCTGGTAGTACTCCACGCACGACGGAGCCGGAATTTCGGTGGCCGCTCCCGCAGGGTGGGCCGTGATCAGCAAGAGGCCTGCTGTGGTCATGGTGGCGAGAGCCGTGTGACGCGATATCTGTGCGATGCGTGTCGTCATGTGACGCATTCTCAGACGAGATGAAAGCACGATGCAACTCATTGAAAATATTTTCAGTCAAGATCCGACTCGGAGAACAAATGCCCAGCTAAAAGCTCATGTTGAGCGTTGAAAGAATCTGAAACGGCCTCACCTTCGCTCCATGAAGCACGTGTTCCTGGCGGGGCTTGGATGCCGTCGCAGCCTTCCAGGCCCCCTCCTCGCACGGCCGACCGCCCGTACCCGGCCCACCGGTGGTGAGGTCCTGGTTGCCGCCACCGGACAGTGCATCGCCGGGGGCCGGCTGCAGCGGGTTGCGCGTCAGCCCAGGATGCTCCAGCGGCCCGTCGACGGTTCGGATCATCCCGGTCGCCAGCTGCGGTGCCGGCCGAGGTGTGTGCCCAACACATTTGGATACACGCCCAGGCGCCGCGAGGTTCCTGGCGCGTCATCGTGCGCCGCACGACCGTTCACGAGACCTTGATACCGGAATATCCACTTCTATGGATGAAGGACCCGATGACTGCTGAAACTGCGCCAGTCACGCTGGTGCCTACCGAGGGGCGGCGCAGCAGAGGCCGTGTGGTCGTGTCCTGGCTGACCACCACCGATCACAAGAAGATCGGCCACCTCTATCTGATCACCTCGTTCTGCTTCTTCCTGATCGGCGGGATCCTCGCCATGGCGATCAGGGCGGAACTGGCCCGGCCGGGGCTGCAGTTCCTGTCGACCGAGCAGTACAACCAGGCGTTCACGATGCACGGCACGATCATGCTGCTGCTCTTCGCCACCCCGACCTTCGCCGGGTTCGCCAACGCCATCATGCCGCTGCAGATCGGGTCGCCGGACGTGGCCTTCCCGCGGTTGAACATGTTCTCCTACTGGCTGTTCCTCTTCGGCGGCCTGATCGTCCTCGGCAGCTTCCTCACCCCGCAGGGCGCCGCCGATTACGGCTGGACCGCTTACACCCCGCTCAGCGGCCCCATCCGCAGCGGTTACATCGGCGCCGACCTGTGGATCATGGGCCTTGCGCTGGCCGGGTTCGGCACCATCCTCGGCGCGGTCAACTTCATCACCACCATCATCTGCATGCGCGCCCCGGGCATGACCATGTTCCGCATGCCGATCTTCACCTGGAACGTGCTCCTGACCTCAGTGCTGGTCCTGCTGGCCTTCCCGGTTCTGGCCGCCGCACTGTTGGCCCTGGAAGCGGACCGCAAGTTCGGCTCGCACGTCTTCGACGCCCAGTACGGCGGGGCGATCCTCTGGCAGCATCTGTTCTGGTTCTTCGGCCACCCCGAGGTCTACATCCTCGCTCTGCCCTTCTTCGGCGTCATCACGGAGATCATCCCCGTGTTCTCCCGCAAACCGATCTTCGGCTACATGGGCCTGGTCGGCGCGACCATCGCCATCGCCGGCCTTTCGGTCACCGTCTGGGCGCACCACATGTTCGCCACCGGCGCCGTCCTGCTGCCGTTCTTCTCCTTCATGACCTACCTGATCGCGGTGCCCACGGGGGTGAAGTTCTTCAACTGGATCGGCACCATGTTCAAGGGCTCGCTGTCCTTCGAACCACCCATGCTGTGGGCCGCCGGCTTCCTCGTCACCTTCCTGTTCGGCGGGCTGACCGGTGTGATCCTCGGCTCCCCGCCACTGGACTGGCACGTCACCGACAGCTACTTCGTCGTCGCCCACTTCCACTACGTGCTCTTCGGCACCATCGTCTTCGCGATGTTCGGCGGATTCAGCTTCTGGTGGCCCAAGATGACCGGCACCATGCTCGACCACCGCCTGGAGAAGATCCACTTCTGGACCCTGCTCGTCGGCTTCCACACCACGTTCCTGGTCCAGCACTGGCTCGGTGCCGAGGGCATGCCCCGCCGCTACGCCGACTACCTGGCCGTCGACGGCTTCACCGGCCTGAACACCGTCTCCTCCATCGGCGCCTTCCTGCTGGGTCTGTCCACCCTGCCGTTCCTCTACAACGTGTGGAAGACCGCCAAATACGGCAAGAAGGTCGAGGTCGACGACCCCTGGGGATACGGCCGCTCCCTGGAGTGGGCGACCTCGTGCCCGCCCCCGCGCCACAACTTCGTCGCCCTGCCCCGCATCCGCTCGGATTCTCCGGCGTTCGACCTCCACCACCCCGACGTGGCACAGCTGGACCAGGCGGAGACCACCGGCAAACGCGATGCGATCGACGCCGAAGGACACAAGGGCGACCGGTCGTGATCAGAGGGCAGGCTCGTCACCACAGCGCCGACCAAGCGGCCGTGCTGGGCCCCGAGGCAAAGGGCCACCTCCTGGCCCGCAGCCACCGCGACACCACACGCCGTGAGGCCGAGGAGTTGTGCGCAACATGCACTGGCTGACCGCCGCCCAGGCCCAACACATCACCCGCCACTCGGTGCTCACTGGGCACATCCTGCGCGCAACCGTCCAACGCGTCGAGCAGCTGAGCCTGGCGTACGAGACCCGCTACCAGGAACTGCGCCGCGCACTCCTCAGACTCCATGCGGCCTGCGCGTCGGCGGTCCCGGCTGCGCCCGGGGCGCGGACGCCGCGGTGGGCCTGCCGGCGCGATAAGCGCGACGGCCGGTCCGTTTCGCGCAGGGCGCACAGGGCGGTCGTCGCCCCGCCGTATCGCCGGTCGAAGCCGCTCAGCCCTCTTTCTTCCGCCGCGTCCTCCACCTGACGTAGGCGACGGTCGAGACCACGACAAGGAGCATGACCGCGTCCTCGGCCAGGGTCCCCGACGCGTTCGTGACGGAGTGGCCGAACGTGATGGCGGCCGCGAAGTGGGCGATCGCGATGGCGCAGAGCATGAGCGCGAATCTCAGCAGCGAGAACCCATGCTTCTTCTCGTCCGCATCAGCTGTCATCTCCGGCGTCCCCTGAGCCAGACGGTCGCCGACGCGATCAGCAGGAACACGACCATGAAGACGAGGTGCTGCCCAACGGCCGACCAGCGGTAGTCCGTGAAGGTCGCGCCGAGGATGTACAGAAGGGCGAACACCCCGAACAGGGCAGCCAGGACATAGACGCGCCCCCAACCGGATTTCACTTTCCGGGTCATCCGAGCAGCGGCCCCGAGTTTTTCCGGGATGTGGTACATGAGCACTTCCATCTTCACGGTGTGGCCGGTCTTGCCCAGGGGGACGGAACGGCTGCCTCTGGTCGACGGCCGGCTGTCCAGCGTGATGTTCTCCGAGAGGGGGCTGCCGGACCCCCGACGTCCTGAAGCTACGCCCCCCATCGCTCCTGCCTGCGTCTGTACAGGACCACGCCCATCACGAGTGCGGTGGTCACGCCTGCTTCGATGACCATGCGGATCAGGGCGCCGATCAGCCCGCCGGCTGTGCGGTCGGACAGGGCCGTGCCCAAAAAGTGCACCACGGTTCCCGAGTAGAGGACGAGGGCAACCAGCGCCAGCGGAATCCGGTGGGTCGGTTGCCCCGGTCGCCCTTCGTTCTCCTCGTCCGGCGTGCCGTTCCCGCCGTTCACGTCCCGCATGCCCTTGATCGGGACCGGGAGACCAGCGCCGGATCTGCCGGACCTGGATCTGCTGCGCACGGACTATCCCCCGTGATCTTTCCATCGGTGAAGGTGAGGAGCAGCAGATCTTTGCATCGTCCACAAACGGCGTTGTATGACGAGCACTCACATCATCAATCAGGAGTAAAGGGGGTCGGCAGGAGATCCCGAACGAGAGCATCCGAAGATCACCTAAATACTGACATTGCTTCCAAGTGCGTTGTCACCGAGCGCGATCTGTCCCGGTTCTCGGTACGGGTGTCTGTTGGGCAGGTCTTTACGGAAAATCACTTCAAGTGCGAATAAAAGGGTCACGAATGTCAAGGAATTGATGTTACGTCGCGTCAGCCCTCGGATGGGACGACGGTTCGACAGATCGATGAACTCGATCTGGGTGATGGCGACTTGACCCGGTTGCGATGAACGCCTGGCCTTGGGGCGAGAGCGGAGGGGAGCGAACGCACCTGGGCTACGGAACGGATACCCCAGAGCCGCCATGTCCACCAGATACGTGATCACTCGAAGGCCGCGCGCGGTAACACTCGCCGAGAGCCTGCGGCCGCCGCAACGAGTCGGCAGGCACGGTTCCGTACGTCCTGCAGACCCAGGCGTGCACTCCATTTCCTGGGACGGGTGAGGCGTAGAGCGGCGGGGGCGGTCTACCGGGTGCGCCGAGCGGCGGCGTGAGGGCCGTGGGCTCCTGCTCGGCCTCGTCGACGGCACGGAGGTCCGCGACACCGCGGCCACGTGGACCGGACGGGTCGACGCCGTCACCGCCCGCACGGACCGAGCGGACGTCGAGGCGTTGCTCATCCGGCCCGACGACTGCGTTGCCCGGGCCTTGCCCACCGGGCAGGACCTCGACACCACCACCCTGCTGTGCGCACCGGGCACACCGGTCGGCCGACCCGCCTCAGCAGCGCATTAACAGTCGCCTCAGGTTCGCTCAGTACCAACTAGGCGTCCAGACAAGCGATGCAACTCGTATGTAGGAGGCTAGTGATGGCAGTCAACGCAGGGCCGTCCGGGGAAGCTCCGGCCGGTCGGTTGGCCGGCCGGTGGGTGCCCTGGTTGGTGATTGGCTTGTGGCTGGTGCTGGCGGCGGGCATGGTGCCGCTGAGCGGAAAGCTGAGCTCGGTCACCACCGACAGCGCCGTAGACACCCTGCCGGCCAGTGCCGAGTCCACCAAGGTGGCGGTGCTGGAAGACAGTCTCCCCGACGGTGACAGCAACACGTTCGTCTTCGTGTACCACCGCGCCGGCGGCCTGACCGACGCCGACCGAGCGACGGTCGAGCGCCACTACACCACACTGGCCAAGCGGTATCCGCCGAAGGCGACGGCCGCCGACGAGGACGACGAGGGCTCACCGACGAGCCCCTCCACCGACGGCGAGGCGATGATGTTCACCCTCGAGGTGAGCACGGTCTACGGCGAACCGGAGACCCTCGTCGGCCCGTTGCGCGATGCCACGAAGGACCGCCCCTCCGGCCTGGACCTCGACGTGACCGGCCCGGGCGCGATCAACGGCGACATGGATGCCGTCTTCGACGGCATCGACGTGCAGGTCCTCCTCACCACGATCGTCGTCGTCACGCTCCTGCTCATCCTCACCTACCGCAGCCCGGTGCTGTGGCTCATCCCGCTCATGGCCGTCGGCGCGGCCGCACTGACCGCGATGGCGACCGTCTACCTGCTCGTCAAGGGCTTCGGCATCGTGGTCAACGACCAGAACTCGGCGCTGCTGACGATCCTGGTGTTCGGCGTCGGCACGGACTACGCGCTGCTGCTCATCGCTCGATACCGGGAGGCACTGCACCACCACGAGAACGTGCGGGTCGCGATGGTCCACGCGCTGCGCGGCGCGGCGCCGGCCATCGTCGCCTCCGCGGCCACCGTGGTCGCCGGCCTGCTCTGCCTGCTCGTCGCGGACCTGAACAGCACCAGCGGGTTGGGCCCGATCGGTGCGGCCGGCATCCTCTGCGCGCTGGTGGCCATGCTGACGCTGTTCCCGGCGGTCCTCGTGGTGCTCGGCAGGCGGATCTTCTGGCCCGCCATCCCGCGGTTCAGCACGGCGGTTCAGGAGAAGCCGGGGCTGTGGGGACGGCTCGGCACCGTCATCAGCCACCGCCGGTGGGTGGCGACCCTCGGCTCGGTCGGAGTCCTCGGCGTCCTCGTCCTCGGGCTGGCGGGCAACACCGGTGCCCTGCGAGAGCAGGACCAGTTCCTGTCCGCGCCGGAGTCGGTCACCGGCTTCACCGTCCTGCGCCAGCACTTCCCGGAGCTCGGCGGCCAGCCGATGACGGTCTTCACGCGGCCGGCGCACCAAGAGCAGGTGCTCGACGTCGTCAAGGACACGCGCGGTGTGGCCCTGGCCATCCCGGAGCAGACCAGCGGGGGTTGGGCCGGCATCTCCGTGTTCCCGAAGGACGCGCCGGACAGCGTCGCGGAGTACGACACGATCAGGCGGGTGCGCACCGCCGTGCACGCGGTGAGCGGGGCGGAGGCGATCGTCGGTGGGCCGAGTGCGGAGAACCTGGACACCGAGGCGACCACCGAGCGCGACGAGAAGCTGGTGATCCCGCTGGTCCTCGCCGTCGTCCTCATCGTCCTCGGGCTGCTGCTGCGGGCGATCCTCGCCCCGCTGGTCCTGATGGCCACCGTGATCGTCTCGTTCGCCGCAGCCTTCGGCGGCAGCGTGTTCGTCTTCGACACGATCCTCGGCTTCAAGGGTGTCGACTCTTCGGTGCCGCTGCTGGCGTTCCTGTTCCTGGTGGCGCTCGGCGTCGACTACAACATCTTCCTGGCCAGCCGGGCCCGGGAGGAGACCGTGCGTCTCGGCACCGCAAACGGCATGCTCAAAGCCCTTTCCGCCACCGGTGGCGTCATCACCTCGGCAGGCCTGGTCCTGGCGGCCACGTTCGCGGTCCTCGCCACCCTTCCGCTGGTGATGCTGATCGAGGTCGGGTTCCTGGTCGCCTTCGGCGTGCTGCTCGACGCCCTGCTGGTGCGGTCGGTCCTGGTGCCCGCCCTCACCCTGCTGATCGGCCGACGCATCTGGTGGCCGAGCCGGCTGTCCCGTCCAGCGGTCCAGCTGCCGGACGGTCAACAACCGCTTGCCGACGACGAGGAGCCCGCGCTGCAACGCTGAGCGCGGCGGCACGGACGCGATCCGGGACGGGGCCCCAGGCCTGTCCCGGATCTCTTCATGGGCGCGAAGTAACCTCGTACCTGCGGGAGTTCAGCGCCTTGTGTGCCGGTCCCGGTCAGGGGTTGGACGATCTCGGGACGTCGGGGCGACCTCCTGGGCACCGGACCTCGGTGTCCCCGCCGAACACCTCCCGCCGCCCGACTGGCCGGAGCCCCTGTCCGCTCACGAGATCCAGCGACTGCGGGACGCGTTGCGGAACGGAACACGTGACGAACTGACCAGGCTGCAACCCCGGCCGGCCCAACGTTGACCGCGCCCATCTGAACCTGCGGGTAGGGGGCCAGCGGCGTGCACACGTGGCGGCTGACCTGCTCCGGGGTGTCCTGGCGGCGCGGCCGGTGGAGTTCGAGTGGTCCGTCCTCCGTGGGGTTGTCAGCCGCAGCAAAGCAGAGCACAGACAGCACCAAGCCCTGTGCAAAGCTCTGGTCACGCGCCGTGCGGCCGGGACTGGGGCCGGCGGGCCGTGTCCTGCCCCGACGGTCAGCCACGCAGGGCCATGTCCGAGAGACGCCGCCCCTCGTCCTGCGCCGCGTCGCCGGGGCGGGTCAGTGCACCGCGCTGTCATCCCCGGCGGCGAGCGACGCGATCGGAGTGGGCGGAGCCGCGGTCGGAAGCTCGACCCGGAGCAGCGCGCCACCCCGTGCGGAGCGGCCAACGGTGGCCCGGCCGCCGTGGGCGTCGACGACCCGCTGCACGATCGACAGCCCCAGACCGGATCCCGGCAACGCCCGGGCACTGTCGGCACGGTAGAACCGGTCGAACACCCGCGGTACGTCGGCTGCGTCGATGCCCGGCCCGGCGTCGTCGACCTCAAGCACCGCCGACGCGCCCTCGGCACGGAGCCGGACCTGGACCGGCTGATCCGCAGGAGACCACTTGCCGGCGTTGTCGATGAGGTTGAGCACCGCCCGCTCAAGCGCAGCGGGACGCCCGCTCACCCACACAGACGTCACGTCGAGCGCGACCTCGACGTCGGGCACCCGGGACCGCGCCCGGATCGCGGCGGCCGCCACCACGTCGGCGAAGTCGAGCACTTCGGTGCTCTCGTCGCTGACGTCACCGCGCGCCAGGTCGGTCAGCTCAGCGACCAGGGTGCTCAACTCGCCCACCTGGGCGCCGACATCGTTGAGCAGCCGGGTCCGGCTCTCCGCCGGAAGTGCGCTGTCCAGGGTGCCGCGCCGATCGAGCCGGATCAGCAGCTCCACGTTGAGGCGCAGGCTGGTGAGCGGGGTCTTGAGCTCGTGGGCGGCGTCCTCGGCGAGCAGCCGCTGGGCCCGTCGGGAGTCCCGGAGCGCGGCGAGCATGTCGTTGATCGACTGGACCAGCCGCCGGATCTCCCCACCCCCCTCGTCCGGGATGTCGGCGTCGAGATCCCGGGTGCGCGCCACGCGTACCGCGGCGGCGGTCAGCCGGTCGATCGGTGCCAGCCCGGTCCGCGCCACAGTCCGCCCGACAAGGGCACCGCCGACCACGCAGAGCAGCCCGATCAGCAGCATGCCGAACCCGAACCGGTTGATCGGGCTGTCGTCGACCGCGCGCGCCACCTGGACCGCGCCGTCGCCCGCCCGCAGCGTGTAGATGACGTACCCGTCCTCGTCGCTGTCGTTCGACTCCATCAGGTCGACCGACGCGCCCTGCGCCACACGCCAGGCTACCTCGCTGACCGGGGGCAGCGCGGGTTGCCCGGCCGGCGTCCGGATCGAGCCGTCGGACAGGATGACCCGCACCAGCCGTCCGGATCCGGGATACGGCGGTAGCCGGACCTGCGCCAGACCGGCGCGCTCGGCGTCCGTCGCCAGGACGCGGGAGTCGGCGCGTAGCTGATTCTCGGTCGTTCTCTGCAGTTCCCAGCCCATGAGCTGGCTGGCCACCTGAAAGGCCACGAACACGCTTACCGCGATGGCCGTCGCCGCGATCACCGTCAGCCTGGCCCGCAGGGACCGCCGACGCCACCACCGGGTCAGCCGGCGCGGTTCCCGGCCCGCGGGCCTGCTCACGGAGGAGTCTCCCGCAATGTGTATCCCAGGCCGCGCAGTGTGTAGATCAATCGCGGCTCACCGTCGGCCTCCAGCTTGCGGCGCAGGTAACTCACGTACACCTGGAGGTTGTTGGCGGTGGAGCTCATGCCGAAGCCCCAGATCGCCTCGAACAGCGCGTCGCGGGTCAAGACCCGGGTCGCATTGCTCAGCAGCACCTGCAGGAGGGAGAACTCGGTCCGGGTCAGGTGCAGCGGCCGCCCGCCACGCCACGCCTCGAACCTGTCGGGATCGAGCCGGACGTCGGCGTACGACAGGATCTGCGACTCCTCGTCGGTCGGCGTCCGCCGACGCAGCAGGGCCCGCACCCGGGCCAGCAACTCCTCGGTGGCGAACGGCTTGGGCAGGTAGTCGTCGGCGCCCGCATCCAGCCCCGCGACCCGGTCGGAGACCTGGTCACGGGCGGTGAGCATCAGCACCGGCAGATCCTGGCCCGCGGCCCGCAACCGCCGGCAGGTCTCCAACCCGCCGAGGCGGGGCATCATCACGTCGAGGAGCAGCAGATCCGGCGCGTCACCACCGACCTCGTCGAGCACGGCAAAACCGTTGGCGACGGTGCTGGTGTCGTACCCCTCCACCTGGAGCACCCGCTCCAGCGAGTCGCGGATGGCTGCCTCGTCATCCGCGATCATGATCCGCACCCCGGCCCGCCCCCTCCAGTCGATGCCCTTGCCGCTCATTGTCGCCGACCAACCTGAAGCCAGGCTTAGAGGTCCTCAGAGAAGCCAGCTGATCATGTGACTGTCGGTGAATTGGCGGGGGCGCAGTTCTCGGGCGTGCGGTCGAGGCGCGCGGTTCTCAGAACGGCCATGGAGCCGGTGCCGAATCGGTGAACGAACCCCGTTGCCGGTGACGTAGAAGACCGCATCCGACATCTGCCGGTGACAGTGGCCCTTCGGCAGCCCGCCCCGGTCCTCCAGCCCTGCCGGCGCCGGCAGCGCATCCCGCACGCCGTCCACTCTGCATCCGTCATGTCCGACGGATGCCGCCGCAGGGCCTCCTGGTACTCGAGTGGCGTCGCAACTCCGAGCTGCCAGGAGGCCCTGTCCTCATACATCCCTCAGGCCAAGATCACCCGACCAGCAGTGGCCGCCGTGGGAACCGCCGCTCGTCAGCTGATCGGAGTCAGCTGCCAGAGCTCGGAGTCGGTCCCGTTGTCGGTGTTCTGGAGCGTGCTCGCTCCGGGGTCGGTCGAGGCTGCGGAGACGTCCAACGGCAGTCCGCTGCGCACGTTGACCAGCTTGACGTAGCCGTGGCCGGCGTCGACCACCTTCCACAGGTGGTCGTCGTGGCCGTCGTCGCCCCATTGCACGGCGTCGGCGCCCGGGTTGCCGGAGCCGCCGGCGATGCCGAGCAGCAGGCCACTGTTGACGTTCTTGAGCTTGTACTGGTCGTTGCCGGCGGGGATCAGCCGCCACTGCTGGTTGGCGGTGGCGTCCGCGCTCTGCTGTACGACCGCACCGCCGTCCGTGGTGGAGGCGCCGTCGATCCCCAGGTCGAGGTTGCTCTTCTTGTTGGTGATCTGGATCGCCGGGGCCTTCGTGCTGGCGATGGTGACCTGGCCGGGGTAGGCGGCCACCAGTGGGTCGGTGACCGAGGAGGGGGCGTCGGTGTCCACCACGATCCGGTCGCTCGTCCCGTCGTAGTGGGCGGCGGCGTAGTACATCGTCGAGCCGACCGGCTCGATCTGGTCGACGGCGGCGACGATGATCTTCTGGACCTGCGCGGCGGTGAACTGGGCGCTGCGGGTGGTGGTCGGAGTGGGCCAACTGGTCGGGGTGTTGCCGCCTGCGTCGGTCCAGTCGCTCGGGTGTTGCAGGTTGTTGATGTCACCGGCGTAGTCGGACGGGAAGATGATCACCGGGCCGGTGTTCGGGTCCTCATAGGCGGACAGGGCGCAGTTGTAGTCGGCCAGGGCCTGCAACTGCTCGCTCGCCGCGGTCGCGCCGCCCTTGTTGCCGGGGTTGGACGTGAGCGAGAGCTGCGGCTCGCACACGGTGGGCGGGGTGCTCGCGGGCGGGCCCTGGATGACGACCTGGTCGGGGTACTTGGCGGCCAGCGGGTCGGTGACGGACGAGGGGGCGCTGGTCTGCACGATCACCCGGTCGCTCGCGCCGTCGTAGGCGGCAGCCAGGGAGTAGGTGGTGGTGTCGTTGCCGGGCTGGATGGCGTCGAGGACCGCGTTCTGCACGGTGTTGAGCTGGTCCTGCGTGAACGAGGAGCTTTTGGCGGTCGCGGGGGTGGGCCAACTGGTCGGGGTGTTGCCGTTGGAGTCGGTCCAGTCGCTCGGGTGTTGCAGGTTGTTGATGTCACCGGTGTAGTCGGACGGGAAGATGATCATCGGGGAGCCAGTTTTCGGGTCCTCGAACGCGGTGAGGGCGTGGTTGTAGCCCGCGAGTTCCACCACCTCCTCCCAGTCGGAACCGGTGGCGGTGTCGGCGTGTGCGGCCGCGGCCGGCAGCAGCGACCCGCCCGCCAGCACAAGCGACAGGAGTGCGAGCAGGGCGGCGTGCGGCCGCTCCCGCAGCGCGGAGCGCATGCGGCGCGGCGCTGTTGATGCGTTGTCCAACATGGTCTTCCTTGGGTCCGAGGGGCGGGCGATCACGGCGGCGTCTGCGTGGTCGGTTGTGTCGGGAGTCGAGCCGGTTTCAGCCATGGCCACCGTCATCGCCCCTGCACCGGGTGATCGCTGAGCAGCCGCGGTGGTACGGGTTCGCCGGGATCGAGGGCACGCCGAGGTAGGTGTCCCTGTTGAAGTGGGCGCCCGGGTCAGCGGACGGGTCATAGGTCATCTGCGCCTGGGCATGGGCGGGGTTGCCTACGAAGCGGTCGTACGTGAACGTCTGGCCCCGGTATTCGAGCTGGCCATTGACGACTTGCGCCCTCATTCGGTACACGCGCGCGCCGATGATCGCGGTGTTCGGGATGTGGTGGATGTACGCCCACTCCTGCTGGCCCCCGAAGCGCGCCAGCCCGGGGTTTCCGCGCACCTGGTCGTCGGTGTAAAGAGCGTTCCGCGCCATGTTGGCATCGATGAGGTACACGTAGGTGTCGGCCTCCACCCAGCGGCTGGTGCACTGACCGGTGATTCTCCAACCCATCCCCGGAAAGGGAGTCCACTGCGCATTCGGGCGGCCGCTCCGGCAGGGATTCGTCATCGCCGCACCCAGATTGCGGCCACCCTGGCTGCGGGCGAAGGTTTCCGACACCGACAGGGCCGCGCTCGTGGAGATGTAGCCGCTGCCGTCGCGGCCTTGGATGTGGCGCGGGAGGTCGTAGTCGGTACCGACCGCTGTGAAGCCGTTGTTGAAGATCTCGTACGGCGTCCGCGAGTCCCCGCGGTACACCACGGCCGGCAACTGCCGTTCGCTGACCGTGTCGGTGTTGACGATGTTGGAACACGAGGAGCCGTTGCCGAAGCCGCCCGCGCAGAAGCCGTACCCTGCCGCGTGCGCCGGGCTGGTCGAGACGAGGGCCTGGGTCAGGATGACCGCGACGGCGGCGAGGAACACCGCGAGTGCTGATATCCGGTAGCGCATCTGCCAGTTGGGCAGACGCGTTGCTGCTCGATTGAACATGGGCTCTCCGTGTCGGGGAGTGGTTGCGGTGTGCCACTGCACGCGCAGGTTGGAGTGCGAGAGCGTTCTCACGCGTTGTCGTGGCTTTCACCTGCATGGATGGCATCGACGATCCAGGCTCAGGGCAGGCCGAAACAATGGGGGACGGATTGAATGGGTAGGCGGCGCATCAGGATGGGTAGGGCCGATCCGGCCGCTGCGCGAACCCCTGCCGTAGGCGCCGGTGGTGGACGCGCTCGGCAAGGTCGGTCCCTGGCTGCCGGCCACCGGGCTGCCGTGGGCTGCGCCACCAGTCGATCCAGGCCGTGACGCCGTCGGCCCACGCGAGAGCGCGCTCACCCGCCGTCGACGACTGAACCGCGGGTTTCGGTCTCCGGAAGCGTCCGCGAAGGGTGGGGAAACAACACC
The DNA here is from genome assembly GCF_042668605.1 of Streptomyces sp. NPDC057280. Lineage (NCBI taxonomy): Bacteria > Bacillati > Actinomycetota > Actinomycetes > Kitasatosporales > Streptomycetaceae > Streptomyces > Streptomyces sp. NPDC057280. Next base: position 130,502 of record NZ_JBHUYR010000001.1, read on the forward strand.
GACGAGGCACGTCCGCGGTGCAGCGAAACAATGAGGAACGCGTCACAAACGTATTGAATGGGTAGGCAGCCGCAATAAAGTGCGTACCGCCGACGACGGCGGACGGACCAGCCTCCGCCGGTCACCTTTTCCGTCACCAGTCGAGCCAGGATGTGTCCGCAAGGGACGGTGCGCAGGTGGCTGAGCAGCAAGGCTCCCCCGGTCTTGGCCGGGGCTTCACGTTCGTCGGTCGCCGCCAGGAACTCGATCTGCTACTTGCCGTCACCAGACGGCCGCCCGCCGTGGTCATGATCGAGGGCGAGGCCGGCATGGGCAAGTCCCGGCTGGTGCGCGAGGCCACCCAGATCCTGAAGACCGAGGGGTGGCGGGTGGTGACGGGCTACTGCTGTCCACTGCGCGAACCCCTGCCGTACGGGCCGGTGGTGGACGCGCTCGGCAAGGTCGGTCCGTGGCTGCCGGCCGGCGGGCTGCCTCCGTCGGCCGGGGCGCTGGCCCCGCTCCTGCCGGACCTGGCCGACCGCCTCCCGGCGGCACCCGCCACACCGGGCCACCCCGGTGCGCTGCGCCACCAGTTGATCCAGGCCGTGCGCTCCGTGCTCGACGCGGTCGGGCGGGTGATCCTGGTCGTCGAGGACCTGCACTGGGCCGACGAGGCCACCCGCGAACTGCTCCTGCTGCTCGCCCGTGACCTGCCCGACCAGTTCGTCCTGGTGGTCACCTACCGGGCCGAGGACCTGGCGCCCGGGACGGCGGCCCTGGGCGCGGCCTACCGTCCACCACCCTGCACGAGCGGCACCGTGATCCGGCTGTCACCGCTGACCGAGAACGACGTGGCGGATCTCGCCGGCGCCGCGCTCGGCAGCCACGCCACCCCAGAGCTGTGCACGGTCCTCCACCGCCGCAGCGAGGGCCTGCCGCTGGTCGCCGAGGAAGACCTGATCACGCTGCGGGACCAGGCGTGTCGCGACGTCAGGGAGCTGGAGCGGGCCGAAGTGCCCACCGGTCTCAAGGAAGCGGTCAGCGAGCGGCTGACCTCGCTGTCGCCGGTCGGCGCCGCGGTCGTGGACGCGGCGGCGGTGCTGGCCGTACCGGCCACCGAAGAACTGCTGGCCGAGGTCGCCGGCCTGGACGGTGACGCGGCGGCCGAGGGGCTGGTCGACGCGCTGCGGGCGGCGGTGCTGCGCGTGACCGACACCGGCCGCTACACCTTCCGTCACGTGCTGGCCCAGCAGGTCGCCTACCGGCACATCCCGTGGCCTCGCCGGGCCCGCCTGCACCGGCGGGCCATCGACGAGCTCCAGGCCCACGACCCCCTCCCGCTGGTGCAGATCGCCCGCCACACGCTGGCCACCGGCGACCAGGAGGGCTGGCTCGACCAGATCGAGCAGGCCGTCGACCAGGCGGTCGCGCTCGGCGACACCGGCACCGCGGCCACCCTCCTGCACCGGATCCTGGACCGACCCCACGTGGACACCGAGCGGCGGTCCCGAGCCGCGCTCACGCTCGCCCGGATCGTCAACTACGGCGTCGACTACGCCGTGACCGTCCGCGAGCTGGGATCGGTGCTGGACGATCCGCGGCTGCCGGATGCCGTCCGGGGCGAGATACGCCTGGGGCTCGGCCTGGTCATGCTCAACCTCGGCGCCGACCCGGCCGGTTTCCGCGAGCTCGCCCACGCCGCCGACGAACTGGCGGCCACCCAGCCGCACAAGGCCGCTGTAGCGATGTTCAACCTGGCCCTCAACGAGCGGGACGGTGCCGCCGCGCACGCCTGGAACTGGCAGGACCGAGCCGAGCGGACCGTCCGCGACAGCGCCGACGAGAGGACCCGGAGACTGGTCCAGATCAACCGGCTCATCCTGACGGCTCGGGACGGCGATCCCGCCGTCTGGCCGCTGCTGGACCGGCTACCGCGCCGAGATGCCACCGGCGCGGTGCCGCGTGACGCCATCTACGCGCTGTACTCCCTCGCCGAGGTGGCCATGCAGCTCGGCCATGACCGGCGGGCCCGTGCTCTGCTGCGCGAGGTCGAGGACTTGGTCGAGCACGCGGCTCACGGGCGCATCGAGTGCCTGCCCCGCGTTGTGGGGCTGCGCCTGGACTGGCTGGCCGGGCGCTGGAGCAGGCTGGAGGAGGAGTACGCGGCCCTGGCGCAGGCCCACCCCGACGTGAAGCAGATCACCGTGGACCGAACTCTGTGCCAGGGACACCTCGCCCTCGCCCGGGGACGGCGCTCCCTGGCCCACGACCACTTCGCTACCGCGGCGGCGGCCGCCGACGGCACGAGCGAGGTGGACGTGAGCATCAGGATCGCCGCCGCGCTCACCGCGGTCCATCTCGCCGAGGGTGACCCGCAGGCGGCCTGGGCGATCGCCGAACCCGCGCTGTCAATGCTGCGAGGACTCAGGTCCTGGACTCGGACCATAGACCTCCTCCCGGTCGCCGCCGAGGCCGCACTGGCCTGCGGGCACCACGCGTTGGCCGAACGACTCGTGACGGAGGCCGAGTCGGACCTGTGCGACCGCGACGCGCCGGCGACCTCGGCCGAACTGGCGGTGGCCCGGGGTGTGTTGCTCCGCGCCATCGAGCCGGCGCGGGCCGCCGAGCACTTCGCCCAGGCGCAGCGCAGGTGGCAGGACATCGGCCGTCCCTACGACGCCGCCAAGGCCGCCGAACGCCGGGGTGAAGCCCTGACCTGCTCGTCTCCCGACGACGCGGCGGCGCACCTGGCCGACGCCGCGCGCTGCTTCACCGAGCTCGGCGCGAACGGCGACGCGGCACGCTGCCAACACCGCTTGCGCGAAGTCGGTGTCCAGACGTCGCGGCGACCGGGACGCCGCGGCTACGGCGGCGAGCTGTCGCCCCGTGAACGGGAAGTCGCCGAGCTGCTCGCCGACGGCGCCACCAACCAGGACATCGCCCAGACCCTGTTCCTGTCCCCCCGCACCGTCGAGAAGCACGTGGCCCGCGTCCTGACCAAGCTGGGCACCGAGCGGAAGGGAATCCAAGGCGGCCTGCCGATCTCCGGCGGCCACGGCCCTACGACCCCGTCTGAGCAAAGAGCCGAGCACCACCGATGATGCCGGACACACCGCACGGCACGTCATTGCACTCCAACGGAAACCGTCGGCTGGACAGGCCGCTGGTCTGGCACGGCTACGCTCCTTGCCCTTCCTCAGCCGCAACTGAATGCACGCGGGTGCATCACTTTCGTGAAACATGGGCCTTCTACTGTGAATGAACCGGTTGGTTCAATCGGGCTTCGCTCCGGGGACTTCAGGAGGCGCTGTGCCGGACGTCAGCTCCGCAAGTTTCATCCCGCGCAAGGTGACCGGCCCGCAGGAGGCGGCAGAGGTGCTCGCCGCCGAGGGCGCGGCCATCGTGACGGGGCTGGCGGACGAGGAGAAGGCGGTCGCGATGGGCCGCGCGATCATGGGGGACCGGGCAGTGCGGTGCGGTACCCAGTTCGAGGCGACGAAGGAGAGCGCCCGGGTCGAGGCGATGCAGATGAAGGCGCAGCCAGCCGACAGGCGCGGCCGCAAACGCGACGCCGCCGGCCCGTCCGAGGAGCGGATGGTCGCCCACAACGACGGCTTCGCTTTCGGTGACTACGCCCCCGACCATCTGTTCCTGTGGTGCGAGCGGCCCGCGGCCCGCGGCGGCGACTCCTTCCTGATCGACACCTCCCGGCTGCTGGACCTGCTGGCCGCCGATCCCGGCAGCGCCGCGCTCGCCGACTTCTGCCGTACGGTCGACATCGACCACTCCGAGCCCAACTACCCGCAGCGCGGCTTCTCACCGATCGTCCGGCGGACCCCGTCGGGCCGCTTCCAGGGCCGTCACCACCCCTATCTCGCGCCGGTCGAGGGTCCGTCGGAGCTGGAGCACTGGACGTATGTGCGTGCCTGGCAGGCCGCTGTCGTCGCGGCCCGTGACAGCGGGCCGATGTTCCGGGTGGGCCCGGGCGAGATGATCTGCATCGACAACTACCGGGTGTTGCACGGGCGGGACGGGTACAGCGACCCGCTGCGCAGGGTCTGCTCGATCTGGGGCTGGAGCCAGGACGCGGTCGCGGTTCCGGACGGCCCGCTGGACATCGTCGTTCCCCGGATCCCGATGGCGTCGTGAAACCTCCGTCGTTCCAGCGCCGTCCCTGACCGCGCGACCGGCCCCACCTCCAGCACCACCCACGCCCCCCTGTGCCGAAACCGGGCATGGAATCCGTAAGTAACGAACACGGAATGGCAGGGCAATCTACGTGCGTCAGTCTCGGCTTGGTCAACGGCGGGCGGCAGACAGTCGGCACTGAGCACGGAGGGATGCGCGATGAGCTGTGTCAGCACATGCAGCACGGATCTCCGGTGCCGTGCCCACCGGTCGGCCTGGACCCGCGGACGCGTGGCGCACGGTTCACATCCGGGGTCCGAGGGCTCTCACCACTGACCTCGGACCGATGACCGCGCCCGGCGCCCTGCCCGCTCAGTGGTTCCACGGTGCCTCCACCCCGGGATCGGCTTGTCACCGCGCTCTCTCGCCTCACACGTGTCCACGCCCCCGTGCCGGTGTGTGCGCCGCACACGTGTCTGTCCGGCCGTTCCCCGCCGCGCCACGCAGAAGGACTTCCGCATGACCACTGCTCCACCCCGCCCTGCTCTCCCTCAGGACTGCACGTTCGACGCCGGCGACTGGTCGATCCTCGCCCAGCACCGGTACCCGGTCGCCCTTTCGAGCCAGATCGGCGACGCCCCGACCGCCGTGCGCCTGCTCGAAGAGACGCTGGTGGCCTACCGCGTGGGCGGCAGCGTGGTCGTGCCCAACGGCATCTGCCCGCACCGCGGGGTGCCGCTGAGCCTGGGCGGCGGCGACCCCGCGCGGGCCTGCCTCCCGAACTCCAGGTCCCCGAACCGGACACGGCCGCCTGCGTCTTCGGGCCCGACGGCTTCATGACCCACGTCGCGGCCGAGGCGACGGCCGCGGGCTGGCACCCGGGGCAGCTTCACACCAAGCGCTTCGCCCCGGCGGCTCCGCCGTCCGCCGAAGCCGAAGCCGGAGCCGGAGCCGGAGCCAAAGCAGTTAGTCGCCACCGCGTGCACCATACGGATCGCAAGCACCGGCACCGGCTACCGCGTCCCCGCCGAACGCACCATCGCCGAGGTCTTCACCGCCCATAGCGTCGAGGTCGAGTTGTTCTACGAGCAGGGCATCTGCGGCGCCTGCCTCACCCCCGTCCTGGCCGGCGACCGGATCACCATCTGCTGCTCCCGCGCCCGCACCCCCGAACTCCTCCTCGGCCTGTGACCCGCGATCCCTGATCCCGGGCCGCCGCCCGACCGGAGACCGGCCCGGCACCGTCCGGCCTCGCCCCACCCACGTTCCTCAGGTCCGCAAGGCCGGTGCCGACCCGGCCAGTGAAAGGAAAGCGCGCCATGACCCGAAGCACGAACAGTGACAGAGCGTTCGCCGCCACCGACCGCCGTCTCTTCCTCAGGCGGGGACTCCAGTTGGGCGGTGCCGTGCTGCTCGGCGGCCCGCTGCTCGCCGCGTGCGGCGATTCCGATTCGTCGTCCTCCACTTCTCCCACGTCCTCCGGTGACAAGAGTTTCGGTGAGCTCACGCTTCGGCTGTCCTGGATCAAGAACGTCGAGTTCGCGGGCAGCTACATCGCGGACAGCAAGGGCTACTACACGGACGAGGGCTTCTCGAAGGTCACGCTGATAGGCGGCGGCCCGTCCGCGACCCCGATGGAGACGGACGTCGTCACCAAGAAGGCGCTCGTGGCGATCAGCGCCCCCGACATCACGGGCTCGGCCGTCGCCAAGGGCGCGCCGCTGAAGATCATCGGCGCGCAGTACCAGAAGAACCCGTTCTGCATCATGTCGATGGCCAAGGCCCCGATCACCAAGCCGGAGGACATGTACGGCAAGAAGATCGGCGTCCAGGCGGGCAACGAGTCCGTGTGGGCGGCGTACATCAAGGCGACCGGGCTCGACGAGTCGAAGATCACCAAGGTGCCGGTGCAGTTCGACCCGCTGCCCCTGACCCAGGGCACCGTGGACGGCTGGTTCTCCTTCGTGACGAACGAACCGAACACCCTGCGCCTGAAGGGCTTCAAGGTCGCCACGATGCTGCTCGCCGACACCGGCTACCCGCTGGTCTCCGAGACGTACATCGTCCGCCAGGACACCATCGACAAGCAGCGCGAACTGCTCAAGGCGTTCCTGCGCGCGGAGATCAAGGGCTGGAAGGCGAACATCGCCGACCCGGCGCTCGGCGCGAAGCTCGCGGCCGAGACGTACGGCAAGGGGCTCGGGCTGACGACCGAGGAGCAGACCCTCGAGGCCAAGGACGAGAACAAGCTCATCGTGAGCACCGACACCAAGAAGAACGGGCTGTTCACGATCACGCCGGAGCTGGTCGAGGAGAACCTCAAGACGCTGAAGTACGGCGGCCTCGACCTCACCGCCGCCAAGCTCTTCGACCTCTCGATCATCGAGGAGGTCTACAAGGAGGACCCCAGCCTCATCTGAGGCTCCGGCGGTACCGGTGCGGCCCCGTCGGGCCGCCGGTACCGGCTTCCCACTACCCGCACCGCACCCAGAGGTCAACTGATGAGTACCGCAGCAGCTGTTCCCGACGCCTCCGACGACCCCGGACAACAGGCCCGCTCCGGCACCGGGCTGTCCCTGCGCGGGCTGAGCAAGGAGTTCAAGCTCGGCCGGCAGCGCGTCCCCGCACTGGCCGGCGTCGACCTGGACACGGCCGAGGGCCAGTTCCTCACCCTGCTCGGGCCGTCGGGCTGCGGCAAGTCGACCGTGCTGCGGATCCTCGCCGGTCTCGACAGCCCGACCTCCGGTACGGCGCTCGTGCACGGCGAGGATCCGGAAGCGGCCCGGAAACGGCACCACCTGGGCATAGCCTTCCAGGACGCCGCGCTGCTGCCGTGGCGCTCGGTCGCCGCCAACATCCGGCTCCCGCTGGAGATCAGCGGCATCAAGGCCGACCCGGCCGCCATCGCCGACCTCATCAAGCTGGTCGGCCTCGAAGGCTTCGAGAAGGCCCGCCCCGCCCAGCTCTCCGGCGGCATGCGGCAGCGCGTCGCGATCGCCCGCTCGCTGGTCGTCGACCCCAAGGTGCTGCTGCTGGACGAGCCGTTCGGCGCGCTGGACGACATGACCCGCCAGCGGCTCAACCTCGAACTCCAGCGCATCTGGCAGGCCCGCGCGGTGACCACCCTGCTGGTCACCCACTCCATCAACGAGGCCGTGCTGCTGAGCGACACCGTCGCGGTCATGTCTCCCCGTCCGGGCCGGATCGTGGAGGAGGTCACCATCGATCTGCCCCGCCCGCGGACCCCGGAGATGATGCGCTCGCCCGAATTCCACGCGTACGCCGACCAGTTGTCGGAACTCCTGTTCGGCCGCGCGGAGGCTCCCGCCGAGGCCACCGAGGCCACCGCCGAAGCCGCCGACGCCGCCCCCGAGCCCGCCGCGGAGGCGTCATGAGCGCGCACCGCTCCGCCTGGGCCGGAGGGGCCCTCGGCATCGCCGCCCTGCTCGGGGTGTGGTCGCTGCTGTCCACCACGGTCGTCGGCACCGGGGACGGCGTGCCCACCCCCTGGGCGGTCGTGGCGAGCGTGTTCGACGACGGCTGGACCTTCTACAGCCCGCACGTCACCCAGACCGTGGGCGAGGCCCTGACCGGCTATCTGCTCGGCAACGCGCTGGCGCTGGGCCTGGCGGTGCTGGTTCTCCTGGTGCCCGTGCTGGAGCGGGTGATCACGCAGATCGCAGTGGCCTCGTACTGTCTTCCGATCGTCGCGGTCGGCCCGATCCTGTCCCTGGTCCTGGACGGTGACAAGCCGATGGCGGCGATGGCCGGGCTGTCGGTCTTCTTCACCACCCTCATCGGCGCCCTGCTCGGACTGCGCTCGGCCGACCCAGCCTCGCTGGACCTGGTACGCGCCTACGGCGGCGGCCGCTGGCAGCAGTTGCTCCGGGTCCGCCTGATCGCCGCGCTGCCCAGCACCCTGGCCGCGCTCCGGATCGCCGGTCCCGCGGCACTGCTCGGCGCGATCATCGGCGAGTACCTCGGCCGCGTCGACAGCGGCCTCGGCATCGCCATGACCATCGCCCAGCAGCAGCTCGACGTGCCCCGCACCTGGGGCATCGCCCTGGTCTCGGGCGCGGTGGCAGGCGTCGCGTACGGGGTGGTCGGGCTCGTCGCCCGCTATGCCCTGCCGTGGTCGCGCACGACGACAGTGGAAGGCGGAGGCGCATGAGCACCGTGACGGGAACGCAGCCAGGGAGGGCCCCGGCGCTGCGGTTCGCGGCGGGCGTGCTGCGCCCGCTGTTGAACGTGATCGTGACGATGGCGGCCGTCGTCGTCCTCTGGATCGTCTTCCTGGAGGTCTACGACCTGGACCCGCTGGTGGCCAAGTCACCGGTCGACATCTTCCACTACCTGTTCACGGGCGCGGACGCCGGCGCCCACCGTTCGCTGGTCTCCTCGGGCCTCGGTCGCACGCTGCTGGACGCCGGGTTCGGCTTCGTGGCCGGGCTGGTGGCGGCGGTCGCGGTGGCGGTCGTGTTCGTCCTGTCCCGGAGCGTCGAGCAGGCGCTGCTGCCCGTGGCGGTCGTCCTGCGGTCGGTACCCCTGGTGGCGATGACCCCGCTCATCACGCTCGTCTTCGGGCGCGGTCTGATGGCCACCACCGTCATCAGCGGCCTGATCGTCTTCTTCCCCGCCCTGGTCACCATGGCCTTCGGCCTGCGCTCCGCGTCCCGCCAGGCGGCCGACCTGTGCCGCGCCTACGGCGCCGGTGACTGGACGGTCGCCCGCAAGGTCATGCTGCCCAGCGCGGTCCCCGCGTTCTTCGCCAGCGCCCGCGTCGGCGTCCCCGGAGCCCTGATCGGCGCGCTGCTCGCCGAATGGCTCTCCACCGGCCAGGGCCTCGGATACGCCATGCTCAAGGACTCCTCCACCTTCGACTACGACCACCTCTGGGCGTCGGTCGCGGTCCTCACCGCGGTGTCCGCACTGGCGTACAACATCATCGCGGCCGTGGAGACCGTCGCCCTGGCCCGCTTCGCGCCCAACATCCGTCCGGGCACCTGATCCCGTCCCGCTGCAACTGGAGACCTGCGCAATGGATGCCTCCGCCGTCGCCACCACCTTCGGCGCCCAACTCCCCCCATGGGTGCTGACCGAACTGGCCGACGCACCCGAGACCCTCCCCACCGACGAGGACCGGATCCGTCTCACCAACCGCCTCGCGGACCGCAACCACCGTGAGGACACCGGCGGCCCGTTCGCCGCCCTGGTCGTGGAGACGGAGACCGGTCGCCTCGTCTCGGCGGGGGTCAACCTCGTCCTGTCCTCAGGGCTCTCCTCCACCCACGCCGAGGTCGTCGCCGTCTCCCTCGCACAGACCCGGCTGGGCGCGTGGGACCTCGGCGCACCGGGCGGCCCCGATCTCGAACTGGTCGTGAACTGGCGCCCCTGCGTGATGTGTTACGGCGCCGCGATGTGGTCCGGGATCCGCCGCCTGGTCATCCCGGGAGAAGGCCCCGAGCTGGAACAGCTCACCGGCTTCGACGAGGGCCCCATGCGTGAGGACTGGGCCGAGCAGTTCGAGCAGCGCGGCATCCAGGTCACGTCCGGAGTACTGCGCGATGAGGCGATCGCGGTCTTCCGCGCCTACGGCGAACGCGAGGACGCCGTCGTCTACAACGCACGCGGCTCCGCCACGGTCACCTCGTAGCCGATCCGGGTGGCGCATACGACCAGGAACCCGACCACCGCGGCACCGACATCGACCACGACGGCCCCGGCGCACCATGTGCTTGGGCCAGTGCCGTCCAGCCACGGGCAGCACGACGTCGGACATTCCCCAGAGGATCCGTCGACCGGCTCAGCGACGGACGCGGTAGCGGATGTGAGTGGCCTCCGGCGTGTCGATCACCCGGATGATCTCCAACTCGATCTGCGACGGCAAGACGTCGAACAGCCGACGGCCATCACCGAGCAGTACCGGGATCTGATGGATCTGCACCTCGTCCAGCACCCCGGCCTCAAGCGCCCGTTGCGCGGTGTACGCGCCACGCACCTGCACGTCCTTGTCCCCGGCGGCGGCCTTGGCCTGTGCCATCGCGCTTTCGATCCCGTCAGTCACGTAGGTCACCAACGGATAGCCCCAACGGGCGGCGGGGCCGGGTGGGCGGTGACTGGGCACGAAGATCGGGAGACCGCCGTGATCACCACCCCAGTGATCCATCAGTTCGGCGGTGCGTCGTCCCGCGAGCACCGCACCGGCTGCGTTCCATTCGTCCTGGAATCGCGCGGCCGGCCCGGACAGCGAGCCGGATTCGTCCTCCGGGTCGGCCCACTTGTGCAGTCGTTCGCCATCGTCGCCGCCCAGAAAGTCGTTTGGATCGGCGATGAATCCGTCGAGCGACATCGACATGTCGAGCACTGATACGGACACTGCGACCTCCTGCGGCTTCGAACCAGACTGCTTCAACTGGGCTGTAGACCCGGCACGGCGCCATTACTCATCGGGCAGTGCGGCGGCAACGGCTCACCGAGGAAGAAGCGGCCGTAGAGCTGGGTGAAGCAGGCCTCTGCCGCGGAGATGCACTGTCCGTCTTTCCGCAGGTCAGGAGCCTGCACAAGGGAGACGGCGGGTGGGACTCGAACCCACGGCCGACGGATGATGAGTCCGCCGCACCGCGCCAACGGCGTTCCGCCGAGCGGATCCGGATCAGGGGCCCGCGAGTCTGGCCGCCAGATACGGCGCCGTGGCGCTGCGGCGGGACCTCGCCACCTTGGCCGGCGCCCCCGCCGCGACGACCCGGCCGCCCGCGTCGCCGCCGCCCGGACCGAGGTCGATGACCCAGTCGGCGGTGGCGATGGTGTCCAGGTCGTGCTCGACGAGGACGACTGTGTTGCCGGCGTCGACGAGCCGGTGCAGCTGCCGCAGCAGCAGCGCGATGTCCGAGGGGTGCAACCCCGTCGTCGGCTCGTCGAGCAGGTACAGTGCGTGCCCGCGGCGGGCGCGCTGCAGTTCGGTGGCCAGTTTGATGCGTTGCGCCTCACCGCCGCTGAGTTCCGTCGCGGGCTGGCCCAACCGCAGGTACCCCAGCCCCACCTCGCGCAGCGTCTCCAGGCTGCGGGAGGCGGCCGGGACGGCGGACAGGAACGTGGCGGCGGCGTCGACGGACAGCGACAGTACGTCCGCGATGTTCTTGCCGCGGTAGGTGACTTCCAGCGTTTCGGCGTTGTACCGGGCGCCTTCGCAGGTCGGACACGGCGCGTAGGTGCCGGGCAGGAACAGCAGTTCCACCGCGACGAAACCTTCGCCCTGGCAGGTCTCGCACCGCCCTTCGGGCACGTTGAAGGAGAACCGCCCGGCCGAGTAGCCGCGCGCCCTGGCCTCGTCCGTCGCCGCGTACAGCTTGCGCACCGCGTCGAACATCCCCGTGTACGTGGCCAGGTTGGAGCGGGGAGTTCGGCCGATGGGCCGTTGGTCGACCAGGACCAGCCGGTCGAACGACTCGACCCCCGCCGCGTCCTGGACGTCGACCTCAAGCTGCGCCTCGTCGGGTTCTTCGGGCACGAGTCCGAGGTGGCCGCGGACGACCTCGGCGAGCACCTGTGTCACCAGCGTCGACTTCCCGGAACCGGACACGCCCGTCACCGCCGTCAGCACGCACAGCGGTACGTCGACGGACACGTCGTGCAGGTTGTGGCGGGAGACGCCGCGCAGGTGCAGCCAGCCGTGGGGTGCGCGCGGGCGGTGCTCGAGCGGCTGGGCGCGGCCGAACAGGTACCGGCTCGTCGCCGACTCCTCGACCCGCTCAAGACCGGCGACCGGGCCGCTGTAGAGCACGCGTCCGCCGCCCTCGCCCGCGCCGGGGCCGATGTCGACCACCCAGTCCGCCCGCCGTACGACGTCCATGTCGTGCTCCACGACGAACAGCGAGTTGCCCGCCGCCTTGAGGCGGTCCAGCACGTGCAGCAGCGGTTCCGCGTCAGCCGGGTGCAGGCCCGCGGAGGGTTCGTCGAGGACGTAGACGACGCCGAACAGCCCCGAGCGCAGCTGGGTGGCGATCCGCAGACGCTGCGCCTCGCCGGGCGACAGGGTCGTCGAGCGGCGCCCGAGGCTGAGATATCCGAGACCCAGGTCGAGCAGTACGTCGATCCGCGCGACCAGATCACCGCAGATCCGGACCGCGACCTCGGTCGTCTCCCCGGACCGGGCGGTCGACGTGGTGGCCTCGGCCTTCGACCGCTCCGCGACGGGCCGCAGCAGCACCACGACCTCGGTGAGCGGCATCGCGTTGATCTCGGCAAGGGAACGCCCGGCGAAGGTCACGGCGAGCGCCTCGGGTCGCAGTCCGCTGCCGTGACACTCGGGGCAGGGCACACTCCTGACGAACCGGAGGGCCCGTTCGCGCATCTTTTCGCTCTTGGAGTCGGCGAGGACGTGCATGACGTGCTTGCGGGCGCTCCAGAACTTGCCCTGATAGCCGTAGTCGACGCGGTCCTCCTCCGGCTCGATGTACACGGAGGGCTGCTCGTCCGTGTACAGCAGCCAGTCCCGGTCCTTCTTCCTGAGCCTGCGCCATGGCCGGTCGATGTCGATCCCCAGGTTGCTCACGACGCTTCGCAGGTTGGCGCCCTGCCAGGCGCCGGGCCAGGCGGCGATCGCCCCCTGACGGATGCTCAGCGAGGGGTCCGGGACGAGCAGGTCCTCGGCCACGTCGTGGACGACGCCGAGCCCGTGGCACTCCGGGCACGCGCCGGCCGCGGTGTTGGGGGAGAACGACTCGGCTTCCAGCCGCGCGGCCCCGGGCGGATAGGTACCGGCACGGGAGTACAGCATGCGCAGCAGATTGGACAGCGTGGTGAGGGTGCCGACCGTCGAGCGCGAGCTGGGCGACCCGCGCCGCTGCTGCAGGGCCACGGCCGGTGGCAGCCCGGTGATCTCCTGCACGTGCGGTGCACCGACCTGTTGCAACAGCCTTCGGGCGTACGGTGCCACGGACTCGAAGTAACGCCGCTGGGCCTCCGCGTAGAGCGTGCCGAACGCGAGCGAGGACTTGCCCGAACCGGAGACGCCGGTGAAGGCGACCATCGCGTCCCGCGGGACGTCGACGTCGATGTTCCGCAGGTTGTTCTCACCGGCGCCCCGGACATGCACGAATGGGTCGGTCGCGTCCTTGTCCACCGTTCATGCTTACCTGATCACGCCGGGCACCGCGCGACGGACGCCATCATGGGGCCCCGCTCAGGCGAGCACCCGCCAGATCTCCCGTATGTCGTGGCCCGCTTGGTCGACGCTGGTCAGCTGGACAGGAGTGAGGCCGGCGATCTCGGTGGTATGGCGGACACGAACGTGCTCGGTGAGCCTGTGCCTGCCATCGCCTCGGTGTAACCGCTGGTCAGCACGGTCTCGGGTGTGCGCTCCCAGAGCCACTGGGTCACGTCCAGCGGCAAGGTCCCGGTGTACATGGGTACGTCCGCGGTCTCCCTCACGTACGTGGGATCGATCACCGTGAAACAGCGTGGGAGTCCGCAGCCGGGAGACAGGACGGCGGTGGCTGGGGACGTTGTGAACCGTGAGGTCAGGGCAGAGGGCGTCGGTGATGCAGCGGCGACCGGCTCATGGTTGACGTGTGCGGTCGGCCTCGGGCGATCATGGTGCATGACTCGCGCTCTGTCGACGCCGCCCGTCATCACCCCCGGCTTGCTCGGGGGCTCCCCCCAACCCGTGCTCCCCGCCGCCGGGGGCTTGCTGCTGCGCCCCTGGGAAGACGCCGACGCACCGGCGTTCCTGTCTGCTTACCAGGATGATGAGATCCGCCGTTGGCACACGCGTCGGCCCTCCTGCGAGGGCCAGGCCCGGGAATGGTTCGACGCATACCGCCAGGACTGGAAGCGCGAGAAGGGCGGCCACTGGGCGATCACCCGCGACGGCGAGGAGGTGCTCGGCCGGCTGGCGCTCCGCGGCCTGGACTTCGACGACGGCACAGCCGGCGTGGCCTACTGGACACTTCCGGCCGCCCGCGGCGCCGGTGTGGCGTCGCACGGCCTCCAGGCGCTCACCGCCTGGGCCCTGGACGAGATCGGCTTCCACCGTCTGGAACTGGACCACTCCACCCACAACCATGCGTCGTGCAGGGTCGCCACCAAGTCCGGTTACCTCCTGGAAGGCACCAAACGCAGTGCCGCCGTGCATGACGACGGCCGACACGACATGCACCTGCACGCCCGCATCCGAGAAGACCGGGACACCCCACCGACACCGCCCGCCGGCCCCCGTTCAGACCGCCCTCCGAAGCCAATTCACGACGCCTGGTCTTCATGAATCATGGGCGAACTGGGGCCGGTTGAGGTCGCCTCCGCGGGGCCGCGGAAAGAGCAGGAGATGACGGCAGAACTGGCCACGCACATCGTGGAAGTGTGTGGTCGTCACTACGCGGCCGTGACCGGCGCAAAACCTCTGCAGCAGTGGGGCTGAGGGGGCGTGCAGACGGGCGGCGCGGAAAGCCTGGGCAACGACGCCGGTGGTCTGTTTCAGGCCGCCCGCCCGGCCAACCTGTGCAGGGTCCTTGCGGCAGATGATCCGGGGTCGGCCGTGATCAGGACGACTTCCTGGTCGTCCTCGGGTACGAGCAGGACATCGCAGTTCAAGCGCAGCGTGCCGGCCTGCGGGTGGTGGAGGGTTTTGGTGCGGTGTCCGGGGGCGTGGACCGGGCGCGTCTGCCAGATCTGGCGGAACTCCTCGCTGCCGGCGTGCAGTTCTGCCAGCAGGGCCGACAGCTGTGGGTCATGCGGATAGCGGTCGGCGGCCCGGCGCAGCCGCGCCACCACCATGTGCCCGAACTCCTCAGTGCGGGAGGTCTCGTACATCCGTCCCTGGCCGAGGAAGCGGCGCCGGGCCAGGTTGGTCGTCCCGCTGCCGAGGTCGCCGCCGAGCAGTACCTGGGCCAGGGGGTTCCAGGCGACGACGCCGTACGCCGCGTCAGTGACGAGGGCGCCGGTCTCCGGCAGCCGCTCCAGCATCCGGGCCACATGCGGGCGCACCCGGCGCACGGCGCTGATGCCGGGCGGTGCGCTCGATCCCGCCAAGCGGAACAGATGGCTGCGCTCGGCCGACGTGAGCCGCAGCGCCTTCGACAACGCCTCCAGGATCCGGGCCGACGGCCGCGGGCCCCGGGCCTGCTCCAGCCGCGTGTAGTAGTCGACCGACATGTGGGCGAGCTCGGCCACCTCTTCGCGGCGTAGGCCTGGCGTCCGGCGATCGGTGCCCGTCGCCGTCAGCCCGATCTCGTGCGGACGCAGGCCCGCCCGGCGGTCCCGCAGGAAGCGGGCCAGCTCCTGCCGTGCCATGCCGATTCCTCCCACTGCCTGGTACAGGCTGTCCCTGGCAAAGCGCCCACGGCCAGGGAACCGTAGTTGTCATGAACGATCGCACAGCTTTGGTCACCGGTGCCAACAAGGGCATCGGCAAGCACATCGCCCGGCTGCTCGCCGCCGAGGGCCTCACCGTGTACGTGGGCGCACGCGATCGCGGGCTCGGACAGCGAGCCGTCGAGGAGATCGGTGAAGGCGCCCGCCTGCTGGTCCTCGACGTGACGGATCCTGACGGCATCGCAAGGGCCGCGTCCCAGGTGGAGCGTCTGGACGTGCTGGTCAACAACGCCGGGATCTCACCGTCTCTCGCCTTGCCGGCCGACACGAGCGTCGAGGAGTTCCGGCGCACCTTCGAGACCAACGTCTTCGCAGTGGTGGCGGTGACCAATGCCTTCCTGCCCGCCCTGCGCCGGTCCCCGTACCCGCGCATCGTCAACGTCTCCAGCGGCACCGCGTCGCTGACCTGGAGCACCAACCCCAACCCCCAGTTCACACCCGGAAGCGGTGGCGCTGCCGCCTACCGGTCGTCCAAGGCCGCTCTGAACGCCCTCACCGTCCTCTACGCCCAGACATTGGCCGAGGACGGCTTCAAGGTGAACGCGCTCGCCCCCGGCATGCGGGCCACCGACCTCAATCCCCTGGCCGCCGCTGCCGGCGGCGACCCGGCCGAGGCCGCCCGGGAAGCCGTCCACCTGGCTCTGCTGCCGGACGACGGCCCCTCAGGAGGCTTCTTCTCCTGGGACGGAACACCCGTGCCCTGGTGAGCGCGGCGACACCCGGGCGACGCCTGGCGGTCCTGCGTCACTCCGAGGAAGCCGCACAGGAGGCGACGAGACACCGTATGATTTGGGTCCGAACAATTCTGTCGTCTCACGGTCTCAGGCGGCCCGAAGGAGCGTGCACGTGCCCGGCCAGCGATCCATCACCGAGGCCGAGAAACTGGCAGCGGCCAGGCTCGGCGGTATCCCCGTCCGGCATGACCAGATGGCGGTGGTCGCCAACATCTATCGCGCCGCCTCGGCGGTGCGGCAGCACCTGGAGAACTCCGTGCTGCGCGGCGTCGACCTGACCTGGACCGCGTTCGTGGTGCTCTGGGTCATCTGGATCTGGGGCGAGTCGGAGACGCGGCACGTGGCCGAAGAAGCCGGGATTTCCAAGGGCACGCTCACGGGGGTGGCCCGGACGCTGGAAAGTCGAGGGCTTGTGCGGCGAGCAGACCATCCCACCGACGGGAGGCTGGTGCTGTTGAGCCTGACCGACGAAGGGCAGGAGCTGATGCAGCGTCTGTTTCCGGCGTTCAACGAGGAGGAAGCCTTCGTCACCGGGCGGCTCAGCGACGCGGACTGCCGGACCGTCGCCGACGGGTTGCGCCGGGTGGTACTGCAGGTGGAGGAGAACGGCGAGGAGCGCCGCCAGGATCTGCTGGGCGGTGCCGCCCCGGCGCCACGCCGCAGCGGCCGCCGTAAGGCCTGAGCCGCGGCAGTTCCGGACAGGGACGTCCGGATCGCTACGGGTCGAATTGCGACCAGGAACAGACCTCGGCCGCCCTCGTCCCCATGGCGGCCCGTCGCAGGTGGGGTGAGGTGTGGCCGCCGTCGGAGACCTCGCCGATGAGGCCGCGTTCCCGGATGAGCCGTAGGCACACCTGAGCGCCGCCGTAGCGGATGGCCGGCACCGCCGTCGCGCCGACGGGCGCCGGTAGGGCTGAGGAGAGCCTGCCAGGTGGCCGGACCTGCTGGTCACACCCTGGGGACATGCTCGACATCGCCGCTCACTGGGTGCGCGCGGGAGAGCTTCGGCTCATCAGGGAACGCCGGGTGCCCTCGGTGATGCCTGTGCGCGGTGGGCCGCGAGGAGCCGGCGCAAGGCCTCGATGCTCTCCTCGATGCGTTCCGGCGCGCCGGATGTGACCTGGTGGAAGACGAGGCCGTCCAGGGCCGCGAAGACGATCTCCGTCATCTCCTGCGACACGTCGAAGCAGGCGAGTGCCTCGCGAACGGCATCGCGATAGGCGTCGTAGAGCAGGTCGACATGGTGGCGCAGTTCCGGCCGCCGCCTGGATTCGAGCTTGAGCTCGTACTGGAACACCTGCAGGTCCGGATCGGCGGCGATGAACGCGGCGAGCGTCGCGGCGAAGTCCTCCAGACGGCCGCTGGCGGGCACCAGCGACGACGTGTCGATACTGCGCCGCACGGCCCAGCCCAAAGCCTCTTCGAGCAGCGTGTCACGTGATCCGAAGTGGTGGACGACGAGGCCGTGGGTCACACCGGCCTCGGCGGCCACGGACCGGTACGTCAGCTTCCGCAGGCCCCCTCGCGCGACGACCCTGACGGCCGCGGCCATCAAGGCTTCCCGCCCCTGACCGTACCCCGGCCGATTGTCCTGGCCGCCGGTCCCCTCATCGACCACCGTCTCGGTCATATACCCCTCTCCCCCTCCCCCTGCAGGCCCTGACAAGCAAATCTATCCTATTGACAAGTTATCCGAATGGATAGATTCTCGGCGGTGCCTCACTTCCTCCGCCTCACTGGAGTTCCCATGGCCCTGCCCGAAGGACTGCGCAGCACCCCGTTCTCCCCGCGGTACGACGACCGCGTCGAGGAGTGGATCGACGTCTACGGCCATGCCGTGCCCCTGTTCATCACGGACCCGGCCGAGGAGTACGAGGCGTTCCGCACCGCCGCCGGTGCGCTGGACTACTCGATGCTCTACAAGTGGCACGTCGAGGGCGAGGGCGCGCTCGCCACCGTCGACGCCGTCTTCTCCCGGAGCGTCCGCGGGCTCGGCGAGGGCCGCATCGCCTACGGCGTGGTCGTCGACGAGGACGGCTTCATGATCGACGACGTGACCGTGGCCGTCCTCGCGCCCGGCCACGTGGTCGTCACCGGCGGCAACCCGGCCACCCAGGAATCGCTGACCGCGCACGCCCCCGACGGCACCACGGTCACCGAGCGTCGCGACGAGTTCGCCGTACTGACCCTGCAGGGACCGCGCAGCCGAGAGGTTCTCCAGCGACTCACGCACGTCGACGTCTCCAACTCCGCCTTCCCCTACTACACCTTCATCCGGGACGTCCTGGTCGCCGGCATCAGTGCGCAGGTCAGCCGGATCGGGTTCACCGCCGAACTCGGCTACGAGATCCAGGTGCCGCGCGAGCGTGCGCTGGACCTGTGGGACGCGGTCCTCGACGCGGGGGCCGACCTCGGGGTGAAGGCCGCCGGCGCGCTCGCCCTGCTGACCTGCCGCACCGAGGCCGGGATGATCATGGGTGAGCTGGAGTACGACCACACCGTCACCCCGTTCGAATGCCGGATGGGCTGGGCCATCGACTTCGACAAGGGCCCCTTCCAGGGCCGCGACGCGCTGCTCGCCAAGAAGGGCACCGCGCAGGGGCGTGTGGTCAGCGTCGTCGTGGACACCGCCCCCGAGGCGGCCGAGGGCGCGCGCCTGGAGCTGGACGGACGGGACGTCGGCTACGTGACGATGGCCGTGCCCTCGCCCGCACTCGACGGCGCCACCCTGGGACTCGCCCGCGTGCACCGCGACGCGGTGAAGCCGGGAACCGCGCTGACCACGGTCACCGCCGACGGCTCCAAGGCCGACGCCACGGTGAAGCCCACCCCCGTGTACGACCCCGAGCGCACCCGCGTACGGGCCTGATCCGGAAGGCACCGCAGCCATGCAGCGCTACATCCTGACCGTCAGCTGCCCCGACCAGCCGGGCATCGTGCACGCCCTGTCCGGCGGCATCACCGAGGCCAAGGGCAACATCGTGGAGAGCGCCCAGTTCTCCGATCCCGGCACCGGCACGTTCACCATCCGGGTGCTCCTGGAGACCCCGCAGGCCGACGTCGAGAGACTGCGGGACGAGCTCTCCCTACGCCTGGCGCGCTTCGACCCGGTGCTGTCCCTGCGGCCGGAGCAGCAGCGACGCCGGGTCCTGCTGATGGCGTCGAGGTTCGACCACTGCCTGGTCGACCTCCTCTACCGCTGGCACCTGGGCGAACTGCCCGTCGACATCCCGCTCATCGTCTCCAACCACCCCGACCTGGCACCCGTCGCGCAGCGCTACGGCATCCCGTTCGTCCACCTCCCTGTCACCCGCGACACCAAGCCGGAGGCGGAGGCCGAGCTGGTGCGGCTGGTCGCCGAGCACCGGGTCGACTTCGTGGTCCTCGCCCGCTACATGCAGGTCCTCTCCGACGACCTGTGCCGCAAGCTGTCGGGGCGGGTCATCAACATCCACCACTCGTTCCTGCCGGGCTTCAAGGGCGCCAAGCCCTACCACCAGGCCCACGACCGGGGCGTCAAACTCATCGGCGCCACCGCCCACTTCGTCACCGCCGACCTGGACGAGGGCCCGATCATCGAGCAGGACGTCGTGCGCGTCGGACACCGGCACACCGCGCCCGAGCTGGTCGCCATCGGCCGGGACGTCGAACGGGTCGTCCTGGCGCGGGCGGTGCGCCTGCACGCCGAGGACCGGGTCGTGCTGACCGGCTCCCGCACCGTCGTGTTCTCCTGACCCGAGAGGTTCGTACGACCATGACCACCGCGACGCTGCTCGACGGCAAGGCCGCGGCAGCCGAGATCAAGGCCGAACTCGCCATCCGTGTCCAGGCGTTGAAGGCGCAGGGCGTCACCCCGGGCCTGGGGACCATCCTGGTCGGCGACGACCCGGCCAGCCACTCCTACGTCGGCGGGAAGCACCGCGACTGCGCCCAGGTCGGCATCGCGTCCATCCGGGTGGAGCTGCCCGCCACCGCCTCCCAGGCCGACGTCGAGGCCGCCGTGCTCCGGCTCAACGCGGATCCGGCCTGCACCGGCTTCATCGTCCAGCTGCCGCTGCCGGCCCACATCGACACCCACGCCGTACTGGAGCTCGTCGATCCCGCCAAGGACGCCGACGGGCTGCACCCGGCGAACCTCGGGCGCCTCGTGCTCGGCATTCCCGGGCCACTGCCCTGTACGCCCCGCGGCATCATCGACCTGCTCCGCCGCAACCAGGTGGCCATCACCGGCAGGCAGTTCTGCGTGATCGGCTGTGGCATCACGGTGGGCCGTCCGCTGGGCCTGATGCTGACCCGGAGCACCGAACACGCCACGGTCACCCTGTGCCACGAGGCCACCCAGGACATCGCGGCCCACGCCCGGGTCGCCGACGTGGTCGTGGCCGCGGCCGGCGTGGCCCACCTCGTCAGGCCTGACTGGATCAAGCCCGGCGCCACGGTCCTGTCCGTCGGCATCACCCGGACCGTGGAGGGCATCCTCGGGGACGTCCACCCGGACGTCGACCAGGTCGCCGGCTCCCTGGCCCCGCCGGTGGGCGGGGTGGGACCGATGACCCGGGCCATGCTGCTGACCAACCTCGTCGAAGCCGCCGAGCGCGGCCGGCCCTGACGGGAAAGCGGCGGGGCCGAGCCTGTCCGGGCTCGGCCCCTCAGCCGTGTGTGCACCCGCGGCGAAGGAACCGACGGCGCCGGGGCTCGACAGGCAGGACGCGCGCATGCTCGCCACCGGCAGTCGGTACGTCGCATACGTCGGCGGCGTCAGCGGACAGGCAGCGGCAGGACGCGCCGGTAGCCGGCGACGGCGACGACCGCGACCACCACATGCATCACCATCAGCGCAGCCACGGCCAGCGGCCCACTGCCGGGCGTGCCGCCACCGAGCAGGGACAGGTCGGGCCCGAACGACACGACCACGAGCACGGGCACCAGCCACCGCAGCAGCCCCGCCGGGTTCTTGGCGACACGACGGACGACCGTCCAGCCTATGGCGCCGAGGGCGACACCGAATACCGTCAGCGGCCCGTACGCGGAGGGGTGCAGCGGAGCGAAATCGCCGGACGCACCCGCCGCGCGGGCGAGCAACGCGACCACCGCGTCTGCGAGGACGGCCACGACAACCGCCGCGAGAAGCCCCGCGGCCACGGTCAAGACGCGGGATCGCGGCGCGGGCGAGACGGACGGTACGGCTTCGGGGGCGGAACCGGGCATGGGGACCTCCTGCGGAGAGCTCGAGAACGACAGGTGCAGCGCCGGAAAGGCAGATGTTTGATTTCTCAATCATGCGGGACGCTACCCCGAAGTGTTTGATCAGGCAAACACCTCGGTTAGGGTGACCCCATGACGTCCCCCCGGTGGCTCACTCCCGAAGAGCTGCGAGCCTGGATCAACTACCTCGACTGCTCGACGCTGCTGAACGACTACCTCGATCAGCAGTTGCGCCGCGACGCGGCCATGACGCACGCCGACTACAGCCTCCTGGCCCGCTTGTCCGTGGCACCCGACCGCGCCCTGGGGATGTCCTTGCTCGCCGAGCAGTTGAAGTTCACCCGCAGCCGCCTCACGCGCGCGGTGATCCGCCTGGAGGAGTCGGGCTACGTGCGGCGCCGGGAGGATCCGGCCGACGGACGCGGACAGCTGGCCGAACTCACCGATGTCGGCATGGAGTTGATGACCAAGGCCGCCCCCGGCCATGTTGCCGCCGTGCGCCGCGTGGTGTTCGACGCCCTCAGCCCGGAACAGGTGGAACAACTCGCCACCATCACCGCCACGGTCGTCGCCTCCCTCAAGCAGGCCGGCGAGGAGGACACCTACCCGGCGGCCTTGCCGTGGCATCGCCGCTGACTCCGAGAACCCGCCCCTGCCGCTCGAGGGCCGCGTGCATGCAGGTGGTCGCCGCGTACTGTGCGGACTGACCTGAGCGCGCGCCGGCTCGTGGGAGAGCTGGGCTTTCCCTCGTTGAACCGGGTCAACTTCCGCCGCACCTCAGAGGGCGATGTGCAGGCTCGACCGCGTCATGGGCCTGACACAGGCCCTCGACCGCCGGACCAGCCACCCTCTCGGTGTCGGCCGAGTCGGGGTGGCCGGTCCGTCGCATGGTGGCAGCAGCCCAACAGCCCTCCTGAGAAGGGCTGTAGAGGCGTCGTTCGTGCAGTCGGACCCGTCCAGCCTCACTCCTGGGCTGTCATGGCCCAGGGATGGGCTTGTTCCGAGCGCAGGTGCGCTTTCAACCACTGCTCGGTGTTGCTGACGTGCAGGAGCGCGGCGGCCTGGCTGAGGGACGTGTCGCGAACGGACAGGGCCCGGAAGATCGCCTCGTGTTCGGCGAGGGTGCGGTCCGAGGCCCGGGTGTCGACCAGGCCGCGCCAGATGCGGGCGCGCAACGTACGTCCGGAGATGCTTTCCAGGAGGGTGAGGAGGGTCTCGTTGCCGGTGGCGGAGATGACGGCGCGGTGGAACGCGGCGTCGTGGGCGTTGAGCCGCTCCACGTCGTCACGGGCTTCGCGCATGGCGTCCAGGTGCCGCTCGACCTCGGCGAGTTGCTGGTCGGTGATGCGGGTGGCGGCCAGTGCGGTGGCGACCGGTTCCAGGAGCCGGCGTGTCTCCATGAGGTCCTGCAGCGCGGTCGAGTCGCCCTGCAGCAGTTCCACCGCACCGCCGAGTCCTTCCAGGAGCAGGCTCGGCTGCAGGCTGGTCACATAGGTGCCGTCGCCCCGCCGGACCTCCAGGACCCGGCCGACGGCCAACGCCTTGACGGCCTCCCGGGCGAGGTTGCGGGACAGACCCAGCTGGGCGGCCAGCTCCGGCTCAGGGGGGAGTTTCGAGCCCGGCGGCAGCGCTCCGCTGCGGATCAGCTCCCGGATCTGCGCGATGGCCTTGTCCGTCAAAGACATGGTCTCCTCCTTCCGGGCTCGTCGGCCGAGGGCACGTCTGTTCTGATGAGTCCCCGGCTGCGGAGATCGTCCCAGAGGCCGTCGGGGATGTGCTGACGGTGGAGTTCCGCGTTCCGTCCGACCTGTTCCGCGGTCCGCATGCCGAGGGTGACGTTGACGACGGCGGGGTGGCTGAACGGGAAGGCGACCGCCGCCGCGGGCAGCGTCGTGCCGTGCGCCGCGCAGACCTCGGCGATGGCCCGGGCGCGGTTCACCAGGGCTGGGGGTGCCTCCTGGTAGTCGTACTTCATGCCTTCGGCGGGACGGTCCTTGGAGAGCAGGCCGGAGTTGAAGACGCCGACCGCGACGACGCTCTTGCCGTGGGCCTGTGCGGCGGGCAGGACGTCGTCGAGGGCGGACTGGTCGAGCAGTGTGTAGCGGCCGGCGAGCATGACCACGTCGGCGGCGGTCTCGCGCAGGAAGCGGGCGAGCATGGCGGACTGGTTCATGCCGGCCCCGATCGCTCCGATCACGCCCTGGTCGCGCAGGTCGGCCAGGGCGGGCATGGCCTCGTCGGCGGCCTGCTGCCAGTGGTCGTCGGGGTCGTGGAGGTAGACGACGTCGATGCGGTCCAGGCCGGTGCGCTCCAGCGTGGCCTCCAGGGAGCGCAGTACGCCGTCGCGGCTGAAGTCCCATTGCCGGCGCAGGTCGTCGCGGACGACGAAGCCCTGGTCGTCGACGCCGGTCGGGTGTTCGTTGGGGACCAGGAGGCGGCCCACCTTGGAGGAGATGACGTATTCGTCGCGGGGGCGGTCGCGCAGGGCGGCGCCGAGCCGGCGTTCGGAGAGGCCCAGGCCGTAGTGCGGCGCGGTGTCGAAGTAGCGGACGCCCGCGTCCCAGGCCGCCTCGATCGCCGCGTGGGCGTCGTGCACCGGGGTGACCTTGTAGAGGTTGCCGATGACGGAGGCCCCGAAGCCGAGTTCGGTCAGCTCGACGGGGGTGCTCCCGATCTTCCGGCGCCCCATGCTCGGTTGCGTCAACTGTTCTCCTTGGGAAGCCGGGGCGGCGTGAGCGTCCATGGGACAGTCACCGCCTTACGGCGGCCGAGCCGCCTGTCATGAGTGCTTCCACCTCGGCGAGCGAGGCCATGGACACGTCGCCGGGGGTGGTCATGGTGAGGGCGCCGTGCGCGGTCCCGTAGGCCAGGGCGCGGCTCAGTGTGGCGACGTCGAGGGGCGCCGTCGGCCTGGCACCGCCCGCCGGTCCGCCCTCTTCACCGCAGGCGGTCAGCAGTCCGTAGATCAGGCCGGCGGCGAAGCCGTCACCCGAACCGATGCGGTCCAGGACGTGCAAGCCGGACATCTGCGGGCCACGGACGTACCCGGTAGGGGCCGACCAGGCGGCGGAGGACCAGTCGTTCACGCCCGCCGAGGGCACCTCGCGCAGCGTCGTCGCCAGCACCTTCACCTCAGGCAGCAGACCGGCCACCTCCGCGAGGGCGTCCTGCGCCTCGTCCGCCACGACGCGTACCGCCCCCGGGTACGGTCCGGCCAGGCCGAGGGCGCCCACGATGACGTCGGCGTGCCGGGCGAGCCGCAGGTCGACCTCGCGGGCGCGTTCCGGTCCGCCGCGGTCGGCCCAGAGGCTGGGGCGGTAGTTGGGGTCGTAGGAGACGGTGACGCCGTGCCGGCGCGCGGCCGCCATCGCCTCGTCGGCCACGTCGACGGTGGTGTCCGACAGGGCGGCGAAGATGCCGCCGGTGTGAAACCAGCGCACCCCGGCCGAGAACACCGTGTCCCAGTCGATGTCTCCCTTGCGCAGTTGGGAGACGGCGGTGTGGGCGCGGTCGCTGACGCCGAGCGCGCCGCGGATGCCGTAGCCGCGCTCGACGAAGTTGAGGCCGTTGCGGGCGGTGCGGCCGATGCCGTCGTCGGGCACCCAGCAGATCAGCGAGGTGTCGACGCCGCCCTGGAGCATCAGGTCCTCGACGAGACGGCCCACCGCGTTGTCCGCCAGCGCGGTCACGACGGCGGTGCGCAGGCCGAAGCAGCGCCGCAGCCCGCGCACGACGTTGTACTCGCCGCCGCCCTCCCACACCTGGAAGGTACGGGCGGTGCGGATGCGGCCCTCACCGGGATCGAAGCGCAGCATGACCTCGCCCAGGGCGATCACATCGGTCATGGCGTGCTCCTTTCGACCGCGTCGGCGGTCAGCCGTCGGATCTCCGCGAAGTCACCGCTCTTCAGAAGGGCGGGAGTGGCCATCCAGCTGCCACCCACCGCGAGCACCGCCGGGTCGGCGAGGTAGGCGGCCATCCGGTACGCGTCGATCCCGCCCGTCGGCACGAACCGCACCCCGGGAAACGGCGCCGCCAGCGCCCGCAGCGTGCGCAGGCCGCCGAGCGACTCGGCCGGGAAGAGCTTGACGGCGTCGAGGCCCGCCTTCAGGGCCCGCATCAACTCGGTGGCGGTGGCAACCCCGGGCACCACGGGCACCCTCAGTTCGCGGCACTTCGTGACGACGTCCTCGTCGAAGCCGGGCGAGACCACGAAGCGGGCCCCGGCCGCCACGGCCCGCTCCGCCTGCTCGGGCGTGAGTACCGTGCCCGCGCCGACGGTGAGGCCACCGTGCGCGGCCATCGCCTTCACGACCTGCTCGGCGTCCGGGGTGCGGAAGGTGACCTCCGCACAGCGGGCACCGCCCGCCGCGAGCGCATCGGCCAGCGGGCCGGCACTCGCGATGGACGGCACGGTCAACACCGGCAGGAGCCGGGCACCGGCCAATACCGAGGCCGGGTCGCTGCTGTTCATCGGCCCAGCCATCCGCCGTCGACGGGCAGGGTGACGCCGTGGACGTAGGCGGCCGCGTCGGAAGCGAGGAAGACGGTGGCGCCCGCGAGGTCGTCGGCGCTGCCCCAGCGGCCGGCCGGGATACGCTCCAGGATCGCCTTGCTGCGCACCGGGTCGTCTTGCAGGGCCTGGGTGTTGTCGGTGGCGATGTAGCCCGGCGCGATGGCGTTGACGTTCACCCCGTGCGGCGCCCACTCGTTGGCCAGCGCCTTGGTCAGACCCGCAACACCGTGCTTGGCGGCGGTGTAACCGGGCACCGTGATGCCGCCCTGGAAACTCAGCAGCGAGGCGGTGAAGACGACCTTGCCCTGGCCGCGGGCCACCATCGCCGCACCGACCGCCCGGGTCAGCGCGAACTGCGCACTCAGGTTGACCTGGAGAACCAACTCCCAGTCCGCGTCGCTGTGTTCGCCCGCCGGGGCACGGCGGATCGTGCCCGCGTTGTTGATGAGGATGTCCACCGGCCGTTCCCGGCCCGCCAGGTCCGCGCCCAGTTCCCGCACCGCGGCGGGGTCGGCGAAGTCGGTGCGGATCGCCTCGAACGTACGCCCGGCGGCGTTCACGTCCTTCTCCACCGCGCTGCCGGAGGCCTCCAGCGAGGCGCTCACCCCGATGATGTCCGCGCCGGCCTCGGCGAGCGCGCGGGCCATGGCCCGCCCGATGCCGCGCCGGGCCCCGGTGACCACGGCCAGCTTCCCGGTGAGGTCGAAGGCGTTCATACGGCGGCCTCCCGGGCCTCGTCGGTGCAGTCCACCAGGATCTTCATCACGTCACCGCCGCCCTCCAGCGCCTCGAACGCGGCCGGGGCCTGGGTGAGCGGGACGACCTTGCTGATCAGCCGGTCGGCCGGAACCGTGCCCTCGGCCACCAGGGCGACGGCCTTCTCGAAGTCGCAGCGGTCATACAACCGGGCGCCGACGAGGGTCAGTTCACGCCAGAAGAAGCGGTGCAGATTGATCTCACGCGGCTTCGGATGGATCGCGACCAGACACAGCCGCCCCCGCACCCCGAGCACATCGACCGCGGTGTCCACGCCGCCCTGCGCGCCGGACACCTCGAAGGCGACGTCCGCACCCGCATCCCCGCTCCACTCCCCGACCAGGTCGGCCACGTCGTCGGTGGCCGGGTCCCACACAACAAGCCCCAACTCCTCGGCGAGCAGCCGCCGGTGGGCGCTGAGCTCCACCACCCGCACATCCCCGCCGGCAGCCTGCGCCACCAGCGCGATCAGGACACCCACCGGCCCGCCGCCGACCACCACCACCTTCTCACCGGCGGCGACCTGCGCCCGGCCCACGTCATGCACGGCGACCGCGGTGGGCTCCACCAGCGCGGCCCGGTCCAGGGCCAGGGTGTCGGGCAGCCGTATGAGGGTGGTGGCGGGCACGGTCCAGCGCTGCTGCATCGCGCCGGGGGAGTCGATGCCGATGAAGTCCAGGTGCTGGCAGATGTGCTGGTGGCCCACGCGGCAGGCCGGGCAGGTGTCGTCCCAGCGCAGCGGCATCACGGTGACCGCGTCCCCGGGCGCCCAGCCCTCGACGCCCGGGCCGACACGGACGACCCGGCCGGCCATCTCATGCCCCAGGACGGCCGGTACGGCGACCCGGGCGTCCATGTCGCCGTGGAAGATGTGCAGGTCGGTGCCGCAGATACCGACGTAAGCGGGGGCCAGTTCCACCTCGCCGGGACCCGGCGGTGTGCTGGGAGCCGGAGCCGTGTCGAGAGTGCGGGCGGACAAGTAGCGGGCGGCAAGTGTCATCGTGTCGTCAGGGTCCCTTCAGCGCGGACGCCGATGGTCAGCAGCAGGTTGGCGTAGGTACGGGTGTCGGCGGTGACGATCGCCAGCGCCAGGTCGGGCGAGCGTGCGGCGTCGTAGAACGCGAAGCGGTCGAGCGTGTCGACCGGGACCGGGGCCAGCCTCTTGCGGTACTCGGCGATGGCCGGTGGCTCCGGTTCGCCCTCGGGCGGCACCATCACCTGGGCCGACTCGACCGGCAGGGCGCGCAGCAGGACGTCGAGCACGCTCGTGACGTCGAGCAGGCCGGGGGCGAGGTTGAGGTGGACGGTTCTGGCGCGCTCGCCGGTGGCGGTGCTCGCCGGGTAGTGGCCGTCGGCGAGCAGCACACGGGCGCCGTGGCCGGCTCCGGCCAGGGATTCGAGGATGCCGGGGTGCAGCAGTTCGGTCAGGAGCACAGCGTCCCGTCCTTCATCGGAGCAGGGGCAGGGGTCAGGTGGTAGAAGGCGGTCGCGGTGCCGACGAGCACTGCCTGGGTCTCTGGGCCGGAGCAGCCGTCCAGGAGTTCCTCGACGGTGGCGGCCCAGCGGTTCCAGCCGCCCGCGAGGTTCGCCACCGGCCAGTCGGAACCGAACATCAGCCGGTCCGGGCCGAAGGCGGAGAGCAGGACCTCCCACACCGGGCGGATGTCGTCGACGGTCCACTTCTCATGGTCGGCCTCGGTGACCAGGCCCGACACCTTGCAGTGGACCTGGGGATGGCGGGCCAGCGTTCGCAACTGCTCCTCCCAGTCGGCCAGTTCCCCCCGTGCGATGGGCGGCTTGCCCGCGTGGTCCAGGACCAGCGGCAGCTCGGGGAACCGCTCGGCGAGGCGGAGCGCCTGGGGAAGCTGGTGGCTGCGGACCAGCACGTCGTATCCGAGCCCGCGCTCCCCCACCGCTCGCAACCCCCGTTCGACGTCCGGCCGTTGCAGCCACTGGGGGTCGGGCTCGCCCTGCACGACGTGTCGTACGGCCCGCAGGTACCGGCCCTGGGGACCTGTGCGCAGGTCGTCCAGTACGTCGCCGGCCGCGGGTGACGTCAGGTCCACCCAGCCGACGACGGCGCCGATCAGCGGATCGCTGTCGGCCAGGGCGAGGAGGTCGCGGGTCTCGGGCACGGAGGCGATGCACTGCACGACCACCGTGCTCGTCAGCCGGCGTCCGGCGATCGGCCGGGTGGCGGCCGAGCGCAGGGCGTGGGATCCGAAGCTGCGGCGGATCGGCTCGTTCCCCGGTTCGTCCAGCCAGGGCTGCGGCCGGACGTCCAGGTCCCACACATGGTGGTGGGCGTCGACGAGGGCCTGGGCGTCAGACACGCGCGCTCCAGACCGGGCCGTCGGGGTAGGCGTACTCCTTCAGGGACTCGGGGTGCATCTGTGCGCTCAGCCCGGGCAGGGTCGGCGCCAGGTAGTGGCCGTCTGCGATGCGGACCGGGTCGACGAAGTGCTCGTGCAGATGGTCGACGTACTCGATGACGCGGTCCTCGGTGGTGCCGGAGACGGCGACGTAGTCGAACATCGACAGGTGCTGCACCATCTCGCACAGGCCGACTCCGCCCGCGTGCGGGCAGACCGGGACGCCGAACTTCGCGGCGAGAAGCAGGATCGCGATGTTCTCGTTGACGCCGCCGACGCGGGCGGAGTCGATCTGCACGATGTCCACCGCGCCGGCCTGGAGAAGCTGCTTGAACACGACCCGGTTGGCGATGTGCTCGCCGGTGGCGACCTTGATCGGACTGACGGCCTTGCGGACGGCGGCGTGGCCGAGGATGTCGTCGGGCGAGGTGGGCTCCTCGATCCAGTACGGGTCGTAGGGGGCCAGGGCACGCATCCAGTCGATGGCGGGCTGGACGTCCCATCTCTGGTTGGCGTCCACCGCGATGCGGATGCCCGCGCCGACCGTCTCGCGGGCGGTACGCATGCGCCGTACGTCGTCCTCCAGGTCGGCGCCGACCTTCAGCTTGATCTGGGTGAAGCCGTCGGCGACGGCCTCGCGGGCCAGGCGGGCCAGCTTCTCGTCGGAGTAGCCGAGCCAGCCCGGGGTGGTGGTGTAGGCGGGGTAGCCGCGCTCCAGCAGCCGCGCGATCCTCTCCTCGCGGCCGGGTTCGGCGCGGCGCAGGATCTCCAGGGCCTCCTCGGGGGTGAGCGCGTCGGACAGCCAGCGGAAGTCGACCTGGGCGACCAGGTCTTCGGGTGACATCTCGCCGAGGAAGCGCCAGACCGGCTGGCCGGCCCGCTTGGCGGCCAGGTCCCAGGCGGCGTTGACGACCGCGCCGGTGGCCATGTGGATGGCGCCCTTCTCCGGTCCCAGCCAGCGCAGTTGGGGATCGTGGACGAGGGAGCGGGAGAAGGCTCCGAGATCGCCGCAGACCTCCTCGACCGACAGGCCCACCACGTGCGGGGCGAGGGCCGCGATGGCGGCGGCCTGGACATCGTTGCCGCGTCCGGTGGTGAAGGCCAGGGCGTGGCCCTCCAGTCCGTCACCGGCGTCGGTGCGCAGGACGACGTAGGCGGCGGAGTAGTCGGGTTCGGGGTTCATCGCGTCCGACCCGTCCAGATGCTCGGACGTCGGGAAACGCACGTCCAGCACGTCCAGAGCGGTGATGCGGGCGGATGAGGGCACGGTGGAGGACATGGGCGGCAACTCCTGTGAGGGGCAAGGGAGAATCGGTCCCCTTGCGACGAGACGTGAACGCGGCGGAGGTCGGGCGGCCGGCGGCGGCCGCCCGGGTCACTCCTGGACCTTGCCGCCGGTGATGCGGGAGATGGCGAGGGCGACCAGGATGATCAGGCCGTTCAGGGCGCCGATCCACTGAGCGGGGACGCCGCCCAGGGTCAGCACGTTCTGGATCATGAAGAGCAGCAGGATTCCGCAGAACGCGCCGAACATGGTGCCTTTACCGCCGTTGAGGCTGATGCCGCCGATGACGGCGGCGGCGAAGACGGTGAAGATGTAGCCGTTGCCCTGCGCCGAGGCGACAGAGGCCAGCCGTCCGGAGAGCAGCAGTCCGGCGAGGGCGGCGAGCACGCTGCCGGTGACGATGACGATCCACAGCACCCGGTCGGTGCGGATGCCGGCGGCCTTCGCCGCGTCGACGTTGCCGCCGATGGCGTACAGCGAGCGTCCGAAGCTGGTCCAGCCGAGGACCACGATCGCGACGGCGAACAGCGCCAGGCAGATCCAGATCGAGGCGGGCATGCCGAGCCACTGCGCGGTGCCGAGGTAGAGCATCGACTCCGGCAGCTGGAAGAAGGTCTGCCCGCCGGAGATGCCGGTGAGGACGCCGCGCAGGACGATCAGCATGCCGAGGGTGACGATGAACCCGTTGAGGCCGAAGCGGATGATGAGCAGGGAGTTGATCACACCGACGAGCGCGCCCACGGCGAGGGTGACGGGAACGGCCCAGGCGCCGGGGAGCAGGCCGAGGCCATGGGTCGCGCCGGTGGGCACCACCAGCCAGGCCGCGACACCGGGCGCGAGGCCCATGGTGGACTCCAGCGACAGGTCCATCTTCTTGACGATGAGGACCATCGTCTGGGCGAGGACCAGCAGGGCCATCTCGGACATGGTCTGCAGGACGTTGATGAGGTTGTCGGTCTGCAGGAAGACCGGGTTGACGATCTGGCCGACGATCGCGATGACGACGATCGCGGGGACGAGGGCGAGGTCGCGCAGCCGGGCCAGGGGGATCCGGCCGCCGAGCAGTGCGGTGCGCTTGGGCTTGGGTTCAACGGCCTTGGCGGCTGCGTCCGCGAGGGCGGTTTCAGGCATCGAGGTCCACTCCTTCCATCGCGGCCACGAGTTCGTGGTCGTGCCAGCCGCGGGCTATCTCTGAGGTCACCCGGCCCTGGAACATCACCAGGACCCGGTCGCACATGCGCAGGTCGTCGAGTTCGTCGGAGGCGATGAGCACTCCGGTGCCGGACGCTGCGGTCTCCTCGACCTTGCCGAGGAGGAACTCCTTGGAACGCACGTCCACGCCCGCGGTCGGGTTGATCAGCACCAGCAGACGGGGATCGTCCGCCAGGGCGCGGGCCATGACCACCTTCTGCTGGTTGCCGCCCGAGAGCGCGGAGACGGGCAGTTCGGGTCCCGGCGTCTTGATCGCCAGCTTCTCGATCATGGTTCCGGCGAGCCGGTCCCGGCGGTCACGGCTGAGGAAGCCGTTCTTGCCGAGCCGGTGAGGAACGGACAGCGTGGCGTTGTCCGCGATCGACATGTCGGGCACGAAGCCCTGATGGTGCCGGTCCTGCGGGACGAATCCGACGCCGGCTGCGAGCGCGGCGGGCACACTGCCCGGCCGGGGGCGCCGCCCGGCGATCTCCACCTCGCCGGCCTGGGCCGCCCGCAGGCCCACGACGGTCTCGGCGACCTCGGTGCGCCCGCTGCCGGCGGCGCCCGCGAGTCCGACGATCTCCCCGGCGCCCACCTCGAAGGTGACGTCACCGTAGGCGTCGTCACTGCCCAGTGCCTGGACGGACAGTGCGGGCTCGGCGGTGCGGTCGAGGGTGCTCGGCCGCGCCTGCAGCCGGTCGATCGCCGCTTCGCCGGTCATGGCGGCGACCAGCTCGGTGCGGGGTAGCTCCGCGACCGGCGCGGTCACGATGTGCCGGGCGTCCCGGAACACGGTCACCATGTCGCAGATGTCGTAGACCTCCTGGAGATGGTGGCTGATGAACAGGAAGGTCACGCCCTGGCGCTGCAGATCGCGGATCCGGTCGAAGAGCCGGCTGATGGCCGCACCGTCGAGCTGCGCGGTCGGCTCGTCGAGGATGATGAACCGGGCCCCGAAGGACAGGGCCCGCGCGATCTCGACGAACTGCCGCTGCTCCACGCTCAGTTCACCGGCCGGGGTGTTCGGGTCGACGTCCACCGACCACGTCGACAGCAGCTCCTGCGCCTGTCGGCGCACACCCTGCCAGCTGATCAGCCGGTTGGCGCCGTGGTGGTGCCGGTTCAGAAAGAGGTTCTCGGCGACGGTCAGCGTGGGGATGATCGTCGACTTCTGGTAGACGCAGGCCACGCGCCGGCGCCAGGCGTCGCGGTCCGAGAGGCGTGGTGCCGCCTCGCCGCCGAAGGTCACCGTGCCCTCGTCGGGGGCCTGAAGGCCGGTGAGGACCGACACCAGGGTCGACTTCCCGGCACCGTTGCGGCCGACCAGCGCATGCGTCTCGCCGGGCCTGATGGTGATCCGGGCGCCGTTGAGGGCCACCGTCGGACCGAATCGTTTGACTATGCCCGTCGCCTCGACGACGGGCGGGGCTGCGGGGGCCCGCCCGTCGTCCGCCGGGGCGGGCGCGGGGGTCACTGCTCGCTCCCCGTCGCTCATCTCAACCGCCTTGTTCTCGTGAGCCGTTGGTTCCGGAGGAGGAATCAGCCGAGGTTGTTGCCCCACAGCGACTTGTCATCGCTCTTGACGCTGGCCACGCCGCCGTAGGTGCCGCCGTCCGCGGTGACCAGCGGGGCGGAGAGCTGGTCCTCCAGCAGACCCTCGCGGACCTGGATGATGGTGCTGTCGTGGTCGGTCTTGCCGGGCTTGAACGTCTTCCCCTCGATCGCCGCCTTCAGGTAGTACAGGGCGTACTTGGCGTACAGGTCGGCCGGCTGGGAGACGGTGGCGTCGATCTTGCCCGCGGCGATGTCCTTGAGTTCCTCGGGGATGCCGTCGTTGGAGACGACGAACACGTGCTTCTTGTCCTTCGGGTCGACCAGCAGGCCCTTCTGCTTGAGGACCTGGAGCGTTCCGGACAGGGCGAAGCTGGACTGCATGTAGACGCCCTTGATGTCCGGGTGGGCGGTCAGGTCGGTCTGGAGCTTCTGCGCGGCGACGGCGCCGTCCCAGTTGGTGGCCTCGCCGAACACCTTGATGCCGGGGTAGTTCTTCTTCATGCAGTCGTTGAACGCCTCGGTGCGGTCACGGCCGTTGATGGAGTCCAGGCCGCCCTGGAGCATGACGACCTTGCCCTTGCCGCCCAGCTTGGTGCCGAGGTACTGGCAGGCCTTCTCGCCGTAGGCGCGGTTGTCGGCGCGCACCACCATGAACACGTTGCCGCTGTCCGGGCGGGTGTCGACGGTGACGACCGGGATCTTCTTCGCCTCCAGCTGCGCCAGCGTCGGCGCGATGGCGGCGGTGTCCTGCGGGGCCATCGCGACGCCCTTGACGCCCTGGCTGATGAACGTCTGCGCGTTGGCGGTGAGCTTGGCGACGTCGTTCTGGGAGTTCGTGGTCTTCAGGTCCAGGCCGAGTTCCTTGGCGTTCTCCGGCGTGTACTTGATGTACGAGTTCCAGAAGTCGGTGTCGGAACGCGGGTAGTCGACGCCCACGAGCGGCTTGCCGCTCGACGAGTCGGTGGTGCCGGAGCCGCTGCCGCAGGCGCTGAGCAGCGTCAGTGCGCAGACGACGGAGGCGGTGGAGCCGAGTGCGGTTCTCAGTCTCATGGGGATTTCCTCGCGCTGGTCCCGGAGCGGGGTTGTTACGCCGATGCGACGGTTGCGTGTCGTCGGCGGAGAGATGGGATGTTTATAGGGCGGGAGGCGTGAGGTTGTCTAGGGGGTGCGGCAAAAGTGCTGGAGATGGCTCGCCTGGGCAGTAGATCCATCCCATCAATGATGCGCACTCGTGATGGCCTGACGGGTTGCCCGGGGACCGCCCATGTGGTGTCACACCCTTCGTCGAGCCCAAGACATTCCATGTTTGGCCCCACGGCAATGCGCTGATAGCCCTTGTTTATGGACAAAAGGTGCTTGAGATAAGGGTTTTCATCCCTGCACGCCCGTTGACATCAGCGCGTCACATGGTCGAACTTCATGCGTAACCTCCGACGCCCCGCAACCGTCGGTGTCCCGCGTCTCCCCCGTCCCCTTGCTCCTACCTCAGGGATGTCCTCATGTCGCGTTCCCTCAACAGACGCCAGTTCCTGTCCGCCGCCACCGGTGTGGCGGCGGCGGCCGTGGCCGGCGGCGGCCTGGGCGCCGGCGTCGCCCAGGCGGCACCGAGCACGTACACACCGGACTGGAACTCGGTCGACCAGCACCCGCCGGCCCCGGAGTGGTTCCAGGACGCGAAGTTCGGGATCTACTTCCACTGGGGCGTCTTCAGCGTTCCCGCCTTCGGCAACGAGTGGTATCCGCGGTCCATGTATCACGCCGGCGACAGCGTGAACCAGCACCACATCGCGACCTACGGCCAGCCCTCCGCATGGCCCTACCACAACTTCATCAACGGGGCGAACGACCTGCAGGGCAACTTCGTCAAGTTCGCGCCGAAGCTGAAGTCGGCCGGCGGGAACTTCGACCCCAACGAATGGGCACAGCTGTTCCTCGACGCCGGCGCCAGGTTCGCCGGCCCGGTCGCCGAGCACCACGACGGCTTCTCCATGTGGGACAGCCAGGTCAACGAGTGGAACTCGGTCAAGAAGGGCCCCGGCCTCGACCTGCTGCAGTTGTTCACCACAGCCATCCGGGCCAAGGGCCTGAAGCTGCTGGTGGCCATGCACCACGCTTACAACTACAACGGCTTCTACGAGTTCGCCCCCGCGCAGACCGACCCCAGCCTCAAGAAGCTGTACGGGCAGCTGGGGGCGACCGCGGAGAACCAGCTCTGGTACGACAAGCTCAAGGAAGTCGTCGACCGCGCCCAGCCCGACATCCTGTGGCAGGACTTCAAGCTGGACGCCGTCGACGAGACGCAGCGCCTGAAGTTCCTGTCCTACTACTACAACCAGGCCAACTCCTGGGGCAAAGAGGTGGTCGCCACCTACAAGGACGGGTTCAACGGCAAGGGCGAGGTCTTCGACTACGAGCGCGGCGGCCCGGGCGACCTCACCAACCCGTACTGGCTGACCGACGACAGCATCTCCAGCTCCAGCTGGTGCTACACGCAAGGCATCGGCTACTACAGCAGCCAGCAGATGCTGCACTCGTTCCTCGACCGGGTCAGCAAGAACGGCAACGTGCTGCTGAACATCGCGCCGATGGCCGACGGCACCATCCCCCAGGCGCAGAAGGACATCCTGCTCGCCATGGGCGACTACCTGAAGCGATTCGGCGAGTCGGTGTACTCGACCCGCGCCTGGACCGTGTACGGCGAGGGCCCGACGAAGATGGGCGGCGGCGCCTTCACCAGTCCGACGGCCGGCACCGCGCAGGACATCCGCTTCACCCGCAACAAGGCCGGCAACGTCCTGTACGCCACCGTCCTGGGCTGGCCCGGCAGCTCGGTGACGATCAAGACGCTCCGCTCGGACCGCATCAACCTCTCCTCGCTGACCTCGGTGAAGCTGCTCGGCTCCACCGCCGGCACCTACATCGACCTGCCCACGCCCACGCAGAACTCCTCCGGCCTCACGGTCACCCTGCCGTCCTCGGCGCCGTACAGCGCGGGCGCCTATGTCCTGAAGCTGGCCTTCTCCGGCGCCATCCCGACGCTGTCGCCGCTCGCCGGCGCGACCGCCTTCACGGACGTCAACTACACCGGCGGCTCGGCCCCGTTGCCCGTCGGCGACTACACCGCGGCCGACCTGAGCGCCGCCGGCCTGGGCACCCGCACCATCTCCAGCCTGCGCCCGGCCCCCGGCTACCAGGTGGTCGGCTACTCCGGCGACAACTTCACCGGCACCGCCTGGACCTTCACCGCCGACAACCCCGACCTCAGGGTCACCGGCAACAACGACCAGATCACTTCGCTGAGGGTCCAGTTCAACCCGGCGACGTACTTCCGGATCACCAACGTCACCGACGGACTCGCCCTGGACAGCGGCGGCAACGTCGCCTCCGGATCCAACCTCAAGCAGTGGAGCTGGGACTCCAGCAACAACCTCCAGTGGCAGGCGGTCGACGTGGGCGGCGGCTACTACAAGCTGGTCAACCGCACCAACGGCATGGTCGCCGACGGCTGGGGCAGCACCGCCGACGGCTCCCCGGCCCAGCAGGCCGCCTGGAACGGCGGCACCAACCAGCAGTGGAAGATCACCCCCCGGGGCGGCAACACCTACACCATCGCCAACCGCACCACCGGCCTGGTCCTCGACGGCGGCGGCAACGTCTCCTCGGGCTCCGTCACCAAGCAGTGGACCAACGGCAGCAGCACCAACCTGCAGTGGACCTTCACGGCGCTGTGACGCCCGCGCCGCCCTGACAACCGCGGCGGGCACGCCCTCGGCCTGCCCGCCGCCTTCACCCCCCCCCGCATCCAAGCCATCCGACCGGGAGTACACCCATGTCGTCAGAGAGAAGACTGTCCCGCCGTACCCTGCTGGGCGCCGCGGGCGCCGCCGTGGCCGCGAGCGCGCTGCCCGTGGTGCCCGGCTTCTCCCGCCTGCTCGACGAGGCCGCCGCCGCAGACCTGCAGACCAACCTCAGCAAGCTGGTCGACATGCGGTTCGGCATGTTCAACCACTTCAACCTGGGCACGTTCACCAACCAGGAGTGGGCCGAACCGAACCAGAATCCCGCTCTGTTCGCCCCCACGGCCGTGGACTGTGCCCAGTGGGCCGACGCCGCCGCGGCGGCGAAGATGAGCTACGGCATCCTGACGACCAAGCACCACGACGGCTTCGCCCTGTGGCCGAGCGCCTACGGCACCCAGAACGTCGCCAACAGCTCCTACAAGCACGACGTGGTGCAGGCGTACTGCGACGCCTTCCGGGCCAAGGGGCTGAGGGTCGGGCTCTACTACTCGATATGGGACCGCACCTTCGGCGTCGAGGCGTGGGAGAGCCGGCACAAGAACGTCGGTCTCGAGACCACCGATGCCATCCAGCCCTCCGACATGACCTTCATCCTGGGCCAGATCACCGAACTGCTCACCAACTACGGCACCATCGACCTCTTCATCACCGACGGCTACGCGTGGCAGATGGGCCAGCAGGCCGTCTCCTACCAGCGGATCCGCGAGCACGTGAAGTCGCTCCAGCCGGACATCGTCATGATCGACCACGGTGCGCTGTCGGTGCCGTTCCTCGGTGACGCGATCTACTTCGAGGAGCCGTTGGGCGTCAGCGCGCCCGCCGGAAACACCTACGCCGCCACGCAGGGGCAGACCATCAGCAACGGCTGGTTCTGGCATCCGGCCACACCGACCGAGAGCCTGATGAGCAAGGACGCGATCCTCTCCCATCTGGCGGACCTGGAACCGAAGTACACCTCCTTCATCCTCAACTGCCCGCCGAACCGCAACGGCAGGCTCGACACCAACATCGTCAACCGGCTCGCCGAGGTCGGCGCGGCCTGGAGCCCCGACACCTCACGCCCGCCGCTGCCGACGCAGATCCTGCGCGCCGAGCACCCCGTCACACCGGTCAGCGCCTACGCGACCGCGTTCCGCACCGGCGAGGGGCCGCTGAACGCCATCGACGGACTGAGCGACCGGAACTACGAGACCTGCTGGTCGACCTGGGGCCTGTCCCCGGCCCTGCCCCACGCGCTCACGATCGACCTGGGCGGGGTGTGGAGCAACGTCTCCACCCTTGAGTACCTGCCCAAGCAGTGGAACCGCACCAACACCACCGACGGCGACATCACGTCGTACACCATCTCCACCAGCACCGACGGCACCAACTTCACCCAGGTCGCCACCGGCACCTGGGCCGGAGACCGCGCCACCAAGGTGGCCGAATGGCCCGCACGGAACGTGGGCTTCGTACGCATCCAGGCCAACACGGCCACCGGCGGCTACGCCAACATCGGCGGCATCCACATCGGCGGCCGCACCGCCAAGCCGGCCCTGGTCTCGAAGGTCCTGCCAGGTGACGGCACGGTCTACCGCATCGTCAACCGCAAGAGCGGCAAGGTCGTCGACGTGTTCAACTTCGGCACCGCCAACGGCACCAACATCCAGCAGTGGCCGTGGCTGAACAACACCGCCCAGAAGTGGACCTTCGCCTCCACCGGCGACGGCTACTACGAGATCAAGAACGTGAACAGCGGCAAGCTGATGGAGGTGGCCGGACTGTCGCGGGTGGACGGCGGGAACGTCGCCATCTATTCGGACAGCAACGTGCCCCAGCAGCACTGGGCGGTCACGCCCACCGGCGACGGCTACTACTACCTCACCAACCGGTTCAGCGGCCTGTCGCTCAACGTCGACGCGGGCTCGACCGCCGACGGGGCCAACGTCAACCAGTTCACCTACACCCGCGCCCCCGAGCAGCAGTGGCAGATCATCGCCCTCTGACACCCCCGACGACGGGCGAGGCCTTCACCGGCAACCGCGGTCGGTGAGGCCCGCCCACCCGGCGAGAGCCAACGGTCAGCGTCTGTCGTGGGCGGCTCGGACCAGGGCGTCGAACAGTCCCTGCTGGGCGGGGTCCTCGTGGGCGGTGTCCTCGGGGTGCCACTGGACGGCGGTGAACCATCCGTGCACTCCGGGGAGTTCGAGCCCCTCCACGGTGCCGTCGGCCGCGCGTGCGCTGACCGCGAGTCCCACGCCGGCCCGGTGGACGCGCTGGTGGTGGTAGCAGGACGCCTCGACCTTCTGCGCGCCGGTGGCCTGCTCCAGCAAGGTGCCGCGCTGGACCGCCACGGGGTGGACGACATGCCGGTGCTCGCGTTCCGGGCCGCCCATGTCCTGCTCCAGGGTGCCGCCGAGGGCGACGTTGACGACCTGGAGTCCTCGGCAGACCGCCAGCAGCGGCAGGCCCAGGTCGAGGGCTGTGCGGGCGACTTCGAGGTCGAAGTCGTCCTGCACGTCGTCCACGTCGTAGACGGTGTCATGGGTGTCGGTGGCGCCGTAGCGGTGCGGGGCGAGGTCGCCGCCGCCGGGGAGGAGGACGCCGTCGAAGCGGGCGAGCCGTTCGGGGACGTCCGCGGTCGCGGGGTGGATGCTCGCCGGTTCGCCGCCCGCCCGCCACACCGCCTCGATCAGTGCGCGGGCGTTGACCTCGGCGGCGTAGCGCAGTGCGGAGGTCGTCGCGGAGAAGCGGGCGGGGATCGCGATCAGGGGTCGGGTCACAGCTGGATCCAGGTGGTCTTCAGTTCGGTGTACTTCTCGATGGCGTGGGCGGACTTGTCGCGGCCGTTGCCGGACTGCTTCATGCCGCCGAAGGGGACGGTCAGGTCGCCCTCCTCGTAGCAGTTGACCCAGACGGTGCCGGCCCTGAGCGCGCGGGAGACCTGGTGGGCGGTGGACAGGTCGGAGGTCCACAGGCCCGCGGCGAGGCCGTACTCGGTGTCGTTGGCCAGCCGGACCGCCTCGTCGAGGTCGTCGAAGGTGAGGACGGACAGGACGGGGCCGAAGATCTCCTCGCGGGCCAGTCGCATGCCGGGGCGCACGTGGTCGAAGACGGTGGGCCGGAGGAAGCTGCCGCCGGTCTCGGCCTGGGTGCGGCCGCCGCCGACGCGCAGGCGGGCGCCTTCCTCGAGGCCGGTCCCGATGTGGCCGAGGACCCGTTCGAGGTGGCTCTCTCCGGCCATCGCGCCCATCTCGGTCGCCGGGTCGAGCGGGTCCCCGACGACCAGTTCCCGGGCCCGCGCCACGATCGCGTCGGTGACCTGTTCGGCGACGGAGGAGTGCACCAGCAGCCGGGAGGGCGCGGTGCACATCTCGCCCTGGTTGAAGAAGATGCCCCAGGCGGCGGTGGCGGCGGCCTTCTCCAGGTCGGGCGCGTCCGGGAAGATGATGTTGGGGGACTTGCCGCCGAGTTCGAGCCAGACCCGCTTGAGGTTGGAGTCGGCCGCGTAGTGCAGGAAGTGACGGCCCACGGCGGTCGAGCCGGTGAAGGCCAGGACGTCGACGTCGGGGTGGAGACCGAGAGCGCGCCCGGCGACGGGGCCCTTGCCGCCCACCACGTTGAGCACACCGGGCGGCAGGCCGGCCTCGGTGGCGAGCCGGCCGAGCAGCAGAGCCGAGAGCGGGGAGTTCTCCGACGGCTTCAGCACGACGGTGCAGCCCGCCGCGAGAGCCGGCGCCACCTTCCAACCGGCCAGCGTCAGGGGGAAGTTCCAGGGCACCACCGCGCCCACGACACCGGCCGGCTCCCGGGTGACCAGTGCCAGGGCATCGGGCGCGGTGTGGGGCGATTCGTCGGTGAGTTTGTCGGCCAGCTGCCCGTACCAGCGGAACGTGTTGATGACGGCGCGCAGCTCGATGCCGTGCGCGTCCGTGACGGGCTTGCCCATCTCCAGGCTGA
Source organism: Streptomyces sp. NPDC057280 (assembly GCF_042668605.1). NCBI lineage: Bacteria > Bacillati > Actinomycetota > Actinomycetes > Kitasatosporales > Streptomycetaceae > Streptomyces > Streptomyces sp. NPDC057280. The sequence goes on from NZ_JBHUYR010000001.1 coordinate 171,331, forward strand.
CGGTCAGCGCCAGTTCCTCGCGGTGCTCTTCGAGCAGGTCGGCGACGCGCAGCAGGATCCGGCCGCGGTCGGCCGGTGCGAGGCGGGGCCAGGGGCCGGAGTCGAAGGCCCGGCGGGCGGCGGCGACGGCCGCGTCCACCTCTTGCGTGCCCCCGTCGGCGACCTGGGTCAGCACCTGGCCGTCGCGGGGCGAGACGGCGGCGAAGGTCGCCCCTCCCCCGCCCTCGTCCACGCCGTCGATGTGATGCGCGCCGGCCAGGTCCAGAGCCTTGGCCCGGCGCAGCCATTCCTCGTGGGTGATGTCCAGCATGCAGAACCTCCGAATAGTTTATTTGATTCCAAACGATATGCTGGGGGCTCAGCCGTCACAAGAGTTCACGGATCGATCCCACGAGTCCGTGGACCCCGGGAGGGAGCCCACCGTGCGCGCACTCGTCATCCAGCACGACCACGTGACCGACCCCGGCCCCGTCGGGGCCCGGCTCGTAGAGCGCGGATACGACCTGCACGTCGTGACCGTCGTACCCGAGCACCGCCACCACGCGCCGGACGTCGCCTTCGACTTCCCGGCGGCCGACGGCTGGGACCTGATCGTGTCGCTCGGCGCGCCCTGGTCGGTGTACGACGAGAGCGCCGTGGGCTCCTGGATCGGTGGCGAGCTGGCGCTGTTGCGCAAGGCCCACCACCTCGGTGTCCCGGTGCTCGGCGTCTGTTTCGGCGCGCAGGCGCTGACCACCGCGCTCGGCGGCTCGGTCGAGGCGTCGCCGCGCCCGGAGATCGGCTGGGTCCGGGTCGACACCGACGATCCCCGACTGATCGGCCCGGGCCCGTGGTTCCAGTGGCACTACGACCGCTGCCTCCTGCCGCCCGGGGCCGAGGAGGTGGCCCGTACCTCCGTGTGCACCCAGGCGTTCCGGCTCGGGCGCAGCCTGGGGGTGCAGTTCCATCCGGAGATCACGCCCGCCACCGTGCGCCGGTACCTGGGGCTCGGCGGCGCCGAGCAGTGCCTGCGGCACGGCGTGGATCCCGGGCAGTTGCTCACCCGGACAACGGAGCTGGCGGCGACGGCCCGTGCGAACGCCCGCCGCCTCGTCGACGGATTCCTCGACCAGGTGGCGGGCACGGCCGGCTGACCGTCATGGTGGCCGATCCGGCTGGAAGCCCGGACCGGCCACCCCGTGCGAAGCAGCGTCCTCAGACCTGATCCGTCGCCCGGTCACGCGTCACGCGGGCGGTGACGACGCCGAGGATCAGGACCAGCGGAACGGCCAGTTCGAGCCAGGCCGCCGTGGTCGAGTCGCCGCCGATGAGGGTCGTGAAGTTGGCCAGGATCAGCCAGATCGCACCGGCGATGCCGAGCGCGCCCAGGATGGGGGCGATCAGAGTGTTCCAGGGGCGGGTATCCAGCCGCTCGCGCCGGAAGAACACCACCACGGACACGGAGGTCAGCAAGTACAGGAGCATGATCCCCAGCACGGCCACTCCGCTGAACCACGAGAAGAGGGTCAGCACCGGGTCCTTCCCCAGCAGCGCGAAGGGCATGACGAGCAGCAGCGAGAGCACGGTCTGCACGCTGCCGGCCGCCCACGGGGCGTGACGTCGGTTGGTCGCGGTCAGCCCGTGGGGCAGCAGGCCGTCGCGGCCGAGGGAGAAGAGGTAGCGGTTGGCGGAGTTGTGGAAGGCCAGGAGGCCGGCGAAGAGGGAGGTCGCCAGGAGGATCGGCAGGACGTCGCCCACCCATGCGCCGAACTGCGCGGTGATCGGTCCGAAGACCCATGCCGTGGCGTCACCGTTCGCCAGCGCCTTGCCGGCCTCACCGGTGGCGCGGGAGGCGCCGTGGGCGGAGACCAGCATCCACGAGGTGAAGGCGAAGAAGCCGGTAATCACGGCGACGGAGAGGTACGTGGCCCGGGGCACTGTCCTGCGCGGCTCGCGCGCCTCCTCGCCGTAGATGGCGGTGGCCTCGAAGCCGAACATCGACGCGACGGCGAACATCAGGGCGACGCCGGGAGCGCCCTGGAGCGCGGCGTGCGGCGAGAAGCTGTCGGCGAAGCCCAGCCCCTCGGGGCCGCCGCCCTTGAAGAGGGTGACCAGGGCGAAGACGAGCAGGATGCTGAACTCGGCCAGGACGAACACGGCCAGCACCTTGGCCCCCATCTCGATGCCGGCCGCACCGAGGATCTGGACGATCGCCATGGTGACCAGGACCCAGACCCACCACGGGGCGTTCAGACCGGTGTACTGCTCCACCAGGGCGCTGACGGTCGATCCGTACAGCCCGTACATGGCCGCCTGGACCGCACAGTAGGCGAAGAGCGCGACACCGGCGCTGCCGGATCCGGTCGGACGGCCGAGCCCCTTGCCGATGTACGTGTAGAAGGCGCCGGCGTCCACGACATGGCGCCCCATGGCGACGAAGCCCACGGAGAACAGCAGGATGACGATCCCGGCCCCGGCATAGGCGGCGGGCGCACCCGCGCCGTTGCCGATGGCGACGGCGATGGGCACGGCCCCGGCGATGCCGGTCAGGGGGGCCTGGGCGGAGAGGACGAAGAAGAGGATGCCCAGGACGCCGAGGGAGTTGGGCTTGAGTCGGCCAGCGGTGGGTTCGTCCTGCACGGTCTGGTTTCTCTGGACCGTTTGACTGTCCACGGGGATCACCTGCCAGGGAGCGGAGCGACGGAGGTTTGTTTTGGAGCCAAACGAGTTGCCTCATAGTGGAGGTGGAACTATCCACATGACAAGGGGTTGAGCGATGATTTTCCGCCGCCGCCCCGCTTCTTACACAGCCGTAACCGGCTCACTCGTGGACGGTGATGGCCTGCAGCGGGCAGACGTCCGCGGCTTCCTGCACCTCGTCGACGTTCGCCGCGTCCAGCTCCGCGGTGTACAGCTCGGTGGCCTCGTTCCGCAGGGACAGGCGTCCCTGCTCGTCCAGGGCGAAGAGTTCGGGGGCGGCGTAGACGCACTGGCCGTGGTCCTGGCACTTCTTGAGGTCGACTTCGACGCGCATGGTGACTCCTGGGTGTGGTGCCGTGCTGTGTGCTGAGCGGGAAAGGCCGGGGTGCGGTCAGCGCAGCCGGATCGGCAGATGGGCGATGCTGCGCAGGAACTCGGTGTGGGTGAAGGTGGGCTCGCCCGCGAGTTCGATCGCGCTGAAGCGGTTGACCAGCGTCGTGAAGACGACGTCGGCCTGTGCGCGGGCGAGCACCTGTCCCGCGCAGCCGTGCTGGCCGGAGCCGAAGGCCAGGTGCTGGCTCGCGACGGCCGGACGGGTGTGGTCGAAGCGGTCCGGGTCGGGGAACGCCTCCGGGTCGCGGTTGGCGGAGCCGATGAGCAGGACGAGGACCTCGTCGGCGGGCACGGTCGTGTCGCCGATGACCGTTTCCTGGGTGGTGAGGCGCGAGACCATCTGCTCGGGGGTCTCGATGCGCAGCACCTCGTTGATGAAGCCGGGCCGGATGTCCGGCTGGTCGCGGTAGATCCCGAGGTACTCGGGGTGTTCGGCCAGGTGCCGGATGCCTTGCACGATGAGGTGCTTGATGTCCAGGTGGCCGACGGCGAAGAAGAGCAGGATCGAGAAGACGACCTCGTTCTCGCTCATGTTCCCCGCGTCCTGCTCGGCGAGGAAGTGGTCGATCAGTCCGCTGCCGGGCTGCGCGCGCTTGTGGCCGATCAGGGCACGGATGTGCTGCTCGTACCACTCGAAGGCTTCGCCGGTGACCCGCCAGTCGTCCTCGTCGGACCCGGGCCCGAGGCTGACGCCGATGTCGTAGGTGGCCTTCTGGATCTCCAGCATCTTCGTGGGCTCGACGCCGAAGATGTGACAGATGGTCTCGAAGGTGGAGCGCAGGGCGAGGTCGTCCACCGCGTCGAGCGTGCCGCCCGCCTCGACCGCCTTGTCGAGTGCGGCGTCCACGGACGCCTGCATCACCTTGGACCAGTCCTCGACCGCCTTGGGTGTGAACCAGCGGTTGGTGATGCGGCGCAGCCGGGTGTGGTCGGGGGCGTCCTGGCCGAGCACCGTGTCGTGCAGCGGATCGGCCACGCCGAAATCGAGCTTGCGGACACTCAGGGTGGGGTTGCGGATCAGCTTCGCGACGTCCTCGTAGCGGGACACCACGTACACGCCGATCGGATGCCGGTAGACGGGCGCGTACGTGCGGAGCCGGGCGTAGTACGGAGCGGGGTTCGCGCGGTAGGCCGGGTCGCGGAACGGGAGCAGCTCGGCTGCGGGAGCCTCGATGGTCATGGTGGTCTCCTAGGGATGCATGGCGGCCGCAGGGCGGTCCCTGCCATGCAGGCGAGAATTATCCATCTGGAAAGCTGCGTCAATGATTCCGGCACCCGTAACCAACTCTTTACTCGTACGGAATCAAACGAGATCAGGGCGCCGCACAGCGAAAGGCTCCGGACGCCGAACGTCCGGAGCCAGAGAACAAGCAGGTCAGAGGGGTCTTTCAGCCGTCCTCGGCGGTACGGTCGCCGACAGCGTCTCCGTCGGCGTCGAGAAGCCGCAGCAAAGAGCGCAGCTCGTCCAGTGCGGCATCCGTGACGTCGGGCTCACCGAGGACGAGCTGGTGCAGTACGAGGCCGTCGAGCGCGGCGAAGACCAACCGGGTCAGTGCCTTGTCCGCGCCGGCGGGCAGCATGCGGGTCAGTTCGCGCCGGGTGGCGTCGAAGTACTCGTCGTACAGCGCGCGGATCTGGGGCAGCAGCTCCGGGCGGCGGCGCGATTCCAGCAGCAGCTCGTACTGGAACGCCTGGAGGTCCGGATCCGCCGTGACCATCTCCGACAGCCCCGCCGAGAAGTCCGCGACCTTGCCGGTACCCGGTTCGAGCGCACTGGTGCTCAGCGAGGTGCGGATGGTGTGGGCGAGGGTCTCCTCGATCAGGGCATCGCGCGAACCGAAGTGGTGCACCACGAGGCCGTGCGTGACCCCGGCCTCCTCCGCGACGGCCCGGTAGGTGAGCCGGCGCAGGCCACCCCGCGCCACCACACGCACGGCGGCGTTCAGCAGGGCCTCCCGGCCCTCGCCGTACTGCAGGCGCTTGCGTGAGGGCCGGCTCTTGGGGGCGTCGGTGGACTCGGTCATGGGGGCGACCCTACCTGGGCGGGCGGCCGCACCGGACGCCTCGGTCGGCAGGCCCGGTGCGGCGCCGTCTCATGGGCGTTTGTCAGCGCCTGGGCGGCCGGATGCCGCGGAACTCCCAGTCGCCGCCGAGCGCCGTGGACAGCACTTCCTCGGACTCGGTGGGCTGGGCACCGACGTCGGCACGGACGGGAGTCGGGCCGGTCACGATGCGGTTCGTCAGCCGGCCGAGCCCCTCCACCTCCACCTCCACCACGTCCCCCGGCTGGACGGGGCGGGAGTTGGCGGGGGTGCCGGACAGCAGCACGTCGCCCGGGTAGAGGGTGATGGTGCGGGCGATGTCGGCGACGAGGTAGTGCATGTCCCACTTCATCTCGTCGGTCGAACCGTCCTGCACCACCTCGCCGTTGACGTAGGTGCGCAGGCTCTTGCCGCGGAAGTCCCAGTCGGTGACCAGGCCGGGGCCGAGTGGGCAGAGGGTGTCCGAGCCCTTCACGCGGAGCATGGAACCGGCGTCGGTGTCACGGAAGTCGTGCAGGCCGTAGTCGTTGGCGATCGTGTAGCCGGCGATGTACTCCCCCGCCTCGGCCGGGGAGATGTTCCGCGCGGTCCGCCCGATGACGATGGCGACCTCTCCCTCGTAGTTGAGCCACTTGCAGCCCTCGGGGCGGACGATGGCGCCCTGGTGCGAGTTGAGGGAGGAGGTCGGCTTGTGGAAGTACGTGGGAGTGTCGGGCAGGTCGATCTGGAACTCGTCGACGCGGCTGCGGTGGTTGAGGTGGACGGCGATCACCTTCGACGGCACGACCGGCGGCAGGTGCTGTGCGTCCTCGGTCTTGACGCGGCGGCCGTCACCGGCGACGAGTTCGTCGCCGTCGACGGTGACCTGGACGGCGGCGCCGTCGAGGAGGATGCGGCGGTATTCGGGCATGTTCCGGGCTCCTAGATACGACTGTGAGGGGTGCGCGGGGCGGGGGTTGCGGACGGGCCGGTGCCGGTCCAGCCGTCGGCCGGGCGGTCGAACCACAGGTGGACCTGACCGGTGCCGATGGAGTTCTCGTACTCGCCGTACTGGCGGGCCCTGGCGACGCACGCCTGTTCGCCGAGGGCGCCGGCCATCATCAGGTAGTGGAAGAACTTCGCCTCGGGCTTGTACGTCCAGAACTCCGGCATGGTGTCGAGGACCTTGTCGTGGCGGCCCTCCTTGAACCAGGCGATGCGCTCGTGGTCGGCCTCGCGCGCTTCCGGCGTGAAGATGTGGACGGGGTCGCTCGACTCGTGGTCGCGCAGTTCGCGCAGCGGCCAGAAGGTGTGAGACAGCGCACCGGAGGCGATGAGCAGGACCCGGCGGCCCGGGGTGGCGGCGATGCCGTCAGCCAGGGCACGGCCGAGGCGCAGGTGGTCCTCCATGTCGCCGGTCTGGCAGACGCCGATGGTCACCCACCGCTTGTCGGGCAGCCCCTCGCCGAGGAACTTCCAGAGGTTGATGGTGGCGTAGTAGATCGGCAGGTAGTCGTCCTCAATCGCGGTGATCCAGGTGCCGTGCTTGTCGGCGAACTTCTCGATGTTGTGGGCGAGTTCGGGGTCGCCCGGGAAGTCGTACGGCATACGGCACATGCCGCGCGGCAGCTCCTCGGAGGTGAACAGGCCGGCCCTGCGCGCCTGCGCGGTGACGACGAACTCGACCGTCGTGGCCCAGTGGGAGTCCAGGACGACGACGGTGTCGTAGTCGTCGCGCTCGAAGACGTCCTTGCGGAGCTGGTGCAGGCCGGTGACGAGGGTGATCTCCTTGCCCTCGTTGAGCTCCAGCCGGGTCTCCTCGGGAAGCACGATGGTGGGGACGTGGGCGAGCAGGCCCGCCCCGACGATCTCACCCATGGTTCCTCCAACCGTTGGGCGCGGTCACGGTGTTCTTCACGTCGCAGTAGAAGTCGAAGCTCCAGGTGCCGCCTTCGCGGCCGACGCCGGAGTGGCGGGAGCCGCCGAAGGGCGCCTGGAGGTCGCGGACGAAGAAGCAGTTGGTCCAGACGGTGCCCGCGACCAGCTGTGCGGTGACGCGTTCGGCGCGCTCGGGGTCACCGGTGGCGAGGGTGGCGGCCAGCCCGAAGCGGGTGTCGTTGGCGAGGCGGACGGCCTCGTCCTCGTCTGTGAAGGTCTGCAGGGTCAGGACCGGTCCGAAGACCTCCTCCTGCACGATCTCCGAGTCCTGGGCGACGTCGGTGAGGAGGGTCGGCGCGTAGTACTGACCGTCCTTTCGGTGACCGCCGATGACCGCGCGGGCCCCGGCCGCGATCGCCCGCTGCACGAACCCGTCGATCTTCTCCAGCTGGCGCGGGTGGATGTTGGGGCCGATGTCGGTGGCCTCGTCACGCGGGTCGCCCTGGGTGAGCTGCGCGGCCTTCTCGACGAAGCGGCGGGTGAACTCCTCGGCGACCGACTCCTGGACCAGGAAGCGCGTTGCGGCCAGGCACACCTGCCCGGCGTTGTCGTACTGCTCCACCGCCAGGTCGACCGCGAGGTCCAGGTCGGCGTCGGCGAACACCAACAGGGGTGACTTGCCGCCGAGTTCGAGGCTGAGCGGGGTCAGGTTGGCGGCAGCCGAGGCCGAGATCCGCTTCGCCGTCGGCACGGAGCCGGTGAAGCTGATGCGGCGCACGTCGGGGTGCGAGGTCAGGGCGTCACCGATCTCCGAGCCGTAGCCCTGGACGACGTTCAGCACTCCGGCCGGCAGCCCGGCCTCGGCGGCGATGTCGGCGAGCAGGGAGGCGGTCAGCGGGGTCCACTCTGCGGGCTTGAGGACGACCGTGTTTCCGGCGGCGAGAGCGGGGGCGACCTTCCACGTGGCCAGCATCAGGGGGGCGTTCCAGGGGGTGATCAGCACGGAGGGGCCCGCCGGGTCCCAGCTGACGTGGTTGGTGTGCCCGCGCGTCTCGAAGTCCTCGTGCTCCAGCTTCAGCAGCCAGTCCGCGAAGAAGCGGAAGTTATGGGCGACGCGGGGCATGACGCCCCGGCGGTGGGAGCGGAGCAGGGCGCCGTTGTCGGTGGTCTCGACGATGGCGAGCTCTTCCAGCCGCTTCTCGACGCCGTCGGCGATCGCGTGCAGGACGCGGGCGCGTTCGGCGCGGGGGGTGGCGGCCCAGGCCGGGAAGGCGGCCTTCGCCCCGGCCACCGCGGCCGCGGCCTCCATGGCGGTGCCCCGGGAGATCTCCCCCAGGACGCTGCCGTCGATCGGCGAGACATCGGTGAACGTCTCGGTGGAGGCGACGCGCTCGCCGCCGATCCAGTGCCGGGTGTCGACGGCGACCCCGGCCACCGTGAGGGTGTGCTCGGTCATGTCCGGTCTCCAAGTCCTTTGGTGCGTAAGGGGGCTACTCGGCGCCGGACGTGCCGGACTCCAGCAGTCGGCCGCCGTCCCAGACGACGCCGACCTGCCGGTAGTAGGCGGCGATCGGCTCGCGGATCTCCAGGCGTGCCAGTTCCTCGGTGGGTGCTTCGAACAGCTCCAGCTCGGCGTCGCCGCGCCACGGCTGCCCGCCCTCGAAGGAGGCGGCGCCGGACTCGATCAGCTCGTCGAGCGCCAGGCCCTTGCCCTTCTCGATGGAGGGCAGCCAGCGGTGGTGGGCCATGGGGTGGGCGTTGACGAAGCCGTTGGTCTCGGACGGTTCGCGCAGGGTGACCACGGCCTGGGCCAGCCGCCGGTCGGCGGCCGCCAGGGTCGCGCCGAAACGAGCGCCGGCTTCGATGCGCGGGGCGGGCCCGTACGGGTGCGGGCGGGTCTGGTGGATCGAGCCGAGCTTCTTCGGATAGCCCTGGTGCAGTCCGCGCGCGATGGCGAAGTCCTTGTCGACCCAGATGTACACGCAGCGGGTGTAGGTCTGCCCCCGGTACTTGCAGCGCACGACCGCGAACGCCTCCTTGTACTGGGCCAGTACGGGGTCCAGCAGCTCCTGGCCGGAACCCGAGCAGGACTGCCAGTCGGCCCAGATCAGCGCCACGGCGCCCGGGTTCTCGTCCGCCAACTCCAGCGGCTCGGGCAGCAGTTCGCGCACCCGCGCGGGATCCGTGCGGTACTCGACGGTCAGCAGGTCGCCGGAGTAGCGCCACGGCGGGGACGGGATCAGCGAGGAGGCACCGCTCGCCGTCTTGGGGTGGAAGTAACCACGGACAGTGGACATGAAGGGGTTCCTTACGCGGTGAGGGCGGGCTGCTTGAGCAACTGGGCGCGATAGCGGGCGGCGCCCATCGCGGCGGCCTGGCCGCCGAGCGCGACGACGCCGACGAGTTGACCTGCCGTGTGGTAGCCGACGAGGACGTCACCGTCGGGGTCGCCGTCCAGGATCCGGACGTCGTCCTTGCCGAGTACGGGCGCGCCGAAGGACTGCAGCCGGAAGTCGTGCTGGTCGCTCCAGAACGTCGGCAGCGGGGCGAAGGGCACCAACTCCCCGTCTGTGCCGGTGAGATGGGCGACGAGGGCCTTCGCGGCGTGCTTGGCCGTGTCGGTGGGGATCGACCAGTGCTCGACCCGGCGGGCTACGCCGTCGTAGCGGGCGTTGGGGAAGCGGGCGACGTCGCCGACCGCGACGACCTCCGGCCGTCCTCCGACCCGCAGCCGCTCGCAGGTGAGGACGCCGTCACTGAGGTCGAGGCCGTTGCCCTCCAGCCACTCGGTGTTGGCCACGGAGCCGACGGACTCCACGACCACGTCGGCGGGCAGCACGCTGCCGTCGCTCAGCACGACTCCGGTGACCCGGTCCTCGCCCTCGAAGCCGGACACTCCGGTGCCGAGCGCGAAGCGCACCCCGCGTTCCTCGTGCCGCTTCAGCAGCGCGCGGCCGAGCAGTTCGCCGAGCGGGCCGACCATGGGCAGGGGGAACGGGTCGACGACGGTCACCTCGCGGACGCCGAGGCCCACGGCGGTGGCGGCGACCTCGCAGCCGATGAAGCCGGCGCCGACCACGACCACGCGGGCATCGGGGCGGGTCAGCTCGTCGCGCAGGCCCTGGGCGTCGGCCAGGGTGCGGACGGTGTGGCGGCCGGTGAGCGGTCCGGGGCAGCGCAGGCGCCGGGGCCGCATGCCGGTGGCGACGACCAGTCCGTCGTACGAGATCGCCGAGCCGTCGTCGAGTGCGACGACGCGCCGGTCGAGGTCGGCCGCGACGACCTTCGTGCCCAGCCGCCACTCCACGTCGGCGGCGGCTGCCTTCGGTGTGAAGGCGAGCGACTCGAAGGGGGCCTTGCCGGCCAGCACCTCCTTGGACAGCGGGGGCCGGTTGTAGGGCATGTGGGGCTCGTCGCCGATGACGGTGATCGTCCCGGTCCAGCCCGCGGCGCGCAGCTGTTCGGCGGCACGCAGGCCGCCCATGGAGCCGCCGGCGACGACGACCCGACCGCTCGTGGGCGCGGTCATGGCCGTCATCCCTCGATCCGGATGGCCTGCAGCGGACACACGTCGGCGGCCTCTTCGACCTCGTCGCGCAGCGCGTCGTCGGGGTCGGACACGTACACCAGGTGTCCTTCGTCGTCCATCGAGAAGACGTCGGGGGCGGCGAAGACGCACTGGCCGTGGTCCTGGCACTTGTTCATGTCGACGACGACCTTCATGGCGGTCCTCCTGAGGGGTGAGGCGTCGGAGCAGGAAGAGAGGGGGAGGAAGAGACGGGCCCGGCCCGGGTCGAGCCGGGCCCGTCGGCCAAAGGGGGCGAAATTCAGCGGATGCCGCACCCCTCACTCGTTTGGCTTCAAACAAGATAGGAAGCCTCCGGACCCTGGTCAATACCTGTCCAGATGGATAACTTTTTTCCACCAGCCCCTTGCGGGGCGGCAACCCTCTCCATATCGTTCGGGATCAAATGATTAGCCCGGGAGTGCCTCTCCGCCGCCCCGGCTCCCCCTCCTCCGCACCCCCTCCCCCAGTGCCCCGGCACCGGGAGTCCCTTCCTTCCGCCAAGGAGACACTGGTGAGCGCATCCGACACCTCAGACATCCGCCGGCACATGGAGCGGCTCGCAGCCGCGGGCGTCGACGTGGTCCGCGTGGTCTACCCCGACCTGATCGGTACCGACCGCGCCCGCGAGGTGCTGCTGGACCATCTGCCGGCGGCCTGCGAACACGGCCTCGCCTTCTGCCGGGCCGTCTACCACACCACCCCGCAGGGCGACGTGGTCCCGGTCGCGGGCGGTCTGGACGCCGGCCTGCCGGACGTGACCGTACGCCCCGACCTGTCCACCCTGGCCGTCCTGCCCTGGGAGCCCGGTGTCGCCACCTGTCTCGGCGAGGTCACCGACCCGGCGACCGGTGCCCCGGCACCCGAGTCCTCCCGCGACCTGCTGCGCACCGTTCTGGCCCGCTGCGGCGAGCAGGGGCTGCGCCCCGTGGTCGGCCCCGAGCTGGAGTACTTCCTGCTGGAGGCCGCCCCCGGCTCGCCCACCGGCTGGCGCCGCTCACCGGAGGCCGCCGGCGCCGTCTACACCGCGGGCCTGCGCGCCGACCCCGACAACCACCTGCTGCGCACGCTGCGGGCGCTGCGCGACCTGGGGCTCGGTGTCGTCACCGGCAACCACGAGTTCGACGGCGGCCAGTACGAGATCAACCTGACCCATTCCGCCGCCCTCGACGCCGCCGACCGCGCCTTCCGCTTCAAGGCGGCCGTCAAGGAACTGGCCCGCAAGGAGGGCAACCTCGCCACCTTCATGGCCAAGCCGTTCGGCGACGCGGGCGGCTCCGGCTTCCACCTCCACCTGTCCTGCAACGACGCCGACGGCGACAACGCCTTCGACGACCCGGCCGGCTCCTACGGCCTGTCCGCCACGGCCCGGCACGCCATCGCGGGCATTCTCGCCCACGCGCCCGCGCTCGCGGCCCTGGCCAACCCCACCGTGAACTCCTACAAGCGCTTCGGCCCGGACACCCTCGCGCCCTGGCTCATCGACTGGGGGCTCGACAACCGCAGCGCCATGGTCCGCATCCCGCCGGAACGCGGCGGCGGGGCGCGGCTGGAACTGCGGCTCGGCGACGCGAGCGCCAACCCGTACCTGCTGATCGCCGGCACGATCGCCGCCGCGCTGCTCGGCGTCCAGGCCGGCGAGGAACCGCCCGCCCCGCTGGAGGGCTACGGCTACGACACCTCCCGTGCCGCCCTGCTGCCCCACAGTCTGTCGGCCGCGCTCGACGCGCTGGAGGCGGACACCGCCCTGACCGATCTGCTCGGCAAGGACTTCACCACGTCCTTCCTCACCTACAAGCGCGATGAGCTCGAACGCTTCGGGCGGCACGTCACCGACTGGGAGTTCACCGAGTACGCCTACCACCTCTGAGCCCGCCCCACCTGTAAGCCCGCTCGCCCGTCTGCAAACCCGCCCCGAGCCCTCGCCCGAAGGAACCCGCCCCATGACCAGCCCCACCGTTCCCGCCGTCCCCACCACCCGGGCCGAGCTGCGCGCAGCCCTCGACGAGCCCCTGCCGCTCGACCGGGTGGACCTCGCCGACCTCGACAACTTCGCCGACGGCATCACCCCGTGGCGCATGTTCCACACCCTGCGCCACCAGGACCCGGTCCACTGGCAGCCCGAAGAGGCCCCCAACTCCGGCTTCTGGTCGGTGACCCGCCACGCCGACATCGCCACCGTCGACCGCGACCCGGAGACCTTCACCTCCACGAGGTTCGTCAACCTCGAAGAGCTCGACGACGACCAGATCAAGAAGCGCGCCTCCATCCTGGAGATGGACGGCGTCCGCCACCGTGCCCTGCGCAGCGTGATCCAGCGGCAGTTCGGCGCGAGCGTCATCAACAGCTACAGCGACTTCCTGCGCGGCCTGACCGCCAAGACGCTCGACGCGGCCCTCGCCAAGGGCACCTTCGACTTCGTCGCCGACGTCTCCGCCGACTTCCCCATCAACGTCCTGGCCCGGCTCCTCGACGTACCCCCGGAGGACAACCAGCAGCTCATCGACTGGGGCAACCGGATCATCGGCAACACCGACCCCGACTACGCGGACGTCCTGCTGCACAGCGCGGAGAGCGAGAAGTACCGCGACCTGCCGTTCCGCTCCCCCGCGTCGATCGAAGTCTTCGAATACGGCCGCGAGTTGGCGCGCCAGCGGCGCGGCGGCGACGGCACCGACCTGGTCTCGAAGCTGGTCAACAGCACGCCGCGCGACGGCATCCCGCTCTCGCCCCAGGACTTCGACAACTACTTCCTGCTCCTGGTCGTGGCCGGCAACGAGACCACCCGCCACACCATCTCCCACTCCATGCTGGCCCTCCTCCAGCACCCCGAGCAGCTGGCGAAGCTGAAGGACGACCCGTCGCTGATCCCCACGGCCGTCGAGGAGTTCCTGCGCTGGGCCTCCCCCGTCTACCACTTCCGCCGCACGGCCACCCGCGACGTCGAACTCGGCGGCAAGAAGGTCAAGGAAGGCGACAAGGTCGTCATGTGGTACGCCTCCGGCAACCGCGACGAAGAAGTCTTCGGCAACCCCTACGACTTCGACGTCACCCGGCAGAACAACGACCACGTGACCTTCGGCAAGGGCAGCCCCCACCTGTGCCTGGGCAACCTCCTCGCCCGCACCGAGATCCGCATCATGTTCGAGGAGCTCATCCCGCGCATCGCCGACATCAAGCTCGCCGGCGACGTCCCCCGCGTCCGCTCCAACTTCGTCAACGGCATCAAGCACCTGCCGGTCGAGGTCACCCTCGCCTGACGACCGCCGGCCGCAGCCACCCGGTCGGCTGCGGCCGCCCCACCCATCCGCCCTCAAACACGCCCGCCTTGAGGATCGCCACGATGACCACTCCCCGCATGCAGCTCGTCCTGAGCGAGAACTGGACCATGACCGCAGGCCGCGCGGACCTGCCCACCGTGGTCCGCTGGGCCCGCGAGGCCGAGGACGCCGGATTCGACTCCGTCATGATCAGCGAACACATCGTGCTCGGCCCCGACGCGGGAGCAGGCGGCGTGATGGGCAACCCGCGCGACTACGCCCTGCCGGGCAACCAGGACCCGTACACCCCCTGGCCCAACTCCCTCATGCTGCTCAGCGCGATCGCCGCCGTCACCGAGCGGCTGCGTCTCGCCGCGTCCGCGGTCATCGCTCCCCTGCGGCATCCCCTGCTCCTGGCCCGGGAGCTCGGCACCCTCGACCTTCTGTCCGAGGGCCGGTTGATGGTGCTGCCCAACGTCAGCTGGAGCCGGGACGAGTACGCGGCACTCGGCGTCCCGTTCTCCCGGCGCGGCAAGCTCCTCGACGAACACCTGGAGATCTGGGCGAAGTTGTGGGGTCCTTCGCCTGTGTCCCACGACAGCGAGTACTATACCTTCCGGGACGTCTACTTCGAGCCCAAGGCCCACCGCCCGGACGGCCCCCGGCTGTGCTTCGGCGGCGCGGGCATGCACGACGCGATGGTCCGCAGGATCGTCCGGCACGGCCACGCCTTCAACCCGCTGGGCAAGGTGACGCCCGAGCAGATGCAGACGCTGAAGACGGCGATGGCAGCCGCGGGCCGAGACATCGCCGATCTGGAGATGATCGGCGGCACCCGCGCCGTGTTCCCCGACGACGACTCCTGCGCCGACCTCGCACAGGCCCTCGAACCCATCCCCGCGCAAATGGCCCAGGGATTCACCACCTTCTGCATCAAGCCCTCGCAGTTCACCGACGACCCGGACGCGGTGGGCGCCTTCTGCCGCGAGGTGATGCGCCGCGTGGAGTCGCTGACCGCGTGACGGCGCCGGCCGATGTCCCGCAGCGCGGCCCGAGCGGCACCGGGCCGCGCAAGGACGAACGAACCGAACGAGCCAAGGACCACAGCAGGCCGATTCCCGACGCGCCGCCGACCCCCGCCCTTCCCCTCCCGCTGAAGCCACTCGCAACGACCCCCATCGCCTTCCCGATGTGTCCGGCCTGGTCGTCGGCGTCCTCGGCGGAACCGGCCCCCAGGGGCGCGGCCTCGCCCACCGGCTCGCCTCCGCGCTGCCCTCCTCGGGTGTGAGTGCGTGGGCCGTTCTTGTCGAAGTACGGCGGACGACTGCGCAACGCCCACCAAGGTGGAGTCGCTGGTGGCCAACCTGATCTCGGTGGACCGCCGTTACAAGGCTCGCGCCGGCCTGCACATCACCGACGTCTGAGTATCAGGAATCGACTTCTTGCAAGGAGGTGTCGGTCAGACTCGCGGCGAGCCACTGCTCGACGGCCGTGATGTGGACGGTCGCGGCAGAGACGGCCAGCAGGCCATCGCGTGACTGGAGGGCGGCGAGTATCTGTTCATGGTCGTGGTGGGCGTTGTCCAGGGCGTGCGGGGTCTTGCTGCCGCGGACGATACGGATCCGTTGGGTGCGGGTGGAGAGCACCTGCAGCAGCATCGACAGCACCGGGTTCCCGACGGCTTCGACGATCCTGAGGTGGAAGGCGATGTCGTGGGCGACGAACTCCTCCACGGTGGTGACGGTCCGGGACCGGTCGAGGATGTTGCGCAGTTCTCGGAGGTCCTTCGGTCCCAGGAGCGCGGCGGCCAGCCCGGTGGCCTGCGGTTCGAGCAGCCGCCGTACCTGCAGCAGCTGCAGTGCGGTGCGGCCCTGGGAGACGTCCGCGGCGAAGGAGAGGCTCTCGAGCAGCAGGTGGGGCTCCAGGCCGGAGACGTACGTGCCGTCGCCCTGACGGGTGATCAGTATCCGCATGGCGGTCAGCGCCCGCACGGCCTCGCGCAGGGAGTTCCGGGACAGCCCGAGTTGCTCGGCGAGGATCTCCTCCCTGGGCAGCCGGGAACCGGGCGCGAGTTCGCCGTCGACGATCATCGTCTTGATCTTGTCGATCGCATCGTCCGTCAGTGCCACGGGCGTGCCTCTCCGTGCCGGGGATGAGGGGGACGGGCTCCGCCGGGGTCGGTTCGAGGCCGGCAGAGCCGCTTGCGGTGCGTGGCTATTCCTGCTTCTCGCCGGAGGCGAAGCGGGAGATGATCAGGGCGACGATGATGATGGCGCCGTTGAGGAACTGGTTCCACAGCGGGGGTACGCCCGCCAGCGTCATGACGTTGACCACCAGCTGGAGGGTGAGGACGCCGGTGAGGGCGCCGAAGACGGAGCCCTTGCCGCCGTTGAGGCTGACTCCGCCGATGACGGTCGCGGCGAAGACCTGGAAGATCCAGCCGCTGCCCTGGGTGGCGGAGATGGAGCCGTAGTGGCCGCTGTAGAGGATGCCGGCGAACGCGGCGAGGACACTGCCGAGGATGAGGACGACCCACACGATGCGGTCGACGCGGATGCCCGCGGTGCGGGCGGCTTCCGCGTTGCCGCCGATCGCGTACAGCGCGCGGCCGTGCCGGAGCCAGGCCAGCGCGCTGCCGCCGAGCGCGAAGAGCAGGGCGCACACCCAGATGGCGGCGGGTACGCCCAGCCAGGAGGCCCTGCCCAGGTAGGTGAAGGAGGACGGCAGCTCGACGATGGACTGGCCCTCCGAGAGGGCGACTTGCAGGCCGCGGAGCATGGTCAGGGCGCCGAGGGTGACGATGAAGCCGTTGAGGCGCAGCTTGAGGATGAGGAAGCCGTTGACGGCGCCGATCAGCGCGCCGACCAGCAGACAGAGCGGGACGGCCGTCCACTCGGGCAGGAGGCCCAGCCCGTTGAACCGGCCGCCGCTGGTCGGCAGGACAAGCCATACGGCGATGACGGGTGCCACGCCGATGGTGGATTCCAGCGACAGGTCCATCCGTCCGGCGACCAGGATGAAGGTCGTGGCGAGCACCAGCAGGCTCAGCTCGGTGGACTGCTGGGCCACGCCGATGAGGTTGTCGGCGGTGAGGAAGGCCGGCGAGACGATGAACCCGATCAGGCCGAGGACGAGGATCGCCGGGACCAGGGACAGTTCACGGAAGCGGCTGAGGTCGACCCGGCGGCGCGCGGTGTCCTTGATGGCCGGCTCCGCCGTGCTCGCTGCGGGTTCGGTGAGATCTGTGGTGGCGGACATGACTACCTTCCGTGCTCGTCCGCGCCGGATGAGGCGGGTACGGCGGATGCGGGGGACGCGGTGGCGGGGGGCGTGTCGCCGGAGACGCCCTCGATGGCGGCGACGACGGCCTCGTCCTTCCAGCCGCGGTCGAACTCGGCGACCACGCGCCCGTGGAACATGACGAGGACCCGGTCGCAGGCCTTGAGGTCGTCCAGTTCGTCGGAGACGATGAGCGCGGCCTTGCCGCCGACCGCGACCTGCCGGATGCGCCCGAGCAGGAACTCCTTGGACTTGACGTCCACGCCGTTGGTGGGGCGGATGGCCACCAGTACGTGGGGGTCGGTGGCCAGGGCGCGGGCGACGACGACCTTCTGCTGGTTGCCGCCGGACAGGGCGGAGACCGGGGTGGTGGCTCCCGGGGTCTTGATGTCGAGGTCCTCGATCATGCGCCGGGCGAAGGTCCTGGTCCGGGCGGGCAGGACGGTGCCGAACGGGCCGAGCTGGTCGGTGACGGTCAGGGTGGCGTTCTCCGCGACACTGCGGTTGTTGACCAGTCCCTGGAGATGGCGGTCCTCGGGGACCAGACCGACGCCGGCGGTCAGCGCGGACGGCACACTGCCGGTGCGCACGGTCTTGCCGCCGACCGAGACGCGGCCGGCCCCGGCGCGGTGCAGACCGGCGATCGCCTCACCCACCTGGACGTTTCCGCTGGCCGTGGCCCCGGCGAGCCCGACCACTTCGCCGGAACGGACCGTGAGGGAGATGTCCTCGCACACGCCGGGCAGGGTCAGTCCCTCGAGCGTGAGCAGTTCGGTGGCGTCCGCCCGAGCGACAAAGGGCCGGCCGGCAGCGGCCGTGACCGTGGCGGCGGACTCGCCGGTCATCGCCTCCACCAGGGCGTGACGGCCGAGTCCGGCCACGGGTGCGGTCAGGATGTGGGCCGCGTCGCGGTAGACCGTGACGGTGCTGCACAGGTCGTAGACCTCTTGCAGGTGGTGGGAGATGAAGAGGAAGGCGACGCCCTGGTCCTGGAGGTCGCGAAGCTTGTCGAAGAGGCGGCCGATGCCGCGGGCGTCGAGCTTCGCGGTCGGCTCGTCGAGGATGATGAACCGGGCACCGAAGGACAGCGCGCGGGCGATCTCGACGAACTGGCGCTGCTCGACCGTCAGGTCCTTGGCCCGGGCGGCGGGATCGACGGCCACCCCGTACTCGCCGAGCAACTCCGCTGCGCGCCTGCGCAGTTGCTTCCATCGGATGGGCTGCACGGCGCCGGCGCTCTGCCGGTTCAGGAAGAGGTTCTCGGCGACGGTCAACTCGCCGATGACAGTGGAGCGCTGGTAGACACAGGCGACCCGAGAGCGCCAGGCGTCGATGTCGCCGAAGGCGGGCGCCGGCTCCCCGGAGAAGCGCAAGGTCCCGGTGTCCGGCTGCTGCAGGCCGGTGAGGATGGACACGAGTGTCGACTTGCCGGCGCCGTTGCGTCCGACCAGGGCGTGCGACTCGCCCGGGGCGACGGCGATGCGGGCGTCGCGCAGCGCGACGGTCGCGCCGAATCGTTTGCTGATGCCGGTCGCCTCGGCCACCGGGGCCGGGGTGACGGGGCCGGTCGCCGGGGCGGTCGCGGACTCCGCCATGGTGGATACCGTCCTTCGTGTACGGGGCTGGGGCCGGGAGGGTGCGGGCGCGCACCCGGGCGGCGGGGAGCGCGACGGGGACGAGGGCTGTCCGTCCCCGACGCGGCGGGCGGAAGGCGCCGTCGGTCAGCCGACGTTGTTGCCCCACAGGGACTTGTCGTCGACGTTGTCCTTGGTGACCAGCGGGGCGGCCAGCTGGTCCTCGAGACCGTTGGGCAGCTTGATGATGGTGGAGTCGTGGTCGGTCGGCCCCGGCTTGAAGGTCTTGCCCTCCGCCGCTGCCTGGGCGTAGTACAGCGCGTACTTGGCGTACAGGTCGGCGGGCTGGGAAACGGTGGCGTCGATCTGGCCCTTGCGGATGGCGTCGAACTCCTGCGGGATGCCGTCGTTGGAGACGATCGAGATGTGGCCCTTCTGCCCGGCGGGCTTGAGCAGCTTCTTCTGCTCCAGCAGCGCCAGGGTGGGCTGCAGGAAGGCACCGCCGGCCTGCATGTAGATGCCGTTCAGGTCAGGGTGCTGGGCCAGCAGCGACTGGAGCTTGGCTGACGCGACGTCGCCCTTCCAGTCGGTGGGCAGCTCGAAGACCTTGATCTTGGGGAACTTCGTCTTCATGCACTCCGCGAACGCCTCGGACCGGTCGCGTCCGTTGATGGAGTCCAGGGAGCCCTGGAACTCGGCCACCTTCCCCTTGCCGCCGAGCTGCTTGCCGAGGAACTCGCAGGCCTTGGTGCCGTACGCCCGGTTGTCGGCGCGTACCACCATGTAGACGTCGCCCTTGTCGGGTCTGGTGTCGACGCTGACCACGGGGATCTTCTTGGCCGCGAGGGTGTCGAGGGTGGAGGCGATGGCACCGGTGTCCTGGGGTGCCATGACGACGGCCTTGGCGCCGGTGTTCTGGAACACCTGGACGTTGGCGACCAGCTTGGTGACGTCGTTCTGGGAGTTGCTGACCGGCAGGGCGTTGATGCCGTCGGTCTTGATGTCCTTCTTCAGGTACTGCGCGTAGGAGTTCCAGAAGTCGGTGTCGGAGCGCGGCAGGTCGATGCCGATGGCCGGCTTGTCGCCGCCCGAGGCGGTCGCGGCGGTGCTCTCGCGGTTGCACGCGGTGGCGAGGGACATCACCGCGAGGACGGCGGTGACGGCTGCGGCGGTGGAGCGGGTGCGAGCGAGCTTCATGGCCGTGTTCTCTCCTTAGCCAGGGGCGCTGGGCCGCAGGGCGACGGTGGGAGGGGTGGGCGCACCCGCCGGCCGGAAAGCGGCGGGTGCGCCGGCCGGGCTGGTGCCGATCCGGGCGTCGGTGTGCGCGGACCGTGCCCGAGGGGAGCGGGACGAGGGGCGGCGGGTGACCGAGGCAGCGGAGGTGGAGCGGCCGCACGGCAGCAACCGAGCTGCGCACCGATTCATGCGGCTCATTCCTCCGATGTATCTCGGACGCCGAGACGTTACGACGCCGTTGCCGAGGTTGACAAGAGTCCGTCATCCACGAACTTTCCGGAGACGTCGCCCGGGACGACGAGGTGCCGCCCGGACTTGCGCAACCGCCGACCAAAACCTCAACTACCTGCGATTTCAGAGGTTCAGAAGTCTCGGGCTGATCCACTGCGGCAGTTCACGATTCGGCAGCGACGGCCGCTCGCCGCCGACAGGGCACCGTTCGGGACGGCTCATCCGAGAAGGGTGCGCCCTTCTGGACGGCCGGTGGCGCCGGCCGATCCGGCGCACCATCAGGGGAGACGGTCCGGCGGCTCCGGCTCGCGATTCATCGGATGGAAGCCACCGGCCACCCCTCCTGGCTACTCCCGCCTTGGCAAGAGAGGCGCTGGCGAACGCCGGGCAGCCAAGGCCGAGCAAATACATCCGAGGAATCCATTGTCAGCGAGACGTCCACACCCTAAGGTCGCTGTGCCGCCATACATCCGATGACTTTCCCCGTGGGGGCAACGAAACGGAACCGTCCAGCTCAGGACACAGGCGGCCCGGCCCCGCGGCCGGCCTTGCCCCGGATCAATCCCGCATGACAAGGAAGCTGCCCAGTGAAACTGCTACGAGTCGGCTCCCCCGGTGAGGAACGGCCCGCTGTCCGCACCGACGACGGCCGGCTGCTGGATCTGTCCTCGGTGACCTCGGACATCGACGGCGCCTTCCTCGCCGGGGGCGGTGTGCACCGGGCACGCGCGGCGGTCGCTGCCGGCGCGCTGCCCGAACTGGACCCGGACGGTCTGCGGATCGGCGCACCCGTCGCCCGTCCCGGCAAGATCGTCTGCATCGGCCTGAACTACCGTGACCACGCAGCCGAGACCGGCGCACCGATCCCGCCGCGTCCGGTGGTGTTCATGAAGGACCCCGGCACGGTCGTAGGCCCTTGCGACGAGGTGCTGATCCCGCGCGGCTCGGTGAAGACCGACTGGGAGGTCGAGCTCGCGGTGGTCATCGGCCGCCGGGCGCGCTATCTCGACGGCCCCGAGGCGGCACGCGACGTGATCGCGGGTTACACGATCAGCCATGACGTCTCCGAGCGCGAGTTCCAGCTGGAGTACTCATCGCAGTGGGACCTCGGCAAGTCCTGCGAGACCTTCAACCCCCTCGGCCCGTGGCTGGTCACCGCCGACGAGATCGGCGACCCGCAGAACCTCGGACTGCACCTGAGCGTCAACGGCGTGAAGCGGCAGGACGGCCACACCAGCGACATGATCTTCCCGGTCGACCACATCGTGTCCTACCTGAGCCGATACATGGTCCTCGAACCGGGCGACGTGATCAACACCGGCACCCCCGCGGGCGTGGCCCTGGGTCTGCCCGGCACCCCGTTCCTGCGCCCCGGTGACACCGTCGAGCTGTCCGTGGACGGCCTCGGCGGCCAGCGCCAGACCTTCGGCCAAGCGTGAAAGGCACCTTCGTGACTGCAACCACCGCCAGGATCATCGCGGTCGACACCTATGACGTCCGCTTCCCGACCTCACGGGAGCTGGACGGCTCGGACGCGATGAACCCGGACCCCGACTACTCCGCCGCCTACGTCATCCTGCGCACCGATGCCGCTGACGGGCTCGAGGGCCACGGCTTCACCTTCACGATCGGCCGCGGCAACGATGTCCAGGTCGCCGCGATCAACGCACTGCGGCCCCACATCGTCGGCCGGTCCGTGGACGCGTTGTGCGCCGACCCGGGCTCACTCAACCGCGACCTGATCGGCGACAGCCAGCTGCGCTGGCTCGGCCCCGAGAAGGGCGTGATGCACATGGCGATCGGTGCCGTCGTCAACGCCGTGTGGGATCTCGCCGCCAAGCGGGACGGCAGACCGCTGTGGCAACTGCTCGCCCACGCCGACCCCGAGTGGCTCGTCTCCCAGGTCGACTTCCGCTACATCGCCGACGCCCTCAGCCCCGAGGAAGCCCTCCGGCTGTTGCGCGAGGGCCGCACCGGCCTCGCCGAGCGCGAGTCGCTCCTGCTCGAGCGCGGCTACCCCGGCTACACCACCTCCCCCGGCTGGCTCGGCTACTCCGACGACAAGCTCACCCGCCTCGCCAAGCAGGCCGTCGCCGACGGCTTCACCCAGATCAAGCTCAAGGTCGGAGCCGACCTCGACGACGACATCCGCCGCCTGCGCACCGCCCGCGCCGCCGTCGGCGACGGCATCCGCATCGCCATCGACGCCAACCAGCGCTGGAACGTGGACGAGGCGATCGAATGGACCAACGCCCTCGCCGGGTTCGACCCGTACTGGATCGAGGAACCCACCAGCCCCGACGACATCCTCGGCCACGCGGCGATCCGCACGGGCGTCGGCCCCGTGAAGGTCGCCACCGGCGAACACGTGCAGAACCGCATCGTCTTCAAACAGCTCCTCCAGGCCGGCGCCATCGACATCCTGCAGATCGACGCGGCCCGTGTCGGCGGCGTCAACGAGAACCTCGCCATCCTCCTGCTCGCCGCCAAGTTCGGCGTGCCCGTCTGCCCGCACGCCGGCGGGGTCGGCCTGTGCGAGCTGGTTCAACACCTGTCGATGTTCGACTACCTGACACTGTCCGGGACCACCCAGAACCGGGTGATCGAGTACGTCGACCACCTCCACCAGCACTTCACCGCACCCGTCGTGATGCGCGACGGCCACTACACCGCGCCACTGGCCCCCGGATTCTCCGCCACCATGCGGGAGGAGTCCATCGCCGAATACCGCTACCCGGACGGGACGTTCTGGGTCGCCGACCGCACCGTCGAGGAGGATGCGGCATGACCGGACTGTCAGGACTCAGGGCCGTCGTCACCGGAGGCGCCTCCGGCATCGGGCTCGCCACGGCCCGCGCGCTGGCCGCGCAAGGCGCGGCGGTGGCCGTGCTCGACCTCGAACCGAGCGGCGTCGACGAACCGCTGCTCGGCCTCAAGGCCGACGTCACGGACGACGGCTCGGTGCGCGCCGCCGTGGAACAGGCCGCCGAGCGGTTCGGCGGCCTGGACATCCTCGTGAACAACGCCGGCATCGGCGCCATCGGCACCATCGAGGACAACCCCGACGACCAATGGCACCGGGTCCTCGACGTCAACGTCCTCGGCCTGGTCCGCACCTCCCGTGCCGCGCTGCCGTATCTGCGCCGCGCCGCCGCCGCCCGTCCGGGCATTGCGGCCATCGTCAACACCTGTTCCATCGGCGCCACCGCGGGCCTCCCGCAGCGCGCCCTGTACTGCGCCAGCAAGGGCGCGGTGCTCTCTCTGACCCTTGCCATGGCCGCCGACCACGTCCGCGAGGGCATCCGCGTCAACTGCGTCAACCCCGGCACCGCCGACACCCCGTGGGTGGCCCGGCTCCTCGACGCCGCCGACGACCCCGAGGCCGAGCGCGCCGCCCTCAACGCCCGCCAGCCCATGGGACGCCTGGTCACCGCCGACGAGGTCGCCGCCGCCATCGTCTACCTGGCGAGCCCGGCGGCGGCATCCGTCACCGGAACCTCGCTCGCCGTCGACGGCGGCATGCAGGGGCTACGGCTGCGCCCGGCGGCCGAGTCGTGAAGACCACCAGGCTGGGTGGCAGCGCCGTACCGGTCACCGAGCTGGCGCTGGGCACGGCCGCCCTCGGCAACCTCTTCCACCCGGTCACCGACGAGACCGCCCACGCCACGGTGGACGCGGCCTGGGACGCCGGCATCCGCACCTTCGACACCGCCCCTCACTACGGCCTCGGCCTGTCGGAACGGCGCCTCGGCGCCGCGCTGCGCGACCGCCCCCGCGATACCTACACCCTCTCCACCAAGGTGGGCCGGCTCCTCGTGCCGAACCCGGAGGACGATGCCGGCGACGACCTCGCCAACGGCTTCGCCGTCCCGGCCACCCACCGCCGCGTCTGGGACTTCAGCGCCGACGGCGTCCTGCGCTCCCTGGAGGCGAGCCTGACACGCCTCGGTGTCGACCATGTCGACGTGGCCCTGCTGCACGACCCGGACGACCACGCCGAGCAGGCGCTCCGCGAGGCCTACCCCGCCCTGGAGCGGCTGCGCGCCGAGGGCGTGATCGGAGCGATCGGCGTCGGGATGAACCAGTCCGCGCTGCCCGCACGGTTCGTCCGCGAGACCGACATCGACGTGGTGCTGCTGGCCGGCCGCTACACCCTCCTGGAACAGGACGGGCTCGATGAACTGCTTCCCGAGGCGGCCGCCCGCGGCCGGAGCGTGCTCATCGGCGGCGTGTTCAACTCCGGGCTGCTGACGGCGCCGAAGCCCGGAGCCACCTACGACTACGCACCCGCTCCCCAGCCGGTGCTCGACCGGGCACTGCGGCTGCTGGCCGTCTGCGAACGCCACGGCGTGCCGCTGCGGGCCGCAGCGGCACGCTTCCCCTTCGGCCACCCCGCGGTCGCGAGCGTCCTGACCGGCGCGCGCTCCCCTGACGAGGTACGCGACATGGTCGAACAGCTACGGCACCCGATCCCGGACGCCCTGTGGCACGAGCTGTGCGCCGAGGACCTGCTGGCCCCGGACACCCCCGTCCCCGCAGCCGAGGAAGCCATGCCATCACAGGAGCCGTCATGAAGGTCGCCCTGCACACCAAGGTCCGCGCCGACCGCATCGAGCAGTACGAGGCCGCGCACCGGGCCGTACCCGAGGAACTCACCGCCGCCATCCGCGCCGCGGGGGTGAGCGAATGGACGATCTGGCGCAGCGGCACGGACCTGTTCCACGTGCTGGAGGTCGCGGACTACCAGGCGATGATCGCCGAACTCGACAAGCTCCCGGTCAACATCGCCTGGCAGGCCCGGATGGCCGAACTCCTCGACGTCGTCCACGACTACTCCGCGCAGGGTGCGGACGCCTCGCTGCCGGTGGTGTGGGAACTGTGACCGCGACCGGCACCGGGCCCGGCCTCGTGGACGCCCACCACCATGTGTGGGACCTGTCCGTCCGCGACCAGGACTGGATCAGGGGAGACGCACTCGCCCCGCTGCGGCGCGACTTCACTCTCGCCGACCTGACACCGGAGGCTCACTCGGCCGGTGTCACCGCCACGGTGCTGGTGCAGACGATCACCGTGCCGGAGGAGACCCCGGAGTTCCTGGCCCTGGCCGCCGGGAGCGACCTGGTCGCCGGAGTCGTCGGCTGGACCGACCTGACCGCCCCCGATGTCGTCGAAACCCTCGCCGGACTGCGCGCGGGCCCCGGAGGGGAACACCTGGTGGGCATCCGCCACCAGGTGCAGGGCGAGCCGGACCCGCGCTGGCTCGTACGCCCCGAGGTACTGCGCGGCCTTTCCGCGGTCGCCGAGGCGGGACTCGTCTACGACCTCGTGGTGCAGCCCCGCCAACTCCCGGCGGCCGTCGAGGCCGCGCAGCAACTGCCCGGCCTCACCTTCGTCCTCGACCACCTCGGAAAGCCGCCCATCGCCTCCGGCGAACCAGCCCCCTGGGCGCAACACATCCGGAACTTCGCCGCCCTCCCCAACACCGTCTGCAAACTCTCCGGCATGGTCACCGAGGCCCACTGGGACCGGTGGAGCGTCGAGGACCTACGGCCGTACTCGGACACGGTGCTGGACGCCTTCGGCCCGCGGCGGCTGATGTTCGGCTCCGACTGGCCCGTCTGCCGCCTCGCCGCCACGTACGCCGAAGTGATCGCCGTCGCCCGCGAGTTGGTCGCCGGCCTCAGCCCGGCCGAGCGTCACGACGTCTTCACCGGCACGGCCGTACGGACCTACGGCCTGTCCGTCGCCGCACGGCCGGCCCAGCACCAGGAATCCCCACGTGCATAGCCCTGTTCATCACCTGCTTCGACGGCACGATGTTTCTCAGGGGCCGCCGTACAAGCGGTCGTCGCCCTCGCGGCCGGTTTCGTCGAGGCTCGGACCCAGCGTCTCGCGCAGGGTGGTCAGGGCGGGGCCGTCCAGTTCGGTCTCGGTCAGCTGCCCGTCGTCGGTCAGGGCCAGCCTCGCGTAGTAGCCCAGGGAGAACGGGTTGAGCACCTCCTCGTAGAAGAGGTCGATCGTGTCGTCCGGGTACTCGTCGATGAACCCGCGGATCAGCGGGGCAAGTCGGTCCAGCCGGTCGTCGGCCAGGTCGTCGCCGGCGAACACGGCCACCACGCGGTCTGAAGCCACGCGCCAGACGCGCAGCTGCAAATCGAGTCGTGCTTGGGCGCCGGGCGGCCAAGGATCCTCGGTCCTGAGCACGGAGGAAGCCGAGGACGCGGCGTCCCCGCCGTCCGGTCCCGTGCCGGTGTCCGGCGCCGGGAGCGCGCAACCGACTCCGAAGGCGTTCTCGAACAGCGCGACGGTGATGCCGAGGTCCGCGACGAAGGCGGCCACCTGTCGCCCGGCCTGTGCGATCCGTTCGGCTCGTCCTGCCTTCAACTCGTCTCGCCGGGCCTGCAGTTGCGTTGTACGGCGTTCGAGCCGCTGTCCGCCCCACGAGGTGCGGCTGCGGGACGCCCGCGCCGCCAGGTCCGCGATCCGTCCGGGCAGGTCGGCGAGTTCGGCCGCGTCGGACAGCACGTCGTGGATGGCGCTGCGGGGTCTCTGCTGCGCCTCGGCGAGCAGGGGGCACAGGGGAGCCAGGGCCAGGCTGAGTGTGTCGTCGACGGTGCCGGAGCCCAGCACCTGTGCGTCCGCGGCGATGCGCGTATGTTGCTCGAATGCGGTGATGTACATGTTCCGGCCGGTGTTCTCGAACGTCAGCCGGGTCTTGAGCAGTTCGCCCGCCCGCTCGAAGTCCGGTGGATCGCCCGCCAGCGCCTCGGCGACCTGCCGCCAGGTACGCACGCCGACGGCGAGAATCCGGCCGAACCGCGCGACATTCCCTGAGGCGCCGGCCTCGGCCGGGTCGCACCCGCGCAACCGTGCCGTCGCGATGGCCGCTTCGAGAGCGGCGGCGACCGTCATGTGCGTCCTCGCTTTCCGGAGCCCGGCCCGTACGTACCGCGCACCTTGGTGACCGATGCCCGGGGGCACGATGCCCGATGCCGCGCGGGCGGGAACCTGTCGTGAGCAAGGGGCACCGGCTCGTCGGGGCGCGACCAGGGCCTCCCGCATTCCCGGACCGGGCCGCAACGGGAATCCGCCGTCCGACGTCCGACCTGGGCCGACGCACGCGTCGCTGGTGCCGCGGGGAGAGAAGGCCGGGCTGTGTCGGCTACGTTCTCGCCTCCAGACGGCTGCCGCGACGCCTTCGGGTGCCCGGTGACAAGGAGGCATCGTGCGCAGAACCATGCCCGTGGTGGGCGTTCTCATGATCCTGCTGGGGGTCCTCGTCGCGGGGCTGAGCATGCTGACGTACGCCGACAAGGGCGAGCGGATCCTGGCCGAGAAGAGACTCGCCGGCCCGCTCTCGGACCAGGAGCGGGAACTGGCGCTCGGGCAACTGCGCGGAATCGAGGACCGCGAGCGCCTGAACATCTCGATGACCGTCGGGGGGACCGTCTTCGCCGCGGCCGGTGGCGCGGTACTCGTGTCCGTCCGCCGCCGGGCCGCCGAAGCCCGCCGGGGCTGACGCGAGGTTCTAGGGAGCGGCGGCGTCCCGTTCCCCGGACCAGTCGGTGAGCAGCTGCCCGGTCTCGCGGGTGCGAGGGTGGTCGGCGCCCTGGACCCGCACCATGTCGGCGAGCACGGCGTTGAGTTGGCTCATCGCGGTGGTGTGATCCCCGGCGCGGTACAGGAGTTCGGCCCGCTGCTGCCGGACGCGCAGGGAGCGTGGGTGGTCGGCGCCGAAGACCTGCTCGACGGTGCTCTGAAGCCGCTCGAGTTGTTCCGCCGCCGCGGCGGTGTCTCCGCTCGCCCCGCGCCAGAAGGCCAGGTTGGCACGGCAGGTCAGGGTCATGGGGTGCTCGGCGCCCAGCACGCGTTCGGCGTCCTCGGCCGCCGTGACGAGTTGCTCGACCGCCAGGTCGTGGTCCCCGGCCATGCCGTGCCAGTAGGCGAGATTGTGCCGGGCGACGAGGGTGTCGTGGTGCAGTCGGCCCAGGACTCCGGTCAGTCCGTCCACCGCTTTGCGGAAGGTGGCGACGGCGGACCGCACGTCACCCGTCTCCCCGATCCACCGGCTGAGATCGGTGAGGATCCGTAGTGTCGACGGATGCCGTGGGCCGAGGCTGCGCTCGAGGTCCGTGGCGAGCACGGTGTAGGCCTCGCGGGCACCCTCGGCATCCCCGGACAGGCCGCGGCACAGGGCGGCGTGCTCCTGTGCCGCCGTCACCAGGGGGTCGTCCGCGGCGAGCACCGACCGCGTCTCGGCGGCCAGCGTGACGAAGTCGGCCAGTGCGGCGACGATCAGGCCTGACTCCATCCGCAGGCGGGCCTCGTGCAGCCGGATGGACAGCGTGTCCGGGTCGGCCTGACCGAGAGAGTCCTCCGCCTGGCTCCGGAGCTCCGCCAGCAGCCGTACGGCGTCCGAGGTGTTCCCCAGGTCTCCTTCGGCCTGAGCGACCTGCGCCCACAGCGTCAGCAGGTCCCGATGACCGCCGGGGAGCCGTCGCCCGGCCCGGTCGGCGAGTTCCTTCGCCATGGTCCGTGCCGCGGCGTGGCGGCCCAGGCCCGCCAGGTGTGGCCCCAACCGGCGCAGCAGTGGGTGCATCCCGCCGTCGTTCCAGAGATGATCGCCGGCGTGTGCCAGCAGGGCCTCGGCGCTGCGGTACAGCATGGTCATCGTCGCGGGCGCGCATTCGGGCGAAGACCACACCTCTTCCAGTGCGTCGGCCGCCGCCCCGGCGATGCCGGCTCGGCGGTCCCCCGGTATGCAGTCGCGGACGGCCCGCTGGACCAGGGAGTGCACCTCCACGACGGCCGGACCCGACGGTCCCCGGTGGGTGACGAGACTCAACCGGTGCAGGGCTCGCAATGCCAGAAGGCTGATGCGCGCGGGGAGTTCACCTCGCCCGGAGGGTCGGTCGCCGCCGAGCCAGGCTCGGGTCGTCGGGCCGAGCAGGACCATCTCCGGAATGCCGTCGGGCGCCAGCAGCGAGATCAACTCGAGCAGGGCGCGTGCAGCGCCGGGCGGGGCCAGTGACTCGGCTCGTTCGAGGGCGAGTTGGAGGGTGCTCGTCACCGTGCCGTCGTGCTCGTCGGCGGGGGACGACGACGGGAACAGGCCGGCGAGACTCTCCCGCTCGTCGGTCAGCAGGCTCAGATAGGAGGGCAGGTCCATGCCGGTGTCGATGAGGAAGGCCGCCGCCTGGGAGAGGGCGAGTGGAAAGCATCCGAGCACCGTGGCGAGGGCGGCCAGGTCCTCAGGACGATGCGTCGTCGAAAGCCCCTGCGATCCGGCCGCGGATTCCACCGCGGGGCCCGCATCCAGCGACAGCCGCTCGGCCAGGTAACCGGTGGCCTCCTCGGCGGTGAACACCCCGACGGGGATCACCCGCACACCCGGGTGCAGCAGCGAGGCATCCCGCCGACGGGTGGTGACGACGGTCCGGCCGGCCTCCCCCGCCGGCCACAGCCCGGCCACTTCGCCGACGTCGTCGACATCGTCGAGGACCACGAGCCAGGACGCCCCGGCCGACCGCAGCCAGGCGAGGAACAGGTCGGCCTGTGTCTCGTCGTCACTGCCGGGGTCGTTGCCGGGGTTGGGGCCGTCGTCGGTGACGCTCGCCCGCGAGAGTGCGCGCCAGGCGCGGGCGTAACCGTCCAAGATGGAGGCACGGTTGTCGGCGGCCACCCAGAGCAGAAGCTCGGTTCGCTGCTTGGCACGGTGGAAAGCCGCCGCGGCCAGCTGCGACTTGCCGAGGCCGCCCGCGCCGGTGAGCAGGATCCGCCGTACCGAATCATCCGTCAGGCCCTCGTCTATGCGTTCGGCGAACGCGTCACGCCGGCGCAGCGCGGCGGCATCGCTCGGCGGACGCCCGATGACGATCGGTGCCCGCGACTTACGCGGCGGCGGCGCGATCTGCTCCGGCACTTGGGTGACGGGGCCGCCGCCGCGGTGCTCCCGCGCGGCGCGCCACAAACTCTGCAAGCGCGCCACCGCCGTCCGGTCGGACGTGGCACCACCGGCCGCCTGCTCGATGGCGCGTACCAAAGCCATGACGGCCTCGAACTGGCGGGGCACCGACTGCCCGCTGGTCCATTCGCCGAGCCGACGTGCGTTGACAAGCACCCGGCGCCCGGACGGCAACACCATCGCGCTGGCCCGCCGGGCCAAGGCCTCGTCCGACAGGTCGGGCAGTCGGCGGCGCAGCCGGGTGAGCTCCGCCGCGAAGACGAGCCGAGGATCACCGGTTCCTTGTCCGCCCACCTGCACCGCCCCTGTCGGGTGTCCCGCCCCAGACCCGTGATGATCGCAGAGACGGCCGTCGGCTGTCTGCGAGTTGGTGGCCGACATCGCGCTCGACAGGCGTGTCACAGCGAGGCAGGACCGCCCACGCCCGGAGTTTGCGGCGCCACGCGTACAGCGCGAGGACGAGGAGTGTCATGGCGTAGCCGAGGGCGGCGAGCCCTGGGGTGCTGGCCGCCTTTCCGTCGCGCTCGACGGCGTCGGCTGCGGGGCCCGCCTCGCGCAGCACCCGGCGGAACTCTTCGCCGCGGCCGGCCTCGACAAGACTGACCGTCGGCATGCCCGCTACAGCCATCACGGTCCACAGGGGCCAGGGGCCAGGGGCCACGGTGGAGCGTCGCAGGCACGTGGGGGTGCGCGGTGACACCGTCGGCGGTTTCCAGCTCGAGCGCCTGCCGGGCCAGGGCCACGGATCGCGCGGCCTCGGCATCCGACATGCCGAAGCCTGCGCGCACGGTGAGCACGGCAGCGCGGAAGCTGTGCCAACCAGCCACGACGGAATCCGGGGTACCGCGCACCTCGCAGACATCCAGTCGGCGGTTCACACGGCCCTGGTCGCCGCAGAGCGCGGCGGGGTGTGGTTTCCGAGGGACGCGGAGGGTGGCGAGGCGCGACCGGTGTGCCTTACCGGTCGCGCCTCGCCACAGGATGGGTTCCGCCCGCGTTGTCTACGATCCGGTGGCAGCCTCCGTCTGCTCCTCCGTCGCCGGAGCATCGGGGGTGGGAACGGTGAGCGGGCTCTTGCCTCCGCTGAGGGCGAAGTAGATCACTCCGGCGACGGCGACGCCGATGAACCAGGAGTACGGGCCCAGGGTGTCCCCGTATCCGGACGGGCCGTAGACCGGCAGGATGCTGGAGAAGACCGAGCCCACCGCGGCGGCCACGAGCGCCCGGACGTTCCAGCCACCCTGGAAGCGGAACTCGCCGTCCTCCTGGTAGAGCGCGGGCACGTTCAGCTGGGTCTTCCTGATGAGGTAGTAGTCGACGACGAGCACACCGAAGAGCGGGCCCATCGTCGACCCGATGGCGTTGACGAAGCTGGGGGCGTTGTCCCAGGGATGCAGCGGGTAGAGCAGCAGCGCGATGACGGCGGCGATGAGGCCACCGCGTCGGAAGGTCACGTACTTCGGCGCCACGTTGGCGAAGTCGAAGGCGGGGCTGACGAAGTTGGCGACGACATTGATGCCGAGGGTGGCGACGGCGAAGGTCAGGGCGGCGAGCAGGACGAGGGCCGCGCTGTCGAACTTGGCGGATATCTTGGCCGGTTCGAGGATGACCTCCCCGTACACCTTGCTGGCGGCGGCCGTGGTGACGGCCGCGACGAGGGAGAAGAGGATCAGGTTGACGGGCAGGCCCCAGACGTTGCCCTTCTTCAGGGTCTTCATGTCCGGGGTGAAGCGGGCGAAGTCACCGAAGTTGAGGAACAGGGCCGCGAAGTAGGTGACCCAGGTGGCGGCGATCGCGGCGATCGCGGCGAACGAGCCGGGGCTGACGTCGAGTCCGGTGGCGCTCTTGGCGAGTGCGCCCAGGTCCTTGGCCGGCATGTCGACCGAGAAGGACAGCGCACCGGCCTTCACGGACAGCGCGATCGCCAGTACCAGCATCATCAGCCAGACCGCGGGTCCGGCGAAGTCCTGGAAGCGGCGCACCGTCTCCATGCCCTTGCTGATGATGAGCAGCTGGGCGGCCCAGACGCCGAGGTAGCACAGCACCTCGAGGCCGCTGTGGTCGAAGAGGTGAGTGGTCTCGTGCAGGTGCCTGGGGCCGTCGTAGCGGACGAGGAAGGCGACGATGGCGCCGGCCGCCGCGCTGGTCTGGGCGCCGTACCAGAAGGTGGCGACCACGGCCCGGGCGAGCGCCGGGACGTTGGCGCCGAAGGTGCCGAACGAGGCGCGGGCCAGGACGGGATAGGGGACGCCGGTCTTGACGCCCGCCCGGCCCATGAGGGTCATCAGCCAGTAGATGACCAGCGAGCCCACGGCGATGCCGATGAGGAACTTGAGGGTGTTGCCCGCGACGAGGAACAGGCTGGCGGCCAGGAAGTAGCCGTACAGACTGTGTACGTCCGAGGTCCAGACATTGAAGATGCTGAAGGCGCCCCACTTGCGCTCGGTGGCCGGGGCGAGATCCTCGTTGTAGAGACGGGGGGAATACCCCGGCGGGGTGACAGTTCTGTCCGCGTCCGCGCTGTCCGTCGCCGTCATGTGGTGCTCCTTGGTGCTGGCGCGACATGTGCCTCCGGCATCGCACCGGATGGTTGAGGCGTCAGACAACGGCCTGTGTATTGCACCCGGATGCCCGGCGCGTAACGGACTCGTCAACGGAAAATACTTTCCAGTTCCAGCCTTGCCTGACCCACCACGCAGGGCCGACCGCCGACGCCCGCCGGGCTGACCTGCACCCTTCACAGCAACGAGCCCGCGGCATCACGTTTCCATCACATTCGACGGGGAACATGACAAGCCTCCTACGACCTCCGTGACACCGGCAAATACTGCTGCCTATCGGGAGATCTCGGAACCCAATTGCCGCCCAAAACGGACTCCGTGTCACATCGGCTTGCTCCAGACCGAGTTGGGCCGAAAACACAAGATGCCGCCTACAAGCCCGATCATGGTGGTTTGTCAACTCGCTCTGCTGACACCGGCTTTTGTGAAACTTCCCTGTGCCGGGCGACCTTTGTCCGGCGTGAACAGGGGAGGGTCGCTGATGCGACGCAGACACAGACCCGGGCACGAGCGCAGGTCAACACACACAGCAGCCGTCACTGCGGCGATACTGGTGCTGGCCCTGACCGGTGGTGCTCTGTCCACCGTCGGACAGGCCGCAGCTGACGACACACCGTCGGACTCCACCGCTTCGGCTGCGGCCGAGCAGCGGGACCGGGGACTTGCCGAGGCCGATGACGAGGGCACGGCTCGTGTGCTGGCCCAGGCTCAGAACCGCCGTATCGAGATCCTCTCGGAGCGTACGGAGACGGGCTCCACCTATGCCAATCCCGACGGCACGCTCACCGCGGAGGCGTTCGCCGCGCGCGTGCGGGTGAAGGAGCAAGGCAAGTGGGAGGACATCGACACCACGCTGTCCGACACCGGTGCCGACCTCACGCCCGAGACCGCGGCCGCGGAAATCGCGGTCTCTGACGGGGGTGACACTGACCTGGCCTCCGTGTCGGATGACGGCAAGACCTTCGGGATCGGCTGGGAGGACAAGCTGCCCACGCCCACGGTGGACGGTGACACCGCCTCGTACGCGCTGAGCGGGGGCGAGACTCTCCAAGTGACGGCGCTGCCCGAGGGCTTCTCGCAGAACGTGCTGCTCGACCGGGCTCCGGACGGACCGGTGTCCTACCGCATCCCCCTGGAACTGCATGGGCTCCGCCTCGCCGAGGCCGAGTCAGGGCATCTCCTGCTCAGGGACTCCTCCGGCCTACTCGTGGCCGAGGCGCCCGCGCCGATGATGTGGGACTCCAGCACAGACGAGCTGTCCGGCGAGCCGCAGAACCAGGCCCGGGTGGACGCCGACGTCGAGACCGCCGCCGACGGGACGCAGACCCTGATCCTCACGCCGGACGCGGACTTCCTGGCCGCGGCCACCTATCCGGTGACGGTGGACCCGACCTCCACCCTCGCGGTGACCACAGACACGTGGGTGGCCACCAACTACACCGACTCCCAGCTGTCTTCGACCGAGCTGAAGTCGGGAACCTACAACGCCGGTGCCACCAAGGCCCGTTCCTATCTGAAGTTCGACGTCTCGGACTTCGCGGGCAAGCACATCACTGACACCAACCTGGCGCTGTACTCGTACTGGTCCTCGTCCTGCTCGACCGCGGGCGCCGGCACCCAGATCCGGCGGATCACCTCCGCCTGGTCGTCCTCGACCGTCACCTGGGACGAGCAGCCGTCGACCACCACCACGGGTGCGATCACCAGCACCGCCGCCAAGGGCTACTCGGACGACTGCCCGGCCGGCACGGTCAACTTCGACATCGACGACATCGTCCAGTCCTGGGCCGACGGCTCCACGAACTACGGCATCCAGGTGCGCGGCGCCAGCGAGACGGACTCGCTGACCTGGCGCCGCTACCGGTCGGCGAACTACGTCTCCGGCGACAACTCCGTCGAGCCGCACCTGACGGTGACGTACAACTCGTATCCCAGCACGGCCGCGCAGATCCTTCCCTTCGCCTCGGCCGTCACCTCCGACGCCACCCCCACTCTCTGGGCCCGCGCGTCGGACGCCGACTCCGACCAGCTCCGCTACACCTTCGAGGTGTGGGACAGCGGGCTGACGACCCGGAAGACGACCGGCAACTCCAAGTACGTGTTGTCCGGCCGGATGGGCACCTGGACCTCCGGGACACTGGCCGCAGGCACCTACAAATGGCGGGTCAAGGCGTACGACACGACCGACCTGTCGAAGGCGTGGTCGGCCTGGCGGACCCTGACCGTCGACCCGACGGCACCGGGCGCGCCCGCCATCACCAGCAGCAGCCACGGCTCGCCGGCCAACTGGTACGCGGCGGACGACTTCACCGGCACGCTCACCGCCGACGACACCAGCGGCATCAGCGGGTACGCGGTCAAGGTCGACCAGAGCCCGGCCACCAGTGCCGGCACCACGGTCACCCAGACCTCCACGGCCGTGTCCGCCACGGATCGGACCGACGGTACCTGGTACGTCCACGCCGCCGCCCTCAACAAGGCAGGCCTGTGGTCGACGACCCAGACCTTCCCCTTCAACGTGGACACGACGGCCCCTGGCGCACCGGCCGTCACCTCCTCCACGCACCCGCTGAGCGCGTCCACCTATGCGAGCCGCACGGCCGCCTTCACCTGGACCGCCCCCAGCGACACCGCCGGTGTGTCCGCGTACGCGGTCACCGTGGACCAGAGCGGCACGACGCTGCCCAGCAGCACCGCCACCACACAGAGCGCCGCGTCCTACACCGCCACGGTGAGCAGCGACGGCACCTGGTACCTGCACGTACGGGCCAGAGACAAGGCGGGCAACTGGTCGGCCACCGCCGCCCACTACGGCTTCACGGTCGACTCCACCCTGGGCCTGTTGCCGAAGATCACCTCCTCCACCCACCCCGACCAGACGGCCGCCTACAAGGCGACCGGCTTCAAGGCGGCGTGGACGACCAGTGCCGCCGCGGCCGGTTACAGCTACATCGTGGACTCCAGTGCCACCACGGTCCCGGACACCACGGCGGACTCCGCGACCGCGACCTACAGCAGCACCGTCGCGCAGGGCACCTGGTACCTGCACGTGCGTGCCGTCAACTCGGCCGGCACCTGGGGAACCGCGGCCCACTACCGTTTCACCGTCGACACCACCGCGCCTGCCGCGCCCACGGTCGCCTCGCCGGACTTTCCGAACGGCGCCTGGGCCGGTGACGCGGGCGACACCGGGACGTTCACGCTGACGTCCGCGGACAAGGGCCTGGACACCTTCACCTACGCTCTGGACGGTGCTACGGCCACCACCATCGCCTCCTCCGCCGCAGCCACTGCGATCGACCTGACCCCGACGAATGAGGGCAGCCACAAGCTGACCGTCACGGCTACCGACAAGGCCGGCAACACCTCCGCCGCCACCGTCTACACCTTCCACGTCGGTGCCGCCGGCCTGACCGCCCCCCTGTCCGGCGAGGAGATCGGCCGCTCGGTCACCCTCACTGCTGCCGGCCCCGCGGACCTAACCGGGGCCACCTTCCAGTACCGGCGCGGTGACAGCGACAGCTGGTCGGACATCCCCGCCTCGTCCGTCACCCGCGCCTCGGACGGCACTGCCGTCACCTGGCCGGTCGCCATGACCGACGGTGTCACCCCAGCGCTCACCTGGACCACGGACGCCGTCACCGACGACGGAGACCTCCAGCTGCGGGTGACCTTCACGGGCGCCAACTCCCCGGCGCCTTCCACCTCGGTCGCCGTCCTGCTGAACCGGGTCGAGGTCACCGGCGACAGTACCGACCTCGACAGCCTGGCAGCACCGACCTCCATCGAGTCGTACGCCCTTGAGGCGGCCGAGGACCGGGCCGAGGCGTCCCCCGACACCCTGGCTCCGCCCTACCTCGACCAGGGCACGGGCAAGATCGTCGCCCCGGTCACGGACAGCGCCGCGAAGGCCGAGGCCACTGCGACGATCTCACTGACCGATGTACCGGTCGATGAAGGCGGCGACGACGGCACGGTGAATGACGCGGACGAGGCCGCCGACGGCACCACCGCGACCGAGGACGACGTGGCCCCCGCGGTCGCCACCACCGACGCCACGGTGGTTCCCACGACCAAGGTCGTCGATCACAGCCAGGCCGAACTCGATTCCATCGCCGACGAGGTCCTGCTGCTCGACGAGGACGACATCGCCGGAGCCTCCGCGCTCGCCAGCGCGGTCGTCGACGCCGAGACCAACAAGATCATCGTTGAGATCGCCACGGACAACCCGGCGCTCGCCGACGGATTGGGCCAGCGGTACGGCACCGACACCGTCACCGTCCGGGTCAACCCCGGCGTCACCCAGCTCCAGCAGACCTCGACCCGGTGGAGTGACAAGAGCCCCTACAAGGGAGGGGCGGGCTACGAGTCGCACTGGCTCGCCGGCGAATCCGCGAACAAGTTCAAGACGTGCACCACGGGCTTTGCCTGGACCTACCGGGGCCATCCGTACATCGTCAGTGCCGGACACTGCACCTACGCCGATGGCTGGATGGACAGCTGGGACAAAACAGACCCCGACCATTCGGTCACGGTCGGATTCGTCGACGTCGACAACTACGCCAACGGAAAGGGCTCGGTGAAACTCTCCGGCCAGAACTACTATTCGGGGGATCTCTCGCTGATCGAGGTCATCGAGAACAAGTACAACGTGTCCGCACGTATCTACCAGCACGACAGTGTGATGCGACGGGTGGACAACCGGTCTACCAAGCGATCCTCGAAGGGGCAGAAATTCTGCACCGGAGGCGCCCGCTCCAGCGAAGTGTGCGGCTGGAAGGTGACAGAGACCACGAAGCGGTTCAAGTACCACGACGGGGACGTCGTGCACAACATGACCGTGGGCCAGAAGAACTCGGGATCATGCGTGATATCCGGTGACTCCGGCGGGCCTGTCTACACCGTGAAGTCCAACGGCCACGTCAACGCGAAGGGCATCATCTCGGGTGCGGGCTGCGACTCGGTGACCGACGACGGCGAGTGCAGCGACGCATGGGACGGCAAGTGCACCGTCTTCTTCACCGACATTGCGTTGGCGGAGAAGGCGCTCCCGGGAGGGGTCAAGAAGTGGTGAATCCTCTGAGGCATGTGCGAGCGATCGCCGGTGCCGCTGCTTTCCTCGCGGCCCTGACCGGATGCGCCGACCACGAAGCCTGCGCCGGGGTCGGTGTGGTGTCCCAGGTCGGTGTGTACTTCGCACACGAGGGCTACGGGGATCTCACCGGAGCCTTCATACAACTGTGCGCCCAGGGCAAATGTGCCGGGCACCGGCTGGAGAACGAGGGCATTTCGGAGATAAACCTGCAGCTGCCGGAGGACGTCGGCCCCGATCTCGGCACGGTCCGTCTCCGGGTGACCCCCAAGGGCAGCACCAAGCCCATGATCGACGCGTCCACCGAGAAGAAGCTCACCTTCCAGTCCGACAACTGCGACAGCGGCGCCTATAGCGGGGCACTGGCCTACACCAAGGAGAAGGGCCTGCTGCCGAGCGTCCCGAAAGAGATCGGGAAGGCCTGGGTCCAGCAGCGCAAGGCCGAGGCCACCGCGGTTCCCACCCCCACGGCATCCTCCTGATCCTTGACAACCCCGTGCCCGGCCGTTCCGCGGAGCGGCCGGGCACGGGTGCGTGAAGCGGTCCTGCGGACCGCCGCCGGTGCAGCACACCACCGCGTCGAGGTCTGACAACCCGTCGAACAGCGCATCCAGGGAGGAAACGTCTTCCAGATCCACTCGAGTGCCCTGTGCGACCCGCCAATGGGTTGAGCCGAACGTGCCGGAGCGCGATCCTGGTGGCACCGCCCGTGATGCGCGATGCCAACGGGGTCGCCGTCACGGCAGGAACGAGAGTGGGTCGTCCCATGGACAACCGGTCCATCGGCTCCGGTGCGACACGGGGCACCGGCGTACCAGAGGACTTCGCCGTCGTCGTCGATGCCGGTCTGCGCGTCATGGCGTGGAGTTCCGGCGCCCAGGCCCTGCTCGGACACGCGCCCGACGATGTGGTGGGCCGGCCGGTCGCGGACCTGCTCGCCGCGGACCTCCCTGACCCGGCCCGTCTGCGGTGGGCCGCCGGCGAGCCCTGGACGAGCGAGGTGGCGCTGCGCCACTGCGACGGCGACCGGATCCTCGTACGGCTGAGCGGCGCGCCGCTGCCGACCGGGGGAACGGGTCCGCTCTGGCTCGTCACGGGTGCCGCACAGACCCATGCCTCCGGCCCCCGCGCCGCGGACGCGGCCGAACTGTGGGACCGGGCGCTCGCGCAGCTTCCCCTGCCGGTCGCGATCTACGACCACCGCGCCCGGTTCGTGGCCTGCAACGAAGTGATGAGCCAGGCCATGGGCCTGTCCAGCCAGGAGATGGAAGGCCTGACCCTCACCGAGATCCAGCAGAGCCACAAGGAGATGGACCAGCTCCAGCGCGAGGTCCTGCGCACCGGCGAGGCGCTCCACAGCGAGCAGGAGCCAGGCCGCGGCCTGGGCGAGGTCGACGAGCACGCCTGGTCCGTGTATCTCACCCCCCTCAAAGACCAGGACGGCTCGGTCCAGGGACTGTCGGCGCTGGTCATCGACACCACCGAGCAGTACTGGGCCCGCCGGCGCCTGGAGGTGCTCAACGAGGCCAGTGCCAGGATCGGGAGCACCCTCGACGTGACGCGGACCGCGCAGGAGCTCGCCGAGCTGGCGGTCGCCGGATTCGCCGACTTCGTCGTCGTCGACCTGCTGGAGTCCGTCGTCGGCGGGGACGAACCGGAACCGGTGTCGCCCACCGAGCTGGTCGTGCTGTGCCGTGCCGCCCACGCCTCCGTGCTGCCCGGGTGCCCCGAGTCCGCGATCGCGGTGGGCGAGACGGCCACCCGCCCTCCACGCTCCCCGGCTGCCTGGGCCCTGCGCACCGGCCGGGGCACCCGGCACCGCATCGGCGACCCGGTGCTGCGCGAATGGCTGGCGGAGTCCCCGGCGCGCGCCGAGGCGGTGCGCCGGCACGGGATGCACTCGGTGCTGCTCGTACCGCTGCGGGCCCGCGGCGTCACCCTGGGCCTGGTGTCTCTGGTGCGACACCGCACGCCGCAACCCTTCGGTGACGACGACCTGCTGCTGGCCGAGGAGATCGCCGCCAGGGCGGCCGTGAGCATCGACAACGCCCGGCGTTACACCCAGGAACGCCGCACCGCGCTCGCCCTTCAGCGCAGCCTGCTGCCCGAGCGGCTGCCCTCCCCGACAGCCGTGGACCTGGCCTACCGCTATCTGCCGGCGGGTTCCGCGAGCGGGGTCGGCGGCGACTGGTTCGACGTCATCCCCCTGTCCGGAGGAAGGGTCGCCCTCGTGGTGGGTGATGTGGTCGGCCACGGCATCCACGCCTCCGCGACGATGGGTCGCCTGCGCACCGCGGTCCGTACGCTCGCCGACGTCGACCTCGCCCCCGACGAGCTGCTCACCCACCTCGACGACCTGGTGGTCCGCCTCGACCGGGAGGAGGGACCCGATGCCCGCGGATCGACGAGCGGCGCGTCGGGCGAGGTGGGCGCCACGTGCCTGTACGCCGTCTACGACCCGGTCTCCCGCACCTGCCGGCTGGCCCGCGCCGGTCATCCGCCGCCCGCCCTGGTGACCCCCGACGGGACGGTGCGGTTCCTCGACCTGCCCGCCGGCCCGCCGCTCG
Source organism: Streptomyces sp. NPDC057280 (assembly GCF_042668605.1). Classification (NCBI taxonomy): domain Bacteria; kingdom Bacillati; phylum Actinomycetota; class Actinomycetes; order Kitasatosporales; family Streptomycetaceae; genus Streptomyces; species Streptomyces sp. NPDC057280. The sequence goes on from NZ_JBHUYR010000001.1 coordinate 211,631, forward strand.
GCGTCGGGGGGCTGCCGTTCGAAGCCGTCGAGGTGGACCTGGAGGAGGGCAGCGTGCTCGCCCTGTACACGGACGGTCTGATCGAGGCTGCCGACCGGGACATCGACAGAGGGCTCGGCCTGCTGCGGGACGCCCTGAGCCATCCGCCGTCCGGGCTGGAGGACATCTGCGACCAGGTGGTCCGCAAGGTGATACCCGCCGCTCCCGCCGACGACATCGTGCTGCTCCTGGCCCGGACATCCGCGCTGCGGCCCGACCGGGTGCACACCTGGCCGCTGCCCCCGGATCCCGCCGTCGTCGCCGAGGCCCGCCGGATGGCGAGCGACCAGCTGACCGTCTGGGGGCTGGGCGAGCTGGCCTTCGCCACCGAGCTCATCGTCAGCGAACTGGTCACCAACGCCATCCGCTACGGCAGCCCGCCCATCGAACTGCGCCTGCTGCGCAGCGACACACTCGTCTGCGAGGTCTCCGACGGCAGCAGCACCGCCCCGCACCTGCGGCGGGCCCGCTCCTTCGACGAGGGCGGCCGCGGGCTGCTGCTCGTCGCCCAGCTCGCGGAGCGCTGGGGCAGCCGGCAGACACCCACCGGAAAGACCATCTGGGCGGAGTTGCCGCTGCCGACGTGAGCGTCCCCGTTTCGTCCGCCCGGTCGGGCGGCAGTCGGCGCTGTGCCGCGGGGTCGACCGGCCGGGTGACGGTCGTCGGCAACACCCTCGGGGCGTACGTCCTGGTCGGGGCCGTGGCGTGCGGGATCGGATCGATCGTGGAACGGTCGGCCGTGCTGTTCCTGTCGCTGAAACTGGCCGGTGCCGCCTATCTCGTGTACCTCGGGGTCAAGGCACTGCGCACTCGACGGTCGATGCGCGCCGCGTTCGAGGCCGACCGGGCCGCCCGAGGTGGACTGGTCACGCTCTGGGAGGGGTTCGTCGTCGGGGTGTCGAATCCCAAGACGATCGTCTTCTTCGCCGCGGTCCTCCCCCAGTTTCGTCGACCGTGACCGGGGAACGTCGTGACGCAGATACTGCTGCTCGGCCTGATCTTCAACCTCATGGCGGTCGTCTTCGACAGTCTGTGGGGTCTGACGGCCGCGACGGCGCGGGACTGGTTCGCCCGCTCGCCCCGGCGCCTCGCGGCCATCGGCGGCGTGGGCGGGCTCACGATGATCGGGCTGGGCGTCACCGTGGCCGCGACCGGGCACACGGACTGACCGCCGCTCCCGCCTCGGCGGGAGGTGCTTTTGCGGGCAGTCGAGGCCGGAGCCGGGCAACGGCGTCGGGCCGAGCTGATCATGCCCCGACGTCGAGCTTGATGCAGCGGGCTCGGAATGCTCCGGTCAGGTCGGCGGTCAGGAACCGCTGGGCCTCGGCATCGTCCTTGAGGTGCCCGCCATCGCCGCGACGGTCGTCAGAGGAAGCGTCGGATGGGCGTGACGGCTGCTTCCTTGGCGCGCTGGAGCAGCGCCCGTCGTCTCCAGCGGGTGGGATCGATGGCCACGCTGTCCTTCAGGTCCTCTTCGTAGTCGCGGTCAAGTGACGCCGTGAAGGTCTCGTCCAGGACCGCGAGCATGACCTCTTCGTCGTGGTCCATGGAGCGGCGGTTGAAGTTGGTGGAACCGATCAGGGCGGCCACCGAGTCCACCGTGATGATCTTCGCGTGCATCATGGTCGGCTGGTACTGCCGGATGTGGACGCCGGCCTGCAGCAGACGCGCGTAATGGTGTTGGCCGGCCAACTGGCAGGCCCGCTGATCCGTGTGCGGGCCGGGGAGCAGGATCTCCACGCGTACACCGCGCCGGGCGGTCCGGCAGAGCAGATCGATGAAGTACGTGTCGGGTGCGAAGTAGGCGGTGGCGAGCCGGAAGCGTTCCTCGGCGGAGGTGAGCATGACGCGGATGAGTGTCTGCATGTCCTGCCAGCCGATGCTGGCCGACCCGCGCACGACCTGAACGACGGCCGAACCGCCCTGCTGGTGTTCGGTGAAGCGGTCGCGGTCGTCGAAGAGTTCCTCATGGCACTCGGCCCAGTTCTGCGCGAACGCGGCCGCGATGCCGTCGACGGCCGGACCGCGCACCTGCACATGGGTGTCCCGCCATTCGCCCGGGCCCCGGGCGTCGCCGCACCATTCCTCGGCGATACCGACCCCTCCGGTGAAAGCGGTGTGCTCATCGACGATGAGGGCCTTGCGGTGGCAGCGGTGGTTCTGTTTGAAGGGCGACAGCCACACGGGTTTGCGGAACCACGCCACGTGCACGCCCGCTCCGTCCATCAGATCGAGCAGCTGCCGTTCGATCTTCTGGGCGCCGAAGCCGTCCAGAAGCAGCCGGACCCGCACCCCCGCCCGCGCCCGGTCGGCCAGCGCACGGGCGAAGTCCCGGGCGATCTCGCCACGCCAGTACACGAACGTCATCATGTCGATCGTGTGCCGCGCCGAGCGGATCGCCTGGAGCATCGCGGGAAAGATCTCATCACCGTTGCGCAGCCGGACGAGTTCGTTTCCCTCGGTGGCAGCCACACCGATGAGCCGCTCCAGTCGACGGCGCAGGCGCTGCTTGCGTGCCTCGGACACGGCGAGTGCAGAGGCGGAAGCCGGAGCGTCGGCGGGGGATGTCGATATGCCGTCAAGAATCACGCGCTGTCTCCCGTCGGATCTTCAGGTGGGCTCGGTGGAGGCGGACCAGCGAGCCCGAGTAGCCGCTTGCCCTGCCGAGACCGTGGCACTCCTCGAAACAGACACCTTCATGCAGAAGCGGTGAATGCCGGTCAGCGGCCGGTGTCCCCGCAGTGGGCGCGTTCGCCGACGCCCTGCACCCGGCCAAGATCGACCGCTGCGCGTCTGGGCCGGGGTTCAGCGGGCATACGGCGTTGAGCCGCAGGACCAGCCTCGGCCCGGCCATCGCCGTGTCACGTTGATCAGGGGGAGCATCCATGCCGACCGCCGTATCGGGAAGACCAGCCGAGTTGCCTGGTGAGAGACCCTCGGGACGTCTCGCAGCGCTCGTCAACGGCCCCGCGGCACCGCGTGGGACGGCTTGGGCCGCCCGCTGGATCGGGGCGCTGACGATCTGCCAGGCGGCGCTGATGACAGGCATCGGTCTGCTGATCACCGGCCCCGCGCACGGCCTGTGGCCCCTGACGGTCGAGGACCAGGTCAACTCCGCCTTCGAGCGGATGCGTACGGACACACTCACCGCTGTGTCCTCGATCGCCTCCGAGGCCGGCAACACCGCGACCGTGATAGCCGTGACCGTGGTGAGCTGCCTCGGTCTGCTCCTGATGCCGAAGCTGCCCAGGTGGCGGCAGGCGACGTTCCTGGCGCTCGCCGTGTCGTTGCAGTCACTCGTCTTCCTGGCCATCACCGAGGCAGTGGACCGGCAGCGTCCCGACGTGCACCGTCTCGACGGCTCACTGCCCACGTCCAGTTACACCTCGGGCCACACCGGCGCGGCGACGGCCGTCTACGGAGGACTGGCCGTCCTCGTCCTTTCCCGCGTTCGCAGCCCGTGGCGGCGCGTCGTGGCCGGCGCCCTGTTCCTGATCCCGGTCGTGGTGGGCATCGCCCGGCTCTACCGAGGCATGCACCACCCCACCGATGTCGTGGGCGGCCTCGTGAACGGCGGCCTGTCCCTGTGGATCGTCAGGCACGCCGTACTGGCCGACGGGTTCCTGACCGCTCCCCCGGCATCCGAGGCCGGGACGACGCCGGAGGCCGAGGCCGGGCGCCGCGGACAGCGTTCGGGCCACGTCGCGGTCATCATCAATCCCACGGTCACCGACGCCGGCGACCGCGAAGCGCTCCGGCAGGTCCTCGCGCGACACGGCCACCACGCACCGAAGTTCATCGAGACCACCGCGGACGATCCCGGCGGCGGCCAGAGCAGTGAAGCGGTACGCAACGGCGCAGCCCTCGTGGTGGTCTGCGGTGGCGACGGCACACTCCGGGCAGCGGCCACCGCCTTGGCGGGCAGCGCGGTCCCTCTCGTACTGGTGCCCTGCGGAACCGGCAACCTCCTGGCCCGCAACCTGGGTCTGCCCCTGTCTGCCGCCCATGCCCTGGACGCCGCGCTGCGCGGCACCGTCCAACGCGTCGATCTCGGCCGCATCGAGGCCGACGGCCTGCCCCCGACGCACTTCGCCGCCATGTGCGGCGCCGGGCTGGACGCCGCCATGCTGCAACGGGCCAACGCCCATGACGGCACGAAGTCCCTCCTGGGCTGGCCCGCCTACGTGCTCGCCCTCCCCCGCGCCTGGCGGCGCACCCCCCGCATGGCCGTGGACGTACGGCTGGACGGCGCCGAGGCTGTCCGGCGCACCGCCCGCATGGTGCTGATCGGCAACGTCGGCGCGGTGCAGGGCGGCATGCGCCTGCTCCCCGACGCGCGCCCCGACGACGGGCGGCTCGATCTGCTGATCCTCGATCCCCGTGGTCTGGGCGGCTGGATCAGCGCCCTGTGGACGCTGCTGCGCGGCACAGCCTCCCCGCAGCCGGCGGTGAGCGCCCCCGGTGAGCAGCAGCCGGCCCGCGGCACCGACGCGCCGGTGTCGTTCTTCACCTTCCGGCAGGCCGAGTTCACCTTCGACCGCGCCCAGCCCCGCGAACTGGACGGCGACCCCGTGACGCCCGGGCGCCGCCTGAGCGTCGAGGCGAGCCCCGGCGCGCTGACGATGCTGCTGCCCGTACGGGAGAAGTAGATGGGTACGGCGACCAAGGTCCCCGAGACGCGCGACATGGCCGGAGAGGAACTGTCCGGCGACGAGGCCTGGGCAGCTCTGCGCCGGTACGGCGGCTGGCCCTTGCTGCGCGACGCGTTCATCCGCTTCCGCTACGCCGACGGCTTCAGCCACGCCCGGGCCCTCGCCCTGCAGACGGTGCTGGCGGTCGTCCCCTTCGCCATCGCCTTCGTCGGCCTGTCCACCAGCCTGCACACCGAGAACGTCGGCAGGCTCGCGGAGTTGACCATTCACCGGATCGCCCAGGGGCCGAGCGCGGCCGTCGTCGACGACGCGCTCGACCGCAGCCGACGCAACTCCGGATCCGGTGCCGAGGTCGCTCTCTGGTTCGGCGCCGTGTTCTCCCTGGTCAACGTCACCACCGCCATGTGCCAGATCGAGCGGGGTGCCAACCGGATCTACGGCAACGAACGCGACCGCCCCTTCCACCTCAAGTACCTGCGCGGTCTGGTGATGGCACTCAGCGCCGGCCTGCCACTGGGTCTCGGATTCATCCTCATGGTGGCCGGCGACGACCTCGCCGCGGCGGCGGTCACCGTCTACGGCCTGAGCGACAGCACCCTGCACGCCTGGGACATCCTGCGCTGGCCCCTCGGGTTCCTGCTCGCCCTCATCTCCGCGAGCGTCGTCTTCCGCCGTTCGCCACGCCGCAACCAACCCGGCTACACCTGGCTCGCTTTCGGCGCGGCCGTGTACCTCGTGCTGTGGATGGCCCTGACCTGGGTACTGAGCCTCTACCTCAACCTCAGTGGCTCCTTCGACACCGTCTACGGCCCCCTCAGCGCGTTCATGTCCCTGCTGCTGTGGGCCTACCTCACGTCCATCGCCCTGCTGCTCGGCCTGTCCTTCGCAGCACAACTGGAAGCGGCGCGCGGCCGGCGCCCCGGACCGATCCAGGACGACCCAGGAGTCTGACATGAGCACGAACGCAGCCTTGCGAAACCCACGGGACCGGCGCCGGCAGGCCGACCGCAGGTACGGTGCCCGGCTGCTGGCCTCCGCCGGCCTGGCCGCCGTCAGCGCGGTCCTCTTCGGGCTGGTGCTCATCCTGGTCGAGGGCCGGTGGCGTCCGTTGCAACGGCTGGACACGGGAGCCGCGCGACGGCTGCACACCGCAGTCCTCGACCATCCCGCATGGGAAAGCACACTGCACGTGCTGTCCGACCGGGTCTGGGATCCGGTGACCCTGCGGGGGGCCGTCGCGGTGCTGACGGTGTGGCTGGTGTACCGCCGGGCGTGGCGTCTGGCCGTGTGGGCGGCCGTGACCGCCATCGCCGGCGGGTTCATCGGCTTGCTGGTCAAGACGGTGGTGGAACGGGCCAGGCCGGATCTGCAGGACCCGGTCGCCCACGCGCCGGGCTACTCCTTTCCTTCCGGGCACGCCATGACGGCGACCACGTCCTTCGGCATCTTCCTGCTCGTGCTGCTGCCGCTCGTTCCGCGGGCCTGGCGGGTCGTGTTCTGGTGCCTGTCCGTGCTCTCCGTCCTCGGCGTCGGCTTCACCCGAGTCGCTCTCGGGGTGCATTGGTGCAGCGACGTTCTGGGCGGCTGGCTCCTCGGCCTCACTGTCGTCGCCGGCACTGCCTGGGCCTTCCAGACATGGCGCGCCGAAACGGGTCGAGGCCACACGGCTGTGACGGACGGTCTGGAACCGGAGATCACCCATGAAGCACCTGAGGACGACGCTGCACAGCCGTAGGTGATCCGTCACGGCCCGGCACCACGGACCGTGGGTCAGAGGGCGACGAGTTGCCAGTCCTGGTTGGGGCCGTCGGTGGTGGGCCACTGGATCACGTAGGCCGCGTCGCTGGTCGAGGCGTCCTTCACGTCGGCGCACCAGCCGTTGTGGACGTTGACGAGCCGGTAGTAGCCGCTGGTCCTGGAGGGGACCAGCTTCCACCACTGGTTGTCGCCGCCGTCGTCGGCCGACTGGTCGAGGATCGCGCCCTGGGCGGAGCCGTCGGGGCTTTCGAGGACCTTGCCGCTCTTGGCGCTCACCAGCCGGTAGGAGCCGTCCGCGTTCGGCTGCAGCTTCCACTGCTGGTTGAGGCCGCCGGTCCAGGGATACTGGATGATCAGGCCGCCGTCGGTGGTCGCGGCGTCCTTGACGTCCAGCACCTTGCCGCTGTTGCGGTTGACCAGCTTGAAGGCGCCGAGGTCCGCGGCGAAGGGCCGGTCGTAGACCTCCAGGTTGCGGATGGAGGCCCACACGCCGGTCGGCAGGCCGGTGACCGTGACGCGCACGTACCGCGCCTGCGCCCGGAACTGGGCGACCTGCACCTGACCGGTGGCGGCCGTGGCGGTGAGGTCGGCGAGCAGGGTCCAGGTGGTGTTGTCGGTCGAACCCTCGATCTTGTACTGGTAGTTGGTCTTGTCCAGCTCCCAGGCGATGCGGGTGCCGGTGAGGGAGCGGGTGGAGCCGAGGTCGACCTTCAGCCAGTGGCCGGAGTTGCCGTTGTTCGCGCACCAGCGGGTGGCGGTGGATCCGTCGACGGCCTTGGCCGCGGTGTTGCCCTTGGAGGTTTCCTCGCTGTCGGCGGTGGTGCTCTTGCCGACGGCGATGTCGGCGGGCTGCACGGACCGGTCGAGCGTGACGCCGACGACACTGTCCTGGGGGTGGGTGGTGCGGTCGATGCCGCCGATGGCGATCCGGCCGTCACCGCCGACCGTGTACGACAGGTTGGCGCCGGAGCGTACGTCGAACACGCGGGCGACCTGGGCGTCGCCGACCGGCCCGGTGGTGAAGGAGGTTCCGCTGTAGCCGGGCAGCAGGTGGACGTAGAACGTGTTGTCCTTGTACGTGTAGCCGTACTGGCCGTCGACGGGGTTCCACGGGCCGCCGCGGGTGCCGTAGACGGACTGGCCGCAGGCGGTCATGAAGGCGCCGATCTGGCGCAGCAGGTCCGCCTGGCCGGAGGAGACGGTGCCGTGCCGGTCCGGGCCGACGTTGACCATCGCGGTCATGTTCCGCACCCAGCAGTTGACCAGGATGTTCATCGCGGTGCCGTAACTCATGACCTTGTTGTCGGCGTTGTAGCCCCAAGAGCTGCCGACGGTGAAGACCTTCTCGACGAGGTTGCCGGTGCGGATCGCCCCGGTGGGCACGCCGGAACCCTCGTCGTTGATGTAGTCGCCCATCCAGCCGGAGCGCAGGTTGGCGACGATGTCGGGCTGGTGCTTGCGCACCATGCCCATCAGCCCCAGCGGCTTGCCGCCGGCGTCGGTTTCGCCGTAAACGGCGTCCACCGGCCACTGGTTGGCGGTGTCCCGGTACTGGCCGGGCTCCCAGAAGAACGCCGCGTCGGCGTCACTGCCCTGCTCCGCCAACCAGCCGCCGTCCCACCACAGGTCGTCGATCACCCCGTACTGGGTGACCAGCTCCTTGACCGACTCGTACACCTCGGTCTTCATGATCCGCGCGTTCTCCTTGTGCGCGGGATCGGTGGTGTAATTCCAGGGATTGGTCGCGCAGTTGGTGCCGGTGACGTCGTAGTAGCCGGGGTAGCGCCAGTTGATCGGCGAGTAGTACAGGCCCACCTTCAGCCCGGCCGCCCGCACCGCCGCCACGTAGTCCTTGACGAAGTCCCGGTTCAGTGGCGCCTGCCCGGAGCTCCAGGCATTGGGATGGTTCAGCGGCCACAGTGCGAACCCGTCGTGGTGACGCGTCGTCAGCGTCACGTACTTCGCGCCGAGGTCCTTGGCCAACTGCGCCCACGCGGTGGGGTCGTAGGCGTCGGCGGTGAACTGCTCACTTGTGGCGTCGGTGAGGTACTTCCGGTAGTCGGACGGCGTGATCGGGGCGTTGTGCATCCACCACTCGCCCTTGGCCGGCCCCGCGTACACACCCCAGTGGATGAACATGCCCAGCTTGGCGTCCTGCAGCCACTGGATCTTGGAATCGGGCTGCTGCTCGAGGCCCAGGTCGGTCTTGGGGATGCGCAGGGGCGGGAGCGGCAAGGGATCGGCGGCCGTTGCGGCGTACGCGGGTGTTGTCAGCGCGACGGACCCGACCGCGGCGGCCGCCGTCACGGCCGCCATACCGGCGAGCACCGATCTGCGTGAGAGGGATTCCGGCACCGTGGTTCCTCCTGTTGGATCGTCGGAAACTCATCCGGGTTCAGCGATCTCGGGCAGGGCCGCAGCACGACTCGACCAGTGAGTCCGGGAGCCCATGGGCGTCCTGACGCCGTCTCACTTCGCCCGCATACATTGGATGATTAACGACGACGCATGACACGCCTGTCTAGTGTTGTGACGCATTCTTCTGACACCGAGCACAGACCGATTCAGCGAGCACCTCACCGATCAAGCCACACATGGGATGTATCGATGGAGGCGTCAGACGTGCGGACTCGAGGCCGAAACCGTCCGAAGCGTTGACGGGCCTTCCGTCGAGCCCTACCGTGCTCCAGCAGAAACGCACAGCTTCCGACATTTATCCAAGCTGCCCGAGGGATGAGCCGCCCTCTCGCAGGAGCCGAACCCGGCACACCGGCCTCGCTCTGCCGCCGACTCTTCGACGAAGGAATCCCCATGCTCCGTCGTGTCTGCTTGCTGCTGTCTGCCGTACTCGTGTGCGTGTCCGGGCTGCTGGCCACCGGCGTACCCGCGCAGGCCGCAACCGTCACCGTGACCAACGCGACCCAGTTCACCGACACCACCGGAGCCGTGGTCCACGCCCACGGCGGTGGCGTCATCAGAGTGGGCACGTACTACTACTGGTTCGGCGAGAACCGCAATCCCGACAACTCCTTCAAGTACGTGTCGGTCTACCGGTCGACGGACCTCAAGACCTGGGAGTTCCGCAACAACGTCCTCACGCAGAACAGCGCGGCCGAACTGGCCTCCGCCAACATCGAGCGCCCCAAGGTCATCTACAACAGCGCCACCGGCAAGTACGTCATGTGGATGCACAAGGAACTGGCCACCGACTACACCCAGGCCCGCGTCGCCGTCGCCGTCTCCGACACGGTCGACGGCACCTACACCTACCTGGGCAGCTTCCGGCCCCTCGGCATCACCTCGCGGGACATGACCCTGTTCAAGGACACCGACGGCACCGCGTATCTGGCCTCTTCCGCCAACGAGAACGCCGACCTCGACATCTTCAGGCTCACCGCCGACTACACCGGCGTCAGCAGCCTGGTCGCCAACCCGTGGCCCGGCACCTACCGCGAGGCACCGGCACTGTTCAAGCGGGGCAGCGTCTACTTCATGCTCACCTCGGGCAACAGCGGCTGGAAACCCAACCAGCAGCGATACGCCACCGCCACCGACCTCGCCGGCCCGTGGACGGCCATGACGGACATCGGCAACGACACCGCGTACGGCTCCCAGACCGCCTACGTCCTTCCCGTCCAGGGCACCTCGGGCACCTCGTACCTGTACATGGGCGACCGCTGGGGCAACTCGATGGGCGGCAACGTCGAGGACTCCCAGTACGTCTGGCTGCCCCTGACCTTCCCCACCAGTACGACCATGGACCTGCCGTGGTACCCGCAGCTCGCCATCGACACCGCCGCCGGCACCGTCACCGGCGTGGGCGGCGGCCCCTACGACAACCTCGTCGCCCGGCACAGCGGCAGGTGCCTCGACGTCTCCGACAACTCCGCCGCCGACAGCGCGATCATCCTCCAGTGGGACTGCAACGGCGGCCTCAACCAGCAGTGGCGGCTGAGCGACGCCGGCGGCGGGTACGTCCAGGTCGTCGCCGAGCACAGCGGCAAATGCCTGGACGTGGCGAACGGCTCCACCGCGGACGGCGCCTACGTCAACCAGTACCGCTGCACCACCGGCACCAACCAGCAGTGGCTGCTCCAGGACCAGGGCAACGGCTACTACCGCCTCGTCGCCCGGCACAGCGGCAAGTGCCTGGACGTCAAGGACGCCGCCACCGCCAACGGCGCCCGCCTCATCCAGTGGCCCTGCGGCACCGGCACCAACCAGCAGTTCCAGCAGCGCGGCGCCTGACGCCGCCCGCATGCCTGCCCGGGGCCCCGGGCGGGCATGCGTCACGGGATCATGAGAGCGGCGGGTAGGCGTCCGCGGCTGCTGGAACCGGGCCGGTCAGCTCGTCACGCGGAAGGTGGCGTCACTGCGGGCTGTCGCGGTGGTGATCGGGTCGAGGCGCAGCTCGTAGGCGTAGTGGCGGATGTAGCGGTCGGGGTAGTTGTACGACTGGAACGACGACCAGGTCGCGTCGGCGAGGCCGTCGACCTTGCGGAAGGTGGCGTCCGCGGCGAACTGGGTGGAGCCGTCGTTGCGGGCGAGCTGGAAGTCGAAGTTGAAGTGGCGCAGGAAGTAGCCGGGGTGGTTCACCGACTCGAAGGAGACGGTGCCGGTGCCCGCCAGGCCGGAGCGCAGCCGGAACTGGGAGTCCTCGGCGGGGCTCACGTTGGGATCGATGCGCACGTCGAAGTTGTTGTGACGCACGTACCGGTCCTGGAAGTTGTACGACTGGAGCCGCTGCGCGGGGGTGTTGGGCCAGCGGGCGAGCACGCGGCTCTCCTCGGCGGCGGTCAGGTTCATGATCCAGCCGTGGCGCTTCTTCGTGCCGCCCATGTTGTAGCTGGTCGACGCCTGTGTCTGGTAGGCGGCGGGGTTGGAGGGGTCGGTCGTGGTGACGGGCATGTAGCCGCGGTTAGTGGCGTACTGGTCGAGGTAGAGCGCCCACTTGTTGGTGCCGTTGAACTTCATCCACATCGGGCCCTCGACCATCGACCCGGTCAGGCCGATGCCGGAGAGGTCGCCGAGCTTGGTCCAGGTGCCGAAGATGGAGTTGCTGCCTTCGAGGGTGATCTGTCCGTCACCGGAGGCCCGCACATAGCGGTAGTTGCCGACGCCCGGGGGCACTTCGATGATCTGGGTGTCGATGATCTCCTGGGCGCCGGGGCGGTCGATGTAGAGCTGGGGGGTGGTGACGGTGCGGAAGTCGCTGGTGTGGGCGGCGAAGATGCGGTGCTTCGTCGCGCCGTTGAAGGGGACGTTCGTGGCCCAGTACAGGACGTAGTCGTTGGTTTCGGGGTCCCAGATGGCTTCGGGTGCCCAGGCGTTGCGGCCGTCGGGTATCGCGCCGGCGACGTTCAGCAGCCACGGCTGCGACCAGGTGACCAGGTCGGTGGACTCCCACACGACGAGGTTGCGGCTGCCGTTGTTGATGGCGGCGTTCCAGTCCTGGCCGCAGCTGATGCACAGGTCGGTCGCGATGATCCAGTACTTGCTGCCGTCGGGGGATCTCACGAATGCGGGGTCGCGTACGCCCTTCGTGCCGACGGTGGAGCGCAGGACCATGCCGCCGCCGTTGAGGTCGTTCCAGTGCAGGCCGTCGGTGCTGTGCGAGAGGTACATCTGCTGGTTGGTCGCCCCCTCACCGGTGAAGTGCACCATCAGGTAACCCGGATCGGCTGCGTCGGCCTGTTGGGGTGCGGTCAGGGCCTGACCGGCGAAGAGGAGGCAGGCGGCGAGCAATATCACCGTCAGCCGGGCGCGGAGCGCGGACATGTGGATCTCCTGTCTTCGTGCAGGTGCCACCGTCGGCAGTGGGGAAGAGCGGGGTGGCGGAGGAGCTCGTCTCGGTGGGGGTGGGACGGGACGGTTACCGCACGATCCGGAAGGGGCACGGATCCGGGGAACGGTGTGGCTGTGGCATGACGGGGTTACGACGGGTGCGACATATCGAACGCCGTTCGTAGAATCGGGCAGACATTAAGTGGGGGATTCGGGACGCGTCAATACATCCGACAGCCCAAGGGCCCGCACGGTGGGCGTCGACCGATTCGTCGGCTCTTCTTTGACCAAAGCGTTGACGTGGGCGAGTGCGTGCCTTACGTTCTGGCCGAATTCACGAACGGCGTTCGAAATACCGTAAATTGAGTGGACGGTTTCTCTGCGCCGCCCGCACCAGAGGGAGCAATCCGTGAGACCTGTCCTCACCCGTCGATCGGTCCTCGGCTTGATCGCCGGCTCGGCCGCGGCCACCGTCACCGGTGTCTCGGCCGGTACTGCCCACGCCGCCGCGCCCGCGTCGCCAGGTGTGACGTACACGAACACCATCGCCGAGCAGCGGGCCGACCCGCACATCTTCAGGCACACCGACGGGTTCTACTACTTCACCGCGACCGTGCCGGCGTACGACAGGATCGTGCTGCGCCGTGCCACCACGATCCAGGGGCTCACGTCGGCCGCTGAGACGACCATCTGGACCAGGCCCGCCACCGGCACGATGGGCGGCTACATCTGGGCCCCGGAGATCCACTTCATCGACGGCAAGTGGTACCTCTACTTCGCCGCCGGTGACGCCAACAACGTCTGGCACATCCGGCCCTACGTCCTGGAGTGCGCCGACGCGAACCCGATCACGGGCACCTGGACGGTGAAGGGGCGTATCGCGCTGCCGCTGGACACCTTCTCGCTGGACGCGACGACCTTCGCCGTGAACGGCACCCGCTACCTCGCCTGGGCGCAGAACGACCCGGCCGTCGGTCCCGGCACCAACATCTACCTCGCGCGGATGTCCAGCCCCTGGGCCATCACCGGCACACCCGTCATGATCAGCAGGCCGACCGCCGCCTGGGAGACCGCCGGAGGCGAGACGGTCAACGAGGGCCCGGCCGTCCTCCAGCGGAACGGCAAGGTCTTCCTGACCTTCTCGGCCAGCGCCACCGACGCCAACTACTGCCTGGGCCTGCTCACCGCGTCCGCCTCGGCCGACCTGCTCAGCGCCTCGTCATGGGCCAAGAGCACCGGCCCGGTCTTCGCCAGCTTCGCCGCCACCAGCCAGTACGGCCCCGGACACAATCAGTTCACGGTCTCCGAGGACGGCACCTCGGACCTCCTCGTCTACCACGACCGCAGCTACAAGGACATCAGCGGGTCCCCGCTCAACGACCCCAACCGCCGCACCCGCGTCCAGAAGATCTACTGGAAGGCCGACGGCACACCCGACTTCGGCATCCCCGTCGCGGACGGCCTCACCCCGATCCGGCTCTCCTCCTACAACTTCCCCGACCGGTTCATCCGGCACTGGGACTACCGTGCCAAGATCGAGGCGAACGTAGCCCCGCTCGCCGACTCGCAGTTCCGCGTCGTCACCGGACTCACCGGAACCGGCACCGTCTCCCTGGAGTCGGCCAACTTCCCCGGTTACTTCCTGCGTCACAAGAACTACGAGGTGTGGGTGGAGAAGAACGACGGGACGGGGCAGTTCGCGTCCGACGCCTCCTTCACCGCCCAGGCCGGCCTCGCGGACTCCGCCGGGGTCTCGTACGAGGCGTACAACCTTCCGGGCCGCTACATCCGCCACTACAACTACCTGCTCTACGTGCAGGCCCCCAGCACGGCGACCGACCGGGGCGACGCCACCTTCTACACGCAGTGAGCCACAGGGATGGCCGTTGACTCTCGGGAGGCCCGAACGGGCAGCAGGTGCCGACCGGTTGGGCCTTCCACCCTGCGATAACGCGGGTTCCGCCCGCAGCCGCACGCGTGCTTCAGTGACTGCGCGCCGGATCTTCCGGTGCGCACAGCGAGGAGGACCAGCGGTGGAATCCATGATCGTGATCAGTACCCTGCGTCTGCGCGCCGACCGGGCGGACGAGGCCCGGAAGGTCATCGCGTCGGTGGTCTCGCAGACCCACGAGGACGCGGGCTGCCTCACCTACGCGGCACACGAGGACGCCGCCGATCCGCTGACCATGGTGCTCGTCGAGAAGTGGGCCTCACAGCAGGCCATCGACGAACACAGCCAGGCTCCCTTTCTCACCGAGGCGATGAGCCGGGTGGGAGAACTGCTCACCGCCGAGCCCGAGATCCGCGTCATCACCCCGCTCGGCTACGGCACGGGCGACAAGGCCGCCCTGCGCTGACCGTACCTGGGCGGGCCCGAGTCTGTCCGGGCCCGCCCAAGCGGCAGGGTCAGAGCCGAACCTCATGGGTGGGGCCCCACACGCTGCGCCTGTCCCACTGTGGGCAGGGCGACGCTCGCCGAGGCCACATTGCCCACGGCTCGCTTGAAGTCGGGGCAGTCGACGAGCGGTTCGTGCTCGCAGACGGCGGCATGCCGCAGGCTGTCCCGGAGCCGGGTGAGCCGGCCGATCTGCTCGTCCAGGGCGTCGGCCTTGGCGGACATACCTGTCCGCAAGTCCGTGTCGGACGGCCGTGCCTGGAGGAAGCGGCCGAGTTCGGCGACGGAGAACCCGGCACTGCGTGCGCAGGTGATGAGCGCCAGTCGTTCCAGGACGTCCGGGTGATAGGTGCGGCGCAGCCCGTTGCGGCCGGCCGGAGCGATCAGGCCCTTCTTCTCGTAGAAGCGCAGCGCCGACGGCGCGAGTCGGCTCCGCTGTGCGACCTCGGCGATGTCCAGCAGCGACGCGTCCATCAAAAGCCTCCTTGACTTGAACCGCGGTTCAAGTCGCAGCCTAGTCGCCATGCGAATCCATCACCTGAACTGCGGATCGGTCCGCACCATCGAGCCCACCTACGACGGCCCGCGGGCCGCTCCTGCCGTCAACCACTGTCTGCTGGTCGAGACCGACACCGACGGTCTGGTCCTGGTCGAGACCGGGCTCGGCCTGGCCGACGTCCGCGACCCGGTCGGCACGCTCGGCGCCGAATGGGTCGAGATGGCGCAGCCCGCGCTCGCCGAGGAGGAGACGGCCGTACGACAGGTCGCCCGGCTCGGATACAGACCGTCCGACGTCCGGCACATCCTCGTGACCCATCTGGACGTCGACCACTGCGGCGGCCTTCCCGACTTCCCCGACGCCCAGGTCCATGTGCTCGCCGCCGAACTCCACGCGGCGCACGCGGAGTCGCCCAGTTTCCGCTACCGCCCGGCTCACTGGGCGCACGAACCCCGCTGGGTCACCTACGAACCCGGGCCTGGTGAAGAATGGTTCGGCTTCACCGCCGTACAACCGAAAGGCCTGCCACCGCAGTTCAAGCTGGTCCCCCTGGGCGGTCACACCGCGGGTCATACCGCGGTCGCCGTGGACACCGGCGACCGATGGCTCCTTCACTGCGGTGACGCCTACTACTACCACCGCGAAGTCGAGGACGCGAAGGAGCCGCATCCGTTGATGGACCTCGTCCAGACGGGCGCCGAGGTCCATCGCGATCTGCGCCTGGGCAGCCAGGCCCGACTGCGGGAACTGCTCCGCGACCACGGTGACCGGGTCGAGACCTTCTGCGCCCACGACCCGTGGGAGTTCGCCCGCTACCAGGGCGCCGACAAGGGCTCCGGTCCCGATCGTTCCGTCTGAGGCCGGCCGGACTACGCCCCTGGGCCCGGCTCGGCGGCGGGCTGCCACAGTTCGATCCGATGGCCCTCGGGATCGGTGACCCAGCCGAACCGTCCGACACCGTCCATCTCCTGTGTCTCCGCCGCCACATCCGCTCCCTTGGCGCGCAACTGCGCGAGCATCGCGTCCAGGTCGCGGACCCGGAAGTTGAGCATGGACTGCTGGGTGCGTGACCCGAAGTAGTCGGTCTCGGAGTCGAACGCCGCGAACACCGTCGGCCCGGCTTCCGGATGCCACAGCCCGTGCTCGTCGGTGTCCAGGCCCAGACAGTCGCGGTACCACGCGCTCAGGGCCGCCGGGTCGGCGGCGCGCCGGAAGTATCCGCCGATTCCAAGTACACGTTCCATGCGGCCATGGTGGCAGGGCCGGCCTCGAGCGGGCCGGTGCCACGCCCCGGCCCGGTCACCACTCCTCGCTGCGTGCGGTAATATTGATCACGAGCCGGTCGCCGCAACTCACGTCGCCTGTTCATGCGTTGGTGGTCCAAGGAAAGACGCCCCACTTCCTGTGGGGAAATGCAGGTGCAAGGCCTGCCCGGCGCTCCAATCGGGGCCTGTCCGCACAGCCGGACAGGCCCCGACGTGTTTCCTCGGCTCACCCCAGCCGTGGCCCGGCGCGCGGACCTCGTCCCCCAGGGAGCCGGTCTGGCTGCTCGCACTCGGCGGGGCGGTTGCCGATCTCCGCCCGCTGGTAGCCTCTGCACGCGCTGACCAGCGCAGCCGCCCTGGAATCGATCCTGCGGCTCCGTTCTTGGAAAGAGTGACGTGATCAAGCGGGTGCACATGACCGCCGGAGTGGTTCTGGCGGCAGTCATAGTTCTGTCCGGTTGCGGCGCTACGAAATCGGACGAAGCGAAGTCCACTCCGCAGCCTGCGTCCACGGCAGGGAGGTCTGACAGCGGCGGCAAGCAGAGTTCGCATCCGACCGCCCCTTCCACCCCCACGGCGTCCGCCTCCGTCACTGCTGCCCCACCACTCAAAGACGGCACCGCCGTGCTCACGCGCTGCGCGGACACGGACGACCCGTACGCGACCGTCGCGGTGCGGAATCCGAACGGACGCCAGGGTGTCTTCGCCGTGAAAATCAGCTACAAGAACGCGAACGGCTTCACCATGGCCGAGACCTACGACCAGGTGCCGGTTCCCGCGAAGAGCAAGACGAAGGTCCGGGTGGCCGTTGCCAGCGCGGGGCCCGTGGACCAGATCGCTCGCTGCGAGGTCGATCCACGGGCCACCGCCGTGCGGTGACAGCCCACGGAGCGCCTTTTGTGGAGCTGCTGAGCGGAGGCCCGCAGGACGCCCGGTCCAGACTGCCCCGCTTCGACCGGCTTGTCTCGGGCATCGCCCGCGAGCACGAGCCGAGTTCGGGACAGCGTGGGGCAGCCCGCAGGCGGCCGCGGCTACCCTCACTCCGTGATGGAGCAGTGGAAAGGCCACATAACCCGCCATCCCCTCTCGGGCGCCGTGGAGTTGACGCTCGCCTGGCAAGCCGTACTCCTGCTGTTCGCCAAGGTGATCCTGCCGCCGCTGGCCCCGTCATGGTTCCCGGACCTGGGCGCCTGTCTGGTCAATGCGGCCTGTTTCGCAGCTGTCTGGTGCGTGCTGTGGCGGTGGGGATGGCTGCGCGCCTCCGGTGCCGCCACCCTCGGCCGGCGGCACCGCTGGTGGCTCGCCCTGCCGATGCTGCTGATCGCCGGCTCGTACGCCCTCGCCGGCCTCGACGGCAGGACGACGGTCGTGGTCAGCTCGCTGGTGTCCCTGTTGTGGGTCGGCCTCAACGAGGAGGTCTACAGCCGGGGCCTCGTGCAGCAGACTCTCACCCCGCTCGGCCCGGTGCGCGCGGCAGCCGGCGTCGCCGTCCTCTTCGGTGCCGGGCACTTCCAGAACTACCTTTTCTTCGGCGCACCGTTGGAGGACACCCTGTGGCAGATGCTGTCCGCGGGGCTGTTCGGGTTCACCTGCGCCGGTCTTCGTTTCGCGATCGGCTCCGTCTGGCCGATGGTGGTCGTCCATGGGCTCGACGACTTCTTCCAGGTGCGCTCTCCTGGCGCGGCTCCGGACTGGTGGCAGGTGTGTGTGTACGTGTTTCACGCCGTGTACGGGTGGTGGCTGCTGCGCCGCTACGGCACCCGAGACGTCCTTGCACCGCGCGGTGCGGCCCCCACGGACGACGACGAGCACCCCGAAGCAGCCGGGGCGCTCGATTGACACGTTGACTGCCACGGCTGCGGCCCGACGCCGCTCGCCCCCTACCATTCGGGGGCAGGGGGCTCACGGGGGCCCGGGGCAGGGGGCTGAGCATGTGGTCGATCGGTTCACGGCCGGTGTTCCGGCGCTTCGTCGGCGCCGTCGCGGTCGGAGTGGCGCTGGCCGCGACCTCAGGATGCACGGTTCCCGTCGATGCCGTCACCGGCATCTCCGTCACCGGCGACGGCCATCTGCTCGGCGTCATGATGGTCTGCGGACATCAGATCGATGGCGCGACCCTCTACGTGGACAGCGACGACGTCGACAAGACGGTCACGGTCGGTTCATGGACCGCCGACCGCCCTCTGGAGGTCGGTCTCACCACCTGGACCCTCGATTCGCCTGCCGCCGGCTGGACCACGACGAGATCCCTCCCTCGCCTCGCCACCAAGACCACGTATGCCCTCTACGGCTGGACCAAGGACAACTCGTGGTCATCGAGGAGTGTCTCGTTCACCCCGAGCGACCGGGACGGGCTCTCTCCAGGGGAAGTCCGCTACGACAAGATCTCGGACGATGGTGACGCATCCGAAGTCACGGTCCCCGTAGCGGAGTTCAGAGCGAGGGCCTGCCAGGGCAGGTGACGCTAGTTCAGCGCGATGTGCCAGCGGTTGTCGGCCGTGCCGTCGTCCGCGTCCTGGATCGCGAAAGCGCCGACGGCGGTGGAGTTGCCCGCGATGGCGAGCAGCTTGCCGCTGTTCACGTTGCGGATCTTGTAGGTTCCGTCGCCTTGGTCGAGCAGGGTCCATTTGTGGTCGGCGGTGCCGTTGTCGTCCCACTGGAGAACGGTCGCGCCGTCTGCTGTGTCCATGTTCAGGACGCCGAGCACCTTGCCGCTGTTGGCGTTGCGGAAGCGGACCGCGCTTCCGTCAGTGATCATTTCCCATTCGTGGTCGGCGGTGCCGTTGTCCGTCCATTGCAGAGCGCGGCCGCCATTGGCAGTGGACATGTTCTGGATGCCCAGCAGGAGACCGCTGCTCGCGTTGACGAGACGGATGGTGTTGCCGGTGGTGTTCCAGTAGACGGCGTAGTTGAAGCCGTGCGCGTCGTAGAACGGGCCCAGGTTGACGGTGGAGCCGCCGGAGGTGGCGGTGAAGGCGAGTGAACTGCTGGTGGTCCGTTTGATCGAGGACGTGGTCAGTGCGGGGTGGGCACTGAGTGCGGAGTCACCGTAGTTGCCCGCGAGGACGACCGGGCCGTAGGTGATCGCGGCGACGTTCGCGTTGTCGTTGGTCGGTCGGATGCCGATCCGCATGGGCAGGCGGACGGTGACCGTGTCGCCGGAGGTCCACGAGCGGTTCAGCGTGGCGTAACTGCCGGGTGTGGTGGTGAGGGTTTGCGCGACGCCGTTGACGCTGATGGTGGCCCCGGTGGTCCAGCTCGGTATGCGGATGCGCATCGCCCACGTTCCGCTGACGCTGCCGGTGACCTTCAGGGTCGTGGTGTCGCTGACCGGGTAGGTCGTCGTCTGGGTGACGGTGATACCGCGCTCCGTCCAGGTGAGCACCGACGGCACGAACATGTTCACGGTCAGCGTGGTGTCGTTGTGGAAGTAGATGGAGTCCATCAGCCTGGTGTGCATCTCCAGTCCCGTGCCCTGGCAGCACCAGAACGTGCCGTAGTCGGTGCTCCAGGTGCCACCGCCCCACGCCGGGCCCACACCACGTCGGCCTCCCGGGTTGAGCGGGGTGAAGTAGGTGACGTGGCCGTGGTCGTCGGCCGGGTTCTGCTGGCCGATCATCTGGTTCAGCCATGCCCGCTCGTAGTAGTCGAACAGCGCGGCGCGGTCCGGATCCAGCGCGAACAGCTCCCTGGTGAGGGTGAGCATGTTGATCGTGTTGCAGCTTTCGCACGTGTCCTTGTTCAGGTAACCGGCGATGGCGTTCGGGGCGCGGAAGTGCTCCGCCTGGCTGTTGCCGCCGATGGCGTAGGTGTGCGCGTTGACGGTGATGTTCCAGGCGTTGGTGGCGATGTCCCGGTAGCGGGTCGTGCCGGTGGCCTTGTACTCACGGGCGGCCCCGATCCACTTGGGCACCTGGGTGTTGGCGTGGAGCCCGTTGAGCTGGTCCTGGTTGGCCGCCAGCGGGTCGAACACCGCGGCGTGGTCGAACCGCTGGGCGACGGTGAGCCATCGCGCGTCGCCCGTCTGCTGGTAGAGGTCGGTCAGCACGGTGTTCATGCCGCCGAACTCGGTTTGCAGCATGGCCTGCATCTGTTGGCTCGTCAGCCTGCCGGTGCGCGCGTCGACCCATCCAGCCAGGGCGAGCAGCACGTCACGGGCTTGGGTGCTGCCGATGTGGCGCCATACGTCCAGCAGGCCGGCGAGGGTCTTGTGGATGGTGTAGTAGGGCACGTTGCCGTTGTTCAGGGTCCGCTGCTCCAGAGCGGTGAAGTCGGCCTCGGGGTAGCCGGAGAGGTACCCCGCGCTGAAACCGGCGGCAGTGTTGTTGGCCTGGCACTTGGCCAACTCCGCGACCATGTAGGTCGCCTTGTCCCGGCAGGTGGTGTCACCGGTCGCGGCGTACAGCTGGGCCCACGCCGTGAGGAAGTGCCCCTGGACGTGGGTGCGGAAGGGGAACGTCGGCGCGTCCCAGCCGCCGGTGGCGGCCGCGCCGTTGGTGGACAGCTTGTGGTTGGCGCGGAAGTTGTACAGCAGCCGGTCGACGTCGACGAACCGCAGGTAGTTCTGGGTGCGGTTCTGGTTGTCCAGCCATCGGCTCGCGGTGAGCCGGACCTGGCCGAGTTCGAAGGGGTGCGCCAAGACCCCGATGTCGCTCCTCGCGGGGGCGACGGCCGCTTGGGCGGCCGGCGCGCCGAGGAAGGATCCGGTGGCAGAGGCGGCCGCGGAGGCCCCTGCCAGTTGCAGGAGACGACGCCTGCTGACGGAGGAAGACATCTCGAACCCTTTCGATACGGCAGAGCGACTGCCTGGACTGTTGATGTGCCGGCTCACACGTCCAACGGTCGGGCCTGGCGGGTCACGGGCTTGAGTGCTGCCGACCCGGCGCCCTGCACACCGGCGACATCGCCCGCACGTGGTTCGACTTTTCAAACATCGTTCGAAATATGGAACGCGGAGCTTCACCGACACGTTGGATGGACTAGTTGGATTAACGGATACGGACGTTGCCTGTGTCCAGCCGTGTGAACACAAAATTCTGACCGACCGTCGGGTCGCCCCGCCGTTCTGCGGCCACGCCCAGGGCGCGGCATCTTCGGAAGCGGCGGCTGCGGTCCCCGTGGCCTCGAGTGTGGTGCGCCGAGCGATCGGTCGTGTCGTATGCATGTACAGGAGACGGAGGGGCGACGGGGCAATAACAGAAACCGGGGGACGTCGCCGTAGCCGGATCAGGGGGCACGGTGAGCGCCGGAGCGCTCATCCGTACGTTCAACCAATCGGATCTGTCGGATGTATTGACGCACTCACTTTTCCAGATCTAGCCTCTGCCCGATTTCGCGAACAGTGTTCGACATATCGTCCAATACGCCTGATCGGACAGTGAGTTGGTCATGAAGACTTCCGGCTGAAGCGCCGGCCACCTGAAACACCGTCACCGGCACCGAGAAGCACACACACCCCGATCGGTGCCGCAACCGCCCCCACCTGGTCAGGTGTTCCTGCCCGCACGCCCTGACACGCCGTCGCCACGGCGTCCTGCGAGAAGCAATGAAACACCGCCGCCCGGATCCGCCCTTCCGGCCCGCGAAGTGTTCGGGTCCTGTCCCGCACGTTCCGAGACCAGGCTCCCCCCGCCGCCCCGCTCCCCCTTCACCCGGCGGCGGCACCCGCACCCGACAGGAGATCCGATGTCTGCGCTCCGCGCCCGGCTGACGGTGATATTGCTCGCCGTCTGCCTCCTCTTCACGGGCCAAGCCCTCACCACACCCCAGCGGGCGGCCGCCGCAGACCCCGGCTACCTGATGGTGCACTTCACCGGCGACTCCGCGACCGGTCAGATGCTGTACGTCGCGCACAGCACGGACGGCCTGCACTGGAACGACCTCAACGGCGGAGCGCCGGTCCTCAACTCGAAGATCGGTACGAAGGGCGTGCGCGACCCTGCACTGGTGCGCTCCCAGGACGGCAGGAAGTACTGGATCATCGCGACCGATCTGTGCGTCCGCTGCGGCTCGACCTACCAGAACGGCAGCCCCAACTTCGTGGTGTGGGAGTCGACCGACCTGGTGAACTGGTCGGACCCGTGGCTGCTCCCCGCCGCCTCACTGGTCCCCGGCGGAAAGAACGCGTGGGCGCCGGAGGCGATCTGGAACCCCGAGACCAACGACTACGTCCTGTACTGGGCGACGAACGCCACGCTGAACGGCATCAACAAGTACCGCATCTACGCCGCCCGCACCACGGACTTCCACTCCATCACCACCCCGCAGATCTGGATCGACCCGCCCGGCAGCACCGCGGTCGTCGACACCCAGATGACCGAGGTACCCGCAGGAACCGGCCCCTACCGCTACCTCAGGGTCTCCGGCGACGGCCAGAACAACGTCGAGGGCAGCAACTCGATCCTGGGGACGTGGACCAACCTCGGCAACCTCGCCAGCATCGGCCTCACCGGCAACGTGGTCGAAGGCCCGGTCTGGATGAGGTTCCAGAACAGCAATCGGTGGGCCCTCTACATCGACTACAACAACCCGCAGGGCGTACGCGAATACCGGCCGATCCTGACGACCGACCCGTTCGACGTCAGCACCTACCAGCTCCAGCCGGCGGCCGACTACGACATGGGCGGCACCGCCAAACGCCACGGCGCGATCACGCCCCTCACGGCCGCCGAGGAGAGCCGCGTCCTCGCCCGCTGGCCCAACACCCCCGCGCAGCGGCTCCAGTCGTACAACTTCCAGGACCGCTACATACGCCAGACCAACTTCGACGTGCGCATCGACCCGAACGTCACCCCGGTCGAGGACTCCCAGTTCCGGCTGCGGCCCGGCCTGGCGGGGACCGGAACCGTCTCCTTCGAGTCGGTCACCTACCCCGGCTACTACCTGCGCCACCAGAACTACGACTTCCAGCTCGTCCGCAACGACGGCAGCAGCCAGTTCGCCGCGGACGCCACCTTCCGCAAGGTCGACGGTCTCGCCGACCCCACCTGGTCGTCGTTCCAGTCGTACAACCACCCCGACCACTACATCCGCCACTACGCCTACCAGCTGCGCCTCGACCCGATCACCACGGCGACGGGACGCAGTGACGCCACGTTCCGCGTGACGAGCTGACACAGGGAGTTCCACTCACCTCCCACTCCACCCCGCATAGGAGTTCTTCATGATCAAAAAACAGTGGATGCACCGCGTCAGGCGCGCACTGCTGGCGGCCGGTGCCACCGCCGCCCTCGCCGCCGGCCTGCTCACCGCCACGACCACCCCCTCGCAGGCCGCCACCCAGGGGCCATGTGACCTCTACGCCGCGGGCAGCACCCCCTGCGTCGCCGCGCACAGCACCACCCGCGCCCTGTACGGGGCGTACAACGGCCCGCTGTACCAGATCAGGCGCGCTTCCGACAACGCGACCAAGGACATCGGCCTGCTGAGCGCGGGCGGATACGCCGACGCCGCCGCACAGGACTCCTTCTGCGCGAACACCAGCTGCGTCATCACCGTCATCTACGACCAGTCCCCCAAGGGCAACAACCTCACCCAGGCACCCGGAGGCGGAGCCGCCGGCGGTCCGGACAACCTCGCCAACGCCGTCGAAGCCCCGGTCACCGTGGGCGGGCACAAGGCGTACGGCGTCTACATCGCCCCCGGCACCGGCTACCGCAACAACAACACCAACGGCATCGCCACCGGCGACCAGCCCGAGGGCATGTACGCCATCTTCAACGGCAAGCACTTCAACGGCGGCTGCTGCTTCGACTACGGCAACGCCGAGACCAACAACCTGGACACCGGCAACGGCCACATGGAGGCCCTCTACTTCGGCAACAACAAGGGCTGGGGCTGGGGCAGCGGCAACGGTCCCTGGGTGATGGCCGACCTGGAGAACGGCCTGTTCTCCGGGGTCAACCGCGGATTCAACGCGGGCAACCCCAGCGTCGACCACCGGTTCCTGACCGCCATGCTCAAGGGCGGCGCGAACCAGTGGGCCCTGCGCGGCGGCGACGCCCAGTCGGGCGGGCTGTCCACCTTCTACAACGGCATACGCCCCACCGCCTCCGGCTACAACCCGATGCACAAGGAAGGCGCCATCATCCTCGGCATCGGCGGTGACAACAGCAAGTGGGCCCAGGGCACCTTCTACGAGGGCGTCATGACCCAGGGCTACCCCTCGGACGCCACCGAGAACGCCGTCCAGGCCAACATCACCGCCGCCGGCTACAGCAGCGCCTCGACCGGTACCGGAACCCTCACCCCCGGCTCCCGGATCTCTCTGAAGGCCACCACCTCGCCCTGCTGCACCTCGCACTACCTGCGCCACAACGACGCCGACTCCAAGGTCGTCATCTCCAACATCACGTCCGCCAGCTCGGCCACCGACAAGGCCGACGCCACCTGGATCGTCCGAGCCGGACTGGCCAACACCTCGTGCCTGTCCTTCGAGTCCGTCGACAAGCCCGGCCAGTTCCTGCGCCACTACAACTACCAGCTCAACCTGAACTTCGACGACGGCGGAAGCAACTTCGCGAAGGACGCCACTTTCTGCCCCACCACGGGCAACAGCGGCACCGGCACCTCGTTCCAGTCCGCCAACTTCCCGACGAAGTACCTCCGCCACTACAACTACACGGTCTACATCGCGAGCAACGGCGGCTCCAACGCCTTTGACTCCACGACGTCATGGGCCCAGGACACCAGCTGGCTCACCGCGGCTCCCTGGAGCTGACAAGGGACCGAACCCGTGGGCGGCTCCGGGCCGGGGCCGCCCACGGGTTCTCCATCCGCCCGCACCTTCCCACGCCCCGGAGACACCAGATGAGCGCCCACCAACCGTCGCGCCGGCTGTTCCTCGGCATGGCCGCGGCCGTCCCGCTGTCCACCACCGGCGTGCTGACCCTCGGCAGCGGGTCCGCGAGCGCGGCGACGGCCTCCCCGTACGTCATGGCCTACTTCACCCAGTCACCGAGAAACCTCGGCACGGACTACGGCCTGCACCTCGCGGTCAGCACCGACGCGCTGCAATGGATGCCGCTGAACCAGAACAACCCCGTCGTGACCCCGACCGCGGGCGACCTCGGTCTGCGGGACCCCTTCATCCTGCCCAAGCAGGACGGCACCTACGTCGTCATGGCGACCAACCTGAAGGGCACCGACTGGACCAAGAAGACGCCGTACATCCACGTCTGGGACTCCGCCGACCTGCGCTCCTTCGACAACTACCGGCTGCTGAAACTGCACGACATGGCCACCCACACCTGGGCGCCCGAAGCCTTCTGGGACGCCTCCCGCGGCCAGTACGCCCTCACCTACTCGGCCGTGAACAGCAGCGGACACAACGTGATCATGGTCAACTACACCACGGACTTCCAGACGGTGACGGCACCGCAGGTCTTCTTCGATCCGGGCTACGACATCATCGACGGCACCCTGGCGAAGGACGTGAACGGCGTCAACTACCTGTACTACAAGGGCCGCAACAGCCTGGTGGGGGCGAGGTCCACCTCCCTCGCCCCCGGCAGCTTCACCCAGTTCACCTCCGGCCTGGCGCCGCAGGGAGGCATCGAGGGCCCGATCCTCGCCGAGGCCTCCGGCACCTGGTACCTGTGGGGCGACGCCAACGCGCTCTTCTACGCCTACCAGACCGACGACCTCTCCACCGGCACCTGGACCCCCACCGACCGGCGCCTCTACACCCAGCCGCTGAACTCCAAGCACGCCGACATCAAGCCGATCCCCCAGACGGTGTACGACCACATGGTCGCCAAGTGGGGAAAGCCTGCCTGGAACCGGCTGAAGTCCTACAACTTCCCGGACAGGTACTGGCGTCAGGTCGATTCCCTCGGCCGCATCGACCCGTACCCGTTCGACCCGTACACCGACTCGCAATGGAAGCTGGTGCCCGGGCTGGCCGACCCCTCCGGTGTCTCCTTCCAGTCCGTCACCGCCCCGACCCGCTACCTGCGGCACTCCTACTACCAACTGCGGCTGGACGCCGACGACGGCACCGCGACATTCGCCCAGGACGCCACCTTCCACAGAACCGCCGGGCTCGCCGACCCGTCCTGGTCGTCGTTCCGCTCCCACAACTACCCGGACCGCTACATCCGGCACTTCAACTACGCGCTGCGTATCGACCCGATCTCCACCGCCACCGGCAGAGCCGACGCCACGTTCTCCGTCTGGTACTGAGCCTGGCGGTCACCCGAGGGAGCGTCCGGGCTTGCTCTGCCTGCATGTCAGGTCCCGGGGCCAGGACCGTGCGGTGTCGGGCCTGGCCCCGGTCCGTCAGGTCTGCAGGCGCCAGTGCTGATTGGCGCCGCCTGTGCACGTCCACAGCTGGACTTTCGTCCCGTTGGCCGTTCCCTGCCCGTTGGCGTCCAGGCAGAGCCCCGACTGTGCTGCGGTGATCGTGCCGTCGGCGTTGACGTTCCATTGCTGGTCCGGCTGCCCGCTGCAGTCCCAGATCGCGGCCGGGATGCCGCTGCCCGCTCCCTGACCCACGCCCAGGCACTTGTTGCCGTAGACGACCAGCTGCTTTCCGGCGGAGTAGGTCCACCGCTGGTTGGAGCCGCCGTTGCAGTCCCACAGCTGTGCCTGCGTACCGTTGGCCGTGGTCGAGTTGTTGATGTCCAGGCAGCGCCCCGACTGCTCGCCGATGATCTGCTGGTTGCCGGAAGGCGGGGGCGGCGGCTGGTTCGAGCCGAACTGGGTGAAGAACTGCCACACCGCCGCGGACGTCCAGGTGCGCCAGCCGTCACCGGTGGAACCGTCGATGGGGCCGGGGTCGTGGCCCGCTCCGTCGAACGCGGCCCAGACGACCGGGTATCCGGACCTGCATCCGGAGTAGGTGGTGATGATGTGCGTCAGGCTTCCGTAGGCCGGCTCGGGCGGGTTCTGCGGGGTGCAGCCGTTCGTGCGGACGAAGGTGTCACGCAGGTCGCGTCCCGACTGGATGGGCAGCACGTTGTCCCGGAGGCCGTGCAGTCCCATGTAGGCGATGGGCTGGTTGCCGCCGTTGCAGCCGCTGAGGTTCGCGCCGGAGTAGACCGCGACCGCGCGGAAGACCGTGGCACGGGAGCAGGCGAGGGCGTACGACATCGCGCCGCCGTAGCTGAAGCCGGCCGAGAACAGCTGGGTGGTGTCGACGCACAGGCCTGATTCGAGCTGGTTGACCATGGCGTCCACGAAGGCCACGTCCTGGCCGCCGGGGTTGGCCCAGCCGTTGCCGTTGCCCTGGGGCGCGACGAAGATCGTGCTGTTGTTGGCCTGGTCCGCCAGACGCCTGAGGCCGTAGTAGGACCAGTTGTAACCGTCCGTGCCGCCCGAGTCGACGTCGTTCGCCGTGCCGCCTCGCCAGTGGAAGCCGAAGACCAGCCGGTAGGGGTGGTTGCTGTCGTAGTTGGCGGGGACCCGCAGGATGTAACTGCGGTTCTGGCCGCCGCTCTGAATCGTGTGGTTGCCGCTGGCCAGCGTCGGGGCCTTGCCACAGCCGCTGCTCGCCGCCGCGGGCGCCCTCAGGCCGCTGCTGAACGAGGTGCCCGCGGCCGACAGGACGAGGAGCAGGGCGGCCAGCAGGGACATCAAGAGCGGTTTGCGTTTCATGCACACCTTCTTCCATGGTCGAATTCAGACGGCGGTGATGGTCCACGCGTTGTTGGTGCTGGAGTTCGGCGTCCACAGCACCGTGGTGGAGCCGTTCGTGGTGCTGCCGGCGCCGTCGAGGGCGGTGCCGGTGCCGCGGTTGACGATCTGGTAGCGGTTGTTGCCCAGGCTGTTGAGGGACCACTGCTGGTTGTTGCCGCCGTTCCATGTCTCCTGGCGGGCGGGGGCGCCGTTGGCGGCGTTGCCCCAGCTGTCGGCGACCATGCCGTTGGTGCGGTTCACGATGCGGTAGTAGCCGGTGCCGAGGTCGATCAGCTGCCATTGCAGGTTGGTGCTGCCGTCGTAGTTCCACTGTTTGAGGTTGGAGCCGGCGGCCACGTTGCCCCCGCTGTCGAGCACCAGCCCGCTGGTCACGTTGGCGATCCTCACCCAGCTCGTGGAGCCGCCCGGCGCGCCCAGAACGGGGATCTCGCCGGAGAAGGTGAGCTTGACGGTGTATGCCAGGGCGCTGAAGGGCGCGTTGGCGGAGGGCATGGTCAGGTGCAGGCCGGACGCGTCCTGGGTCGGTGCGGGCAGGTTGATGTAGGTGCCGGCGGTGTTGCCCAGCAGTTGGGCGCCGGTCAGGCTGCTGAGGTTGATCCGGTTCGAGTTCAGCGTCGTGACGGTCATGGTGCCGCCCTGCCACCCCAGCGCGGTGGCGTAGAGCACCTTGTTGTCCCGGCTGCGGGTGAACCGGACGTCCTGCGGTTTGCCGGCCACCGGTCCGCTGAACGAGCCTCCGCCCATCTTGGTGGGGCCCTCGCCGTAACTCGACCAGGAGCGGGTGGAGTAGACGGCCTCTCCGAAGCGGCCGAGCCAGTCGCCCATCGCGAGCAGGATGGACTGCTGCCCGGACGGGATGGTGCCGTCGGCCATCGGGGCGATGTTCAGCAGCATGCTGCCGCCCTTGCTGACCCGGTCGATCAGCGAATGCAGCAGCGCCTGCGTCGAGTAGTAGCCGATGCCCACCGTGTAGCACCAGCTGGAGGAGGAGATGCTGTCGTCGGTGAGCCAGTAGGGGGTGAGCAGATCCGCCGGGCCGCCGCGCTCGAAGTCGAAGACCTCACCCTTGTTGTTGAGGCCGTCCTTGTAGGTGGCGACGACGTCCTTGTTCCAGGCGACGGCCTGGTTGTAGTAGTGGGCGAGGAACTGGAGCCGGTAGGACTCCTGGACGAGGTTCAGGTCGAAGTCCTGCCAGACCAGGTCCGGTTGGTAGCCGTCGATGACCTCGATCAGCTTGTCGTACCAGAGCTTGTTCTCGGCGGCCGAGCCCTGCTGGCCGTAGAGGATGCGCAGCGTCGGGTCCGACTGGTTGGGCACGTGGTCGTAGAAGCCGTTGAAGTGGTAGGCGTGGTGCAGTGAGGCCATGAACTTCAGGCCCTGCCCGCGGATGGCCTGCGCGTGCAGCCCCACCAGGTCGAGCTTGGGGCCGTGCTGGACGGAGTTCCACGGGTTGGCGCGGCTGTTCCACATGGAGAAGCCGTCGTGGTGCTCGGCGACCGGGCCGGCGAACCGGGCGCCCGCGGACTTGAACAGCCGGGCCCAGGCGTCCGGGTCGAAGTTGCCGCCCTGGGAGGCCAGTTTGGGGGCGAACTGGACGTAGTTGCCCGCCTTGTCACGGCCGCCGTCGATGAAGTTGTTGTACGGCCAGGCCGCGGGGTCGCCGTAGGTGGCCTTGTGGTGGTTGTTCTCGGCGGAGCCGCCGACATACATGTTGCGCGGGTACCACTCGTTGCCGAAGGCGGGGACGCTGAAGGCGCCCCAGTGGTAGTAGATGCCGAACTTGGCGTCCTGGAACCAGGCCGGGGCCGGAGGGTGCTGGTCCACGGAGGACCAGCTCGCGGTGTAGCTCTGGGGACCCTCGGTCGCGGCGGCCTCGGGGGCGAACCGCAGCAGACCGAGAGCCGTCGACGCACCGGCCGCGGCCAGCAGTCGGCGCCGGCTGAGCGGCAGGTGGGAGGAAGTCATGGGGGACCTTTCACAGGGATCGGGGAGGTTCAGGGAGTACGCCCACCGGTCACGGGGTCAGTCGCGGGTCCACTTCTGGTTGCTGCTGCCGTTGCAGGTCCACAGCTGCAGCAGGGTGCCGTTGGCCGTTGCTGCGCCGGTGGCGTCCAGGCACAGGCCGGACTGGTCGCCGGTGATCGTGCCGTCGGCGTGCAGTGTCCACTTCTGGTTGGCGCCGCCGTTGCAGTCCCAGATGTCCACCTTGGTGCCGGGGCTGGTGCCCTGCCCCGCGGCGTCGAGGCAGACGCTGCCGTAGACCCGCAGCTCACCGGTCGAGGTGTTCGTCCACTGCTGGTTGCTGCCGCCGTTGCAGTCCCACAGCGCCACCTGGGTGCCGGCCGTGTGCGACTGGTTCGGCACGTCCACGCACCGGCCGGAGCCGACGCCGACGATCGGGCCGGTCGTGCCGCCGTCGTTCCCGCCGCTGCCGGGCGTGATGGAGAGGTTGTCGAACTGTGCCGTCTCGCCCTGGCTGGTCCCGTAGCCGATCTGTCCGGCCGCCCAGGTGCTGTCGTTCGCGGTTCCGACCGTGGTGCCGTCGACGACGGCGGTGATCGTGGTGCCGTTGAAGGTGAGGCCCAGGGTGTGCCACCGGTTGGTGCCGAGCGCGGCGGTCGTGCCGCGGGCCAGGGTGGTGACGGTGCCGTTGGTGTTGGAGTTGAGGATCGACCAGGCCCCGGTGTCGCTCACCCGCAGGCGGTAGGCGTTCTGCCCGCCGCCGTGGTCGTAGTCGTGCGCGCCCGCACGGCCGATCAGTTCGACGTATCCGGCCTGTTCGAGCAGCACGTCCGACGAGAGGGTGTAGTTGCCCCAGCCCGTCTCGCCGAGCAGAGCGTGCGGATCGGTCAGCGAGTCCCAGGTGATCGGCTTCTGCGGGCTCATCTGGCGCACGCACTTTCCGCTACGGCCGCCCCCGCAGGCCACCGCCTCGAAGGCGCCCTGCCAGTCCATGAGGTACTTCGCCTCGGTGCCGGTGGCGTAGCCGTCGAAGTTGTCGCTGTACGGCAGCTTCAGCGCGCTCCGGGCGGGACCGGTGGCGGTGCCCTTGCCCTGTCCGGTCGTGGTGGTCAGGGTGTACAGGTGTCCGGGCTGGACGGTGAGGCTGAATCCGCCGCCGGACGGGGTGATGTCCGCGCTGTGCACGAAGTGGTCGGCCGGGTTGGCGGACCCCACGTTCGTGGACCAGACGTGGACGGTGCCGGTGGACAGTCCCCCCGTGACATTGAAGTTCAGTGTCTGCGCGCTGCCGGCGTCCATGGTCTCGATGACCGTGGACCAGTCGGAGTTGTTCGTCGACTTGAGCGAGACATAGCTTCCGTTGGCGCGGTTGCCTCCGATGTAGCCGCTGGAGGCGTCGAGGTAGTGCCATCCGATGGAGGTGAACTGGCTGGTGTGCGCCATCACCCAGGTGTTCTTGCCGACCGAGTAGGCCCCGGACCACGGCTGGGAGGCCAGGGCCAGACCCATGGTGGGATACGGCAGGTTGGGGGTGAGCGCGGCGACCACCGGCCAGTTGAGGTAGGCGGTCATCCGGCCGTCGATGTATCCGCGGTTGATGCCGCGGGCCATGGCCTGCGCTCCCCCGTTGTAGTCGTCCGAGCCGTTCTCGCTCGCCCACAGCGGCTTGCCGGAGTTCAGGGCGGCCGCCGGCACCGTGCAGGTGGTCTGGGCGGAGCGGTAGCCGCAGGGATAGTGCGTGCCGATGGCGCTCACCGCGGAGGCGAACGCCGCGTTGGAGTTGACGTCGTTCGCCACGGCCCAGTCCGAGTCAGCCGCGACGATCTTGACGCTGCCGTAGCCGTTGCTGTTGAGAGCGCTGCGCAGCTGCTGGTACCAGGAGACGTTGTAGCCTCGCTCGTTCCATCCGCCGAGGTAGTCGATGCTCAGCCCGTGCTGTTTGGCACAGCCCAGCCACGAGACCAGGTAGTTGACCATGTCGGTGGACCAGAAGTTCCCGTTGCCGATCCAGCCCGGGGCGCCCCAGGCGAGCCCGTACAGCTTGATGTCGGGGTTGCGGGCCTTGGCCTGCTCCATCAGCCACCACTCGTAGCCCCGGTCGCAGTTCAGGTCGGAGCGGGTGTGCTGGTGGCTCGGCTCGGCTCCCGAGGTGGAGTTGGTGTCTCCGCCGATCTCGGCCTTGAGCATCTGCAGCGAGGCTCCGTAGCCGGGCTTGAAGAGGTAGTCGAGGACCTGGCCGCGTTGGGGTTCGGGGTAGTCGATCAGGAGTCTGCTGTTGCCGCCTCCGCCGCTGATGGCGCCGACGCCGTCGAAGGTCCGTCCGCCGGAAGTGCCGTTGAGGGTGATGGAGGTGGCGGCCCGGGCCGGGGTGGCGGTGGTGCCGACGACGCCGCCGGCGGCCAGGACGAGGCCCGCGACGACGGCCGCCGGGACGCGCAGGCGCCGTAACAGCCGTGCGATTGCTGACACGGTGGGGTCCTTTCGCAGGTGAGGGGGTGTCCACGGCCGGTGCGGTCGGCGGACGGTTCAGAGCGGTTCGGGACGGTTCAGCGGACGAAGACGTCCTGGTTCAGGAGGCTCAGCGGACGAAGAAGTCCTGGTTGGTGCCGGGTGTGTTCTTGCACTGCCACTGGTCCAGTTGCTGGCCCAGGTTGCTGCCGCCGCCGTAGACGTCCAGGCACAGACCGCTGTTGCGGTTCTGGAAGGCGTAGGAGCCGTCGGACTGGCGCACGGGCAGCCAGAGGCCGTTGGGCGCTGTGCCGGGAGGCTGTTGGACGATGTCCGGGGTGCCCGCCGTCGTGGAACTGCCGGCAACCGCGATGTCCTGGCCGGAGCTCTGGGCGCGCAGTTCGCCGTAGCCGCCCGAGGCCGGTACGAACTGGAACTGCTGGTTGCTCTGCCCGTTGCAGGTCCACTGGTCGATCGCGGCGCCGGCGCTGCCCGAGTTGCCGTACACGTCGAGGCACAAGTTGTCGTGGGCGGCGACGAGTTGGTGGTAGCCGGTCGGGAAGCCCTCGCCTCCGGAGGTGGCGGGGGTGAGGTAGACGGCGAACGCGTCGTGCGCGGCCTGGAACGTCAACGGCACGGTGATCGAGCCGCCCGAGGCGCTCACGTTCTGGTCGTAGACGGTCAGGGGCGCGGCGAGGGGTGCCTGGTCCGGGATGCGGTGCACGGTGACGTGCACGCTGCCCGCGTTCGTCAGCCAGGGCACGGACGACAGCCCGTTGAAGGTCACGGTCGAGGTACCGGAGTTGCCGTTCGCGTCGCCGATGATCGCCACCGCGCGCTTGTTGGCCTGGTCCGCGGAGGCCGAGATCGCCGTCGACCCGACCTGCCCGGAGGTGGCGACCAGGGTGCCGGTCATGTCGGCGTAGTCGCGCAGCGCCCACCAGTTCCCGGTCGGCTGCCAACTACCGCCGCTCTGGGTGAGGACTCCGGTCAGGTTGGGGGTGATGCAGCAGACCCAGTTGCCGCGCATCGCGTTGGTGTATCCGGACTGTGCGAACCGCGCCAGGTACCAGGCCGTCACCCCGGCGGTCTGCCGGTCGGCGGGCTGGTACTCGTTCGCGGACAGGGGCAGCGGGGCGATGCCCGCCGCGGTCAGGGCGCTGTTGAGGGACTGGGAGACGGTGACGGGGTCGTCGACATCGCCTTCGTCGTGGTTGGTGATCATGTCCGGTACCGTCCCGGCCGCCTTCACATGCGCGAGCCAGGTCCGCCATTCCCCCGGGTTGTTCTGCGGGGTGAAGGCGAGCGACGGTCCCACGATCTGCGCCGAGGGGGCGATGCGCCGGATCTCCCGGTAGGCGGTGTCCCACATCTGGAAGTACTGGGCGCTGTTGACACCCCGGGTCCAGAAGGCGGAGATGTCCGGCTCGTTCCAGATGTCGTAGGCGAACGTCAGTCCCGTGGCCTGGAGTGCGCCCACCGTGGAGTCGATGAAGCTGATCCAGTTGGAGCAGTCGCCGTTGTCGCACGGGTATCTCGTGTTGGACGGCTGCCCGCCGTTGGCGCCGTAGATGTCGCTGACCAGTACCTGGTACTGCGCGTGGTACGGCGGCTGGGTGAGGCGTTTCGCCTGCGCGACGATCGAGTCGAGGTCGGCCCGAGTCGCCGATCCGTACTGGTAGTTGTCCTTGATCCAGCCGCCGGAGAACCAGCCGCCGCCGCGGAACGCGTTGATCCCCAGCGGCTTGATGAACTGGTCCGCCGGCTGGCTGCCGTCCTGCGTGAAGCCGTAGAGGAATCCCTCGCCCACGCCGGTCGACGGGCCCCGCGTCGAGGCCAGGTTGACGCTCAGCGCCTCGCCCGAGACGGCCCGGCTCTCGGCCGTCGCCGACAGTTGCAGCACGAACGCCAAGACGATGCCGACGGCCAGTACCAGACGGCCGGGTCGCGCTGTCGTCCTCATGCGGGTCCTCCTGCGTCACGCGTCTGGGGGTCAGCTCAGTGACCACTGCTGGTTGGATCCGCCGTTGCAGGTCCACAGTTCGACGGGGGTGCCGTTGGCGGTGGCGGCGCCGGTCACGTCCAGGCACAGGCCGGACTGGGCGCTGGTGATCGTGCCGTTGGCGTTGACGTTCCACTGCTGGTTGGTCTGGCCGTTGCAGGCCCAGGTGATGACCTTGGTGCCGGGGCTGGTGCCCTGGCCGGAGGCGTCCAGGCACAGCCGGCTGCCGCCGGAGTACACGGTGAGCTCGCGGGCGTCGGTCCGGGCCCAGGTCTGGTTCGCCGCCCCGGTGCAGTCCCGGATCTGTGTCTGCGTACCCGGGGTCGTGGATGCGCCCGGGACCTCCAGGCACTTGCCCGCGCCCACCGCGTGCAGCGCGGTCGATGTACCGCCACCGCCGCCCGAGCCGTACCCGGCCGCGGTGATGCTCGCCTGGACGGCGTTCTCCGTGGCGTCGGAGGGGTAGCCGGCCGTGATGGCGCCCTCGAAGAACTCGCCGGTGCCCGAGACGCTGTTGTCGCCCCCGGTGCCGAGCAGGACGGAACTGTCGACCTTCATCGGCGAGTAGCCGTTCGGCAGGGGGCCGGAGAAGGTGGTGGTCAGCCCGCCGCTCGCGCCGTTGCCGTATTTGAGGGTGAAGTTGCTGGTGCCGTTGTTCTTCTCCCAGGCGCTGACGAACGGGTAGTGCACACCGGGGTTGTTCGGGTCCTTGTTGGA
The DNA here is from genome assembly GCF_042668605.1 of Streptomyces sp. NPDC057280. NCBI lineage: Bacteria > Bacillati > Actinomycetota > Actinomycetes > Kitasatosporales > Streptomycetaceae > Streptomyces > Streptomyces sp. NPDC057280. The sequence continues at coordinate 246,789 of NZ_JBHUYR010000001.1, forward strand.
GCCGGTGTTGGTGTGGAACATGCCGTTCTCCAGGTCGGCCTCCACCCACGGCCCCGACCCGGTGCAGCCGCCGAACCAGCAGGCGTTGCCCCAGTAGATGGCGTTCATGGTGGCGTTGCCGGTGTCGGTGTGGGTGTTCTCACCGAGGCCGTAGTCGAAGCAGCACCACTGGTTCGTGTAGTTCGACGACGTCACCATGTAGATGCCCGAGGGCTGGGATCCGGTGGGGACGCCTTTCGCGTTGTCGTGCCGGTAGCCGACGCCCTGGGCGACCTTGACGCCGAAGACCTGATGGCCGGCCGCGGTCACCGGCAGGGCCATGGCGTCCGCGCCGACATCGGACCCGTTCGGCCCCGGGCCTTTCCAGTAGCCGCCCCAGGAGATCGGCATGTCGTTGTGCTGGGCGGTCTGGTCGTAGATCTTCGTGATCGTGCACGACGTGCCCGCGCAGAACGACACCTGGGACGCGCCGTCCGCGTACCCGCCCGCGCTGAGCACTCCGATGTCGCGGTAGCCGTGGTCGGAGGCCCGCTGGATCTGGTACAGCGGTCCGTTGTACGACGCGAAGAGCGCCCTGGTCGTGGCGTGCGCCGTCACACACGGCGTACCGCCCGCGGCGTAGAGGTCGCACGGGAGCGACGCGTCGGCAACGCGCTGAGCCACTGTTGCGGACCGGGGCGCCGTGGCGAACGCCGGGCCGCCGAACGCGGCCACGATCATCGCCAGGACGACAAGGAGCACGGCTTTCCCTCGCCTGCGGGGGCGATCACCGGCTGGTTCGAGCATGGAAACCTCCTCCAGGGTTCGAATGCGGAGTCACCCCAACGTCCACCGCTGGCTGCTGCCGCCGTTGCAGGTCTGCAGCTCGGCGAGGGTGCCGTCGGCGGTCGCCCCGCCGGCGACGCCCAGGCACAGGCCCGACTGGACGCCGGTGACCGTGCCGTTGGAGTTCAGCGTCCACTGCTGATTGCTCTGGCCGTTGCACGACCAGATCTCCACCTTCGTGCCCGGCGTGGTCTGGTTGTTGTAGGCGTCCAGGCACCTCTGGCTGCTGCCGGAGTAGACGGTGAACTGGTTGGACGCGGTGTGGGTCCAGGTCTGGTTGGCGCCGCCGTTGCAGCTCCAGATCACCACCTGGGTGCCGGCGGTCGTGGTCGAGTTGGGTACGTCCAGGCACTTGCCCGCGCCCACGGCGTGCAGCGCGCCGGTCACGCTGGTGCCGCCGCCGCTGGTGCCGCCCGCGACCCGGTACATCACCGTGCCGTGCGCCGGTACGGAGGCGCTGATCGTGCCTGCGGTGGTGGAGGTCGCCCCCGACCACAGGTCGGTCAGGGTGTAGGAGGACGCGCCGCTCTTCCCGATCGCGGCCGCGGTCGTGGAGATGGTCGCTGTCGAGCCCGTCTCGTTGAACAGGGCCACCGACACGTCCCCGTTGGCCAAGGGCTTGGCCAGCACGTCGAGGCCGCCCGAGGAGGAGACCATGGTGCCCTGCTTCCCGAGGGGGTCCTGGTCGACCGCGATCACCCGGGAGTTGGTCAGGGTGGACAGGGTCTCCGCACTGGCCGAGGGGATGTTGGTGCCCGCGATCAGCGGCGCGGCCATCTCCGCCCACAGGCTGAACTCGCTGCGGCTCTCGGTGGCCGTCATCGAGCCGTTGCCGACCTCCAGCATGTCCGGGTCGTTCCAGTGGCCCGGCCCCGCATAGGAGGCCAGTCCGACGTTGCTGTGGAAGATCGACAGCATGCTGGAGAAGGTGGCGCTGATGTCACCGGTGGTGCGCCAGCTGTTGCCCACGTCCGCGCCCCAGGTCCACACGTTGTCCTGGCCCCAGTTGCACAGGCTGTACAGGATCGGCCGGCCGGTGGCCGCCAGGGCGTCCCGCATCGCGGTGTACCGGCTCTGCGCGGACACCCCGTTGTTGTTGCAGTTGTCGTACTTCAGGTAGTCCACGCCCCACGACGCGAACGACTGGGCGTCCGTGCTCTCGTGGCCCAGGCTGCCCGGATACCCGGCGCAGGTCGCGGTGCCCGCGTCTTCGTAGATCCCGAGCTTCAGTCCGAGCGAGTGCACGTAGTCGGCGGTGCCCTTGATGCCGTCCGGGAACTTCGCCGGGTCCGGCACCAGGTGGCCGCCGGAGTCGCGGTTGTGGGTCATCCAGCAGTCGTCGATGTTGACGTAGGTGTAGCCCGCCGCCTGCATGCCGTTGGTGTGCATCGCCTGCGCGGTCGACTTGATCAGCGACTCGGAGACGTTGCAGCCGTACGCGTTCCAGTCGTTGAAGCCCATCTGCGGGGTCAGTGCCAGCCCGTTGCCCAGGGCGGCGGCGGGCTGCGCTGTGCCGAGGGAGAGGAGAGGGACGCCCACGCTGAGCAGCGCGATGGAGAAGGCGAAAGCCAACGCCCGTTTGATCATGTGCATGTCATTAGCTCCTGGGCCGGGTTGCGGCAGAACTCGCCGTGGGGCAGAGGGACTCAGCGGTATCCGGCTGCGGTGATGTTGGCCTGCACCGCGTTGTCGGTCGCGTCGGAGGGGTAGCCGGCGACGATGGCTCCCTCGTAGAAGGTGCCGGCGCTCAGGTTGGCTCCGCCGCCGGGCTTGCAGCAGTCACCGCCGCTGCCGAGGACGATGGCGCCCTGCTTCTTCATCGGGCTGTAGCCGGCGGGAAGTGCCCCGTCCCACAGGGTGGTCAGGGTGCCGGACTGCGCGTTGCCGCCCTTGAGGGCGAACCTCGACGTCCCGTTGTTCTTCAGCATCGCGGTGACGAACTTGCTGGTGAAGGCTCGCTGGTTGGTGTTCCAGGACTGGCTGCCCCCGGAGTACAGGCCCCATTCGAGGTCGGCCTGGACCCAGGGACCGCTTCCCGAGCACCCGCCGAACCAGCACTGGGTGCCGAAGTTGATCGCGTCCATCGCCCCGGCCGCGTCGGCCTTCCGAGTCGTCTCGCTGTTGCCGTAGTCGAAGCAGCAGCCGTTGTTGACATGGGTGCCGCTGGTCACCATGTACGCCCCTTCGGGCGCGCTGCCGGTCGGCACTCCCGTGAGATGGCCGTCCCGCCAGTAGCTGTTGCCGGGGTTGATGTACAGGGAGTACGCCTTGGTTCCCCCGGCGGTCAGCGACTCCGACGTCGCCTTGGCGGGACTGCTCTGACTCGATCCCGGGACCTGGGCCGATCCCTGGTACCACAGGTCGTTGCCGCGTCCGGACTGGTCGTAGACGACCGTGATCACACAGGAGGTGCCCGCGCAGAACGAGTCCTGCGCCGCCGCGTCGGCGAAGCCGCCGGCCGCCCGTACGCCGATGTTCCTGGTCGTGTTGTCCGAGGCGCGCCTGACCTGGTAGAGGCTGCCGCCGTACGACCCGTAGAGCGCCCGTACGGTGCTGTGCGCGGCCACGCAGGGAGTGCCGCCCGCGGAGTAGAGGTCGCAGGGGCCCGACCCGCCGGGAGCGGGCGGAGTCGTCGAGGTGGTCCACTTCTGGTTGCTCTGGCCGTTGCAGGTCCACAGGATGACCGCGGTGCCGTTGGCCGTGCCCGCCCCGTTGACGTCCAGGCACAGGCCGGACTGGACGCCGGTGACCGACCCGTCGGAGTTCTGTCGCCACATCTGGTTCGCCTGGCCGTTGCAGGTCCAGATGATCACCGGGGTGCCCGGCGCGGTCCGGTTGTCGTAGGCGTCCACGCAGCGGGTGCCGCCCATCGTCCTCAGCTCGCCCGCCGAGGTGAACTCGAACGCCTGGTTCGGCTGGTTGTTGCAGTCCTGGATGTCGAGCGCCGTTCCCGGGGTGTCGACGTTGCCCTTGACGTCCAGACACCGGCCGGACGCCGAACTCACCAGGGGCGCCGGCGTCGCTGCCGGAGCGGACCACGTCTGGGAGGTCGCCGTCATCATGGCCAGCAGCGCCATCACGGCTACGGCGGCGAAGGCCGGCAAGCGTCGTCTGCGAGCCGTGGGACACCGACGGGAGAAGGGTGAAGACCGCATGCTGTTCCTCAGGGATGTGGGGGAAGGTGTCGAGGCTGTGCCAGGCCGAACGGGATGGTGGCTAGGGCGATCGAGAGCACCCACAGGAACCGCTCAGACATCCCATGTCCTAGTGATTCCACAGGTCTTCGAACGAGTCAATACGCTCGGCACACCCCATCAGATTCCGATCCATCCCATGTATCGCCCCTGGTCAGAGCGGTGTGAGGGCATGCCGGAAGCCGCGTCCGGCGACGGCCGCCGTACCGGACGCGGGGTGTGCGTTCCGGGTCACCTCACCTGAAGTTCCAGTGCTGGTTGGCACCGCCGTTGGAGTCCCAGATCTGGACCGGGGCGCCGTTGCCGGTCTGCCCGCTGGGGATCTCCAGCGCCCGGCCCGACGCGACGTTGATCAGGGTGTAGGAGCCGTCGCTGTTCTGACTCGCCCGCCAGTGCTGGTTCGCACCGCCGTTGGCGTCCCAGATCGTCATCCGGGTGCCGTTGCCGGTCTGGCCGCCGGGCTCGTCCAGGACCCGGCCGCTGGCGACGTTCGTCAGCGTGTAGGAACCGTCGCTGTTCTGACTCGCCCGCCACTGCTGGTTCGCGCCGCCGTTGGCGTCCCAGACCTGCAGGGGCGTGCCGTTCGCCGTCTGGCCCCCCGGCACGTCCAGGACCCGGCCCGCTGCGACATCGGTCAGCGAGTACACCTGCCCCGAGACGATGCCTCCGCCCGGATTCCCCGTCCCTCCGCCGAGCGCCGAGAGCGACGCGTCGTAGGCCGGCTTCTTGTTGCCGTTGTTGTCGAACAGCAGCGGGTTCTCCCCCGTCCGCCACGAGTCGCTGTCTCTGATCCCCCACACCGTGATGCCGGTGCAGCGCGCGACACTCATGCAGGCCCGGACCGTGTTGCCGTACGCGGTCGCCGAGGCCTGCGCGATGTCGAGCTCGGTGATCTGCACGTCCACGCCGAGGGCGGCGAAGTTGGACAGGGTGGTCTGGAAGCTCGACGGCGGGCCGCCGGTGCCGAAGTGGCTCTGGAAGCCCACGCAGTCGATGGGCACACCGCGCGCCTTGAAGTCCCTGACCATGTTGTAGACGCCCTGGGTCTTGGCGTCGGACCAGTTCTCGATGTTGTAGTCGTTGTAGCAGAGCTTGGCGGACGGGTCGGTCGACCGCGCGGTGCGGAAGGCCTCCTCGATGAAGCCGTTGCCCAGCACGTCGTGGAACACCGAACTGCGCTGCTGGCCGCTGCCGCCGTCGGCGAACGCCTCATTGACCACGTCCCAGGCGTAGATCTTGCCCTTGTAGTGGTTCATCACGGTGGTGATGTGGTTGTTCATCACGCCGCGCAGGGTGTTCGCGTCCCGGATGGAGCTGACCCAGCCGGGCAACTGCGAGTGCCACACCAGGGTGTGGCCGCGCATCCGCTGCCCGTGCGCGGTGGCGTGGTTGACGATCTGGTCGGCCGGGCCGAAGTTGAAGTTGCCGCGGGACGGTTCGGTGGTGTCCCACTTCATCTCGTTCTCCGGGGTGATCATGTTGAATTCCCGGTCGAGAATCGTGGAGTACGTCGAGTTGCCGAGTTTCCCGGCAGCCACGGCCGTACCGAAGTAGCGGCCGCTGTCGGCGGCGGCCGCGCCCAGCGTGCCGGACGCCGCGTGCGCGGTGAGGCCCGCCGGTCCGGTCAGGGCCAGTGCCGTGCCGGCCGCCAGGGCGGTGGCCGAGAGCAGGGCCCTGCGCAGCAGCGGCTCGTCGTTGAGCCAGGACATGAAGGATCAACCTCCTTGTGCGGTGCGTGAGAAGGGGGTCGCGAGGTCAGGACACGGGCAGGGCGGTCCACTGCTGGTTCGTGCCGCCGTTGCAGTCCCACAGGACCAGTTGCGTGCCGTCGGTGGTGGACGCGTTGGGGTCGTCGAGGCAGCGGCCGGAGACCGGGTTGCGGTAGCCGCCGTTGTACGTCTGCCATTGCTGGTTGGTGCCGCCGTTGCAGTCCCAGATCTCGATCTTGGTGCCGTTGGCGGTGCCGCGGCCGGTGACGTCGAGGCACTTCCCGAGCGCCCGCAGGGTGCCGTCGGAGCGCGCGGACCAGGTCTGCGCGGCGGAGCCGTCACAGGTGCGGATCTCCGCGGCGGTGCCGTTGGCGCTGTTGCCGCCGGTGACCCCCAGGCACTTGCCCGCGATCCCGGAGCGCACCTGCCCGGCCGCGGAATCCGGCGGCTTGATCCAGCCTGCCGCGTCCGCCGCCTGGATCCCCGCGTTGAAGGCGTCCGCCATCTTGGCGAAGCCGCTGTCGTTGGGGTGCAGGGCGTCGGACAGGTCCGCGGCGGTCAGGGCGCTCATGTCGACCAGCCGGACGTGCTTGCCGGCCGCCTGCTCGGCCTGGACGATCCCGGGCAACTTGGCGTTGAACGCGGGCCGGTTGGCCTCCTCGGAACCGCTGGTGGAGATGATCACGGTGCCGACGAGCACGGTCGCGTCGGGTACGGCCCTGGTGATCTGGTCGATGAGCGCGCGCAGCCGGTCGGCCGCGGTCGGGATCTGGTAGTTGCCGTTGAGGTCGTTGGTGCCGATCTCCAGGGTCACCACGTTGGGGCGGTAACGGGCCAGCACGGAGTCCGCGATGCCGGCGATCTGGTCGATCCGCCAGCCGGAGTGGCCTTCGTTGTCCGGGTCGGACATGGTGCCGTTGCGCCCCGAACCCACGAAGTCCAGGGTGTGCCCCTCGGCTGTCAGCTTGTTCCCGAGGAAGTTGCGGTAGCTGTTCCCGGACGGGCTGCCGACGCCCCAGGTGATCGAGTCGCCCAACGGCATCACCCGCAAGGGCGTGGGCGCCGCGGCCCGTGCTGCGGAGGGCGGCGCCTCGGCGGCGGTGGCCGCGGCGGGCCACGCGGCGCCCATGCCGAGGATGGCCGCCAGTGCCGCGGCCAAGGGGGCCCAGTACTTCTTCATCTGCGTTCCTCACTGGGTGCGGGTCAGTGGGTGGGGTGAACGAATCGCCGGTCCGTGCAGGCGTTTTGGAGGCGCGAGCAGGTCAGCGGGGAGTGAAGTCCTGGTTGGTGCCGGGTGCGTTCTTGCAGGGCCACTGGTCCAGTTGCTGGCCCAGGTTGCTGCCGCCGCCGTAGACGTCCAGGCACAGACCGCTGTTCTGGTTCTTGAAGGAGTACGAGCCGTCGGACTGCTGCACCGGCAGCCACAGCGCACTGGGCGTCGCGCCCGCGGCCTGCTGCACGATGTTCGGCGTACCGGCGGTCGTGGAGCCGCCCGAGACCGCCACGACCTGTCCGGAGTGCTGCGCGCGCAGTTGCCCGTAGCCGCCCGAGACCGGCACGAACTCAAACTGCTGGTTGCCCTGCCCGTTGCAGGTCCACTGGTCGATCGCGGCGCCGGCGCTGGTGGAGTTGCCGTACACGTCGAGGCACAGGCTGTTGCTGGCGATCACCAACTGATGGGAACCCGTGGGGAACCCGCCGCCGCCCGAGGCCTGGACGCCCGCCTGCTGGATCACGTCTCGGGCGCCCTGGGGCCAGTTGGTGCCGCTGACCTGGACGTTGCCGGTGAGGACGTTGTTGTGTGGAGGGCCGGTGGCCACATACGTGTTGCCGCCGTTGTACCAGTTGCCGGAGAACGTGTTGTCGTCGGTGTGGTTGTTCGCGTTGGCGTTGGTGAGCGCCCAGTTGCCCGCGTCCTGCACCACGTTGCCGGAGACCTTCAGGTACCGGGAACCCTCGTCGAGGTAGAGCGCGGTGGTGCGGTTGTTGTCGTACATGTAGTTGTCGGAGATCACGGAGCCGGGGGCCGCGGACAGGCTGTAGATGCTGCCGCCGTCGAACATCGCGTTCTTGGTGTCGAAGACCAGGTTGCGGGAGACGGTGTTGTTCTTCAGCGTCGTGGGCGTGCTGTAGATCGGCTGGTAGTTGTACGTGCCCCGGTTGACGTAGTCCTGGCTGCCGCCCGGGTCGTTCATCCCCCAGCCCCAGCCGATGTCGATCCCGTCGTAGGGCAGGTGGTCGCACTGGTTGTGGGTGATCGTCGCGTTGGTGACGTAGGTGGACAGGATTCCCGCGGTCTCCTTGTAGTCGGTGCCCACCCCGCTGACCTTGTTGTTGCTGATGGTGATGTTCTGGTTGGTCATCTGCGGGTTGCTGGGATGGTGCGCGTCCGGCTGGATGCCGCCGACCTGGATGCCACTGCCGGCGAGGTCGGTGAACGTGTTGCCGGTGACGGTGATGCCGTTGGCGCCGAGGCCGGTGCCGGAGGCCGTGGCGACGCCGTCGTTGCCCACGCCCAGTCCGGCCTGCCCGAGTTCGGAGAAGGTGTTGCCCGAGAAGGTGATGCCGGTGGCGGCGGAGACCTGGACGGCCGCGGGCATCTGCTCCCAGTGGTTGCGGGTGGCCTCGAACTGCGTGCATCCCGACTTGCAGGTGCTCAGCCAGTTGGCCGGCATCGCGTAGGCGCCGGTGATGTGGGCGCCGCTCTGCTGGTCCGCGTAGCCGTCGGGTCCGCTCGGGCCGAGCCAGGAGGTCCCGGTGAACCGCAGGCCGGAGAACGCCAGGCCGGTCACGGGTGAGGCATAGCTGCCGCTGATGCCCAACAGGCTCTGCAGTCGGGGTAGTTCGACGGTGAGGCTGTTCGGGTTCTGCCCCGGCTGGGCCCGGTAGTACAGGTCGCCGGCGGACGCGTCGAGGTACCACTGCCCGGCCTGCTTGAGGAACGCGTAGTTGTTCTCCAGGTACATGGTCCCGCCGGCGAACGGCGCGTTGATGGTGTCGTAGCCCCACGAGTTGTTGTTCCACGCGGGCTGCTGCATGGTGATCGTCCTGCCGCTGATCGACTGGACCGGCGCGTAGCGGTCGGTGAAGGAGTTGACGCTCTCGACCTCCATGTGGCTCTGGTCCGAGAGGCCGGCCAGGTAGTCGAGGGAGGAGTCGGTGACGGTCAGACCGGTCTGGGTGAAGGTGAAGGCGGAACGGGGCACCTGGATCGCCGCGCGCGGTGCCTGCTTGCCGTTCACGTACAACTGACGGGTGTTCACACCGGTGCCGACGTGGACCGACCAGATGTTGCTGTTCTGATCATGCACCTGCCAACCAGATATCTGCTGGGCGCCGCTCACGACCGGTTGCTGACCGGACATGGCCTGGTAGGTGATCGTGTGGCCGTTCTGGCCGCCGTCGCCGGAGCCGAAGGTCAGCGGCTTGGACTGCCGGTAGGTGCCACCGGCCAGGTGGACCACGACGTCGGAGTCGGCCGAGAGCCGGTGCGCGGGCTGTCGCGCCTGGTCGATCGTCGCGAACGGCTGCCCGGCGGAGCCGTTCCCGCCGGGAGCCGCGTCCGGGGCCACGTACAGATCGGCTGCCGCTGCCTGCCGCCCGGCCGGTACGGCGAACGCGGCGCCGGCCATCGGCAGGCTCCCGGCGAGTAAGGCGAACATGGCTACGGGGGCGGCCCACAGGCCGCGGAGCGCTCTGGCTCCGGACATCGTCATCCTCCAGTGGGGGGTGGCGCCTGGTGTGGGGGCGCCCGGTGCGGGGACGGGGTGGCGCCGTTCGCCGTGGGACGCGCCTGTCGTCGGACGGTCGGAAGATCTCGGGGCTGGGGCCGGTCCTCTCAGCTGAGGTTCCATCGCTGGTTGGAACCACCGTTGCAGGTCCACAGTTCGGCCAGGGCGCCGTTGGCTGTGGAGGCGCCGGTGACGTCGAGGCAGAGCCCGGACTGGGTGCCGGTGATCGTGCCGTCGGAGTTCAGCTGCCACTGCTGGTTGGCGCCGCCGTTGCAGGGCCAGGTCACCACCTTCGTGCCGGCGGTGGTCTGGTTGTTGTACGCGTCCAGACACAGCTGGCTGCTGCCGCTGTATACGCTCAACTGGCCGGAGGAGGTACGGGTCCAGCTCTGGTTGGCGCCGCCGTTGCAGTCCCAGATCTGCACCTGCGTGCCCGCCGTGGTCGACGAGTTCGGCACGTCCAGGCACTTGCCCGCGCCCACCGCGTGCAGCGCGCCGGTGCCCGTCCCGCCGGTCGCATTGGCGTAGCCGGCCGCTGTGATGTTCGCCTGGACCGCGTTCTCGGTGGCGTCCGACGGGTAGCCGGAGGTCATCACGCCCTCGTAGAACGTGCCTTGGGCGCCCTTGCTGTTGTCACCGCCGATGCCCAGGATGATGGCGCCCTGCTTGCGCATCGGGTTGTAGCCCGCGACGTTGGGACGCACACCGTCGTAGAACGTGGACAGGCCGCCCGACTGCGCGTTGCCGCCGCGGATCGCCCAGTGGTTCGGGCCGCCTTTGACGATGGCGGTCGTGTAGCGGTGGTTGATGGTCGGGTCGTTCGCGTTGTAGTGCTGGTTCACCCCGGAGAACAGGCCGTTCTCCAGGTCGGCCATGATCCAGGGGCCGTTGCCCGAGCCGTAGCCCCAGACCTTGATGTTGCCGAAGTAGATGGCCTCCATGGTGCCGTTGCCGTCGTCGTTGTTGTCCGTCTCGGCATTGCCGTAGTCGAAGCAGCAGCCGCCGTTGTAGTGCGTGCCGTCGAAGATCGCGTACATGCCCTCGGGGTTGTCCCCGGTCGCGATGCCGTTGGTGTGGTTGTTGCGGTATCCCGTCCCGGGTGCCACGAAGACGCCGTAGGCCTTGTGACCGCCCACCGTGGTGGGCGCGGCCGTCGCGTTCGCGAGGTTGTCGGGACCACCCGCGGCACCGCCGCCGGGCGCCTGGGTGAGGTGGTTGGCGCGACCTGACTGGTCGTAGATGATCGAGATCAGGCAGGTCGTCCCCGCGCAGAACGAGTCCTGCGCGGCGGCGTCGGCGTAGCCGCCCGCGCTCAGGACGCCGACGTCGCGGGTGGCGTTGTCCGAGGTGCGCCGGACCTGGTAGAGCGGCCCGTTGTACGAGGCGTACAACGCCCGCGTCGTGCTGTGGGCCGCCACACAGGGCGTGCCTCCCGCCGCGTAGAGATCACATGGTCCGGACGTGGCGGCCCGGGCCGTCCCGGTCGTGGCACCGGCCAGTGCGCCGGCGGCGAGCACGGCAGCGGCCGCCGCCCGGGCGATCGTTTTCAACCGAGAGCTGCGGGAGCGCTCCCACGATGGCACAGATGCCTGCCCCACCTCATTTCCCGGCCGCCCGCGGCGCCGTACGGCAGCGAGCAGTCCTGGGGCGCCACCGCGCCCGAACAGCACGTGGCGTCTCGTACCCGTCGTTCCCATCCGAACTCCCCTACCGTGCCGGCGGAACCCCGTCGCGTTCTGTGCTGGTGCGCTGAGAAAAGCGGAAGCGCTTGGAGGTGCCGATCTTTCAGTGGGATTGCAGAGAGGTTTCGGGGGGAGACGGTGCTCTCGTTTCCGCAGTGCTGTCAAGGGCCTTGACGCTGTCGTCCGGCCCGATTAGCGAATCGGTTCGACCGCCGATCTTCCCGGATCCACCTCCACCGGCCCGCTCGAGCCGACCGGCGTGACCGTGGACAAGGAACGTGACAGGCCCTCACGCCGGCTCCGCTCGGCCAGTCGCGTGCGTCGGGCCGGCGGCTGGGCCGCAACCGCTCGGCGCCTCCGTCACTGCCGTTGACCTGGTGCGCAGTCGCCGAACAGCCGTTGCCGAGGAGACGGTGCGCACCGCACCGGCTGGTGAGACGGCCCCGGGCCCGCCCGTGGGCGTCCTCTTCGGCGTGCGGCAGACCATTGCTCGCGTATCGTGCCGGTCGTGGCTTCTCGTCGAAGCGCTTGCGCGGAACCGATTCGATGACTGCTTCTCGCAACGCGTGAGACGCGGAACGCGTGATGAACCCGGCAGGCCGAACGCCGCCCGCGCGCACTCGACGGGATCGGGGGCGTTCTGATTCTGCGCTGATCGAGATGGACGCCTTGGGGCAAGGGTCAGATCCGGCCGTCCTGGACGTGGACGTGGCCGGCTCTTCAGCAAGTCTGGGAGGTATCCGGCATCAGAGATTCGAACTGACCTGTGATGCCGTCCGGGTCGTCCGGGTCACAGGCCGAAGGCGCCGCCTTCGATGAGGATGAGCAGGCCGAGGGTGATCAGGACAAGGGGCAGCAGGACGGGACCCCAGCGGGAGAGGAGCACGGAGAGGGGGAACAAGCCGAGGACGGCGGGCCAGCCCGCTGGAGGTCGCCGCGGTCACCTTCGCCAACGGCGGGGACAACATCGGCGTCTACGTACCCGTCTTCGCCAACTCGCCCTCGTCGCGGTGGTCCTTCCAGGCTTGCCAGGCGGCCTTGAAGCCCAGCGCGAGCGGCAGGAGCCCGAGGTAAGGGATGACGGAATCGGGCAGGAAGGTGGCGCCGAATGCGGCGGCCACCGCTACGGCGAGGATCGCGGCGAAGCCCAGGTACTGGCCCAGCACGATGCGACGGGCGGATCCTCGGTGGCCGGCGCCCTGGGCGAAGAACAGCGCCAGGACCAGGAGGTCGTCGATGTTGGTGACGGCGAACAGTCCGGCGGCCTGCCCGATGATGCCCAGGTCCACGAGTAGGTGCTGTCCTTTCGATCTCTTCCTTCTCGTGACCATCGAACACCACGCCCCCGTTGACCGTCTTGCGGCATCGGGACCGGCCTCGGTGATCGGTCCGTCGGCTCGACCACGCCCGTCCCTCAGGTCCGCCTCGGCATGACCCACGGTCGACGAGCTCACCGGCACACGGCCTGCCGCCGTCCGCGCCGACCCGGCCCGCCCTGGTCCGGCCAGTCTTGGGACACGCTTTACGCGACACATGCAACTGGAACCCGCGCCGTATCTGTCTGACAGGGGGACGGGCTCGTGAGGGCCGAAGAGCGAGAAAACGGGGGAGTTCGTGGGACGGCGCAAGGGCAGCATAGGGGTCGCATTCGTCACGGGCGTGATGCTGGTGGGCGCGAGCGCCTGCGGTGGTGGCGGCAGCGACAAGGCGAGCGGCGACGACGCAAAGGCGTCGGGAAAACCGAGCGCGAGCGCCTCCCCGTCACCCACGAAGCCTGCGGGCCCGCCGATGCTGCTGGAGACCATCACCCCGCAGACGGGAACGACGGTCGGCGTGGCCATGCCCATCTCGGTGATCTTCACGAACCCTGTGGCGGCCAAGGCGCGAGCCGACGTGGAGAAGCACATGAAGGTGAGCGCCTCACAGCCGGTGGCCGGCGCCTGGCACTGGATGGGCGACAAGCGCGCCGACTGGCGCCCGAAGAACTACTGGCCGTCCGGTACGACGGTGAAGATCGACGCCGACATGACAGGCGTCAGCAACGGCAACGGACGCTACGGCGTGCACGGTTACACGCACACCTTCAAGATCGGTGACGACGTGCGCGCGGACGTGTCGGTGACCGGCCACACCATGAAGGTCACCCGCAACGGCGCTCCGGTGCGCACCCTGTCCATCAACGCGGGCAGCGCCGAGTACCCGACGTGGGACGGCACGATGGCCGTCATCGACAAGCAGGAAAAGGTCCACATGACCTCCTGCAGCGTCGGCATCAGCTGTGACAAGGGCAGTCCGAACTACTACGACCTGACACTGCCCTGGGACATCCACCTCACCCAGTCCGGCACCTACGTCCACTACTCGACCGGCGACCCGAACCCGGGCAGCGGCAGCGCCCGCGGCTCGCACGGCTGCGTGCACCTGTCCCTGCCGGACGCCAAGTGGTTCTACGACCAGGTCAAGCAGGGCGACCCCGTCACCATCACCGGCTCACCCCGCGGCAAAGCCCCGGCCGACAACGGCTACGCCGATTTCAACCTGGGCTGGGACCAGTGGCTCGCGGGCAGCGCGACCGGCGAGCAGACAACCAGCGCTCTGTGAGCATGTCGGTGACGGCTGTGTGAGCAGGCGGTGCTCATCGTTTCGATGGGTACCGCCTTTCCCCGAGCAGCAACTGACACTCGACGATATGCCCGGCGCGTGGCACTGACGGGACGTCAAAGCCTCGTATTCAGGGGCAGGTTGATGTCGACCCGGATGCAAAGTACATGCCAAATGCTAGCCTCCTGCCGTCGTCCGCACAGGAGAGGCACCGCGTGAGGAAACTACTGAGTTTCGCGTCCGTACTGGCACTCTTGACCGGAATCGCCATTGTCTCGACAACGTCCGCCTACGCCGCCACAGACAGAAGCGGGGCGGAACGGCTGAACATCCCGAACAGCAGCGCATGCAGGGCGGGACGCACCGTCATGCAAGGCATGGTCGCCGGGCCGGGCGGCCAGCTCTACATCATCTTCACCAAGGCGGGCGGGGAGGACCCGGTCCTGTCCAGGTGGTTGCGTGACGGCTCGACCTGGGACGGTGCCAGCTGGACCTGCGCCGGGGCACCGACCTCCATACCCGCACTCGGCCACGGCAACGACCTCGCCTACCATCCGGACTACCGGGACCAGGGGCCCGCCTTGATCGCCACCCAAGGAAGTGAATCGGCCTATCCGAGCGCCGATGTGACGGTCATTCACCTGAACTCTTCGGGATCCATTGGCGCAAGTGAGGTGGTCCACCTGCCCATCGGCAATATCAGCGGCCTCTGCTACAGCGCGACGGCGGCCGACGGAGCCGGCAGATATGCTGCCCGGCGCTCGGGCAATCTGTGGACCCATCCCGGTGCCGGTTCGCTGACGAGCGGATGGACGCTGGTGAAGAGCAACCTGACGAGTCACGACAATCGTTCCGACCAAGGCACCGACTGCTCCGAAAACTATGTCTGGAACACCAAGTCCATCAACAGTTCAACGCCCGAAACGGGGTGGAACTGGGTGTACCAGTACAACTGGTCCGGAGGTGACGTGGAGAGCGACATCGGGATTCCGGGGAACGGCAAGACCGACGAGATCGAAGATGTCACCCACATCGGGAGCGACTTCTTCATCGGCGTCAACCGAAACAGCGGGGACCCCGACTCCGTGAAGGTCTTCATCGAGTGAAGCCCGCTTGGCGGGCGGCAATGACCTGGGCGGCGAACGCGCCAGGGGTGGACGCGTCAGGGGTGCACGTGCCATGGGTGCACGTGCACCCCTCGACGTGGCGCCGCCCCTGTTGCCCGCTAGCGCCTCCGGTCGTCGTCGAGTCCAGCGATCACTCTGACGTCCGCCTCGGACATGCCCAGAACCCTGGCGATCTCCTCGACAAGAAGCGGCTCCGGGTTATGCCTTCCGCTGCGCAGCATGTGGATCGTGGACATCGACCGAGCCGTCTCCCTGGCCATCGCCTTGACCGGAATCCCGCGTAGGTCCATCAACCCGGTGAGCACAGTGGCGAACGGATGCGGCTCCAACTGGCCCGCAGGGGCAACGGCCGGCCCGAGGACCACATCGCCCATGTTGGCCTGGAACCGGGTCAGTTGGTCGCCCGCGAACCCGACCTTCGCGACGAAAGGCAGGCTCTCACCATCGCTGGAACCCACCGTGCCCGGCACGGACACCTCGGTGAACCGTGAAGGCCCGCTCTGGCGACCGGTGTCGATCTCCACGGGAAGTCCCGGCTCGACCTCGCGGACCTTCCAGTCAGGGTTCCACCACGGCAGTTCCCCCAACACCTCGTTGAAGAAGGGCGGCAGAACCGTGAGATCCACCGGATCCGGAGGGTTTTTCTGACCACTCCAGATGACATCGGGCCAGTACCTCAGCGCCGCAATCACCTCTACCGTCAGCGTGCGATCCGCAATCACCATCGCCACCCCTCCTGCCCGTCGACACAGCCACAGCATCGCCGATTCCAGGCCCTCCCCGAGCCGACCGACGACCCCGCGAACAACCGCCAGAGGGGTGCGGGGCACACCTTCCCGGCACCCCGCCAGGGCTTCGATCGCGCTCAGGTGCGGATCAGCCCGTCCATGCCTTGATCTGAGCGGCGACCTCACGGACCGGGAGCCCGTCCCGGGCGGCGCGGGCCAGCGGCACAACGCTGTCCAGTCCGGCGCTCACCGGCATACCGTACGCCGGCAGGTAAGCCGCGGTCACCGTGGCAGCGAACAGCAGGTTCCGCGCCTCCAGGCTCGGGTTCCGCGCCAGCTCGCACAGCAGCGCCGCAGCCTTGTGACGGGGCTCGGGATAGACCTCGTGGTCAAGGATCTCTGCTCGGTGACGCGCTTCCGCCGCCACGGGGACGCCGTAGTCGACGACCTGGGGATCCCCCGGAATCTGCTGCGCCACCGCCAGGATCTACGCCAGATCGACGCGGAGGTTCACGCGGCGTCCCTCGGCTCCGCCTGCGCCGGACGGTCCGGCAGGCCCGGGTAGCGGTCCTCACCGACTTCTGCCTCGAACGCGTCCGTGTACGCCGCCAGGAACGAGGCGGCGCCCGCCATGAAAGCGGCACGGGACTGATTCAGATCGGCCTCGATGAGGTCAGCGACATACCCCTGCTGTAGCTATACATCGATACATCGATACCAGTACCTAGCAATCGCGCGAGCACCCGGACCGGCACCCCCGAACCCGAAGCCGGGACGTGATCATTTCCAGGGCGGAGGCAGGCCCTACTGCGTACGCGGCTGCCACTCGAGCATCATGATGGTCGCGTCGTCACGGAGCCTGCTGGTCTCCACGTCCAGGATGGAGTGGATCAGCCGCCGCAGGCTCTCCGGGGCCAGCTCCCCCGCGGCGGTCGCGCGGATGACGTAGTCGGCGAACCGCCGGAGCCCGAACAGTTCCCCGTCGTGGGTACGGGCCTCGGTGACCCCGTCGGTGTAGAGGAGTACCCGGTCGCCCGGGCGCAGGGTCACCTCGTGGATCGTGCGGCCGCGGTCGGACAGCAGGTACGGCAGACCCAGCGGAGGGTCGGCGTCCCTTTCCAGGGCGTGCTCCATCAGCCGGTGGTCCCGGATGAGCAAGGGGGCGGGATGCCCGCAGTTGCACCACCGCAGAACGCCCGAGGCCAGATCCAGTTGGGCGAGGATGCCGGTGCAGAACTGATCGGGCAGCCATTGGGCGAGGGCCTCGTCCACCGTCTGCGCCAGTTGCGGCAGTTCGGCTCCGATCCGGCGCGCGTTGCGGCAGGCCGCCAGGGCAAGGGCGCTGGTCAGGCCGGAGGCGAGGTTGTGTCCCATGGCGTCGAGGACGGTGGCGTGCAGGGCCGTCTCGGTCAGAGCGTGGTCGAAGGCGTCGCCGCCGATCTCGTAGGCGGGTTCGAGGACGGCCGTGGAGACCACGCGCGCGTTGCCGATGGTTCGGGGCGGCAGAAAGGCGCGCAGCATCTCGGAAGGCAGCTGCATGCGTTCGGTGCGGGTGCGCTGGACGTAGGAGTCCTTGAAGGCGCGCCGGGAGGTCACCATCATCGCCACGAGCGTGGCCAGGGCCTTGCCGCGGTTCAGGGCGGCAGCGGTGAGCACGGGGCCGTAGACAGCGAGGACGCCGAGGCGTTCGGCGCCGTCCAGCAAGGGGAACCAGGCCGTCATCGCGCCGGACTCCGTGGGCTCGACCCGCAGGGACTGGGTGCGGTACGTCCAGCCGGCCAGGGAGTCGTCGATGGGCAGTGTCGCGGTGACGTCGGTGAGCGGGACCAGGTGACGCTGCTGGATGTCCGCGAGGTAGGCCACGGAGTGATGCAGCCCGAGGGCCTTGGTGCAGCGGGCCAGGGCGGTGGTGAGGTCTACGGTCCGGTTGGCCGAGTCGGCCAGGAACTGGTGCAGCGGGTCGTCACCGGCATCGGGCATCGTCACCCCGTTTCGCCTCCCTGCGTCGCCTTCCTCAGGCCGCGTGCCATCTGGGACCCGTCGTTCAGCAGTCTCACACCACAACCACCCGAGCGCACTCGGACGGGATCCGCCCGCTGACACGGGGCGCCGGCACGAGGAGCGGCGCTCCCCCCGCCGACCGCGCGACGCCGCACGCGCACGCAGACCGCTGCGCGGCCCCGCGCCCGCCTGTGGGGCCACAGTGGTGGTCGTGGTGCCGTGACTGCTCTGGTGGGACAGGCGCTGGATAGAGTGGCCGCGGGCAGCTCGGCGAAGGGGTGGGGGATGACCGGGCAGGTGGAGGACTTCGACCGCCTGGTCGAGCCGTTCCGGGCGGAGCTGTTGGCGTACTGCTACCGGATGCTCGGCTCGGCGCACGACGCCGAGGACATGGTCCAGGACACGTTCCTGCGGGCCTGGCGGGCACGCGAACAGTACGACACCACCCGCAGCTCACTGCGTACATGGCTCTACCGCATCGCGACGAACGTCTGCCTGACCGCCCTGGAAGCGCGCGGCCGCCGGCCGCTGCCGTCGGGGCTGGTGGCCGCGTCGGACCCGCTCGGCCCGCTCGTCCGCGGGGAGCAGGCCTGGCTCCAGCCGCTGCCGGACTCGATGCTCGACGCGGGCGATCCCGCGGCTGCCGTGGTCAACCGCAGCAGCCTGCGGCTGGCGTTCGCCGCCGCCCTGCAACTCCTGTCGGCGCGTCAGCGCGGCGCACTGATCCTCCGTGACGTGCTCGGTTTCTCCGCCGCCGAGGCGGCGGAGATCCTCGGCACCACGGTCGCATCGGTGAACAGCGCCCTGCACCGGGCGCGTACCGGCGTGCGGGGAGTTCACACCGACGCGGAGCCGACGGCGGCCGAACAGCGCGCCTGGGTCGACCGTTACATGAAGGCGTTTCTCCAGGCCGACGTCGAGGGCCTCAAGCGGCTGCTCACCGAGGACGTCATCATGGAAATGCCGCCCATGCTCAACTGGTTCACCGGGCCGGGCAATTACGGCCTGTTCATGGAGTGGGTCTTCCGGGCGGCCGGAACGGACTGGCGTCTCACGGCAGTTGCGGCCAACGGCCAGCACGGGTTCGCCGCCTACCGCCGCGTCGGCGACGCGTACGAGCTGCACACACTTCAGCTCTTCACCGTCACCGCCGAAGGCATCAGCCGGACCTCGGTGTTCCAGGACTCCGAAGTCTTCGCCTCCTTCGGTCTGGTCGCCCGACTCGATCCCGAAGAATTTCCTTCCGCGGAGGCGCACAGTTCCGGCCCGGCCGCCGGTATGTACTGACGAGTTCCCCGGAGCCCCGGGCGGACCTCTCACAAGGGAGACCCCGATGTCAGACACCCGTGCGGCCGACGCAGCAGCCATCCGGGCCGTCTTGGCCAAGTCCTACGCGGCCTGGGAAGCCGGCGACGCCGACGGCATGGTCGCCGACTACACCCCGGACGCGACTGCCATCATGACCGGCTCCCTGCGCGGCAGCCGCGAGAACATCCGCGCCGGCATGGCACAGGCCTTCGCCGGCCCCCTCAAGGGCAGCTCGACCAGCAACAAGCAGCTCAGCATGCGCTTCCTCGGCGCGGACGCGGCGATCGTCGTCAGCGAATCCGGCATCCTGTTCCCCGGCCAGACCGAGCTCCCGGACGCGGCCAAGGTGAACGCGACCTGGGTGCTCGAGCGCCGCGACAGCAGGTGGCTGATCGCCGCGTACCACAACAGCCCGGTCCTCGCGCCGGGGCAGTAAGCGCAGTACACGGGGCGCCCCTGCGCCAGTAGGGGCGCCCCACGAGGCGGGCAGCTCAGCACACTCTTCCCGGTGGCTTCGGGGGAAGTGCGGGCACCTCGGGCGCACCCAGCCGCTCATGCCCTGCTCCTGCTCAGCGCGTCGCTCCTCGCCCTGCGCCGACCACAGACCACGACCACACCCACCGCATCGACGGAACCGAAGGAAGTGTCCGCGTGAAGATCCTGGTCACCGGAGCAACCGACCGCGTCAGCAGCCACCTGGTGAGACAGTTCGCCGAGCATCATCACGTCAGCGCCACCGGCGAACCGTCCATGCGCACACGCAAGGCCGCACCAGCGTGCGCCGCGGACAACGCGACAGCAGCACGAAGTCCTGGCGGGAGCGGGTGCGATGGCGGCCTCTACGTACATGGAATACGTACTCCTACCGACGCGTTCCCGGCATCCATGCCATTTCCTTGTGTTCATGACGACACCGGGTGTGAGAGCGCAGATGCCACGGAGTGTCAGGCTCGCCATGGTGGGGGTTCGGGTGCGGGCTCTGCTGAGCCTGGCGGCGGGCGCCCTGCTGTTGTCCCTGGTGAGTGACGCGGTCGGCCACGGCGGGGGCGAAGGGGCCGGGCTGCTCCGGTCAGGGGCGATGCCGTCCGTGCCGGTCGCCCTCGCGCTCGTGCTGTGCGGGGCTTTGTCCGGCAGGCAGGCCCCGAACTGGTTCGACCGGTGAGGCGCCCGGCGGGGACGAAACGTTCCGCTCTGCCTGTCGTCGCGGCGTTCACCCTGGCCGTTCTGTTCAGCGCAGGCTGCTCGGGCGGCGACGACACCTCCGCCTACGGGGATCCCACCCTGAGCCCCAGCGCCACGGAGGTCACCGAGTCGCCGACCCCCTCCCTGACACCCCCTTATCCGACCGGAGCCCCCGGCTGCCACGACAACAAGGGGTGGACGACGGCGGAGTCCGTGGACTGGGTGAAGCTCGATGTCGACACTCCCAAGCAGAACTCAGGCTCCGGCGACCTGGAGTTCTCCAGCATCCCGGGATACCTCGGGCCGCTCTGCCACAAGATCACCGTGCAGGTCGAGTTCTGGAAGCTGGTGTACGGCGTCGCGGACGGCGACGACGGCGAGTCGCTCTCGGACGGGTCGCGGCCCGACTACTACTTCGACATCCGCCGCGTGAAGCGTGTCGAGGTGCGTGCCGACGCCGATAGGGAACGGAGGATTGCCCTGCCCGAGTCCCTCTACGCGGACGACCGCAGCCCGTGCGTGGGCGCCCTCCTCACGGTCACCGTCGGCAAGCCCCTCAAGAGCAAGGAACTGCCCAAGGAGGTAGAGGTCGGCGGCACCCAGGACGTCTGGGGAACCGAAACGGTCGAATTCCGCTCGAAGCGGGTCGCCGACTACGAGCTCTCCGAGCCCTCGGCACCGCAGGTGTGCAGCCCGGACGGCCGCCCCACCGCGGACCCGGCCGACGTGCCCCCGCCGAGCGCCGAGCCGACCGGCCTGTACCCGACGGACCTCTACCCGTCGCCCAGCTACAGCTGGGACCTCGAGGACATCCTCCGCTCCCCCACACCCTGACCTGCCTGCGCGGGCGTCTGAACGTGCGCAGGCCTCTTCCCGTACATCAACAGACCCTGGCACACAGCCAGTTCATCAGGACACCGACCTCACCATGGAGAACTGCATGCGCATGCGCACCACGGCCACCGTCGTCACCAGCGCCGCCGTAGTCTCGGCGCTCGGCCTCCCGGGCGCCGCACAGGCGGCACAGCACCCGGGCGCGGCGGCGCCGTTCGGAGCCTTCGTCTCCGGAGGCGTCGAGCCGCAGGACGCGGTGGGCGGCACCACCTTCTCGGACGGCGTCGTCAACGGCGGCAAGGACATCGTCCTCGGCGTGACGGGCAAGAAGACCGTTTCCGTCACGTTCTCCGCCTTCGACGCGGAGGGCGTCGCCCTCACCCAGGCATTTCTGTGGCAGGGCACCGACAGTTCGAGCACGGACACCATCACCGGCGCGTTCCAGTCGGACGACGACCCCGTCTGCACGGAGTCGCCGGCCGAGGGTGGCTGGAGCTACAGCTGCAAGACGGTCTTCACCATCGACCCCGCAACCGCCTTCAAGGACGACAACGGCACCGCCGGTACGTGGAAGCTCTTCCTCGGCGCCTACGACCTGTACGCCAACGCCAGTTACGACGACGACGTCACCAGAACCCAGTTCAAGCGGGCCGCGAAACTCACCGCCAACGCCTCCCCGGAGCCCGTGAAGAAGGGCAAGACCATCACGGTCACCGGCAAGCTCAGCCGCGCCAACTGGACGACGGGCAAGTACGCGGGCTACTCGACCCAACCGGTCAAACTGCAGTTCCGCAAGAAGGGCACCAGCACCTACACCACCCTGAAGACCGTCAAGACGAACTCCACGGGGAACCTGAGCACCACCACGAAGGCCACCTCCGACGGTTACTACCGGTTCGCCTTCGCGGGCACCACGACCACCGGCTCCGCGACCGCCACCGGTGACTTCATCGACGTCAAGTAGGGCGAGCAGGGCCGGATCCGGGCCGGGATCAGCCCGGATCCGGCCTGGCGTCCATGAAGCGGTTCCCGGTGCGGCGGCGGGCCATCAACGCGGCCAGGGCGGTGCGGGAGGAGACCCCGGTCTTGCGGAAGGCCCGGGAGACATGGGTGTCGACGGTACGCCGGCTGACGTAGAGCCGGTCGGCGATGGCCTGGCTGGTGAGGCCCTGGGCCACCAGCTCGGCGATCTCCAGTTCCCGGGCGGTCAGGGTGGCGAGCCGCTCGGCGAGTTCGGCGCGGTCCGGGGAGCCGTACGCGGCCTCGGATCCGCCGTCGGGGGGACGGGTGGCGTCGGCGAGGCCCACCAGCATGCCGCTGCCGCCCGCCTCGGCGAGCCGCCGGCCCCGCAGCCAGGCGAGCGTGCCGTCACGGCCACGCCCCGCGGCCGCCTCCAGCGGGGCGCCGAGCAGCAGAGAAAAGGCCTCCCAGAAGACCGCCCCGCAACGGGTGCTCTCCACCGCCGCCTGGGCGAACAGGTCCGCCGCCGCTGCGGGGTCCCCCTGCGCCAGCGGCAGATGGGCGGTGCTGCGCAGCGCGGAGGCCCGCTGCATCGGCAGTCCCAGCTGTTCCGCCTCCTTACGGGCCTGTTCGGCCCACTGCCGGGCCTCCTCGGATCGACCCGTGACCAGGGCGGACGTGACCAGGATCTCCAGGTACAGCGGCCGCATCGAGGGCTGGATCCGGTGCAGTTCGGGGCCGCCCGCCTGGAGCAGGGCGTCCCTGGCCCGGATCGGATCGCCGGCCATGAGTGCCGCCCAGCCGAAGATGCACCAGGCGGTGGAGGCCCACCAGTTCACCCCGCTACCGGCCGCGGCCACCGCCTCCTCGGCGACGGCGAGGGGGCGCGGATCGCCGGTCGGGCAGGCGGCGACGAGCGCCGAGGCCTTGCTCGCCAGCGCGAACGTGAGCAACTGGTCGCTGCCGATGCCGCGGGCGATGTCCTCCGCCTCGTCGGCCAGTTCCACCGCCGAGGTGACCCGGCAGGTCTGCACCCGGACGTGGGACAGGCAGAGCAGCAGATGAGGCATGACGTAGAGCTGGCCGCTGCGGCGGGCGATGTCGAGGCCGCGCTGGGCGTGCCGCTCCGCGTCCGGGTAGTGCTCCAGAAAGGCCTCGGCCCAGCCGAGTCTGGCGAGCGGTTCGCACAGGGCGGTGAGGTCGTTGTCGGGCAGCGAGTCGACCAGGGCGGCGGCCTGCTGGGCGAGTTCGTGTGCCGCGGTCATGGTGCCCTCGTACGCCTCCCCCAGGGCGGCGACCGCGAGGACGGCCGCCTCACCGGCCTCGTTCCCCATCGAGCGGGCCGCCGCGAGGGCCGCCTCGACCTCGGCTCGGACCTCGGGGTACGAGATGCCGCTGCCCTGGGGCGCGGCCGAGCCGAGTTCCAGGCCGAGCCGGACGACGTCGGCCGGTGCGGGGCCGCGGGCCAGCTCGCGGCGCAGCAGCGCGACGGCCTCGGTGCAGCGCCCGAGGTGACGCTCCACCAGCGCGCACAGCACGACCGCGCGCACTCTGACGTCCTGGTCGTCACCGGTGGGGCAGTCACCGGACGACCGGGACGGGGTGGCTATGAGCTCCTGGAGCAGGTCACGGCTCTCGCGCAGCCCCCCGCACGCGGCCAGGGCGCGGGCTCGCCGCAGCGTCAACTCGCGTCGCCGGGAGGCGTGTTCGCCCGTGTGCGGAAGATGACGGAGCGCCACGTCGAGCCAGTGGGCGCAACTCGCCGGGGCCGTGCGGGCCGTCCGTGCGGCGGCCTCCTCGAGCACGGCCACCGCCGCCGGGTCCCACGCGATCAGCGACCGCTCCACATGGTGGGCCCGCTCGGCGGCGGATGCACCGGCGAGGGCCAGCTCCTCGGCGGCGAGCCGGTGGATGTCGACGCGTCGCAAGAAGGGTGTGCTCTCGTGGACGAGCGTGCGGACGACCGGATGCCGCAGTGTCAGCAGGCCCTGCGGGTCGGAGCGCAGCAAGTCACGGTGGATGAGGTCGTGGACGTCGTCGGTGAAAGCGGTGCCGGAGCGGCCGGTCACCCGGCCCAGCATCGCCGGGGTGGCGTGCTCGCCCAGCACCGCGACGGCCTCGACGATGCCGCGCTGGGAGGGGGTGAGCGCGGTGAGTTCCTCCAGCAGCAGGGCCCCGAGCTCTGGTGGCGACGAGGCATCGGGCGTCGTACCCCCGCGGCGAGCTTGCAGAAGGGTCAGGAAGTACAGCGGGTTGCCCTCGCTCGCGGCATGCAGTGCGGCGGTGTCGGCGGCCGACATGCCGGGGCCGGCCAGTTCGGCGCAGTCGCGTGCGCTCAGCGGCCCCAGTCCGAGTCTGGTGACCGTGCCGTCGTCGACTCCGCGGGTGAGCCTGGCCGCGAGGGACTCGGGGCTCTGGCGGTCCCGGCGCGTCACGGCCAGGACGACAGGGGCGTGCACGGCGTGACGTACGAGATGATCGAGCAGTTCCAGTGACGCGGAGTCGGCCCAGTGCAGGTCGTCGAGGGCCAGCAGCAGTCCGGACGGGGCGGCGAGCCGCGCGAGCAGGGCTGCGGTGGACCGGTGGAGTCCGAAACGGTCGGCCGCGTCGGTGTGTTGGGCGTCGCTCGGCTGCAGCAGGGGTAATACCGCGTCGGCCTCCTGGAAGCCGTCCAGGGCGCGCGGGTCGAGGTCGGCGAGCGCGTCGGTGAAGACCTGGAACGGCACCTCCCGCTCGTACTCGGTGGCCCTGCCACGCAGTACGGTCAGTCCGCGGCGGCGCGCCCGCGCGCAGACCTCGCCCAGCAGCCTGCTCTTGCCGATCCCTGCCGCACCCGTGATGTCGACGACCTGGGATCGGCCCGTGCCGCGGCTTTCCTCGCCTTTCGCCGCGCCCCGGGCGGCGCGGGCGGAGCGGTCGAGCAGTTCGTCGAACCGGGCCAGTTCAGCAGACCGGCTCAGCAACGGGGCTCTGTCCCCGGCGTCTCCAACCACCCCGTCCGCCGCCACAGTTACCCCCGTGTCTTGACATTCCCCTCACATATCATTCTCATCTGTTGATCGACATAACCGCCGCATCTGCACCGCGGAACGGACGTATCTCACACATCGCGGCACCGTCACCGACGGTTCTTCTGAGGCTGACCACGCGGTACACCGCCCGCCGGTCCCGGCCGGTCGCGGTCGCGTGGCGGTAATCAACTTGCTGCCCGCCCCGTCGGCCGGGCAGGGTCCGGATCATGCTTGAACTACAAACCTTGGAAGCGGACGACTGGCCCCTTTGGCGGGAGTTGCGGCTGGCCGCGCTTGCTGAGGCGCCCTACGCGTTCGGATCGACGCTGGCCCAGTGGCAGGGCTCCGGCGACCGGGAGGAACGCTGGCGCGCCCGCCTGTCGATTCCTGGCGCGCACGATCTCATCGCGCTCCTCGACGGCCTCCCGGTGGGCATGGCCAGCGGAGTGCCGGGCGAGGGAGCAGGGACCGTGGAGTTGATCTCGTTGTGGGTCGCCCCCTCGGCTCGCGGCAAGGGCGTGAGTGACCATCTGATCCAGTCGGTCGAGCGGTGGGCGGCGGAGCGCGGTGCCGCGACGCTGCGGTTGTCCGTCAAGCCGGACAACCGCAAGGCGACCGCGCTGTACGAACGGCACGGTTTCACGGACACGGGTGAGCCCGGCGATCTTCTGCCCGATGGCGTGGGCAGGGAGCGGGTCATGGCGAAGCGCCTGACGACCGCTGTCTGATCTCCCCGTCCGGGCACTGCGGGATCCCCCGCGTGCCCAGGTCGCGGCGGCGAGGGGGCGATCGCCCGAGCGGATGCCGTGCTCGTTGCGGATGCGGGCGCGTTCTCTGTGTGCAGCGCCGGTGGGCAGTGCGACAGCTGTATCGCCAGGTCGCATACGTAGCGAGGCAGGTCCGTGTACGCACGGGCGGCGGCCAGTGCGACCTCGGATCCCGCCTTGAGCAGAACCACGACACGGCGTTCCCCCGCGGCGGCTTCCGCTTGACACGGCCACCATATCGGTAACAGTGTAGCCATTATGAGTACCTGGTCTGAGCCCCAGCCCGATTCCCGGTTCGTCGAGGTGGACGGTCTGCGGATCCACTACAAGCGCGCGGGGAACGGCCCGGCACTCGTGCTGCTGCACGGCAGTGCCTCATCCCTGCAGCACTTCGACCGCGCGACGGATCTGCTGTCGGATTCGTTCGATGTGATCCGCCCCGACCTGCCGGCGTTCGGACTGACGGGCCCGCGCAAGGACCGCGACTACCGCGTTCCGGCGTACGCCGCGACGGTGGCGGGCTTCCTGGAGGCGCTGGGCCTGCCGCGCTACGCGTTGGCCGGCAATTCGCTGGGCGGCAACATCGCCTGGAACGTCGCGCTGGATCATCCGGAGCGGCTGACCGGCCTGGTACTGGTCAACGCGACCGGCTACCCGGAGAAGACGGTGCCCGCGGGGATGCGCCTGACCCGCAACCCGCTGGTACGGCCCCTGCTGAGGCGGGTGATGCCGCGCGGGGCCATCGAGCGCAGCCTGCGTGAGAACGTCGGGCCGCATTCGCAGATCGTCGACGACGCCATGGTGGACCGCGCCCATCAGCTCATGAGCCACCCCGGTAACCGCTCGGCCTTCGTCGACTTCTGCAACACCGACCAACCGGACCGCAGCGCGCAGATCCCCCGCATCGCGGTACCCACGCTGGTGCTGCGCAGCGCGGGCATCGACGGCCAGCATTTCGCCCGCGACATCCCCGGCGCCCAGGAGCTCGTCCACCCCCACGGCGGACATCTGCTACCGGAGGAGGAACCGCAGTGGGTCGCGGACGCGATCGCCAAGTTCCTCGGCTCCTGCGCCGACACCCCCACGCACTGAAGGGCAAGGAGGCCCGTTCCATGAAGTACTTCGTCGCCTCGGGCGAGGACCGCAAGCTCACCGCCAGCTCGCGCAAGGCGCTGCGCGGCAGTTTCGTCGAGCTGTCCGACGGCGTCACCCACTACGAGCTGACGGGGCCCGAGGACGGGGACGTGGTCCTGATGGCGGGCGCACTGACCATCCCGCTGTTCTACTGGGACGGCCTCGTCAGCGAGCTGCACGCCCGCGGGCTGCGCACGCTGGCCTGGAGCGCCTACGGCCGCGGCTATTCCGACCGGGTACGGGCGCGATACGACGAGACGCTGTTCGCGCGGCAGCTGGCCGAGCTGACGGACCGGCTCGGCCTGACGGCGCGGCCCCTGCACCTGGTCGGCACCTCCATGGGTGCGCTGGTCAGCATGACGTACGCCGCCCAGTACCCGGCGTCGGTCTCCACCCTCACCATCGTGGGCCCTGCGGGCCTTGCGAAACCCCGCCTGACCTCACCCCACCGGCTGCTGCGCAACGACCGGCTGGCCGGCCTCATCGCACGGCGGCGCGGCCGACAGATTCTGCAAGGACACCTGGGACACAACGTCCGTGACCCCGAGCTCGGCGCGAAACTGACCGAGATGGTTCTCGACACCTTCCGCTTCGAGGGCTCGCTGTACGCGGTGTTCGACACGCTGCAGCACCTGCCTTTCAGCGGCCGCGACGACCTCTTCCGGCAGGCGGGGGCCCTGGGCATTCCGACGCTGCTGCTGTGGGGCGACGAGGACGACGTCACGCCGCTGACGCAGTTCGACACGGCGCGCGCTCTGCTGAAGCCCCAAAAACATCACGTAATTAACAAATGCGGGCATATGGCACCTTTCGAACGGCCTCGCGACGTCGCCGATCAGCTCGCCCCGTTCGTGTCCGCACGCACCGGAAGGCTCGACTCATGAACAACCCGCACGCCGTCGACGTGCTGATCATCGGTGCCGGCCCCTCGGGCTCCGCCTTGGCGATCGACCTCGTACGCCGCGGACTCGACGTCCGGATCGTCGACCGGTCCCCCCACGCTTTCGACGGCTCGCGCGCCAAGGGCGTCCAGCCCCGCAGCCTCGAAGTCCTCGAAGACCTCGGCGCTCTGGACGACGTGCTGGCCGGCGGCGACATCTATCCCAAGCTGGGGCTCCATGCGGGACCCATCGGTGTGCCGTGGAAGATGTTCCCCCACAAGGAGGCGACCCCGGACGTCCCGTACCCGAACACCTGGCTGATCCCGCAGTTCCGCACGGACCGCGCCCTGCACGCCCGGCTCGGTGAACTCGGTCGCGAGGTCGAGTTCGGCAAGGAACTGACCGAGCTGACGCAGGACGAGGACACGGTGGTCGCCAAGGTGGTGGGCGCGGACGGGGTCGAGGAGATCGTCGCCCGCTATGCGGTGGGGGCCGACGGCGGCTCCAGTGCGGTGCGCAAGCAGCTCGGCATCGGGTTCGTGGGGACGACGGACGAGGCCGACCGCGTGCTCATCGTGGACGCCTCCGTCAGTGGCCTGGCCCGCAACCGGTGGCACATGTGGCCCGGCCTCGGCGGCAAGCTCATCGGGGCCTGTCCCATCCCCGACAGCGACATGTTCCAGTGGATGATCCGGCTCACGCCCGACGAGAAGCCGCCCCAGGAGATCGGCGCCATCATCGACCGGATCCACTCCCACACCCGCAACCGGCACATCCAGCTGCACGAGATCCACTGGAAGTCCGTGTTCCGGCCCAACATCCGTCTCGCGGAGCACTACGGCCGCGGACGTGTCTTCCTCGTCGGCGACGCCGCGCACGTCCACACCCCGGCCGGTGCCCAGGGCCTGAACACCGGTATGCAGGACGGTTACAACCTCGGCTGGAAGCTCGGTCAGGTCCTCGCCGGAGCCGACCCGGCCCTTCTGGACACCTACGAGGCCGAGCGGCAGCCGATCGCCGCCGGGGTCCTGGGTCTGTCCACGGAGAAGTGGGGCGGCATCGCCAAGCTCGACCCCTCCAGCATGAAGCGCGGCAAGGACGAGCAGCAGCTCTCCCTGACCTACTACGGCGGCCCGCTCGCCCCCGCCGACAGCGGCGGCACCGGCACGCTGCACGTGGGCGACCGCGCCCCGGACGCCCGACTGCTCACCGCGGACGGCGCCGAGACCCGCCTGTTCACCCTCTTGAAGGGACCGCACTTCACCGCCATCGCCTACGGCCCCGACGCCGCCCGGGACCTCGACCTCCTCGACTGGCCGACGACGGGCGCCCAGCTCAAGCGGCTCACGATCGGCTCGGCCGCGGGCTTCTGCGACGCCCGGAACACGTTGCGCAGTGCCTACGGCCTGACCGGCGACACCCTGCTGCTGATCCGTCCCGACGGCTACATCGGGCACATCGCCACGCGGGATTTCCTCACCACCGCACAAGCCGCCGTGCGGGCAATGACGCCGCAGGCAAGGAGCCGCACCATGTCCCAGCAGAGCCACACCTCCCCCGCTGCGGGAGCCACCGAATGAGCCGCACACTGCTGCGCGGGGCGCAGGTCATCACGATGACGCCGCGCAGGCCGGACGCCGAGCATGTCGACATCCTCGTCGACGGCGAGACCATCGCCGCCGTCGGCGAATCCATCGAGGCGCCCGACGCCGAACTCGTCGACTTCTCCGGCCGCATCCTCATCCCCGGCCTGGTCAACGCCCACCTGCACACCTGGCAGACCGCGCTGCGCTCGGCAGGTGCCGACTGGACGCTGATGCAGTACCTCACCCACCTCCACGGTGCGTGCGCCGGGCACTACACCCCCGCCGACATGCACATCAGCACTCTGGCCGGCGCCCTGAACCAGATCAACTGCGGTACGACCACCCTGGGCGACTGGTGTCACAACGCCCAGTCGCCCGAGCACGCCGACGCAGCCGTCGAGGGACTGGTGCGGGCCGGGATCCGAGCGGTCTTCCTGCACGGAACGCCCTACCGCTCCCCGGACACACCCCACCCCCTCGGTGCGATCGACCGCCTGCTCGACGGTCCCGTCCGCAACCACGCCCTCCTCACCCTGGGCATGGCCCTCCAGGGGCCCCAGTACTCCTCACCGGAGACCGCGGTGACCGACTTCCGAGCCGGCGCGGAACGCGGCCTTGTCGTCTCGATGCACCACAGCGGCGGCGCACCCTCACCAGGCTGGGAAGCCGTGCGCGACGCCGAGCTGTTCAGCCCCCTGACCAACGTCGTACACGGAACCGACCTGCCCGCGGACTGGCTGAAGACGCTGGTCGAGGCCGGCGTCACCTTCACCACCACCCCGGAGAACGA
The DNA here is from genome assembly GCF_042668605.1 of Streptomyces sp. NPDC057280. Taxonomy (NCBI): domain Bacteria; kingdom Bacillati; phylum Actinomycetota; class Actinomycetes; order Kitasatosporales; family Streptomycetaceae; genus Streptomyces; species Streptomyces sp. NPDC057280. The sequence goes on from NZ_JBHUYR010000001.1 coordinate 276,840, forward strand.
ACTGGGCCAGGGGCACGGCACACCCATCACGGGATCCCTGCTGAGCCTGGACGCGGCGCCCTCCCTGGGCACCGACATCGACACCGCCGTACCCGGCACGGTCCTCACCGCCGCCCGGATCGCCCTGGCGCACCAGCGCAGCGTGGACCACGCCCACCACCGGCAGACGACCGGCACGCACGCCGACACACCGTCCGTCACCAGCAAGCAGGCTCTCGCCTGGGCCACGGTCGAAGGAGCGAAGGCACTGGGCCTGGCAGACAAGGTGGGCCGGATCGAGGCGGGGATGCAGGCCGATCTGGTCGCGGTCGACGCCCGGGCGCTCAACCTGTGGCCGGCGCACGACCCGGTCGCCACGGTCCTGCACGCCGACATCGCCAACATCGAAGCCGTGATGGTCGCCGGCACCTGGCGCAAACGCGATCACGCCCTGCTCGCATCCGGCCTCGACGAGGTCAAGGACCGGCTACGCGAGTCCGGAGACCGGTTGCTGTACGGCATCAGGCCCGCGGGCTCTCCCGGCTGACGGACCGCACCAGCCCCCGTCCTTGAACCGCGCGCCGACGCGCACGAGACCCCCCTCGTCGGCGCGCGCGCCAGCACCCTTTCAGCGTCAAGACATCGCCCCTGACGGATCAGGGGTGGGAACAAAGATCGCTTCGGCAAGGGCGCCTGCCAGAAGGTCCCGGTCACCGGTCAGGGCTGGATGTTCTCCAGGTCCTCCAGAAGGCTGGGGTGTTTGGGCTCCCAGTTGAGCGCCCGCCGGGTGTACGAGCTGGACGAGGGCTGGTCGCTCGCGAAGATCTGGCCGAGGGGACCGAAGGTCTCCGCCGGTACCGACTCGACCGGCAGGCCCAGCCGTCGGCCGATAACCGTGGCGATATCGCGAACCTTGTCCCCCTCATCAGCCACGGCGTGCCAGGAGGTACCCGCTTCCGCGTGTTCCAGGGCGAGCCGGAAAAGGACTGCCGCGTCGAGCGCGTGCACGGCAGGCCAGCGCTGCGCGCCGTCGCCCGGGTAACCGGACACTCCGGTCCGGCGTGCAATGTCGGTCAACAGGCCGGCGAATCCACCGGAACCCTGGTGGTGAACCGTGCGCGGCAGGCGTACGGCGCTGCTGCGGACCCCGCGCGCGGCCAGGGCCAGGACCGACGTGACCGCACGGCCGCGACCGCCGACCGGGCCGTCGGTGGGCACCGGGTCGCTTTCGACGGATGCGCGGCCCGGCACGGCGGGCGTACCCGAGACAGTGACGAAGGGACGGTCGCTGCCGACGAGTTCCTCGCCGAGGGCCGCGAGGGCGGCGCCCTCTTCCGCGACCGACTTCGCGAGGGCGTCGGGGCTGCTGAAGGCGTGGTCGAACGCGAGGTGGACCACCCCGTCGGCCTGTGCGGCACCGGCGCGAAGGGCGTCCAGGTCGGCGAGGGCCCCCCGGAGCGGCTCGGCGCCGGCCGCCTCTATGGCCTGCGCGGATACATCGGAGCGAGCGAGTGCGAGGACGGTGTGGCCGTTGGTGAGCAGTTCGGCGACGACAGCAGATCCGATCAGGCCGGTGCCACCGGTGACGAAAACGCGCATGGGAAACTCCCCCAGGAGTGACGGGACTCTTGTCCCATCACTCTACCTCGATGATGGGACAAGAGTCCCATCACTTAGGATGGTGACCATGGGTAGATGGGAACCAGGCGCACGTGAACGCCTCGTCGTGGCTGCTGTCGACCTCTTCACCGAGCAGGGGTACGACGCCACGACGGTCGCGCAGATCGCCGAGCGCGCGGGAGTCACCAAGAGCACCTTCTTCCGGCACTTCCCCGACAAGCGCGAGCTGCTGGTCGCCGGACAGGAGACGCTGAGCCGACTGCTGGCCGAGGGGATCGCCGACGCGCCCGCCGGCGCCACTCCGCTCGAAGCGGTCGCTGCCGGTCTCGAGCGCGCGTCGAGCGCGATGGGCGCCATGAGCCGCGAGTTCGCGCCTCGGCTGAAGGCGGCTATCGCCGCCAGCGCCGAACTTCAAGAGCGTGACGCCCTCAAGAGCGTCAGCCTCGCGGCCGCGATGACGACCGCTCTGGTCGCCCGCGGCATCCCCGATCCAACCGCGGCTCTGGCGGGCGAGCTGGGCGTCCTCGCCTTCAAACGGGGTTACGCCCAGTGGTCCGAGGGAGACGACGACGGCAAGGACGATCTCGCCGGGTACGCCCTGTCGGCCCTCGACGAACTGCGTGCAGCGAGCGCCTCACTGGGCTGACCGGCAACCTCAGGGACGGTGGTGAAGGTCATCGAACATGAGCTGACAGCCCGCGGGAGGCGGTCCTGCGGGAACTGACCGCGTCTTCCAACACTCGGGTCGTGCCGGCGGGGTAGAGCGGTCGGGTGGATCGGCCCGGCGCCCGAACTGTCGGCAGGCCGTCCCCGTGGGGCAGTTACGGACGCACGATCCGGCCCTGCGCGCTGCCTTCCACAACTTCCACATACGCACGGGCCACCTCGGAGACGGGAGTGCCGGCGGCCGAGTCCATGCCCATGCTGTCCAGGGTCTCCTTGATCCACCCAGGGCTGATGAGATTGATCCGTAGATTCCGCGACAGCTCACCCGCCGCGTTGCGGACGAAACCCTCCAGACCAGAGTTGATGAGGGCGCCCAGCGACCCGCCGGCCAGCGGAGTGGAGAAGGTGCCCCCGGTCAGGGTGACGGAGCCGCCGTCCCGTAGATGACGCACGGCTCGCCGGGCCAGGGCAACCTGTCCCAAGAGCTTGCCCTGCACCCCGGTGGAGATCTCGGCATCGGCCGCTGACACCAAGTCCACCAGCGGACCGTTGGCGGCGCAGCACACCACCGCGTCGAGGTCTGGCACATCGTCGAAGAGCGCGTCCAGGGAGGAAGGGTCTTCCAGATCCACCCTCACCGGGCCTCTGCGCGAAGCCTTCACGACCTGATGAGACGCCTCTAACGCGCTGGTGACAGCCGTACCGACCGTTCCGGTCGCCCCGATCACAAGTACTTTCATGTCACCGATCATGTCAGTGGCGGCACCCCAAGTGCCCGTACGCCGATCCGGACGCCGAGACCTGGACCGGGGCCCCGCCGCCCACATGGCCGGTGACGGCGTTCGTCCTCAGCGTCGTCGTCACGGTGATCCTGAGCTTCGCCCTGAAGGTGGCGAGGCCTGGGAGGGCACCGACGTCGCGTCCCCGGGGGACGGCACGGCGGCTGCGGCACAGACCACGGCTAGGCCGCCGCCCGGTCGGCAATCGAGTCCAGGGCGGCGGTCACCGTGGTGGTCAGCGTTGCGGCGTCGGCACCAGCACGCGAGCGCAGATTGACGCCGTAGGCGAGCAGCGCCAACAGATCGGCGGAAGCACCCGGATCGGCGCCGGGAGCGAGCTGCCCCTGGCGCTCGGCGCTGACGAGCGCCGCGTACAGCGCGTCCCGCAATTCCTGATGGTGCTGATCGAGGACGGTGCGCACTTCGGGTTCACTGTTCTCGGCACCGGCGTGCGCATTGGAGACCATGCAGCCCCAGCGGGCGTACTCGCCCGAGCAGCGGGCCTCGATCAGGCTGCCGAAGAACTCGGAGACGGCCGGAAGTCCCCGCTCGTCCTCCGCCAGGCGCCGAAACATCGGCTGGGATCGCCGCTCAAGGTAACGGCGCAGCGCGGCGAGGTAGAGCTCCTGCTTGCCGCCGAACGTGGCGTACAGGCTGGAACGGTTGAGTCCGGTCGCGGTCACCACGTCCTGGATCCCGGTCGACGCCACGCCCTGCCGCCAGAACAGTCGCACCACGGTCTCCAGGGTGGCGTCAGGATCGAAGTGCTTGACGTCCGGCATGTTTCACCCCGCCATCTTGAAATAAGAATTCCAAGATACTCCGCGTTCACCCTGCCCCTCATGAAGAGCCAACCAGCTCTCGGGGTGCCCGCGTACGGGTCGCAGATCCCCGCTCCGCCGCTGCCCGATTGGCATCTCCGTGGGGCTGGCGCGCGGCCGCGCACGCCCTTATCTTGGAACGGTCGTTTCAAGATCTGCCCCGCTCCAGTCGTCAGCCAGGAGGAACCACCGCCATGACAACCCTGAACGCGGAACTGCGCACCTTCTTCGAAGCCCGTCAGCAGCAGATCCCCGCAGAGATCCGGGAGATCATGCAGCGGGCAAGCCAGGAACTCGCCGCCTCGGGCCAGGCCGACCGTGCCCTGACCGTCGGTACGCCGGCCCCGCGCTTCAGCCTCCCCTCCGCGACCGGACAGACCCTCACCCTGGACGATCTGCTCGCCCAAGGCCCGGTCGTCCTGACCTTCTACCGCGGCGCCTGGTGCCCGTACTGCAACATCGCCCTGCGCGCCCTCCAGCAGCACCATGAGGCCATACTTTCCCGCGGCGCCCGCCTGGTGGCCGTCTCACCCCAGATCCCCGACGAGTCCCTCACCCTGGCCGAGAAGCACGCCCTCGACTTCGCCGTCCTCAGCAACATCGGTTCCGACATCGCCAAGCAGTACGGCCTCGCCTTCGACCTCCCCGACGAGCTTGCCGCCGTGTACGACAAGCTCGGCTTCGACCTCCAGCGCGTCAACAACGGTCACTCGCGGACGCTGCCGTTGCCCGCGACCTACGTCATCGACCGCGACGGCACCATCCGCTGGGCCTTCGTCAACACCGACTACACCAGCCGCGCCGAGCCGACCGACATCCTCGACGCTCTCGACGCACTGGGCTGATCCGCTGGACGCCGTCTTCTCCGGTGTCCCGCCTGTGCCTGAGTCCACGAGGCCGGGAGCGCGCCTGGTGCCGGGTCCGGGAACGATCCATGAACAAGCCGCGATCAGGAGCGGCCATGCGCCAGCCCGCCACGCCCTCATCGACGGGCTGCTCTCCCTGGGTGGCATCGGCCGGAGCAGCTACGCCGGCCCGCCTATGCAGCCTGGGCGCATGCGCCGGCAGCGGACAGCATGGGGTCTTCACCGTTCACGGACGACCGACCTCGGTGCGCTGGGCTTCCGCTCACGCGAGGCCGTGGTGCGGCTTATCCGGGCAGACGCCCGCTCGGGGCGCCGGCGGGATCGTCGGGAAGGGCGATGCGGGCGGTGATGCGTTTGCCGACCGGCTCGCGCTGCACGGTGAAGCCCTGGGCCACGGCCATGACGATCTCCAACCCGTGCTGGCCCACCCGCCCCGCGTCCGCGGCCCGCGCCACGGGAAGCACCGGATCGGCGTCCCACACCGACACCTCGACCAGGTCGCCGTCGATCCGCAGATCGACCAGGAGCGGACCGGGCGCGTACTTCACCGCGTTCGTCACCAGCTCACTGACCACCAGCAGGGTCACGTCCATCGCCCGCTGCGACACCGGCAGACCATGCTCGGACTGCACCCGCGCCAGAAAGTCGGCCGCCAGGCGCCGGGCCTGAGCTATCTCGACGTCCTCCCCGGCCAGGGCCAGCGTGGTCCGTATCTGCCGTTCGCAAGGCAACGACGCGTCCTCGCCCACCGGTACCGGCTCCATCACGATCACCTGCACTCCCCCGCTCCCACTCCCGGTTCACATCATGCACGTCTACCCCCGCGCCGCCCGCGCAGTCCACTTTCCGGCCACCGCCGTTGCCCCGGCAGGCAGATGATCAAGAGGGTGGTGACGCGTGCGGGGGGCTGTGTCAGGATCGCTGTCATGACTGAGCGACCCGCAGCCGAACCCGCCACGCACAGCGCGCCGCAGACACTGACGGTCGCCGTCACCGACCTGGACGGCATCAACATCCTCACTCCGGCCGGAGAGATCGATTTCGCCACCCGTGATGTGCTGCGCCAGGCCCTGGACACCGCCAAGGCCACCGGCCCACACATCGCCGTGGACCTGCACCACGTGACGTTCATCGACTCCACCGGCATCAACGTCCTCATCGCCGCCCACCATGAGCTCACCGCGGCCGACGGCTGGTTGCGCCTGGCCGACGTCCCTCCAGCCATACAGCGCACCCTGGAGATCGTGGGCGTCGATACCGTCATCGGCTGCTACCCCACCGTCACCGACGCCCTCGCCTGATCCGCTGCCGTCGCCTCCCTTGCGCGGGACTGCCCCCGACCGGTGACGGGCGATCGGCGCAGGGGAGGTGTCGGGACGGGCGGGAGGGGGACTTGGAGGGGCAGGCAGGGTCGGCGGCGTTCCCCAGGGGGCCGAACCCGGCTCAGGCTCCTCCAGTTCAGCCAGGAGCTGGAGGCGCCGACCGTGACTACGGGGTCAGGCCAGGGTGCCCTGTTCGCAGACGCGGCGGGCGACGTCGCGGAGTTTGGTGTTGCTCTCCTGGGAGTAGCGGCGCAACACGTCGAAGGCCTCTTCCTCGGTGAGGCGATGCGTGCCCATGAGGATGCCCATGGCCTCGCCGATGAGGTGGCGGGTGGCGACGGCCTGTTCCATCTGCGCGTGAGTGCGGGCGCTGGAGAAGGCCACCGCGGCGTGCGACGCGAGCAGCCATCCCGCGGTCTCACTGTCTGGAGTGAAGGCGCCGGGCTTACGGGAGTACAGGTTCAGCGCGCCGAGATCCTCCTCGTCGGTGAACAGCAGGAAGCCCATCATGCTGCCCACGCCCAGTGCAGCTGCCCGGGGTGCGTAGGCGGGCCAGCGCTGGTGTTCGGTGGTGAGGTCCGCGATACGGAAGACGCGGTCGCCCTGTGAGCTGCGGGCGGCGTCGAAGCAGGGCCCCTCGCCCATCTGCTGCTGCAGGGCGTCACTGTCCGTGACAAAGGGGTCGGTGGGGGCGAGGGATTCCACCCGCGTGCCGTGCAGGATGAGGATGCCGGCCGCGTCACAGCCCTCGACCAGCTCCGTGGCCGACGCCGTGATCCGCTCCAGCGTCGCCGCCACCGAGTCCTGCGCCAGCAGGTCCCGGGCCATCGCCGCCATCTGCTGCGCGAACCGTGACCAGTCCACTCTCGTCCTCCGTCGCTCGCCCGGCCTGGACAAGCCTTATACCCAGCATTCCACGCAACCTTTGCCGGGGGCAGGGAACCGCTCCGGACGGCGGCCACGAAGCGGGCGTCCTGTGAGCCTCCGGTCCGCCAGCCGTCCCTGGAGGTATCGGCGGCGACTTCTCCACGGCAGATTCTCATCCTTCCCATCCGGCAGATCTGCGACCGAAGGGAAGAGGTCCTGCGGGCGCCCGCGCTGGAGATCCTTCACTCGGCCCGCTGTGCGAAGAAGTCCGCAAGGCTGGACGCAAGTGCTTCTGGAGCCTGTTCGGCGACGTGATGCCCGGCGTCGATGCCGTGGCCGCGGACATCCGTGGCCCACTGGCGCCAGATCTTCAGCGGGTCCCCGTAGAGTTGCTCGAGGTCGTCCCGCAGCGACCAGAGGATCAGAGCCGGGCACTGGATCTGCTTCCCGGCGGCGCGGTCGTCCTCCTCGTGTCGTCGGTCCACGGTGAGGCCGGCGCGGTAGTCCTCCAGCATCGCCCGCACCACGTCGGGGTTTCTCGTGGCCGATCGCCACTCGTCGTAGTTCTCCCGCCCCATGCTCTGCGGATCACCGTGGTACCAGCTGTCGGGATCGGCGTTGATGACCCGCTCGGGGATGTTCGGCTGGGCGAAGAAGAACCAGTGCCACCACTGCGTGGCGAACTCGGGTGTGATGCGGGACAAGTGCTCGGTCAGCGGCAGACAGTCGATCAGTGCCACCCGCGAGACCACGCCCGGGTGATCGAGTGTGAGCCGCAACGCGACAGCGCCCCCACGGTCGTGCCCAGCGAGCGCGAATCGGTCATGGCCGAGGGAACGCATCACCTCGACCACGTCGCCGGCGACAGCCCGCTTGGAGTGTCCCGCGTGGTCTTCGGTGGGCGCCGGACCGGTGGAACGGCCGTAGCCCCGCAGATCGGGGCAGACGACCGTGAAGCCGCTTCGCACCAGGAGCGGGGCGACACGGTGCCACGTCGCAGATGTTCGAGGGTGACCGTGCAGCAGCACCACTGGCGGCCCCTGTCCGCCGTGGCGAACGAAAATCGACGCCTGATCGACCTGAACCTGCTTGGTCTGAAAGCCCTCGAACAAGACCAGAACCTCCCGCCGTCCGACCTGCCGGCGGCCGAGTGCCCTCGGGGAGAACCGTTGAACGCCTTGCGCGGGCCTGTCGTGTCGGCGACGCCTCAAAAGGGAGGGCCAGCGTTCCCCACAGACACCCGCCTGCCGAACGCACTCGGCAAGAAGCCGCAGCAGAGCGAGGGAGGCGGAGACGAGCGGGCGCCGACGGTCGTCACGGCGAACACTCCGCCTGGGCGTCCTCGAGCCGCTCGCCGACCGGCGCAGGTAGTGGACCGGTTCGACGCATGTGACTACCAGCGAGTAGCGCGTTGACAAGCCCGAACAGCAAACTGATGATGTAATCAGTCCTGCGGAGATGGTCAGAAAGCGGGCCGCAACCCGCTTGCACGTCACCCAGCGATCACCTATTTGTGGCGGTAAGTGACGTACTGCCGCCCACGCCCAAGGAGAGGCGCCATGAGCGAGACAGACCTGCACACCAAGTTCCAGCAGTTCCCCGACGCCGTCCGCGAGAAGGTCGACACCGCACTGTCGGACGCGAAGATCGCTCTCAAGCTCAAGGCCGCCGAGATCCTCGCCGACAAGGAGGAGATGGCCGAACACGCGGTCACCACCGCCGGCCGGATCGGCGCCAAGAGCGGTGAGGTGTCCGAGCTGACGACGATCCTGCCGCTGAAGCCGAACGGCGCAGCGCGGCTGCGGAAATTCTTCGGCCTGGTCGGCGGGAACCTGGCGGGCGCGGGCCAGGTCGGCACGCTGCACAACATGCGGTTCGTGTTCCTCGACAACGACACGAAGCTGCTGTTCGCCACCGCCTTCGACGGCGAGTGGGACCCCTACATCGACGACTTCGCCACCAAGATCCCCGAGTTCATGGACTACCTGTTCAGCAACGTCGAGGGCTGGCCCGGCATCACCTCGCCGGACGTGAAGGACTTCATCGTGAAGTACCAGATCCCGGCGGAGGCGTGGTTCGTCGCCCACCCCAACCTCACCGTCGCGGAGGGCCACCGGCTCAAGCGGCAGGAGGCCGCCGTGCAGCGTTTCCTGTCGGACCTGAACTGAAGGCAGGCGCACCATGCCTTCCCCGCTGTTCCGGCGGCTGCGCCGCCCGCCCACCCTGGACCTCGACGACATCCAGGCGACCCTGCTGCGGGCCCGGCCCGAGCCCTACTTCGGCACCCACGCGATCCTGGAGATCACCGAACCGGCCGCGGGCAGGGAACTGCTGCGCCGACTGGCGCCCAGGGTGACCTCGGCGGCCCGCTGGGACGAACCGCAGCCCTCCTGGCTGGCCCTCGCCCTGAGCTACCAGGGTCTGGTCGCGCTGGGGCTGCCGGAGAGCTCACTGGCCTCCTTCCCGGCCAACTTCCGCGCCGGGATGGCCGCCCGCGCCGAGCGGCTGCGGGACACCGGCGTGAACGCGCCGGACCGCTGGGAGTTCCCCTTCGGCACGCCGCGGGTACATGTCGCCGTCACGGTCTACGCCGCGAGCGAGGACGACTGGCGGGCCGAAGTCGCCGCGTACGAGAAGGAATTGGGCGAGGTACCGGGCGTCCGGCTGTTGTCGCACCAGGACTTCGCGGCCGACGGGTTCAACGTCTTCGGCTACCGGGACGGCTTCAGCCAGCCGGTGGTCGAGGGCAGTGGCGCCGAACCCCTGCCCGGCGACGGACGGCCCATCAAGGCCGGTGAGTTCGTCCTCGGCTACCCGAGCGAGACGGGCATCCCGCTGCCCGTACCCGCTCCGGACGTCCTGGGCCGCAACGGCACGTACGTCGTCTTCCGCAAGTACCACTCCCACGTCGCGGCCTTCAACAAGTGGCTGCACGACAACGCCTCCACCGAGGCCGAGCGCGAGCTGCTGGCCGCCAAGCTGGTCGGCCGCTGGCGCAGTGGCGCACCTCTCGCCCTCTCGCCCGACCGCGACACGCCCGCGATCGGTGAGGATCCGAACCGGATCAACGACTTCGACTACTCCGCCGACCCACGCGGGCTGCGCACCCCGCTCGGCTCCCACATCCGCCGGATGAACCCGCGCGACACCGAGCTCACGGTCCTCACCGACGTCAACATCCGCCGGATCATCCGCCGCGGCACCTCCTACGGCACTCCCCTGCCCCCCGACCGCCTCAAGGACGACGGCCGGCCGCGCGGCCTGGACTTCATCGCCCTCGGTGCCCGGGCCATCGACAACGTCGAGTTCCTGCAGAGCGAATGGGTCGGCTCCGGCAACTTCATGGGCCTGGGCAAGGAGAAGGACCCGATGATCTCCCTCCAGGACAAGGGCGCCTACTTCACCGTGCCCGGGACCCCACCGCGCCGGGTGCAGAACATCCAGTCCTTCAACACCCTCCTCGGCGGCGAGTACTTCTTCATGCCGAGTCTGTCCGCCATCCGCTGGCTCGGCAGCAACTGACCCCCACCCCCTCGCGGAGACACTCGCCATGACCTCGTACGTCCGCTACAGCCCTGACCTCGAACAGCCCTTTCCGGACGAGGACGAACTCGTCCGCCAGGTCGTCGCGGCCATGGGCAAGGCCAACCAGCAGGTCGCCGACAAACACCGCCACGGCCTGCGCGACGCCCACGCCAAGAGCCACGGCGTGCTCGCCGGCGAGCTGCGCATCCAGCCCGACCTGCCCGCCCACCTCGCCCAGGGCCTCTTCGCCCGACCTGTCACGTACCCGGTGATCGTCCGCTTCTCCTCCGCCCCCGGCGACCTGCGCTCCGACCAGGTGCCCGTCCAGCGCGGCCTCGCGATGAAGGTGATCGGCGCCCCCGGGGCCCGCGCCCTCGACGACGGCTTCACCACCCAGGACTTCCTCCTCGTCAACCACCCCACTCTGCCCTTCGGGAACATCGCCGAGTACGCCAAACTCCAGGACCTGTTGGAGAAACAGCCTGGCCAGAGCGACCAGCAGCTCCAGCTCACCGGCGCGGCCGCCCGCGTGGCCGCCAAGGCCCTCACGCGCGTCGGACGTCCGCTTCCGCCCGCCGTCGAGACCTTGGCCGCCGCCAACGACCACATCCTCGGCGAGACCTTCCACTCCATGGCCGCGCTGCGCTACGGCGACCATGTGGCGAAGATGTCCGCCGCACCCCGCTCGGCGAACGTCAGGGCCCTCACCGGCAGCCACGTCGACAAGAAGGCCGGCGAGTCGGCCCTGCGCGACCTGGTCGTCGACTTCTTCGCGGACAACAGCGCCGAGTACGACATCCGCGCCCAGCTGTGCGCGGACATCGACCGGATGCCGGTGGAGGACGCCTCGGTCCTGTGGCCCGAGGAACTGTCACCGCACCAGACGGTGGCCGTGCTGCATCTGCCCGCCCAGAACGCCTACAGCGACGCCCGCCGCCGCTACGCCGACGACGTCCTGTCCTTCAGCCCCTGGCACGCCCTGGAGGCCCACCGGCCGCTGGGCTCGATCATGCGTTCCCGCCGCGCCGCCTACCCCGCGTCCAGCGACTTCCGGCACCGCTTCAACGGCATCGAGCCGCAGGAGCCGTCCGACATCAAGGAGCTGCCCGCCTGACCCGGTCCCAACCGGCCCCGGATGCGTCCGCGGGCGGGTCGGGGCCCCCGTGCCAGAATGGAGAAGTCCATTCTCCGCCTGGCTTCTTCGAGGTTCCTTTCGTGTCCCAGCCCGTCGGCCGCGTGCCCCAACGACGCAACGCACGGTCCAATCGGGCCCGCATCCTCGCCACCGCACGCCAGGAGCTCGGCCGCAATCCCGACATCACCCTGGAGGAACTCGCCCGCGCCTCCGGTGTCGTACGACGCACGCTGTTCGGGCACTTCCCCGGGCGGGCCGCGCTCCTGGAGGCCTTGGCCGAGGAGGCCGCTGAGGCGCTCCAGGCCGCCGTCGCCGTCGGCGCGGCGGCGACGGAACCGGCCGACCGGGCGCTCGCCCACTTCACCTTGTCACTCTGGCCCGTGGGCGACCGCTACCGGATGCTCCTGGCGCTGGCCCGACGGGACCTCGGCATGGATCGTGTCGCCGGCATCCTGGAGCCCGCCCGGGTCAGGGCCACGGCCATCGTGGAACAGGGACAGCGGGACGGCGTCTTCCACACCCAGCTGCCGGCCCCGGTGCTCAGCGCCGGTCTGGAGGCGATGACGGTCGCCCTGCTGGAGGAGGTCAACACCGGGGCGCTCGAGGACGACGGCACTCGGGTGGCCGTCACCACGCTCATCGCGGCCGGTGTGCCGGAGAAGCGGGCGCGGATCGTCGTGGACGAGGTGACCGCCGCCGAGAGGTGAGATCCCCTGCGGTACGACATGACCCCGGTGCGAAGCGCCGGGGTCTTTCCGTGTCCGCCCCCGCTTCTTTAGTTACCCCTGAATGTGCAATTATCTTGTGCATGAACTTCGGTGGACCAGACGATCTGGCCTTCTCCCACCCTGCGCCGGTGGCGGTCCTCGGCGACAGGTACGAACTGCGGCTGCTCCTCGGCTCCGGAGGCATGGCCGAGGTGCATCTCGCGCACGATCTCCGGCTCGACCGCGGCGTCGCGGTGAAGACACCGCGCACCGACCTCGCCCACGACCCGGCACTCCAGGAGCGGTTCCGGCGGGAGGCACAGTCCACCGCCTCGCTGAACCACCCGGCCATCGCCGCGGTCTACGACACGGGTGAACACTTCTCGTACGGGGCGCAGTTGCCGTACCTCGTGATGGAGTACGTCGACGGCACCACGCTGCGCGAGGCCCTGCACTCCGGGCCACCGCTGACCGTCGAACGCGCCATGGAGGTGACGGCCGGCGTTCTGGAGGCGCTCGCCCATTCCCACCAGCACGGCATCGTCCACCGGGACATCAAGCCGGCCAACGTCATGGTGACCTGGTCCGGTCAGGTGAAGGTCATGGACTTCGGCATCGCCCGTGACGCACGGGACGTCGGCATGACGCAGACCTCCATGGTGATCGGCACCGCGCAGTACCTCTCCCCCGAGCAGGCGATGGGGCACACCATCGACGCCCGCTCCGACCTGTACTCGGTGGGCTGCCTTCTGTACGAACTTCTCACCCTGCGCCCGCCGTTCACGGGCGATTCGCCGATGGCCGTGATGTACCAGCACGTGCAGGAGGAACCGCGACGGCCGAGTCTCTACAACCCCGAGGTCGGCCCCCAGGTCGATGCGATCGTCCTGCGGGCACTGGCGAAAGACCCGGCCTACCGCTACCAGTCGGCGCAGGAGATGCTCGCCGACGTCATGGCCTACCTCGGAGCGCAAACCGTCCTGGACCGCACGTTCGACCCCGCCGACGGGGAACCGGACAGCGAGGACGCGGCGCAGAGCGGTCGCCGAAGAGGCAGCAGTGCCGCGCTGATCGGGATGGGTGCCGCGGTCGTCGTCGCGGCACTCGTGCTCGGCTGGTTGATGTTCGGGCGCGGTACGGCCGACGACGGCAGGACGGACGTACCCGATCTCGTCGGCCAGACCCTGGAGGAGGCCCGCCGTACGACGGACAACGTCGAACTCACGCTCACCGTCACCAAGAAGGAGCCCTGCGCGGACCAGCCCAAGGGGCACATCTGCGAACAGTCCCCACAGGACGGCCGGCTCGACAAGGGCGAGGCCGTGTCGGTCACGGTTTCCACCGGTGCGCCGAAGGTCGAGGTACCGGACGTCACGGACAAGGACGAGGACGACGCGTCCCGCATCCTGGAGGACAAGGGCTTCAAGGTGAAGCTCCGGCACAGGGTGTCCACCGAGGACGCCGGGACCGTCCTGGAGCAGGATCCGGGTGGCGGCGAGAGCGTCGAGAAGGGCACCCAGATCACGCTCACGGTGGCCAAGGAGGCCGAGAAGGCCACGGTTCCCGACCTCACCGGCAGCACCCTGAGTGAGGCCCGCAAGCTGCTCGCCGAGCACGATCTGGAGCTGGGCGACACCACCGAGGTGGAGAGCAGCGCCGCGGCCGGGACCGTCGTCGAACAGAGCGTCGCCGCGGGGGACGAGATCGAGCCCGGTTCGTCGGTCGACGTCCGGATCGCCAAGTCGGTGCAGACCGTGCAGATCCCGGCGGACATCATCGGCAAGACCCTTGCGGAGGTCCAGAACGAACTGGGCGGCCTCGGCCTCCAGGTCACCGTCGCCTCCAGCTACTCCCAGGCCTCTGACGCCGTGGTCACCTCCAGCACCCCGGCGGCCGGGAGCGAGGTCGAGGCGGGCAGCACGGTGGTCGTCGTCACCGAGGAGGCCCAGGGCACGTCGTCGGACGACGGGACAACGGACGACGACACGGCGGCGACGCCGGAGGCGACGACCGACGGCCAGTGACACGTCGTTCACCGTCGGCGGACGTCATCGAGACCGTCCGCCGGCGGTATTGACCTGCCTACTCCTCGGGCTCCCAGGCGATGAGCTGCTCGAACACCTGCCGGTCGCCCTCGATCTTCAGATCGCCCATCATGCGGCGCCCCCAGACGAACAGGAGCAGTTCCTCAGCCGTGCCCGTGGCCGAAGCGGAGGCGGGCGCGGCGTCGTCCGTGAGGGGTGCGGGCCAGGCGCCGGTGCCGTCCAGAGCGAGGAGCCAGGAGCGGCCCTCGGTGGCGTGGTAGTGGATGGTGGCGGGCTCGTGCGGCCACGCCGCCGGGGTGGAGTTGCAGGTGTCGAGGAACTCGGCCACGCCGTCGATCGCGACCTCCGCCGGCATCGGCTGCACGGCGCCCGCGGCGAGCTGGGCGTCGTAGGTGTGCACCAGCAACTCGTGCACCCGGCGCCGGGCCACGCCCCAGGCATTCGCCGGCGACACACCGGCGCTCCACCACGCCCAGCACTCGCGCTCCGGGCCCGCCTCGCGCAGCGCACTCAGCAGCAGCTCGTTCGACTCCGTGTACCAGGCCAGCAGCGCCTCGAGCTCGCGCGGCGCCTCCGCGGCATCCTTGGCCGGCGGAGCCTCGGCCGGGCCCGCGGCGACGATGGTGGCCCACCAGCGCTGGCCCGTACCCAGGTGCTGCACCAGATCGAACACCGTCCACTCGGGGCAGGACGGCACCGGCGCGTCCAGGCCGGGCGCGGCGGCAACCGCACTCCGGAACGCAGCCGACCGCTCTTCGACCAGTCGCAGCAGCGCGGAATACTCAAGACTCTCTGTCACACGGCCTGCCTATCACCCCAGTTCAGCGACCGCACCCCAATTCTTTTCAGGCCGTCAGCTGCCAGGCGGACGGGACGTCAGATCACTCACCGCGGACCGGCATCCACGAAGCGTCTCAGTCGCGGACAACAAAAAAGGGACGGTGCCGGGTTTCCCCTCCCGGCACCGTCCCGGGGCCGTGCGCCGCTCAGGCACAGCCCGTTCTGGGGGTGAAGGAGGCCGGAATCGGGGTTCCGGCCTCCGGTGTACTGGACTCAGGCGCCCACGGTCTCGCTCTGCTCCTCGGTCGCCGGTGCCGCATCTGCCTCGCCGTGCTGGGCGGTGTGCTTGCGGCCGGGCAGGACGGCGATGACGATCAGGGTTCCGGCGGCCATGATGATGCCGCCGATCAGGCTGGTGTGGGCGATGGCGTGGGCGAAGGACTCGTGCACCGCTCCCAGCAGGGTCTGGGCCTGCTCGGCGCCGCCCTGAGGGTTCTTGGCAACCCGCTCGGCGACTGCGATGCCACCGCCGACGGAGTCCTTGGCAACGTCCATGGCCTCGGCCGGGAGGTGGCCGCCCACCATGTCGGTGAGCTTGTCCTTGTACGACGTGGCCAGCAGCGAGCCGAGGATGGCGATGCCCAGGGCGCAACCGAGTTCCAGGGCGGTGTCGTTGGCGCCGCCGCCGACGCCCAGTTCGTCCTCGGGGAAGGAGCCCATGATGGTGTCGGTGGCCGGGGACAGGCTCAGGCCGATGGCGAAGCCGAGCAGCAGCAGGGGCGCCAGGAAGTCGGTGTACGTGGAGCCCGACTCGATCTGTGTGAGCAGGAAGACGCCCGCGGTGCCGATGACCATGCCGGTGCCGACCACGATCTTCACGCCGAGCTTCGGGGCGAGTTTGCCGGTGACGGCGGAGCCGACGAACACGGCTCCGGCCAGCGGCAGCAGTCGGATGCCGGTCTCCAGGGCGTCGTAGCCGAGGACGAACTGCAGGAACTGGGTGGAGTAGTAGATCGAGCCGAAGGTGCCGAAGAAGAAGAACAGCACGGCGAGCATCGAGCCGCTGAAGGAGCGCTCGGTGAACTTGCGCACGTTGAGCATGGGGTTGGGGTGCTTCAACTCCCAGGCGACGAAGGCCAGCAGGCCCACGCCGGCGACGACGGCCGCGGTGATGGGGCCGACGCCCCAGCCGAAGTGCGGGCCCTCGATGGTCGCGTAGACGAGGGAGCCGACCGACACGATCGACAGCAGACCGCCCACGTAGTCGATGCGGCCCATGCCCTCCGCCTTCGACGGCGGCACGAGCAGCAGGGCGCCGACGACGCCGAGGACGGCGACGGGGACGTTCATCAGGAAGGTCGAGCCCCAGGCGTGGTTCTCCAGCAGCCAGCCTGCGGCCAGCGGGCCGGCGGCGATGGCGAGACCGGAGGTCGCGGACCAGGCGGTGATCGCCTTGGCGCGCTCGGCGCGCGGGAAGATCGCGACCAGCAGCGACAGCGTGGCCGGCATGACGACGGCGGCACCGACGCCCATGATCGCGCGGGCTGTGATGACGAGGTTCGTCTCATCGACCAGGCCGCCCATCACCGAACCTCCGGCGAAGATCAGCAGTCCGAGGACGAGGGCGCCGCGGCGGCTGTACTTGTCGCCGATCGCGCCCAGCACCAGCATCAGCGCGGCGTAGGGGACGGTGTAGCCGTCGATGACCCACTGCAGGTCACTGCTGGACAGCCCCAGTTCCCGCGTCATGTCGGGGGCGGCCACGATCAGTGACGTGTTGGCCATGACGACGATCAGCAGGCTCAGGCACAGGACCAGCAGGGCCCACCAGCGGCGGTGGTAGGGCTCCGTCATCTTCTCGACGGGTGTGTTCGGGATGAGCGGCATGGTCGGGCTCCTCGGCAGGAGGTGAAGCGGAGGCTTCGGGGGTGCGGAATCGACGGGATCGGTGCACGCGGGGCCAAGAGGGGCCCGGCACCGGGGCAGCTAATTGCCCGTTGATGTGCAGACTAGTTTATTGCTCGTCGATGTGCAACTATCGAGTCGCCCTCCCCCGCCTACCGGAGGTTCGACATGATCCACGCACACCTCACAGCCGCCCCGGAACGCAGCCGCACCCTGCTCACGCGGGCCCGCATCCTGGAGGCGGCCCGGCAGGAACTCGCCCGCGACCCCGACAGCAGCCTCGGTGACATCGCCGAGGCCGCAGGGGTGGTGCGCCGTACGGTCTACGGCCACTTCAACGGCCGGGCCGCACTGATGGAGGGGCTGGTGGAGGAGGCCACATGGGCCTTGCGGCAGGCGCTCGCGGCCCCGCGCGCACCGGTGGCGGACGCGGTCACGGAGCTGGCGTGCTTCGTCCTCGCGGTGTGGCCCGTCGGAGATCGCTACCGCATCCTGCTCCGCCTCGCCCCCCAGGACCTCGGGGCCGATCGGCTCGCTGAAGTCCTGGCCCCCGCGCGGGACAGGACGGAGGCGATCATCGGCCGGGGTCAGCGGCAGGGAGCCTTCCAGACCGGCATCCCCCCGGTCGTCCTGACCCGGGCGCTGGAGGGGCACCTGCTCGGGCTTCTCGACTGCGTCAACAGCGGGGTCTGGAGCGACGACGGCACCCGCACCGCGACCGCCGCCCTGATCGCGATGGGCGTGGCCGGCGACAGCGCCGCGGCGTGCGTCCACGGGCTTGTCCGGCCCGCGGGCGACGCCGCGTAAGCGCACTTCCCCAGCACCACTCGAAGAGGAGCACCATGCATCAGTCCCCCCGCGACGAGGAGTACGTCGGCGAGCCCTACTACGGTGCCGCCTCCGTGTACGTGAGCCCTCCGAACCGCACCAGGCGGCACATGATCCTCGCCGCCGCGTCCGTGGTGGCCTTGCTGGTCGGCGCAGTCGCGGTCGACCGGATCGCCGCCGTTCGCGCGGAGAGCCGTACGGCCAAGGCGTTCCAGGACGGCATGGGAACCGCCGATCGGCCGTCGGTGCACGTCAGGGGCTTCCCCGTACTGAACCAACTGGCCGCGGGCAGTCTGGACCATGTCGACCTCACCGCCCACGACATCCCGGCCGGCGGCAGCACCCGGCCGCTCCCGGTGACCAGGCTGACGGTCGGGATGGACGGGCTGAAGACCTCGGGGAGCGCCGACGAAGCGCGCGCGGACAGCGTCACAGCGACCGCGTTCCTGTCGTACGCGGACGTGTCGAGCGCGCTCGGCGTGCAGGTGTCACAGGGGGACGAGCCCGGCCGGGTCAACGCGACCGCGAGCCTGCCGCTCGCCGGCGACGTGACCGTGAGCGCGGCCGTCTCGGCGGCCGGCGGCAACAGCATCGCCTTCACGGGCGTACGCGCGGAACAGGGTGAACTGCTCCCGCCGCTCAAATCATTGCTCGACAAGGCCCTGGACGAGCCCGTTCCACTGCAGAACGTGCCTGAAGGGCTCCGGCTGCGGGCGGTCACCACCGGCGCGGACGGAATCGACGCCCGCTTCACCGGCCGCTCGGTCACGTTCCACCCGGACGCGTCGTCCGCGTGAGGCCGTCAGGCGGCGTCAGGCAAGGGGCGCCGGACGACCTCGTGCGCTTCGTCCGCGGGCAGGCCCAGCATCCGCAGGACCATCTCGGCGAGGTTGACCGCGGCCTCGTCGCCGTCCACCTCGGGGCGGGCGAACCGCAGTTCCACCAGGGACAGCAGGGTGCCGCCCAGCGCGGACAGGGCGACCATGGGGTCGACGGGCGTGAAGCGGCCGGAGGCGATGCCGACCTCGAGGTCACGCAGGGCGCGTCGGGCCAGCCCCTTGCCCGAGTGGATGTGCGCGAGGCCGCGGCGGCGCAGGACCTGCATCAGCTCCGGGTGGGAGTCGGCCATGCGGGCACTGAGCCGAAAGCCGCCAGCGACCCGCTCCGCCGGGTCATCGACCCCCGTCAGACGCTCGTCGAATTCCTGCCCGAACTCCTCGAGGGCGTCGACCACTGCCGTCTCGAACAACTCCGCCTTGGAGTCGAAGTGGTTGTAGAAGGAGCCGAAGCCCACGTCCGCGCGCTCGGCGATCGTCTGGATGCTCGCGCTGGTGTCGCCGGTCTCGGCGAGGATCTGCCGGGCGGCTCGCACGAGAGCTCCACGGGTCTCTGCGCGACGTCGCTCGAACCGGTTGCTGGGCGGGGCTGACGTAGACATGCGGAGAAGTCTAACGGTCGCACTATGACGATCGCAGTCCTGATGAATTCATCATTTCCTACGGCGAACGTCTTGACGAAGAAACTGTCACAGTTGATGATTTCCTCATTACGGCAATGTTGCTCGGAGGGCACCATGTCTCAAACACGCGTCAACGGGGACGTCCTCACGGCCCACCAGGACCTCCACAGCGAGCAGGGTGCCCTGCGCGGCGAACACCCCGGCCGCTCCCGGAATCCCGTGATCAAGGTGGCGGACCTGGCCTGGCTGGAGTTCGAGAAGCCCGACCTCGACCGGGCGGAGGTCTTCGCCCGCGACTTCGGCTTCGGCGTCGCCGCCCGCACCGACAGCGAGCTGTGGCTGCGAGGCACCTTCGCGGGCTCGCCCTGCATGGTGATCCGACGCGGTCGTACGTCCCGCTTCATCGGTCCGGCGTTCCGTGCCGCCGAGCGGGGTGACCTGGACCGGCTGGCCCGCGCGACGGGCCGGGACGTGCGGGACGCCGACGTTCCCGGGGGCGGCAAGGTCGTCGACCTGCTCGACCCCTCCGGCTTTCCGGTCCGGGTCGTGCACTGCGGCGAACAGCTCCCCGCGCTGCCGGAACAGCGGCCGCTGCTCCTCAACTTCGGCACGGATCACCGGCGTACCAACGCCACCCAGCGGCCGGCGCGCGAGCCGTCCCGCATCCAGCGGCTCGGCCACGTGGTGCTGGAGACGCGGGTGTTCGGCCGGGCCCTGGACTGGTACCTGGACACCCTCGGCATGATCGTGTCCGACTTCCTGTTCCTGGACGGTCAGCGCGACCGCGGCCCGACGATGGCGTTCATCCGCTGCGACCTGGGCGGTGTGCCGGCCGACCACCACACCCTCGCGATGCACCTGGGGCCGGGCACGGGATACGTCCACTCCGCCTACCAGGTCACCGACCTGGACTCCATCGCCGCAGGCGGCGAGTACCTCAAGGAGCGCGGATACAAGCGCAGTTGGGGCATCGGACGGCACATCCAGGGCAGCCAGCTCTTCGACTACTGGCGAGACCCCGACCACTTCATGCTGGAGCACTTCGCCGACGGCGACCTGTTCTCCTGCGATGTCGAGCCCGGCTGGGCGCCCATGTCGACCAGCGGCCTCGCCCAGTGGGGGCCGCCCGCCACCCGCGACTTCCTCGGCGCGAGCCCCTCCCCGCAGCGGCTCCGCGATGTCATCGAGGCCCTGCGCGGCGACAACGAGATGGACCCGGCACGACTGTTCGGCCTGCTCAAGGCCGCCAACTCCTGACCCCGGCACGAGTTCGGCCTTCCCCAGGCCGCCAACTCCTGACCCCCGCACGCGAATCCCCCTCACAAAGGCACTGACATGAGCATCAATGTCCTGCGCACCGCCGACGGCTGGTGGGTCGTCCTCGGCGACCGCGCCGTCCCGGTCGACACCAAGGCCGCCACCACCTCCGAACTGCTCGCCGACCGCGACGCCGTCAGTGCGGCCGCCGTCTCCGGTGAACCGGGCACGCCCGTCGCCGACCTGGCCGCCCTCTCGCCGGTCACCACCCCCTGCCGGGTGGTCGCCCAGATGGTCAACTACCGCAGCCACGCCCGCGATTCGGGCTTCAAGGGCGACATCCCGCCCGCCTTCTTCCGCAAGGCGTCCGGCTCGGTCAGCGGCCCCGGCGACGCCGTCGTCCGCCCCTCGCACGTGAAGTTCCTCGACTACGAGATCGAACTCGGCCTCGTCATGGGCGCGCACCTGCCCGTCGGCACCGTCGTCGAGGAGCGGGACCTGCCGTCGTACGTCGCCGGACTGGTGATCACCAACGACGTCAGCGCCCGCGAGGTGCAGCTGACCAAGACGCAGTTCTACGAGAGCAAGTCGTACCCGACCTTCACGCCGACCGGTCCGTACCTGGCGTTGCTGGAGCCTGAGGACTTCGCTCATCTCCTCGACCTGCGGCTGAAGTTGAGCGTCAACGGCGAGCTGCGCCAGGACCGCACCCTCGCCGACATGATCGTCCGCCCGGCACAGGCGCTGACCCTGCTGGCCCGCTTCCAGACCCTGGACGCCGGCGACCTGCTGCTCACCGGCACCCCCGGCGGCACCGCGCTCAAGGCCCCGCCGAAGGCCGTCGAGAAGATCGGCGCGCTGCTGCCGCCCGCCGTGAAGTGGAAGGCCTTCTTCAAGAGCCAGGCCAAGAACCCGCACTACCTGAGTCCGGGCGACGTGATCACGGCGACGATCGCGACCCCCGACGGCCGCATCGACCTCGGCGAGCAGCGCACGCCCGTCGCCGCCGCGAACTGACACCCGAGGTGAGCCGCACATGACCGTCGATGAAGCCGCACGTGTGCCCGTCGTGATCGTCGGGGCCGGGCCGGTGGGCGTGACCGCCGCCCTTCTCCTGGCCCGGCGCGGAGTCCGCAGTGTCGTCCTCGAACGCCACCAGGACATCTACCCGCTCCCCCGCGCCGTCGCGGGCGACGACGAGATCCACCGGATCCTCCAAGCGGCGGGCGCCGGTGAGGAGTTCGCCGCGATCAGCCGCCCGGCGAAAGGGCTGCGACTGCTGGACGCCCGCCATCGGGTGATGGCCGAGTTCCGGCGCACCGAACACGGCCACCACGGCTACCCGCAGACCAGCATGTTCGACCAGCCCGAACTGGAACGCGTACTGCGCGACGCCCTGGCCCGGCGCCCCGAGTGCGAACTGCGCGCCGGCGTGGAGGTCACCGGCGTCGGCCCGCACTCCACCGGTCCCGTCCGGGTGACCTACCGTGACGAGGACGGCGGCGGGCACGAGCTGTGGGCCGACGCGGTCCTCGGCTGCGACGGCGCCAACAGCCTCACCCGCGAAGCCATCGGCGGCACCTGGGAGGACCTGCGCTTCGAGGAGAGCTGGAAGGTCATCGACGTCGACACGACGGGCCCCGTCCGTTGCTGGGAGGGGGTCGACCAGGTCTGCGACCCGGCCCGGCCGGCCACCTTCATGCGCGTGAGCGAGAACCGTTACCGCTGGGAGTTCCGGCTCGGCGAAGGGCAAGAGACGGTCCGTGAGCTGGTCGCCCCGTGGCTGCCGCCCTCGTACGCCGGAGACTTCGAGGTGGTCCGCGAGACGGAGTACACCTTCCGGGCCCGCCTCGCCGACCGCTGGCGCAGCGGGCGGGTCTTCCTGCTCGGCGACGCCGCCCACCTCACCCCGCCGTTCATCGGGCAGGGCCTGTGCTCGGGGCTGCGGGACGCCTACAACCTGACCTGGAAACTCGCCCGCGTCCTCCAGCAGGGCGGCGACGAACGGCTGTTGGACACCTACGAGAGCGAACGCAAGCCGCACGCACGGCATGTGGTCCGCCTCGCGGTCGCCATGGGCTGGGCCATGACGGGCGGGCAGGACGGCGCCGCCGCGATCCGCCGCCGGGTGCTGGGCGCCGCCTGCCGCATACCCGGCCTGACCGAGCTGGCCGGCCGCGACCTCAGCCCGCCCCTGACCGCAGGACCGCTGGTGCGGCGCGGGGCCCGCAGGGGCCTGGCAGGCACGCACTGCCCCCAACCGTGGGTCAGCGCTGGAGGGCGCACCCGTCTCGACGCCGTACTCGGCGATTCCTTCGCCGTGCTGACCGCCGCCGAACCCGGCCCCTCCCTGACCGCGCTCGCGCACGGCCTCGGCGTGCACGCGGTCCCGGTGGCCGACCTCGGCGACGACGGCACTCTCGCCGCCTGGCTGCGCGCCGGACACGCGGACGCGGTTCTGCTGCGTCCCGACCGCGTCGTGCTGGACGTCGTCCCCTCCGGTGGCCGCGACTTCACATCGACGGCAGCCTGGGCCTCCCTGCTGCACACCACCCGAAGCCCTGCCCCTTCCGAACGGACGGCCCCGAAAAGCCTGTTGAGGAGTACGACGTGATGAGCACGCCCTTCTTCACCCCCGATCCGGAGACAGCGGCCGCCAGTCGCATCGCGGACTTCGCCCGGCGTCAGGGCATCGCCCCCGGCGACTACGCCGCCCTGCACCAGTGGTCGGTCACCGACCTGGAGGGCTTCTGGGGCGCGGTGTGGGAGTACTTCGACATCGACGCCGACACCCCCTACGAGCAGGTGCTGGCCGAGGAGCGGATGCCAGGCGCCCGCTGGTTCCCCGGCGCCACCCTCAACTACGCCCACCATGCCCTGCGCAACCTGGCGGACGACGACGTGGCGATCATCGCGCTCGACGAGACCGGTGCCGGGTACGAGGTGACCGGCGCCCGATTGCGTGCCCTGGTGGCGTCCGTGGCCGCCACCCTGCGCGACCTCGGCGTCGGCAAGGGCGACCGGGTCGTCGGCTATCTCCCCAACACCCCGCACGCCATCGTCGCGTTCCTCGCCGCCGCGAGCCTGGGCGCCATCTGGTCGGTGTGCGGACAGGACTACGCCCCCAAGGCAGCCGCCGACCGCTTCGCCCAGCTCGAACCCACCGTGCTGATCGCCGCCGACGGCTACCTCTTCAACGGCACCACCCACGACCGCCGCGACGCCACCCTCGAACTCGCCCACGCCCTCCCCACGTTGAAGGCGACCCTGCTGGTGGGCCATGTCGGCCTGGCCTGGCCGTCACGGGCCTACCCGTCCCTGGTCGTCCCCTGGGAGGACGCCTCTACCCGCACCGAGGAACTCACCTGCGTGCCGGTCCCGTTCGACCACCCGCTGTGGGTCGTCTTCTCCTCCGGCACCACCGGCCTGCCCAAGGGCATCGTCCACGGCCACGGCGGCGTGCTGCTGGAGCACCTCAAAACTCTGGGGCTACACTCGGACCTGGGCCCCGGCGACCGCCTGCTCTGGTACACCACCACCCACTGGATGATGTGGAACCTGGTCGCCTCCACCCTCCTCACCGGCGCCACGACCTGCACCTACGACGGCAGCCCGGCCCCCTTCGCCAAGCTCGACGTCCTGTGGGACCTGGCCGCCCGTCACCGGGTCACCGTCTTCGGCACCAGCCCCCAATACCTGCTGGGCATGGCCAAGTTCGGCATCGACCCGGCCGTCCACGACCTGTCCTCGATCCGCGTCGTCGGCTGCACCGGCTCGACCCTGCCCGCCTCCGCCTACCCCTGGGTCCGCGACCACGTCGGCGACCACGTCCTGCTGGCCTCCATCAGCGGCGGCACCGACATCGTCTCCGGGTTCGCGGGCAGCGCCCCCAACACGGCGGTCTGGGCAGGCGAGTTGTCCGCGCCGAACCTGGGTGTGGCGCTGGCCGCGTACGACGGCGAGGGCTTCCCCGTCATCGACCAGGTCGGCGAACTGGTGGTCACTCGCCCCATGCCCTCGATGCCGCTGTACTTCTGGAACGACCCCGGCGGCAACCGCTACCGCGACGCCTACTTCTCGGCGTACCCCGGGGTGTGGCGACACGGCGACTGGATCACGGTCACGGGGCACGGCTCGGTGATCGTCCACGGCCGCTCCGACTCGACGCTCAACCGCAACGGCGTACGCCTCGGCAGCGCCGACATCCACGACGTCGTCGAACGTCTCCCCGAGATCGCCGAGGCGCTGGTCATCGGCGCGGAGGAGCCGGACGGCGGTTACTGGATGCCGCTGTTCGTGGTCCCGGCGGCGGGGGTCGAGCTGGACGACGCCCTGCGCGACCGTATCCGCGACGCCATCCGCACGGGTGCCTCACCCCGCCACGTCCCCGACGAGATCCTCGAAGTTCCCGGCATCCCGCACACCCGTACCGGCAAGAAGCTGGAGGTCCCGATCAAGCGGCTGTTCCAGGGCGCTGCGGTGGAGGAGGTCGTCAATCCGGCCACGGTCGACAGCCCCGAACTCATCGACCACTACGCCCGACTGGGCGAGCAGCGCCGCAAGGACAGGTCCGCCTCATGACCCTCCTGCTCACCGCCGTGCTGTCCTTGGTCTTGCTTCCACTGGGGCTGGCGAAGCTCGCCGCGGCGCCGGTCATGCGCCAGGCAGCGGCCCATCTGGGCATGTCGGTACGGCTCTACCGCCTCGTCGGCGCGCTGGAGGTGGCAGCGGTCGCCGGTCTGCTGACGGGGCTGGCCTGGACGCCGCTGGGCGTGGCCGCCGCGACGGGCCTCGTCCTGCTGATGACCGGGGCAGCGGTGGTCCACCTGCGCCACGGCGACCCGCCGCTCCGGGCCGTCCCGGCCGCCGTCATGGCCCTGATCGCCTTGACGTACGCGGCAACGGCGATGACCGCCGGCTGACGCGTCCTGTACGGCCGGGTGCGGGCGGCCCCCTTGCGAGGGTGGGCGGCCGCCCGTCCCCGGCTCCGCGCGGGCTGTCATCGTCACACCGGCCTGCCTCCCGGGGACCCACAGCGCCTGAGCAACGCGGGTGCTCCACGGGGCTGCGCGCGCTTCACGTCAGCGCAGGCTAGGAGCGTGTCCGCAGCGCGACCGGCACGCCGCCGTAGGCCAGGGCCTGGACGGTCAGCAACGGCTGCAGCGCCGAGCTCCTGGCGATGCGCATGTACAGGGCGTCACGTTGCCCGCAAGCTCCTACCAGCACGGCGCAGGGGTGGTCCAAGGACGTCGTCGACCTCGGCGGCCACCGTATCCAGCAGCGCCTGGCCGAACAGACATACCGACGACTCCCATGGGTGTCCGAAGCTGCCGAGTCGGAAGTCTCTTGAGAGGTAGATGTAGTAATCGCCGTCGGGGTAGGGGCTCAGCGGCCATGGTGGCCGGCCGTGCCCGCCGACGCGATGCGGAGCGAAGGAGTAGGAGGTGTGCTGCCAGTCGAGTGCGTACAGCCTGGCCTCCGGCTCGACGCACACAGTCAGTCCCCGCTCGACGACCGTGACGAAGCGCTCCAGACGCGTATATCCCGGGTCCTCGTCCAGTGACGCCAGACTCCATGTGACGGAGTCAGCCCGTTCCTTGATCGCAGGCCGCTTGGCCGGGTTCACGCTCGGACTGAAGGCGAACTCCGTGGAGAAGCGGTCCCAGACACTCAGGTACTCGGCCTCGGACAGCTCGGTTACCGGCTCGCTCGTCATTCGCGCAGACTACCGAGCCCGCTCGGCGTGCTCCCTTCGACGCATATCCGTCACGAGATCGCTGACATGCTCACTCCGCGGCATGTCCCTGGGCGTCGCCAACCAGGGCATCCGGTGCATGAGGGTGTCGCGCAGCCGTGTCAGGGCTGCGATCTTCTCCTCCAGTTCAGCCACCCGTTGTGGGGGGGGGGGGGGGGGCGGGGGCCCCCCCCCCCCCCCCCCCGACACCCCCCCCCCGCCGGGGGGGGGGGGGCGCGCGCACGCCGTGGAGGGGTTGGACGGGGAGCCCCGAC
>NZ_JBHUYR010000001.1:303419-305995 GCF_042668605.1 Streptomyces sp. NPDC057280
CCCGGGCCCCGGGTCTGTGGGGGGCGGCCCCCCGGTTCGGCGGGGTGGCTCTATCCCCTGCTCTCCCCCCCCCCGGTGGGCCCCCCGCGCGCGGCCGGCCGGCCCACAACGGCGAGTACTCGAAGACCTCCGGCAGGTCGGTGTCAAGGTAGCGCACGAAGGACTTGACGTTGTCCACGGTGAACCCGGAGGCGAGCAGGTCGCGGACGTTTCGGACCCTGGTCACCGCATGCGGGCCGTAGACGCGGTAGCCCGACGGCGACCGGTCGGACTCCAGTAGGCCCTGCTCCTCGTAGTAGCGCAGGGCGCGCGTCGTGGTCGCTGTCTGTGCGGCGAGTTCACCGATCAACACGTGGCCCCTCCGGGGTGATTGTCAGGCGTGACGTATACCTTGCGGTCAACTCCCGAGGCGGACCACGGTCTTCCCGGTGTGCCGGCCGCGGACGAGGTCCAGGAGTGCCTCGGGCGCGCGCTCCAGGCCGCCGATCACTGTCTCGTCGTAGACGATGGCCCCCTCGCGCAGCCAGCCGCGGAACTGTTCGCCGAACTCCGCGGCCCGGTCCAGGTGGTCCCACAGGGTGAAGCCACGGATGGTCAGGCGTTTGCCCAGGACACTCAGCAGGTCACCGGGACCCTCGTCGGGGCGGGCAGTGCGCTGCCGGTTGAGGGCTCCGCAGACCGCGATCCGGCCGTGCACCTTCATGACCTCGATGGCGGCGCGCAGTTGCTCGCCTCCCACGTTGTCGAAGTAGACGTCGATGCCGTCCGGGGCCGCCTCGCGCAACCGGTCGAGCACGGGGCCGTCGTGGTAGTCGAAGGCCGCGTCGAATCCGAGCTTGTCGGTCAGGTGGGCCACCTTGGCAGCCGAGCCTGCGCTTCCGATCACCCGGCGGGCTCCCTTGAGCCGGGCGATCTGACCCGCCATGCTCCCCGTCGCTCCAGCTGCGCTGGAGACGAAGACGGTGTCGCCCGGTCGCAGCCCTGCCGCGTCCATGAGCCCTACGTAGGCGACCAGCCCGAATCCCAAGTGCATCGACGGGCTGGGGTAAGCGGCCCTGTCCACGCGGCGGAACGCACTGGCCTCGGCCACGGCGTACTCCCGCCAGCCGAACCGGTGCACCACCAGCTCTCCTTCGCTCAGCGACGGGTCTGCCGAGGCGACCACCTCGCCGAGCGCGTCCCCGTACATCACCTCGCCCACCTCATAGGGCGGCATCGGCAGCGCGGACCGGCCCGCGATCAGCATGAGCATGCCGGGGTCGAGTGACATGAACAGGTTTCTGACCTGCACCTGGCCCGGTGCGGGGGCCTGGACGTCGGCCTCGACGATGTCGAAATGGTCCGGGGTCGGGAGCCCGACGGGCCGTGCGGCGAGGCGGACCTCCAAACCCGTGCCGGGCAGGCGGGACACAGTAAGCAACGAAGCGTTCTTCGCAGAGGACTTCATACGGGGACGCTAGGCATTGACCTATGCGTGAAGGTCAACCCCCTTTCGCAGATGAGACGCCCGCGCCCACCCAGCGTGCGCCGGCCCCCTGTCATGCCGCTCGCACGTCTTCGCCGGCCAGGAACGGGCGCAGCAGGGTGAGCAGGGCACGTGGCCGGTGCAGCGGGATGATGTGGCCGCAGTCCTCGATGACGTGCCCGGTGAGATCGTCGGTGAACGGGCGGAGCTGGCGTTCCAGCGCCGTACCGACGGGCCGGGCGCCCAGCGCCATGGTCGGCACCGTCAGTCGGGCGGTGGCGACTGCCCGCTCGATCTGCACCGCGCTCTCGGGCAGGGCCCGGTAGTACGAGAACGCGCAGCTCAACGCCTGGCGGCCGGTGTACGCGCGGACGAAGGCGTCGCGCACAGCGGGGGGCACCCCGTCGCCGAGCGTGCCGGTGCGCAGGAACCAGTCGACGTAGTCCGCCTCGTGTCCCTCGATCACGGTCTCGGCCAGGGCGGGTGCGGCGGAGTGGAAGCCGAACCACCACGGCGGTCCGTCGGCGAGGAAGTCCTCGGCGCCGGCCAGCCCGCCCAGCACGGCCTCCATGACGACGAGGCGCCGGACGAGACCGGGCCGGCGCAGGGCGAGGAGGAAGGCCGGCGCCACACCGGCGTCGATGCCCACCACCGCGGCCGAGGAGACGTCGAGTGCGGCGAGCAGCGCCGCGGCGTCCTCGGCCAGGGTGCCCGCGTCATACCCGGAGGCGGCCCGGCCGCTCGCGCCGAATCCTCGCAGGTCCGGAGCGATGACCCGGTGGCGGGTGGCCAGGTCGGCCATGACCTCCGTCCACACCTCCCAGGTGTGCGGGAAGCCGTGCAGCAACAGGACAGCCGGGCCCGACCCGGCGAGGGCGACGTTCAGTTCGACACCGTTGACCGGGATGCGTCGCAGCTCAGGCATGGCGGGGGTCTCCTGAAGGGTGGTGTGGATCGGTGACAAGGTCACGCTAGGGAACTAGCCTGATCCGCCCAAGACGGCACTTTCCCTTCAGGTGGTGAGCCCCAGGTGACCAGGTCGAGGCCCGGTGAGCCCGGTGAGCGCGGTGAGCAGAGTGAGCCCGGTGAGCGCGGTGAGCAGAGTGAGCCC
>NZ_JBHUYR010000001.1:306094-373685 GCF_042668605.1 Streptomyces sp. NPDC057280
CGGTGAGCGCGGTGAGCGCGGTGAGCGCGGTGAGCGCGGTGAGCGCGGTGAGCGCGGTGAGCGCGGTGAGCGCGGTGAGCGCGGTGAGCGCGGTGAGCGCGGTGACCTGATGGATCCGCGCTGCCCGACGCGCCAGTTGCTGGACCGCATAGGCACCAAGTGGACGTCGATGGCGGTCAAGGTGCTGGCCGAAGAGGCTCCGGGCGAGCTGCGTTTCGCGGAACTGCGGCGCCGGGTCCCGGGCATCTCGCAGAAGATGCTCTCCGTCACCTTGCAGAGCCTGGTTCGCGACGGTCTGGTTGGCCGCCGCGTGGAGCCCACCGTGCCGCCCGCCGTCCACTACCGGCTCACGGCGCTCGGCCTGTCCCTCGAAGACCCGCTCTCCGCGCTGCGGGCCTGGGCCGAAGCGCACATGCCGGAGATCGACCGCAACCATCAGCTCGCCGACGAGTCGCCCCTCGACTGAACCTTGGTCGGCGACGACCACCCAGACCTGGCGCTCAGGGTGCTTCCTGCCACCCCACTGATCCGCCTCAGCGCTGATGGTCGGCTAATCGCCTCCGCCGTCACCCCCGCCATCGCCGCCGCCGTCGCCACCGTCACCGCCGTCCGAACCCCAACCGTCACCGCCGCCGGAGTCGTTGTCGTCGCTCCCCGTGCCGAGGTTGCTGAACCAGGCGCGGTCCCAGCCGCCGTCGGCGGCGATCGGCTCACCAGCCGTCCCCGGGCGCCACTCCGCCCGGAACCGGGCGAGACCCGTCCCGTCACCGAGGCCGAAGGACACAGCGAAGACCTGCGCCATGACGGCATCCAGCGGGTCAGCACTCTCGTAGCGCACCGGAGACAGCGGCAGCAGTACCGAGTCCGGCTCGGGCACGGGCCGCCGCGGGGGCCGCATCAGCAGGGCGACCCGCCGCTCATCACGCAGCAGCCACGAACTGACCGCGTTCTCCCGCCGCAACACCCAGTGCTGCCCGGACAACCACACCTCCACCAGGCACTTGGACTTGCGCATCTTCTTCGTCAGCCCGAGCCGGGCCGTGGTGTCGCCGACCGTCAGGCGCAGTCCCTTGGACGGATCGGAGGTGTCGCGGGCGAAACCCTGGGGCGCCCGGAGCCGTACGACGGGAGCGTGCGGCCCCCACACATCCACGCGCACCAGGCGCCGGTCCACCGCGACGGTGATCGGCCCGGCGGGGCCGGTCGCGTAGCGCCGCGCGATCCACAACGGCACTCCCTCGGCCCGGGCCCGGGCCCCGAGGGCAGCCACCTGATCGGGCCCACCGCACTGCCGAACCGCCAACTCCCCCAGGGTGCCGGCGAACTCGGCCGCCTGACGTGCCCTGACCGGCGTAGTGGTGCCCGTGACACGGGTCACCGGAACCACCCCTGTCTCCTGCGGCAGTCGCTCCAGCGGGCGTTCCGCCCCTCCGCCGCCGAGCCAGCACCCGCGTTGGAACGCCTCCGCCATGGCGGCGAGGTTCAGCTCGCTCAACGGTGTGGTTTTGCCCCCTCTCCGCAGCTGGTCCGGGGTCAACTCCACTGTCCGGGCCAGCGGATTCCACGACCGCTCCCCATAGAGCACCGCACTCACAACCATCCCCCGTGTCTCGGTGACGTCCTACTTGCTGACCGCGAAGCGCATGAGGGCGTGCTCGTCCCCCTGCTTGATCTTGCCCGTCGTGTTGATCACTTCGAGCTTCCAACTCCCACCGACACGCACCGCCTTGGCCACGGCGCAGCCGTTGTCCTGGCTGAGCAGGCTCGGCCAGATGTCGGCGACCTGCTGAGAGGTGCCGCCGGTCGCGTCGTAGACCTTGAAGCTGATGTTGCGCGCCTTCTGGAAGGAGCTGCCCTTCTTGTACGCGGCGGCGACGAACACGATCGACGTGATGTTGGGCGGGATCCGGGCGAACTCCACGGTCACCGTCTCGTCGTCACCGTCCCCGCGCCCGGTCTGGTTGTCGCCGCTGTGCACCAGCGAGCCGTTGCCCATGGGGTCGAGGGAGTCGAGTCCCGCGAGGCGCACCGGGTCCCCGCCCTGGAGCGCGATGGCGATCAGGTCGAGGTCGGTGCCGCTGTTGCGGCGCAGCTTGCCCAGCACTCCGCCGCTGCTGCCGGCGGTGGGGTCCCAGGAGACGCCGATGGACAGGTGGGTCACTCCGTCCAGGTCCGCCGGGCCGTCTTCCTTGGTGAGCGTGATCATGTGTGGCGCTTCCTCGTCTCGAAATGGGACTACAACACGCAGAGTGTGCCCGGACCCTTCTCGGTTCCATGTGGCGGGTCCGTTGAGCACCGGTGAATCCCACGCATCCGGTCCGCGCATCAGCGACGAGGGGGCCCGGAGCGGCGGCAGAGCCCCGGCTCAGCGACAGGCTCAGTGATCTGCGGCGTCTCGACGTCGACGGGATGAGCCGTACGGAGACGCCGGTACTTCAGACGTACGCCTCCGTGGTGACGCGGGGACATCCCAGTACTCGTGAGGGACATCGAGGTTCGTCCCGGCAGGGGACGATCAAGATCATTCGCGACTCTAGCGTGGTTTGCGGCCGCGATCGGAGCGGCGCCTTGGTGCCCGTTCCCTGGAGTCCCCCATGCCTTCGAGTCCCGTCGTGTCACAAACGCGCCTGCACATGCTGTCCGTGTCAGGCCTGACGCTGGTCCTCGGTCTTTGGGGAATCGCCCGCGAGAACAGCATGTGGCGTGACGAGGCGGCGACGTGGACGGCAGTACACCGGACCGTGCCGCAACTCGGGCACCTGCTGGGGCAGATCGACGTCGTTCACGGTCTCTACTACCTGTTCATGCACGGCGTGTTCCAGCTCTTCGGCGACAGCCTGTACACGCTGCGCCTGCCGTCCGTCGTCGCCACCGCGTGCACCGCTGCGGTGATCGTCCGCCTGGGGTCTCGCCTGGCCGGCCGGTACGCGGGGCTGGTGGCCGGTCTGTCCTTCGCGCTCCTCCCCGCCGTTCAGCAGTACGCCCAGGAGGGTCGCCCGTATGCGCTGGTCATGCTGTGTGCGGCCCTGGCCACCTGGCTGCTCGTCGCGTCGATCGACGATCCGGCCCCAGGCCGCTGGGCGGCGTACGGCGCCGTCGCGCTGACCGCGGCGCTGCTCAACTGGTTCTCGCTCCTGATGCTGACCGCACACGCGCTCACCATCGTGGTGACGAGACCGGCAGGCACCGTTGTCCGACGCTGGGCGGTCACCGCGTGCACCGTGATGTTGTGCACGTCGCCCCTCATCGTCGCGAGCCAGGCGCAGTCACAGCAGATCGCCTGGATACCTCCGGTCGGGCCGAGCACCTTCCTCAGCCTCCTCCTGACCCTGGTCATCGGGGCAGCCTGCGCATGGGGCGCACGGTCCGAGACAGCTGACCGCGCTGCGCACGGCACGCAACCCACGCTCACCGCCGTCGCCCTGCCGCTCCTCGGCCTACCGCCACTCCTGCTGGTGGCGGTGTCATTCGCCCAGCCCGTCTACCAGACTCGCTACGTCCTCTTCAGTCACCTGGGCCTTGCGTTGCTCATCGGGGGAGCCTCCCAGGGGCTGGCGAGGCACTTTCGAGCGTCATCCCAGCGCATCGGCGCGGCAGTTCTGGCCATCGCCTTCGTCGGCCTGCTTCCCGTCCAGATATCGATCCGCGGCTCGGGCAGCCGCGTTGATGACGTCCTGTTCACGGCCCACGACGTCGCGGCCGCCCGTGAGCCGGGAGACGCGGTGCTGTACATACCCGCGGCGCGTCGTGACACCGCCCTCGTCTCGCCGAACGCGTTCACCGACACCAACGACGTCGCCCTGGCCCAAGATCCATACGTTTCAGGCACCTTGTACGGACGGGAGAGGTCACCGCGGGAGATTGCGGATGCCATGCTGACCGCGGACCGCATCATCCTCGTCAGCGACGTTCACGCGTCCGCGCCCACGACAGACCGTGACCGGACCAAACGGCACGTCCTCGCCGACCAGTTCGTCCGCTGCACAGAATCAACAGGTCACGGCCGCAAAGTCACGGTGTACCAACATCGCTCGTGCGACTCCGCCACACCATCGCGACCCGCTTCGACAAACCCGGCAGCGACAGGCCCCGGAGGGACTCGACTGGCTGAGCACGGAACGGTAACAAAGCAATGATCATGTGTAGTTGAATGATTGCGCACCGTAGCAT
The DNA here is from genome assembly GCF_042668605.1 of Streptomyces sp. NPDC057280. Classification (NCBI taxonomy): domain Bacteria; kingdom Bacillati; phylum Actinomycetota; class Actinomycetes; order Kitasatosporales; family Streptomycetaceae; genus Streptomyces; species Streptomyces sp. NPDC057280. Next base: position 310,265 of record NZ_JBHUYR010000001.1, read on the forward strand.
CGCTGCCCCGGGTCATCGCGGTTGAAGTCCCGGTGGGCAGGGGGGCGTTGTGACAATCCATTCCGGGACACGTTTACGGTGTGCCCGCGTCGTGGCGGCCACCGGTGTGTGCGCGGGGCTGCTCGGCGTGCTGCTGACCGGCTGCTCGGCCGGCGGATCGTCCGACTCGGCGGAGCCGGACGGAACATCCGCGTCCGCGACGGACAGCACCACACCCTCGCCCTCCACCACCGAACTCGCCACCCCGCTCACGGATTCCCCTGCCGTCGAGACCACGGCCCCGCCCCCGTCGCCGTCCACGGCCGACACACCGCCGAGTGAGCCGACCGGTGCTTCCGCACTGTGGGGAACGCGGTACAGCGGAACAGCACAGGTCACGGTCGACGTGTACGACTACTGCAGCGCCGACGGTTCACGGCAGCTCGCGGACACCAAGACGTACTCCATGAGCACCACACTGGACCTCGGCCGCCCGCGCACCGGCGGAGGCGAGACCGAGACCAACCCCTTCTCCCTGCTGCTCGCGGTGGGGCAGCCCTCCGAGGCGGGCGCGGTGTCGTTCTGGTCGTCGGCCGTCAGCACCGGTTCCAGCCAGGACCTGGCGGGGAACCCACGCGACCCGAACCTGCTGCTCACCTACTGGGAACTGGAGTGGGACGACGGCGACTTGAGCGGACGGCTCACCGACCCCCACACCGAACAGGCCGTCGCCCTCAACCTGCTCAACTGGCCCGGTCTCATCGTCCCCTGCCGCTCCGACCTCGGCGAACTACCGGGCGGATACCCGCACGCCGTGGCCGCGGACACGACGCTAGGCGGAGAAGTGGACACCGCCAACGCAACCCTGACAGCGCAAGGCAGCACCGGCGACGGCCAGTTGGAGTTCCGGTTCGACTTCTCCGGGACCTCGACGTGATCGGCGCGAGACGACACACCGCGCTACCGGCAGGAACGGAAGACGGAGGGTTCTGTGGCCGGTGACGACCTCGACAACTGGGGGGTGCAGATAGCGCGTTGGGCGGCACCTGACGAAACCGTGCTCGCCGCGCAGACCACCCGCGCTTACGCCACCGGAGGCCGAGCGCGCCGGGACCTGTTCCGGACCGGAGGGCTCGCGCCAGGCGGCTTCGGCGGCGGAATCGTCACCCTGCTGCCCGAGCTGCTGGACGCACTGGCGTACGCCGCCGAAGCGGTCAAGGCAGCCCTGGCCAGCCAGGAGTTCGCCAACACCGTCTCCGCGGCGGCCCTGCTGGTCAGCCTGCGGGGCCAGCGCACCGGGCCGGAGCCGCCCCCGCCGTCGCGCCCCGCACCAGGCGCGGATGCGCCCAGCGGGCAGTCACCAAGGAGCGGCACAGAACCAGCGCATGCCGGCACCGACGAAGAGAACGCGGACGGCCAGGCCGCGGGCACATCACCGCAGCCGTCCGCCGATGCCGTGCTGGCCGCCCTGCGCATCTGCGGGCGGCTGCGGGCCCGGGGAGTCGACACCGCCACCGCCGAGGAACTCGTGGCCCAGCTGACCGCCCAACTGCTGGCCTCCGAGGACCGCGGCGGCGTCGCGGCCTTCCTCGACGCCCTGGTGGCGAACGAGCCGCCCCAACCGGCCGTGGGCGGATCCCGGCGCACACTCACCCCCGTACGCCATCTGACCGGTTCGCTCTTCGGGCTCCTGCGCCGCCGCACAGCACCCGCAGCCGACCCGGCACAGGCACAGGCACAGGCACAGGCACAGGCACAGGCACAGGCACAGGCACAGGCACAGGCACAACCTCCCACGACGGCGGAGGAGACGGACGGCGCATGAGCCCGGCGGATCCCGGTCGCCCAGCCCGACCGGCACCCGGGCGCGCCGATCGGCCCACAGGGTTGTGGGGGCCGCCGCCCTGGCTCTGGCTGACCCTCGGACTGTTCGCAGCGCAGGTCTCGTTCCTGGTCGACTGGGTGGCGTGGACGGCGTCCTGGAGCGGACCGGAGCACGGCCGCGGCCCTGCCCTGCTGACGGCACTGGCGCTGACCTTCGTGCAGTTGCTCCCCGTGGTCTTCCTGCTGGCCGGCGCGCTCTCCGTGGTCCCGCCCCAGCCACGCACCTGGTGGGTCGAGCGGCGCTACCAGTTGCGGCCGCCGGACCACGCACCGGACGGCACACCGCACGTCTACGACCAGATGCGGCGCTTCCTCACCCTCCAGGCGCCGGGCGTCGAACTGCGGGTCACCATGCGCCGGGACCTGCTCGCCCGTGTCTATCCCGGTGGTTGGCGCACCACACGCGTCGGCGTCTTCAACCCGCTGGTCATCCTGTGGCAGCGGGACCGGGAGGCGGCGGAAGCGGTCCTGCTGCACGAGATCGGCCACCTCCGCTACGGCGAACAGCATGTCGCCGGGCTCGGCAGCCCGTTCACCGGGCTGGTCAGGGCCTGGCCCTACGTCTTCGCGGTGTTCGGCCTGCTGCCCGTGGCGCTGCTGCTCGCCTCCGGGAACGCCGCCGCTCCCCTGCTGTCCGCGCAGATCGTCCTGGTGGTCCTGACCGTGCCCAAGATCCTCCTGATCGTGGTCAGCGCCCTGTGGACGGCGGAACTGACCGCGGACCGGTATGCGGCCGGGACAGCCGCACCCACGGCACAGCGGCGGGCACTGAACGCCTTGGCACAGTCTCCCCACGACGCCCTGGCCCGGCTCTACCACCCGCCCGTCCGACTGCGCCTGTGGTTCACCTCCCGCACCGAACAGCCCGTACCCCAGCTCCTGCTGGTCCTCCTGTGGCCCGCAGCGGTGCTCACCGAAAACCTGCTGGACCTGGGCGGCGCCGACGTGGCCTACCGCCTGCTCGACGACACGACGGCCGCAGACGCCACCCGCAAGGCTGTCTCGCTCACCCACGAACAGTTCGTCTCAGGTCCCACGTGGTGGGCGACGCTGGGCACGCTCGCCGCCTGGCCCCTCCTCACCGGCCTGTGGGCACGGCTGTGGGGGTGGCGTGGGCGAGCGACCGGCACCTTCCCACGCGCCTCGTACGCGACCTCCGCCCTGCTCCCCGCGCTGATTCTGGTCCTCGGACTCCTCACCGCCGGCCCGGAACCGGAACCTGGCGCCCGCTCCCAGGCCGACTCCCGTGCGGCAGGCGGCAGCACAACCAGCGGAAGCATGCCGCCGACGCCCTGCCCCAGTGCCTCGAAGCCGGCGGCACCCGCCCGACCTGAAGGGCTCCCGTCCTTCGACACCCCACGGGCAGCGGACACCACAGGCCCCCTCTCCCCCGCCGACAACCGGACGCGCTCCTTCCGCACCCTCCGCGTCACCTCGACAGCACCGCTGTCCGGATCCCTCAGCCAGGCCCAGGACATGGCGGACCGTCTGACCCACGCCCGCTGGAGGCTCAGCCCCGACGGAACGCTCACCGCCGCCGGCCCCGACTTCCCCGCACTGCGCACCACCGTCGTCCACGACGGCACACGCCTTCTGCGCGGCGAGCGCACTCGGACCACGGACGTCAGCGCCACCACCACCTGGGTGGAGGCGCGGCTGCACATACAGGCGGGCCGTACCGCACGACTCGACCTGATCCACGCGGCGACCGGCGTCACACACGCCGTGGTCGCCTGCCGGGCATTCGACTCCACCGTCACCACCGCCGCCCGACTGACCCTGCAACTGGAAGAGCGGTGAGGGGACTTCGCCTCCGGGTCGACGATCAGCCATCACTTCCCTGTTCCGGTGTGTACGCGGGAAGCGAACTCCTGTGCCCGGCAACAACAGTCTTCGGCCACAGCCAGTGGGTTATCGTTCCGCCGGTGGGCGGTGGGGCGCCCCGGAGGGGGAGTTGTGGGAGCGAATGGCGAGGGGTCGCGGCTGGTCGCGACCGAGGGCGGCCACCGGGTGACACCGGCCGAGCTCTTCTTCGACCTGGTGTTCGTGTATGCGATCACTCAGGTCACCGCCCTGATGGCGGCCGACCCGAGCGCCTTGCGGTTGCTCGGCGGGATGGTCGCGCTGGCGCTGCTGTGGTGGTGCTGGTGCTGTTTTGCCTGGCTGGGGAACGTCGTACGGGCCGACTCCGGCGCGATGTTCACCGTGCTGGTGTCCGTGATGGCGGTCGTCCTGATCGTGTCGCTGGCCGTGCCCGAGATCTACGACGACGAGCCCGGCGGGCTGCCCGCTCCTCTGGTCTTCGTCCTGTGCTACGGCGCCGTACGCGTGCTTCACCTGGTCACGTACTGGCTGTCCGATCCCGCCGATCAGGCTCTGCGCCGTGTGTTGCGTCGCACGGCCCTGCTCTCGGTGGCCCCGCCGTTCGCCCTGCTCCTCATCGGTGCGGCGTTCACCGGCACCACTCAGATCCTGATCTGGCTCGCCGCCGTGGCCATCGACTACCTGGGCATCTTTCTCACCGGTAAATCAGGTTGGCGGGTCGCCTCACCCGGGCATTTCGCCGAACGCCACGGCTTGATCGTCATCATCGCCCTCGGCGAGTCGATCGTCGCCATCGGCGTCGGCGTCTCCGGTTTCGCGCTGAGCACCCCGGTCCTGGCCGGGGCCGCCCTCGGGCTGCTCGTCTCCGTAGGGCTGTGGCGCCTGTACTTCCGTCAGCTCGCGGAGACGGTCGAGCACCGGCTGACCACGGTGACCGGCGACGACCGCACCCGGCTGGCCCGTGACGCGTACACCTTCCTCCACCTTCCCCTCGTGGCCGGCATCGTCATCACCGCCCTCGGCATGAAGAAGGCCCTCACACAGATCGCCGACACCGGCCACTACGACCTGACCGACCCCCTCCACGGAGTCGTCGCCTGGGCCCTGCCCGGCGGCGTGGGTCTGTTCATCCTCGCTGCGGCCGCTCTGCTCATCCGCACCACGAGCCACCGCTCGCCGCTTCTCCTCGCCGGCGGAGCCGTCTGCCTGGTCGCGGGACCCGCCGTCGCCGTCGTCCCCTCACTCGTCGCCCTGGCTCTCCTGGCCGCACTCGTGACTGCCCTGGTCGTGATCCAGGACACCACCGTCCGGCCTCATGTGACCACCGCCGACTGAGCCTCGGGCCGGCCGGTCCCTGCGCAGGTCAGCGAGGAGAAACGGGGGGGGGGCCGGCTGGTCATCGGCTCCGTCGCTGCGCGCCGCCTTCGAAGCGCTGTAGACCTTGAGCTGTTCATCGGGCCGCACGCTGGTGCTGGACCGGTTCGCCGAGGCGGTCGTGCCTCGGGGGCGGCTGGCCGGCCCCGAGGAAATCTTCGAGGCCGCCCTCTTCCTGGCATCGGACGCCTCGTCGCCCGTCACCGGCGCTGAACTCTTCGCCGACTCGAACGGCTGGGCGTCCGGCAACGCCCCACGCCGGCCGGGACCGCCTCGACGCCCGACGCCGGCGGGCAGGCAGCACAGCCGGGCCGCGCAGCGAGCTGCCGGGTGGACTCGACGACGAGGAGGGGTGGTGGGTGATGGTGGAGGCGTGCACGCAGGTCGGGCGGTCCACGCGGCCTGCTCCCCCACCACCCCGGCCGTCAAGGCTGAACCTGCTGCTGCGGGTGATCGACCAGCTCCAGTGCCTGCTCGACGCTCTCCGACACCGGGACCGTGATGCTCACGCCGGTGAGATCCAGGATCCGGCACACGGCGGGCTGCGGCGAGATGATGTGCACGCTGCCTGGCAGGTCCCGGGCTTCCTGGTAGACGCGGAGAATGATGTTCATGCCGGACGAGTCCATGAACGGCACGTCCGTGAGGTCGAGCAGGAAGTGGCGTCGACCGTGGTGCAGTTGGTTGGCCAGGTGATGCTGGAACTCGGTCGCGGTGTCGACGTCCAAATAGCCCTGCACCGTGATCAGGGCCACGTCGTCACGCAACAGGGCGACCTCGACGGACAGGGGGTTCTGGGCAACGGACACGAGTGCCTCCAACGACGTGTACTACGGCCGGACCTGATGAAGCGCTGGCCTACGGGTCGCGGCGGGTGCCGCGCATGCGCGCATACCCCTCGACACACACCTCATGCCCCCCGCGTACCAGGCCGTTCGACGTTTCCCGGCAATACGTGACACGGTGGGAGGAGCCCAGCGGCCGTTCCCGGCCGCCAACCCCCAGGGAAGGGGGACCAACCATGGGCACTCACCTCACCGTGAGCCCCGGCGGCTATGCCGCCACGCTGACCGTGGACGACGACATCGACGACCGGGTGCGGCCTGCCATCGAAAGCGCGGCGAGCGAGCTGCCGCCGTCGGTGCGGCGGCTCACCCTCGACCTCGCCGGCGTCGGCTTCACGGACTCGGCACTCCTCCACCTCCTCCTCACCGTCGACGGCTGCGTGGCGCGCCGCGGCGGCCTGCTGAGGGTCGTCGGTCTGCGCCCCCAGCCGCGCCGCCTGCTCGCTCTCGCCGCCGATGTGCGCCCAGAGCCCCATTGGGAGGTGTACCTGCGCTCCCCGGGCCCGAACTGAGGTTCGCACCCTGGCGCAGCGGGCGCCACGCCCGGCACGCGGAGCGGAGGCGGCCCGCATGTACGCGAACGAGCCGGGTATCCGCTGCTGTGGGCACACGGCAGCGGCTCGCCACGATGATTCGCTGCACACCGTACGACAGAGCCCCCGAGCCATCGTCCTCAGGCGACGCGCCCTGGTCCGCCCGGGTACCGGACGCGACGCCGGAAGGCGCAACCTCGGGGCGCACTCGTCGGTCTCTCTACCGGGACACCGGCCGCCTCCGCCATGCTGCGCAGGCCGCGCGCAGCGCGCGTCGGCAGCGCCCCGTGACGGTGGCGGGCCCGTTCAACGAAGGCATCGAAAGGCCGTCCGACATGACAGAAAACGCAATGCACTTCGCCCTCGGCCAGCGCCGTCGGCCGACTGTGGAGGAGCCCCGGGCACTGGTCCAACGGTGAGCCGGCCCGACCGCACGGCCGTGGTGACGACCGCGGCATCGGCACGGGACTACGCGCGGGCGGTCGTACGGGAACAGTGGGACACGCAATCCCGCACGGCGCGGGAAGAGGATGTCGTCGATCTGCTGCTCGTCGTCTCCGAACTCGTCAGCAACGCCCTGCGGCACGGTGACGGACTCGCCGCCTTCGAGGCCACCGCCACCGACGACGGAGTCCGGCTGACCGTCCACGACCACAGCGATGTCCTTCCTGACGTCGTCCATGGTTCCGGTGCTCTCCCCCTGCCCGGGCAAGGGCAGGGGTACGGCTGGCCGATCATCATGCGCCTGGCCCGTGACATCCGCATGGAACGGCGCCCCGGCGGTGGAAAGGCGATCAGCGTGCTGGTCCCGCTGCGCGGCCGGCCCCAGCCTCCTCACCAGGGCAGAAACACGTGAATTTCCTTGCCGTCCGGCTGAGTGACGACACTGACCTGGCTGCACAGCGACTGGATCAGATACCAGCCGACGCCGCCGCCTCCGTCGCGATTGAACGGGCGCGGGGCCGGCGGGGTGCCGCTCGTGTCGTGGACGACGACGTGGACACCGTCGAAGGTCCTGCGCAGCCGGACCTCGAACGGGCCCGGTGCGTACTGGACCGCGTTCGCGGTCAGCTCGGCGACGACCAGGAGGACGTCGTCGGGGTGTTCCGGCGCGCTCGGCGGCGCCACGCGCGCGAGATCCTCCAGGAAGCGCTCGGTGTCCAGTCGCGCCTGCGTCACATCATGCAACTCGCCCCGGTAGCGCATGGCCTGCTCCGGGTCCTTCCCGGACGCCGCATTTTCCTGCCAACGGTGATCAGTCGTCATCTCGCCTTCCCACCAGGAGCCGCGCCGCTGCCGGCCCGACTCGCTCGTCCCTGCGATTGCCTGTCTTCCCGAAGGCGACGAGGCTACTCATGGGAAAGGCAACCGAACCGCCCGTCTACGTCACCCGGATGCCCACGACACAGGTGTCGTCGTCCGTGTCCGACCTGCTGTGGGTGAGCAGACGGTCCAACTGCTGTTCGAGCACAGGCTGAAGCGGGCGCGCCGTGGTCAGCAGATGGGTCAGCGACTCCTCCACGGAACGGTCACGCCGTTCGATCAGACCGTCCGTGTACATCAGCAGGGTGTCGTCGACGGCCAGTTGCATCTCCTGCTCCTCGTACACCGCCTCCGGTACGGCACCCAGCAGCATCCCTTTGACCAGCGGCAGCGGGGTCGCCTCGGTGCCGCGCACCAGGACCGGCGGAAGATGGCCCGCCCGGGCCCAGCGCAGGCTGCGGCGCTCGGGATCGTACAGACCGCAGACCGCTGTGGCGGTGACGGCCCCGGTCAGATGGTGGGCCACCATGTTGAGCCAGGACAGCAGCTGGCCCGGCCCGGCACCGGTGACGGCGAGGCCACGCAGCGCGTTGCGCAGCACGACCATGCTGGTGGCGGCCTCGATTCCGTGTCCGGCCACGTCTCCCACGCACAGCAGGACCACCCCGGCGGGCAGGACGACGGCGTCGTACCAGTCACCGCCGACCAGTTGCTCGGTCTCGGCGGGTCGGTAGCGCACCGCCACCCGCAGTCCGGGCGCCTCCAGAGGGGCCTGCGCCGGCGGCATGATGGCGTGCTGCAACTGGAGCGTCAGCCGGTGGCGTTCACTGGCCTGCTGCTCGGTGTGGGCGAGTTGGTCGCGGGTGGCGGCGAGCGCCACCTCCGTCCAGTGATGGGCCGAGATGTCCTGATATGCGCCTCGTACGAGGTGCAGCCGGCCGTCGGAGTCGAGCACCGGCTCGGCGGCCACACGCAGATGCCGGGTGACCCCGTCGGGCCGTTGCAGCCGGAAGGCCGCGGCGGCCGGCCGGTGGTGGTGCAGCAGGGTGCGCAGGAAGCGGCCGATGGCGACCGCGTCGTCCGGGTGGGCGTGGGCCGGCAGGTCCTCCAGCGGGACCGGGCCCAGGGAGACCGGCTGGCCGTAGAGATGGTAGAGCTGACCGTTCCAGGTGATCTCGCCGGTCAGGAGGTTCTCCTCGAAACCGCCGATGCGGCCCAGCCGCTGGGCGTGCTGGAGCAGGTGCGCCAGGCGCGCCGTCTCGTCCTCTATGCGCCAGATGAGCAGCACGCTGCCGCCGTGGCGGCTGACGCTGATGTCGGCGACGGCGGCCAGCGGCACATCGCCGACCAGCGCGGTGAGCCGCATGCGCTGGGCGCGGAACGGCTCTCCCGTGGCATGCACGCGTTCGACCTGCTCGAAGAGTCCGCCGTCGCCTGCGGCCATCGGGTACGCCTCCAGCAGCAGCGCCCCGTTGACGACGCCCCGCGGCCGGCCCGCGGGATCCTGGAAGCGGGCGTTGACGTGGTGGATCCGGAAGTCGACGAGTTCGCCTCCCGCGTCGACGTGCGGGACGAGGACCAGGGCGGGGTCGTGGAGTCCGTCGGCCAGGTCCGTCAGCTCGGCGGCGTCGGGCAGGATGCGGGGGCTGCCGTCGGGCCGGTGGAGGGCGTACGTCTCCAGGGTGTGCGCGCACAGCTCCGCCAGCGCCTCGATCTGACGGGCGATCTGCGGGGGCTGGGGTTCCAGCGGGGCCGGCCAGACGATCTCCAGGACGCCGTGGATGCGGCCCGCGGCCGCGGCGGGCATGGCGACCCGGCCGCCGTGCGGGAACTGGTGCTGGCCGACGGAGGGCAGAGCGGTGTCGGACAGGGAGTCGATCCACTGGCCGGTGCGGGCGGTCAGGCCGCGGCGCGCCACGGTGGTCACGCCCGGCGGTACGTGCCGCCAGCGACCCGCTTCGGCGCCGGAGAACCCGGCGCTGCCCGCGAGGGTGAGCGATCCGTCGGCGCCCAGCGCCCAGATGGCCACGGCGACCGCGCCGAGCGGGGTCAGCGCGTGCGCCAGCAGCGAGTCGGCGACGGTCTGCGCGTCCTGGGCGGCCAGGGCGGCGCTCTCCGCGGACCGCAGCCCGACGGCGGAGGGACCCTGCCCCGCCGGGCCGCGCTCCTGGGGCTCTCCCGTCGTGGCCGCGAAGAAGGCGGCCGTCACCTCGGAGAGCCGGTCGCGTGAAGCCTGGTTGATCACCTCGACGGCGAATTCCAGCGGTGTCACACCGGCTTGTTCGGTGAGTTCGGCCAGTTGGCGGGCGGCCTGTGCCGGACCGCACTGCAGGCGTTCGACGAGGATGCCCTTGGCCAGCTCGATCAGGGCCCGCCCGTCCGCTTCCGCCTGGGCGGCGCGTACCTCGCGCCGCAGGCGCTCCACCGTCGACGCGAGCCGTCCGACGGGAGAGATCCGGTCGGCCGCGTCCCCGTCGTCGCCCGGGGCTGCCACCGTGTCCTGTCCGCTGCGGGCGGCGGGCAGCGCGGCGGCCACCCGCCCGAAGGACGGGTCCCCGGCGGTCGCGGGAACGTCGGCGGACTGCTCGCCCGTACCGGCGCTCGCGGGGTCGGGGGGCTGCTGGGGTCGGCTCACGATGAGGCTGTTCCTCGCTTCGAACGTCCGGGGAGGGCGGAGGGCCCGCGGGGGCTTGCTACGGTGCGGTCCTTTCTCATGCGGGCAGCCAGCGCCGGACGCGGCCGATGAGGTCGTCGGCGTCGACGGGCTTGGTGACGTAGTCGTTGGCGCCCGAGGCGAGGCTCTTCTCCTGATCGCCCGGCATGGCCTTCGCGGTGACGGCGATGATGGGCAGATCGGCGTACTGGGGCATCTGCCGGATCTCCGCGGTGGCGGCGTAGCCGTCCAGCTCCGGCATCATCACGTCCATCAGTACCAGGGAGATGTCGGGGTGGGCGAGCAGCATCTCGATGCCCTTGCGGCCGTTGTCGGCGTGCAGGACCTGGAAGCCGTGCAGTTCCAGCACCCCGCTGAGGGCGAAGAGGTTGCGCGCGTCGTCGTCGACGACGAGGACGGTGCGGCCGATGAAGGAGTCGTCCATCACCGGGGGAAGGGCCTGCTGGGGCTCCTCGGCACGGACCAGCGGCAGCACGTCACCGGGATCCTCCGCGGACAGGTGCAGGGTGATCTGTTCGCGCAGTTCGTCCAGGCTGGACAGGAAGACCAGGGGCCGGCCGCCCGCGCGGGCGCGCAGGGACTTCTCCCATGCCAGGTCCACCCGCTGGCTGGTGTGGACGAGCACGGGCACGCTCGTCAGCGCAGAGTCGCCCTGCATGGCTTCCAGCAGTTGTGCGCCCTCCTCGTCGGGCATGCCGAGTTCCAGCACCACGCAGTGGCAGGGCTCGGCGGCGAGCGCCGCGGCCGCCTCCTGAGCACCTACGGCGGTGATGATGTCGACCGCCCCGCGCTCGTCGTCGGGGTTGTGCGCGATGTCGGAGGCGGCGCGCTCGGCGACCAGGGTGAGCAGTCCGCGCAGCCGCTCCTCCACCACGAGCAGACGGCGCCTGCGGTGCTCGGCCGCGACCAGGGCACCGGCCGGTGCCTCGGAGCCGGCGGTGTCGTCCAGCTGTTCCGGCGACCGGCCGCTGCCGAGCACGTCCTCGAAGTCGGCCCGGGCCACGGGCAGGAACAGCGTGAAGGTGCTGCCCTGTCCGGGGGTGCTGTCGACGGTGACGGCCCCGCCGAGCAGGTGCGCGATCTCCCGGGTGATCGACAGTCCCAGGCCGGTGCCGCCGTACTTGCGGCTGGTGGTCCCGTCCGCCTGCTGGAACGCGCCGAAGATCGTCTCCAGTTGCTGCGGGGGGATGCCGATGCCGGTGTCCTTGACGCGGAAGGCGACGATCGGTCCGCCGCGCAGGACACCGATGGGCACCTCCCGGTCGGCGGCGGGCTCGATCCGCAGTTCGACGCCGCCCTGCTCGGTGAACTTCACCGCGTTCGACAGCAGGTTGCGCAGGATCTGGCGCAGCCGGGAGTCGTCGGTGAGCAGATCGGCGGGGGTGCCGGGCGCGGTGGCCACCGTGAAGTCGAGGCTCTTCTGGGTCGTCATCGGGCGGAACGTCGCTTCGACGTACTCCAGGAGTTTGCGCAGCGGGACGCGCTCGGGGGCGACGTCCATCTTGCCGGCCTCGACCTTCGACAGATCGAGGATGTCGTTGATCAGCTGCAGCAGGTCGGAGCCCGCCGAGTGGATGATGCCCGCGTACTCGACCTGCTTCTGGGTGAGGTTGCGTGAGGGGTTCTGAGCGAGCAACTGGGCCAGGATCAGCAGGCTGTTGAGCGGGGTGCGCAGTTCGTGGCTCATGTTGGCCAGGAACTCCGACTTGTACTTGGACGCCAGGGCCAGCTCCTGCGCGCGGGTCTCCAGTTCCTGGCGTGCCTGCTCGATCTCCAGGTTCTTGGCCTCGATGTCACGGTTCTGCGAGGCCAGCAGGGACGCTTTCTCCTCCAGTTCGGCGTTGGAGCGCTGCAGTTCGTCCTGCTGGGTCTGCAACTCCTCGGACCGCGACTGCAGTTCGGCGGTCAGCCGCTGGGACTCGTCCAGCAGCTCGTCGGTGCGGGCGTTGGCCACGATGGTGTTGAGGTTGACGCCGATGGTGGGCATCAGCTGGGTCAGGAAGTCCTGGTGGATCTGGGTGAAGGGGATGACGGACGCCAGCTCGATGACGCCGAGGACCTGCTCCTCCACCACGATCGGCAGCACCACCAGGGCGCTGGGCACGGCCTGCCCGAGGCCGGAGGAGATGGTCACGTAGCCCGGCGGCAGATCGTCGACGGCGATGGCCCGCCGGCTGCGGGCGGCCTGCCCCACCAGCGAGCGCCCCACGGGGATGCGTACGGGCCGGTCGACGTCGTCGGGCCAGCCGTACGACCCCACCAGCCGCAGCTCGGGCCCGTCCTCGGTGTCCTCCGCCAGGTAGAAGGCGCCGTACTGGGCGGTGACGAGCGGCGTGAGCTCGTCCATGATCAGTTCGGCGACGACGGGCAGGTCCCGGTGGCCCTGCATCAGGCTGGAGATACGGGCCAGGTTGGTCTTGAGCCAGTCCTGCTCCTGGTTGGCCCGGGTGGTCTCGCGCAGGGACTCCACCATGGAGTTGATGTTGTCCTTGAGGTCGGCGACCTCGCCGGAGGCCTCCACGGTGATCGAGCGGGTCAGGTCGCCCTCGGCGACGGCGCTGGTGACCTCGGCGATCGCCCGCACCTGCCGGGTGAGGTTCCCCGCCAGCTCGTTGACGTTCTCCGTCAGGCGCTTCCAGGTGCCCTCGACGCCTTCCACCTCGGCCTGACCGCCCAGCCGACCCTCGCTGCCCACCTCACGGGCGACGCGGGTGACCTCTGCGGCGAACGACGACAGCTGGTCGACCATCGTGTTGATGGTGGTCTTCAGCTCCAGGATCTCGCCGCGGGCGTCGACATCGATCTTCTTCGACAGGTCACCGTTGGCCACGGCCGTCGTCACCAGGGCGATGTTGCGGACCTGGCCGGTGAGGTTGTTGGCCATGGAGTTGACGTTGTCCGTCAGGTCCTTCCAGGTGCCGGCCACGTTCGGCACATGTGCCTGTCCCCCGAGCCGGCCCTCGGTGCCGACCTCGCGGGCGACGCGGGTGACCTCGTCGGCGAACGCCGACAGGGTGTCGACCATGGTGTTGATGACATCGGCCAGGGCGGCGACCTCGCCCTTGGCCTCGACAGTGATCTTCTGTGACAGGTCGCCGCGTGCGACGGCGGTGGCCACCTGGGCGATGGAACGGACCTGGCCGGTCAGGTTCGAGGCCATCACATTGACGTTGTCCGTCAGGTCCTTCCAGGTCCCCGACACACCACGGACGATCGCCTGGCCGCCCAGATTGCCCTCGGTGCCGACCTCGCGGGCCACCCGGGTGACCTCGTCGGCGAACGCCGACAACTGATCCACCATCGTGTTGATGGTGTTCTTCAACTCCAGGATCTCGCCCCGCGCGTCCACCGTGATCTTCTGCGACAGGTCGCCCTGCGCCACCGCGGTGGCCACCTGGGCGACATTGCGGACCTGCGCGGTGAGGTTGCCGCCCATGAAGTTCACGGAGTCCGTGAGATCGCGCCAGGTGCCCTTGACGCCCTTGACGTCGGCCTGGCCGCCCAGCCGGCCCTCGGTGCCGACCTCGCGGGCCACCCGGGTGACCTCGTCGGCGAACGCCGACAACTGGTCCACCATCGTGTTGATGGTGTTCTTCAACTCCAGGATCTCGCCCCGCGCGTCCACCGTGATCTTCTGCGACAGGTCGCCCTGCGCCACCGCGGTCGTCACCTGGGCGACATTGCGGACCTGCGCGGTGAGGTTGCCCGCCATGAAGTTCACGGAGTCGGTCAGGTCCCGCCAGACGCCGCCGACCCCGGGGACCTGGGCCTGACCGCCCAGTCGGCCCTCGCTGCCGACCTCGCGGGCCACCCGGGTGACCTCGTCGGCGAACGCCGACAGCTGGTCGACCATCGTGTTGACGGTCTCCTTCAGCTGGAGGATCTCGCCCCGCGCGGGCACGTCGATCTTCTGTGACAGATCTCCCTTGGCCACCGCGGTCGCCACCTGGGCGATGTCACGCACCTGAGTGGTGAGGTTGCCCGCCATGGCGTTGACCGAGTCGGTCAGGTCGGCCCAGGTGCCCGACACACCCGGCACCTCGGCCTGGCCGCCCAAGGTGCCCTCGGTGCCCACTTCGCGGGCCACGCGGGTGACCTCGGAGGTGAACAGCGACAGCTGGTCCACCATGCCGTTGAAGACCGTCGCGATGTCGCCGAGCAGGCCCTCGCCGTCGCGCGGCAGTCGGGTGCCGAAGTCACCGTCCCGGACGGCGGTCAGTCCCGCCAGGAGTTGCCGCAGTTCCGGCTCCCCCGGGGACCGGTCCACGGCCTCGATCGTCTTGCCGGTCATGCGCACCCTCGTTCCGCTCCCCAAGAGCCCTCACTGCGAGGACTCGGAACCGCGCCGGGCCGAGACCGGCCCCGCCACCGCCCGCATTTCCGCACTTCACCAACGCGCACGATGAAGAAATCCGGTGAAGGTTAACTCAGTTGTCGCGTGACAACCAAAGCCGCCCCGGAGACTTCCGAGTGCCCGCATCCCATGCCGCGGAAACGGCATGACCGAGCCTTATCTGGGTACCCGATGGAGTTTGCCTACACGGACAACGCCTCACTTTGCGAGCGCCTCATCGAGGTTCGGGTGGCAGGTGACGATGAGATCGAGTCCGACCAGCTGCACCGTGCGCAGCACCGCGCCCTGGACGCCCACGAGCCGGAGCCAGCCTCGCGCCGCCACGGTGGCCTGATGGGCGGCGATCAGGGCGTTGACGCCGCTGGAGTCCATGAACGCCACCCGGGTCAGATCGACGACGACCCGTGGTGCGGCGCTGACGTCCGCCGGCGGCAGGGCCCCGCTCAGGGCGCCCACGCTGTGGTGGTCCACCTCGCCGTCCAGGCTGAGCACCGTGACGCCGTCAGTGTCGGTCCTGGTCACGGACAGACGGCCGTGACCCGCTGCTTTCTGGTTGTCTGCCACTCGCGTCCTCTGCATGCTCGGTCGGGCCGGGCCACGCCTTCGTTGCCAACGCTGCCCCGTCACCGGGCGCACGATGCCTGTCGGCGGACTCGTTAGTGAAGACGCGGCAGGACTGAGACGTGAATTCAGGGGTAGGCGCGCGCTCATGAACGGGGTACTGCAGACGACCGTCCTGGAGCCCGTCCCGCGCAAGGAGTGTTCCTGGATGCCGGAAGAAGCGCCGGTCGAGACAGCCCTGGCCCTGGACGGGGCGGCCGGCTGCATCGCCGACGCGAGGGCCAGGACGGCTGAGTTCCTGGCCCGGGCGCACTCCGACCACGATTTGCCGGTGTCGGCACGCGCCCTGGAGCTGGCGCAGCTGGTGGTCAGCGAGCTGGTCACCAACGCCCTCAAGTACGCGCCCGGGCCGGTCATGCTGGAACTGCGCGCCGCCGCGGACTGGCTGGACATCACGGTGTGGGACACCGAACCGGCGCTTCCGACGGCGCGCAGGGCCGATGCCGGGAGAGTGGGGCAGCACGGGCTGGAGATCGTCATGGCCGTGGTCGACGGCTTCGAGGCGCACAGAGAGCCCGTCGGCAAACGGATCACCGCACGGCTCCCCCTGCTCGACCCTCCCCTGCCGGGCCTCGGCGGCTGACACGGCTCCCCAGCCCGCCGACCGGGTGTGTTCGCGCACGTCGGCGCGGTACCCGGCGCCGAGCGGCGGAGGTTCCCCGCTACGCACGCTGCCGGGCGGGACCATTCGCCCTTGCGACGGGCGTCCCTACGATGGCTCCGGGTGCGGTGCTTGCCGAGCGGCGCTTCGGGTACCGCGTTGGGATGAGGGTGGTATTCGTATGCGCACGCGCTTGCTGAAAGCGATGGGGTCGTGAGCCGGCTCGGCGGCTTCGGGCACGACCGGCCGGGCGGCGCGGGCGGCCCGGACGAGAAGGCTCTTTCCCTGGCACGGGAGATGTCCGATGCCGTGGACGGGCTGGTGCACCTGTGGTCGACGGCCGGGCAGGAGGCGAGCATGCGGCTGTCGGCGCACCAGCTGCGGGCCCTGCGCATTCTGGAGTCGGGGCCGGGTCTCAACCTCACCGCCCTGGCGGAGAGCATGGAGATAGGGCTGCCGACCGCGAGCCGACTGTGCGACCGGTTGGAGGCGGCCGGTCTGCTGGAACGTGTGCTGCACCCGCACAAGAGACGCGAGGTGCAGCTCCACCTCACCGGTCAGGGCCGGCAGGTACTGGGCCAGGTCGCCGTGCACAGGTCGCATGCGCTCGCCGTGGTCCTCGCGGCGATGGAACCGGCCGACCGCGAGGCGTTGCTCCGGGGCATGCGCGCCTTCCTGTCGGCACAAGAAGGCCGACCGGGCGGCGCCGGTGACTCCTGAAACTCCGGCACCGGCCTGCGGCCCGATCAGCCAGGGTCAGCCGGGTCGGCCGTGCCAGTCCAGGCAGACGACGGCCGCGTCGGCCGTCAGCTCGCTGCTGCCGTGGTGCTCGATCAACCCGGCGACGACCGCGCGGGCGGCCTCGTGCGCCTCGGCGGAACGGGTCGCGCTCAGGACCTGGCGCAGCACCCGCTCACCGAACACATCGCCCGCGGCGGAGCGGGTGGCGTGCACACCGGTGCTGACCACGATGAGACGGTCACCGGGCTCGACCGGGAACGTCTGCTCCTGGTAGACGCTCTCCTCGAACATCCCCAGCGGGAGCTGTGCCTCCAGTTCGACCCGCTCGGTGTGCCCGCCACGCTGGCGGAACAGCTGGGGCGATCCCGCGTCCACCGCATGGACCGTGCCGGTGGCCAGGTCGAACTCCAGCAGCAGGGTGGAGGCGTACTTCTTCCCGCCGTACTGGGCGTACACGGCTTGGTCGGCCAGGCTCGCCTGGTCGGCGAGCGGCACGCCGGCGCGGCGGGCGTTGCGCAGCGCGGCGACCGTGAGACTGGTCAGCAGCGACGCCTCGATGCCGTGCCCCGTGCCGTCCGTCACCGTGAGGACCAGGTGGTCGGCGCCCGCGGACCAGTCGAAGTTGTCGCCGCCGATGGCGTACGCGGGTTCCAGATGGCCGCTCAGGGTGAACTCCTCGCGGGCACAGCCGCGCCCCGGCAGCAGCTGCCACTGCATCTCGGCCGCCAGGGTGAGGCGCCGGGTGCGGCGGGCCAGGAGGAAGAGGTCGGTGTCACGCCCGGCGGTGGCGACCTCGTGGCCGAGCCCCGTCGCGAAGTCGGCGAGCTGGAGCACGATGTCGGGGGTGGCGGCTTCCGCCGGCAGCAGGACGGTCAGGACGCCGACGCGGTCTCCTCGCACGGTGACCGGCAGATGCACCAGATGACCGGCGGGCACGTCGACGACTTCGATCACCGGGCTCTGTTCGCGGAAGGCCCTGCCCTGCGGGCCGTCGTGAGCGGACACCGGCGCCCCGGTGTCCGGCGGGTGGGTCACCGGCTGAAGCACCGAGAGGCCGTAGTCGGCGAGGAACAAAGTCACCTCGCGGGCCCCTACCCGCTCGGCGAGGATCCGGCGAGCGGTGGCGACGAGCCGGTGCGGAGCAGCCGCACGCAGCAGGGCCTCCACGGAGGGAAGGGGTTCAGAGGCATTCACGGCATCCGCCCTCTCGCCTGGTGGCCTTCACGCTACCCGAGGGCTCGCTCCGCGGCAGGCCCATGGGCGAAGGGCCGGTGGCGCACATGTCCGCGCATCACCCCCCGGCCGGTGGGACGGTGTGGCACAGCAGCAGGCAGATGTCGTCGTCACGTTCGGAGTCGTACAGGAGAGGCTTGAGCAGGGCGTCCGCCGCGGCCTGCGGGTCCTGCTGCACTTCTGGACCGCTCAGGGCGCCCAGGGCCTGGCCGAGGCGGGCTATGCCCGCGTCGATGCCGAGCGCCCGCCGCTCGACCAGGCCGTCGGTGTACAGCACGAGCGAGGACCCGACGGGCAGGTCGGCACGGTGGTCGGTGTACACGAAGGGCATGGGGATGCCCAGCATCACGCCGGGCCGGGTCTCCAGAACCCGCACCGACCCGTCCGCGCCGCGCACCACCGCCGGGGGGTGGCCGGCCGAGGCCCAGACGACTTCCGGATCGCCCGGCCGGAACCGGGCGATCATCGCGGTGGCGTACAGCTCCGGTTGCAGGTGACCCAGCATGCGGTGCAGGCGCGTGAGGATCTCCGCGGGGCTGTCGGTCTCCACCGCGTAGGCGCGCAGCGCGGTGCGCAGCTGGCCCATGACGACGGCGGCGTGCAGTCCGTGCCCGGTGACGTCGCCTATGACGGCCAGCAGGCTGCCGTCGGGCTGCAGGAAGGCGTCGTACCAGTCCCCGCCGATGTTCAGGCCCCGGGTGGCGGGCAGGTAGCGCGCGGCCAGCAGCAGACCGGGCACCGTGGGCAGTTGGGTGAGCTGGGCGCGCTGGAGAGCCTCCGCCGTGTCGCGGTACTGCTCGTAGCGGCGGGCGTTGTCCAGGGCGACGCCCACGCGGCGGGCGAGCTCGACCAGCATCACGCTGGTGTCCGCGTCGAACCGGGCGGCGGGGGCGGTGAGGGTGAGGACGCCCAGCAGGCGCCGGCCCATGAGCGGGATGGCCAGCAGCGGCCGGTCCGGGGACAGCGCCGACGGCGGGAGGTCGTCCACGCCGGGCAGCGCGCCGGGATGGGCGGCGGCGTGCTGCGGCCGGCCGGTGCGGGCCGCGGTCACCGCGGCCGCCGCGTGGTGCGGTACCGGCTGTGGACGCTCGTCGTCGGTGTGCTCCTGCTCGTCGTCGAAGAGCCAGACGTCGACGTGTTGCGCGTAGTCCGGGACGAGCAGGTCGGCGAGGCTGCGCAGGATGGCGTCCGGATTGAGGGACGCCGTGATGGCGGCGCTGGCGTCCGTGAGGAAGGTCAGCAGGCGCCGGGCCCGCTCGGCTTCGGCGCGGGCGGTCCGCTCGGCTTCGAGGAGCTCGCGCTGGACCCGGGAAGCGGCTTCCAGGTCGGCGTGCAGGGCCAGGACGCCCTGGTTGGTCTGGTGCAGCTCCTCGCGGTGCAGGTGCAGCAGGCGCTCCTGTTCGTCGAGGAGGTGCAGGACGGCCGTGGTGTGCTCGTCGGAGTGCAGCAGGGCCGCCGTGAGCGGTGCGCCCGCGTCGAGGGCGGGCTCGGCCGGCCGGGGCAGCGGGCAGGACAGTGCGGGCTCGTCCGCGGAGTGCGGTGCCATCGAGCCGACCGGCCGCACGGTGACCTCGAGCCGAACGGCCGCTTCCTCGGCGACCTGCCGGACACGGGGCAGGAGCTCCCAGTCGCCGTGCCGTTCGAGGCAGCGGCGCAGCAGCGCCGTGAGCGAGGTGAGGAAGCGGGCCCGGTCCAGCGGCGGCACTTCGGCGGCGGTGACGACGCGGTCGAGGGCCGCCCGGACCTCGGCCGCGTCGGCGACCGAGGTGATCTTCCAGACGTCTGGGTTGGCAGTCATGGACGTCCGTCCGGGTCGGGCGCGAGTACGGCCACCGTGGTGTCGTCGCGCAGCGGTCGCGCGGCACTGCTGCCGTCACGCAGGACGACGGCGGCCGTCACGGCGGGGTCGTGGCTGAGCAGGCTCATATCCTGCGGCGGGGTCCACCGGCTGGGAAGCCCGTCGCTGTGCAGGATGAGCAGGCTGTCGGGGCGCCAGGCGGATGCGTGGCGCGGGATCGTCGCGGGGAAATGGGCGCCGACGATGCCGGGGTGCGAGACGAGGGGCCGCCACTCGCCGTCGGCGCGGAGCCGGGCGCCGATGTTGCCCACACCGGCGAACGACAGCTGCTGTGCCTCCTCGTCGAGCTGAGCGATGCCGACGGCCGCGCCACGGGTGTGGCGCAGCGCGGAGTGCAGGTGCCGCAGGATGTCGGCGGACGGCAGGCCGGCTCGCCGGTGCAGTTCCGTCACGGCGGCGGTGGACGCCTCGGCGGCCTTGGCTCCGTGGCCAAGCCCGTCCGCGAGCATCAACGTGATCCGGGAACCGGAGCGCGCCCAGGCGAAGGCGTCTCCCGAGTACTCGTCATGGGCGAGCGGGGCGTTGATGCCGCCCGCCCGGATACCGGTGCCCGTGGGGGCCGGTCGCCGGCGGGACGGCACCCGCGCCGCGGCGGGGCCGATCCGCGCCACGGCGATGGTGCCCTGCCCCTGGCGGCTGTGCAGGTCGAAGTCGTCGGCCAGGCGGCGGCAGGTGCCCAGGCCCGCGCCCAGGGAGGAGGCGAGGGTGGTGTAGCCGTCGCGCAGGGCCGCCGGGACGTCGGCGATGCCCGGCCCGTGGTCGAGCGAGGTGATCTGCACATGGTCCGCGGGATCGGCGAGAGTGGCGGCCGGCCCGGTCAGGTTGATCACGATGCGGCCGCCGCTGGCGTGCTTGACGAGGTTGGTCGCGAGTTCCGTGGCCACCAGCGCCGCGGCGGCCGTGGAGCGGGCGTCCAGTCCGGCCGCGGCGCAGGCGCTCTCGGCCGCGACGCGGACGTCGCGGACCCGGGTGGTTTCGGGGACGGGGACGTCCCAGACCCTGCTCACCGCGCCCCCGGGCGGGGCGCCGGGAAGCCGGAGACCCATTCGGTGATGGTGACGGTGGTACCCAGGCCCGGACGGGTGTCCAGGGCGAACTCCTGGACGAGCCGCTTGGCACCGCTGAGACCCATGCCCAGCCCTCCGCCGGTGGTGTAGCCGTCGGTCAGGGCCAGATCGACGTCACGGATGCCGGGGCCGTTGTCGACGAAGGACAGCCGCAGTCCGCGGCGCGCCCCTTCCGCCAGTGTCGTGATCTCCACATGCCCTCCGCCGCCGTGGACGAGGGTGTTGCGGGCCAGCTCGCTGGCCGCCGTCACCAGCTTCGTCTGCTGGACGAGGCCGAAGCCGAGGTCCGCGGCACACTGCCGCACATGCTGGCGCAGCCACGCGAGGTCGGCGTCCGAGCCGATGGGCAGTCGCGTCGACGGGGTGAGGGGAGCATGCATCACGCACCCCCTTCCGCGGTAGCGGGCCGGACCACGGAGGGAGCGCGGCCCAACAGGGCCAGGGCCCTGTCGACGTCCAGTGCGGTGGCCAGGCCGGGCAGGGTGAGGCCCAGTTCCACCAGCGTGATGGCCACGGCCGGGCGCATGCCGGCCAGGACCGTCCGGGTGGCCAACAGGCGGGCGCTCGCGGCGATCTCGGCCAGGATACGGCCGAGGAAGGAGTCGACGATCTCCACACCCGAGAGGTCGATCACGACGCCGCCGACGGGCATCGGACTGTTCGCGATGCGCTGGGTGATGTCGTACTGGAGTTGTT
This sequence comes from Streptomyces sp. NPDC057280, assembly GCF_042668605.1. Lineage (NCBI taxonomy): Bacteria > Bacillati > Actinomycetota > Actinomycetes > Kitasatosporales > Streptomycetaceae > Streptomyces > Streptomyces sp. NPDC057280. Next base: position 331,812 of record NZ_JBHUYR010000001.1, read on the forward strand.
CGGCCGCTCCGTCGTGCAGGTCTCCCCGCAGGGTGACCAGGAGGATGTCTCCCAACGCCAGGACCGGCACGGGCTCCGGGTGGATGGCGGGGAAATCGGTCACCGCGAATCCGCTCCGGCGGCCGGGCGGGCGGAGACGGCGATGCCCTGCTGGGTGAGCGCGTAGGCGAGGGCGTCGGCGAGGCCGGCCCGGGTGAGGATCGAACCGAGATCGATGCCCAGGTGGACGATGGTCTGCGCGATCGCGGGACGGATACCGGAGACGATGCACTCCGCGCCCATCAGCCGGGCCGCGGCGACCGTCTTCATCAGGTGCTGGGCGACGAGCGAGTCGACGGTCGGCACACCGGTGATGTCGAGGATGGCGTACCGGGCCCGCCGCTCCACGATCGCCTCGAGCAGGCTCTCCATGACGACCTGGCTGCGGGAGCTGTCCAGGGTCCCGATCAGGGGTACGGCGACGATGCCTTCCCACAGTTCGATGACCGGGGTGGCCACCTCCAGCAGCTGCTGGCGCTGCCTGGCGATCAGTTCCTCGCCGGCGTTGATCGTCGTCTCCATGACCACCAGACGGAGCGTGCCCATCAGGACCGTCAGTTCCAGCAGGCAGTCATGCATGCGCTCGTCGGCGGGGTCGTCGAACTCGGCCCGCAGCAGAGCAGCGACGGGGGCGCGCAGTCCGGCCACTTCGCGGGCGATCTGTGAGGGGGTGTACCCGGCCTGGGTACGGGCACTGGTCATGCGGCCCAGCTGGTCCCTGACGGTGTCGAAGCCGGGGGCCTCGATGTCCTCCAGCCGGCCCGAGCGGGCCACGTCGGCCAGAGCCTCCGCCACCGCCCGGCCCGCCTCGACCGCCTCGTCCCGGGAGACGGTGAAGACGTTGCTGAACAAGGCAGCGTCCGCCCAGCGATGGGCAATCTGCTCACGGCGTCGCTTGAGGAACTCACTGAGCTGCTCTGCCACTTCGGGGGCCGTGTCGTGCTGCACCACGTAGATCTTCTTCCTGTCGAGCGCCCCTGCGGCCGACCGGACGGCAAGCCACCAGAGAATTATTGCCGTATGGCAAACGTTAGCGCGGGGGCGCGGGGGTCAACAACACACGATCGTCACAAGGGCACTCCGGCGTCTCCTCCCCCGGTCGGCCGTCCGCGCCAGTCCAGGCAGACGACGAGCGCGTCGTCGTCCGCCGCGGCCTCGCCGCGGTGGCCGGTCAGCTCCCGCAGGATCGCGCGCGGCACCTCGGCGGCGGGCAGCAGCCGGGTGGAGTGGATGGCGCGGGCCAGGGCCGCCTCGCCGTACGCCTCCCCCTTGGGCGAGGCCACGGCGTGGACACCGTCGCTGACGAAGACCAGCCGGTCACCGGGTTCGACGTGGAAGTCCTGTGCCACGTAGTCGGTCTCCTCGAACATGCCCAGGGGCAGCTGGGCATCGAAGGCGATGCGCTCCACGGTACCGCCGCGCAGCCGCAGCAGTTGCGGGGAGCCCGCGTCCACGACGACGGCCCGTCCGGTGGCCAGGTCGAAGTCGAACATGAGCACGGACAGATAGCAGCGCCCCCGGTAATGGGCGTACACCGCCTGGTCCGCCAGGGCGGCCTGGTCGGCGATGGGGATGCCGGCCCGCCGGGCGTTGCGCAGCGCGTTGATGGCCAGGTTGGTCAGCAGAGCCGCCTCTATGCCCTCGCCCATGCCGTTGGTGACGTACAGCGTCAGCCGGTCGGCCGTGGCGGCCCAGTCGAAGTTGTCACCGAAGATGTCGTAGGCAGGCTCCAGCTGGGCGCCCAGGGCGAATTCCGGGCGGGTGCAGGCACAGCCCGGCAGCAGCTGCCACTGCATCTCGGCGGCCAGCGTGAGCCGGTCCTTGCGCCGGGCCTGCAAGTACAGGTCGGTGTCCCGTTCGGCCACGACCACCTCGCGCCCCAGCACGTCGGCGATCTCCAGCAGTTCGGGCTCGCACTGCCGCGAGGCCTCGCCCCCGTCGAGGGTCACCGACAGCACACCGACCCGGTCGCCCCGCACGCTGACCGGCAGATGCAGCCGCGTCCGCCCCTCCCGCAGCTCCTCGCGGTACGGCCGCTGCGAACCGAAGGCCCGGCCGGCCGGGCTGTTGTACATCGACACCGGTTCCAGGACGTGCGGCAGGACCGACACCGGCTGGAGCACGGTCAGTCCGTAGTCGGCCATGAACAGCTCGACATCCTCCGCGCCGTACTGTTCGAGCAGTGCGGCGCGGAGAGCGTCGAGCAACGCATGAGGTTCCGCCGTGCGCAGTGCGCGCTCAGCGGCCACAAATCTGTTCACGATGGAAAACACACCTATCTGTTGCCGGAGGCCGCGGGCCCCACAGGACAGCGCACTCGCTCGTCCCGGCCTCGACCGTCGCCCAATGCCTCAATGGCCCGTCCGCGCACCTAGTACGCTGACGGACATCCCAGTGCCTGCGAAAGTGTGACTGTGACTGCCTTCCGCCCCCGCCAGGAACCCGACGAGGTCGCTCGTATGACCTCCACGGCCGGCGAACTGCTGGAAGTGCTGTGGGGCCGCGCATCGACCGCCCCCGCTTCCGCGTCCCAACTGCGCGTGCTGTTCGTCCTGGAACACAACGACGGCATCAACCTGCGCACCCTCACCGACCACCTTGCCTCCACACCGCCCTCGACCAGTCGCCTGTGCGACCGGCTGCAGGCCGCGGGCTTCGTGGAGCGCGTGGTGAGCCCGGCCAACCGGCGGGAGGTGCGGCTGCACCTCAGCAGCCGGGGGCGCGCCTTCCTCGTCGACCTGCGCGCACGCCGGGAGCAGGCACTGCGGGCGGTCCTCGACCAGATGCCCGCCGCCAAACGGACCGCACTGATGGAAGGGCTGGACGCGTTCTGCGAAGCCGCGGCCCTGCAGATGCACGACGACGCCGAGTCGTCCGACAGCCGGACCGCCTGAGCGATCCGCCGTGGCACCGGACCTCGCGTCGCACACGGGTCCCGAGGATCAGTGCACGGAGCTTCCCCCGCCCACCGGAACATTCAAGATCCTTCCCCATGCGCGTCCGACACCGCTACTTTGTTGCCTGCCGACTATAGTTGTCAAATGGCAAGTGTCGGTGGGCGGTCTGCCTTGATCGGAGTTCTGTCCTGCCATACGGAACCGAGTACCCCGGCAGTCGCTGGATAGGGCTGTGGCGAAGGTCTCGTGAAGACCGTGCACACCCGCTGCACATCGCCCGGACCGCCCCTCACCCGCCACAATGTGCGCCCCTCGCGGCGGTGGGCACCCAGCCCGGTCCGTCCGACGGACGACGACGAGGGGCATGAAGAGCCAGAAGCCGGGTAAGCGGGCCCCGACAAGACGTCCTGCCCCACCAGGGGCAGGTTGTGGGACCAGGGGAAGGCTGACAACTGTGACGACACGCGTACACGTGACGACGGAAGCTGCCACAGAGCTGCCGCACATCACCGAACCGCGAAAGGTCGCCCCCCAGGACGCCCGGGAGCTGACCAAGCTCTTCCTGGACCAACTGGCCACGCTGGAAGAGGGAACCCCCGAGCACCAGTACGCCCGCAACACCCTCATCGAGATGAACATGTCGCTGGTGCGCTTCGCGGCCAAGCGCTTCCGCAGCAGCGGCCAGGACATGGAAGACGTCATACAGGTCGGCACCATCGGACTGATCAAGGCCATCGACCGGTTCGAAGTCTCGCGCGACGTGCAGTTCACCAGTTTCTCGGTCCCCTACATCGTCGGGGAGATCAAGCGGTTCTTCCGGGACACCTCCTGGTCGGTGCACGTGCCCCGCCGCCTCCAGGAGGCCCGCACCGAACTCGCCAAGGCCGTCGACGAACTCGGATCGCGTCTCGGCCGCGCCCCCAAGGTCTCCGAGCTCGCCGAGCTGATGTGCCTGACGGAGGACGAGGTCATCGAGGCCCAGATCGCAGCCAACGGCTACACGTCCGCGTCCCTCGACGCAGCCGTGGGCAACGACGCCGACGAAGAGAACGCGACGCTCGCCCACTTCATCGGCCAGGAGGAGCCCGACTTCGCCCTCGTCGAGGACTTCCACGCCCTCGCGCCCCTCATCAGCGACCTCAGCGAACGGGACCGCCGCATCCTCCATCTGCGCTTCGTCGAGGAACTCACCCAGGCGCAGATCGGTGAGCGCCTGAACATCTCCCAGATGCACGTCTCCCGCCTGATCTCACGCATCCTGACCCGCCTGCGCGCCCAGCTGCTCCACACCGACTGACACCCCGGCGGGACAACCCGGCCCGCGGGGCGGCATCCGGGCGGCGACCCGACGGACGTCCTCCGGATTCGTTCCTGGCACACTGTCGCCTCGACACATCGGCAGGACCACGGAACGGGTGGGCAGGGGTGCGCTCGCGCAACAGGCACGAACGACCGGACGTCGCCGTCGTCGAGGCGGCGCGGACCGGTGACGCGCAGGCCGCGGAACAGCTGGTACGGGACTGCCTGCCGTTGGTCTACAACATCGTCGGGCGGGCACTGGACGGGCACGGCGATGTCGACGACGTGGTCCAGGAGACGATGGTGCGGGTCCTGGACGGGCTGCCCGGACTGGAGCGACCGGACCGGTTCCGGTCCTGGCTCGTCGCCATCACCGTGCGACAGATCCGTGACCGGTGGCGCAGGGGGCGCACCTCGCTCCCCGCGGACCCCCTGGAGGAGAACACCCAGGAAGCCGACCCGCGGGCCGACTTCGCCGACCTGACGATCCTTCGGCTCGCACTGTCGGGCCAGCGGCGTGAGGCGGTGGAGGCGGCCCGCTGGCTGGAGGACGAGGAACGCGAGGTACTCGCCCTGTGGTGGATGGAGAGCGCCGGTGAACTGACCCGCGGCGAGCTCTCGACGGCCTGCGGCCTCACCCCGCAGCACGCGGCGGTCCGGGTCCAACGGGTCAAAGAGCGGCTGGAGACGGCGCGCACCGTCGTACGGGCCGTGACGGCCTCGCCGCGCTGTCCGGACCTGGCCACCGTGCTCGCCTCGTGGGACGGACGCCCGTCCGGACTGTGGCGCAAGCGACTGGCACGCCATGTCCGCGACTGTCCGCAGTGCCTGTCGAACTCGTCCGACCTGATACCGGCCGAGAGACTGCTGGCCGACCTCGCGCTGGTACCGGTGCCGATCGGCCTGACCGGCCTGGTACTTGCCAGGGCACTGGGAGAGGGCTCGGCCGGAGCGAGCGCGAGCACTCAAACCGTGAGCACGCATACGACGAGTGGTGCGAGCCGCGCGGCGCGGACGCTCGGCAAGCTGGCCGCCAAGCCCACGGCGGCGGCAGCCGCCGGTGCCGTCACCCTGGCGGCCGCCGGTGTGGCCTGGTACGCCGCCACGGGATCGCACGAGCAGGCTCCGCGGCCCGCCGTCGCGGCCCCGCGAGCACACACCGCCTCATCCGCGTCGCCACCCCCGAGACCGTCCGCCTCACCGACGGCGACGGCGACGCCGACGTCGAAAACGACACCCACATCGACGCCGTCGGCATCCCCGGCGACAACGGCCCCGGCACGGATCTCGGGGCCGCACGCCCTGCGCTCGGTCGACAGCCCCGGCACCTACATGAGCCAGTCCGGCTCGCTCGGCGTCCTCGGCCCGGTCAGCGCCAACAGCTCCGCGTCCACCCGGCAGGCGGCCACCTTCACCTTCGTCCCCGGCCTGGCCGACCCCCGCTGCTACTCCCTCAGGGACGCCACCGGCAGATACGTGCGGCATTACGCCTTCCGCATCCGGCTGGACAACGACGACAGATCCGCCCTCTTCCAGAAGGACGCCACCTTCTGCCCCCGTCCCGGCTCCATGGCCGGTTCGGTCGCCCTGGAGTCGTACAACTACCCCGGCCGTTACCTCCGCCACCGGGACAACCTCCAGCTGTGGCTCGACCCTGCGGGGAACACGGCCTCCAACCGAGCCAGCCGCTCCTTCGTCCTCGCGGCGCCCTGGGCCTGACGCGGCCGGCGTCGAGCGGTGCGTGACGGGTGGGTGAGCCGGTCATCCCTCGTCGCGGCAGAGGCAGAAGGGGTGGCCGGCGGGGTCGAGAAGCACTCGGACGTTCTCCTGCGGCTGCACCTCGGCCATCGTGGCGCCCAGGGCGACGGCCTCTGCGACCGCTGAGTCCAGATCGCCGACCTGGAAGTCGAAGTGCATCATGGGACGCTGTTCGCCGTCGATCGGTGGCCAGACCGGAGGCCGGTAGCCTTCGGCCTGCTGGAAGACGAAGAACGGCCCTTGCGGTGAGGCGGCTACGACGGCGGTTCCGGGGGCCTCGTGTCCGATGTGCCAGCCGAGGAGTTGGGCGTAGAACCTCGCCAAGCCGCTGGGGTCCGGCGCCTCGATCGCCGTTCCCCACCACATGCCGTCAGTTCGGGATTTCATCCTGGCAGCCTGCCTCATGGCCCGGCACTTGTCGCGGACGAGGTGCGGAGCCTTGGGCAATCGACTTGGTCGCCGAGTTCGGCTACAACCACGTGTGCCTGTCCGCGGGTCAGGGCTGGTCGTCCGCGAGCGCGATGGCGCGCGTCTCGGGAACTCCCAGCATCAGCAGGCTCGTGATCGTCGCTGCTCGGGGGCCGAGAGTCCCCGTCGACCGATCACTGTCCGCGACGGCGAACACGACCCCGTAGGCGATCTGGCTGAGGATGTCCGCCGGCAAGTGCTGTGCGAACACGGCGGTGTCCTGGCCCCGTCTCACGAGGTCGGCGAGGAGTTCGTCGACTGGTCCGAGCAGGGCGTGGATCGCTTCGCCGTACTCGCCGCGACGCAGCGCCAACAGCACTCGGTACCGGTGCGCGACCGGCCAGACGCGGGCGATGAACGCGACCCATGCCGCGTCCGCTTTCACGCCGGAGGCGTTGACCTCGTCGAGCACGGCTGTCACCTCGGTGACGGCCCGTTCCGTGAGCGTCCGCACCAGGTCGAGGCGCGAGGGGAAATGGTCATAGACCGTGCGGCGGACGACGCCGGCAGCGGAGGCGATCTCGCCCATTCCGGCATCGGGGTTCTCTCCGAGCAGGTCGACGGCGACGTCGAGGATGCGATCGCGCGTCTCCATCATCGAGCGGACGCGGGAGGACTCGGTGGACACGGCAGCAGTATTGCACACGGGTGTACAGTGAAATTCACTGTACACCCGTGTGCAGCGGCGTGCTGCGCTGCGCTTCGAAGCTCAGAAGAAGAGAAGAGAGAAGGCAATGACCTCGCCGACGCCGCTGACCTCGCCCCTCGTCCGCCCGTTCACCGTCTCGATCCCGCAGTCGGAGATCGACGACGCCAAGCAGCGACTGGCCAGGACTCGGTGGCCGGACCCGGAAACGGTGGGCGACTGGTCGCAAGGGGTGCGCCAGGAGAACGCGCGAGCTCTGATCGAGCACTGGGAGCACGGCTACGACTGGCGGCGTCTGCAGTCCGAACTCAACCGCTTCCCCCAGTTCCTGACCGAGATCGACGGACTGGACATCCACTTCATCCACGTCAGGTCCAAGAACCCCCACGCGATGCCGCTGATACTCACGCACGGATGGCCGGGCTCGATCCTCGATTTCCTCAAGCTGATCGGCCCGCTGACCGATCCGGTTTCGTTCGGAGGAGACGCCGCCGACGCATTCGACGTCGTCGTCCCGTCGCTCCCCGGGTTCGGCTTCTCCCAGAAGCCCACGCAGACCGGGTGGACCGTCTCGCGCATCGCGAGCGCATGGGCGGAGCTGATGAGGCGTCTCGGCTACACGAAATGGGCCGCGCAAGGCGGAGATTGGGGCGCCGTCGTCACCACCGCCCTCGCGGCCATGCAACCCGAGGGGCTCGTCGGAGTTCACCTGAACACCCAGTACGCCTTTCCCGCGCAGATGCCCGACACCTTGACCCCCGAACAGCGCGACGCCGTGGACACCCTCGCCCTCTACACCGGCGAGCTCGGCGGGTCGAACCACCTTCAGGGCACGAAGCCGGAGACAGTCGGGTTCGCCCTGGCCGACTCCCCCGTCGGCCAAGCGGCCTGGATCTACGAGAAGTTCCAGTCCAAGACCGACAACCACGGGCTGGCCGAGGACGCCCTCGCCATCGACGACATCCTCGACGCGATATCCCTCTACTGGTTCACCAACAGCGCGGCGTCGTCGGGCCGCATCTACTGGGAGAACAGAACACTCACCTTCGCGGGCCCGAAGGTGGCACTTCCGGTCGCGGTGACCGTCTTCCCCAAGGACATCCCCCGCGTGCCACGCAGTTGGATCGAAGACACCTACACCAATCTGATCCACTACGCCGAGGCCGACAAGGGCGGCCACTTCGCGGCCCTGGAACAGCCCGAGATCCTGGTCAGCGAAATCCGCACCGGCCTGCGCCCCCTTCGTTCCTGACCCCGACGCGGGGGGGGCACAACCGGCAGGAACGCCGTTCGGTCTCCTCACCTGGTGGTGCGGATGCGCCGCGGCCTCGCGCTCACCGACGTCACGCCACGGTGGCGTGTTCGTCGGCGCTCAGGACGCTGCGCAGTCGCTGGTAGCGGTCGAGGTCTTCCCAGGTGTCGTGGTCGGGTCGGCTGGGGTTGCGACGTCCGGCGAACCAGGCCCAGCCGCCCGCGGCGAGACCGGTGACGAGGGGAATGAGCAGCCACAGCAGGGCGCCCATGGCGTGAACCTCCTTCGATGCGTTAGGCCGACGGGCGGGTTCGGCTCAGGCGGTCAGCTGCTTGGGTACGCCGCCGGAGATGGCGATCTTCCGGGGCTTGGCATGCGCGGCCAGTGGGATGCGGAGGGTGAGGACGCCGTTGTCGTAGGCGGCCTCGGCGGCCGCGGTGTCCAGGGCGTTGGACAGGGCCATGCGGCGGGTGAAGCGGCCGACGGGCCGCTCGGTGAGCACGGGACGGGCATCGGCCGGGATCGGGGAGGGCCGCTGGGCGGTCAGAGTCAGCGTCTGATGCTCCGTGGTCAGCTCGATGCTGGAGCGGTCCATACCGGGAAGATCGAACTGCAGGTAGAGCGCTTCGTCGTCGCGCCAGGCATCCGCTGGAATGACGGTGTCCGCCAGGTCAGAGCCGTTCTCCAGCTGCTGCATGAGCCGATCGAGATCGACCAGAGCACCCGTACGCGCAAGCATGTCCAACCTCTCTTCTTGAAACGGGCCGCGGGCACTGCGGCTTGATGATCGAGTACCCGCCTATTCGTATAACCCGGCGAGAGATTCTCTGACAAGTCCCCACTGTATGAAGTTGACAGTAAAGGACTCAACCTCACGCCTGCGGCATGGCTTCCCTGTCGATGGCGGCTCGGCTGGCGCGTCGGTTACAGCGGGTGCACTGCTGCGGCTACGCCCCGCAGCCCGGCTACGGCAAACCACCTCCCCGGCCGCCAATAAGTTGAGCCGACAGTTGTCAACTTTCCGATGCGGTGCTATATCAGAACCAGAGCGGATTGGAACGCAGGAACGACGAGATGGAGGGATGACAACGATGCTGGTGCGTACGGATCCCTTCCGCGAGCTTGACCGGCTCGTCGAGCGGGTCTGGGGCACGTCCGCGCATCCGGCGAGCATGCCGCTGGACGCCTGGCGTGAAGGTGACACGTTCTTCGTGGAGCTGGACCTGCCAGGCGTGGACGCGGAGTCGATCGATCTCGATGTCGAGCGCAACGTCCTGACCGTGAAGGCCGAACGCAAGTCGGCGTACGGCGAGAAGACCGAGACGGTGGTCACCGAGCGGCCCGCGGGGACGTTCAGCCGGCAGCTGTTCCTCGGCGAGACCCTCGACGCCGAGAAGATCGAGGCCACCTACGAGGCCGGTGTACTGAGGCTGCGGATCCCGGTCGCCGACCAGGCCAAGCCCCGCAAGATCGCCATCAGCGGCGCCGGCGATCGCAAGGAGCTGGGCAGCTGATGTGACGGCAACTCCTCTCCACAAGGGCCTCGGGCACCAGCCCGGGGCCCTGACGCCGTTTCGACGCCTTCCCATGGAGGCGAGCGGGGCAGCAAGGAGTTCCGCCGTCTCGCCTCTGGCGCCGGGGGTACATCAGGAGGGGGACTGGCCCTCCGGTGTCCCGCTGTCCACATCAAACACCTTGGTGAAGGTGGCCCCGCACCGGCAGCGGGAGTGCTCGATCAGCTCTCCCTCGGCCGACACGCTCAACCCTTGCCTGAGCCGCACATGCACATGATCACCCATGAGGAGCCAGCCTCCTTGGCCTCGTCCGGTCCGGTCATCGTGCAGCCCGGCCGCGTGGACCGGCAATGCCCCAGCTCACACCTCACACCCGGGCTAGTCTTGACAAGACGTGACTCAAGTTTTATCTCAGAAAGGTAGGCAAGAGGCAGGAAGCCGCAGCTCAGCGCTGGGCGGGGAGGTGGCCGACGTGTGGGCTCCGGAGCCGGGATCTGACCTGTACGCGGTGCTGGGAGTGAAGCCTTCGGCGACGGCCGAGGCGATCACCTCGGCCTTCCGCGCTCGGGTGCGGCAACTGCGCCCCGACACCCGCGTGGATGCGGACACCGCGACTCGGTTCGGTGAAGTGCGGGCGGCATACGAGACGCTGCGCGATCCCGTCCTGCGGGCAGCTTACGACCAGCGCTTCGAGCGCAGGCTGTCGGCGTCCGATCGAGGTGACGCCCGCACAGCACCGACGAGGTCCGCGCGGCCGTACGCCGTGGTGCTCGGGGACGTCCGGCGTGACCCGCCGCTGCGTGCCGGGCCTGTCCGGTGGATTCCGGACCGCTGAGACGAAGAACGAGGTGACGACGAGAAGGGAGCGCACAGATGGCACGGGCGGTCGGTATCGACCTTGGTACGACGAACTCGGTGGTCTCGGTCCTGGAAGGCGGCGAGCCCACCGTCATCACCAACTCCGAAGGAGCGCGGACGACCCCGTCGGTGGTGGCGTTCTCCAAGAGCGGTGAGGTGCTGGTCGGCGAGGTGGCCAAGCGGCAGGCCGTGACGAACGTCGAGCGCACCGCACGCTCCGTCAAACGGCACATGGGCGACCACGGCTGGCGTTTCCCCCAGGACGGAGATGTCGACGGCAAGCAGTACACCGCCCAGGAGATCTCCGCGCGCGTACTGCAGAAGCTGAAGCGGGACGCGGAGTCCTATCTGGGTGAGGACGTCACCGACGCCGTCATCACCGTGCCCGCGTACTTCGACGACACCCAGAGGCAGGCGACCAAGGAGGCCGGGGAGATCGCGGGCCTCAACGTGCTGCGGATCATCAACGAACCGACGGCGGCAGCGCTGGCCTACGGGCTGGACAAGGAGAACGACCAGACCGTCCTCGTCTTCGACCTGGGCGGCGGCACCTTCGACGTGTCTCTCCTGGAAATGGGCGAGGGTGTCATCGAGGTCAAGGCCACCAACGGCGACACGCACCTGGGCGGTGACGACTGGGACCAGCGGGTCGTCGACCACCTGATCACACAGTTCAAGAACCACTACGGCGTGGATCTGTCCCAGGACAAGATTGCCGTGCAGCGTCTCAGGGAGGCGGCGGAGAAGGCGAAGGTCGAGCTGTCGTCGTCCACCGAGACGACCATCAACCTGCCCTACGTCACCGCCTCGGCCGAGGGCCCGCTGCACCTGGACGAGAAGCTGACCCGCGCCCAGTTCCAGCAACTGACGGCCGATCTGCTGGAGCGGTGCGAGGCCCCGTTCCACAACGCGATCAAGGATGCCGGGATCGCAGTCTCCGACATCGACCACGTCGTCCTGGTGGGCGGCTCCACGCGCATGCCTGCCGTGACCGAGCTGGTGAAGAAGCTGACGGGCAAGGACCCGCACAAGGGTGTCAACCCCGACGAGGTCGTCGCCGTCGGCGCCAGCCTGCAGGCCGGTGTCCTCAAGGGCGAGGTCAAGGACGTCCTGCTGCTGGACGTCACCCCGCTGTCGTTGGGCATCGAGACCAAGGGCGGCATCATGACCAAGCTCATCGAGCGCAACACCACCATCCCGACGAAGCGTGCGGAGATCTTCACCACCGCCGAGGACAACCAGCCGTCGGTGACCGTGCAGGTCTACCAGGGCGAACGGGAGATCGCCGCGTACAACAAGAAGCTCGGCATGTTCGACCTGACCGGTCTGCCCCCGGCGCCCCGCGGGGTGCCCCAGATCGAGGTCACCTTCGACATCGACGCCAACGGAATCATGCACGTCTCCGCCAAGGACCTGGGCACCGGCAAGGAGCAGAAGATGACCGTCACCGGCGGCTCGGCCCTGCCCAAGGACGACATCGACCGCATGGTCCGGGAAGCGGAGCAGCACGCCGAGGAGGACCGCAAGCGGCGTGAGGCAGCCGAGACCCGCAACCAGGGTGAACAGCTCGTCTACTCCACCGAGAAGCTCCTGGGGGACAACCCGGACAAGATTCCGGCGGACGCGAGGAGCGAGACCGAGTCGGCACTGGCTGAGCTGAAGGAGAAGCTGAAGGGCGAGGACACCGCCGCGATCCGGCAGGCCGTCGACCGCACAGCCCAGGCGGCGCAGAAGATCGGCACCGCCCTGTATCAGCAGTCCCAGGCCGAGCAGCCGGCTGGTGCCTCAGCGGGCGGTGGTACGAGCGGTGCTTCGCCCGAGGAGGACGTGGTGGATGCCGAGATCGTCGATGACGACAAGCGGGAGGCAGGCTGACGATGACCACAAGCGGTCCGCAGAGCGCCGAGCTGGACCAGCTGCGGCGCCTGGAGCGGGAGCGGACCGCCGACCTGCAGCGGTTCAAGGCCGAGTACGACAACTACCGCAAGCGGGTCCGGCGGGACCGCCTGGCCGTGCGCGAGATCGCCGCGGCCAACGTGGTCCGGGCGCTGCTGCCCGTGCTGGACGCCGTCGACCGGGCGTGCGCCGACGAACCGCTCACGCCCGGCCTCGAAGACATCGCCGACACACTCGAAGAACAGCTCGGCTCGCTGGGCGTGACCTCGTTCGGTGCGGTGGGCGACCGCTTCGACCCTGCCTGCCACGAAGCGGTGACGCACCATGTCGCCCGGACGGGCGGCTTGATGTGCTCGGCGGTCGTGCGTCCCGGCTACCGGCTGGGCAAGAGCCTGCTGCGCCCCGCGACGGTAGAGGTCACCGGGCCGGCTCCGCCCACGGGCAGCGCACCGGAACCCTGAGCGAAGGCCACCCACGCGGTGCTGACCATGCCCGCCCAGCGCTCTGAGCGAAGGTCGCCGGGCCGGCCGTGGAGTCGCGCTCGGGCACCTGCCTCCCCCGCGCCCCGCCTTCGTCCCCGCCCGAGCCACGAGACCAAGAAAGGTGGTTGCAAGGTGACCCTGCGACGTGAAGCCTTCCTCAAGCAGGTGAAGGAACGCGGCGAGTACGAAACCGAGCACGAAGCCGAACGGGCCGCGCGCGTGGTTCTCGCCCTGCTGGGTGCCCACCTGGTCGGCGAGGTGCGCGCCCATCTGGCGGCGCGCCTGCCGGACGAGTTCGCCCTGATCCTGCTCAACCCCCTGCAGAGCGCCGAGCCACTGACGCCGGAGAGGTTCGTGCGGGCAACGGCGGCCTGGATCGAGGGAGCCACCGAGCAGACCGCGGCCTGGGACGTCAGCGCCGTCCTCAGCACTGTCGCCGACGCCGCCGAGCACGAGCTCCTGGACCAGGTCCTGCTCCAGCTTCCCACCGGCTACGACCTGCTCTTCGGCCGTCCTCAGCCCACCTGACCCGTTCCAGTGCCCTGCGCGCTGACCGCAAACGGCGTTGCGAGTACGGCCTGGCCTCGTGGCGACCCGTCCTGCTGTCGGGACTTCCGGTCGAAGGTCGTGGCCTGGACCGCTGCCAGGTCCTGACCGCCGCTGCCCCTGTGCGAGGCAGCACGTTCAGGCGGACTCGGACTCGACGCGGCCCGCTGAATCGCCGGCGGCACGGCGGTAGGCGGCGTTGATGCGCTGGGCTTCCTCGAGCTGGTCCTCGAGGATGATGATGCGGCACGCGGCCTCGATCGGGGTCCCCTTGTCGACGAGCTCCCGGGCGCGCGCGGCGATGCGCAGTTGATAGCGGGAGTAGCGGCGGTGCCCTCCCTCCGAGCGCAGCGGAGTGATCAGACGCGCCTCGCCGATGGCCCGCAGGAAGGCCGGGGTGGTGCCGAGCATCTCGGCTGCCCGGCCCATCGTGTAGGCGGGGTAGTCGTCGTCGTCCAGATGATCATTCAGGGGGTTGTCCGATGTCATGCCACCTCGCTACTGAAACGTGTCGAGGGGCCCTGGTGCCGTACGGCACCAGGGCCCCGAAGGAAATTCAACACCATCTGTCGGCTCTACTGCTGTGCCGACCTTCTGTTGTCCGCTACCCGGCTCGAGAGAGGGGGGTGCGGGGGGATCTCATCTGCTCGACCGGGGACCACCATCCATTCCGGGGTCTTGCGGTGCCCGGGCCACGTATGTGCTCCGGACCGGGCGATCCTGATGGCGTCTGTTCCTCCGTTCCTTCCTTGAACCACTGATTGAACAGGTACTGCTTCGTATTCAGTCACCCGCCAGTTCGTGTCTGGCGGATCTCGTCGACCTTGTGTACTGCAAGAAGCATACCCCGGTCAGAAGCAAAATTCTACTTCTGCGAGTGCAGATTTCACTCCTGCGGTGAAGGAGGTTCCTGCCGCGGCCGGCCCTCACCGCTCGGCTGCCCCTGCCCGTCGTCCGCGCAGCCACATCAGCCCCAGCTACGCCGGATACGGGTGAGCCGCATAAGCTCTGCTGTCATGTCGAACCCTGATGAACTGCTCGTCGCCGTCTCCACCGCGGTGGAGACGGGGGGAAGCAACCAGATGTCGCTGACCGTGGTCGTCGGTGGCGCCGTCATCACCGGCCGGCTGGCTCCCGAGGCGGTCTGGAGGGAGCGGGTGGCTGAGGTACTCAAGGACTCGGACCGTCTCGGCCCCTTCGCGGACGTCTTCGCGCGCAAGGCCCCGGGAAACCAGTCCGGCCGCAACGAGGCGCCCACGCACCTGCACTTCCATCTCGCCCGGATCCTGCAGGGCACCCTCGGGATTCCGGAGACGGGCGGCATGTACCGCGTCGCGATCAAAGACGTCAGCGCATGGTCCATCGGAGATCTCATCCACTCCAACCCGTGAGATGCCCCCTCCCGCACGCCGCCCGGCCGGCTCTCGCGAGCGGGCGGCGGCACACACGGGCGTCGTCGTAACCCTCAGCCGCCCCCCTCTCCAGAGGGGGGCTCTGCCAACGGTCATTGCGCAGTGCAGCAGGGACGTTCGTCGATCCGTCACCCCCGGACGACCGCCGGCCCCGGTGCTCGGGCGCTTACACCGGCGTGTGGCCTTCCAGATAGACCCGCACCGTCTCGGAAAGCCCCGCATCGACCGCCTCCGCGAGCGAGGACCAGCGGACCTGGTCCGCTTCGAGCCGCGCGTCGCCCGATGGGGTCTCGCTCAGCAGTTGGCACACCACGGCCCTTCGCGCGCCTGCCGCCTCCGCTCCCTGCTGCGACAGGGGCGTCGAGCCGTCGACGAGGTAGCCGGTGAGCTCGTACACCACGCGCGCCGCGGTGGCCGACGCCGATTCGGCGGGCTCGGGATCACCTGAGGGCAAGGTCCAGTGGTCCCCCGCGTTCACCATCAGCAACCGGCCGTCGTAGAGCACGACCGCGTCCACCACGCCCTCGGTGGTCTGCTCCATCGTCATGACCCGCCCACCTCTTCCCAGTTCGCCTGTCGGCCGGCGCCCTCCGTGTCACAGGGCGTCATCGTGGATCCTCACCAAACCGCGCAGGGTCATGCACGGCTCCTGATCGGCGGGGAGCCCCTGCATGATGGCGCGTTCGCTTTCCCATGCGGCCGCGCGGCTCCCGTACGCCCGGTCATAGGAGCCGAAGTGCGCGGCGTAGTGGGCGAACTCCGTGGAGCCGGCGCGTCAGTCCGCGTCCACAGCCGTCGACAGGAGTTGCCGGGGCTGACCGTCGTTCACTCGAACAAGACGCTGCCGACCCGACAAGCCCAGCCCCGAACTACGCGACGCCCGCACCGACTTGGGGATGCGCCGGGAATGAAGCAGACGAGACGGCAGCTGCGTCCGAGGCAACACCGTAGAGGTTGCCCCGGACGCCTCTCGGCCTGGCCGTGGGTGGGGGTGGCGTCAGGGGGTGTGGTTGAGCACGTTGCCGTTGACGCAGTGGTTGACCGTGTTGCCGTCCCAGGCACCTCCGACCGGCACTACGGCGAGCTCCTGGAAACACACGGATGCCGCGCTGAAGTTCCAGTTGTTGGCGGCGTTGACACCGGAGCCGAAGTTGCTGTCGTTGTCGGCATGGGCGGGGGCGGCGAGGGCGAGGCCGACGACGGTGAGCGCGGTCAGCGTGATGATCTTCTTCATGCCCTGGCAACGACGGCCGCGGCATCGGGGCACGGGGGCCGTGTCTGCTTCAGCCGCTCACCCCGCATCGCGGAAATCCGACGGGAGGGCCGCTGCGACCTCCCCAGGCGTTCACGGCCCTCCCCTGTTGAGCACCGTCCGGATACCCCGCACAGCCCCGGTCATGTCCCGTCGGTCCGCAGGCGTCGGCGTACGCCTCGACGTGCTCAACCCGGCGGGCCTGGCGGGGCGCCTGGCGCCACAGCTCGCGCATGCCGACGCATCGTTGCCGCTGGAGCCGCCCGTTTAGCGCCCCCTGAGATACGTGCTGATCGTTCTCTGCTTAGATCTCCGCATGACGGACTGGTCTCGGCTTCACCACGCATACGGGACCGCGGAAGACATCCCCGGCCTGCTCGACGCAGTCGGCCCGGACCCGCGGGACCCTGGCTGGGACGCCCTGGCTTCCCGCCTCTACCACCAGGGTGGCGTCTACTCGGCCAGCTACGCTGCCCTGCCGAAACTGGCGGAGAAGGCCAGGCAGTGGTCACTCGCTGAACGGCGCATGCCGCTGTATCTGGCCAGCCAGATCGTGGCCAGCCGCGACATCCGGGACGAGGTCGTGGATCCCTTCGTCATCCACTCTGCCGTGATCGCCGAACTGCTGGCCCTGACAGACGAAGCACTGGGTGACCCCGCCCTGGCCGGTGACTCCCTGAACTACGTTCAGCTCCTGTCGACGTTGCTCAGCTTCGAGGGAGTCGAAGGCTGGGGCGAGCACCTCGACCAGGTGAACGGAGAGGAGTACGAAGTCCCCTGCCCGGCATGCTTCTCGGAGAACTTCATCGTCTTCGGAGAGGGCGGCCACTTCTCCACCGCCGACGAGATGTACTTCAAGCGGCCACCGGCTGACACGATCCCACTCCAGCCTCGAGACCTGGCCACCGCCGAGGGGCTGCTACCAAGACTCCACGCGCGCGCCCTCTCGGATGGGCATCCCGAGGTCGCAGCCAAACTTCCCTACGTGTTCGGCCACGCCCACTGCGCCCACTGCGGTGTCCTCTTCAGCGTCCCAGAGGCAATTCTCGCCCGCTGGTAGGTCAAGCATTTCCCTGCTCACGGGACACCATTGACCTGCAACTCCACCGAGGCAACCTACTGAGCGTCCCGCACGCGAGCAGACGGGCGCCCGTGGTTCAGAACGGGAAGTGCGCCTGCTGGGTGGCGATGGTCACCCAGCGGGTGTTGGAGAACGCCTCGATCCCCCAGCGGCCGCCGAAGCGACCGTACCCGGATGCCTTCGCCCCGCCGAACGGCGCCTGGGGCTCGTCGGCCACCGACTGGTCGTTGATGTGCACGATGCCGGTGCGGATGCGGCGGGCGACGGTGAGCCCATGAGTGGCGTTCTCGGTGATGATGCCGCAGGTCAGACCGTGCTCGGTGTCATTGGCGAGGGCCGCTGCGGCATCGTCGTCGGTGAACGTCTCGACGACGCAGACGGGGCCGAAGGATTCCGCCGCGTACAGTTCCGCCTCCGCCGGCACGTTGGTGAGAACGGTCGCCGGGTGGACCGCCCCGTCCGGTTCGCCGCCACCGACGAGAACCTTCGCGCCCTTGGCCGCGGCGTCCGCCACCAGCCCGGCGACCCGCTGTGCGGCCTGGGCGCTCACCAGCGGCCCCACCACCGTGTGCGGATGCCCGGGATCGCCGGCCTGGAGCGAGGCCGCCTTGGCGGTGAACTTCTGGGTGAACTCCTCGGCCACCGACTCGTGTACGAGGATCCGGTCGCCGGACATGCAGATCTGCCCGGCGTTCATGAACACGCTGAAGGTCACGGCGTCGACGGCGTAGTCCACGTCCGCGTCGGCCAGTACGATCACCGCGTTCTTGCCGCCCAACTCCAGCACGGCGGGCTTGAGATGGCGGGCCGCCAGTTCGCCGATGATGCGGCCCACCCGCGTGGAGCCGGTGAAGTTCACCGCCCGTACCCGTTCGTCGGCGATCAGCGTCTCGGCGATCTCGGCGGCGTCCTCGCGGGCGTTGGTGAGGACGTTCAGTACACCGTCCGGCAGTCCGGCTTCCCGCAGCACGTCGGCGACCAGCAGTCCGCAGGCGATCGGCGCGTCCTCGCTGGCCTTGACGACGACCGTGTTGCCGGCGGCCAAGGGCGCCGCGACCGCCCGTACGCCGAGGATGACCGGCGCGTTCCACGGGGCGAACGCGGCGACCACGCCGAGCGGTTCCCGCACGGCGAGACCCAGCGCGCCTGGTTCCTGGGCACTCAGGACCTCGCCGCGCGGTGCGGTGACGGCCGCCGCCGCCTCGCGCAGGATGTTCGCCGCCAGAGCCACGTTGAAGTACGCCCACGGCCGGGTGCCGCCCGCCTCCTGCGCCATGAGGTCAGCGACCTCGTCACCTCGCCCGTCCAGCAGGTCGGCCGCCTTGAGGAAGACGGCCCGCCGTGCGAAGGGGGTCGTCGAAGCCCACTGCTCGAACGCCGCGTGGGCCGCGTCCACGGCGCACACGACGTCGTCGTGGCCTGCGGCGGCCACGGTGGCGTACACCTCCCCGGTGAAGGGGTTGATGTCGTCGGTGGTCCGGCCGGAGGCCGCGGGTACGTCTCTGCCGGCGATGAACAAGTGTCGGGCGATGGCCATGGGGATGATCTCCTTGCTACGTAACGTCGTCGGTACGCGGTGAACCAGGTCAGGAAAGCTGGGTCGCGTGGTGGGCGGTGAGTTCGGAGGCCGCTGCCTCGACGTTGGCCGCGGCCCGGCTCATTCCGGCCAGTTCCTCCGCCGGAAGGTCCCAAGTCACGATGCGGCGCGCACCGTCAGGCCGCAGTTCGACGGGCACGGTGAGACTGGCGCCGTACACGCCGTACTCGCCGTCCAGGACGACCGAGGCGGGGACGACGGTCCCGGACCCGGTGTGCAGCGCCTCGATGATGCGGGCGGTTCCGAGCCCCGTGGTCCAGGTGGAGGTGCGGCCGGAGTCGAGGGCGACGTGCTTGGCGTACCAGGTGTCCACGTACTCCTCGGCCACCGTGCGCTGCGCCTCGGTGAGGGCGACCCGCTCGCCGCCGACGGTGACGCGGCTGTACAGCGGGACCTGGCCCTCACCGTGCTCGCCCAGCATCCAGGCGCCGACGTCCTTCACCGGGACGCCGAGCGCGAAGGCGATGCCGGTGCGCAGCCGGAGGCTGTCGTTGAGGGTGTAGCCGATCAGCCGCTCGCGGGGCAGCCAGCCCTGCCGGTGCACCCACGTCAGGAGCGGGTCGACCGGGTTGGTGAGCATGAGGACCACGCCGCGGAAGTCCGCTCCGGCTTCCCGCACCGGGCGCAGGCACTCCTCCACGATCCGCGCGTTGTCGGCGAGGAAGACCGAACGGGAGGAGTTCAGCCGCAGCGGGACGGCGGCGCTGAGGACGACCACGTCGGCGTCGAGGGCGTCCTCGGGGGTGCCGCCGCGCACGGTGTCGGCGGTGGTGCCGAGGCCGAGGGCGTTCTCCAGGTCCATGGTGTGACTGGTGATCATGTGCGGTCGGGTGTCGACGAGCACGATCTCGTACGTCCCCTGCGCGGAGAGCAGGTTGAACGCGGCGGAGGAGCCGATGCCGCCGGCGCCTCCGATGATGACGACCTTCACGGGTCTGTGCCTTCCGATCAGCGAGTCAGGAGGAGTAGTGGGCGTCGGCCTCGACGGCGACTTCGAGCACGAGCGGCTCACATCGGTCCGCGAGTGACGGCAGGACCTTGTCCAGGGCGGACAGCAACGCGGCGTGGTCCTCGACCCGTTCGGCCGGGCAGCCCAGGCCCCTGGCGAGGGTCGACACGCTCAGTTCGGTGAACGCGGGCCAGGCCGGGGCGGTGGAGCCCTCGCGTTCGGAGAGACGGTCCATGATCGCGTAGCGGCCGTTGGCGAGGACGACGAACAGGACGCCGATGCCGTAGTGGGCGGCGCTCCACAGGGCCTGGATCGAGTAGAGCGAGGAGCCGTCGCCGAGCACGGCCACGACCGGCCGGTCCGGAGCGCCGTGGCGGACGCCGATCGCGGCCGGCATGGCGAAGCCCAAGCCGCCCATGGCCGCGCTCAGGAAGCCGAGCGGCGCTCGGGCGGGCAGCAACCGGTGAAGGTCCGGGCGGCTGGAGGGGGTCTCCTCGACCACCACGGCCTTCGGGTCCAGCCGCTCGGCGAGGGCGGCCAGCACATGAGCGGCCCGCAGAGGCTCACCGGCCGCGGGGGGCCGGGGAGTCGTCGGCCGGCTCAGTGTCGAGGTACGCGGGACGGCGGGCACCAGCGGGACCAACCGGCTTACGGTGTCGGCCGGTTCGGCGAGCAGCACCAGCTCCGCGGGGCTGCGGTGGGCCTCCTCCGGATCGTCCGTGATGACGGCGACCCGGGTGCCCGGATCGGTGAAGTCGCCCGGAGCATAGGTGTATTGGCGGAAGGCTGCGGCTCCGACCGTGAGGACCGTGTCGTACGGCGTGAGCACCTCACGCAGTGCGGGGCGGACCGCGGGCAGGTGCCCGGCGAAGAGACGGTGGTCCTGGGGGAAGCCCGCGCGGGCGCCGAACGGCTCCTGATAGACCGGGCAGTCCAGGCGCTCTGCCAGCGCGACCAAACCCTCCCAGCCGTCCGCCGTGTCGTTGCCGGCCCCCGCCACCAGACACGGCGCACCGGCCGCCGCCAGGAGCGCGGCGAGGGCGGCCAGCGCGTCGTCGGAGGCCGTACGACCCCCTCGTACCGCGACCGGCCCCCGCGGCGCGGCCTGCGCGACCTCCTCGTCGGCCGCGGCGAACCAGTCGTCCATCGGGACGACCACCACCGCCGGACCACGGCCTTCCTGGGCCTCGTGCCAGGCGCGGGCCACGGCACCGGGCACGTCCTGGGCACGGGCCGGCGTGTGCTGCCACACCGGGTACTCCCCCGCCAGGCCGTCCAACTTCCCCGCCAGGAACGGCTCGTGGGCCAGATGCCGGCGGTCCTGCTGGCCGACGATCACCACCAGGGGCGCGCGGTTCGCGCGGGCGGTGGCGAGGGCGCTGACCGCGTTGCCGTATCCGGCGGTGGTGTGCAGCAGGACGAGCGCCGGACGACCGGTGGCCAGGGCGCTGCCGGAGGCCATTCCGACGACCGAGCCCTCGTGCAGGCCGAGCACGAACGAGATGTCGGCCGGCAGGTCGGCGAGGAAGCCGACCTCGGTGGAGCCCGGATTGCTGAAGAGGGTGGTGAGTTCGTACGCGCGCAGGACGTCGAAGGTCTGTTCCTTGACGGTCCTGGCATGGGCAGCCGTGGTCATCGCGGGTCCCCTTTCTGACAGGACTGGACGCTAAGCCGCCCAACCCCGCAGGGCCACGGGCACGTTCACTATGCGAAACGTGCCGTACGTGAATCAGCCAACCCCGGGCAGGACCGCGCCGGTGGACAGTTCCGCGCGCAGCCGGCCGGTGATGAGGCGGGCGGTGTCGAGGACGGCCTCGATCTGCGGCGGGCCCGGGAGCTCGACGGTGAAGGCGATGGACACGGCGGCGACGGCGTGGCCCGGCGCCGACACGACCGGCGCCGAGACCGTCCCGAGGCCGCGCACGACCTCGTTGCGTGTGGTGGCGTAGCCGCTGGCCCGGGCCCGGCTGATCTCCGGTCGCTCACCGAGCAGTTGCGGCTCGGCGGACAGCATCGCGATGCCCGGGGAGCCGAGGGTCAGCGGATGCCGGTCGCCGGGGATGTAGACGGTGCGCGAGCGGGTGCTCTCGACCTCGACGGAGACCAGCGTGACCGCTTCTTCGCCGTCCCGGACGACGAAGAAGGAGGTCAGGCCCACGCGCGCGGCCAGCTTGGCGATCTCTGGTTTGGCGATGCGCTGGAGCATGGGCAGGGTGCGCCGGCCCAGTGACTGGGCGCGGGTGCCGATGACGTACCCGTGGGTGGTGTGCGCGACCAGGTGATGGTCCTGGAGGGTGCGCAGCAGCCGGTAGACGATCGAGCGGTGCAGCCCCATCTGCTGGCTCAGTTCGGCCAGCGTCAGGGGTACGTCCGACAGCGCGATCACCTCCAGCAGCCGCAGCCCCCGGTCCAGGGTCTGGACGGGGGGCCGGCCCGGCGACGGGGGGTCTTCGGCGGGTCCGGTCATGGCTCGGGGATCTCCTCGTCCAGTGCCGGGAACACGCTCTCGGCGGGGGTGTCCTCCCCGGCCACGGGCCGGCGGCCTTCGCGCCGGTGAACGAGATAGGTGGCATCGGCGCGCGCATAGTGCCCGGCCGGGTCGTAGGAGTTCTTCGCGAGGTCGATCTCGTCGAGGTCGATGTCGGCGTACACCAGAGCCTCCTCGCCCTCGTCGACGTCCTTGGTGAGGGTACGTCCGTCGGGGCCGAAGATCCGTGAGCAGCCGCCGCCGGGGGTGAGCAGGCGGCGCTGCTCGGGGGTGGAGGCGAAGACGTCGATGCCGGCCGGGGAGATGACCTGGGTGGCCATCAGGACGAAGGCGCTGCCCTCGATGGCGTACACCTGGGTCGCGGCGATGTTGGCCTCGGCGCTGAGCTGGAAGGCGAGGTCGCGGTAGAGGCCGAAGCACGGCCAACTGGCAACGTGTACCTGCTCGTTCTGCGCGTACAGGGCGTACTTGCTGAGCGGTTGGACGTGCTCGGCGCAGTTCAGGGCGCCGAGGCGGCCGAGCACGCTGTCGACGACCTTGAGGTCGCTGCCGTCGCCCTCGCCGAACAGGCTGCGCTCGACGTGGGTCGGCTTGAGCTTGCGGCGGTGCAGCAGCACGCTGCCGTCGGCGGCGATCACGGTCTGGCTGATGTAGAGGGTGCCGTGGTCCTTCTCGCTGTATCCGAGCGCGACGGTGATGCCGTGCCGCCGGGCCGCCCGGCGGATCGTGGTCAGCCCGTCGCTGTCGGGGGCGAGGGAGGCGGCGTGGTAGCGGCCGACGAAGGGGACCTGGTCGGCGACGGCGCCCAGCCACAGGAAGTGCGGGTAGCCGGGGATCCACACTTCGGGGAAGGCGATGAGCGAGGCACCTCCCCGGGCCGCTTCCGCGATCAGGTCGACGGTCTTGGCGACCCCGGCGTCCGCGTCGAGCCAGGCGGGCTCGGCCTGGACGGCCGCGGCCTTGAAGCGGCGGATGGTGTCTGTCATGTCCGATCGTCTCCTTCTCTTCATGCTCCCGCTTCCAGGAGCTTTTCGACCAGCAGGCCGAGGCCCAGGAGCCGTCGGTCGGTGTTCCAGGGCGCGTCGAGCGCCACACCGACCGGCAGTCCCGGGTCCGCCGACCGGACGGGCACGGTGAGGCCGGGAAGAGCAGCGACGCTGCCGGGTCCCGTGTTGCGGATGTAGGTGGGGAAGGCCGGACGCATCACGCCGTCGAGCGGGACCCGCTCGGTGTCGGTGTCGATCCGTCCGGCGGGAAGGGGAGTGGTGGGGAAGAGCACGGCGTGGGCCCCGGTGGCGCGGAAGATCCGCCGGTAGCCGTCCACGAGCACACGGTCGCGGATGTCGAGGGCGGCCTTGTACGCCGACTCGGTGATCGCCTGCGGGAACACGACCCGCTCCATCGTCGTGCGGACGTCGGCATCGGTGATCCGGGCCAGGATTTCCGCCGGATCCGCGCCGTTCGTCGCCGCGCGCAGATACCCGGGCAGTTGCCTGGCCGCCTCGTGGAGGGTGATCGGGAATCCGGCCCGTTCTTCGGCCGCCTCGACCTCGGGCAGCCGGGCCGGCACGAGCCGGACCCCGGCACTGCCCAGTACGTGCAGGGTGTGCTCCCAGACCTGGGCGGTGCGCGGATGCAACGGCTCGGTGAAGTGGTGCTCGGGGACGGCGAGCACGACCTCGTGGGGGTTGGGTGCCTCGGCCGGGTCTCGGTCAGCGGCGAGGACGGTGTCCAGCAGGACCAGGTCCGCGACGGTCGGGGCCATGGGACCGATCGTGTCGCGGGTCCACGACAGCGGGGTCACCCCGTCGGCCGGGTAGCGGCCGGTCGTCGGGCGAAGACCGGCGATGCCGGTCAGGGCGGCCGGGACGCGGACCGAGCCCCCGGTGTCGGTGCCGAGCCCGGCCGGCGCCAGACCGGCGGCGACGGCGGTCGCGGTTCCGCCGCTGCTTCCGCCCGCGAATCGGGTGGGGTCGGCGGGGTTGCGGGCCGGCCCGTAGGGGCCGCCCGCGCTGGTGGCTCCCAAGGCCAGTTCGTGCATGTTCGTCTTGCCCAGCACGATCGCACCTGCCGCGCGCAGCCGGGTGACCGCCTGCGCGTCCTGCTCCGGGACGAATCCGGCGAGGGCCGCGCAGCCCGCGGTGTTGGGGAGCCCGGCGACGTGGATGTTGTCCTTGACCGCGATCGGCAGCCCGTGCAGCGGACCCCGCACTGGGCGGCGGTCCGCGGCCGCGGCTTCGGCGAGCGCGCGGTCGGCGTCGAGGGTGACGAAGGCTCCCAGGTCCTCCGCCCGCTCCGCGCGCGCGATGAGTTCCTCGGTGAGCGAGACGCTGGTGAGCGTCCCGGCGGCGAGCCGGGCGAGGGCGGTGTGCATGGGCGGACCATAGGGGCCTTGGCACGGGCGGTGAACAGGGCTGTTTCGCAATGCGAGACCGCGGCCCGCACCTCCCGCTGCGGGCTCTCTGCCTACGGCTGAGGTCTCTTTCAGGTCACCGACGGCCGCGCCGTCTCTCATATCGAATCCGTGCCCTGTCCAGGCGCGGACGGCGGCCCTACGTTCGCGGCCACTTCCACCACTCCGCCGCAGCCCGTGACCTGCGGCTCAAGGCCCTCCGGAGCCCGCCATGGAACACCCCGCGATCCAGCCGTCCCGCCGCAACGTCCTCAGGGGCCTCGGAGCCACCGCCGTGGCCGCCCCGATCCTGTCCGCCTGTTCCTCCGGCCTCAAGGGCTCGGGCAGTTCGACCGGCGACACCATCAAGATCGGTTACATCAGCCCGCGCACCGGCGCCTACGCGGCTTTCGCCGAGTCCGACGCGTACATCCTCCAGCAGGTGCGGGCCTTCTTCGCCAAGGGGATCACGTACGACGGCAAGAAGTACGACGTGAAGATCCTCGACCGCGACACGGGCTCGGACCCCCAGCAGGCGGCCACCATCGCGGACAAGCTGATCTCCCAGGAGCAGGTCGACCTGGTCCTCGTCACCGCGACGCCGGACACGATCCACCCGGTGGCGGCCAAGTGCGAGAGCGAGGGCGTGCCCTGCGTCTCGACCATCGAGCCCTGGCAGGCCTGGTTCTTCGGGTGCGGCGGCACACCGAAGAAGACCTTCAAGTACACCTTCCACTTCTTCGACGGCATCGAGCACCTGGCCAGGGTCGAGAGCGACATGTGGCGGCAGCACGCCACCAACAGGAAGGTCGGCGTGCTGTGGCCGAACGACTCCGACGGCAACGCCTTCCGGGACAAGACCACCGGATACCGCGCGCAGCCCCCGACCAAGGGCTTCACGTTCGTCGACCCGGGTTCCTACGAGCCCGGCACCAAGGACTTCTCGTCGATCATCGCGAAGTTCAGGAAGGAGGGCGTCGAGATCCTCGCCGGCGTGCCCTCGCCGCCCGACTTCGCGACGTTCTGGACGCAGGCCGCGCAACAGAACTTCAAGCCCAAGGTCGCCACCATCTCCAAGGCGATCCTCTTCGAGTCGTCGGTGTCCTCCCTGCCGAACGACCTCGGCAACGGGCTGTGCACGGCGAGCTGGTGGGTACCGCAGTTCCCGTTCACCTCCACCCTCACCGGCCAGACGGCCACCGCCCTGGCCGACGACTACGAGAAGTCCCCGCTGGCGAAGGGCCGAACGTGGAACCAGGGGCTCGGCCCCAACCACGCGCTGTTCGAGGTCGCCAACCACGTCCTGCGCAACGCCAACCCCAAGGACCGGGAGGCCGTCGCCGCCCAGATCGCGAAGACCAGCCTCGACACCGTCCTCGGCCACTTCTCCTGGACCGGCGGCGGTGCGGCCAATCCGGTCAGGAACGTCGCCACCATCCCGATGGTCGGTACCCAGTGGGTGAAGGGCAGCGGTGGGGCGTACGACCTGAAGGTGGTCAGCAACGACCTGCTGCCTCAGGTCAAGACCGACGCCAAGGCGGCGGGACTGTGACCACCCCACTGCTCGAAGTGGACCATCTCGCCGTCAGCTTCGGCGAGTTGCGGGTCCTGGAGGACGTCGAGCTGACCGTCCCCCGGGGGCAGGCCGTCGGTATCGTCGGCCCCAACGGCGCGGGCAAGTCCACCCTGCTGAGCGCGATCTCGGGCGTCGAGCGCGCGACCGCGGGGGCCGTACGGCTCGCGGGCCGCGACGTCACCCGCACCTCCGCGGCCGAGCGATGCCGGCTCGGCGTCGGCCGCTCCTTCCAGATACCGCGCCCCTTCGCCGACCTGACCGTGTTCGAGAACGCCCTGGTCGGCGCCGAGCGCGGAGCCGGGCTGCGCGGCGCTCACGCCCGCGAGCAGGCCCTGCACGCGCTGGAGACCGCCGGGTTGCTCGGACTCGCCAACCAGCCCGCCGGTTCCCTGCCCCTCCTCGGCCGCAAACGGCTGGAGCTGGCACGGGCGCTCGCCACCGGCCCCGACCTGCTCCTCCTCGACGAGATCGCGGGCGGGCTCACCGAGGCCGAGGCGGAGGAACTCGTCGCCACCGTGCTGTCCCTGAAGGAGTCCGGCGTGACGATCCTGTGGATCGAGCACGTCGTCAAGGCCCTGGTCCAGGTCGTCGACCGGCTGGTCTGCCTCGCCTACGGCCGCATCCGCGTCGACGGCGACCCGCACGAGGTACTGGCCAGCGACGAGGTCGCCGAGGTTTATCTGGGAGGTACGGCGGCATGAGCGCACTGCTGAGCGTGGCGAACGTCGACGCCGGATACGGGGACTTCCAGGCCCTGTTCGGCATCGACCTCGAGGTGGACGAGGGCGAGCTGCTGGCTCTGGTCGGCGCCAACGGGGCAGGGAAGTCAACGCTGTTGCGGACCATCGCCGGGGCCTTGAAACCGTTCGGCGGCACCGTCCGCTTCGCCGGCGAGGACGTCACCGCGGAGCCCGACATCCGGCGCGCCCGCATGGGCATCGGCCTGGTCCCGGAGGGCCGCCGCCTCTTTGCGTCCCTCACCGTGGAGGAGAACCTCCAGGTGGGCGCCGCCACCGGGCGCAAGGGTCCCTGGAACCTGGCCAAGGTGTACGAGGCGATGCCCCTGGTCGCCGACCGCCGTACCCGCAGGGCGGCCCGGCTCTCCGGCGGTGAACAGCAGGCCGTCGCCATCGGCCGCGCCCTGATGGGCAATCCGCGTCTGCTGCTCCTCGACGAGGTGTCCCTGGGGCTGGCCCCGGTCGTGGTGGACCAGCTGTACACGGCGCTGCCGGGCATCCGCGCCGAAGGAACGACGGTGGTCCTCGTCGAACAGGACCTCAACCGCACGCTCGCCGTCGCGGACCGTGTCGCCTGCGTCCTGGAAGGGCGCATCGTGCTCACCGGGCGGGCCGACCGGCTCACCCGCGACCAGGTGACCGCCGCCTACTTCGGCACCGGCACTCTCCCGGAGGTGACCTCCTCATGACCTGGATCAACGCGATCGTGCAGGGCATGCTGCTCGGCGGCATCTTCGCCATGGCCGCCGCCGGACTGTCCCTGATCTTCGGCGTGATGCGGATCGCCAACCTGGCCCACGGCGACCTGATGATCCTCGGCGGATATGTCGCCTCCGTGGCGGCCGCCCACTACGGAGTCCCCGTCCCGCTCACCGTCCTGGTGTCGATGACCGCCGTCGGCGCGCTCGGCTACCTCGTCCAACGCTCCATGCTGGACCGCGCGATGAGCCTGGGCGAACTCACGCCGATGCTGGTCACCTTCGGCATCTCCCTCATCATCCCGAACGTCCTCGTCCAGGTGTTCAGCAACGACGCCCAGGCCCTGTCCACGGGCTCCCTGGGCACCGCGAGCTTCGACCTCGGCGGCGGCCTGGCGATCGGCTGGTTCCCGCTGATCACCGTGGTGGCGGCGGTCGCCGTCCTCACCGCCCTGCACCTCTTCCTGCACCGCACCCAGCCGGGCCGTATCGTCCGCGCCACGGCCGACGACCGCACCACGGTCCGCCTGATGGGCGTGGACAACCGCCGGATCTACGCCCTGACGTCGGTCATCGCGTTCGCCACGGTCGCCCTGGCCGGTTCGCTCTACACCATGCGCCAGGGCGGGGTGACCCCGTACGAAGGCCAGCTCACCGTCCTGTTCGCCTTCGAGACCGTCATCATCGGCGGCCTGGGGTCGCTGTGGGGCACCCTCGCCGGCGGCATGGTCCTGGGCATCGCGCAGTCCCTCGGTGCCCAGATCTCCCCCGACCTGCCCCTGCTCGCGGGGCACCTGGTCTTCCTCCTCATCCTGGTGGTCCGCCCCCAGGGCCTGTTCGGCAGGAGTGTGCTCGCATGACCGTCCAGACAGCCCCCGCCACCGAAGCGACCGCGCTACCGGCCGTCCACCGCGGTGGCCGCGCCACCACCCTCGGCCTGACCGGAACGGCCGTCGTCCTGCTGGCGATGGCCGCCCTGCCCTACCTGGTCGCCACCGGCGTCACCGCTCAACTCGTCAAGCTCTGCTACCTGGTGGCCCTCGCCTCCATGTGGAACCTGCTCACGGGCTACGCGGGCATGATGTCCATGGGCCAGCAGGCCTTCATCGGCCTGGGGGCCTACCTCCTGTTCGTCGTCAACGACCACGGGCTGAACGTCTACACGGGCACCCTCGTGGTCTCCGCGCTGGTGGCCCTGGTCGCCTGGCCGCTGTCGTACCTCGCCTTCCGGCTGCGCGGCGGCTACTTCGCCGTCGGAACCTGGGTGATCGCCGAGGTCGTCCGCCTGATCGTGGTCCGCTTCGACTCCCTGGGAGCGGCGAGCGGGCGCACCCTGTCCGATGTGACCGCCGATCCGGTGCTGCGGCGGGCGTACACCTACTGGCTCGCACTCGCCGTCATGGCGGCGGCCGTGCTCGGAACGTACGCCGTCCTGCGCAGCCGGCTCGGCCTGGGCCTGCAGGCCATCCGCGACGACGACACCGCGGCGGCCTCCCTCGGCGTGAACGTCACCCGCGGCAAGCGGATCATCTACGTCACCGCGGCGGCGGGCTGTGCGGCGGCAGGCGCGGTGATCTGCGTGAACAGCCTGGGCGTTGCCTCGCCGACGCAGATCTTCGGGGTCCAGTACTCGGCCCTGATGGTGTTCATGGTGGTCATCGGCGGCATCGGCACGGTCGAGGGTCCGGTCGTCGGCGCGGTCGCCTACTTCCTGCTCGACAAGTACTTCGCGCAGAGCGGTGTCTGGTACCTGGTCGTGGTCGGCGCGGCGGCCATCGTGGTCTCGCTGTACCTGCCGCGCGGGCTGTGGGGAACGCTGGCCCATCGCACGGGTTTCGCCGTCTTCCCGGTGCGCCACACGGTCCGTTCCCGGGCGGCCTCATAGCCGGTGATCACCGCCGGGTTCCGTGACTTGACGATCCGTCATGGCATGCCCATCCGCTGGCGGTAGGCCGGGAGAGGGCCGGCGTTCGCCAGGACGGCGGCGCAGGCGGTGTCGGCAGCGCAGGCCTGGCCGGGGTCGCGGGCAGGAAGCAGGGTGTTGCCGGTGAAGGAGAGACCGTGCGGGTCACCGCACCCCTTGTCGTCCGGGTCCCGATGGTTGGCCGGGGGCCAGGCTCCGGGATACTCCCGTCGTTCGACCCATTCGGGTACGGCGTCGTCCCAGAAGTTGCCGCGGAAGCGCACGTTCTGGACGGGGCGGTCGCCCCAATCCTCGCTGCAGCCGCCGATGGAGGCGACGTAGTCGTAGACCGTGTTGCGGTCCACGGTGACCCAGTTGGTGCTGTCGTCGGTGTAGATCCCCACGTTCCAGTCGCCGTACTTGCTGTCGGTGACCGCGTTGCCGCTGATGACGGCTCCGTCGGCGAAGGAGCTGCCTTGTTCGCCGCGCAGGTAGATGCCGCCTCCGTCCTGGAGTTCCTGGTTCGTCGCGAAGACGCGGTTGTCGAGGATGCGGTTGCGGTGCATGATGCCGCGCAGGTCGTCGCCGGGCCCGGAGAGGATGCCGCTGTAGGGCACGTCGTTGACCTGGTTGTGCGCGATGGTGGTCTCCCGGGTCGCGGTGTCCCAGATGCCGGAGGCCGCGTGGTACTCCGCGCCGATGTGATGGATCCAGTTGTTGGTGATCCGGTTGCCGCGGTTGGTCCCCTTCTGGTCGGGCGGGACTACCCCCATCAGGATGCCGCCGTCGGAGACGTCGCTGATGACATTGCCGTCGACGACGTTGTGCGAGCTGTTCTCGGAGAGCTCCAGTGCCTGGGCGCCCAGGTGGGTGAAACGGTTGCCCTCGAAGGTGATGCGCTCGGCGGTGCGGAAGGCGACCGTGCCGGGCACCGTGAGCAGCCTCGCGTCCCCGCGCTTCCCCGGCCGCAGGTACATGCTCCACGCGGCGGGAAACCCGGCGGGTTCGCTGGGCGCGAGCCAGGTGGCGTGGGCGAACGTCAAGCCGTGGAAGCCGATGTCGTGAACGGGACGACCCGGGCGGCCGGTGCCGGTGACCAGGGCCTCGAGGACCGGGGCGACCACGCCGACACGGCGCATGTCCTCCCCGGGCCGCGGGAAGTAGAACAGCTCATGGTGTCCGGGCCGGGATCGGTCGAGATACCAACTGCCCGGCCTGGGTGCGAAGGTGGGCGAGTTCTCCACACTGTTCGGCGCTTCGAGCAACTCCGTTCCCCCGTACAGCCCTTGGGCCAGATCCCAGCACGGCTGGTCCATGGTGATGACAGTCCGGCGGACGCTTGCGGAGACGCCCGCGACTCCGCAGCGGCCCTCGAGATAGCCGGCCCGGTAGACGAACTCGATGTCGCCGGGGTTCCGCCAGGTCCGGGGGACGGCACTGGTGGTGACGTAACCGGTCCGCGTGGCCTTCAGCCTGCCCGGAAACCCCGCACCGGCGCGCGTGAGCCGCGCGGCCCGCCGGTCCCCGACGTACAACTGGCGCGTCTCGAGCCCGCCCACGTCCGCGCGCCAGAGCCCCTTCATCCGTCGGTCCGGCCGCCACCCGGCGATCTGACGACCGCCACTGATCGTCACCCGCTCCTGCCGCGGTGTCCCGTAGCCGTACGCCTGGTAGATCACCCGGTGACCGCCCCGGCCGGAGTCCCCCGCGGCCTCCGACAGTCGCAGCGGCGCCTTCAGTTGGTACGTCCCGCCGCGCAGGTTCACCACCAGGTCCGACGTCATCCGCGGCACCCGCGCACGCACAGCCTG
Organism: Streptomyces sp. NPDC057280; assembly: GCF_042668605.1. Classification (NCBI taxonomy): domain Bacteria; kingdom Bacillati; phylum Actinomycetota; class Actinomycetes; order Kitasatosporales; family Streptomycetaceae; genus Streptomyces; species Streptomyces sp. NPDC057280. The sequence goes on from NZ_JBHUYR010000001.1 coordinate 363,363, forward strand.
TTGCGCGCGTGCCGGCGTGGCGAAGGGCCGGTCCAGGGTGCCGGGCCACGAGTCCTTGCCCCAGGGGGCGACGTACAACTGCGTGGGAGTCTCCGTCGGAGCCGGTAAGGCCGCCGCCGAAGAGGCCACGGCCGCCACCGAGAGCCCGATCGCCACCACCACCTGCGCCACGACGCCTGCCCTCGTCCGCACACGGAAGATCGCCATGCTGCCTCCTTGATGGACGGAGTTCCACCCTGGAGCAACACGGGAGGGTGCGCAGTCGTCCTTCGGTAGCGGCGACATCGACCAAAGTCGCGAGCGGCGAAGTCATCCTGATCCTTGAGCGGCACCGTTCGAAAGGCTCTGCGGAAAACCGTTCGATGGTCAGGAGGCTTCGAGGAGCTGCGGCAGGTTCTCGATTCTGAAGCCGAGGACGCACTCCTGAACCAGATCCAGGAGTTCCGTCTCCGTTATCCCGCTACCGACACCCAGGGCCCGCGCGGCAGCGGAGGCGGGGTCGGACACCAGCGCAAGAGTGACAGCGCCACTCGTCAGGGGCATGGCACAGTGTCGCGCAATACGTTCGGCCCTTCTCAGGGACTCGGCGCAGGCCGCCGTCATCAGGTGGCCGTGCCGTGTCAGGGGCCTCGCAGTCGGAGGGTCCGGGAGCGAATGATTGCGCAGGTGCTCGACAGGCCGGGTGTGCAGCCAGATCCGGTCCCACTCGGCCGCACCGTCGGTTTGCATCAAGGCAACGAGCAGGTCTTGGGTACTCAGCAGGAACGTGTTCGCACGGGCCAGGGTCGCTGCGCGATCGAGTGCTTGACGAACCGTATCGGTCACCGGCAGTTCTTCTGGAGCAGCAGGTGTTCCAGTGGGCTCAGATGTGACGGGTCCTCGCACCGGCGCTGAGGGCACCTTGAGTCCCTGCCCCCCTGTGGGGTCGGAACGGTTGAGAGCCCGACGCACCGACTCCGCGAGAGGACCGGCAGCAGTCGACGGGGCGGACGCCTCGTCAGAAGCTCTCTCGCCGCCGACGTTGTCCGGCAAGAGGCTCGCCGCTTGGCCAAACAGCCGTTTGACGCTGCCCACGGCCAAGGTAGTGAGAGCGGCCAACATCTGCCCGGCTGCCAGGACGTGCGTCAGAGCCGCCGACAGTTCATGCCGGCCAGCTTCCGACCCCAGGTGAAGGAGCATGCCCACGAGGGCAGCCGTGAACGCCGCCGCCATGGCGTACGGACCTGCGAGAGGACCGCGAACCCGCAATGTGGTCAGCGCCGACGCGATCACCATCGAGCCGACCACCAGCGCCATCCGGTTCGGGAGTGAGAGGCCGAGCCCTGCCCAGAGACTCAGCTCGGCACCGAGGAATACGCCCGCGAGCCCGGCGACCCAGGCAGCGCCGGCCCACAGTACGCCCGAGCGGCGCGCGCGGCGTCCGTATCGCAGTTCCTGTGCCGGTGGTGAGTGGGTCGGCAACACGAGCCGAGGTACGAGAGGTAATGACCATGCGAGCGTCAGAACCACGGCTGCCGGCCAACCACCGCTGGCCGATTCGAGAACGAGGAGAACCAGTCGTCGAAGGCCATCGAGATCCAAGCGGTCGGGAAGCCCAGGGGGCCCGCTCACGACTTGTGAGGCAACGCTGTCGGCAAGTCGACCGAACAGTCCCCAGGCGGCAATGATGCGGAAGTAGAGCAGGCAACCGATAACAACGGCTACTCGCTTCATGAATCTGAAGGTCCCGCTGTGGGCATCGCCAGTAGCCCGGCGGCTTTCCGAGTCCTCATCCACGGGGAACCATCCGGCCGCGACGGCGACGGGCCACCGTACGGCAATCACGGCCATGAGCAGGGTCGCCACGGCCATGGGCCAGAAGGCGTCACCGGCGCCTGTATCCGCCACGACCGAAAAGAACGGCGACACGTAGCGCCCCACGATCAGCCCGCATGTCAGCGCCATGATCAGTGGAACCGTCCGCGTGCTCCGACCAGCCAGCAGATCCGCCCAAGCGTGCCGCAACGTGCCCAGGCAGACAGCCACGGTGAGCGGGGCGCCGACCACCATGGCTGCAAGGGACGTCTCTCTGCCGACCGGGCCACCCGGCTGCCAGTACAGGTAGCCGAACACGGTGGCAAGCACGGAGAGGGCGAGCCCGCCGAAGAACCCGGCGCTCAACGCGTGAGACACCGGGAACCGCAACACGCTCAGCGGATCACGCAGTGCGGCCAGGCGATGTGCCGCGTCGGGGTGCCGGGCAAGCAGTCTGCCGAGACCGCCTCGTGCCTTCTTGCCCTGTGCCGCGAGCTCGGCCGAGTACGACATGCCTTCAGGCGCCACCGCTGCGGCTCGGGCATCAGCGCGGAACTCGCGGGCTCGCAAGAACGCGCGGACCAGCAGTTCCACCCCCACAGACAGCAGTGCCATCTGAGTGATCAAGAGGAGTGCCTGCGTTTCGGCCAGCGTCGGCAGGGTCAGCAGTGCTGCGAAGCAGTACGCGAAGGCCAACCGACGCATCGCACGCGCCGCTTGGTAGCGGCGGAGATCACCGGTATCGAGGTGGGCGAGCTCGTGGAGGATCACGGCATCGAAGGCATCCCGCCGCCGGGCGCCGAGTTCATACCAGGCCAGGTGGTTGTTGGACACGCGGATGTAGTACTTGCGCGGCGATCCGCCCACTCCCGTCGTGTGCCGCCCTCGACGAGCGCCGAAGATGAGTGGGCGGCGGCGCAGGTCGGTCCGCTCGGCCAGGGCGCGGATCCGCCGGGCCTGAGGCGCGTGGGAGGCGCCGAGGGGTTTCAACGTGCGCAGCCGCAGTGAGGAGGCGCCGGCATAGAGCATCAGCCCGAACAGCAAAGGCTGCCCCATGCGCTTCAGCGCCCCGGCTCCCATCGCGTGCAAGGACCGGGCGACACAGTGGATCTCGTCTGGGGATCGAAAGTGGCCTGCGGCCAGGCCATCGACGTACTGGAGGCACGACGGGATGTCGCCGCTGGTGAAGAGGACGTTGACGTACAAGGTGATGGTGGCGACCGCCAGTCCGAGCAGCACCAGCAAGATCGTGGTGTTCTCGGGAAATTCGCGTACGTCGAGCGCACCGCCGCCGTCGGCACGACCGCGTTGGTAGGGGGCGTTCACCTTTCGGGATTCAGCAGGGCACCCGTGACGGCGTCCGTGAGAGCGTGTGCTTCGGTTTCGTCGAGGCCTGCTGATCGTGCGGCTCGCAGTGCGGCATCCCGTACCACGGCCAAGGTCTCGACGGTCAGCGCCACCGACGTGTCGGCCTCTTCCGCGCCTCCGCGGTGGCGCGCACGGCGCAACAGTCGGCTGACCCGACCTGCCACCTCGTCCTGGACAGTGCCGATCAAAGCGTCGCGCGCCGCCGCGCACACCAGTACGGCGATCGGCGTGAGCAGCCCCAAGGCGGTGTCCACGCCGCTGCCCAATGCGCTGTCGTCGGAGCCGCGCTCTCTGCGGAGTCTGCCGCGAGGAGTCAGGTAGGGGTCGATCAAGGTGTCGAAAGCGGCGCTCTCCTGGGGCCTCCGCGCTTCCACGACCGCCCTCGTCCAATCCCGCAGCGACGGGACAAGGCGAGGTACGGGCAGTGCTTCACTCATGACGGATCCCCCGGGACAAGATCAGGACAGCAACAGGACAGCGGAAGGTTCCTCACGTAACGGCAATGATGTGAGGACCCATCAGATTAGTGGCGCCAGACTTCATGCTCAGGCAAATGCCTCAATCCGTGCGCACGCCGATCTCGCGACCAACCGCCTTGAGGTCAGCGCTGCTCTTCCCCGCCTCGAAGCCAGTGGTCCAGGAACTCGACCAGTCCCGTCTCCGAACGCTTCAACCGCTCGCGTTCCTCAGAGGGAAGGGATGCGAGGGCATCGACCAGAACCCGCTTCCGTGGGATGTGGACCATGTTCCCCGAGTAAATCCTGCAGGTTGAGCACCAGCCGAACCCGACGCAGCGCTCGAACATGGAGGACTCAGGCGGGTAGAAGCGGTACTGGTACGAGCGGACAGGCGTCCCGCATGCGGCACAGATCCGTCGTTCACCGTCCAGAACAGACCAGCCGCTCCCGACTTTGCGCCAGTGCTGCCGCCCGTCCGGTGCTCTTCAAGTCGTCATGTCCGGCATTCTGCCCGACCGAGGCCGCAGCTGCTCGCCCGGGCCTGGTGGGAGACGAGTTGGCACCTGCGCCCGGTCTGCTCGCTGGTCCGAGTGAAGGCATCTGACGAGCGTCAGTTCCAAGGTTCCCGGTAGGGGTTTTCGCCCAGTAGCTTCGCTGCGGCCACGCAGAGGTCTTCACCGAAAAGCTGATTGCTGCCCCATGGGGAGCCCCACAGGTCGGTCGCGGCCTGGGCCACAGCGCGCCAGGAGTAGTCCTCGTCGCATCGCCAGGCGCGGATCTGAGCAGCCATCTCCCGTGTGATCGCCGACGGGTCAATAGTGTTGGGCGTCATCCCAGCGATCCTAGGGAAGTTACGGAGAGCATGGCCCCGCCGACCGAGACGAGCACGGCCACAACATCGGGGACGACGGCACGCCCGGTGATGACGGGTCGGTGGAAGCCGCATGCCTCGCAGCGATCGCAGCGCAGATCTCCCTCGCCGTGGCCCTGGAGTTGGTGCGGATCGTGCTCCGCGGCGAAGGGGCCTGGCCGAGGCGTACTTCGGCACGGCCGGAGGGGCGGCGTACTGTGCCGCCTCTCCCTGCCGCCCAGTTGATGTTCCGGCCTTCGGCCGCTCGCCTGTCCCGTATTTCGCCGCAGCGTGGAACGGGGATGGGATTCTCGGTTCGTCTCCAGGAGCGGAACGGTTAGCCTCCCGATCATGACAGACCCGGTTCATGAGGGCAGTGCCCGTGCCGAGTTGGCCGCGGCACAGGCCGCGGACGTGGGCATGGGCCGACGAGTGGCATGGGCCACCGGTGACTTGATCGGTGGGGCCGTCGGAGGGGTCGGCCATCGCGACTTGGTGCGGTCGGCCGCGACGGCGGTGGTCGAGGGGCGCGCGGTCGCTGCTACGGGCGGTGACGACGAAGTCGTTTTGGTTTGGGACCTGTCGACCGGTGAGCGGATGGGCGACGCGTTGCCCGCCCGTGGCTCGGTGTGGGCGGTGGTGACGGGGATGGTGGACGGTCGCCCCGTCGCCGTTGTCGTCGATCCGTACACGCTGGCGCAGTCTTGGGATCTGACGGGGCGCCGGCCCCTTGCGGGCCGCGTCGGTGGGGCCTGGACGGCTGCGACGGCTGTGGTGGACGGTCGTTGCGTGGTCCTCACCGGCGGAAGCGCTCCGCGCCTGCACATGTGGGACCCGGTCACGGGCGAACTCTTGGGCGCCCTGACGGGGGAAGCCTCGAAGGGCCGCGTCGGCTCTGTGGTAGTGGTGGTGACAGCCGTGGTGGATGGCCACCCCAAGGCCCTCACCCTGCACGACGACAGCGCCGTCCACGTATGGGACCTGATGGAGCGCCGACACGAGGGCCGGGTGTTTTCTCCGGTCGGTGGCAGCCGCCAGCGGGTGTCGCTGACCGCCGCCGTGGTGGAGGGCCGCTTGGTCGCCGTCACCGGCGGCTGGGACGGCCGAATCGAGGTGTGGGAACTGGCCACCCCCACGGGAATGGTCGGCCGTACGCCCCTGACCGCCCACACCGGTCCGGTGTGGGCCATCGCGACGGCTGTGGTGGACGGCCGTCCGGTCGTCGCCACGGGTGGCGACGACCGGACGGTACGCGTATGGGACCTTGTCGCGCACCGCCAGGTGGGCTCGGATGTGTTGTTCTCCTCGGAGGTGACCGCGGTGGCCATGGCGCCCGACGGGCGGTTGGTGGTGGGGTTCGGCGGTGACATCGCCGTCCTGGCCCCACCATCCGCTTGACCAAGCGGGCGACGCCGGCCACGGGTGGATCAACGAAGCCGGCTCAATGCTCGGCGACGCCGACCACGGGTAGATCAACGAACCGGGCTCAATGCTCCTGGACTGGTTGATGTGGCGGCCAACTGCCTGAGCGCGGTGACGGGTTTGCGTCGTCCGTACGCGACAGCCGTCGCTGTTCCGTCGGTGTGGGTCCAGGTCAGCAGCGCACGGCCCTCGGCCACACTGCCCTCGACCGTGGCCGGTTCGCCAAGGAGCGGCAGGGGGCCGACGATCTTGATGGACAGACCGGCTACCTCGGTCCAGAAGTAGTCGTCCTGCGCCGGTCCGGAGGGAGGGAGACCCAGGGCGGAGGCGGCCGCGGTCCTGCCCTGGGCGACGGCGTTCGACCAGAACGGCGCACGCCGGTGCGGCCGGGCGGCGTTGCCGCGCAGGAATGTGACGTCGCCGGCGGCGAACACGCCGGGAACGGTGGTGGCACACGCGTCGTCGACGCCGACGCCGAGGCGGTCGGCGAGGCCCGTACCGGCCAGCCAGTCGACGCAGGGCACCTCTCCGGCACAGGTCACCACGAGGTCTGCGGTGAGCTCGGTGCCGTCGGGGAGCAGCACGCCGTGAACGGGGTCGCCGGTGAGGGCGGCAAAGCCGGTGGCCTGCACGAAGCCGATGCCGTACGCCGCGGCCCGCGCGGTGATGGCAGCGGACAAGTGGTCGCCGAGGATGCGGTGCAGCGGCCGGTCGGTGTCCACGACGGTGACCGGGATGCCGCGGGCGGCGCAGGCGCTGGCCACCTCCATGCCCAAGAAGCCGGCGCCGATCACGATCGCCGTGGCGGCGTCGGCCAGGCGAGTGCGGAGCAGGCGGGCGTCGTCCAGGGTGCGCAGGACCAGTTCGCCCCGCTGCCCGGGGGCGGCGAGTCGGCGGGCGGCCGCGCCGGTGGCGACGATCAGTGCGTCGTAGCCGACCTGCCGGCCGTCGGCGGTCGTGACGGTGCGGCGCCGGGGGTCGGCCGCGACGGCGGCCGAGCGGATGACGCCGATGTCGAGGCCGTCGAGGTTCAGCCCCAGGGTGTGGTCGACTGCCGGGTCTTTCAGGACGGCCTTCGAAAGGGGTGGGCGGGAGTAGGCGCCCTCTTCCTCCGCGCCGATGATCGTGACCGGTCCGGTGTGACCGAGGGTGCGCAGGTGGCGAGCGGCCGTGGTGCCGGCGAGTGACTCGCCGACGATGAGCACCGAGCGTGGTGCGGTCACGACAGGACTCGCAGGGCGGCGACCGGGCACGCGTTGACCGCCGCGCGGGAGGCCTGCTGATGCTCATCGGGAACCTCGGAGCCCTCGAAGTGGTAGGTCAGTTCGGCGTCGTCGTCCAGGCTGAAAACGCCGGACGCCTGATCGGCACACAGGCCGTGGCCTTCGCAGCGGGCGTAGTCGACGGAGATCTTCATCGTGCGGTCCTCACAAGGGCGTGCGGTGGGGTTCAGGCCGGGATGAGTTCGAGCGGCAGGCGCTCGAGGCGGTGGATGACGTTGTTCAGGGCCCATTGGGGTGTGCCGGCCGGCTCGATGCGGTCGACCTTGTCGACCAGGGCACGGAGGATCGCGGAGGTCTCCATGCGGGCCAGGCCCTGGCCGGCGCAGCCGTGGGTGCCCTGCCCGAAGCCGAGTTGGCGGGCGGCGTCGCGGCGGATGTCGAACGTGTCCGGGTCGTCCCACTCCAGCGGGTCGCGGTTGGCGGAGCCGTACAGGACCAGCACCCGGGAGCCCTTGGGGAGGGAGATGCCGGCAAGTTCCGTGTCGTGGGCCGTGGTCCGGGAGAAGCCCCGGATCGGGGACTGGTACCGGACGACCTCGTTGACCGCGTTCGACACGAGGTCGGGGTCCGCCTTCAGCAGGCGCCACTGTTCGGGGTGGGTGGCGAACAGGTGCAGCGCGCTGGAGATGGCGCTGATGGTGGTGTCCAGGGAGGGGGCCAGATAGTCGATCATCATCGTGGCGCACTCGGCCGGCATGATCCGGCCGTCGTCGGCCGCGCACAGCAGGTCGTGGCCCAGGCTGCTGTCCAGCACGGACCGGTCACGGACGACACCGCGCGCGTAGCGCATCATGCCGAGGGACGCGGGAAGTGTGCGTACCGACTGGCAGTTGAGCGGGCCCAGGGCGTCGAAGGTGGCGCCGGCCCAGCGCAGCAGGTGCTCGCGGCCCTGCCGGGGCCAGCCGACCAGGTCGGGGACGACGGACATCGGCAGGGCCGTGGCGACCTCCACCGCATCGACGGTGCGCTGGGCGACAGCGGCCTCCACCACCGCGACCGCCTGCTCGTCGACCATGTCCTTCATGGTGCGCAACGCCCGGGGGGTGAGGCGGTGCGCGAGGAGGGAGCGGCGGCGGGCGTGGTCGTCGCCGTCACTGAACAGGGTGGTGCCCTGGCCCACGCGGTTGGCGACGGGGTTCAGGGCGACGCCGCCCGAGGAGATGAAGGTCTGGTCGTCGAGCAGGACTTGCTTGCATTCGGCGTACCGTGGCAGGGCGTAGACCTTGTGCTTGCTCAGCCACACCACGGGGCCCAGGTGACGCAGCGCGGCGTAGTGGGGATACGTGTCGCGGATGGCCGACGCCGAGTACAAGTCGGGGTGGTATATGGGAATCTCTGTGCGCGTGGGCATCAACAGTCCTCCTCAAGGAGCCGTCGGCGCGCGGAGGCGAGCCTGTGTGGCGGGCAGGTTCGTGGGCGGCAAGCCGCAGGAGTGGGCGCCGACCCAGACACTTGACTGCCCATCCCTGGGCAACAAAGCCGTAATGAAGGAATCATCAAGGCTGACAGATTGCTCCGTCAAGGGTGGCGCCGGGATCGTGCGAGGAAGTCATCACCACTTTGCAATGCCCCCCGCGTCCTGGGCGCGGCCGCCGGCCGGCTGTTCGCCCGACACCCCGACCAGTGGGACGCCCTGCGGGCCGACCCGTCCCGTTCCCGGTGCCCACCGTCTACCTGGAGGTCCTGCGCATCGCGTCGCCCACACCATGGGAGTGCGACGGCGTCGGCATCCCTGCCTGTGTCGGCCAGAACCTGACCAAGCCGGAGGCCCACGCTCCCCTCACCTGGCACGGGTGCGCAGGTTCGAGATCGGCAAGGCCGAGTTCATCGTGAACAACACCCTGGACGGTCTGGGCAGGCTTCCCTGCCGGATCGTCGCCTGAGGGAGCCGAGCGGCTGAACGCCTCAGGACGACTCGCGGACGACCAGTTCCGTCCGGAGGATGACGTGACGCCAGGCCACGGACTGTTCCTCCATCTCCTCCAGCAGCAGCTTGATCATGGCCCGGCCCATCTGCTCCAGCGGCTGGCGCACCGTGGTCAGGGGCGGCTCCGTGCGCTGGGCCAGGGGAAAGTCGTCGAAGCCGATGACGGCGACGTCCTCGGGGACCCGGCGGCCGGCCGCGCGCAGTGCGTGCAGCGCCCCGGCCGCCGTGGTGTCCGAGGCGGCGAGGACGGCGTCGAGTTCGGGGTGGCGTTCGAGGAGTTCCGTCATGGCGCGGCGTCCGCTCTCCTCCGAGAAGTCGCTCTCCGCCACCCAGGACCGCGACGTCTTCTGGCCTGCCGTCGCCAACGCGTCCTGATAGCCGCGCAGTCGGCACTGCGCGGCGTACATGTCCAGTGGGCCGGTGATGGTGGCGATCGCTCTGCGGCCCTGTTTCAGCAGGTGGGACACGGCGTTTCGGGCGCCGCCCACGTTGTCCGCGTCGACGTAGCTCACGTACTCGTCACCCGAGCGGCGCCCCATCAGCACCGTCGGCACGCGCGCCTCGGCGAGCATGTCCGGCAGTCTGTCGTCGGCGTGCACCGACATCAGCAGCACGCCGTCGACCCGGCCTCCGCGGGCGTACTCCAGGAAACGCTGCCGTTCGGTCTTGGAGCGGACCAGGGTCAGCATCAGCTGCATCCCGGTGTCCGCCAGCGCGTCGCCGAGTGAGCGGACGATCTCGGAGAAGAACGGCTCCGCGAACTGCCTCCAGTCAGGCTCCGTCAGCACGAGGGCCACGGCGTCCGCACGCCGGGCGGCCAGGGAACGGGCCGCGAAATTGGGCACGTACCCGAGTTCTTCGATGGCTTGTTGCACGGCTTGGCGCGTCGATTCCTTCACGCCGGCCGCGTTGTTGATCACCCGGGACACCGTGCCCCGTCCGACCCCGGCGTGGGCAGCCACCTCTTCCAGAGTCGGCGCTCCAGGTCGTCGCCCGGCCATGACCACCTCCCCCACCCGCGAGATCACCGATCTTACGGGGCGGAGCAGCCGGGCACATGCCTTCCGCACATGATCGGACAGGGTCGGCCGGAAGCAGGTCCTGCTCACGTCCGCTGGGGCGGGGGGGGGGGGGGGGGCGGGGCCGCCCCCCCCCCCCCCGGGGCGGCGCCGCCGCGGGGGGGCGCCCCCCGCGCGCGCGGGCGGCGAGACCTCGGCGCGG
>NZ_JBHUYR010000001.1:373695-1457652 GCF_042668605.1 Streptomyces sp. NPDC057280
GGCGGGGCGCCCGGCGGCGCCGGGGGGGGCCTCTCCGGCGGCCCCCGCCCCCCCCCCCGGCGCCGGGTACGCGCGACGGGACGAGGACGGCTCATCAGGACGGCCGGGACCGTTCCGTCCGTCCCCGTGCCGTCACGCGGTGGTGCAGGACGTGCCGTTCAGGCTGAACCCGGCCGGCTTGGCGAAGGCTCCGTTGTAGGTGCCCTGGAACCCGAAGGAGACCTGGCCGCCCGCCGGGATGGACGCGTTGTAGGCCATGCCGCCGGCCGTCACCGCCCCTGACGAGGGTGAGATCTGGGCGCTCCACGCACTCGTGATGGTCTGCCCGGACGGCAAGGTGAACGCGAGTTTCCACGCGTCCACGGGCGACGACCCCGTGTTGGTCACGGTGACGTCCGCCGTGAAGCCGCCCTGCCAGACGTTCGTGCCGTAGGCCACCTTGCAGGCCGAGGAGCCACCCGTACCTCCGCCGCCGCCATTGCCGCCGCCGCCGAGGTTCACGCTGGAGGAGAACGAGTTGACCGCCAGGCCCGCGCCGTTCTGCCAGGGCTCGAAGCCCGCCTGAATGCTCGTCAGGTACCAATTGTCCTGGGCGAGTCCGCGGGAGACGGCCTGGCGGACGAAGTCCATCACGTCGAAGTTCCAGCTGTCGATCGCCGACGGAGCGACGAAGGACAGGACGTCGTTGCCGCCGTTGTTGCCCGACCACACCTGCCACTGGCGTCCGCCCACCGTGGCGGAGCCGACGACCGAACCCACCGGCTGCACGGAGCCCACCCGGTTGAACCAGATCATGATCTCGGTGCGGTTCACCCCGTCGGTGCGGGGCGTCGGGTCCAGCCAGATGTCGTACGCGGCGTCGTAGGCCGCACCGCTCACATAGCTGTAGGAGATGCCCGAGGGCGCGCTGGAGATGGAGCTGAGCCGGGCCGGGAGGTTCGTGCCGGGCGAGCAGTTGGTGTAGTGGCAGCCGTTGTAGACGGAGGGGTACGACTTCGGGGCGCCGTTGGTGGGGACCGAGCCGTCGGCCTGGGTGATCCGGAAGCCGGAGTCGGTGACGGAGATGCACTGGGTGGCGCTGGTCCCCCAGCGGTTGTTCTGCACGACGTAGCGGCCCTGGATGGTGGTGGAGCCGAACTCCTCGCAGATCGTCGTGTCGGCCTGCGCGGCGGGAGCCGCGCCGAGCAGCGCGGCGAGTGCGACGAGAGTGGTGAGCACGGCGCCCCACAGGGCTCGTGCTCCTGGCTTGTGCTGTACGGATTGCATGCCGTTCCTCCGCGGGTGCTTTCAAGAAGTGGCCGAGCGTTGGCCAGAGCTTTGGGAGCGCTCCCAAAATTCGGACACACACGATTGCGTGCATGCCCCTGACAAGGGAGTGAGGGGCGTTCTCGTGCGATTCGGGTGCGCCGTCACTGATTTCGAGGTGCCGGACGGCCCCGAGGGGCGGGGCCGTCCGGCCAGGTGACCCCGTCCGCCTGGGGCGGGGTCAGGTACGCGGAGCCGTGGCGGGGGCTATTCGAGGAGCTCCGCGTACGAGCCCATGGCCAGTGCGATGTCGGCCTGGGCCCAGAACCGGTGGTAGGTGAAGACGGGGGCGGCGCCGCCCTTCAGGTAGGCCTCGATCTTCGACCACGCCGGGTCGTTCTTGTAGAAGGACCGGAGGGACAGGAAGGTCGACGAGGAGTTGATGGCCTCGCCGTTGGGCATCGTGCCGGTCCAGCCGCTCGGCACGTAGACGCTGTCGTTGAACCTGCTGTAGTCGGTGCGGGTCTCGGGGACGGCGATGCCCAGGCTGTCCCGGTAGTTGTTCCACATGCCGTCCAGCAGGGCCTTCGCCGTCGACTTGGCCGTGGCGTCCCCGGACTTGGCCCCGTAGTAGGCGAGCGTCTTGGCGTACGCGGCGGCCACCCCGACGTCGTTGGTGTAGTCGGCGACGGTGACGTGAAGTCCGCTGTTGGCACCGGGACTTGACGCGTTCCACGTGTCGGGCTTGCCCGACCACTGGAGCGTGGAGGGGATCTGGTAGGTGCCGTCCGGGTTGATCGTGGTCTTGGACAGCGCCCACTTGACCCACTTGTCGAGGACCGCCTTGGCCTGCGCGTTCCCCGTCTGCTGGTACAGCTCGGCCACCCGCTCCATCGACCACGCCTGGAACCCGAACCACTGGTTGGACGGCGGGTCGTGGTAGACCGGCTTCTCGTCGTAGTACATGCCGTAGAAGGTCGGTGTACCCGACGGCGGCGTGGCGTAGCGGCCCTGCCAGCTGTTGGTGGCCCCGCCCGCGATGGCGCCCTCGTCCGACTGCAGCCACCGGTAGAACTCGATCTGGCGCTGCAGGGACTTGCTCCAGTCACCCGCGCCCGTCGCCGACTTGGGCTTCAGGTCGGCGTAGGAGCTCAGCGCGTAGGCCGCCAGCGGGTTCTGGTAGCCGCTGTGGGCGTGGCTGGAGCCGATCCGCCAGGACCAGCCGGCGCTGGTGTCGGCGGCGCCGCCCCAGGCGTAGTACCAGGACAGCAGGTAGTGCGAGGCGTCCTTGCCGGTGCCGGCCGGGCAGGTGCTCGGGCCCACGCAGTTGCCGATCTTCTTGAAGTACTTGTCGAACATGGCGTACCTCAGGTAGTCGCCCATCTTGGCCGCCTTGGCGACGGTCGCCGACACGTCGCCGCCCTTGCCCTGTTCCTTCGCCCAGACGTCCGCCCAGTACGCGGCCTGCACGGCCCGCGCGTCGGCGTCCGGGGCGTCCGTGTACTTCCACTGCTTGGCGTAGGAGCTATCACCGGTGAACAGGTCCAGATAGCCGTTCTTGCCCCCGTACTTGAAGGCGTCGCAGGTCGGCTGCGGCACGGTCTCCCAGACCGACTCCTGCGGACCCCGCTGGAAGGTGTTGATGTACGACGGTCCGCTCGCCGTGGGGCCGGCCTCGCAGCTGCCGCCCGGCGTGTTGCCGAAGCCGTAGACGTTGTCCACGTCCTCGATCCAGTGCATGCCGTAGACGTCGTCCGTGCCGTAGGCGGACTTCAGCTCGCCGGCGATCGGGTCCGTTCCGACGGAGACCGACGCGTCGAGCTTCACGGGGTACTCGTTCGGCGTGTCCGCCTCCGGCGCGTAGGTGGCCGGCTTGGAGGCGTTGTAGGAGCCGCTGGTGGGCTGGTCGGCATGGGTGGGGATCATGTACTTCTCCATCAGCGCCCACGCACCGTTGAACTTGGACCAGTCCCCCGTGACCCTGCCGTACATCGCCTGCAGCCACAGCAGATAGCCGTAGGCCTCCGACGTCGTCTCGTGGCCCTGGTCCGGCGCCTCGACGATCAGTGTCTCCACCGAGTGGTACGGAATGCCCTGCGGGGAGAAGTAACCGTTCGCCGGGTTGGTGATCTTGCCGTAGAGGTCCAGGAAGCGCGCGTCGTACGTCTTGGACGCGGCCAGCTCCGTGACGGTGACGGCCGCCTTCGCGTAGCCGGTGGCCGATGCCGTGAACGTGGCCGCGCCGGTCCCCGAGGAGTCCGCGGTCACGGTCACCTGCTGCGCGGTGTCCCAGTTGGACGGCGTGAAGGTCAACGACGAGCCGCTGGTCACCGACAGTCCGGTGTTGCCGCTCGTACGCTCCACGCTCACGGTCACGTTCGAGGCCGGCTGCGTGGAGAGCTTCACAGAGAAGGTTCCCGACTTGCCCTGCTGCACGGCGAGTTGACCGGGCGACACGACAAGGGCCGGTCCCGCCGCGACGGTGACACCCACGGGCGTGGACTCACCGGAGGCGCCCAGGCTGTCGTACGCCTTCGCCACCAGGGAATGACTGCCCACGGTCAAATCTGAAACGGACAGCGAGTACGGGGCGCTCGTGTCGGTGCCGAGCAGGGTGGTGTCGTCGTAGAACTCCACCTTGCTGATCGTGGCGTTGTCGGCGGCCGCCGCGGTCGCCGCGAGCGGGACCGGGTCCCCCTTGGTGTAGACGGCGCCCGGCTTGGGGCTGGTCAGCACGGTCATCGGGGGCTGGTGCGCACCGTTGCAGGGCGTGCCGTTCACCGCGAAGGAGGTGGGCGCCGCATTGGTTCCGCTGTAGCCGAACTGCGCGCCGGCGGTCACCGCGGCGCCTGCGGCGATGGTGGCGTTGTACGGGGCGTTCTGCACGGTGACCGTCTGGCCGGACTGCGACCACGTGCCGTTCCAGCCGTTCACGAGCTTCTGGTTGCCCGTGTAGCCGTACGTCACGGTCCAGCCGTTGATGGCGTCGGTTCCGCGGTTGGTGAGGGTCAGATCGACGGTGAAGCCGGAGCCCCAGTCGTTGGTCTTGTAGTCGACGCTGCACTGAACACCTGCCGCCTGAGCAGGGGTTGGGGTGACGGCGAGCATCGACAGGGGCAGGGCGAACGCGGCCGCCACGGCGGTCCACAACCGCCGCGCGGCTCTGCGCTTACGTCCGGGATCCATGTGCTGGTTCCTCCTTGCCGTACACGGCTCGGTGGGGGATCAAGGCCTGAACCAGTGGGAGCGCTCCCATCTTGGGGACGGACACCGTGCGCGTCAATACGTTGAGGAGTTGAATCGTTCGAATGGGTTTCGCGTACAAAAAAGTTAAGCAACCACCCTGTGAAACCACGGCGGTTGGCGCTAGCGTCCCTCGCACCAGTGGGAGCGGTTCCATCACTAGGCGCAGCCATCACAATGCGCCCAGCTGAAAGGAGTCGCTCATGCGACACCCTCCGCACACCGCACCTTTCCGCGCCGACGCCTGCGGCGCGTGCCGTCGGTCGCCGAATCCGCATTCGGCGACGGCTACGGCTACGGCCGGCGCTTCAGCGCTTCTCAGCGCCTGATCGCAGGCCTTCCAGCACGCCGGCACCACCAACGCCTGTCCGCCACCGGGCAGTTGGCCGCCGTGCGGTGATCCGACGGGACCGCTCCACCCCGCCGGCATCTCGCCCGGACGCCTGCCCATGCCCTGATGGCGGCAGTCGCCCCCTACCGCTCCGGGTCTGCGATCACTTCCCCGCGTGGGAGCCGCTCGCACCCAGAAGGAGAAGGACTCCCCTCATGAGTCGCACGAGAATGTCACTGCTCACCGCGCTGGCCCTGCTCACCGGCACATCGGGCGCCGCGCTCATCGCTGCCCCGGCCGGCGCCAGCACGGCGGCCGCGCCCTGCACCGTGGACTACAAGGTGCAGAACCAGTGGGACACCGGCTTCACCGCCGCCGTCACGATCACCAACAACGGCGCTGCCAAGTCGAGTTGGTCGCTGAAGTGGTCGTACGCAGGCAACCAGAAGATCAGCAACGGCTGGAACGCGAAGGTCAGCCAGAGCGGCTCCGCCGTCACGGCCGCCAACGAGAGCTACAACGGCACGATCCCCACCGGTGGTTCGGCCAGTTTCGGTTTCCAGGCGTCCTACAGCGGGACCAACGCGATTCCGGCCACGTTCACGCTCGACGGCGTGACCTGCAACGTGGACAGCGGGCCCACCGACCCCGGACCGACGGACCCCGGACCGACGGACCCGGGGCCGACCGATCCCGGACCGGGCGGGAAGGCCGCCAACCCCTATGTCGGCGCGAAGGTGTACGTGAACCCCGAGTGGTCCGCGAGGGCGGCCGCCGAACCGGGCGGCAGCCGTATCTCCAACCAGCCCACCGCGGTGTGGCTGGACCGGATCGCCGCCATCAACGGCGTCAACGGCGGCATGGGCCTGCGCGCTCACCTGGACGAGGCGCTGAAGCAGAAGGGCAGCGGTGAACTCGTCGTCCAGCTGGTCATCTACGACCTGCCCGGGCGGGACTGCGCGGCGCTGGCCTCCAACGGCGAACTGGGGCCGAACGACCTCGACAAGTACAAGTCCCAGTACATCGACCCGATCGTCTCGATCCTCTCCGAGTCGAAGTACGCGGGCCTGCGGATCGCCACCGTCATCGAGCCCGACTCGCTGCCCAACCTGGTCACCAACGCGGGCGGCACCAACACCACCACCGACGCGTGCGTGACCATGAAGAGCAACGGCAACTACGAGAAGGGCGTCTCGTACGCCCTGGACAAGCTCGGTGCCCTGGCCAACGTCTACAACTACATCGACGCCGGCCACCACGGCTGGCTCGGCTGGGACAGCAACCTGGGTCCGTCGGTGCAGGAGTTCGCCAAGGTCGCCACGTCCAACGGCGCGAGCATGAGCGATGTGACCGGCTTCATCGTCAACACCGCCAACTACAGCCCGGCCAAGGAGCCGAACTTCAAGGTCACCGACACGGTGAACGGGCAGACGATACGCCAGTCGAAGTGGGTGGACTGGAACCAGTACGTGGACGAGCAGTCGTTCGCCCTCGGGCTGCGGGAGAAGCTGGTGGCAGCCGGATTCGACTCCGGGCTCGGCATGCTGATCGACACCTCCCGCAACGGCTGGGGCGGCACCGCCCGGCCCACCGGCCCCGGTCCGCAGACCTCCGTGGACGCCTACGTCGACGGCAGCCGCATCGACCGGCGCATCCACGCCGGCAACTGGTGCAACCAGAGCGGCGCCGGACTCGGCGAGCGACCCACCGCGGCGCCCGCCGCCGGGATCGACGCCTACGTGTGGGTCAAGCCGCCGGGTGAGTCCGACGGCAACAGCGCCGCCATCCCGAACGACGAGGGCAAGGGCTTCGACCGCATGTGCGACCCGACGTACGGCGGCAACGCCCGCAACGGCAACAACCCCACCGGCGCGCTGCCGAACGCACCGCTCGCCGGGCACTGGTTCTCCGCCCAGTTCCAGCAGCTCATGCAGAACGCCTACCCGCCGCTGCCGTAACCCTGTGACACGGTGAGTGGCCGCCGGGGCCGGTCGTCCAGCGACCGGCCCCGGCTCGGCGTGCCTCTGCGACCGGAAGAGCGGTGCAGGCGGGGCCGACCCTCCGCACCCCACTGGTCCGCTGCCTCTCGGCTGACGCCGCGGCCCGCGGACGCGCCCGCGGGCGCACGTCGCCGGTTCGGTCAGCCCTCGTCGCGCAGGCGCTCAAGTCCGCCGAGGAGAAGTTCGAGGCCGAAGGAGAACTCTTCCTCCAGCGGGACGGGCAGCTCGGAGGCAACGGTGAGGGTCGCCGGGAACAGGTTCGGATCCACGCTCTGGAAGAGAGCCGCCGCCTGTGCCTCGTCGGACTGGCCCGCTCCCCCCTCTCGGTTGACCTGTACGGCAAAGCCGAGAACGTAGCGGGCCAGGGTCGCATACGCGTGCGCGGCCTGCCGCGGCGGGAAACCGCCGTCGAGCAGCACCGCGACACAGCGCTCGCGCACTGCCATCGCCTTCGGCCCCAGGGGAACCTGCTCGACCATCAGGCGTGCCGCGTTCTGGTGCCGGGACAAGGCGTCGAACATGGCCTGTGCGCCTGTCCGCAGCGCCTGCTGCCAGGACATCGCCCGGAGCTCGTCGCCGTTGAGTTCCACAGCGCCGAACATGCGGTCCACGACGTGGGCGATCAGCGCTGACCGGCTATCGAAGTGCCGGTACAGCGTGGCCGTGCCCGAGCCCAGACGCTGGGCCAGCGTCCGCATCGACAGAGCGTCGGCGCCCTCCTCGTCCACGATCTGCAGGGCCGTGGCGACCATGCGTTCCAGCGGCATGGGCGGGCGCCCAGGAGAACGCCGCGCCGGTGCGGTGCCCGCTCGCCTCGGATCAGCTGCTGCCACGAAACGTCCCGCCTCCTCCGCAGACTCCATAACAGCAACACCGTATCCGGTATGAGGGCGGACCGGGCGCGCCGGCTGCCCGGAAGTCGACGTCCTCCGGCACCGCGCGGCCCTCGCCTACCGGTGGGTGCGGAGTCCGTCGAGGATGAGCGCGAGCATGTGGGGGGCCCGGTCCACGGGGCTGGACGCGGCCCGCCACAACGCGCCGGTCAGCTGGAGGAAGTCCTCGGGCGTGGCGTCGTCACGGATGCTTCCGTCCTTCTTGCCGGCGTCGAGGAGCTGGGTGATCGCGGCGATGACCGGGCCGTAGCTCTGCTCGTTGATCGCCTGGTGCACGGCAGGGGTGAGTGCGTCGCCGAGGCCGTGCTTGCGCCGCATGGCCTCGACGAGGTCCAGCGTCCAATGCCGGAGGGCTTCCAGCGGGGACATGCGGGCCAGCAGGTCGGACACGGTGCCGGTGATGCGGGCGACCTCGTCCTGGTTGACGGCCAGGACGAGCGCCTCGCGTGTGGGGAAGTTGCGGTACAGGGTGCCGGCGCCGACGCCGGCGCGCTGGGCGATCTGGTTCATCGACGTACTGCCGTCCGCGGCGAGCGCTTCGCGTGCGGCGGCGAGGATGCGTGCCCTGTTCTCACGGGCGTCTGAACGGACCACGGGACCTCACGTTGCTAAGTGGAGAGTTCTCCACTACGTTATCCGGAGAGCTCTCCACATACTTTAAGGAGCGTCATGCATTACATCAAGCTCGGCACGACCGGCCTCGACGTGTCCCCCATCGCGATCGGTGCGATGACCTACGGCGAACCCGACCGCGGGCATCCCGTCTGGTCGAAGGGCGAAGCGGACGCGCGCCCGCTCATCAGGCACGCGCTGGAGGCGGGGATCAACTTCTTCGACACCGCGAACATGTACTCCAACGGCTCCAGCGAGGAGATCCTCGGCCGCGCGCTCAAGGACTTCGCCGACCGCGATGCCGTGGTGATCGCCACGAAGCTGCGCCACCCGATGCGGCTGGGCCCCAACGGCCGCGGCCTGTCACGCAAGGCGGTCATGACCGAGGTCGACCACTCACTGCGCCGCCTCGGCACGGACTACATCGACCTCTACCAGATCCACCGCAACGACCACGCCACCCCCTGGGAGGAAACCCTCGAAGCGCTCAGCGACCTCGTGAAGGCCGGCAAGGTCCGCTATCTCGGCGCCTCGTCCATGCACGCCTGGGAGTTCGCGAAGGCGCTGCACCTGCAGAGGCAGCACGGCTGGGCGCGTTTCGTGTCGATGCAGGACCACTACAACCTGCTCGCCCGCGAGGAGGAGCGGGAGATGATCCCGCTGTGCCTGGACGAGGGCGTGGGCACGATCATCTGGTCGCCGCTGGCCCGCGGCCGTCTCGCCCGCGCGTGGGACGACGCCCGCTCGACGGCGCGCTCCGAGACGGACGGCGCCTACGCGGACCTGCTCTATTCGCCGGCCGAGGAGGCGTCCAACCACGCGATCATCGACGCCGTCGGGAGGGTCGCCGCCGCCCACGGCGTCACCCGGGCGCAGGTCGCGCTCGCCTGGCTGCGCCGCCAGCCGGTCGTCACCGCGCCGCTGGTCGGCGCCGGTTCGGTCCGCCAGATCGACGAGGCCGTGGCCTCCCTCGACATCGAGCTGACCGACGACGACGTACGCGCTCTGGAGGCCCCGTACACACCCCGTCACGACTGGCAGGGCATATCCGACGAAGCCGAGATGGAGGCCATCCGCCGTCGCGTGCCCGGGATGGCTCTGTCATGACCCCCATCGTCCGCTCCGGCGTCGCCGCCCGCGCCGGAGCCCTCCTCATCCTGCTCGGTCCGCTCGTGTCCTGGGTCGCCGAGTTCGTCACCGCCGCCGCATGGCAGGACCCGCCGTACTCGCCCCTGTACAACTGGGTCAGCCACCTCGGCCTGACCGGCCCGCCGCAGACCGCGTTCGGCCAGGCCGCCAACTCCCCCCTGGGCGCCGTCATGGACACCGGCTGGGTGGTCTACGGCACCCTCCTGATCGCCGGCACGTTCCTCGTGTTCGACCCGCGCAAGGGGGCACGCCCGATCACCATCATGATCCTCGCCGTCCTCGCCGGCACCGGGGTCTCACTCGTCGGCATCTTCCAGGGCTCCAACGCCAACGTCGACAACGGCCTCATCGCCTTCCACACCTTCGGCGCGCAGGGCGTCATGCTCGCCGGCAACCTCATGGCGATCGCCGTCGGAACCGGCGGCGCCCGCATCGGCCTCACCCGGCGCCGCTCGATCGCGAGCACGGCGCTCGGCACCGCCGGACTGATCGCGTTCCCCCTCTTCATGACCGACGTGTTCACCGGCTGGATGTGGAACATCGGCCTGTTCGAGCGCGCCGTCATCTACCCGATCATGATCGGCCACGCCCTCCTGGGAAGCAGCGTGGCCGCCACCCAGCGCCACCGCGCGACGCACCCGGTGGCCCCCCTCACCGCACGCACCAACAGCTGATGGAGAGACAGATGGCACACGTACTGGTCACCGGAGGGACCGGCTTCATCGGAAGCTGGTGCGTCCAGGCCCTGCTGGAGGCCGGGCACACCGTCCGCACCACGGTCCGCGACCTGCGACGCGAGCCGGCACTGCGGTCCTCGCTGCACGCGGCCACACCGTTCGACGGCGACCGCCTCACCGTCGTACGCGCCGATCTCGAGCAGCCCGAAGGCTGGGAGGCCGCCACAGCCGGCTGCGAGTTCGTCCTGCACGTCGCCTCGCCGACCCTGCGCCACACGCCGGCCCACGACGACGACCTGGTGATCCCGGCACGCGAGGGCGTCCTGCGCGTGCTGCGCGCCGCCCGCGACGCGGGAGTCCGCCGGGTGGTCCTGACCAGCGCCTTCGGTGCCATCGGAATCGGACACCCGCCGCGTTCGACCCCGTTCACCGAGGACGACTGGACAAACGTCGACAGCGACATCCCGCCCTACCAGCGCTCCAAGACGCTCGCCGAACGCGCCGCCTGGCAGTTCGTCCAGGACGAAGGCGGCGGCCTGGAACTGGCGGCGGTCCACCCCGTAGGAGTCCTCGGCCCCCTGCTCGGCCCGGACGACCCGCCCTCCCTGCGGCTGGTCCGCAGAATGCTCGAAGGACAGGTGCCCGCGTGTCCGCCCTTCGGGATGGGCTTCGTCGACGTCCGGGACGTCGCGGATCTGCATCTGCGCGCGATGACCGATCCGGCAGCCGCCGGCGAGCGCTTCCTTGCCATCGCCGGGCACAGCCTGCGCGTCATCGACATCGCCCGCATCCTGCACGACCGACTCGGTGCACGCGCCGCGAAAGCCCCCACCCGTGAACTGCCCCTGTGGGCCGCCCGCGCACTGGGTCTGGTGAACCCGGAACTGCGCCTGCTCCGCCATCAGCTCGGCCGGGACCTCGACGCCACAAGCGCCAAGGCGGAGAAACTCCTCGGATGGCGAGCACGCCCCATCGCCGACACCATCGAGGACACCGCCGAGAGCCTCCTCGCCCACGGCATCGGGGAGACGACAAAGAGCGCGTAAAGCGTGCTGGTCACGTGGCTGATCATCGCCTCTTCGGGACGGTTTTCGGACAATCCCGCGCCGAGGGCCGCGATGCCCCTGCCGACACATCCGGCCGCCCTATGCTTCTACGCACTTGTAGAAACCAGATGTGAAGGAGTGAACGCCGCGATGGTGTTCAAACGGCTGCTCGGCTCGCTCGGTGTGGGCGGCCCCACGGTCGACACGGTCCTCGATCCCGGCGCGGTCCGCCCCGGCGGCACACTCACCGGGCAGGTCCGTCTCAAGGGCGGCAACGTCGACTTCGACATCGAGCACATCGCCCTGGAACTGGTGGCCCGGGTCGAGGCCGAGCACGACGAGGGCGAGAGCGAGGGGACGGTCGCCTTCGACCGGTTCGTCGCCGGGGGCGGCTTCCGGCTCGGCGTGGGCGAGGAGCGGTCCGTGCCGTTCAGCGTGACGCTGCCCTGGGAGACACCGGTGAGCGAGCTGTACGGCCAGCCACTGGGCATCGTGCTGGGGGTGCGCACCGAACTGTCCGTCACCGGCGCCAAGGACAAGGGCGACCTCGACCAGCTCACCGTGGCCCCGCTGCCCGCCCAGGAGGCGATCCTGGAAGCCCTCGGCCAACTCGGCTTCGGCTTCCGCTCCGCAGACCTGGAGTACGGCCGTATCGGCGGCACGGGCCAGCAACTCCCCTTCTACCAGGAGATCGAGCTCACCCCGGCCCCGCAATACGCCCACCAGGTCAACGAGATCGAGCTCACCTTCCTCGCGAGCCCGGCCGGCCTGGAGGTGGTCCTGGAGGCCGACAAGCGCGGCGGTCTCCTCTCCGAGGGCCACGACACGCTCACCCGCTTCACGGTCGGGCACCACGACGACCGTGACTGGAACACGGAAGTCGACGGCTGGATCCGGCAGTTGGTCGAGCACCGGGCGTCGTACGGATCGCACGCGTCGTACGGGCACGAGGGCCCTTACGGCGGACACCACGACCATGACGACCACCACCGCTCCGGCCCCGGCGTCGGCACCGCGGTCGCCGCCGGTGCGGCGGGACTGGCCGTCGGCGTCGTCGGCGGCATGGTGGCCGCCGAAGTCGTCGACGAGATCGGCGACTTCTTCGAGGAAGAGGAGGGGGAGGACGAGGACTGACCCCTGCACCACCCGCTGCCCGGCGGCGCCCCGCTACAGGGGCGTCGCCGCGTGCAGCAGGACAGCCAGCGTGAGCGCGGAGTTGGCGGACGACATCGCCGATACGGCCGTGCCGGCGGCGGCCGTCCACGCCGCCATGCCCACGGCGGTGAACGCGGACGGCCAGGTACGGGCCGTGGGCGCCGGGCCGAGCAGCGCTGCCACGCGGCGTGGCACCGGGCCGGGGGCGGCGAGACCGGCGAGCGTCGGGACAGGAGTGCCTCGGGAGACGAGCGCCGCCTTGCCGATCGCGCGGGCCACGATGCGACGGCTGCCGACCGTCTCGGCCGCTTCCTCGTCCGCCCAGCGCTCGGCCGCATAGGAGACGGCCTTGCGCAGCGGGTGCAGGAACGGGTTGGCCTGTGCCGCCAGGCGTACCGCGAGCAGATGGCGGTGGTGGCGGGCGGCGAGATGGGCGCGCTCATGGGCGAACAGGGCGCGGCGTTCGGCCGGTTCGAGGCAGGTCAGCATCGCCGTCGACACGACGACCCGGTCCTGTGACGCGGCCCCGCCGGGCAGCGCGTACGCATAGGGCTCCGCGTCGGGCAGGACGGCCACCTCGGTGCGCGGCAGCCCGGCCAGCGCCTGGTGAGCGCTGCGGGTCAGACGCCGGTGCCGCGCCAGGGTGACCGCGCACGCGGCGACCACCGCGAGCAGTGCCGGTACGGCTGCCCGGCCGGCGATCCCGTCGTACGGCACCGCCGCCCGCACCTCCGGGTCGGACCAGCCGTCGGGCAGCGGGTTGCCGGGCAGTTGGGCCGTGCCCACCACCATCAGCAGACCCAGGCACACGGTGCTGCACACGGCCATGACTCCTGCCAGTGCGGTCAGCAGCCGAGTGGCGGCCCTCGGGTGCAGATGCCGGTCGGCGAGGCGGGCGATCGGCCATGCCGTGAGCGGCAGGACCAGTGGAAGAAAGACGAACACCCCCATGAGGCTTCAGTTTTCCCCTTCTTCCTTCGCGCGACCCAGCAGTTCCCTCAGGAGGCGCTCGTCCCCTGGCTCCAGCGAGGTGACGAAGCTGGCGAGGACCGCTTCCCGGTCGCTCTCGCCGTCCAGCAGCCTGCGCATCTTGTGCGCGGCGAGTCCGGCATGGTCGGACACCGGCGTCCAGACGAAGGAACGGCCCGCTCGCTCACGGGTGACCACTCCCTTGGCCAGCAGCCGGGTCAGGATCGTGATCACCGTCGTGTAGGCCAGGCCGCCGCCGAGCCGCTCCTGCACCGAGCCGGCCGTCTGAGGGCCGTCCGCCTCCCGCAGAGCAGACAGGACCAGCCCTTCCAACTCGCCCTGTCCCCGGCGCGGGCGCCGCTGCCGCTGGTTCGTCACGCCTTCTCTCCCTTCCGCCGCACCGCGGTTCATGAGCGGTCCATCGTAGAGGCGGCCTCTATCTACAGGAGTGTAGAAGATAGGCTGTCGGAACGTTCCTCCGCGGCGCGCGACGAGTACGCCGCTGACGATGGAGAAGGAGAGCACCATGGGAGTTTCCCTGTCCAAAGGCGGCAACGTCTCGCTCAGCAAGGAGGCGCCGGGCCTCACGGCGGTTGTGGTCGGGCTCGGCTGGGACGTGCGCACCACCACGGGCACCGACTACGACCTCGACGCCTCCGCGCTGCTCCTGGACGCCTCGGGCAAGGTCCTGTCCGACCAGCACTTCGTCTTCTACAACAACCTGCGCAGCCCGGACGGCTCCGTCGAGCACACCGGCGACAACCTCACCGGTGAGGGCGAGGGCGACGACGAGAGCGTCAAGGTGAGCCTCGCCGCCGTACCGGCCGAGGTCGACAAGATCGTGTTCCCGGTCTCCATCCACGACGCCGAGAACCGCGGCCAGAGCTTCGGTCAGGTCCGCAACGCCTTCATACGGGTTGTGAACCAGGCGGGCGGCGCGGAGATCGCCCGCTACGACCTCTCCGAGGACGCCTCGACCGAGACCGCGATGGTCTTCGGCGAGCTCTACCGGAGCGGAGCCGAATGGAAGTTCCGCGCGGTCGGCCAGGGCTACGCCTCCGGCCTGGCCGGCATCGCCTCCGACTTCGGCGTCAACGTCTGACGCACCACGGGCACCGCCCGGCCGGCGCCCGCGGTGCGGGCCGGGAGGCGCCCGGAACCGGAATGTGGCCAGAATCGTTTACCTGATCCGCTCACCCTTGGAGGAGTACCGACCGTGTCCGCCAGCCCGACGGACCCCTCGGGGCACAGTCCCCGACCATCCCGCCAGGACTCTCCTGAGCACGGCACAGGGCGGGGTGGTGTTCTGTGAGTGCCGTGGAAGCCTGGCTCGGCGTTCTGGCCGTCCTGGTGCTGACCGCCGGTACCGGCTATTTCGTCGCCCAGGAGTTCGCGTACGTCTCCGCCGACCGGCTGGCCCTGTCCCGTGAGGCCGAGGCCGGTGACAGGAAAGCCGCCCGAGCCCTGAAGGTGCTGGAGCGGCTGTCGTTCATGCTGTCCGGCGCCCAGCTCGGCATCACCGTCACCGGCCTGGTCGTCGGCTTCATCGCCGAACCGTCCGTGTCCGCCCTGCTCAAGCCCGTGCTGACCGGCATCGGCATCCCCGAGGGCGTGGTCGGCGGCGTCTCGGTCGTCCTCGCCTTCGTGGGCGCAACGGTCGTGCAGATGGTGCTGGGCGAGCTGGCGCCGAAGAACCTCGCGATCGCGGTGCCGGAACGCCTGGCCAAGTCGCTGGCGGGATCGACCCTGACCTATCTCAAGGCCGTCGGACCGGTCGTGCACATCTTCGACGGCGCCGCCAACCGGCTGCTGCGCAAGGCCGGCATCGAGCCCGTCGAGGAACTGCACCACGGCGCCACCCTGGAGGAGCTCGGCCATCTGATCGGTGAGTCCCATGAGCAGGGCGAGCTGCCCAAGGACACCGCTGTTCTCATCGACCATGCGCTGGAGTTCTCCGAGCGCACCCTGGACGAGGTCATGGTCCCGCGCGTGGACGCCGTCTTCGTCCGCAAGGACGCCACCGCGGCCGACGCCGTCGGCCTGATCGGCACACACGGCCACTCGAACTACCCGGTCCTCGGTGACCACCCCGACGACGTGTCCGGCGTGCTGGGCGTGCGCGAGCTGATGCGACTGCCCGCCGACGCGCTCACCGACACCCCCGCGGGTGCCGTCGCCCGACGTCCGCTGCTGCTGCCCGACACCCTGCCGCTGCCGGAGGCCGTGGAGCAGATGCGCGCGGCCGACGACGAGTTCGCGGTCGTCCTCGACGAGCACGGCGGCGTGGCCGGCATCGTCACCTACGAGGACATCGCCGAGGAACTGGTCGGTGACATCGCCGACGAGACCGACAAGGTCATCGAGGTGGCCGTGTCTGACGGCGAGGGCTGGCTGGTGGACGCCGGCCGCCGCCTCGACGAGGTCGCCGAGGCCACCGGCATCGAACTGCCCGAGGAAGAGGACTACGACACCGTGGCCGGTCTGATCGTGGACCGCCTCGGCCGCTTCCCGGCCGTCGGTGACCGGCTCACCGTCGACCTCGCCGACGGGGGTCGCGCCCTGATCGACGTACGCACCCTCGACCGACACGTACCGGAGCGGGTCCGCATCCAGCAGACGGCGGAGGAGCCGGCATGAGCTTCCCGATGGCGCTCTTCGTCACCGTACTGCTGCTGATCGGCAGCGGCTTCTTCGTCGCCGCCGAGTTCGCGCTCGTCGCCGCCAAACGGCACCGCGTGGAGAAGGCGGCCGCCGAAGGCCGCGGCGGCGCGAAAGCGGCGCTCGCCGGGATGCGGGAGCTGTCGCTGATGCTGGCGGGCGCCCAACTCGGCATCACCGTCTGCACCCTGGGCCTGGGCTCGGTCTCCAAGCCCGCCATCTCCCATGAACTCGACCCGCTGCTGCACAAGTTGGGCCTGCCCAGCGCCGTCAGCTACGGCATCGCCTTCGCCGTGGCCATGATCGTGGTCGTGTTCCTGCACATGGTGGTCGGCGAAATGGCCCCCAAGTCCTGGGCCATCGCCCACCCCGAGCGCTCCGCGATGCTGCTCTCGCCCCCGTTCCGGGCCGTGGTCAAGGTCGTACGACCACTGATCGGCGTCCTCAACCGGATCAGCAACGCACTCGTACGACTGTGCCGGGTGACCCCGCGTGACGAGCTGGCCTCGGTCCACAACCGCGAGCAACTCACGCATCTCGTCGAGGAGTCCGAGCGGCTCGGGCTGATCAGCGAGACCGACTCGGAGCTGCTCACCCGCTCGCTCGTCGAGCCCGAGACACCCGTCGTCGACCTCCAGATCCCGGCCGCCCGGATCACCTCGGTCGCCGGGGACGCCGGCATCGAGGAGATCCTTCGGGTGGCCGACGCCGACGACCGCACCCGGCTGCTGGTCCGTGACGGGGACACCGTCGTCGGCTCGGTGCACGCCCGCGACGCCCTCGTGGCCCGCGCGCGGGGCCGTACCGCCGTCGCCCGGGCACTGGCGCGACCGGTGCCGGAGCTGGCGGAGGAGACCACGGTCGGGGACGCGATCGAGGTGCTGCGCGGACGCCGTGCCTCACTGGCCGTCGTGCGGGACGGGTCCGGTCGCCTGACGGGCATGGTGACGCTGGACGACCTGCTCGCCCGCTATCTGCAGCCGCAGTCGGCCTGATCGTCTGCATCGGTGGCGTCCGGGCAGGGGCTCGGGGCGCCACCGGGGGTCAGGTGCGCGTCGGGGGCTCGTCCTGTTCCTTGAGCGCCTTCGCCTCGCTCTTGAAGATCCGGGCGGCCTTGCCCGCCGAACGCGTCAGCTCGGGCAGTTTCTTGATGCCGAGGACCACCACCACGACGAGAAGGATCAGGGCCAGTTCACTCATGCCGAACATCAGGGCTGCTCTCCCGGCGAGGCGATAGTGTCTACAGTGCTGTAGAAGTCTCTCCTGAATGTGATCGTTCAACAAGCCCGCCTTCCAGCCGCGTTGGCCGGCGGGGCTGCTCCCTTCACAAGTCACCCCCTTGGCTAGGCGGTGTCGCGGAGTCGCTTCCGCAGCAGGGCGGCGCCGGATTCGGCGAGCCAGTCCGCGAGCGTACGCAGTCCGGGATGGATGACCCGCAGCGCCTCGATGTCGGCGTGCCAGCGTGATCCGGCCGCCCAGCGTTCCCACGCCTGGGCGATCTCGGGGTTGAGGGCGGTCGCCTCGGTGTGGGTGATCTGCTCGTAGCGCATGGCGACACCCGTGGCCTCGCTGATCGCGGCGACCGCCGCGGCCGGGGTAGGTGCGTCGCCGGCCAGCTCCAGGCTCCGTCCCGCGAACCGGTCAGGCTGGTCGAAGGCCAGCGCCGCGAACTCGGCGATGTCCTCCACCGCGATGATCTGGGCAGGCTCGTCCGGCGGGAAGATGTGCCGGTGCATACCGCCGGTGATGCCGTCGATGCCGATGGCCGTCGACCCGAGATAGTTCGACATGAACCGCACGGGGCGCAGCACGGTCACCGACCGGATCCGCTCCCGCAGATGGTCCTCTACGCGCTTCTTCACCTCGGAGCCTCCCGGACGGCCCGGCGTGGACGCGACCCCCGTGAACACGACGTGCCCGACTCCCACCAGGGCCGCGGCGTCGGCCAGTGCCCGCCCACGGGCGAACTCCCGCTTCGTGTCGAGCCCGGTCGGCCCGACCGCCACGGGCGGTACGGCGAACAGTGCCGCTGCTCCCTCCAGCGCCGCGGGCAGACTCGACGGGTCGTCGAGGTCGCCGCGCACGAGCTGCGCTCCCGCGGCCTCAAGCGTCTTGGCGGCGGGGGCGGTCGTGTCCCGCACGAGAGCTCGCACCGGCCTGCCGGCCGCCAGGAGCCGGTGCGCGGTGGCGCCGCCCTGCCGACCGGTCGCACCGGTCACAACGACCAAGCGGTCTGTGGTCATGTCGTCCTCCACCCGGGATGGTCGGTGGGTGCGGTGCGGTTGGGCCCGGGATCGATGTGGAATGCTCCACCCGGTTGAGTGGCACGGACAAGGGATTACGTGACATGACGGCAGCTCCCCAGGACGCCGGCCGGGCCGATGCCCGCCGTAACCGCCGGAAGGTGCTCGCCGCCGCATCGAAGGCGTTCGACGAGCACGGCCTGGACGTCTCGCTCGGCGCGATCGCACGACAGGCGGGGGTCGGCGCCGGCACGGTGTACCGGCACTTCCCCAGCAAGGAGATCCTGCTGGAGGCCGTCCTCGCCCAGCAGGTCGACGACCTGGTGGAGACCGCTCGCCGGTGGGCGGCCCGTACCGATCCTGCCGGGGCATTCTTCGGCTTCCTTCTGGACGTCGTCGAGACGTCCCACGGCCGCAAGCACGCATGCGACGCCCTGACCGCGCAGACGAGCTGGCCCCGGCCGAGCCTGGCCGCATCGGCGCGACGGTTCCGCCAGGCACTTGAGCACCTGCTCCGCGCAGCTCAGCAGGCCGGCGAGGTCCGCACCGACGTCAGCACCGACGATGTCGCGGCCCTCACGGTCGGGTGCGCGACGATGCGGGCCGCCCACCGCGACCGCAACGGCGGCACCCGCATGGTGCGGCTCGCGCTGGAGAGCCTGCGGACTCCCTCCTCCGTCACGCAAGGGACGGGCTTTCGTGACAGCCCCGGCGCGCTTCACACAGCGCCGCGGTGCGAGGAGTGCGGGACCCGGATCGAGGCCCGGTCCACCGGCCGCCCGGCGCGCTACTGCGGGGCGACCTGCCGACAGCGAGCACATCGCCAACGCATCAGCACGGCAGCCCTTCCCAGCGGAGAACCTCGGCCGTAGGACCGTCCTGCAACAACGGGACGGCCTCGGCGGTCGCCCGTGCGGCGCATGGATGGCGGTCTCGTCAGTGACGGCGGAGCATGCTGGTGGGCGTACGAACGGCGGGAAGGGGCTGGGATGCGGTGGCGGGCCGGATGTTGCTCCATCGTCGCGGTGACGCTCCTGGCCGCGTGCGGCACGTCCGGCGAGGGTGGAGCGACAGCGAGCGGTGCCTCGTCGAGCCCCTCCACGACGCCTCCGGCCGGCACGCCGTCTCCCTCGGCCACGGACTGTGCCGCGGGCCGGACGGAGGTCACGGTCGCGCCGGGTGACCCGGGCCGGCGGCAGTTGTGCGTGCGGCCCGGAACGGTGATCTCGCTCGTTCTGAAGCCCCGTACGGACGACAAGCGGTGGACGGCCGCGCGGAGTTCGGCGCCGGTCCTCGTCCTGCTGTCGGGATGGCGGGTGGACGCGGACGGCACCGCGCACGCCTCGCTGCGGTGCGCGGGCACCCGGGGTGGCAGCGCCAAGGTCACCGCTTCGGCGAAGGCACCGGATGTCGCGGGTGCGGCACGCGTCGCGTTCACGCTGGACGTCGACGTGGTCCGGTACCCGCAGGAGGGGTGACCCCGAGAGCCGGGATCACCCCTGCGTTCACCCTCGTGTGTGCGTCAGCCGCAGTCGCGCACCTTGAAGGTATGGATGCCGCGTCCGTGGGTGGCCGCGTACAGGGTGCCGCCGTCCGGGCTCAGCTTCAGCTGGAGCACGGCGACGGCCGGGAGTGATCCGACCCGCTGCCACTTGGTGCGCCCGGGGGCGCGGTAGACGACGCCGAGGTCGGTGGCGACGGCGAGGCCGCCGTTCGGTGTGACGACCGCGGAGTTGGCCGGCACGTCGGGCAGGTCGGCGGAGATGTCCTTCCAGGTGGTGCCGCCGTCGGTGGACTCGAAGACGTGGCCGACGCCGGCGCCGGGCCCCTCGGTCCAGTGCCGGGAGAAGCCGTTGACGGCGAGGTAGACGTGGGCGGAGTTCTTCGGGTCGATGGCGAACCCGCTGAGGTAGCGGTTGGGCACGGTGCCGTCGACGGGCAGGGTGATGTCGTGCCAGCCGGTGCCGTCCGCGTTGCCGACGGAGATGCCACGGGCGAAGCCCTGGTTGTTGCAGGGGCCGCACCAGGCCGCGTACACCTTGCCGCCGGAGGACGCGACGGCGGTCGCGGTGCGGCCGGCCCCCAGGTCGTGGACGCTCTTCCACTCGTCGCCGCTGCGGATGGCGTAGCCGTGGGTCTGCACCCACACGTGCCGACCGCCCGCGATCCACGTCGAGCTGTCCTTCAGGTCGGCCGCGAGCGGGGCGATGAAGCGGGCCTCGCCGGTGGCGTTGTCGGCCGGGGCCACGTCGTACGACGTGATCTTGCTGGGGTCGTCGATCCAGGAGCCGTCGTTGACCGCGCAGTTCTGGGTGACCTGGACGGCGAGGTAGACGTATTCCTCGGCGATGTTGCAGCCGTTGGCCGGGTCCGTGAGCGTGTCGCCGCCGTCACCGCCGAAGTTGGAGCCCATCACCTTGTCATTGCCGCGCAGGATGGACTGGCCGTTGTCCTGCAGGCCGCCGGTGACCGACAGGCCACCGAACGTCGGGTCCTTGCCGACGCCCACCGAGTAGTACTGGAGGGTGTCCATCGTGCCGTCGTTGAGCGAGGTCCAGTCCGTGGCGTGCCCGGAGGCGTCCTGGGAGCCGGTGAGAGGGCGCTTGTAGACGCCGCCGTCGTTGCCCACGTACACCCAGGTCCTGCCGTGGTGGCGGCCGATCGCGACGGCGTGCTGGTCGGGGTGGGTGGTCTGGTGGCAGTCGCCGGTCTGCTTGGCCGGGTCGATGCTCCAGCAGGGGAAGCCGAAGTTCCAGTACGGGCCGACGGCCGACCAGCTGCTGCCGCCGTCCTTGGTCTCGAAGACCTCCTCAAGGCCGGCGTACACGTGCTCGGGGTCGCTCGGGTCGACCGTGAGGAACTGGTTGTACCAAGCCTGCACGCCCGGCATGTAGCCGCTGTCGGTCAGTGCCGAGCCGCTCGCGGCAAGCCCCTTGTAGTCGGCGATCTTCGTCCAGGGGCCGGTGGGAGAGCCGGACTTGGAGACGAAGATGCCCTCCAGGGCGCTGTCGGGGTTGGTGTTCAGCTGCTCCGGGGACTGGTCGATGGCGTAGTAGCGGGAACCGTCGGCGGAGCGGGCGAACGTGACGTTGCCGACGCCGTCCGCGTCCGTGGGCAGGTCGCCGAAGCCGCTCGTGATCCGCGTCCAGACGCCGTTGACCTTGGTGTAGAAGCCGTTGTAGTCGTCACCGCTGCGCCAGCCGATCGCGAGCACGACCTTGCCGGGGTTCTTCGGGTCGATCGCGATGTCGTTGGCGATGTTCTTGTACGCGGCCGACTCGTCGTCGGCCTTCGAACCGCCCGGCAGATAGTCCGGATTGGGGGCGAACTCCAGTTTCCAGGCGCCGCTGAGCGTCTTGGTGGAATGGCTCCACACGCCGGCGCTGGTCGCCGCCCACACCTTGCCGCCGCCGAAGCGCAGTTGGTGGACGGTGGTGGACTCCAGTTCGTCGCCGCCGACGCGGGTGCGCGCGGAGAACGTGCCGTGGTGCGGGTCGGACAGGAGATAGACGCCGCTGCCGAGGTAGGCGTCCGCGTTGGTGGTCGCCTCGCCGGTGCCCAGCCACAGCCGACCGGCCCGGTCGAGTGCGAGCGCTCCGGTGGACTGCGAGGACAGCCGGTCGCTGATGGGCTGCCACCGCCCGCCACCCGTCCGCGACCGCCACACCCCGCCACCGGCGCTGCCCGCGTACACGTACCCGTCGTCGTCCGCCGCCATCGCGGCCGTCCGGCCGGTGACATAGCCCGCGCCGCCACTGGAGTTGGAGGCGAAGTCGCGGTACCGCGGGTCGTCGGAGTCGTACGGCCGGTCGGTCACATGTCGCCAACTGCCGCCGGTGCCCGGCAGTTTGGTCAGGCTCGTCCAGGCGGCGCCGTAGGCGCCCGGCGCGACGACACCGGGTGAGGTGCGGGCTTCGGCGTACTGGGCCGCGCCCTCCGCTATCTCGTCCGCCTCGTTGCCGTCGTCGTCCTCCGCCGCCAGGCTGGGGCTCATGGCACCCACCGACTGCTCCCGCTCGGCGGCGAGTTGAGCCAGGGTACGCGCCCCGAAGGGACTGCTGTCTCCGCCGGGCGCCGCGCCGGCGGGTATCGCGACCAGCGTCGCGGATGCCGTGATGGCACAGACCGTGAGCCATCGTCTCTTACGGGTTGATGCTGACACCAGGTCCTCCGAAAACGGGTGGTTGTACAGCCGTCGTGGAGAACCCGACCACCGGCGACAGAGAACGTCCGGCATTTGACAAGCCTTTGACCGGAACCTGCCACAAGCCCGTGCCAGGAACGGACACCTGCGATGAGGAGCGCTGCCCGCAAAGCCCCCTGGATCGTTGCCCGCCCCGCGCAGGCGGCGATCGCGGTGGCCACCGTGGCGGACGTGTTCCGCGCGGCGACGGTCCGGGATCGCTACCTGCGCCCCACGGACGCGTCCCTGCACGCCTGGATCGTCATCGAGCGCATCACGGCGTTGCAGAGCGCCGCGCTGGGTGCCACCGACCCGGGCGCGGCTCTGGCCCAGAGGTGAGGCCGGTGTCTCTCATTTGCCGAACCCCGCCGTCAGTCCGCCGATGAGCTGGCGGCGGCCGAGGACGTAGAGGACGAGGATCGGCAGCGTGGACAGGACCACCGCGGCCAGGATCGCGGGGACGTTGATGGTGAACTCGCCTTGGAAGCTCCACACGAAGAGGGGCAGGACGCGCTTGTCGGGGCTCTGGGTCAGGATCAGCGGGAAGAGGAAGCCGTTCCAGACGTTCAGCGCGTCGTAGATCGTGACCGTGATCAAGGCCGGGCGTGACAGGGGCAGCGCCAGGCTCAGCAGCATCCGCCAGTGCCCGGCGCCGTCGGCGCGCATCGACTCGTAGAGCTCGTCGGGGATGTCCCGCAGGAAGTTGACCAGGATGATCACCGTGAGCGGGATGGCGAAGGCGGCCGAGGGGAGCACGATCGCGGGCAGGGTGTCGTACATCTGCGCCTTGGCGATCAGGTAGTACACGGGGATGATCGTGGCCTGCAGGGGGATGGCGAGCCCCAGCAGGAAGACGCTGAAGGCCCAGCGCAGGGCCCGGCTGGTGCCGCGGACGATGGCGTAGGCGGCCAGGAAGGACACCACCAGGGTCAGCAGCGTCGCGCCGGCGGTGACCAGGGTGCTGTTGAGGAGGTAGTGGGTGAAGCCGCTCTCCCAGACCAGGCGGTAGTTGTCGAGGGTGGGGCTGGTCGGCAGGGCGAGCGGGTTGGCGTCGAAGAAGCCTTCTCGGGTGCGCAGGCTGGTGACGAGGACCCAGTAGACCGGGACGAGGACGACTGACGAGGGCCCCATCGACCTGGACCCGCCCGCGCACCGGGCCATCGCCCGTGAACTGGCCGAACAGAGCATCGTGCTGCTGGACAACCGCCACGGACACCTCCCGCTGGCCGCGGACACCGGCTCCATCGCCCTCATCGGCCCGTGCGCCGACGATGCCAACGCCTTCTTCGGCTGCTACTCCTTCCCCAACCACGTCCTGCCCCACCACCCCGGCCACGACAACGGCATCGAGGCCCGCACACTGCTGGACGCCCTGGCCACGGAACTGCCCGGCACCCTCATCGCCTACGAACAGGGCTGCCCCGTCAAGGACGTCGACCGCGGCGGCATCGACGCGGCCGTGGCGGCGGCCCGGCAGGCGGACGTCTGCGTCGCGGTGGTCGGGGACCGTGCCGCCCTCTTCGGCCTCGGCACCTCCGGCGAGGGCTGCGACGTGGAGGACCTGTCGCTGCCGGGGGTCCAGGACGAACTCGTCGAGGCCCTGCTCGCCACCGGTACACCGGTCGTCCTGCTCGTCGTCTCCGGCCGCCCGTACGCGCTCGGCGCCTACACCGACCGCGCCGCCGCCGTCATCCAGGCCTTCTTCCCCGGCGAGGAAGGCGGCCCGGCGCTCGCCGGGGTGCTCTCCGGACGGCTCACCCCCTCCGGCAAGCTGCCGGTGCAGATCCCGCGGACTCCGGGCGGCCAGCCCGGCACGTATCTGCACGCCCCGCTCGGCGGCAACACCCAGGGCGTGAGCAACCTCGACCCCACCCCGGCCTACCCCTTCGGACACGGACTGTCGTACACGACGTTCACCTACCATGGGTTCGAGGTGAGCGCCGCGGAGATCGCCACCGACGGTGAGGTCGAGATCAGTTGCCTGGTCCGCAACACCGGTGACCGCCCCGGCTCCGAGGTCGTTCAGCTCTACACCGCGGATCCGGTCGCCCAACTGCCGCGCCCGGTGACCCAGTTGACCGGCTTCGTCCGAGTCCGCCTGGCGCCCGGCGAAGAACGCAGGGTCACCTTCCGCCTGCACGCCGACCGTCTCGCCTACACCGGCCCCGATCATCACCGCATCGTCGAACCGGGCGAGATCACCGTGCGACTCGGCGCCTCCAGCACCGACATCCGGCTGAGCGGCGGCATCCGACTCACCGGCCCGGTCCGCCGGGTCGGACACACCCGAGTCCTGC
The DNA here is from genome assembly GCF_042668605.1 of Streptomyces sp. NPDC057280. Classification (NCBI taxonomy): domain Bacteria; kingdom Bacillati; phylum Actinomycetota; class Actinomycetes; order Kitasatosporales; family Streptomycetaceae; genus Streptomyces; species Streptomyces sp. NPDC057280. Next base: position 398,397 of record NZ_JBHUYR010000001.1, read on the forward strand.
ACACACCGACGTACATCACCTGAACCGTCGCCTGTGCCGCCGCGTCGGATCAGGCTCGGGCAGCAAGTCGCTTGCCGAGCGTTCTGTCGATGGCGATCCGCGTGAACCAGCCGAGGCCCGCGGTGAAAAGCGGTGGCCATACGACCGGCCCGAAGGAGTAGACGACCACTACCGCCAGCGGTATCCACACGCGATGCACCGCCTGATAGAGGAGGCCCGGTGGGCGGACCCCCGCCAGCCGGGCCAGGTCGGGCAGCGCGAAGAACACCAGCGCGGCAACTGTCGTCGCAAGGCCGTACTTGACACTCTCGAAGCCCGCGAAGGCGATCAGGAACAGCGCCAGAACACCCCAACCCACTGTCCGCACCCATCCGTTGCCACTTTGAGCGCCTTCGCTTGTCATGGCCCCAGCGTAGTCGCGAGGCCATGCCCCTCAGGCGTCCCGGGATTGCGTGGGTTCGACTACCTTTCCACCTCCCGAAATCGACCGCCACGAGCGTGCGGTTGTGATGAACTCGCGAAAATTTGACGGGGGTTGTGGAAGAGGACAAGAATTCGAGTCGCTCGCTGCGTCTGAAGTGAGCCAAGTGACGTGAGTGACTTACCACCGGCCTTCTTGGTCTCCGCCTATGTAGGCCACTCACGCCCATCCACCTCCCACACCCCCGATTCCACAGAGGCAGATCTTGACGCGCTCCCCCCGCTCCAGAACCTCGGCCGCCCTCGCCGCAAGCGCTCTCTTCGCCTGCGCCACCCCCCTTCTCGGGGCCGCTTCGGCGCACGCCACGACGGCAGGCGGCTGCCAGTCCGCCACCGTGCAGTACCGCATCGTCGACGCGGACGGAAAGCCGGTCGGCACCGACTGGACCTCGCAGGGCGGCTTCCACCAGTGGGACGCCGCCCCCGGCACGGTCGAGGTGCGTCTGGCCCCGGGACAGACGGTCGGCGACGACTGCAAGTACCCGGTGTCGCTGGCGGAATACACCACCGAAGGTTCCAACTGGTACACCTCCGGCCACCAGACCCTCGTCGACCACGCCACCGTGTACCTCACCGCCGCCGACGTCGCCGACAGCGACAAGCACACCTGGCAGAAGCTGAAGGTGAAGACGCCCGACTGCTACGGCCAGATCGACCTGTACGGCGACGACATCATCTACGACGGCAAGACGGAGGACGGCCACGGCCCGGCCCCGTACCAGCCCGACAACGTCGTCACCCCGTACCACCTCATCGCCGCGTGGAACGGCGGGGACAAGGCCTGCACTCCCGACAAGCCCGACTCCCCCACCCCGACGCCCTCGGAGTCGACGCCGGACACCCCGAGCACGCCTCCCACCAGCCAGCCGCCCGCCGAGGAGTCGACTCCCCCCGCCACCCCCACGAAGCCCTCCACCGAAACGACTCCGCCCACCACTCCGGACGTCCCCCCGGTGGAGTCGACGCCGCCCACCACCCCGACGCCCTCGCCCAGCGACAGCACCCCGCCGCTGGCCGAGACCGGCTCCAGCGCACCGGTCGGCCTGATAGCCGGCGGCGCCGCCGCGGTGATCGCCGTCGGCGCCGGCGCGATCTACACGACCCGCCGCACGCGTCGCTCCTGACCGCCGCCGCAGGGCAAGGCGTCACACCGTAGGACGCCCGACAGCTCCGCCGAACCCGCGCCTCCGTCCGACACGTAGGAGGTCGGGCGGCGGAGCTGTCGCAATCGAGTCGTTTTCGTGCTGCCTCAGCTCGGCTGGCTTCCTGTAAGCACAAGCCGCACGGCGGTGAGGACCTCAGCACCGCCGACGTGGCACTGCCCACCACCGAAACGCTGCTGAACATCCGCAGCGTGGGCGCCCGACCCGAGCTATCCGAACAGGCGCCGCTGGATCTCGCGCCGGTAGTCCTCCAGCGTCCTGTCGAGATGTGCCGCCGTGGCCTCGGCTGCCTCGTCGGGCCGGCCGTCGCGGATGGCCCGGTAGATCACCTCGTGCTCCGCGACCGCGGACTCGGTGCCTTCACCGAGCGTGTAGTGGATTCCGATCGCGCTGGACTGCCGCTGGAGTCGTCGCGCGTCACGCACCGCGCTGACGAGGAAGGCATTGTGCGAGGCCGTGGCCACGGCCCCGTGGAAAGCCTCGTCCGCCTCGTTGAACTCGTCGACCTGACCGTGGACGAAGCCGTGGCGGCACCGCTGCACGGCAACTTCGATGGTCCGCAGCTCCGCGGGGGTGGCGCGGGTGGCGGCCAGACTGCTCGCGGCCATCTCCTGAACCCTGCGGAACTCGAACAGCATGAACACGTGATCGAGGTCGACCGGGCGGAAGAAGCCGCCCCAGCGGCTGGTGATGAGCATGCCCTCGTCGTCCGCGACGAACAGTCCTCGCCCCTTGTGCGCCCGGACCCGGCCGAGGGCCGAAAGGATCTTCACGGCCTCCCGCACCACGGTCCTGCTGGTGTTCAGCCTCTGGGCCAGATCGTTCTCCGTGGGCATCCGGTCGCCCGCCACCAGACCCGACTCGGCGATGAACTCGAGAATCCGCTCCGCCACGACCTCGTAGGCGGGCCGGTACTCAGGCCGCACGTCCGCGCCGTTCACCGTGGCTGCCGCGGCACGAGAGGCCTGCGTCGGCAAGGCGGCGTCGGTCGCGGGTGTGTCGTTCATGTGACCTGCCTTCGGGATGACTGCTGCGAGGCCTTGACGGGGCCTTCGACACGACACCTGGTTTCTTCCCCACAGGGTTCCAGCGGCACATGTGACGGGCTCTCACCCCGAGGCGAGCTGTATCTCAAGGAGAGGTTCGAGCCGGGCGGCCAACTCCGGGTGCAGGGCGGCCTTTTCTCGTGCGGCGCCATGATGTCGTCGGCCAGTTCTGGGGCCATGTCGTCGGAAAGGTAACTTACGGCCGACGCGTGGACAACAGGCTCGGCGCCCTGTCGGTGGGACAGGGCGCCGGACCTGGTGCGGTGGTCTGCGTCCGGTCACCCGGTCACCCGGTCACTGGATCGTCCAGGTCTGGTTGGACTGGTTCAGGTGCATGTACTGGCTGATGGCGGCTCCGTTGGCCGTCGACGCGCCACCGACCTCCAGGACCTGCCTGCTCTCGAAGTTGCGGATGACGTACCCACCGCTGACCGGTTCGAAGTACCACAGCTGGTTGTTGCCGCCGTTGTACCCGTACTGCTGCACCGCGGTGCCCCTCCAGTGGCTGGCCCAGCCGAAGTCGAGGACCTTGCCGCTGTTGCGGTTCACGATCTTGAAAAGCTGACCGCTGACCGGGACAAAGCTCCACTGCTGGTTGGCACCACCGTTGCTCGGCCACTGGACGACGCTCCCGCCGTCGGCGGTGGAGTTCTGGTACACGTCCATCAGCTGTCCGCTGTTGACGTTCTTGATCGTGTAGTACGTCGACGGGTTGGTGTTCGGCGTGCCGGTCGCGTCCTCCAGCGCCCCGCCGCCCTGCTGCACGCTGAAGTCCGAGATGTAGAAGTACGCGCCGTCGGTCTTGGCGACCCGCACGTAGCGGAACTTCTGGCGGACGTCGATGTTGCCCGTGAGTGTCGCGGCGAGCGGCAGGTTGTCCGTCTGGCGTCCCACGACCGTGTAGCTGTCGAAGGACGGGTCGTTGGAGGCCCGGATCTCGAAGTGGCCGCGGGTCTCGGACTGGTCCAGGTCCTGCCGGGTGGTCAGGGAGAACTGTCCGAGCTGGTACGCCTGCCCGAGGTCGACCTGCCACCAGGCCGAACTGTCGCTGCCGGTCGGCGACCAGCCGGTCGAGGCGTTGTTGTCGTTGGCGTTCACCGCCGGCGTGCCGGAACCGTAGACCGACGACGCGGAAGTCGGCTTGTTGTAGGCCAGGTTGAGCTTGGCGACCAGCCCCTGGTAGGCGGACTCAAGACCGGACGCCTTGATCACCGAGTCGCCGGAGGACGTGTTGTTGGTGAGCGTGACGTTGGAGCCGTTGCGGTTCTGGTTGATGAACCCGTCCGTCCGTGACAGCACGTTGTTCGACAGGGTCATGTTGTTCGACCCCTCGTCTGTGTAGAGGCCGGCCACCGCCGAGCCGCAGGCGGCCGACGAACGCAGTACGTCGTGGATGTAGTTGCCGTTGAAGACCGTACCCGGGTCGTTGGAGAGGTGGTAGATGCCGGCGGAGTCGCACAGCCGGTTCATCACGTTGCCGATCCGGTTGTAGCTGACGCTGTTGTCGCCTTCGGCGTTGGCCGCCGACTGCCAGCCCCAGCCCAGCGAGATGGCGGCCCACGGAGTGTCGGAGATGTCGTTGTGGTCGATGGTGGTGCTGTTGACGAAGCCCGCGTCGATGCCCGCGGTGCCCGGGTAGTCCTCGCCGATCCGGGTGATCAGGTTGTTCTTGACGGTGACGTTCTTGACGACCTCCCGGGCGTCCTCACCGGACGGTGAGGTGGGCGGGTTGTAGATGGTGTGGTACTCGACAGTCGGGTCGGAGAACTTGCCGACCATGATTCCGTTGCCGGCGATGTCGTAGATGAGGTTGCCGGTCACGGTGCTGTCGTGCACGCCGTGGTGCAGGTCGAGGGCGCTGGCGCCCATCTGCGTGAAGGTGTTGCCGGTGAAGGAGAGCCGGTCGGCGTACGAGGCCTGGACTCCGGCCGGGGGACGGCCGACGTACTGGTTGTTGGAGGTGTCGGCCGAGAGGTTGTAGTTGCCGCCTTGGCCGTTGAGGTAGCCGTTGTCCGTCGGCTCCATCCAGGTGGTCTGGGCGAACGTGATCCCGGAGAAGCGCAGGTCGTGGGCGGGGCTGCCGAGGCTCGTGCCCTTGATGTCGAACAGCGTGGGCAGCGTGGGTGCCTGCACGGTGGCCGTGGACATGTTCTCGCCGGGGCGGGGCTTGTAGTAGACGGTCTGCGCGGCCGTATCGACGTAGAACTCGCCCGGTTCGTTGAGGAATTCGTGGGCGTTCTCGAAGTGCAGGGGGGAGCCGTCGGAGAGGACGGGGAAGGGCCGCTGGAAGAGAATGCCCGCCTCGTGGTCCTGGATCGACACATTGGCGGTGCCGCCCGCGGAGCTGATCGACTTCAGCCGCAGGTAGCTCTCGCCCCACTGCGTCTCCAGCATCATCTCGACCTTGCTGAGCTGGTCCCAGTTGGAGACCTGGGAGCTGAGCACCTTCAGCAGCTTGTTGGTCTTGTCGCTGCCCTGCAGCTGGAAGTCCGAGCCGACGTCGGGGTAGCGGGCCCGGGTGGCGCGGACCCCGTTGACGTACAGCTGCCGAAAGTTGAGGCTGCCCACCGACGCCTTGTACTCGCCGTTCGCGGACGCGGTCCAGCCGGTGATGGCCTTGCCGCCGGAGATCACGGGCGTCTCGCCGTTGTACGCCTGGTAGACGACCGTGTGGCCGTTCGTGCCCGAGTCGCTGGTACCGAAGGAGATCGGACCGGTGAGGGCGTAGGTGCCGCCGCGCAGGTTCACGACGATGTCGTCCGACATGTTCGCGTTGACGGCCCGCACCGCGGTCTTGGCGGCCTGGATGGTCTTGAACGCTGTGGTGGGGCTGGTGCCTGAGTTGCTGTCACTGCCGTTGACCGGGTCGACATAGAAGTTCGTCGTGGCCGCGTAGGCGGGTTGAGCGGGCAGCACGGCCGCGAAGACGACAGCCGCCGCTGCGAGCGCCTTGACCGTCCCCGCACCGATGCGTAGGGGTCTCATGTGGTGTCCTTCCTCCAGCCCCACTTCTTTGAGTTGCATTTATCGATGCATGGAGGCACACCGGTCAAGATATGAGGCAGACCTATTTTTCAGGGGGACAACATTGACGACATGAGGTTGTGACAGGCGCGGCACCGTGCGCAGTGCTCACGGTGGACAATAGTCGCAGGTAGAAGACGGGTTGCGCTTGATTGTCGGCCGCTTCTCGCCGGCCTGTCAGCGAACTGCCTCCTGAATGAGTAGTACTCATTCAGGAGGCAGTTAATCTCTTACATCTTTCGGCGCCGCACAGTCTGCCGCGGACCCACGTCAGCCGCTGCTGTCGGCGGGGGCGAGGACGATGTCGAAGCGGACCTGGGTCCAGGTGCCGTCCACGACCCGTCCGTCGGGTGTCGGCGTGCCCGCCGGGCGCTGGTCGAAGTCCTTGACCAGCGACTCCTTGACGCCGAACACCGTGTCGGAGTCGAGCAGTTCGTCGCCCCGGACGAAGATGTGCGTGACCAGGGTCCGGCACTGGGGGGCCTCGACCATGAAGTGCAGGTGCGAGGCCCGCATCGGTGAGCGGCCGGTCGACGCCAGCATCCTGCCCACCGGGCCGTCGTGCGGGATCGGGTACGGCGTCGGGGTGACGCCCCAGAAGCGGTAGCTGCCGTCGGCCTGGGTGAACAGGTGCGCGCGGGCGGCCACCCGGTCGTCGTCGTACTGGACGTCGTAGAACCCGTCCTCGTCCGCCTCCCACACCTCGATCTTCGCCCCGGCGATCGGGTTCCCGGCGGCGTCGGAGACGGTTCCCTCGACCCAGCAGGGCTCGCCCGCGGCACCGAAGGACATGTCCCCGCCCGGCTCGATCCTCGGGGAGTCCTCGACGAAGAAGGGGCCGACGACGGTGGCCTCGGTGGCATCGCCGTAGGCCTCGTTGTTGATGGCGATCGTCTGCATCGACGCCCCGAGCGTGTCGGAGAGCAGGATGAACTCCTGGCGCTTGTCGTCGGTCAGATGACCGACGGCGGTGAGGAAATCGATGCCCTGCTTCCACTCCTCCTCGGTGAGGCGGACGTCGCGCAGGAAGGCGTGCAGGTGCTTGACGATCGCCTGCATCAGCTCCTTCAGCCGAGGGTCCTCACAGGCGTCGAAGGAGCGCTGCACGCGCGCGATCAGGTCTTCCTCCCGGGCCGCCTGCTCGGAAGACACATCGTGGAGCGTCATACGGCGTCACTTCCTTCCCAGGCCGCACGCAAGAGCGCGGTGAGGTTCTCCTCGGTCACAGCAGTGGGGTTGTCGGCGGGGACGGCGGCGAGGACGGGGGTGACCGCCCGGGCGATGCCGTCCTCGGGCATGCCGTAGTCGCGCAGCGCCCGGGGGGCGTCGAGCGCCTCGCGCAGTGCGGCCAGTCCCGCCACCGCCGTCGGGCTGCCGAAGGCCTCGGCGATGCGCCGCTCGGTCTCCGGTACGGCCGGGGCGTTGAAGGCGAGCACGTGCGGCAGCACCACCGCGTGGGTCTGGGCGTGCGGGAGGTTGAACATGCCGCCCAGCACATGGCAGATCTTGTGGTGCAGGCCCGAGCCGGCCGAGGCGAACGCGACGGCGGCCAAGTAGGCCCCGTAGAGAGTCTGTTGGCGTCCTTCGAGCCCGGCCGGGTCGGCGACTACCGCGGGCAGGCCCTGGGCGAGGCCCCGGATCCCCTCCCCCGCCAGGGCCCGGTCGATCGGGTCGGCGCGCGGAGCCCACATGGAGTCGACACAGTGGGCCAGGGCGTTGAGGCCGCTGGCCACGGACATCTCCACCGGCAGGGTGAGCATCAGTGAGGCGTCGTAGACGATCGAGCGCGGCAGGACCCTCGGGTCGACGCCGGTGCTCTTCACCTCGCCCTCGGTCAGGCCCCAGACGTTCGTCGCCTCCGAACCCGCGTACGTGGTGGGGACGGCCACGATCGGCAGGCCGGTCGTCAGCGCCACCGCCTTGGCCAGACCGGTCGTCGAGCCGCCGCCGACACACACCAGCACGTCCACGGCGCCTTCCACCGCGGCCTTGCGGGCGCGCTCGGCGACGTCGACCGGGACATGCATCACGACCTCGTCGTGGCGCACCGCCACCGGCAGATCGGCGGCGACACGGTCGGCGAGGGCCGCCTCCGTCGACGCGGCGATCAGCATCGCCTTCGTCGCCTTCAGTGCGGCCACCTCGGCCACCACGGCGGTCATGGCCTCTCCGGGTGCGAAGACGACCCGTTGCGGCAGCGTCTCGTGGGTGAAGCGCACAGGTCAGGCCTTTCCGAGGAGCTGGGTGAGGGCGCCACGCAGCGCGGCCGCGGGGTCGTCGGCGAGGCTCATGGCGCGCCAGGCGACGTGCTTGTCGGGGCGCACCAGGATCGCGCCGGACTCCTCGACCTCACGCAGCTTGGCCCAGTCGTAGTAGAGGTCCGTCACCTCGCGGCCCGGGCCGATCACCACCGTGTCGAGCGGGATGCCGAGCTCCTGCGCGACCTTCTCGGCAGCGCCGGACCAGTCCTCACCGGCGATGCCCGTGAGCAGGGTCCAGCGGGTGTACGGCGCCAGGTCCATGAGGGCGAGTTTAGTGACGTTGTCGCCGACCCAGGCGTGTGGAAGGTGCGCGCCGGGGCTGGTGGACATGACGTGGTAGAGGTCCTCGTCCCTGCTCGGGACGGGCCGGGTGCCGTCGGAGACGACGGCGGCGGACTCGTAGAACTGGCCGAGTTCGACGCCGTGCGCGTTGAACTCGTAGTTCTTGGTCTCCATCGCCGCCACCAGGGCGGCCCGCTTGGCAGCGCCTTCGGGGGTGTTCGCCTTCCGCTCCTCGATCAGGGCCCGCATCTCGTCCTCGTCCTTGGCGTCGAGGACGCCGAGGGCCTGGAAGAGGTCGGCGAACTCGCGGCTGGACTTGTTGGCCCGGGTGACGATCCGCTTCGCGACCGGCGCCCGCTCCGCCGAGTACGTCTCCAGCAGCGACGGGTCGGCCTGCCCCCGCAGCACCGCCGCGAGCTTCCAGGCCAGGTTGTAGGAGTCCTGGACGCTGGTGTTGGAGCCCAGGCCGTTGCTCGGCGGGTGGCGGTGGATGGCGTCTCCGGCGCAGAAGACACGGCCTTTGTGCAGGTGGGTGGCGTACATCTCGTTGTTGCCCCAGAGGCTGGTGCCGGTGATCTCGACGTCGAGGTCCGGGATGCCGAGCAGCTGGCGCACGATGCGGATCGCCTCGGTCTCGTCGACGACGGGCGGCTCGGAGTTGATGTCGTAGCCCCATACGATGAGCCACTCGTTCCAGGGGCGGACCATCCGGACCAGACCGGCGCCGATGCCGCCGACGTTGGCGCCCGGCTGGATCACCCAGTACAGGACGGACGGCCGGTGGCCGACGTAGGAGGCGATGTCGGCCTTGAAGGTGATGTTCATCGAACCGGCGATGTCCATCGCGCCCTCGTAGGGCAGGCCGATGTCCTCGGCGACCCGGGAGCGGGCACCGTCGGCGCCGATGAGGTACTTCGCCCGGATGTCGTACTCGTGGCCGGTGAGCCGGTCGCGGACCCGGACGGTGACGCCCGTGTCGTCCTGGGTGTGCGAGAGGTACTCGGTGGAGAAGCGGGTCTGGGTGCCGCGGACGGTGGCGTTCTTGACCAGGATCGGTTCGAGGTAGGTCTGCGGGATGTCGACGGTGAGGCAGGGGGAGGCCAGCCGGTAGTCCGCCTCCCGGTCGGGCCGGGTGCCCCAGGTGTGGATGCGGCCGATCTCCTCGCCCGCGATGGAGGTGCAGAAGACGGTGTCACCGACGAGGTCGTGGGGGGTGGCGTCGGCCAGTACCTGGTCCTCGATCCCCATGTCGCGGAAGATCTCCATCGCCCGCTGGTTGGTGATGTGCGCCCGGGGCGTGTTCGCGGTCCACCGGTACTTGGTGATCACGATGTTGTCGATCCCCAGGGTCGACAGGAACAGCGCCGCCGAGGCGCCGGCCGGGCCGGAGCCGACGATCAGGACATCGGTCTCGACCTGCGACGATGTCGGGAGTCCGGTCTCTTGCTGACCGTCGTTGAACTCGGGCATGGGGCCTCTCACCTTCTTCTCGCGGTGCGTTGAAGGCAGCGTGCCCCCGGCCGCGGCCGCATCGGGCGGTACGGGCTGGAGGACGGCCGAAATCCGTATGACGCGGCTGTTTCGAAGGCGCTTCGTCGCTGTGGCGAGGGCGACGGTGGTGCGCCCGAGGTGGTTCAGTCCCGCTTCGCGGCCGTACGGCGCAACTCGCCCGCGGTGATGCCGAACCGGGCGTGGAAGGTCTGCGAGAAGTGGGCGACCGAGCTGAATCCGCATCTCGTCGCCACCGTCGCCGTACGCAGCTCGGCGGCGTCCGGGCCGGTCAGCAGCCCGTGGGCGACTTCGAGGCGCCGGCCGAGGACGTAGCGAGGGAACGTCGTGCCCGCGTCGGCGAAGACGCGGGTGAGCTGACGGACGCTGATGCCGACCGCGCCGGCGACCTCGGGGGCCGACAGGCGCGGATCGTCCAGCCGGTCCTCGACGAGGGCGCAGGCGAGCGCGCGATGCACGACGGGCGGGCGCGTGGCCCCGTCGCTCACGAGGACGGACGCCAGGTCGACGAGGGCCTGCTCGTCGGGGCGGGTCGCGCCCGCGACGCCGACGGCACGTCCGACGATGCGGGCGAGCGCGCGGCCGTAAGGATTGCTCTCGTCGCGCCGCACGATGAGCGGCTCTCCGACGTGCACGCCGTCCGGCAGCGCGCCGCGGTCCACGCGGACCGCCAGTTCGTCCAGCCCCTGGCCGAACCCGCGGACGAAGCTGCCGTCCGCGTCGCAGACCAGGACGTCGCCGGGGCGGACGACCTGCCGCCGGCCGGCCTGCTGGAACAGCGCCTCCCCGCGCAGGGAGACGTAGATCGCGACGGAACCCGTGGGCCGCCGTTCGATGAGGTCGGCGGGACGCTCGACCATGTGCGCCGTGGTACGCACCCGCGCCAGATGCACCCGCCCGAGGTCGAGGTTGTCCTCGCGCGCCCGGAAGTCCGCGCCGCCCGTGGTGCGGCACGTCAGGGCGATGAGGGCGTCGGCGTTGTGCTCCTCCCAGGCCCGCAGCCGCTCCCCCGGCGGCGTGTGTGCCGTCGAGAACACCTGCGCCGGACGGGGCGCTGCCGGGGGTGCTGCCGAGTGCATGGTTCAGAGCCTAGATCCGCGATGCCGCGTTCCCAACTCCTCAGGCCGAGACGGGGCCGGCTGAGCTCGGCCGAGGGCCGCCGGGTGTGATCGGCGGCCCTCGGTTTCACGGTGCTGTCCTGGCCGCATGGCGGCCGGTGCGGTCAGGCGTCGCCGGTGTCGGACGATGTCGCCTCACCGAGCATGGCGAGGGTCAGCACGTTGCCGGAGATGCCCCAGCCGCCGTCGGCGACCTCTTCGACCAGCACCATGGTGTTGGCGCGGGCGCGCTCGCCGTAGATCTCGACGTACAGCTCGGTGGTGCGGGTGACGATCTGCTCCTTCTGCTTCGGGGTGAGGGTCTTCTCGGGGACCTTGAAGTTCGCGAAAGGCATGGCTGGTTGTTCCTTCTCTCGGTGGGGCGTTACAGGGAGCTGCCTGCGGTGAGCAGGCTGTCCAGTCCGATGCGGCGGAAGAAGTCGGCGCGGACGCGGTCGGCGACCGCGGAGACGACTTCGCTGCCGTCGCGGCTGGGGTCTACGTGGGTGCGCAGCGGCCGAGTGCCGTGCGCCATCGCGACCAGGCGCACGACGGCTTCAGCGACCTCTGTCACATCGGCGTCCGGAGGGATGAGCGCGGCCAGACGCTTGCCCAGATCGTCCATCACGGGTCGGTGACGCTGGTCGTAGGCTTCGGCACGATCACGGTCCGCGGGGGCGCCGGCGTGGGCGAAGTGGTTGGTGCCGGTGGTGAACGCACCGGGCACCACGATCGCGGTGTCGATGCCGAACGGGAGCACCTCGGCGGCGTAGCTGACGGCCAGCGCGTCCATCGCGGCCTTGGCTGCGAAGTAGGGGGCCAGGAACGGGGGGCACCCGCCGCGGGTGCTGGAGCTGCCGATCCAGACCAGCAGCCCCGAGCCCTGCTCACGCAACGTCGGCAGGGCGGCGCGGTTGACGCGCTGTGTGCCCAGGACGTTCACGTCGTACAGGTCCGCGAGTTGGTCGGTGGTGAACGCCTCGGCGGCGCCCAGGACCATGTGGCCGGCGTTGTGCACGACCACGTCCAGCCGGCCGTGCTCGGCGAGGATCCGGTCGACCGCGGCGTCGGCGGACTCCTGGGAGGTGACGTCCAACTCAACGGCCTGTACGTCGAGTTGGTGGTCAGTGCCGAAGCGGGCCAGGTCGGCCACCGCGGCCACGTTGCGGGTCGCCGTCTGGCGGATGCCCGCGTACACGGTGTGACCGGCGAGGGCCAGAGCACGCACGGACAGCGCCCCGATGCCGCTGGAGGCCCCGGTGACCAGGATGACCTTTCGGGTGTCGTCGTTCCTCATGACAGGGCCTTTCGTTGATCGATGGGGTGGCTGCGGGCGGTTCAGACGATTCCGCCGTTGGCGCGGACGACCTGTCCGTTGATCCAGTGGCCGGCCGGGGAGGCCAGGAACGCGACGACCTCGGCGATGTCGGCCGGGGTGCCGAGCCGCTCCAGCGGAGGCTGGGCGGCCAGACGGGCGATGGTCTCCTCGTCCTTGCCGTCCAGGAACAGGTCGGTGGCCGTGGGGCCGGGCGCGACGGCGTTGGCGGTGACGTCCCGGCCCCGCAACTCCCTGGCCAGGATCAGCGTCAGCGCCTCGACCGCGCCCTTGCTGGCGGAGTACGCGCCGTAGTTCGGGAAGGCCAGCCCCACCACGGACGTCGAGAACGTCACGATCGCACCGCCGCGGCGCACCCGACGTACTGCCTGCTGGGCGACGACGAACGTGCCGCGGATGTTCGTGCGGTGCAGGTCGTCCAGGACGGCCAGGTCCAGCTCGGCGATCGGCGCCATGTGGGCCCGCCCGGCAGCGTGCACGACGACGTCGACACCGCCGAACTCCGCCTCGGCCGCGTCGAACAGAGCCTCGACGGCGTACTCGTCGGCGACGTCGGCACGTACCGCGATCGCCCGGGCGCCGGCGGTGACGGCCTCCTTCACGGCTGCTTCGGCCTCGCCGTGGTTGCCGGCATAGCCGACCACGACGTCGTACCCGTCGGCGGCCAGCCGGCCGACGGTCCGGCGGCCGATGCCGCGCGAGCCGCCGGTGACGATCGCGACTCGGGTCTGGGCCGGGGTTTCGAGCCCGTCGAGGGAAGTGGGGAGGGGCATGACTGACTCCTGGGGTGATTGCGGGTCGGGCCGCGGTCTCGCCGTCGCCCTGCTGCGCCCTCAACGATCAGCCGGTCCCCCACCCCTAGCCAGGGCTGCGTTTACCCAGGGGACGCCACCCCCTGGATACGACTCGACGCACGAGCGACCATGAAGAGGTGAACCTTCCAGAACTCGGCGCCTTCCTCCGGACCCGCCGCGACCGCATCCGCCCCGCCGAGGTCGGTCTCCCCCAAGGCCCGCGCCGGCGCGTCCCCGGGCTGCGCCGCGAGGAAGTCGCCCAGCTGGCAGGGCTGTCGGCCGACTACTACACCGAGTTGGAACGCGGTAGCGCGAAGAACGGCGTGCAGCCCTCGGCCCAGACCCTGGCCGCCCTCGCCCGGGCCCTGCGCCTCAACGGCGACGAGCGCGATCACCTGTTCCGCCTCGCCGATCGGCCGATCCCGCCGTCGGCCCATGGAACGTCGGCGCATGTGCAGCCCGCGCTTCTCGGGCTGCTGGACCGGCTGTCCAACACCCCCGCGCGCGTCATCACCGACCTGCACGAAACCCTGGTGGAGAACGACCTGGCCCGTGACCTGCTCGGCGAGTCCCCCGCACACCGCGGCCCGACGGCAAGCTTCGTGTACCGCTGGTTCACCGATCCGCAGGCGCGCGAGAGGTACCCGTCCGAGGATCACCCGCACCACTCCCGGGTGTTCGTGGCCGACCTCCAGGCGGCGTCCGCACGCCGCGGCCAGGACGCGGAGATCACCAGGATGGTCGCCGTACTGCGCCGCCGCAGCGAGGAGTTCGCAGCCCTGTGGGACACCCACGACGTCGCGGTGCGCCGCAAGGACCGCAAGAGAATCGTCCACCCCACGCTCGGCGTCATCGAACTCGACTGCTACAACCTGCTCAGCGAGGACGGACGCCAACGCCTGCTGTGGTTCACCGCGCCCCCCGGAAGCCGGGGAGCCGAGCAGCTGGAACTGCTGTCCGTGATAGGAGCCCAGGACCTGAGCGTCACCGACAGCACGTCGCTGCGACCGGGCCGGACTTCCAGCAGCTGGTGAGCCCCCCGGTGACCGCGCCGAAGTCACCTGAGCCGTGCGGCGGCCCCGGATCGGCCCGGCCGCACACCGGGCCGACGGGATTCACGCGGGGCCGATCGCGGCGAAGAACCGTTCCAGGCGCGGTTCGCCGGAGTGGTCGAAGACCGTCTCAGGCGGGCCCTGGGCCAGGATGCGGCCCTGGTTCATGAAGACCACCCAGTCCGCGACCTCGCGGGCGAAGCGCATCTCGTGGGTGACGACGACCATCGTCGTGCCGTCGGCGGCGAGGTCGCTCATCACCGACAGGACCTCGCCCACCAGCTCGGGGTCGAGGGCCGAGGTCGGTTCGTCGAAGAGCAGCACGCTGGGGTCCATGGCCAGGGCGCGGGCGATGGCCACCCGTTGCTGCTGGCCGCCGGAGAGCTGGTGGGGGTATTTGTGCGCATGGGAGTCGAGGCCCACCTTGCCGAGCAGTTCCCGTGCCCGGCGTTCGGCGTCCGCCCGGCCGCACAGCCGCTGCTGGAGGGGCGCGAGGGTGATGTTCTGCAGCACGGTCCGGTGCGGGAAGAGGTTGAACCGCTGGAAGACCATGCCGACGTGACGGCGCTGGGCGGCGAGTTCACGGTCCTTGCCGCCCATGAGCCGGCCGTCGATCTCCACACTGCCCTGGTCGGGCTGTTCCAGGTGGTTGAGCGTGCGGACGAAGGTGGTCTTGCCCGAGCCCGAGGGGCCGATGACGGCCACCACCTCACCACGGTGCACATCGAGGTCCACGCCGTCCAGGACGGTCACCGGGCCGAACGACTTCCGCAGTCCGCGGGCCCGTACCACCACCTCGCCCCCGTGCGGGGTGCGGGGCCGCGTCCGTGCCAGGGTCGCGGGGACGGCCTCGGTCTCCGGGGCGGTGTCGGCCCCGGCCTTCGTACGGCGTCTGCGGACGTCGAGGCGGCGTTCGAGCAGGGCCCGCAGCCGGTCGAAGACGGTGACCAGCATGACGTAGTAGAGGGCGACGGCCAGCAGCGTCTCCAGGACCAGGAAGTTCTGGGTGTACAGGCGCTGGCCGACCAGCAGCAGCTCGGCCAGGGAGATGGAGCTGACCAGCGAGGTCAGTTTGAGGATGCTGATGAACTCGTTGCCCAGCGCGGGAAGCGCGACCCGGAACGCCTGCGGCACCACCACGTGCCGCTGCACGCCCGCGTACGGGATGCCCAGCGCCTGTGCGGCCTCGCCCTGTTCCTTGCCCACGGCCAGCAGACCGCCGCGGTGGATCTCGGCGATGTACGCGGTCTCGCTGAGCACGAGGGCGACCAGACCCGCGGTGAAGGGGCTCGACAGCAGGGGCCTCAGCTCGGGGAAGAGCTGCGGCGAGTTGTAGACGAAGATCAGCAGGACCAGCAGGGGCAGGCTGCGGAAGAACCAGACGTACGCGGAGGCGAGCAGCCGCAGCGGGCGTAGCCGCGACTGCTGGGTGAGGGCGACGAGCAGGCCCAGCGCGGTGGACAGGACCCAGGCGGCGACGGCCAGTTCGACGACGAGCAGGGCCGCCCGCCACAGGTCGGCGTCGGCGAGCAGGCCGATGGTGTAGTGCCAGTCGAAACTGCCCATGATCAGCTCGCCTCGGCCCGGCCGAGGTTGTACTTCTTCAGCAGCTCGGCGTAGGTGCCGTTCTTCTTCAACTCGGCGAGTGCGTCGGTGAGGGTCTTCTTCAGGGCGGTGTCGCCCCGCTTGACCGCGAGTCCGGACTGGACGGGGTAGATCAGTTCCGTGCTGGAGATGGTGAGCTTTCCGCCGGTCTTGTCGGCGGCGGCCTTGGCGACCGCGCCGTCGGTGACCTGAGCGTCCACCTGGCCGGACAGCAGTGCCTGGGTGCCTTCGGGATCGGTGGCGAACTCCCGTACGTCGATGGCCTTGCCGCCCTTGGCCTCGCACTCCTTGCTCGCCTCGTCGCGCAGTTTCTGGACGATCTGGCCGCCCTTGATCACCGCGACGGTCTTTCCGCACAGGCCGGTGACCCCGGTGGGCTTCAGGCTGCCGGAGGTCTTCACCACGATCGAGTTGCCGGTGGTGAAGTACGGGATGAAGTCGACCTGCTTCTTGCGCTCGTCGGTGATGTAGAGGTCGGACGCGATCACGTCGAAGTGACCGGTGCCGAGGCCGGCTATCAGCTGCTCGAAGCGCGTGTCGACGAAGGTCGCCTTCAGCCCGGAGGCCTTGGCCAGGGCCCGGGAGATGTCCGGGTCGAAGCCCGCCGGGGTCTTGCCGTCCAGGTACGCGTACGGCGGATACGTCAGGTCCGAGCCGACGGTCAGGGTGCCGGCGGTCATGGTGCCTGAAGCGTCCGCCTCGGCCGTCGAGGAACCGCCGGAGCAGCCGGACAGGGCGAGGAGTACGCCGATGGCCCCGAGGGCCGTGGCGGAGCGGATGAGGGCGGGGACGGGGACGCGCATGAGGGGGCCTCTCGACCGGAACTGAGACTGTTGAACAATCTGGTTGCCGACGATGGTGGCGCCTCATTGTTTCAGCCAGGTAAAAGGTCAAAATTTCCCTGAATGCTGCATGTCGACAGGTCTCATCAGGCCAGTAGCGAGGCCTTTTTTGTTCAACAAATCCTGCGCTAGGGTGTGGCCATGTCGACTCAGAACAGTGCGGCGGCCGCCGGACGGCCCGTCCTGGTGACCGATGTGCTGCGCGAACGCATCGTCGAGGGAGACCTGCCACCGGGCACCCCGCTGCGGGACGTGGCGCTCTCCGCCGAGCTCGGGGTGTCCCGCAACACCCTGCGGGAGGCCCTGCGCACCCTGCACGACGAGGGCCTGGTGACGCAGCGGCTGCACAAGGGCACAGCGGTGAAGACCCTGTCCGCCGAGGACGTGACGGACATCTACATCGCCCGCCGGACGCTCGAACTCAGCGCCGTCGAGGCGAGCCCGCTCGCCCCGGAACCGCTGCTCGACGCGATGGAGACCAAGGTCGCCGCCGCCGAACTGGCCGTGTCCGCGGAGGCGTGGGACAAGGTCGGCACCGCGTCCCTGCGCTTCCACCAGTCGCTGGTGGCGCTGTTGTGCAGCGCCCGGCTGGACGGCTTCTTCCGGGTGACGATCGCCCAACTGCGCCTGGCCTTCGCCGTCATGGCGGACGAGGGCGCCTTCCAGGCTCCGTGGGTCGCCCGCGACCGCGAGATCTGCGACCTGATCCGCGGCGGCCGGCGCACGGACGCCGCCGCCGCACTGCGGCTCTACCTCGACGACTCGGAACGCACGGTGCTCGACGCCGTACGCGCCAACTCCCGTACGACAACAGCACCGAAAGGCAAGCGATGACCTCCCCCACCGCATCCGCGTCGTCCAAGGCGGCGGCCGCCTACCAGAGCACGAAGGGCGGCGCCCTCGACATCGACCGCGCCTTCTACGACCGCTTCGCCGGCGTGGAGCACGAGCTGGTGGACTCCTTCGAGATCCCGATACGCTCCGGCCGCGCCTGGACCGTCCCCCAGGGACACCTGTGCCGGATCGTCACCGTCGACGGCCCCCAGGTCGGCGACCTCAACGTGTGGAACCTCAACGACCCGCGCGAGCGCATGTGGGCCGCCCGCACCCGCCAGTTGCAGCGCGCGCACATCTCGACGTACGACCGGATCTGGTCGAACCTGCCGTTCCTGCGCCCCCTGCTGACCGTCACCGCCGACTCGCTGGCGGACTACGGCGTCGACGCCGACGGCGGACGCGTCCACGACCTGCTGGGCACCCGCTGCGACCCGTACGTCAACCGCATGCTCACCGGCGAGGACTTCGACTTCCACTGTCACTCGAACCTGGTCCGGGCCGTACTGCCGTACGGACTCACCGAGTTCGACGTGCACGACGTGCTCAACGTCTTCCAGTGCACCGGCCTCAACGACGCCGACCAGTACTTCATGAAGGACTGCCCCGCGCGCCCCGGCGACCACTTCGAGTTCTTCGCCGAGACCGATCTTCTCTGCGCCTTGTCCACCTGTCCCGGCGGTGACCTGTCCGTGCCGCTGTGGGGCCCGGACGCCCGCGACCCCCTGGACGTCTGCCGCCCCCTCGGCGTCGAGGTCTACCGCCCCGACCCCGCCCTGCTGGACGGCTGGACCCCACCCGCCAGGGCCGCCTACCGCAACCTTCACGGCCTGCGCCGGCCCGACCACACCGAGGCCGCCGGCATGTGAACCGGGCACGACCGGGGGGCCGCCCGTGCGTTCAACTAGCAAAGAAATGCACAGATCAATGCGGCACATCTTGTCAAAGGTCAAACGGAATCCTACAGTCCAGCGACAAGTGGAGCGTGGGATCGCTCCCAACCCCCCTCGTTCATCCAAGCAATGGAGCTGCGATGACCCTCCCACCTCGCCGGCCCAGCCGCAGACGCATACTCGGTGCCGCACTGGCCGTGCCTCCCGCGCTCATGCTGGGTTCGCAGACCGCACGGGCCGCATCCTGGGGCAGCCCGGTGACCGTCAACTCGTGGAACAAGATCAACGCGAGGTGGACCGCCAACAACGAGCTGGAGACGTACCGGCCGGACTGCATCTGGTACGAGGGCAACACTCTGGTGATCAAGGCGTACAACGCCGGGGGCGGGGTCTACTACTCGGGTCGTGTGGAGTCGACGGCGGCGTACGGGTACGGCACCTACAGCTTCACCGCCAACATGCCCAACGGACGGGGACTGTTGCCGGCCGTGTGGGCGGCAGCCCTGAATCCGTGGCTGCCCGAGTTCGACGCCGCTGAGATCGTCGGACAGAACCCGAACGTCGTCTACCAGACGTCCCACGACATCAACAACGCCCAGCAGCAGTTCTCCAGGACCAACTCCTCCGGCTGGACCAACGCGTACCACACCTACTCGTTCAGCTGGTTCCCGGACCACATCGACTTCGCCGTGGACGGCAACATCACGGGCACCACCTGGTACAGAACCCCGGCCGGGACGAGCCTGCGCTTCATCGCCAACATCGCCGTCGGCGGTGACTGGCCCGGCAACCCGGACTCCTCCACCTGGGCCACCTCTGACGGCGCCCGCTACCTCAAGGTCTCCTCCATCACCCACACGCCGTACAACCCCTAGGTGCCCCCCGCTGTGCCCTCTGGCTGGTCGAAGGGCTTCCAGGGGGCACGCGAAACGGGCGCGGGCGGCAGTCTCCACGTGCCGGACCCGTGTTCAGCCTTGGTCGGCGGCCAGAGCGGTCAGCCGATCCCGCAGACGGGTGTGCCGGAATTGATAGGTGGGGCCGGTCTCCCGCAGCACCTGCCGTTTGCAGGCGTCGTCCAGGAAACGCATGGCGCGCAGCGGGACGACTCCCTGCGCCCACAACTGCACGAACACGACCGCGGTCCGCCAGCTGTTGGACACGGTGAGCCCGGCCGCGGTCCCGGTGACGACCCCGATCACCACTCCGGTGATCAGTCCTACCGGTACCGCCACACTGAGCGGATCATGGCGGGCGGTGGCGAGGGCATCGGTGAGCCCTGCGGCGAACCCCATGGCGAGGCCGAAGACAACCCCCGTTGCCAGGCCGTGCCTTCGGTCCTGGACCCAGACCGACAGCGGGCCGACCGGAGAGTCCTGGTCGGGCGTGATGCGGGTGAAGCCGTCCAGGAGCCCGAACGCGAGGACGTAGGCGAAACCGATCGCCAGGCCGACACCGAGCCCGCGCTGCAGGCCCTGCGCGAGTCCGAGCGGGATACCGCCGGCCAGCCCGGCCGGTATCCCCGCGCCGAGGCCGGCCTGGATTCCCGCGATGAGCCGACCCAGAAACCGTTCCGCCGGCTTGGCGTTCGGGTCAGTGGTGAAGTGCGGAGGAGGCACACCATCTCCGCCTGCGGCCCTTCCCGTCGCGGTTCCGGCCGTCAGAGCGGCGGCCAGACCCACCGTGGCGGCTGCTGCCGGACCGGACGCAGGGCCGACGGTCAGCGCCACCGCGCTCCCGACAGCGAGACCGGCCATCAGCCCCATCCCCAGGTTGAACCGGGTTTCGCCGGAACCGCCGGGGAAGTTGACGTGCGTGGCCCGCCGTTCGGTCACGATCGCGGTGGCGAGTCCCAGGACGCCGCCCACCGCCGAGGCCGGGAGAAAACCGATGACGGTCCGCTCACCGAGATCATCGGTGAACCAGGAGACGAGTGCGGCAGCCAGCCCCGCGGCGAGTCCGCCACCGACCACACCCCCCGCGATCCGCCACGAGGCGGAGGCCCACTCGTGCATCTGCCACCATGCCAGCTCGGGCGTCCCGTGGGCGGTCATCCTGGCGGCGATGAGACGCAGCCAGCGCTCCGCTTGATCCCGGGTGTACGGAGTGGGGGCACCCGGACGGCTCGGGGGGTACGCGGCGGGCAGGACGCGATCGAGCAGATAGTCGTTGATCTCCTCGGCGGAGGTGAACTCCGAAGGCGAGAGGAGCTTGTCCACGACTTCCGTGGCCTCCGCAGCGTCCATGCCGCGGAAGGCGTCTCTGAGCAGGGTCAGCATGAGCGGCGTGCTGAGCGCCTGCCCCAGAACGCCGTCAGGATGTGCCCACAGGTGTTCCGCCAGGCGTTCGCGCAGACGGGGCGGCAGTCCGGCGGTCTGCCAGTCCGCGAAACAGTCCGCAGCCGTCTCGGCGGCCACCGGTTGAAGCTCGAGCACGGCGGCACCGGACAGCGGCTGTGCGTGCAGCGCCTGGATGAATTCCTCGCTCCTGCTGAAGATCACCACCCGGACTTGGCGACTGAGCCCGTGCAGAGCTTCCAGGGCCGCCACTCGTTTTCCGGTGTCGATCTCGTCGAAGCCGTCGAGGAACACCGCGATGCGCCCCTCGTCGATCAACCGCGCCGGCGTTCGCGGGTCGAAGCGGCGCCCTCGAAAGCTCTTGAAGTCGCTCACGAGCCGTTCGGCGAGCCATTCCTGCGCTGTCTGCCGCTCAGGGTTCCACCCGTACGGGGTGAGCAGGACCGGTACGGGCACCTGTTCACGGTTCGCCGGCTCGCGAATGTCTTCACGGTGCGCAAGCGCCTTTACCGCCAGGAGAACCGCAGCCGCCGACTTGCCGGCTCCGAGTTCCCCGAGTACGACCATGCGCCCGGTCTGGATACCGGCGTAGACATGGAACAGGTCGTCGAGCTCCCCCTCGTTCAGGGTGACCGGCGAGGCAGCCTCGGCGTCGGGCAGTACGGCGAAGGACGGCGTGCCGACGCCGGCCCCCGGCCCGACGACTGCCTCGGGCAGGCCGACGCCTTCATGGTGCGCCCATGCCCAGCGCACCGGAACCGGACGCTCTGTTGGGTCCAGACGCCGGTTTCCCTGCCGCTTCCTGTACAGCGCACTGGCATCCTTCGCCAGCGCCTCGGCCGCCTTCGCCAACAGCTCGGATGCCTCGTCACCGGTGGACCTGATGTTCTCCGCCAGGATGCGACCCGCCCAGAGCAGCGGCGCCACCAGAAGCGTCCCCGCGACGGCGACGACGAGGTCGAGCGCCTTCTCGTTCTCGACGAAGGTGAAGGCGGCCCAGAACCCCGCGGCCAGAATCAATACGAAGACACCAAGCGCTGCCAGCCTTTTCGGCTTCAACTCCCCCGTACTCCACGACACATGACGGAGTGTGGCAATGTTGGCGCGTTGCGGCCACCGTATTCGCGAAGCTGTACCCCGTCGTCATGCCGCTCTGCCGAGTCGGATCGCCGCCGCTCGCGTGCCCAGGGCCGTCACAGTCCCACTGGCTGCCATTCCTGGTTGGAGCCGCCGTTGGCCGGCCACTGGATGATCTTGGCGCCGTCGGCGGTGGATCCGCTCTGCACGTCCGCGCACAACCCGCTCCTGATGTTGACGAGGCGGTAGTAGCCGCTGGTGGCCGCCGGAACGAGCTTCCACCACTGGTGGCTGCCGTTGGCGTCCGACGACTGGTCCAGGGCTGTGCCGTTGCTGGTGGCGCCGCCCGGGACGTCGAGCACCTTGCCGCTGTTGACGTTGGACACGCGGAACGAGCCGTCGTGGTCGGGGAGCAGCTTCCACTGCTGGTTCGCGCCGCCGGACCAGGTGTTCTGGATGACGGGCCCGCCGTCGGCGGTGGACGAGCCGGAGACGTCCATGACCTTGCCGCTCCTTCGGTTGACCAGCTTGAAGGGGCCGGTCAGCAGGCCGATCGTGATCGTGGTGCGCGTTCCGGCGGTCAGCGACACCCTGCGGGCGTGGTTGCCCAGCGACGACGTGGTGACCGTCGCGCCGGTGCTGACGGAGGTGATGCCGCGCCGGCAGATGAAGGTGATGTCCTGGTCGACGTCGGAGGTGAGTGTGACGGTGGCCGTGCGGGCCGCCGTGTCCCAGGACAGCGACTGGACGGTGATGCGGTTGCGGCCGCGGACGCCGTTGATCGTGCCCTTGGCGAGCTGGGCGGGGAGGGCGGGGAGGATCTCCAGGACACCGGGGCGGGTGTAGACGAGTGCTTCGCCGAGGACGGCGGGGATGGTGTTGGCGGCGTCGCAGTTGTAGATGTCCAGGTTGGGGTTGTGGGAGGTCATCAGGGACCGCCACACCATGTTCTTGCCGTAGATCTTCAGCAGGTTGCCGTAGACGCCGGGGCCGTCCTTCAGGCGGGCGCGGGCCAGCGCCCGGTGGAGGCTGCCGTGGGCGGAATAGTTCTGGTCGGCTCTCTTGTCCAGGGCCTTGGCCGCGTACCTGACCAGGTCGGGCTCGTCCTCGGGGTTGATCTCGTGCAGCGGCCAGGCGCCGTACAGGTGTTGGACATGCCGGTGGTTGTAGTTGTCGGTCAGGCCGGGCCAGGACCACTCGGCGAGCGCCCCGTCGCTGTTGACGGTGTAGTCGGGCAGCGTGGCGAGCAGGGCGGTCCAGCGTTGTACCCCCTGGCCGTTGCCCTGTTCCAGGCCGAGGGTCTGGGCCGCGTCGATGGCGGCCTGGAGGGCGTGCCGGCCGGCCATGATGTCGCCGGTGGCGTTGATCGAGAACGCCTGGCGTGTGGTGGCCGGGCTGTTCTCCATGGAGTAGGAGGGGACGAAGACGGCCTTGCCGCTGGAGTCGGTCCGGGTGAGGAAGTCCTCGTAGAACAGGGCCAGTTCCATCAGGGCCGGGCCCAGTTTGTTCTTGTAGAAGGCCGCGTCGCCGGTGACCTGGTAGTACTCCAGAAGCGGGTAGAGCAGCCAGTCGGCGCCGCCGGTCCAGGCCTCGCTGGGGAAGCTGGTGTTGTTGAAGTGCAGCATGTGCCCGTACTCGCCGTCGGTCCGGGACGGGGCGAGGAAGCCGCGGGCGCCGTAGAGGTTGGTGGCGTTGTCGCGCCAGTGCTGCAACTGCCCGAGGATCAGGTCGAAGTAGCCCTGCATGGCGTCGGTGAGGTCGAGGATGTTGCCGCCGGCGACCTGGAGATTGATGTTGGCGTCGGTGGTGAAGTCGTCGGCCCAGGAGCCGTTCCAGGTGCCGGTCCAGATGCCGGTCAGGCGGGGTGGCAGGACGCCGCTGGAGCTGATGAAGAGATAGCGGCCGGAGTCGTACATCCGCTCCAGCAGTGCGACGTCGATGGCGGACGCGTTGCCGTTCTGGCGGGCTATGAGCTCGCTGGTGGCCAACTGGCGGTCGGCGGCGGAGACGTTGAGGTCGATGCTGGAGCGGTCGTACATGGCCTGGTGCTTGGGCGCGTGGCGGCCGAGGAGGGTGGCGTAGTCGGCCGTCAGCGCGGCGAGGGCCGTGTGCAGGGGCCGGCTGTTCCAGCCGGTGGAGGTCTCGTAGCGGCCGAGCTTGGTCAGCAGCAGCACCTTGGTGGCCTTGGCGACCACCAGGGTCTGCCCGTCGGCGGTGACGGAGGAGCCGTTGCCCAAGGCCACGACGCGGGTGACGCCCTCATAGCCGAAGGCGCCCTTCCCGGAGGGGTAGGTGCCGCGCAGGTTCAGGTATCCGTCGCCACTGGTGACGGTGGCGGTGGCGGAGAAGGCCACGCTGGTCGGCACGCCCGTGAGAGCGGTGTTGACGCTGACGGTGGTGTCCACGGTGCGCCCGGTGGCGGGCAGCAGTTCGTGGACGATGACCTGGTCGGCGCGGGAGACGAAGACGCGGCGCTTCCAGGTGCCGTACTGGTCGGTCCAGGTGTGGGTGATCTCGCCGGTGCGGAAGTCGGTGAGGCGGGCGAAGTCGTTGACGGTGGTCATGCCCGGGGTGCTGAGCTGGAGTTCGTAGCCGGGGTGGAAGGTCTGGGTCCAGCGCAGGCTCCAGCCGTGGGCGAAGGTGGTGGAGGCACCGGAGTAGTCGCCGGCCAGCGCCTGGTCCCGGGCGGCTTCGAGGTACGGCGAGATCACCGGGGGCATGACGCTCCGGCTGCCGTTGGGCAGCACGAACCGGTGATGATTGACGATCATCTTCTCGAGTGTCGGCTCCCCGTAGTAGACGGCCCCGTACTCGCCGTTTCCGCTCAGGAACCCGTCGGTCCAGGCAGAGGCGGTGGCGTGGTCCCAGATGCCACGGTCGGGCAGGGTGACCTGGGGCGGTACGGCCGCGGCGGCCCGGGAGGCGAAGACGGAGCCGGGCAGGCCGCGGCGCCGGCGGCGAGGGCGGCCGTGGTGAGGAAACGCCGACGGTTGAGGGGCGACTCGGGCAGGGACATGGGGCGGCTCCGTTGTCGGACGGCGAGTGCGGCAGAGCACAGGGGTGGGTGCGGTGGTGGGCAACAGCGCTGTGTCAGACCTGCGGTGGCCGGATCAGCCGTCGACGGCGGACCCGGACGGCTGAGGCCGGCCCGTCCCGCGGGGACGGACCGGCCTGGAGTGGCTACGGGGTCACGGTCACCCCGGGCGCCATCTCGGCGGTCCCGTTGGTGAGCTTTCCGGAGCCGGTGGCGCCTTCCGAGCTGACGAACCGCAGCTCGTGGTTGGTGCCCCCCGCGTTGCCGACGGCGAGCAGGAGTGTGGCCTGCTTGGCCGCGTAGGCGTCCTGGACGAAGGAGGTGATGTCGACGGTGATGTCACGGCCGTCGATGGCGTTGCCCTGGTGGGTCCCGCCGCCCTCGGGGACGAGGGTCGAACCGAGGGTGAACGTGGCCGACTTGGCGACGGAGGAGGCCGTGGCCGTGAAGCTCGGCCGGTTCTGCCAGGTCATCGTGTTGACCGGGCAGGACGTGCCGCCGCCGGTGCAGGTGGTGTCGCTGACCGGCTGTACGAGGAGCTGGTCGGTGTCGGTCGACGGGACCGACGAGTAGCGGTGGCCGACGTAGGTGAGATGGAGTGTCGCCTGGGTCGGTGCCTTGGTGAGACTGGTGAGGGGGAACTGGACGTAGGAGAGCTTTCCGTCCCCGGACCCGGTGGTGTACTGCTCGCCCATCAGGCCGACCCCGGTGTTGCGGGTGATGAGGGTCAGGTCCGAGGAGTTGTTCTTCGTCTGGTCGCCGGTCCACGCACCCACCCAGGTGTCACCACTGGTGAGGGCACCGGCCCTGACGTTCTGGGTCTGGCCGTTAGCGGCCGTGTAGGTGCTGGTCAGGGTGCCGATCCCGCTCGTCGTCAGTGGGAGCTGGCTGGTGTATTCGACGAGCCGGCCCGCGACGCGGATGTTGTTCAGCGTCGCGTTCGTGGTGCCGTTCAGCGAGCTGCTCGTGTTCTGCTGCGAGAACCACACGTTGTCGAGTGTGAAGGTGCCGATAGGGGCCCTGGTGTAGGTGTACGCGGCGCCCGACCCGTCGGGGTTGGGGGCGTACCCGTACGTCGCCTGCTGGTCGGCGGTGATGGTCTGGGTGGATCCGTTGCCGCCGTTGAGCCCGATCGGTCCCTTGGTGAACCGGGAGGTGTCGATCGAGCTGTTCTTCACCACGATGCTCTGGATGCGCGGGTACGGGTTGGGGCTGTTGTGGGTGAAGATGCCGCCGGCCGCCGGCGACACGGAGTTGAAGTTGTCGAACGAGTAGTTGGTGAGCCGGTACCCGTACGAACTCCATCCGATCCGGATCGCGTTGCCGGCCGCGACGGACCAGTTCAGGGTGTTGCTGACCGAGATGTTCTTCGAGTCCGCGTTGTCCCAGTGGTAGTTGTCGAACCCGAGATCGTCGGCGACGGTGTCGTGGGCGGCCACCGCGTTGACATAGCCCTGGACGTCGGCGCTGGAGGTGCCGAGCTGGAAGTTGTTCCACACGCCGGTGGCCAGCGGGGTGAAGCCGTCGCTGGGGTTGTAGTGGCCGGAGGCGAACGCGTCGTCGTTGCCGAGCGTGAAGACGCCGTTGGCGGTGATGTCCTGGCCGCTCGCGAAGTCCGTCCCGTCGATCCACGGCTGGCGGTACGGGGTGAGGGCCTTGATGTTGTTGAACGTCACGCGGTTGGCGCTGTGGGTCTCGTAGTTCCACTGCTTCGCGTTGCGCTCGTAGGTGTCGTTGAAGGTGATGTCCGACGAGTGCATGACCATGACGCCGCCCTGGTGCTGGCTGCGGTACGCGTCGTGCAGATCACCGCTGCTGGAGGCGTTGTAGTTCGCCACGCCGTTGCCGTCGAAGACGCCGCGGCCGTCGATCTCGATGTCGCTCGAGTTGATGATCCCGATCGCCGGCTCGAACGCCTCCATGTACGCCTGGATGCGGTTCTTCAGCAGGGCGCCTTCGTCGGTGTAGATCTTCAGCTTGCCGCCCTTGAGCTTGCCGCCGTCCAGACCGTTGACCAGGAGACCTGACCACACGTATGTGCCGTTCGGGAAGTAGAGCGTGTTCAGCGCCGTGGGGTTGGCCTTGATGGTGTCGAGGGCGGCCTGCAGGGCGTAGGTGACGTCGCCTGCGGCCATCGCCCGCACCTTCGGGTAGCGCACGTTGACGCTGCTCGCGCTCACCAGGCTCCCGGCCGAGCTCTGCTGACCGGCGGGTATCGCGGTGCCGTTGACGGTCTTGCCGGCCATGGAGCTCGTCGTCGCGGCGGGAGCCTTCTGCGCCGCGCTGTTGGGGTGCGCCGCGAGGTACTTGGCCGCGAACTCCTGGAAGTTGAGGACACCGGTCTGCAGGTTGACGCCGGAACCGTCCGGTGCGCTCGTGGTGTCCGGACGCTGCGCCGGGTCCTCCAAGGGGTCGTTGACGACCGCCAGGTAGGGCTGCCCCGTGGCGTTGGTCGAGTCGCCGTTGACCATCACGATCGCCTGGTTCAACCCGGCGGCGGCCGACATCTGGAACGTCAGGGTGTGCTTGTCCGCACTCACCGAGATGCTGCTGGAGGGGTAGTAGCGGGCCGGATAGACGTTCACCGTGTCGATCGTGGTGCTGGGCAGCGTGACCGTGATCGTCGGAGTCCGGGAGTCCGAGGCGAAGCGGGCGATGTCGAAATTGTGGCCGTTCTGGGTGTACTGGACGGCCTGGACGGGCGTGCCGGCGACTTGCACCTGGTACTTGGTGGACGCCACGTCCGGGGACGTCGTCGTACCGCCTCCCACTCCCGTCGGGGCATACGTGTGCACGGTGGTGGCCGCCTGTGCGGGGCCGACGGCGGTGAGCATGAGGCTCGCCGCCGTGATGGTGGCGCCGGCAGCGGCCGCGATGAAGCGCTTCACGCGCGAACTGCGGCGCGCCGGGACGGGGTTCGGGTCGGCGTCGCCGCCGGCCGGTCTGATCATGCCTGTCTCTCCTCCGGACGAGACCTTCCAGGTCTGTTGAGGCGCTCACCGCCTGCTGGAGACGGGGGCGGAGCATTCGCGAGGGGTCAGGGTGACAACAGCACCACGTTGACCGATCCATGGGATCCAGCGTGGCGGGGACGTTACTGCCGCATTTCCGGAGCCGTCAATGCTCCGCGCACGTCGAGTGGCGAAAAGAATCATGACCTGCGCCTGGCGCCCTCGCCCTGCTTCGTAACGGCTGGATCACTGCCGTGACGCAAAGTCTTGCCCTGCCGCGACAGCCGTCCTACAGTGACGCCACTTTCGTGGATCGATAAATGTTTCGGGGAGACTACGTGGTGACCATGGCGGACGTGGCCGCGAGGGCGGGCGTCACCAAACAGACCGTCTCCAACGTGGTGTCGGGCAAGAAGGTGCGGCCGGAGACCCTGGCGAAGGTGAACAAGGCGATCGCCGAACTCGGCTACAAGCCCAACCTGGTCGCGCGCTCACTGCGCACGGGCAGCACGTCGACGGTGGGGCTGTTCGTGCCGTCGGTGGCCAACGCCTTCTATGCGGAGTTGGTCGAGGAGGTGGAGAACCTCCTGGTCGGCCGCGGATACAACCTGCTGCTCGCCACGACGCGCGACGACCCCGACTACACGCGGGCCCACCTGGAGAACCTCACCGCGCGTTCGGTGGACGCGCTGCTGGTCGCCGGGGACAACGGCGTCGAACAGCAACTGCCGATGCTCGCCGAGGCCAACTTCCCGGTCGCGCTGTTCGCCTGGGAGGGCGACCCGCCGACCACACTGCCGGTGGTCTCCATCGACTACCAGCACGCGGGGTTTCTGGCCGGGTCCCACCTGCGGGATCTCGGCCACCGGAACGTCGCGGTGATCGCCGACCTTCCCGCACACACGCCGCGCGTCGAGGGGTTGCGCCGGGCGTTCGCCGCCGACGGGCTGGACGACCGCAAGGTGTTCGCCTGCACCAGCGACGACGCCGCCGGCGGTTACGCCGCGGCCCTCGCGGCACTGGAGGCGGATCCGGAGCTGACGGCGATCTTCGCCACCCACGACATCCTGGCCGTCGGTGCCATAGAGGCGGTGGCCAGGTCCGGGCGGCGGGTCCCTGAGGACGTCAGTGTCGTCGGCTTCGACGACATCGCCCAGGTCGGGAGGATCCGGCCGGCACTGACCACGGTCACCTTCCCCAAGCGCGAGATGGCCCAGCAGGCCGTCGAACTGCTGCTGCGAGCCGTCGACTCCGGCCGGCCGCCGACCAACGTCGTGTCACTGCTGCGCCCGACGCTGACCGTCCGGGACAGCAGCGGCCCCCCGCCCGGGGCGACCGCTTAGCGCTCTGCCTGCCACGGCACCGCTCCTGCGCCCGCCACCACGGGCATTTCGAGAGGAAACACCTTCACTGATGAACGCCCTCAACCCCCACGCCTATGTCGAAGACCGGTCGCCGGGCACCGGACGGCTGCGGCCGCGCGCCGCGTTCGCTTCCGACCTGCCCACGATCACGCTCGACGGCGACTGGAGATTCCGACTGGCGTCGGGGCTGGACGACCTCACCGAGGGCTTCGCCGCGCCGGACTTCGACGACGCCGCCTGGGACCTGCTCGCCGTGCCGTCCTGCTGGCAGATGACCGGCCTGCCCGGCGAGCCGCGCTACGGCGCCCCGGCCTACACCAACATCCTGTACCCGTTCCCGGTCGACCCGCCGCGGGTGCCCGGGGACAACCCCACCGGCGAGTACCGTCGCGCGTTCGACGTTCCGGACGGGTTCCCGGCTTCGGCCGCGGTGCTCCGGTTCGAGGGGGTCGACTCCGCGTTCGCGGTGTGGCTCAACGGGATCCGGCTCGGCGACGGCAAGGGCAGCCGTCTGACCACCGAGTTCGACGTCTCCGCCGCTCTGCGGCCCGGCCGGAACGTCCTCGCGGTCCGCGTGCACCAGTGGTCGTCCGGCAGCTACCTGGAAGACCAGGACATGTGGTGGCTGTCCGGGATCTTCCGGTCGGTGACCGTGGCCGCCCGCGGGGTCGAGGACTTCTTCGTCCACGCCGCCTACGACCACACGACGGGGCAGGGCACCCTGGCCGTCGACGTCACCGCCCCCGCCCGGGTGTCCCTGTCCGTGCCCGAGCTCGGCATATCCGCCGCCGATCCGGCCGGCCCGCACGTGATCGACGGCATCGAGCCCTGGTCGGACGAGCAACCGCGCCTGTACTCGGGGGAACTGGTCTCCGAAGCCGGGGAGCACATACCGCTGCGCATCGGCTTCCGCACCGTGGCCGTCGTGGACGACGTCCTGACCGTGAACGGCAGGCCGATCTCCCTGCGGGGCGTCAACCGCCACGAATGGCATCCGCTGACGGGCCGGACCCTGACCGAGGACACCATGCTGACCGATGTGCTGCTCATGAAGCAGCACAACATCAACGCGGTGCGCACCAGCCACTACCCACCCGACCACCGTTTCCTGGACCTGTGCGACGAGCACGGCCTGTGGGTGTTCTGCGAGGGCGACCTCGAGACACACGGCTTCGAACCCGGCGGCTGGCAGCGCAACCCCAGCGACGACCCCGCGTGGCGCGAGGCCTACCTCGACCGGACCGCACGGCTGGTGGAACGCGACAAGAACCACCCCTCGGTCGTCGTCTGGTCGCTGGGCAACGAGTCCGGCACCGGAGCCAACCTCGCCGCCGCGGCCGCGTGGATCCGGCAGCGCGACGACAGCCGCCTGATCCACTACGAGGGCGACTTCGCGAGCTGCGCGTACGTCGACCTGTACTCCCGCATGTACATCGATGCGGACGAGCTGTCCTCCGTGGGACGCGGCCAGGAGGCACCGACGCCCCGCCCGGCCGACGACGCGCACCGTCGCGCCCTGCCGTTCGTGCTGTGCGAGTACGGACACGCCATGGGCACCGGCCCCGGCGGGCTCTCCGAGTACCAGCAGGTCATCGAGGCTTATCCGCGTCTGGCCGGTGGGTTCATCTGGGAGTGGATCGACCACGGCATCGCCCGGCTCACCGGGCGGGAGGACCCCCACACGTTCTACGCCTACGGCGGCGACTTCGGCGAGGAGATCCACGACGGCAATTTCGTCGCCGACGGACTTCTCTTCCCCGACCGCACACCGTCACCGGGCCTGGTCGAGTACAAGCAGGTCATCGAACCGGTCCGGATCCACATCGCCCCGGCGGCTCGGCAGATCAGCGTGCACAACCTGCACCACGTCCGCGACACCGGCTATCTGGACTTCCAGTGGACCGTCGAGGACGGCGGCGAGCTGGCCGGCTCCGGCGGCCTGACCGTGCCCGCGACCGCTCCGGGCGCCACGACGACCGTCGACTGGCCTGCCGACGTCACCGCCGCGCTCGATGCGGCGCGCAAGAACGACTCCGGCCACGAGGTGTGGCTGACCGTGACCGCGATGCTCGCCGCCGACGAAACCTGGGCCGCGGCCGGTCACGAGATCGCCTGGGCCCAGGGGCTGGTCGTGGCTCCGGCCGCCGCGCCCGTCCCCTTCACGCCGGCACCGGCGACCGCCCACGACGGAGCCGTCACCCTGGGCGCCGCGCGGTTCGACGCCCGCAGCGGAGTGCTGACACAGCTCGGCGACCTGGAGCTCGACGGTCCGCGGCTGGACATCTGGCGGGCCCCGATCGACAACGACCTGCTCAGCGCCTTCGGCGAGGCGCAGATCGACGCCTGGCTCGCCGCCGGACTGCACCGGATGCGCCACGATGTCCTGAGCGTCCAGCCGGACGCACAAGGGCTCACGGTCACCGCCCGGCTCGCGGCCGCCGGATCCTCCTCCGCGCTCGGCGCGGTCTACCGCTGGACGGCCTACGACGGACCGGAAGCCGGTGAGAACCGGCTACGGCTGGAATGCACCGTCACCCCTGACGGCGCCTGGTCGGTGCCGCTGCCCCGGCTGGGGATCGCGATGTCACTGCCCGGCACCGACGCCGAGGTCGAGTGGTTCGGCCTCGGCCCCGGCGAGGCGTACCGCGACTCCCGTACCGCCGCGCGCACCGGCCGCCACCACTCGACTGTCTCAGCGATGCAGACCCCCTATGTCCGCCCGCAGGAGAACGGCAACCGCCACCAAGTCCGCCGCGCCCGGATCACCACCGCGGACGGCACCCTGCTCATCACGGGCGATCCGGTCATCGACCTGACCGCACGCCCTTGGAGCACCGCGGCCCTGGCTGCCGCGGCCCACCAGCACGATTTGGCCTGCGACGGCCGGCTCCATCTCCACGTCGACCACGCGCATCACGGCCTCGGCAGCGCGGCCTGCGGCCCGGGCCCGTCGGCAGCGGAGGTCCTCGCCGCGGTCCCGACGGTGTTCAGCGTGGAGTTCAGCACCGGTCGGTAGGCGGGCCTGGCCGCCCGCCCACCGACAGTCCAGCAAGTCAGTCCCCATCACGAAGGGTTCCCTCACATGGACAGCACCACCATACGCACCCGCAGACTCCTGGCGCTCGCCACCGCGACCGCCATCGCGTTCGGCGTCGGCGCGTGCAGCAGCGACAAGAAGGACTCCACCGAGGGATCGGGCCAGGCCGGGCCGGTGAACATGGAGTTCTGGGGCTGGGCCGGCTACGAGAAGATCGTCGACCAGTGGAACACCGCGCACCCGAACACCAAGGTCACCTTCAAGAAGATCCCGTCGGGCCCCAAGGGCGGCTACACCCAGATCAGCAACGCGCTCACCGCCGGCAAGGGCCCGTGCCTGGCCCAGATCGAGTACCAGAACATCCCGTCGATGCTGGTGAAGAACTCGGTCATGGACATCACGCAGTACGCGAGCGCCGACATGGACAAGTACATCCCGTCGGCCGTCTCCGCCTCCAGCGTCGGCGGCAAGATCTACGGGGTTCCGGTGGACGTCGGCCCGATGGTCCTCTTCTACCGCAAGGACCTGTTCGCCAAGTACGGCATCAGCAAGCCGCCGGCCACCTGGGCCGAGTACAAGGCCGACGCCGAGAAGGTCACCACCACCGACCCCGGCGTGAAGTTCGGCACCATGCTCGGCGACGCCAGCGGTTTGGCGTCCTTCACCCTGCAGACCGGCCAGTCCTGGTACTCGACCAAGGGGGACAGCTGGACCGTCAGCATCGACAACCCGGGCACCCGCAAGGTCGCCTCCTACTGGCAGGACCTCAAGGACAAGGGGCTGGTGGCGAAGACCGGCAGCGCCTGGGACCCGCAGTTCAACAAGGCCTCCGAAGCCGGCAAGGTGCTGACGTTCGTCGGCGCGGCCTGGGCCGCCGGCGGTCTGAAGTCGGACCTGCAGAACCTGTCCGGCAAGTGGCGGGTCGCCCCGATGCCGACCTGGGCGGCCGGCGACGGCAAGAGCGCCAGCAGCGGCGGCTCGGCCACCTCGGTGATGACCGGGTGCAAGACGCCCAAGGAAGCAGTGCAGTTCGCCGATTTCCTGTCCAGTGACCCGCAGGCCGTGAAGTCGGGCATCGAAGGCGGACTGTACCCGGCGTCGAAGGCCGGACAGGAAGACCCGTCGCTCACGGGCGGTGACCCGTACTTCGGCGGCCAGAAGGTCGGTGACGTGTACAAGGCCTCCGCCGCGCAGGTGCCCAGCACCTGGACCAACGGCCCGACCTTCCAGCAGGTCGAGACGGACTTCACCGGTGCCATCGGCAAGGGCACCCTGCCGGACGCGGTCACCACCGTCCAGGCCTCGACGGTCGCCGCGATCAAGAAGCTCGGACTGTCGGTGACCAACGGCTGAGGCAGCGGAACTCCAGCAGCCCCGAAGGATTCCCGCGGCCGCCCGTGTCCGGCGCCGCGGGAACCCGCTCCCTGACGACGAACCGCCCAGCGAGGTTTCCATGAGCAGTCCCAGCAGCACCCGGACCGCGTCACCGCCGCGACCGGCGCCCGCGGCCACGCGCCGCGTCTCCCCCGCCGGCCGGCCGCGGCGCACCGGCCGCCGCAGCGCGCTGACCGCGTCGGGTTTCCTGGCGCCGTTCGCGGTGCTCTTCCTGTCCCTGATGGTCGCGCCGATCTGTTACGCGATCTACCAGAGCTTCTTCACCGTCCATCGGGCGGGGCTGTTCGGCGGTGCGCAGAGCACGGAGTTCGCGGGACTGTCCAACTACGCCGACGCCTTCCGCGACCACGACTTCATCGCGTCGATCGTCCGGGTCGTGCTCCTTGGCTGCGTCCAGGTCCCGGTCATGCTCGGCCTCGCCCTCCTGCTCGCGCTCCTGCTGGACTCCCGCTCGGCCCGGCTGCGCAAGACCTACCGGCTCACGTTCTTCCTGCCCTACGCGCTGCCGGGTGCGATCGCCGCGGTGATGTGGTCTTTCCTGCTGGTCAAAGACCTCTCCCCGTTCACCGGACCGCTGTCCCACCTCGGGATCCACACCGACTTCCTGTCGCCTTCGTGGGTTCCGGTCTCGATCGGGAACATGATCACGTGGGGTTGGACCGGCTACAACATGCTGATCATCTACTCCGCGCTGCAGACGATCCCGGCGGAGGTGATGGAGGCCGCCGCGCTCGACGGCTGCACCGGGTGGCGGCTGGCGTGGGCGGTGAAGATCCCGCTGGTGCGTCCCGCGCTGGTGCTGACCACAGTGTTCTCCATCATCGGAACGGCGCAGATGTACACCGAACCGGCGGTGCTGGTCGGCGCGCGCATCCCGGGCGTCGATCCGAAGTTCACCCCGATCATGAACACGACCCTGGGCATGGACGTGGGCGGCCAGAACCTCGCCGCCGCCGAGTCCGTCGTGCTCGCGCTGATCACCCTCGTGCTCTCGTTCGGATTCCTCAAGTACAACCAGCGCAAGGGAGCGATGGCATGAGCGTGATCCGGGCCGACCGACCGACCCGACCGCCCCGCCGCGGCACCGACGTCGCGAGCAAGACCGTCGTCAACGGCGTGCTCGGCCTGATGGCCCTGTACACGCTGATCCCGCTGTGGTGGCTGTTCGTCTCCTCGACCAAGGCCTCGGGCTACCTCTACACCGGTACGCCGCTGTGGTTCTCCCACTTCGACCTGGTCACCAACATCAAGAACGTGTTCAGCTTCGAGGACGGCATCTTCTCCACCTGGCTCGCCAACAGCGCGCTGTACAGCCTCGTCGGCGCCACCGTCGGCACCCTGCTGTCCGCGATGGCCGGCTACGCGCTGTCCAAGTTCACCTTCCGCGGCCGCGAAAGCGTCTTCAACGTCATCCTCGCCTCGGTGCTCATCCCGGCGCCGATGTTCGCCCTGCCGTTGTTCCTGCTCATGGCGAAGCTGGACATCACCGACTCCTACTGGTCGGTGCTGCTGCCCAGCTGTGTCAGCCCGTTCGGCGTCTACCTGTGCCGGATCTTCGCCGTGTCGTCCGTCCCGGACGAACTCCTGGAGGCCGCTCGGATCGACGGAGCCGGCGAACAGCGCACCTTCTTCCGGATCGCCCTGCCGCTGATGTCCCCGGCACTGGTGACCGTCTTCCTGTTCCAGTTCGTCGCCATCTGGAACAACTACCTGCTGCCCTCGCTCATGCTCAACACCCCCTCTCTGCAGCCCGTCACGGTGGGTTTGGTGCAGTGGCGCGCGGAGTTCGCCAACGGCGTGCCCCCGCTGCTGCCGATCACCGGTGCCTTCCTGTCGCTGATCCCCCTGCTCGTCGCCTTCGTCAGCCTCCAGCGGTTCTGGCGCAGGGGCCTGACCGCAGGTGCCGTCAAATAGCTCACTCTCCAGGCCTATTCAAAGGACCACTGCAATGCCCCGCGCACACGTCATTCTCGACAAGCAGGCCGTCATCGCTCCCGTCCGGCGCCGCACCTTCGGCTCGTTCGTCGAACACCTCGGCCGCTGCGTGTACACCGGGATCTACGAGCCGGGACACCCGAGCGCGAACGACGACGGATTCCGTATGGACGTCGTCGAACTGGTCAGAGAGCTGGGCACCAGGACCATCCGCTACCCGGGCGGCAACTTCGTCTCCGGCTTCCGCTGGGAGGACTCGGTCGGCCCTCGCGAGAAGCGCCCGGTGCGCCGCGACCTCGCCTGGCATTCGCTGGAGTCGAACCAGGTCGGCCTGGACGAGTTCGCCCGCTGGCTGGGGCTCACCGACTCCGAGATGATGCTCGCGGTCAACCTCGGCACACGCGGCATCCTGCCCGCCCTCGACCTGCTCGAGTACGCCAACCACCCCTCCGGCACGGCGCTGTCGGACCTGCGTGTCGCCAACGGCACACCGGAGCCGCACAACATCCGCATGTGGTGCCTCGGCAACGAGATGGACGGACCCTGGCAGACCGGCTACATGACGGCCGACGACTACGGCAAGCTCGCCGCCCGTACCGCCGGCGCGATGAAGATGGCCGACAAGGACCTCGAACTGGTGGTCTGCGGCTCCTCCAACTCCGGGATGCCGACCTTCGGCGACTGGGAGCGCACGGTGCTCGAACACGCCTACGACCACGTCGACTACGTCTCCTGCCACGCCTACTACCAGGAGCACGACGGCGACCTCGGCTCCTTCCTCGCCTCGGCGATCGACATGGACTACTTCATCGACACCGTCGTCGCGACCGCCGACCACGTGGGCTACAAGAAGCGCTCCAGCAAGAAGATCAACATCTCGTTCGACGAGTGGAACGTCTGGTACCAGAAGGAGCACGAGGCCTCCGACGAGGTCAACGACGAGTGGCGGCACGCCCCTCGGCAGCTGGAGGACGTCTACTCGGTGGCGGACGCCGTCGTCGTCGGGAACCTGCTGATGACGCTGCTCAAGCACAGCGACCGCGTCACCTCGGCCTCGCTCGCGCAGCTCGTCAACGTGATCGCGCCGATCATGACCGAGCCCGGCGGCCCTGCCTGGCGGCAGACGATCTTCCACCCGTTCTCGATCACCAGTCGGCTCGCCGCCGGTGAGGTGATCCGGCCCGTCGTCGAAGCGCCCACCTACGCGACGGCACGCCATGGCGAGGCCTCCGTCGTCGACGCCACAGCGACCGTCGACGAGGACCGGGCCGCGGTCTTCCTCGTCAACCGCGAGCTCACCGAGACCACTCAGGTCACGGTCGATGTGCGCGGCCTCGGCTCCTCGCGGATTCTGGAGGCGCTCACCCTCGCCGACAAGGATGCGTACGCGAAGAACACACGCACCGAGCAGAACCGCGTGACCCCGCACCCGAACGCGAGCGCGACCCTGTCCGACGGGCTGCTCAGCATCGAGCTGCCGCCGGTGTCGTGGACCGCGATCTCCCTGGGCTGAGGACGACGAGTGAGGCCGGAAAGCGACCGCTTTCCGGCCTCACCGCCTGCTGTCCCGCGTCCCTATCCGGTGACGCGTCGGAAGGTCCATTGCTGGTTGGTGCTGCCCCTGTCGGAGTACTGGATCAGCGCGGCGCCATCGGCCGTGCTGCCTGCGCTGACGTCGAGGACCTTGCCGCTGTTGCGGTTGACCACGACGAACGCGCCCCCGGTCAGCGGGCGCAGTTGCCATTGCTGGCTGGTGCGGCCGTCGGCGGTCGTCTGTACGATCCGCGCGCCGTCCGCGGTCGAGGAGCCTGATACGTCGAGGACCTTGCCGCTGCGGACGCAGGTGATGGTGTGATAGCCGTCCCCAGTGGACTGGAAGGTCCAGTGCTGGTTCGTTGCGCCGGTGTCGGTTGCGGGCCACTGGATCACGCCGGCGCCGTCCGCGGTCGACCCGCCGGCGACGTCGGCGACCTTGCCACTGCGCACGCTGACGCATGTGTAGGCCCTGGTGGGCGCGATGGTGTACTGCACGGAGTCGAAGTCGACGTAGCCGGTGTTGTTGGGGTTGTAGGTGTACAGGCCGATCCGGTCGCCACGGTACCCGCCCCAGGTGAGCTGGTACGTGCCGCCGAAGGCGGTGTAGGTGGTGCCGTCGAGGCTGTAGGAGAACTGGCTGGCCCCGTTCACGTCCCAAGTGGTGCGCAGCCACACGGCGTTCTGCGTGATCACCGGGCCGCTGGTGAGGGTGCCGCCGGCGTTGTGCGCGATCGTGGTGGTGGTCCCGGAGCGGCGGACGCCCAACCCGGCGTAGCCGCCGGCGTAGTGGCACAGTCCGGCGTGCTGGCCGTCGGCGAGGCCCGTCAGTTCGAGGCGGACGGTCACCGTCCCCCCGCCCGCCGTGCGCAGCACCCGCTGGGTGAGGGTGTTGCCGACCTTGGTCAGGTTGTCGCCCGCCAGCGGTGCGAACGCCTTCAGCCGCAGACAGCCGGGACGGTCGGTCAGCGACCAATAGCCCGCGCGCGGCTGGTAGTACCACTCCCATTGGGGCTTGAGGCGGGTGTCGGTGAACAGGTCGCTGGTCACCACGGAGGGAAGCGCGTCGACCGGTAGGCCGGGCGTGCCGCCGGCGGGGACCTGGCCGGTCCACACCATGGTGCCGATCCCGTCCGTGCCGACCTGGCCCAGGATGGGCCAGCCGTCGATCCAGGTCACGGGCAGCAGGGACAGCACGCGCCCCTCCCAGTCGCCGTGGCCGTGATGGGTGACGAAGTACCAGGCGCCGCCCGGGGTTTGCACGAGCCCTCCCTGGTTGGGCTCGCGGTCCACCGAGGTGTTGACGTGTTCGAGCTGTTTGGTCTCGTAGGGGCCGTAGAGGTTGGAGCTGCGGTTCATCATCAGCACCCGGCCCTCGGACTTCACCTCGCTGTACAGGTGGTAGTAGAGGCCGTTGATCTTGTACAGCTTGTTGGCCTCGCTGCCCGACGACTGGTGGATGACGGTGGGCGAGCCGACCAGCGCCTTGCCGTCCGCGGACAGCTTGAACAGGTTGATCTTGTACCCGTCCGAGTAGTGCGAGGTGACCAGGTAGCCCTGTCCGTCGTCGTCCCAGAACGGGCACGGGTCGTCCCAGCCGGAGGTCCGCCACACCGCGGTCAGCGGGTCCCACGGCCCTTCCGGTGACGCGGCCGAGGTCATGAAGAAGCCTTCGTCGGGGGTGTTGAAGTACACCCAGTACCGGCCAGCGTGGTAACGGATGGCGCCGGCCCACACGCCGCGGCCGTAGCGGTTCATCCGGTCCCAGTTCAGCTCCGGCCCGATCTGGGTCACATCACCGACCGCGCCGCCGAGCGTGCGCCAGTTGACCAGGTCCTTGGAGTGCAGGACGGCCACGCCGGGCGAGTACCCGAACGTGCTGGTGATGCCGTAGTAGTCGCCGCCTACCCGGATGCAGTCCCAGTCGCTGAAGTCGCCCGGGAGGATGGGGTTGACGTAGGTGCCGTCGCCCTGGTCGCCCCACTTGCCGGCCGACAGTGGGGCCGCCGCCGCTCTGCCCGCTGACAGCAGGCCCGGCAGCAGGAGAGCCCCGGTGCCGACCGCGGCG
The DNA here is from genome assembly GCF_042668605.1 of Streptomyces sp. NPDC057280. Classification (NCBI taxonomy): domain Bacteria; kingdom Bacillati; phylum Actinomycetota; class Actinomycetes; order Kitasatosporales; family Streptomycetaceae; genus Streptomyces; species Streptomyces sp. NPDC057280. The sequence continues at coordinate 437,303 of NZ_JBHUYR010000001.1, forward strand.
AGTCGGCCGAGTTGTCTTCTGGTGATGTCCACAAGTCCCGTCCCTTGGTAGGGGTCATCACAGGTGAGGTGGTGCTGCTCGATGCGCACGCGCGGTGCTGGAGATCAGTCGACGTTGACGACCTTCCACAGCTGGCTGTCGGCGTTCGTGTCCGTCGACTGGACGAGCTGAGTGCCACCCGAGGACACGTCGAGCACCTTGCCGCTGTTCACGTTCTTGATCTTGTAGTAGCCGTTCCCGGTGGCGGTCAGTGTCCAGTGCTGGTTCGCGGCGTTGGTGTCGGACGACTGGATGACGGACGCGCCGTCCGCGGTGGTTGCACCGCTGACGTCCATGAGCAGGGCACTGTTCCGGGTGACGATCTCGTAGCTGCCGTCACCCACCGGGACGAAGCGCCAGTTCTGGTTCCCGGCTCCGGAGTCCGTCCACTGGATGATGTTGGCTCCGGCGGTCAGCGATCCGCCCGACACGTCGACGGCCTTGTTGCTGCTCTTGTTGACCACCTTGTAGTTGGCGTTCTTCGCGGGGAACTGGAGGGGGGCGAACGCGTCCAGCGCGCAGACGGCGGAGGAGGCGGCGGAGTTCTTCGTCCCCGTGCACACCACCTTGATCGTGTGCGGGCCCGCGGCCAGGTTCGTCTTCTCGAACAGCGGTACCTGCTTCGTCACCGTCGAGGCGTAGGCGTCGATGCCCGCCTGGGCGAGGGTGCCGTCGATGTAGACGTCCACCTTGCCCATGTTGGGCTGCGTCATGCTGAGATAGCGCACGCCCGTGCCGGTGAACGAGAACTCGGCGTAGTCGCCGGCGGTGTTCGTGAACTTCTCGGACCCGTTCATGTCCTTCGTGTCGTTCCAGTTCGACCAGGTGCCGGAGTAGGTCACGCCCGCGGCCTTGTCGTCGACGTGGTTCCAGCGCTGCCGCACCAGCGCCTTCGAGGCGGGGGACGCGTTGCCCTGGGCGTCCACGACGTAGAGCCGGTAGTCACCCGCCGTCTGCGGGACGGCGATGGCCGTCGCGGTTCCGGCCGCCTTCGTCATGGTGGGGCCGACGGCGAACGTCGTCGTACCGGCGGGAGCCAGCCACAGCGTCTTCGTCGCGTCCTTGGGGCTGCGCACCGGGACGGTCATCACGCCCGTGCCGGCGAACGTGCTCGCAGGCAGGGCATAGTCCTGCGGCGCCGTGACCGCGGCGGGCAGCAGGTTCTTGTAGGCCTCCTCCAGACCCGCGTTCAGGGCGATGCCGTACGCCTGCGACGGCCACACGTTGTCCCCGTAACCCCGCACGTCCTGGATCGTGCTGTTCGGGACGTTCCTGTCGAAGATCTTGTTGACGGTGCCGTAGTTGTTGGTGATGGTCAGGTCGTGCTGCCGGCCCCAGGTGCCGGAGTTGACGGTGTACGCCAGGCCGGGGTCGACGTCGAACACGTTGTCGTGGTAGCTGATCAAGGCAGAGCCTTCATCAGGGTGCAGGCCGTATTTGTGACCGGCCGGGACGCCCTTGATGTAGTTGTTGCTGATCTCCGTTCCCGGCTGGCTGCCCAGTGTGTAGATGGGTGCGGAGTCGCCCAGCACCTGCATGGTGTCGATGAGCTCGTTGTACTTGACGGTGTTGTTCCTGGCCGTGGTGGTCGGGTTGCCGGGGTTGACGGAGTTCGTCGAGCCGTCGAAGTTCCACCATCCCCAGCCGAGGGTGATGCCCGCCCACGGGGACTTCTCGATGCGGTTGTGCTGCACGGACAGCGAGTCCACGAAGTACGCCGACACGGGGCTGGAGCCCTGGAACAACACGGCGCTGTCGTAGAGGTAGTTGTCGGTGATGGAGATGTTCTTGCAGAGTCCCTCGACGCTGACGGGGTACTTTTCGTTGTTGGTCGAGGTGTAGTCACCGATGTACACGTGCTGGGGGTGCCCCACCGTGATGGCGGACCCGGCGATGTCGTTGGTGACGTTGCCGGTCAGCTGCGTGTCCGTCACGTCGTTGGCCAGGGTGATGCCGTCGGCTCCGGTGTGCTGAACGGTGTTGCCCCGCAGGACGATTCCGTCGGCGTTCTCGATCTGGACGGCCGCGGGCGGCAGGTCGACGTTGCGGTAGGTGTACGCGTGGAAGTTCTTCTTCGCGTACACGGTGGAGCTGGCGTTGCCCTGCGTTCCCTGCCGGAAGACGGAGCCGGCGACCTTGACCAGGTTCCAGTCGGAGTGCTCGACCGTGAGCCCGGAGAACGTGATGTTCCGCGCGTGGTCGGTCGTCGACGTTCCGGCGATCTCGAGGAGGGTGGACACGTTGTTCGGCGCGAAGGCCTTCGCCGTGGTCATGTCCTCGGAGCCGGACTTGTAGTAGTAGACCGTGTGTGTCGTCTTGTCGAAGTAGAACTCGCCCGGCTTGTCCAGGAATTCGTACGCGTTCATGAACGTGTGGCTGCCGCTGGCTCTGAACGGGCCGTACGGCGGTGCCTGGGCGATGGCCGCGCCCGGCTGCTGGAACAGGGCGACGCGGTTGGCGCCGTCCGAGCTGGTGGTGATCTGGCGGACGCCCACGATGGCCGTGGTCCAGGTCGTGGCCGACACGATCTCGACGTCGTCCTGGTTGGACGCGATGGCCGGCAGGTCGGAGAGGCTGTACTTGGCCCCGTCGCACTGCGAACCCGACTCCCAGGCCCAGGGAGCCTGGCCCGCCGTCACGGTGTAAGTCCCGTAGCAGCCAGCCGTGTTGATGGTCTTCGAGGCCATCTCGGCACGCTTGCCGTTGACGTAGAGCGCGCGGAGCTTGTCGTCCCGGTTGAGCGTGGCCTTCCAGATGTTTCCGCTGTGCTGGGTCCAACCGGACACCTGTACACCGCCGTCCAAGACCGGCTTCTCGTTCTGGTAGGCGGAGTACACGACGTGGTGGCCGTTGGTGCCGGAGTCGGCCGCGGTGAAGCCGATGGTGCTGCTCACCGGGTAGGTGCCGCCGCGGAGAAAGACGTTGATGTCTCCGGTCATGTTGTCGTTGACCGTGCGCACGACGTCCCGGGCGTGCTGCAAGGTCTTGAACGGCGCGGAAATCGTGCCGGGGTTGGTGTCGCTGCCGTCGGGGGCGACGTAGTAGGTCGCCTGGGTCGCGGCCGAGGCCGGGGTCGGTGTCGCGAGGGAGGTCAGCAGCACGGCGGGGAGTGCCGTCACGAGCAGTGCTGACAGTGTGCGGATCGAGGTGACGGGCTTCATCGTCTCCCTCTCCTGCTGGGGCGGACGGTCGGGTAAGCGTTCATGTGGCGGCTCCGTGGGCGTTGTCCGTGCGGTTGCCGTGGGACGGAAGCGATGGGCTTCGTCAGTTCACGGAGAACTGGCTGAACTTCGCGGTGCCGGGCGCTCCGCCGTGAGCCGTGAAGAACACCCCCGCGTCCTCGGTGCTGTTCGCCCCGGTCAGCGTCGCGGTGCCCACCGTGGTCCAGGTGGTGCCGTTGGCGGAGTAGGAGCCGGTGACCGAGGTGCCGTTCCTGACCAGGCGGAGCCAGACCGGGGCGACGGCGGTTGCGCCGGTGTTGGTGATGTTGGAGTCGAGGTAGCCGTCACTGTTGGAGTCCGACGACAAGGAGACGCCCTGGCCCGGCGTGGCCACGAGGACGGCGTATCCGGTGGAGGCGCCGGTGCCGGTGATGTCGTTGCGCAGTATCAGGCCGGCCTTGCCCCAGGTGTTGGTGTTGTCCTGGCTGTCGACGTGGACGGTGACGGTCGACGACGTTCCCGCCGCTCCCGGCTGGTAGGCGGCGGAGTACTCGTCGTCGTGCTGCGTGCCCGTGGCCCAGACGTCGATGCCCGCGTTGGTCAGGGAGGTCACTCCCTGGCTCTGGCTCACCGCGGCCGGAAGGGAGCCGTAGGCCTTGAAAGGCGAGGTGACGATCCGCAGGTTGCTGAAGGTCGCGCTGCCGGCTGTGGTGCTGTGGGCGGTGTGGATGACACCGGCGTCCTGGGTGGCGGCCATGGACGGCAGGGTCACCGCCGAGCCGATCTGGGTGAAGGTGGACCCGTCGGTGGAGTAGTAGCCGGACACCTGGGTCGCGGTACGGGTCAGCCGCACCCAGACCGGTGCCTTGACCGAGGCGGCCGTGGAGGTCAGCTGGTCGAGATAGCCGTCGCCGTTGGAGTCCCACTGGAAGCTCACTCCGTTGGACGGAGTCGCCACCACGGTCGCGTAGCCGGGTGAGGAGCCGCTGCCGGTGAGGTTGTTGCGCAGCACCACACCGGCCTTGGCCCAGGCGTTGGTGTTGTCGACGTTGTCGACCCGGGCGGTCACCGAGGTGCCGTTGACGGCGGCGCCTGAGCGGTAGACGGTGCCGTAGGCGTCGTCGTGCTGGCCGCCGGCACCCCAGATGTCGGCTCCCGCGTCGGTGACGGTGAAGCTGCCGCCGCTCTGCCCGGTGGCGGCGGGGGTGGAGGAGTAGCCGCTGTAGGGGGCGGTGACGGGGTCCGTGGTCAGAGGCCGGTACTGGGGCTGGATGCCCGCGTTGTTCATGACCGTGCGCGCGCCGGACGGCCAGGTGCCGTCGGAGACGACGACGGTGCCGCTCACGACGTTGCCACGGTTACCATCGGTTATGTCGGTCGAGGAGTTGCTCGTCCAGTTGTTCTGGACGGTCAGGGCACCGGTGTTGTTGGTGGAGTTGGCGTTCTCGTGGGCCCACTCGCCCACGTTGCGGAAGACGTTGTTGGTGTCCGTGAAGTGCCGGGATCCCTCGTCGTGGTAGAAGCCGAAGTAGCCGTTGTTGGTGTGGCAGTAGTTGCGTTCAAAGGTGCTGCCGGGCGAGTCCGACAGGGTGTACAGACAGCCGCCGTCGTTCATCTCCCGCATGATGTCGTGGATGTAGTTGTCGGTGACGTGGTTGTTCGCGGCGGTGGTGGGAGTCGAGTAGACGGGCTGGTAGGCGTACAGGCCGCGGTTCACGTAGTCCTGGCTGCCGCCCGGGTCGTTGACGCCCCAGCCGTAACCGATGGTCAGCCCTGAGTAGGGCAGGTTGTACACCTCGTTGTGCGCGATGGTCGCGCCGTTGACGTAGGTGGCCAGGATGGCCGACATGTCCCGGTAGTCGATCGCCACGTCATGGATGAGATTGTTGCTCAGGGTGATGTTCTTGTTGGTCATCCGGTTGTCACTGGGATGATGGGCGTCCGCCTGGAGCCCGCCGACGGCTATGCCTCCGCCGGCGTCCTGGGTGAAGACGTTGCCGTTGGCGGTGATGGTGTCGGCCCCGAGGCCGACCCCGGTGGCGTGGGCGTTGGCGTCCTGGCCGATGCCTAGCGCCACCTGCCCGAGCTGGGTGAACCGGTTGCCGGTGAAGGTGATGTGGTCGGCGGCCGAGACCTGGACGGCGGCCGGCATCTGGTCCCAGTGGGGGCGGGTCGCCTCGAAGAGCGGGCAGCCGCTCTGGCAGGAGGTCAGCGCGTCGGAGGGACGGTTCCAGGTGCCGGTGAGGTACGCGCCGGTCTGCTGGCTGGCGTAGCCGCGGGTGCTGGGGTCCAGCCAGCTGGTGCCCGAGAACTGCAGCCCTGAGAACGTGATGTGGGTGGCAGGAGAGGCATAGCTTCCCCCGACATCGACGAGCGAGTCGAGCTTGGGCACCTCGACGTCCGCGGTGCTCATGTTCTGCCCCGGCAGCGGCTTGTAGTAGAGGGTGCCGGAGCTCGTGTCGAGGTACCACTCGCCGGCCGCGTCGAGGAATTCGTAGGCGTTCTCGATGTAGAGCGGTGCCGCCCGGAAGGGCTGGGTCAGGGTGTCGTAGCCGAAGGTGTTGTCGTCCCAGGCCGGCTGATCCATGGTGATGGTGCCGTTGCTGATGCCGGACACCGGGGAGTAGCGGTCGGTGAAGGAGCCGATGCCGTGGATCTCGGTCCGGCCGGGCTTCGCAAGGCTGTTGAGGTAGTTCAGCGCGCTGTTGGTGAAGGTGTAGCCGCTGGTGGTCGCGGTCAGGTCGGCGCGGTTGACCGAGGAGCGGGCCCTGGTCGCGAGGACGCCGTCGACGTACAGCTGCCGGGTGTCGAACCCGGTCCCGACGTTGGCCTTCCAGATGTTCTTCGCGGAGTCCTGCACGGTCCAGCCCGTGGCCCGCTGCGCGCCGGTGATGACCGGATGCGCGCCCAGCGCGGCCTTCCAGATCACCGAGTTGCCGCCGGTGCCGGAGTCCGCCGCGGTGAACGTGAGGGGGGCCGTCAGCCGGTAGGTGCCGTCGGCGACCTCCACGACGATGTCGCCCGTCATGGAGTTGTTCATGGCCCGGACGTTGGTCTTGGCCTGGGTGAGGGAGCACGGCTGGCTGGTCGAGCAGGCGGTACCGGTGCCGTTGGGCGACACGTGGAGGGTCGCGGCGGTGGCGGCGGAGGCGGGTACTGCCTGCGCGACGACGGCCCCGGCGGAGGCGGTGAGGAGCGCGAGTGCGGCCAGACATGGTCTGAGCCGGTCACGCAGCGCGGTGCGGGAGCGGGTGGGGCGCATCTGAGACCTTCCGAATGTGAGGGAGGAGGGCACGCGCGGGGAGCCTCCGGCTGAGGGGAATACGGCCCTGCGGTGATTGCGGAGGCGATACGGCGACGTAACGTTAGTCGTCATACGTATGCTGTCAATATCTGCCGCAGAAATAGCTCCGCGCACCAAAAAGAAACCCGCCCCCGGCCTGACGGCTCGGGGGCGGGTTTCCGGTGTACGCGAGGGCGGGGGATGTTCCTCAGCCGGTGATTCCCGGGAGCGGGATACGGCGGCGGCTCCAGGCCGCTTCGATATGGGCCGTCATGGCCTGCGCGGCGCCCTCGGGGTCACGGGCCAGGAGTCGCTCGACGATCCGGCGGTGCTCGGCGTTCGCCTGCTCGCACGAGTGGCCGTCGGGAGTGCCGTTGTACAGGAACGTGCTGCGGGCCTGGGTGTGGACGGTCCGGATGATGGAACGGCCCAGCCGGTTCCGGGACGCCTGCATGATCCGGTCGTGGAAGAGCACATCGGTCTCGATGAACCGGGCAGGAGCGGCCACCTCCTCGTCGAGTCGGCCGAGCAGCCGCTCCACCTCCCGGAGATCGCCGTCGGTGGCGAGCTCGGCGGCCTGGGCGGCCATCTGCGCCTCGAGGACCGCACGCACGCCGACCAGCTGGTCCAGTACGACGAGTTCGTCGTCGTGCTGGACGGTGGCCGCCAGCACGACGGGATCCAGGAGATTCCACTCCTCGGACGGGGTGACCGTGGTGCCGGAACCCTGCCGGGCCCGCACCAGCCCCTTGGCCTCCAGCGACTTGACCGCCTCACGGATCGTGATGCGGCTGACGCCGAACGTCTCGCACAGTTCGGGTTCGACCGGCAAGGTGGAGCCCGACGGGACGGCGCCCGAGACGATGCTGTCGGTGAGGGACTCCACCACCGCTTGGGCCAGCCGCGCCGGACGCTTGGGCCAGGGTTTCAGGGCCGACGGATCCTCGACGCCGCTTCGACCGTTCTTCGCCATATGGCCCCCTCACCGGTGTGGACGATCGCCGAGTCTACTGCTCCCGACATCTTGACAGCATTCGTATGACGACTTACGTTACACGAAAATTACGCGGCAGTAGCTGCTGAGGCGGGGGGGACGGCGTGCGCATTACCGACGTGGAGAGCTATCCGGTCCGGGTACCGGGTGCCCGTCCGCCGTTCGTCTGGCGTGACGGGCTGCTGGGCAGCCCGCCGGACGGCGAGGCGGCGGTGCTGCGCATCTGCACCGACGAAGGAGCCGAGGGCGTTGCGATGGCCCCGCGCCGCGGCAGCGCCGTCATCCTGGCGGACCTGCTGGACCGCTTCCTGCGCAAGGAGCTCGTCGGCGAGGACCCGCTGCAGCGGGAATGGCTGTGGCACCGCATGTGGGAGCTGGACCGCACCGAGGAGCTGCCGCTCTATCTGCTCGGCCTCGTCGACACCGCGCTGTGGGATCTGGCCGGCCGCCTCGCCGACCGGCCCACCTGGCAGGTGCTGGGCGGTTTCCGCACCTCCATCCCCGCCTACGCCTCGACCGTCACCTACTCATCGGTGGCGGAGTACCTCGACATCGCCGACCAGGCCCTGGAACTCGGCTACCCGGCCATCAAGCTCCACGCCTGGGGCGACGCCCGTCGCGACGCCCGGCTGTCGGCGGCCCTGCGCGAACACGTGGGAGACGCCGTCCCCCTGATGTTCGACGGGTCCGCCGGATTCGACCTCCCGGACGCGATCTACCTCGGACATGCCCTGTCCGACGCGGACTACCTCTGGTACGAGGAGCCGATGCGGGAGTTCAGCATCACCGCCTACAAGCGCCTCGCCGACGCGGTGGCGGTACCCCTGCTGGTGGCCGAGACCTCCGACGGGGCTCACATGAACTCGGCCGACTTCATCCAGGCCGGTGCCGCCACCTTCGGCGTCCGCGCCTCCACCCAACTTCGCGGCGGCTTCACGGGCGCCCTGCGCACCGCCCACCTCGCCGACGCCTTCCGGCTGCGCGCCGAGGTGCACGGGCCGGAGATCCCCAACCGGCACCTGTGCATGGCGATTTCGAACACCACCTACTACGAGTCCCTGGTCATGGGCAATCCGATCAGCCGCGAGAGCGGCATCGACGCCCAGGGGCTCGTCCACGCCCCCACCGGGCTCGGCGTGGCCCTGCCCGCCGGCCTGGACTACCCGCCGGCCCTCCAGCAGTACGTCGACAAGGAGACCTTGACGCCGCCGCAGGCCTGACCAGCCCGATCCACACCGTCCCGGATGCTGACCGAACACGGCGCCACGGTGGCTCCGCCACGGCCGGCCGCACCGAGGTGTCGTCGCCGAGGTCGGCCTTGATGCCGACAGCGACTCGGGGGCGCGGCAGGGGTCGAGGGGCCGCCGAGCGGCTCGATGGCCTGGACATCCTGGTCAACAACGCAGGCGTCCGCGCCACACCGCGTCCTCGACGTCAACGTCCTCGGGACGGTACGCACCAGGCGGGCCGCTCTGCCGTATCTGCGGCGCTCGTCGCACGCGGCGGTCGTCAACACCTGCTCCATCGCGGCCACCGCGGGCCTCCCCCAGCGCGCCCTGTGATCCGCCGGCAAGGGCGCGGTGCTGCCACTGACCCTGGCGAGCCCCGCCGCGGCCTCCGTCACCGGCATCGTCCTCCCCGTTGACGATGGCGTGCAGGGGGCCCGGCTGCACCCGGCGGCCGGCTCATGAGAACGACCACGCCGGCCACCACCGACGTCAGGGGCACGTCCAACCTGGGTGGGGCCGCGGGTGGTTGTGGCCGCGGCCCCGCCTTAGGGTCCTGGGGTCAGGACGGGTCGCCGTACTGCAGGCCGCGTCCGTTGGTGCCGATGTAGACGCGGCCGTAGGTGTCGGGGTCGCCGGTGATGATGCCGAGGCTGCCGATGGCGCCCCACTGGTGGGCGTCGTCGTTGACGCGGACCCAGGTGGCGCCCTTGTCGGTGGAGCGGAAGACGCCGGTGACCTTGTCGACGGTGCCGATCAGGTAGAGGGCCTGGTAGCCGGTGCCCGGCTTGGCCTTGCCGAAGCCGAGGGCGGAGGCGGACTTCACCGTGGTGAGTGTGGTGAAGGTGCGGCCGCCGTCGGTGGAGTGCAGCAGCCCCCTGTCGCCTCCGGCGAGCCACAAATCGCCGTTGATGCCGGGGACGGCGGTGAGCCGGCCGGAGGGCAGGCCCGTGGCGCGGGGGGTGAAGGTCGCGCCGCCGTCGGTGCTGGCGTAGAGCTTGCCGTCGGACAGGGAGTAGAAGGTGTCCGCCGAGGAGCGGTCGGCGACGACGACGGCGTCGGTGCCCAGGCCGCTGACCTTCGACCAGTGCGCTCCCTTGTCGGTCGAGCGATAGGGGGCCTGGCCTGATTCGGCCCAGACGATGATGGAACCGTCCGCCGAGAGGGCGACATGGCCCATGTTCGCGCTGGGGACCGGTTCGGCGGTGAAGCCGGTCCAGGTGCTGCCGCCGTCGGTGGAGTAGGCGCCGTCCTGGTCGCCGCCGGTACCGACACGGACCATCATCGACGGCTTGGACTGGGCGAAGTCGATGTCGGTGCTGCTGCTCATCAGCGGGTTCTTCATTCGTCCGCCGGGCACCTCGGTCAGGGAGTCGTGGCGGAAGCCGCCCTGGTCGCCCATGGAGGTGATGACGGTGGCGCCGCCGGGAGGAGCGATCGCGTCGGCCAGCGCGGTCTCCTCCAGCCCGCGGGCCCCGGAGGCGGCCCAGTGGCTGGTGCCGCCGCTGTCGGAGGCGTTGGCGTCCTTGCTGCGCCAGATGCCGTTGCCGGTGCCGTACAGCACGTGCCCGGAGTTGAAGGGATCGATGGCCAGGGCGGTCATCCAGTGGCCCGTGTGCGTGCCGACGAACGGAGCACCGGAGGCATCGCGCTGCGACTTGTCGGCCAGTGCCTTCCAGGTCGCGCCGCCGTCGGTGGTGCGGTAGATCTCGTCCTCCGGCCACCAGCGGTCGAGGGTGGTGACCATCACCGTGGAGGGCTTCTGCGGATCGACGGCCAGACCGGAGAACCCGTAACTGCCCTGCGAGGGCGAGATGTTCTTCCACGCGCCGCCCGACGGGGTGTACTTCCACACCGAGCCCGCCGTCGCGTCCATGGGGCCGATGCTGTTGCTGTAGGTCAGGTACAGCGAGCCGTCACCGGTGACCACACCGTGCTGCGGCATCTGGCCGGTGGGCTGCCCGGAGACGGCCTGCCAGCTGCTGCCGCCATTGGCCGAACGGTACAGGGGCGTGGACTTGTCGTTGACGCCGACGTAGACCGTGTTGCTGCCGGCCGGGCCGTACGTCACGAAGGAGATGCCCGCGCCGCTCCCCGCCCCGTCCTTGACGGGGAACGACGACACCTGACGCCACGTCACCCCGTAGTCGGTGCTGCGCCACAGGCCGTTCTTACGGGTGCCCAGCAGCAGGGTGGAGTGGTCCGCGGGGTCGATCACCAGCCGCTCGCCCGCCCCGCGGCCGGGTTCGTTGCCGCCCAGCTTGAACGGCAGATCGGTGCGCTGGAAGGTGCGGCCCCGGTCGGTGGAACGCAGGATCGCGCCGTTGCCCGCCCACTCGTTGGTGTAGGTGCCTGTGCCGAGGTAGAGCCGGTCGGGGTCGACGGGGTCGGTGGCCAGCGAGTCGATGCCCAGCAGGTTCCAGTCCTTCTCGCCGAGGAAGTCGGTCAGCGGGATCCACTGCTCGGCCCCGGTGTCCCAGCGGTAGGCGCCACCCATGTCGGTGCGCGCGTACAGCAGGCCCTTCTCCTTCGGGTTGAACACCAGCCCGGTGACGTAACCGCCGCCCGCCACCTGGGCGTTCTTCCACACATACGGCCCGGACGCGGCCACCGTCTGCTCCCCGGCGGACCCGGAGGCCTGGGTCTCGGCCACCTTCACCAGCTTCCACTGCTGGTTGCTGCCGCCCGTGCCCGGATACTGGATGACGGCCGCGCCCTCGGCCGTGGAGCCGCCGGAAACGTCCAGGACCTGCCCGCTCCTGCGCGAGACGAAGGTGACGGCTTCGGAACCGCTCACCTCCTCGATCTTCCACTCCTGGGAGGTCGCGGACGTGTCGGTCTGCTGCTCGGCGGCGGCCTTCTGAGCGGTGGATTGGTCGGTTATGCCCAGCACTTTGCCGCTGTTGCGGTTCACCAGCTCGTAGTAGCCGTCCCCGGTGGGCTTCAGCCGCCACTGCTGGTTGGCGGTGTTCTGGTCGGTCCACTGCTGGATACGTGTGCCGTCGGCGGTGGAGTACCCGTTGACGTCCAGCACCTTGCCGCTGCGCACCGAGACCAGCCGGTAGTAGGCGTCGGCGTCGACCGTCGCGGCCTGCGAGTCCTCCTGTGCGTAGAGCAGGTACGGCACGAGAACGGCGGGCACGCCGAGCAGCAGACCGGTCGCGGTCCAGCGGCGGCGGTGACGACCGCGGCGCCCGCCGTTCGTGGGGTTGTTCATGAAGGGTGTTCTCCTTGCAGGCCGTTCTCAAGGTCAGCGGAACCGGGCACCGGAACTGGCCGGATCCGCCCCCTTGTTGTCACAGGCCACGTCAGGGGTTGCCGCGAGCCGGGAACTTTCTTTCCGTTGCTGCCTCTCCGCGGCGTCCTCTCCGCGGCGTCCCCTCCGCGGCGCAAGCCCCGTAAATGTTCCGGGTCGCGAATCCTGCGCGAAGTATTGACGGCACCCGCGGGTTCTCTCATGATCCAGTCTGCTCGATATTCCGACACGCATTCGTAATATCGAACGAACCACCTACTCGAGGATGATGAGGTCCCCATGCGCAGACGTGGTTCCAGCCCCAGACGGCTGTTCGGGGTGTTCGCAGTCCCCGTTGCGGTCATGGCCTCGTTGGCGGCGATGCTCGTCGCCACCCCGGCTCAAGCCGCAACCACCAGCGCCGTGCGAGGCGTTGCCTCCGGCCGGTGTCTCGATGTGCCGGGCGCCGCCCAGACCGACGGCACGAACGTGCAGATCTGGGACTGCCATGGCGGGACCAACCAGCAGTGGACGCTGACGGACAGCAACCAGCTGACCGTCTACGGCAACAAGTGCCTCGACGTCCCGGGCCACGCCACCACAGCCGGTACCCGGCCGGTCATCTGGTCCTGCAACGGCGGCACCAACCAGCAGTGGCGGGCGAACACCGACGGCACGATCGTCGCCGTGGAGTCCGGACTGTGCCTCGACGTCTCGGGGGGCGGCACGGCCAACGGCACAGCGGTGCAGCTCTCGAACTGCACTGGCAGCAGCAGCCAGAAGTGGAGCGGCCTGTCCGCCGCGTCCAACTCGTGTGCTCTTCCCTCGACGTACCGGTGGAGCTCGACCGGCCCGCTGGCGCAGCCGGCCAACGGGTGGCTCTCGCTGAAGGACTTCACCACCACCACGTACAACGGCAAGCACCTCGTCTACGCGACCTACTCCGACGGCAACTGGCACTCGATGGGCTTCGCCCCGTTCACCAACTGGTCGGACATGGCGTCGGCCGGGCAGACCGCGATGAACTCGTCCGCCGTGGCGCCCCAGGTGTTCTACTTCGCGCCCAAGAACGTCTGGGTGATGGTCTCTCTGGGATGGGGCACCGCCTGGCCCTTCACCTACCGCACGTCCAGCGACCCCACCAACCCCAACGGCTGGTCCGCACCGCAGGCGCTGTTCACCGGCACCCTCCCCAGCGGCGGCCCGATCGACCCGACCGTGATCGCCGACGACCAGAACATGTACCTGTTCTTCGCGAACGACAACGGCGGCATCTTCAAGTCGACCATCCCGATCGGGAACTTCCCCGGCAGCTTCGGCTCGTCGTACACCACGGTCATGACCGACACGGTCAAGAACCTCTTCGAGGCGCCGCAGGTCTACAAAGTCCAGAGCCAGAACCAGTACCTCATGATCGTCGAGGCGCGCGGTGTGAACGAGGACCGCTTCTTCCGCTCCTTCACCGCCACCAGCCTCAACGGCCCGTGGACCGCCCAGGCCGCCACCGAGTCCAGCCCCTTCGCGGGCAAGGCCAACAGCGGTGCCACCTGGACGAACAGCATCAGCCACGGTGACCTGGTCCGCAACAACCCCGACCAGACCATGACCATCGACCCCTGCAACCTGCAGTTCCTCTACCAGGGTCTGGACCCCAACACCCCGAGCAGCACCCCCTACGAGAAGCTGCCATACCGGCCGGGTCTGCTCACCCTGCAGCGCTGACCCCCTGATCCGCGGCACCCGCCGCATCGCGGAACCCCAGCCGTACACCGGCTGGGGTTCCGGGATGAAAGAGGGGCGATGCCGGAGTTGGGTCTGACGACAGGGCGGTCGCCGATCGCCATGTCACCGTCGGACCGCCGTCGAAAGGCACTCTCATGCCCCTGCGCCTCGGTGTTTCCCTCCAGCCTCGCTGGCCGGTCGACGACGGAGCCGCCGTGCTCCGCGCCGCACGCCACGCGGAGGACCTGGGCTTCGATCATGTCGCGGTCGGCAACCGCCTGCTGGACAGCGGTTTCGGCCTCGACACGGATCCGCTCGTTCTGCTCTCGGCCGTGGCGGGGGCGACGACGCGCCTGCGGCTGCTGACGTCCGTACTCGTCGCGCCGTTCTATCCGGCGGTGGTGCTCGCCAACCAGGCGGCGACGCTGGATGTCGTGTCCGCAGGGCGCTTGCTGCTGGGCGTCGGCACCGGCTGGAATCCCGACGAATTCGCCGCCGTGGGTGTACCCGCCCGTGAACGTGGTGCGCGTACCGACGACCATCTCGCCGCTGCCAAGGCCCTGTGGGCCCAGCGCCCCGCGGACTTCGACGGACCGTTCACGACACTGCGCCAAGCGCAGTTGGGAGTGCCCCCGATCACCCCCGGCGGTCCGCCGGTGTGGGTCGGCGGACACAGCGACGCCGCCCTGCGCCGGGCGCTGCGTTTCGGTGACGCCTGGTACGGCACAGGCGCCGACGCCGAGGAGCTCACCGACGTACGGCGCCGCCTGCGGGACCTCGGCGGCGCGGAGAACGCCGACCGGCTGACGCTCGCTTCGGCGCTGTTCCTCACTCCTCCTGGTGTCCCCGCGGTCATCGCGCCACCGGGACGGCCGCTCGGCGGCACCGCGCCCACCGCGTCGAGTGTCGCCGACGACCTCGGGCGGCTCGCCGAGGCAGGGCTCACCGCCGGCACCCTGTGGCTGCCCATCGCGGCCGAACACGTCGAGAAGGCCATGGAGTGGGTCGCAGCCGAGGTGGCACCCCGACTCACCTGACACCAGGGGCCGTCGGGGCCCAGGCCGTTCTTCAGATCGCCGGACGCGGCACAGTACCCTGACCGTCGAACAGACCGGGTCCGGCGGCCCGGTCTGATGGGGGAACGTGGAGCTCATCGGGCGGGCGGCAAGGCTCTCGGGGTTCTGCCGCGCTTCCTCGACGGTGTCGGGGTCGCCGGGCCACCCGGGTGCGGAGGGTGCGTAGCCCTCCGCCCGGAACAGATCGATCCAGGGTTGCCAGGAGGTGCTGTGCAGCCAAAGGCCGTGGATGAAGACCACGGGATGCGGGACTGTCATGGGCGGGCCTCTCTTGGGTGGGTGCGCTGACCCGGCATGCGCCCACGAAACCCGAACCCCGCCGCCCTCGCACCGGGGTGACACCCCAGTGCTCAGGGGAGAGGCGGAAGGGGCAGTCCTGCTCGCGCTCCGGCACACCACAGCGCCGCTATCATCCAATATGAGTAATTTGTACGCGTCCTTTGTGTCGAGCACCCTCAAAACGGTGCAGATCGTTCGGAGCGGTCCATGTCCCGCAAGGGCCCGGCGCACGACGGCGACGAGCTGCTGGCCAGGCTCGGCTCGCTGACCGCGCA
Source organism: Streptomyces sp. NPDC057280 (assembly GCF_042668605.1). Lineage (NCBI taxonomy): Bacteria > Bacillati > Actinomycetota > Actinomycetes > Kitasatosporales > Streptomycetaceae > Streptomyces > Streptomyces sp. NPDC057280. The sequence continues at coordinate 452,593 of NZ_JBHUYR010000001.1, forward strand.
GGCGCGTGAGCAGGCGGAGCTGCAGCGGTCCCAGGTCGAGCTGGCCATCGCCCTGCAGCGCGGCATGCTGCCCGCGAAGATGCCCACGGTGCCCCGCTACGACCTCGCGGTGCGCTACGTACCGGCACACCACGGCCTCAATGTGGGCGGCGACTGGTACGACGCCTTTCACCTGCCGGACGGCCGGATAGGGCTGTCCATCGGGGACGTACAGGGCCACAACATCGAGGCCGCCGCCTTCATGGGACAGGTACGCGTCTGCCTGCGCGCACTCGCCTCCGTGACGAGCGACCCCGGCGAACTCCTCGCACAGACCAACGATCTCCTCCTGTCCCTCGGCGCCGACCTCTTCGCCACCTGCACCTTCCTGCGCCTCGACCCGACCACCGGGACGCTCGAGAGCGCCCGCGCCGGCCATGTCCCCTCCGTCTGGGCGACGGCGGACGGCAAGTCCGGCATCGGCAGCGACGAGGGCGGTCCGCCGCTGGGAGTGGGCGCCGGCATGACCTACCCCGTGACCCGGTACCGGCTCACCACGGGCGGCGTCTTCGTCCTGCTCACGGACGGCGTCGTCGAGGGGCCCTCGATGGAGGTCGACCAGGGCCTGGACCAGGTCGTGCGCCTCGCCGGCATCGCCGCCGTGGCCGGCCTGGACGCGCACGCCCTCGCCACCGCCGTGATCCGGGGCGCCGACCAGGTGGGACACGAGGACGACGCCGCCGTGCTGGTCGTCGGCCACGAAGGAACCGAAGCTCAGCTGTAGGGCGGTATGCCGCCGCTCCCACGTCGCCGGAACGGCCGCGCCGGTGTCTGATGGCTTGTGTGGTGGGTACCGAGAATCTGCGCCGGACCGGCGTCGTCGCCCTCCAGGTGCTGGCCGTCGCCGGCTGCTACTACGCCGCGGGACGGCTCGGGCTCCTGCGCAACCTGGCCGTCGAAGGGGCGGTGTTCACCCCCATCTGGCCGCCGACCGGTATCGCGGTGGCCGCCCTGCTGATCTTCGGGCTGCGGGTCTGGCCCGGCATCGCACTCGGTTCCCTGCTCGTCATCATGCACCTCACCTCGCTGCAACCCGAGGTGCTCGGCAACCTGGCGGGCAACACGGCCGCGCCCGTCTGTGCCTGCCTCATGCTCCGTGCGGTGGGCTTCCGTACCGACCTCAGCAGGTTCCGGGACGGCCTGGCCCTGGTGTTCCTCGGGGCCCTGACCGGCATGCTGATCAGCGCCACGGTGGGCGTCGGCATGCTCGTGATCACCGACCGGCTCCACGGTCACGGCCTCTGGGAGGTGTGGCTGGCGTGGTGGGTGGGTGACGCGATGGGGGTCCTGATCATCACACCGCTCCTGCTGGCGCTCCACCGGGCCAGCTGGCCTCCCCATCTGTCCCGCTGGCAGGAGGCCACCGGGCTCGCCCTCATCACGTGCGGCTCCGTATGGCTGGTCACGCACAGCAGCCTCAGTGTGCTGTTCCTCGTCTACCCGCTCCTGATCTGGACGGCGCTACGCTTCCAACTGGTCGGCAGCATGCTCTGCGCACTCGTCACGTCCGTCATGGCCACCGTCGCCGCCACGGAGCGGGCCGGCCCATTCGAAGGCCTGGACCGCATCGAAGTGATGCTCAAACTGCAGGCGTTCAACGGCACCATGGCCCTCACCGCCCTGCTGCTCTCCGCCGTGATCACCGAGCAGCGCAACACCCGGCGCTCGGTGGAACGGGCCTGCCAGGAACTGGTCGAGGTGCTCGAGCATCTGACCGCGGGCAACACGCCACCGGGCGGCCCGACACGGCCGGGCGGTGAGCCCGAGGGCAGGCCCCGTCAGGGGGAGACAGGCGGTTGAGCCGCGGCCGCGCCTGGCACGTCAGGATTCCGTCGTGGGTTCGGCGGTACAGCCGGTGAGTGCGGCCGGAGTCTGCGTGAGGTGCTGGACCAGGACCTCGGCCGCGGTGTCGGCGTCGCGGGCCAGCGCGGCCTCCTCCAGCCGGCGGTGCTCGTCGACACCCACCTGCTCACCGATGCGCAGCGCCGCCCAGCGGCGGGCGAGCTCGCTCGCGGTCCACATCCGGTCGAAGGTCTCCAGCAGCACGGAATTGCCGCACCCTTCCAGCAGGGTGCGGTGGAAGACCCGGTGGGCTTCGGACCATGCGCTGCTGTAATAGGCCCCCTCCTCCGGCACGTACGCCGGGGTGCGGGCCAGACGGTGGTGTGCGGCCCGTAGGCGGGCCTCCCAGTCGACGTCGCCGCGCTCGATGGACATGCGCAGCACCACCGGTTCTACGGTCCGGCGGGCTTCGGCGATCTCCTGCCAGCGACGGTCGGAGAGGGCCGGGACGGCGAAGCCCCGGTTGGGCAGCCGGTCCGCGAGGCCCTCTCCGACCACCCGCACCAGCGCCTCGCGCACGACGGCCAGGCTCACACCCTGCTCCCTGGCGAGATCCTGCGGCTTGAGGGCGTCACCGGGGGCGTAGTCGCCGCGCATGATCGCGTCCCGCAGGTGTGCGTAGACCTGCTCGGAGAGCATCTGCTTGCCCGGCGAGGCCGAGGTGTGGGCCGTCTGAGTCATGCCGTCATCATAGACGATGCAGACAATAATCGATTATCAATGCTAGGGTCGATTAAGACGGCCGCCGACGACCGCCCACAGCACGTCCGGAAAGGAACGACACGATGAGCGCCAACGACCCCTTCGCCCGCCTCCCCGAGGCGGCCTCCTTCACCGTCACCAGCAGCACCGTCAGCGACGGCGCCCCCTGGCCGCCCGAACAGTTCTCCGGCATCTTCGGCGTCCCCGGCGGGAAAGACCTCTCCCCGCACCTGTCCTGGAGCGGCGCGCCGGAGGGCACCAAGAGCTACGCCGTCACCGTCTACGACCCCGACGCCCCCACCGGCTCCGGGTTCTGGCACTGGGCGGTCGCCGACATCCCCGCCGCCGTCACCGAGCTGCCCGAGGGCGCCGGCGACGACACCGGCTCGGGCCTGCCCGAGGGCGCGTTCCAGCTGCCCAACGACGCCCGCGCGGCCCGCTTCATCGGCGCCGCCCCGCCGCCCGGCCACGGCCCGCACCGCTACTTCGTCGTGGTCCACGCCCTCGACGTCGAGTCCATAGGCGTCCCGGCCGACGCCACGCCGGCCGTCCTGGGCTTCACCATGACCGGTCACGTCCTCGGCCGCGCGGTCCTCACCACCACCGCGGAAACCCCCGCCTGAGACACGGCATGTCCCGACTCATCGACACCACCGAGAGATATCTCCGCACCATCCTGGAGCTCGAGGAGGAAGGCGTGGCCCCCCTGCGCGCCCGCATCGCCGAGCGTCTGCACCACAGCGGCCCCACCGTCAGCCAGACCGCCGCCCGCATGGAGCGTGACGGCCTGCTGCACGTCGCCTCCGACCGGCACCTGGAGCTGACCGAGGAGGGCCGGCGGACGGCCGTCCGCGTCATGCGCAGGCACCGGCTCGCCGAATGCCTGCTCATCGAGGTGATCGGGCTGGAGTGGGAACAGGTCCACGCCGAGGCCTGCCGTTGGGAGCACGTGATGAGCGAGGCCGTCGAACGCCGCATCCTCAAGCTGCTGCGGCACCCGACACGGTCGCCGTACGGCAACCCGATCCCGGGCCTGGAGGAACTCGGCGAGAAGCCCGCCGCGGAGCCGTTCCGGGACGAGGGCGTGGTCAGCCTCAACGAGCTGGAGCGGGGGCCCGACGGCGCGAGCGCGGTCGTGCGGCGCATCGGCGAGCCGCTCCAGGCGGATGCCGAGGTGATGCACACCCTGCGGCACGCCGGAGTTCAACCCGGCGCGGTCGTGAGCGTGACGTCGTCGCCCGGCGGTGTGACGGTCGGCAGCGGCGGCCGGACCGCCGAACTCCCCGTGCGGACCGCCGCGCACGTTCTGGTGAGCCGGCACCGCAGGGGCTGTGCGGATCCTGCGCCCCAGCATGTCGGTTGACTGACGGCCGGGACCAGGCGAAAAGGAGGTTTACCGGCGCGTTGCCGCGCGCCAACGACTCGGGGGCTCGGGGGCGACCGACGCGGTCGCCCTCGACCAGGTGTCTCAGACCCCTGGCTTCCTCACTCCTGCTTGTGGCCGTCGCCGTGGCCGTCGGGATGCAGCACCACCTTCGTCCAGCCCTCGTCACGGGCGTCGAAGTGCTCGTAGGCGGTAGGAGCCTCGTCCAGGCTGAGCTCGTGGGAGACGATGAACCCCGGCGTCGCCTTCTCACCGGCGATCAGGTCCCGCAGCGCCCGGTTGTACCTCTTCACCGGTGCCTGCCCCGTGCCCATGTGCTGGCCCTTGAACCACATCATGCCGAAGTCGATCGGCACCTTGCCCTGCGCCTCCAGCTCGCCCTGGGCCTCTTCGCCACCGGGGTCCTGCGGCAGGAAGACGCCCACCACACCGATGTCGCCCGTGAACCTGACCGCGTCGATCAGGCCATTGAGCGTGAGGCCGGCGTCCTCCCGCCCCTCGTGGTCGTGTGCCTGGTAGCCGACACACTCACACCCGTTGTCGGCGCCGAGACCGAGGGTGGCTTCCTTGACGACCTCCGCCGGGTCCTGCTCTGCGGTATTGATCGGGATGGCCCCGATCTCCTCCGCAACGCGCAGCCGGTCGGGCTGATGGTCGGCCACCCAGACGCGGCCGGCGCCCTTGAGCAGGGCGGAGTAGGCCGCCATCAGTCCGACGGGACCGGCGCCGAAGACGATCGTCTGGTCGCCCGGCTTGACGTTGGCCATCTCGGTGGCGTGATAGCCGGTGGGGAAGATGTCGGCGAGCATCACGTAGTCGGTCTGCCGCTCGGCGGCGTCCTCGCCCAGGCGCAGCGCGTTGAAATCGCCGTAGGGCACACGCAGCAGTTCCGCCTGACCGCCCTGGTAGGGGCCCATGTCGGCGAATCCGTAGGCGGCTCCGGCGAGGGCCGGATCCGGCTGCATGGTCAGGCAGTAGTTGGTCAGACCCCGCTCGCACTGCTTGCAGAAGCCGCAGGCGATGTTGAAGGGCAGGACCACGTACTCGCCGACCTGGACCTTGCGGACGGCCGGGCCGACCTCCACGACCTGGCCCATGTTCTCGTGTCCGAAGGCACGGCCGGTCTCGAACGAGGTGCGGCCCTCGTACATGTGCAGGTCCGAACCGCAGATGTTGGTTGTGGTGATCTTGACGATGATGTCGCAGGGGTGCTCGATCTTCGCGTCCGGCACGTCCTTCACCGCGACCGTTCGCGGTCCTTCGTATACCGCTGCTTTCATGATGACTTCCCTCGGTGTCACGGCAGGACCGCGGCACGGCGATGATGAGACGTGCGAAGAGCCTGACGCTCGTGAGTGCTGCGACGGGCTCCGTGGCTCCGGCACGCCTCTGCGGGCCGTCCACCAGGACCAGGTGGATCGGCGGTTCGGGCCGTCGGCCCGCCAGGCGCTGCTTCGGCGCTCCGACGGCGTGCGGTGCGGGTCCCCGTGGGCCTTCGACGCGAAACAGCTTTCACCGATCGATCAGCCGACCCTTTTGTACCGGACCACCAGCGGTCGAGGATCGCCTCTCCGAGTCCGGTCACCCGCTAGTCATCGTCCTCGAGCGTGCGGCGACGCTCCTGTTCACGCTTGGAGTAGGCGGCCGAGCGGATCGCCTCGTCACTCTCCAGACCCGATCCCAGCGCACCGCCCACCGTGGCGACCGAAGCGACGAACCAGGCCAGCGTCCAGTACTCCGCGGCGCGCAGCGGAGTTCGCGTCATGGAGGCGAACACCGGGCCGTTGAGGATGAAAAGCGCCCACAGCAACGAGATGAGGAGCAACCCCACGTAGCAGATGAGCACTCCGATGCACACGGTCACGACCGTGGACGCGTTGTAGAGGACCGCTCGCTTCCTCTCCTCCGGCGAGTGCCCCGCCGCTCGATGCCACAGGTGCGCGTCCACGATCAGCCAGCCGATCATGAGTGCGACGGATCCGACCGTGGCGATCACGAGTCGTGGGGTGTCGAGGGACACGGCCAGACTCCAGATGGTGGAGTTCACGATGGCGATCGCTCCTGCCGCGAGTGCGGCCGCGAGGGCCTTCGACAGGCCCGGGACCAAGCGCCACGGCCGATTGGCCCGGACCATACCGCCGAGCACCCTCAGATAACCGCCGAGCCCGCCGACGACGTACCGGAGATCCGCCGCCTCGTCGTCACCGACCGGGGCCTGGTGAACCGATGACAGGCGACCGGTGAAATCGGCCAACGGCCCACGGTGCCCGGCCCCCACGGCCTCAGCTTGCGCGTCCGCCAGGCTGAGCACGGCCCCTTCGACCGCCCGCCGGGCCTTGCTCTCGAAACGCAGTCCGCCCAGCGAGGGGAGGGACAGGAGCGCCAGACCGTGTTCATGGCTCAGATCCACGACGAGCTTGTGCCCCCGGGAGTGCAACGGCAGGTCGGTGAGGGCTACCACGATGTTCCACCTCTCCTCACCGACACGGTCCATGAGCCGTCGTGTCAGTACAGTCGGGTCCTCGGTTCCTGCGGTGAAAGGCTCGCTCACGACCTCGACGTCGAACCGTCGGTGCCGACCGGAGGCGTCCGCGAGTCGAGCGGGCAGCTGCCGGGCCATGCGCCGCGCGACCTCGGTCGGCGCGTCCGGATCCGCCAGGAGAGCAACGACCGTGACGTCCTGCGACGACTCCACCATGACGGCCCCTTCTCGTCGTCCGCCCCGGCGTTCAGCAGTGCCCAGGATGTCCCCGCCGTAACATCGGCGCCGCCCGGATCGGGGATCCGGGCGGCGTCGTTCGGTGGGACCGGATGTCAGGGGGTCAGCTGCCAGCGGGCGATGTACCCGACGTCGATGGCTGCCCAGTCCTGCACGCGCAGGGTCCAGGTGCCGTTGATCGGTTGCGCGGAGGCGTCGACGGTGAAGGTCTGGTCGACGTTGTCGGCGGAGCCGCCGCTGCGGTTGAGCAGGGAGTAGACGGTGCCGTTGGGGCCGACGAGGTCGACCGTGAGGTCACCGCGGTAGGTGTGGACGATGTTGACGTAGACCGAGGTGGTCGCGGAGGCGTTGCCGTCGCGGCCGGTGATGGTCAGCGGTGACTCCACGGCGGGCCCGACGTCGGGGATGTCGACGCGGGTGGTGCTGGCGTAGACGTAGCCGATCTTCCAGGTGAAGGTGTCCGTGGCGGTCGCCCCGGTGCTGTCGGTCACGGTGACCGTGACGTCACTGGTGCCGACGGTCGTCGGGGTGCCGCTGATCAGACCGGTCGGGCTGATGCTGAGGCCGGCGGGCAGTCCGGTGGCCTCGTAGGTCAGGGCGGCGCCGGTGTTGGTGGTGTAGGCGTCGAGTTGGAGGCTGACGCTCTGGTTGATGCCGCTGATCTGGTCGGCGGTCGGCGCGAGGTTGACGCCGAGGGCGATGCGGTTGCCGACGTTGATCGCGGCCCAGGCGTCGGCGACGGCGAGGTAGGTCGGGCTGTAGGCGCCGAACAGGTCGCTCGCGGCCGACAGGGTGGCGGTGCGGGCGCCGGCGTAGTTGGTCGTGGAGGTCATGTACGTCGTCAGCGCGCGGTACCAGATCGCGGCGGCGTTCTGGATGCCGATGCCGGTGACGGGCCGGCCGTCGTAGGTCGGGCTGTCGTAGGCCACGCCGTTGACGGTCTTGGCGCCGCTGCCCTCGGAGAGCAGGTAGAAGAAGTGGTTCGCGGGGCCCGAGGAGTAGTGGACGTCGATGCCGCCGAGGGTGGAGCTCCAACTGTCCCGGGAGTCACCGTCCTTGGAGGGCTTGTCCATGTAACGCAGCGGTGTGCCGTCACCGTTGATGTCGATCTTCTCGCCGACGAGGTAGTCGCCGGGGTCGGCCGGAAGGTTCTCGTAGAACTCGACGGCGGCGGCGAAGATGTCGGAGGTCGCCTCGTTGAGCCCGCCGGACTCCCCTGAGTAGTTCAGTCCCGCGGTGGCCGCCGTGACACCGTGGCTCATCTCGTGGGCCGCCACGTCGAGCGCGGTCAGCGGGTGGGTGTTGCCCGAGCCGTCGCCGTACGTCATGCAGAAGCAGGAGTCCTGCCAGAAGGCGTTGACGTAGTTGCTGCCGTAGTGGGCGCGGCTGTAGGCGGCGACACCGTCGTTGCGGATGCCGTTGCGGCCGTAGGTCTCCTTGTAGTAATCCCACGTGGCCGCCGCGCCGAACGCCACGTCGACACCGGCGGTCTGACGGTTGGACGGCAGACCGTTGCCCCAGACATCGTTGTCGTCCGTGAACAGGGTGCCGGTGCCCGAGGTGCCCTGGTTGAGGTCGTACGTACGCTGCCCGGCGCGATCGGGGTCGACGAGCTGGTACGTCGAACCGGACAGGGTGGTGCCGAGGGGGACCTCGCCGGCGTACTGGCCGGTGCCGGTGCCGGTGTGGACGTGCTCGGCGGCCAGGAGTTCCTTGCCGGTGCCGGCGTCGGTGACGACCTGGAGTTCGCTGGGGGTGCCGTCCTTCTGGACGCCCTCGACGAGGGTCTCCCAGGCCAGCACGGGCTTGCCGGTCCCGGCCCAGACCACCAGGCGGGGCGCCTGTTCCGTCTCGGCTCCCTTGACCTTGGTCTTCTTCGAGATGCCGAGGGCCTTGGTGGCGGCACCGGCGGCGGTGAGCTTCGGGTGGAGCGAGGGGACCTGGAGTCGGGCGGGGCTCGCCTTGGTGACGGTCGTACGACCGCTCTGGTCGTGGACGACCAGGTCACCGCCCAGGACGGGCAACCCCGCGTAGGTGCGCTCGTAACGGGTGTGCGTGGTGCCGTCGGCGTCCTTGATGACGTCCTTGACGACGAGCTTCTCCTGGGCGCCGAGGCCGATCCGCTGTGCTGTGCGGGGCGCTGCGGACCGGGCGCTCTTGATGAGGGCGGCGCGGCGGGCGGGCGTCAGGGACGACTGGGCGGCGCCGGCCCTGGGGGTGGCGGTGATCTTCGTGGGGCCCGGATCCGCCGGGACCGCGGTGGCGAGACCGGGGGCGGCGAGGGCGAGCAGGGAGCCTATGGCCGTGAAGGCGAGGACGGTGGTGTGTCTGCGCCCGATGAGAGCGCGGCGTCGCTGGGGCAACGGGTTCTCCTTCGATACAACGGACGGCCCGGGGTGGGGGGTCGTGGCGGTGACGGAGCGGCGGTGTGTGCCGGTCCGGAGTGCTGCACGGCATGCGGGTTGAAGGAGGTGGGGGGTGGAGGGCGGAGGCTTGCTCCGTGTGGGGATTCCGTCAAGGAAGCGTGAACTTCCGCAGAAGAGTGGCATCGCGCGCACAGTTTTGTCATGGGAATGCCAAAGCAACGGCTGGAATTGACCTTGCCGGGCGGGCATATCGGCACAGACGGCGTCGGTTTTCGGCCTCGCCTCACGGAGAGGTCCCGGATGCGCCGCGTCCTCGAACCCGGGACGCGAACTCCCCTACGAATGCAGCCCACTTGGAGCAGTCGGTCGCAGGCGCCGGGACCGCGGTCGCGGCGGTGACGGCGACACCGTGACGGTGGCCATGGTCGCCGGCGCCCACAAGCAGTCGACCAGCGCGGCCCGCCCTCCGTGGGCGGGCCGCGGCGGGCGCCTCCGGCATGGTCGCCCCGGCTGCGGCGTACACCGCCGCCGAGGCCCATGTTCCTTTCGCTGCCCGGCAGTTCGTACCCGGACCTGTGCTAGAAGGTCAGGTTCCAGGCGTCGATCTTGCCCGTGTCGGAGGCGGCGTTGTCGTTGACGCGCAGCTTCCAGGTGCCGTTGGCGACCTCCGAGGAGGCGTCCACGGTGTAGGTCTGGGCGATGTTGTCGGCGCTGCCGCCCGCGCGGTTGTGCAGTGTGTAGACGGTGCCGTCCGGCGCCACCAGGTCGACCTTGAGGTCACCGATGTAGGTGTGCTTGATGTCCACACCCACCTTGAGGGTGGCCGGGGCGTTGCCGGTCACACCCGTCACGGCGATCGGGCTCTCCACGGTCGCGTTGTCGCTGATGGCGAAGTCCGCGAGGTTCTCGAAGTACTTGCCGGGCGGCGGGGTGGCCCCGACGGCCTTGAGGGCGTCGACCTGTCCCTCGCCGAAGAAGGAGTTGTTGGCCGTGGTGCCCGTGCAGCGGCTGTCCGAGGGGCAGGCGATGTCGTTGGCCTGCTCGGCCAGCTTGGCGCGGATCTGCGCAGGCGTGATGCCCGGGTTGGCGCTGGCGATGAGTGCCGCCACACCGACCACGTGCGGGGTGGCCATCGAGGTGCCGCTCTTGCTGCCGTAACCGCCGCCGGGGACGGTGGAGTACACGTTGCTGCCCGGCGCAGCGACGTCGATGACGCCCTGGCCGTAGTTGGAGAACGAGGCCTTGGTGACACCGGTGCCGTTGGCCGCGACCGTGACCACGCCCGGCAGCTCGGTCGGGATGTCGAGGCAGGCGTTGGTGATGGTGCGGGTGACCGGCGTCGAGTCGTTCGGGCTCGCGGAGTCGGTCGTCTTGTGGGCGAGGTCGTAGTTCTCGTTGCCCGCGGCGGCGATCTGGAGGGAGCCCTTGCTCTCGGCGTACTCCTGGGCGCGCGTGACGCCCTCGATGATGGCGGCCTGGTCGATGTTGTCCGGGCAGTTGAACTGCCACGGGTCCGTGTAATAGCTGTTGTTGGTGACCTTGAAGCCGTGGTCACCGGCCCAGACGAAGCCGCAGATGGTGTTCTCGGCGAAGAAGAAGGAGTTGCCCGGCTCGGCGACACGCACCGCCGCGATCTTCACCCCGGGGGCCACACCGACAACGCCCTTGCCGTTCTTGGCCGCGGCGACGGTGCCCGCCACGTGGGTGCCGTGCGTGTCGACGTCCCGCCACGCGCCGGTACGGGTGTCGGGCTTGCCGTAGGCGCAGGAGACCGAGTCGGCCGCGTCGAAGTTGGGCGCCAGGTCCTGGTGCTGGTCGTCCACACCGGTGTCCAGGATGCCTACCTTGACGGAGGCGGAGCCCGGGTTCACGGCCCAGGCCTGGTCGGCCTTGATCTGGCTCATGTCGGCCCGGACCGGCTCTCCGGCCGGCGTCGAGGACTGGGCCGGGTTGGCCGGGAGCGCCGGGTTGTAGGCGTCGGCCGGGACGTCCGAGGTACGTGTGGCGCCGACCTGCTGCACACCGGTGACGCCGCGCATGGTGGCGGCGAAGGTGCCGGACGCCGAGTGGGCGACGATCACACCGATGGCGTCGAAGCTCGAGAAGACGGTGCCGCCGTTGGCCGTGATCGCCGAGCGGACCGCCGAAGTGTCACCGGGCGCGGTGATCACGAGGTAGGCGCGCGTGCCGGCCACCCAGGCCGCACTCTGCGAAGCCGACGTGGCGGCCGAAGCGTGGGACTTCGCGGCCGGCGCGGGCGCCTTGGCGGCCGGGGCGGCGGAGGGGACGACCGGAAGCGTGCCCGCGAGGGCGCCCGGGGCACCGAGCGCGAGGGCGGCGCCGAGGGTGGCCGCCAGCACCAGCGTGCGTCTCGGTCGGCTGGATCTGTGGGGTATCAATGCGTCCTCCGTAGACGGCCCGGCCGTGCTGGTGGCACTGACCGGGCCGTACGAAACCAGTGGTGGGAGCAAGATGTCAGGTGCATGCCTGGGTAGGGAAGTACCTTTCCGTACAGGGACGTCAGGGAGGCATGGCTGAAAAGCGACGCACTGTGTTCCGACGTGGAGGCGCGGGTGTCAGGCGCGATCGGCACGCCGTGGTCGTCGTCGCCCGGGGCGCGGTGCCTGGCTCGTTCGGCGGCTTGCGGGTCCAGGATCGGTCGACGTGCGGCGCCCCTGTTCAGCGCTCCGACGGCTTGGCCTCGCCCGTGCTCACTTTGCGAGCGTGTTGCTGAAGTGGGTGACCGGGCGCTCGAGGAGTTCGTCGTCGACGGTGATGGCGACCGCCTCGTTGTAGAAGGCGAGCAGTCCCTGGATGGCGCCGACCGCCGGCAGGGGTTCCGGGTAGCTCCAGACGAGGTTCGAGGGGATGTCGGTCCCGCCCTGCCATGACCAGTACTCGGCGGTCCCCTTGTAGGGGCAGCCGGTGTGGTGGTCGGTGGGGGTCAGCAGGTCGAGGCGGACGTCCTCGCGCGGGATGTAGTAGCGCGTGGGCAGGCCGGTCTCGAACAGCAGCACGGGGCGGTGGGTGTCCGCGACGACCGTGCCGTCGATCTCGACCACGACGTGGCGACTGCTCGCGATGGCGTCGACGCGTTTGTGCGGGTCGCGGGGGTGGATGAAGATCTCTTCCTCCTCCTCGTACCAGTGGTCGAGGCCCCGGCCCACGCGCCGGAACCATTCGAAGGCGATGTGATCGGCGAGGTCGGCGGCCGGGAAGGTCCAGGCCGCGTTCTCCAGCAGGTCGCCGTCGACGCCGAGGTCGTAGAAGATCTGCGAGCCGGTGTGGGTTCCCATCGGGGGATTCTTCGCGGGGCGGAGCAGGTCCTCGCGGACCTCCGCGCGCGGGAAGGCGTACAGCGGGACGGGGACACCCGGTTCCCAGACCAGGACGGGGTGGCGGCTGTCGACGACCGTGACCTCGCCCTTGCGGCCGCGTACCCAGCGCTCGCTGGGTTCCCACAGGAGGCCTTCCGGGGTGGTCCGCACGCCCTGTGCGGTGGGGAACGTGGTCATGAGCGGCTCTCCTCCGGCCGGCGAACGCGGTGACGTCGGCGACGTACGGGCGGTTCTCGCGCCAGAACGCGAGTTGCTCGGGGCGGCCGAACACGCGCAGGTACTCCTCGACGTTACCGCCGGCCCGTTCCCCCACCGACGGGTTCGAAGTCGGAGCCGTCCGGGTCGGCGAACTCGGGCAGCGGTGCGACGGCCGTATCCAGACTCGGGTGGACGAAGACCGGTGGAGGAGCGCCGGGTCGCCGAGCCACCGGCAGCTGCGGCCGACCGAGATGTGGCAACGCCACCGCTGGAACGTCGTGGCCACCCGCGACCTCCACGAGGCGGTCCTGCTCGCGGACACCGTCCATGTGCTGTCCCCGCGCCCCGCCACGGTCGTGGACCGCGTCGAAGTTCCGCTCCCCCGCCCGCGCGGCGCGGCGGACTTCACCGCACCCCAGTTCGCGGCGACCGAACGCCGCGCCCTCTCGATCCTGCGCGGCACAACGGCGGTGAAAACGGCGCGAGTTCGCATCCGGCGCACGGCCTGGGCACCGACCCGGTCGGACCCCACTGGGCATCGCTCACCCGATGCCGCTCGCCTCGCCGCCGTGCCCAGATCCACGGACACCCTGCGGCCACCGTGTGAAGCTCGTACAGGAACGGGTCGTCCTGTTGCGGCATTGACGTTCGACAAGTCCGCTCCGTACGATCACGAACGGCATTGAGTGTCAGCGTCAAGCCCTGGCTCGCTGACCGGCAACCCTCCCGCGCGGTGGGGTGCTCCAGGTGAAAGCCCGGCGGGATCACCGGCGATCCCCGCAAGCGCGTGGCCCCTTGAGCGGGGCCGGGATGGGGAGGACCGGCATGCGTCGTCACAGCGATGACCGCAGTGCCTCCTTCGCCGTCGCTGTGGTGTTCTCCCGGCTCTCGCGCCGTCGGCACATCGATCTGAAGCGTTCGACCAGCTGCCTGTGTCAGGCGTGACGCTCTGACGGACATTCCGTCCGCCGGTCGACGTCCGGCACCGGTCGTCGCCGCGCTCCTCTCCGTCTGATCCGCACTTCTGCCGGATCTCCTTTTCCCAGTTGGTCTTTGCTTGCACAGCGCTCCCCCGTCACCGGCACCACGTCGGCCGGGGCCGCACTCCCATGCACGCCCGTGCCGCGTACGGCACCCCGTGCCTGGTGACACACATGAGGAGAACCACCCCGTGACTGCACTTCCGGATTTCAGAACCTCCCGATGGGCGTCGCTGACCGCCCTTCTCACCGCCGGCGTGCTGCTGACCGCCTGCGGATCCGGCTCCGACGGGGGCGGATCCGGCAACGACAGCGGCAAGCCGAAGTCCGGCGGCACGCTGACGTTCGCGGTCGGTTCGGATGCCGGCTGCGTGGACCCGCAGCAGGTCGGCAGCAACGAGAGCATCTACTCGGTACGCCAGACCGTGGACTCCCTCACCGACCAGGACCCCGAGACCGGCAAGATCGTGCCCTGGCTGGCCAAGAGCTGGGACATCAACTCCGACGCCACGGAGTTCACGTTCCATCTGCGCTCGGGGGTCACCTTCAGCGACGGCTCCAAGCTGACCGCGCAGGTCGTCAAGGACAACTTCGACGCGGTGCCGAAGCTCGGCGCCCTCGGCGTCCTCGCCCAGGGCTATCTGAGCAGCGTCAAGAGCACCACGGCGGTGGACCCGCTCACCGTCAAGGTGTCCTTCAAGGAGCCCAACGCCCAGTTCCTCCAGGCGACTTCGACCCACTCGCTGGGCATCGAGTCGTCGGCGAGCGTGAAGAAGACCCCGCAGCAGAAGTGCAGTGACGGCGTGGTCGGGTCGGGGCCGTTCGTGCTGAAGCAGTACGTGCAGAACCAGTCGATCACCCTGGCCAAGCGCGCCGGTTACGACTGGGGCTCCTCGCTGTGGTCCAAGAAGGGTGAGGCCTACCTGGACAAGCTCGTGTTCAAGGTGGTGCCCGAGGCGGGCGTGCGGGCCGGCAGTCTCCAGTCCGGTCAGGTGGACGCGATCAGCAGCGTCGGCAAGGCCAACGAGGCGGCGCTCCAGGGCGGCCAGGTCACGCTCCTGCGCCGGGCCAACCCGGGCGTGGTGTTCGGGCTGGGCATCAACAACTCGCGGCCCGCCCTGAAGGACGTGAAGGTGCGCCAGGCGATCCTGGCCGCCCTCGACCGCAAGCAGGTCGCCGACACCGTCTTCCCCACCGGCACCAAGCCGGCGACCAGCGTCCTGGCACACACCACGCCCGACTACGCCGACCTCTCCACGGACCTCGCCTTCGACGCGGCCAAGGCCAAGTCCCTGCTGGACGAGGCCGGTTGGAAGGCGGGCGGTGACGGGATCCGCGCCAAGGGCGGCAAGAAGCTGAGCCTGGCCATCAGCTGGTTCCCCAACGCGGCCACCAACCAGCCCGCGCTGGAACTCGTCCAGCAGCAGCTGAAGGCCGTCGGGATCGACGTGACGCTCAAGCAGGGCCAGGTCAGCCAGTTCGCCACCACCCTCCAGGGTGGCGACTACGACCTGGTGTGGGGCAACGTGACCCGCGCCGACCCCGACATCCTGCGCAGTTCCTTTTCCAGCAAGCTGGCCAACTTCTACCGCCTGCCCGCCAGTTCGCTCGACACGGTGCTTTCCGGGCAGGCCGCGACCACGGATACCGCCAAGCGCAAGCAGCTGGTGGCCGACGCGCAGAAGCTGATTGTGCAGAACGCGTACAACGTGCCGGTGGTGGAGCTCCAGACCCAGCTGGCCGTGGCGAACAAGGTGCACGGCCTCGCCTTCGACTCGGGCAGCCGCATCCAGCTGCACGACACCTGGATCGGCTAGCGCGTGCGCCGCTATGTGATCAAGCGTCTGGCGCAGGCGGTCGGGGTGCTGTGGGCGGCGTACACGCTGTCGTTCCTGGTGCTGGACTTCCTGCCCGGTGACCCGGTCACCGCGATGGCCGGTGCCGGGATGGACTCGGGGGACGTCGACCCGGCCCGGCTGGCCGCGCTGCGGCACGAGTACGGCTTCGACAAGCCGATCCTGGCGCAGTACGCCGACTATCTGGGCCGGGCGGTGCGCGGGGACTTCGGCGACGCGGTCTCCACGGGCCGCCCGGTGACCTCCACGCTCGCCGAGGCGCTGCCCCAGACCCTCCAACTGACCGGTGCCGCACTGCTGTTGGCGGTACTGCTCGGCGGGGGCCTCGCGGTGGTGGCGACGTACACCTCACAGCGGTGGCTGCGGCAGCTCCTGCTGTCGCTGCCCCCGCTGGGGGTGTCGGTCCCGACGTTCTGGGTGGGGCTCCTGCTCGTGGAGGTCTTCTCCTTCCGGCTGCACTGGTTCCCGGCGTTCGGCAACGACGGGCTGCGAGGGCTGGTGCTGCCCGCGCTGACGCTGGCGATCCCGACGGGCGCGCTCGTCGCCCAGGTGCTGGCCAAGAGCCTGCTCACCGCGCTGGACCAGGCCTATGTGGAGACCGCCCGGGCCAAGGGCGCCGGCCGGTGGCGGGTGCATCTGCGGCACGCGCTGCGCAACGCGTCGCTGCCCGCGCTGACGGTCGTCGGCCTGCTGGTGGGGCAGCTGATCGCCGGTTCGGTGGTGGTCGAGACGGTGTTCTCCCGCGACGGCCTCGGCCGGGTGACCGCCGCGGCGGTCACGGTGCAGGACATCCCGGTGGTCCAGGGGGTGGTGGTGTTCGGAGCGCTGATCTTCGTGGCGACGAACCTGCTCGTCGACCTGGTCTACCCGCTGCTCGACCCGCGGATCGTGGTGGCCTCGAACAGAAGGGCGAGCTTGGTATGAGTCAGAGCCTTGTCGACGACATCGACGACCCGGCCGAGGCCGCCCTGGGCCTCGCCCGGCCGGTCGAGACAGGACCGGAACCGTCCTCCGCACCGGGCCGTGGCGCGGGCGTGGGACGGTTCCTGCTGCGCCGCCCCGGTCTGCTGCTGTCGGGTGCCGTTCTCGTCCTGGTGGTGCTGGCCTCGTTCTGGCCGGACCTGTTCACCTCGCAGGACCCGTTGAAGGGGGTGCCCTCGGAGAACTTCCGCGCCCCGAGCGGCAGTCACTGGTTCGGCACGGACGAACTGGGCCGCGACGTCTTCTCCCGGGTCGTGCACGGTGCCCAACTCTCCCTGAAGGCAACGCTCATCGCGGTCCTGGTCGCGTTCGTGGTCGGCGGACTGCTCGGCGTGGTCGCCGGGTTCGTCGGCCGCTGGGTGGACGACGTCCTGATGCGCTTCGTCGACGTCCTCCTCTCCATCCCCGCGCTGTTCCTGTCCCTCGCCCTGGTCACCGCGCTCGGCTACGGGACGGTGAAGGTGGCGGTCGCGGTCGGCATCGCCAGCGTCGCCTCGTTCGCCCGGGTGGCGCGCGCCGAGGTGCTGCGGGTGCGGCAGGCGGTGTTCGTCGAAGCATCGCGCGCGAGCGGCGCCCGCTGGTACGCGGTCCTGGGCCGGCATGTGCTGCCCAACGCCGCGGGCCCGGTGATCGTCCTGGCCACCTTGGACTTCGGCGCCTCCATCCTGGCCGTGTCGGCCCTGAGCTTCCTCGGCTACGGCGCGCCGCCGCCCGCCCCGGAGTGGGGGACGTTGATCTCCGACGGCCGCAACTACCTCGCCAACGCCTGGTGGCTGACCGCGCTGCCCGGCCTTGCGATCGCGGCGACCGTACTGGCCACCAACCGCATCGCCCGGGCGCTGGACGGCGAATGGTCCCGGCGGCGATGACCGACGAACGTGAGAACGGTGAGGACGTGACCACACCCCTGCTGGAGATACGGGGCCTGTCCGTGTCGTACCGCACCCGCGGCGGCGCGGTCCCGGCCGTCCGAGGCGTGGACCTCGACGTCCTGCCGGGACAAGTGACCGCCGTGGTAGGCGAGTCCGGCTCCGGCAAGAGCACGACCGCGCACGCCGTCACCCGCCTGCTCGCGGCCAACGCCACCATCGACGCGGGCACGGTCCGCTTCGGCCGCCACGACCTGGTCACCCTGTCGGAGGCGGAGCTGCGCACCGTGCGCGGAGCGCGGATCGGACTGGTTCCCCAGGACCCGACGGTCTCCCTCAACCCCGTCAAGCGGATCGGCGAACAGGTCGCCGAGGTGCTCCGCATCCATGGGCTGGCGACCCGCCGCTCGGCCCCGGTGGAGGCGATCGCCGTCCTGGACCGGGCCGGACTGCCCGACGCGGCCGTCCGGGCCCGGCAGTACCCGCACGAACTGTCCGGCGGCATGCGGCAACGCGCCCTGATCGCCATCGCCATCGCGGCGAAACCCGAGCTGATCATCGCCGACGAGCCCACCAGCGCGCTCGACGTCACCGTGCAGCGGGTCATCCTCGACCATCTCCAGCACCTCACCGAGGAGTCGGGCACGGCGGTCCTGCTCGTCACCCACGACCTGGGGGTCGCCGCCGACCGGGCACAGCGCCTGGTGGTCATGGAGCAGGGCAGGGTCGTGGAAGCGGGCCCGACCCGTGACGTCCTCGCCGACCCCCGGCACGAGTACACCCGCCGACTGCTGGCCAGCGCACCGAGCTTGACCACTCCCCGGCCCCGCACCCCAGCCGCCGCGCCGAAGGCGGATGCGGTCCCCTTGGTCGAAGCGCGCCATCTGGTCAAGGAGTTCCGGCTGCCCCGCACCGGGGACGGGCCCCAGGTCCTGCGCGCGGTCGACGACGTCAGCTTCACGCTGCACCGCGGTCGGACCCTGGCGCTGGTCGGCGAGTCGGGCTCGGGCAAGTCCACCACCGCCCGCCTGGCCCTCCGGCTCACCGACGCGAGCGCCGGACACATCCTGTTCGACGGCACCGACATCACCACCGCGCGCGGCGCCCGGGCCAGAGAGCTGCGCCGCCGCGCCCAGCTGGTGTACCAGAACCCGTACGCCTCCCTCGACCCGCGCTTCTCCATCGGCGAGGTGATCACCGAGCCGCTGCGCGCCTTCAAGGTCGGCGACCGCGCCTCCCGGCTCGCCCGGGCCCGCGAGCTGCTGGACCGGGTGGCGCTTCCCGCCGCCACGCTGGAGCGCCGTCCGGCGGAGTTGTCGGGTGGTCAGCGGCAGCGCGTGGCGATCGCCCGCGCCCTCGCCCTCTCCCCCGACCTGGTGGTGTGCGACGAGCCGGTCTCCGCGCTCGACGTGTCCGTGCAGGCCCAAGTCCTGGAGCTGCTGGCCGAGTTGCAGGCCGACACCGGGGTGGCGTACCTGTTCATCTCCCACGACCTGGCCGTCGTACGGCAGATCGCCCACCAGGTCGCCGTCATGCGGGCCGGCCGGATCGTCGAGTCGGGCCCGCCGGAGGAACTGTTCACCCGCCCCGGCCACGCATACACCCGCGAACTGCTCGCGGCGATCCCCGGCGGCCGCGCCCCCTCCCCCGCCGCCACCGTCGAATCCACCACGAGCTGAGGGTCGTATGAGCACTCCCACCATCACGTCACTGGCCTTCCTCACCCCGGGCAACTTCGCCGACGACGACCCGTACACGGGCCTGGAGGAGACGCTCCAACTCTTCGAGTACGGCGAGCGGTTGGGGTTCGACGGTGCCTGGATCAGGCAGCGCCACCTCGAACACGGCGTCGGATCTGCGGCCGTGTTCCTCGCCGCGGCCGGCCAGCGCACCGAGCGGATCGAACTGGGCACGGCGGTCATCCCGATCGGCTACGAGAACCCCTTCCGCCTCGCCGAGGACCTCGCGCTGGCCGACGTCCTGTCCCGGGGACGGCTCCAGGTCGGCTTCAGCACCGGGATGCCGCACGCCGACCTGCTCGGCGATCTCGTGCACGACGGTGACTGGCGCGGCTTCGACCTGTCGTACGGCAGGATCGCCCGTGTCCTCGACAACCTCCGGGGCGACTACCTCGGCGGTCCGGACACCGTCATCCACTCCCCGGGCAACGTCCAGCGCCCGCGCCTGCAACCGCACAACCCCGGCCTGGTGCAGCGCATTTGGTACGGCGGCGGCAGCCTGCGGTCGGTCCGCTGGGCGGCCGAGCACGGGCTGAGCCTGCTGTCCGGCAACATCGTCACCGGCGAGGGCACCGACGACTTCACCACGGCCCAGCTCAACCTGCTGGCCGAATACCGTCGCACGCTCTCGGCGGGCACCGCGCCCCGGGTCGCGCTGGGCCGGGTCGTCGTGCCCTTCGACAGCGCCGACGCGGCCGGCCGGGCCCGCTACCGCGCCTACGCCGCCGGCCGCCACGAACGGACCCTGGCGCCCCAGGGCCCGAAACGGACCCTGTTCGCCCCGGACGTGGTCGGCACCGCCGAGCAGATCCTCGAACAGCTCACCGCCGATCCGGTCCTCGCGCAGGTGTCGGAGCTGCGGCTGGAGCTGCCGTACGAGTTCCACCGGGAGGAGTACGAACAGATCCTCCATGACGTACAGCGCCTGATCGCACCGGAGTTGGGCTGGCGCCCCGCCTCGGTGGCGGCGCAGGAGACAGCGGTCCGATGAGCCCCGTCCCGGAGCCGTCCGTGCGCCTGGGCCGGTACCGCCTCACCTGCCGCCCCTGGGGTCGGCGCCGGACAGCGCCGGGAAGGTGGCGCGGGTGAGGTCTTCGGAGATCTGCCAGACGCGCCGGGCCTCCTCCTGATCGCGGAGCCGGGAGTAGAGGGGCTGTTCGGCGGGCGGGCCGGACAGGTGCTGGAAGCCGCTGGGCCCGTAGAACCGGCCCCCGCGTGCGTCCGGGGAGGTGGCGGCGTACAGGGCCGGCAGTGCCGCGCTGTCCACCGTGCCGAGGATGCCGCGGCGGGACAGCAGGCGGATCATGCGTACTGCCGTGGTGTCCCTTGACCGGCCGACCTCGGGGCGGGCCGCCAGCAGGCTGGTGGGTGCGATACCGGGGTGGGAGATGTTGCTGGTGATCCCCCAGTCCGCGGTCCGGCTGCGGACGTCCAGTTCCAGGGCGAAGAGACCGAACGCGATCTTCGACTGACTGTACGCGCGGCGGCCGTTGTAGGACCGCTCCCAGTTCGGGTCGTCCCAGTTGATGGAGCCCTCGTTGGCGGCGACGCTGAGCTGACTGGTCACCCGCGCGCGGCCCGCGCGCAGCAGCGGCAGCAGGTGGGAGACCAGCGCGAAGTGACCCAGATGATTGCTGCCGAACTGCAATTCGAACCCGTCCGCGGTGGTCTGCCGGTCCGGTGGCGTCATCACGCCGGCGTTGTTGACCAGGATGTGGATCGGACGGTTCTCGGCGACGAGGGCGGCGCCCAGCGCGGCGACCGAGCTCAACGACGACAGGTCGAGGTCGCGCAGCGACAGGACCGCCTGCGGGTGCTGCCGCTTGACCTCGGCGATCGCTGCCTCGCCCTTGTGACGGTTGCGGACGGGCATGACGACCTCGGCGCCGGCGGCGGCCAGCCGGCCGGCCAGCACCAGTCCGACACCGTCGCTGGCGCCGGTGACGACGGCCAGCTTCCCGGAAAGGTCCGGAACGGTGATGTCCGGTCGGGTACGTGCCATGGGTCTTCCTCGCTTCTCTCGTCGCTGCCTACGGCCATGCGGTTCAAAGCTGCACCTGATCAGCGCCGGTATCCACGGCCTCTCGATCCGAGGCTGGGCCGGCCGAGGAGGGCCGCCCAAGGGGGGATCGACAAGCCCAGGCTCCGGTTCGGAACGGGTGGTAGAACGAAAGAGCACTGGCGCTCAGGGAGGAAAAGCCGTGATCGATCGAGGCGGGCTCGCCGAGTTCCTGCGTCGCCGCCGGGAGTCACTGCAGCCCGAGGACGTCGGCCTTCCACGGGGCCGGCGGCGCAGGACAGCCGGTCTGCGCCGGGAGGAGGTCGCCGCGATCTGCCACATCTCCGCCGACTACTACAGCCGGCTGGAGCGGGAGCGCGGACCGCGCCCGTCCGAGCAGATGATCGCGTCGATCGCGCAGGGTCTGCATCTGTCCCTCGACGAACGCGACCACCTGTTCCGCCTCGCCGGGCACAACCCACCCACCAGGGGCGCCACCAGCGAACACATCAGTCCGGGTCTGCTGCGCATCTTCGACCGGCTCACCGACACCCCGGCCGAAATCGTCACCGAGCTCGGCGAGACGCTCCGGCAGACCCCACTCGCCGTCGCGCTCACCGGCGACCTCACCCACTACACCGGCCCGGCCCGCAGCATCGGCTACCGCTGGTTCACCGACCCGGCCGTCCGCGCCCTGTACCACCCCGACGACCACGCGCTGCACTCCCGCGTCTTCGCCTCCGGACTGCGGCGACTGGTGACCCTGCGCGGGCCCGAGTCGCCGGCCGCGCACCTCCAGCAGCTGCTCATGGCCAGCAGCGAAGAATTCCGTGCCGTCTGGAACGAACACGAAGTCGGTATCAGCTACAACGACACCAAGCGATACGTGCACCCTGATATCGGCGATCTGGAGCTCAGTTGCCAGGTGCTTCTCGACCCCGATCAGTCACACATGCTGCTGGTCTACACCGCCGTCCCCGGCAGCGAGAGCTACGAGAAGCTTCAGCTTCTCTCCGTCATCGGGGATCAACAGATCTTCCAGACGTGACGCGCTGGCCACGTATCTGCTACCCGAGACCCACACCGCACCGCCGGCGCGGTCCCGCGTGCGTAAAATCTGGCCCCGCATCTCGAACGCGGATCGCCCTCCATGAGAAACGAAGACGTCAAGAGCATTAAGTCGGAGTTTCACAGGACCCGCAAGCTAAAAACCTTCAAAAAACCCTGCAAACGCAGGGTGTTTGCGGGAGCGTTTTGATCAATGCCTGTTGCACTCATGTAACGCTGAGGGGGGTAGGCTCGAGGTGCCCCGTTGTGATCCGACGGGGCCGCATCACGTTGACGGGGAGTACACCATGGCAATTGCCGAGCAGCAACGAAAAGAGCTCGCCGCCTTCCTTCGCAACCGACGCGAGCGGGTTGCACCGGAAGCCGTCGGCATCAAGAACTCGTACGGACGCCGTCGTACGCCGGGGCTGCGCAGAGAGGAACTCGCACAGCTCGCCGGCGTGAGTGTGACGTGGTACACGTGGCTCGAACAGGCCCGCAGGATCAGGGTGTCCAGTCAGGTCCTGAACGGTCTCGCGCGGGCCCTGCAGCTCGACACGACGGAGACCGGACATCTGTTCCGGCTGGCCGGTGAGTTACCGCCGGCGGGGCGGGTGCCGTGCTCGCGGGAGCACATTCCGGAACAGTATCTGACCTTCCTCGAATTCCAGGATCCGCTGCCCGCCTTCATCGTGAATCATCGGTTCGATGTGCTGGCCTGGAATCAGGGATTCTGTGCACTGTTCCCCTATTTCGAATCCCTGGAGCACTACCGTCGGAACACTCTCGTGATGATGTTCGACGAACGGGCCCGGGAAATGCACCCGAACTGGGAGCAGGACGCCCTGGAAGCGGCGGCCCTTTTCCGCGCGCAGGCCGCCGATCAGCTCGCCCATCCCGCATACGCGAAGATGATCGAAGACCTGGAGGCCGAGCACCCCGAATTCCGGGAACTGTGGGAGCGACTCGACCTGGCCCCGTCCGTGCCGTCCGTCCGTTGCTTCGACCACCCGACGCTGGGTCGGATCGAACTCGGATACGTGAAGCTGCGGCTCGCCGGCGTGGACGCCACCCTCGTCGTCTACCAGCCCGTTCTGGACAGTCGGCTGATCGACCGCTTCCGCGACCTGGTCGAGGCGCGGATCCGGGTGCGGCTCCGCTCGGCCGGTGGCTCAGTCGGACGCCCGTACCGACAGAGCGTGCCGGAAGACGTTCCGCGGATCCCAGACGGCCTTGACCCGCTGGAGTCGAGGGTAATTCCCTTTGAAGTACAGCCTGTTCCAAGGAACGCCTGAGGTGTTCCAGCGCGGATCGGCCAGATCCACGTCCGGATAGTTGATGTACGAGCCGTCGGTGCGTGCGTCGGAGACGGGTACTCCGCCTGTCTCCGCGTACAAAGCCCGGTAGAGCTCCCGGAGTCTGCGGATGTGCCGCTCGTCGTCGGCGGGATCGGTCCAATAGGTCCCCAGATAGCTCTTGAGGACCGAATCCCGCTGGGCGACCGCGGTCGCCGCGGGGTCCACGGTGTTGACCTTCCGGCCGTAGGAGAACAGCACCACCGTGGTGTGACCGTCGTAGTCCGGGTCGGAGAGATACCGAAAGAGCAGCTCCGTCTCGGCGGCCGCGTACGGCCGGCGCAGATAGGCACCCTTGCTCTTGGATCGTGTCAGCTCTCCCCGGTTCTCCACGTCCCGCTGCGTGGCCCGCAGCCAGGGCATCTGCGTGTACGTGATCCGGCACGGGGTCCGCACACCGCTGCCTATGGCGGCGACGTACTCCTCGAGCCGGCTGCGGGCGCCGGGAGCCGAGCCGTCCAGCTGCGCGCTGAGGGTGATCCGGCCGACCGCGTGCTGGTTGAGGTAGAGGGCGCTGTACAGACTCTCGTACGTCGGGTCGGTGGGGTCCTCCGTGGCGTGCCAGTCGCCGTGGTTGCGGACGAGCGTGGCGAAGTCCCGCTCGCTCAGCGACTCCCAGGGCCATTCGGCCGAAGCGAACAGGACCGTCTTCGGCGGCCGGGGCAGCACATCCCACGGGGCGTCCGAGGCCGCCTCCGGGGAGCGGAACCAATAGCGGGTGACCACGCCGAAGTTGCCGCCGCCCGCGCCGGTGTGCGCCCACCACAGATCATGGTGCGGGTCGGAGGGGGAACGGGAGGCGACCACCGTGCGGGCCTGCCCCGCGCTGTCGGCGACGACGACCTCCACCGCC
Source organism: Streptomyces sp. NPDC057280 (assembly GCF_042668605.1). Lineage (NCBI taxonomy): Bacteria > Bacillati > Actinomycetota > Actinomycetes > Kitasatosporales > Streptomycetaceae > Streptomyces > Streptomyces sp. NPDC057280. The sequence goes on from NZ_JBHUYR010000001.1 coordinate 476,860, forward strand.
TCCAGGTGGTCGACGATCAGCCCGTGCTGCCTGCACAGCGCGCCGAAGCCGCCGCCCTGGACATAGCCGCCGAGTCCGACCGAGGGGCAGGTGCCGCCGGGCAGGGCCACGCCCCAGTTCAGATACAGGGAGCGGTAGACCGAGCCGAGCAGCGCGCCCGCCCCGATGCCGAAGGCCGCCCGGCCTGCGTCGTACGTGATGTCGTCGAGCGCGGAGAGGTCGATGAGGGTGCGCACCGCCGGATCGTCCACCAGGCCCTCCAGGCCGTGGCCGCCGCCCCGCACCGCGAGCCGCGCCCCGTCGCGGACGGCGGCGGCCACCGCCCGGCGCACCTCTTCGGCGGTACGCGGCACATGGACCCGGTCCGGCCGGCCGGTGAAGCGCGTGTTGCGGGACCGCGTGGTGAGGGAGAGGTAGCGGGGGTCGCCGGGGGTGATCGCCGGGATGCCCTGTGCCGGGATGCCGGGCGCCGCCACGACCGGGTCGGATATGTCAGTCATCGATGGCCGCCATCGCCTTTCGTGAGGTCGCTGCGCGGCGCACCGCCGCGTGGCCGAGAAGCAGGAGCAGGGCGGCGGCGCCCGCGGCACAGCCGAGCAGGGCGGTGTCCGGCCAGCCGCCGTGCGCCCAGAGGGGACCCGTCAGCGCGGAGCCCGCTGCCCCGCCGAAGAAGTAGCAGGTCATGTAGACGGTCGTGACGCGGCTGCGCATCTCGTCGCCGACCTGGGCGAAGACCGTCGTCTGGTTGGAGATGTGCGCGGCCTGGACCGCGAAGTCGATCAGGAGAATCGCCGTGCCGAGCATGAGCAGTGAGGACGACAGGACCGACACGACGGCGAACGACACGGTGATGAGCGCGAACGCGGCGGCACTGACGGTCCGCTGACGCCCCCGGTCGGCGAACCGGCCCGCCAGGTTGGCACCGAGGGCCCCACCCGCGCCGAGGAGGCCCATCGCGCCGATCGCGGCGGAGCCGTAGTGGTAGGGCCCCTGGATCAGGCGGAGCGGCACGGCGGTCCACAGCACGGTGAAGGCGGCGAACCCCAGGGCGCCGTACAGGCAGCGCTCCACGATCACCGGGCGTGCCCGGAGCAGGGAGAACAGCGAGCCGATGAGTGCCGCGTACCCGCGCAGGGTCAGCGGCGTGACGGCGGGCTGCGGGGGCAGGATGCGGCGCAGCATCACGCCCACCCCGAGCATCAGGGCCGACGCCCCCCAGAACACGGCCCGCCAGTCGACGAGGTCGGCCACCACGCCGGCGAAGGTCCGGCACAGCAGCGCGCCGAGGATGACACCGGTCATCACGGTGCCCACCACCTGCCCGCGCCGCTCCGGCGGTGCCATGCCCGCGGCCTGCGGCACGATCACCATGGCGGCCACGCTCACCAGGCCGAGCAGGAAGAACAGGCCGACGAGGAGCCCGCCGTCGGCCCAGGGAATCAGCGCGAGCACCGCGGCCGCCGTGGTCACCAGAGCGGTGAGCAGCCGTCTGCGGTCGACGGCGTCGCCCAGCGGTACCAGCGCCAACAGGCCGAGGGCGTAGCCGAACTGAGTGGCCGACACGGACGAGGTGAGCGAGCCGGGGGTGCGGTGCAGCGAGGCCGCGAGCTCGGGCAGGATCGGCTGGAGGTAGTACAGGTTGGCCACGCACAGACCGCACGCGGCCGCGAGCAGCAGCACAGTGATCCGGCCGGCCGGCGGCCGCGGCGGCGCGGCGGGCCCCGCCAGGCCCGTCGCGCCGCCGTGTGCCGCCTCGCTCACAGCGTGCCGCCGCCGTCGACGTGCAGCACCGCGCCGGTCACGAAGGTGTTCTCCAGCAGGTGCAGCACCGTCGCCGCGACGTCGTCGGGCTGTCCGACGCGGCCCACCGGGGTGCTCTGCGCGGTCTGCTCGAAGAGGCCGGCGCGGGCGTCCTCGGGCAGGAAGGACCACAGCGGGGTGTCGATCAGACCGCCGACGACGACATTGACGCGCACCGGGGCGAGCTCCACGGCGAGGGAGCGGCCCATGCCGCCGATGCCCGCGTTGGCGGCGGCGGTCGCGCTCATGTCGGCGTACGACTTGAAGCCGGCCGCACCGGCGATCAGCACGATCGAACCCTGGCCCGAGATCTTCTTGCCGGCGTGCCGAACGCTCAGCAGCTGGCCGACGATCTTGGTGTCGAGGGCGGCGCGCACCGCGTCGAGGGACACGTCGTAGACGGAGCCGACGGCCATGTCGCCGGGGCAGACGACGAGGTGGTCGAGGGAGTCGATGCCCGCGAAGAAGGCGGCGACGCTCTCCTCGTCGGTCACGTCCACGACACCGGTGGTGATGCCGTCGATCTCCTTGGCGGTCTGCTCCAGCTTGTCCTTCGAGCGGGAGCCGACGACGACCTGCGCACCCGCGGCGGCGGCCTGCCGGGCCACCGCCTTGCCGATGCCGGACGAGCCGCCGATCACCACGACACGGGCGCCGGAAAGGGAAGAGGGGGAAGTGGACAAGGCTGTCTCCTGGTGACGAGCGAACGGGATGCGTAGCGGCCGACCGGAGATGACCGCCCGGCCTGGAACGAGGCTGTCAGCCGACGCCAGAGGCAGGGAGACGAAGTTTCATGCTAGTTGGAACACCACCTGGTTAGGCCTCCGCGAGCGGGCCACCATGAGTTGTTGTCGGGTGCATCGACCTGCCCGGCACCATCGCGTTGTTCCGATATTCCGAGGCGGTTGTCTGTGCGTACGGAAAGTCCCCTCCCGCACGACCCGGTGCCGACGGTGCGCGGGCCGGTCGCCGCGGCGGACCTGGGTATCACGCTCGCGCACGAGCATCTGTTCGTGCTGAGTTCCGAATTCCAGTCGAATTTCCCCCACTTGTGGGACCGTGAGGCCGGAGTGCGCGAGGCCGTGCGCCAGTTGGAGGAGGCCTACGCGGCCGGGGTGCGGACCCTGGTGGACATGACGGTGCTCGGACAGGGCCGCGACATCAACCTGGTGCGTGCCGTCGCCGAGCGCACCGCGGTGAACATCGTGCTCGCCACCGGCGTCTACAGCGTCGACGGCATACCGCTCTTCGCCCGCTTCCGGGGCCCCGGCGCCGCAGTCGAAGGGGACGACCCGCTGATCGAGCTGCTCCTGCGGGACGTCACCACCGGCATCGCGGACAGCGGAGTCCGGGCGGGCCTGGTGAAGTTCGCCTGCGAGCGCACCCCGCCTGACGCGTCCGCGCACCGGATGGCGGCCGTCGTCGCCGAGGTGCACCGGCACACCGGCGTACCGGTGGTGGTGCACTGCGACCCGTTCGAGGGCAACGGCGTCCACCTGGTGCGGCTCCTGGAGAAGGAGGGCGTGGCGGCGGGTTCCGTGGTCGTCGCGCACGCCGGGGACTCGGCCGACCTCAACGGCCTGCGCGCCCTCGCGGACACCGGCTGCGTCCTCGGCTACGACCGCTACGGCATGACGCCCTTCGCCTCCGACGAGCAGCGCAACGCCACCCTGGCCGCGCTCGTCCGGGCGGGCCACACGGCCCAGTTGCTCGTCTCGCAGGACCACCCCGTGCACATCGACTACCTGACGGTCGAGCAGCGGGAACGGATCTACCCGGGCTGGAGCTACGTGCATCTCTTCGAGCGCGTCCTGCCCCTCCTGCTGAAAGAGCCGGGCGTCGACGAGGAGACCGTGCGCACCTTGCTGGTCGACAACCCCCGGCGGCTGCTCTCGCGGATCGCCGCGCCCCGCCCCTCCGGCGAGCGTCCGGAGGTGCGGGATGCCGCTTGAGCCCTGGGAGGAACTGGGGGCCGAGCTGCTCATCGACGACGAGCAGGTCAAGTGCTGGGTGGAGACCGTGCCCCCCGGCGAGCAGCGGCCCGCTCACACCCACCGCCACCCCTGGGTGACCGTAGTGCTCTCCGGGGCGCACGGTGAATCCCTGGACGAGAACGGCGACTTGATCAAAGCGGTGTCGCTGGAGACGGGTCAGGTCGTGCACAACCGCGGCGAGCACCTGCCCATGCGGCACTACGTCCACAACCTTTCCGACCGGACTCTCGTCATGGTCGCCATCGAACTCCGCACGCCCAGCGCGCCGGAGGAAGGACCGCACTCATGAGCCGACACGAGCGCTCAGCACGACACCTGCCGCCGAGCGCCCCCGCCCTGGTCACCGGGGCCACCTCCGGTCTCGGCCGGAGCCTCGCGCGGGCCCTCGCCGACCGGGGCTGGACCGTTCTGGTGCACGGCAGGGACGAGACCAGGTGTGCCGCTGTCGTCGACGAGTTGCGAGCGGCGGGCGGTACGGCCCATCCGTACGTCGCGGACCTCGCCTCGCTGGAGGAGGCCGCCGAACTGGGCCGGCGGGTGGCCGCCGACCACCCCTCGCTGGGACTGCTCGTCAACAACGCAGGCGTGGGCGCGGGGCGTGACGCACGCCGCCGTGAACTGAGCCGGGACGGCTACGAACTGCGGTTCGCCGTCAACTATCTGGCGCCGGTGGTCCTCACCCGCGCACTGCGCGCACCCCTGCGGGCGGCGGGTACGGCACAGGTGCTCAACATCGGTTCGATCGGGCAGAGCCCCGTCGACCCGGACGACGTGCAGTTCACCCGGCGCTACGACGGCATGGAGGCGTACACCCGCAGCAAGTTCGCGCTGGCCGCCTTCACGTTCACCATCGCGGAGGAGTACGCCCGCGACGGCATCAGCGTCAACTGCGTGCACCCCGCGAACTACATGGACACCACGATGGTCGTCGAGGCCGGGGTGCGTCCCTGGTCCTCGGTGGCCGAGGGAACAGCCGCCGTACTGCACGCCCTCGACGAGGGCGCAGGGGGCGCGAGCGGCCAGTACTACAACGAGAGCCGAAGGGCCAAGGCGCACCGTCTCGCCTACAGCGCCGACACCCAGCAGCAGCTGACCTCCCTCACCGACCAGCTCATCGCTCCCGCGGAACGGGCGGGCGGCACGTCCTGGTGACGGACGACGGACACGGGGAAGGGCCCGGTGCGGCGATCGCACCGGGCCCTTCCCCGTCTTCTCAGTCCTCCTGGACCATGGCGAGCAGGTGCTCGGGGAACCGCTCGCCGGCGAAGGCACCGGGCGGCGCGATCTCGTCGACCTCCCGCAGCACTTCGGGGGTCAGGGTCACGGCTCCGGCGGAGGCGTTCTCGTTCATGTGCGTGCGCTTCTGAGCCCCCGGGATCGGTACGACCCCCTGCGCGACCAGCCACGCGAGCGCGAACTGTGCAGGTGAGCAGCCCAGTCGGGACGCCAGCTCGCCGATCCTGGCGACCAGTCGCTGGTTGACGTCCAGGTTGTCCTCGAAGAAGCGGGGCAGACCGCGCCGCAGGTCGTCCGGGGCCAGCTCGGCCCCGGAGAGCTCGCCGGACAGCAGCCCGCGGCTGAAGGGGCTGTAGGCGACGAAGCCGATGCCGAGTTCCCTGACCGTGGGCAGCACCGAGCGCTCGGGGTTGCGGCTGGCGAGGGAGTACTCGGTCTGCACCGCCGTGATGGGGTGTACGGCGTGCGCGGCGCGGATCGTTTTCGATCCGGCCTCGGAGAGTCCCAGGTGCCGGACCTTCCCGGCGGCGACGAGCTGCGCCATGGCGCCGACCGACTCCTCGACGGGCACCTGGGGGTCGACGCGGTGCAGGTAGTACAGGTCGATGCGGTCGGTGCCCAGGCGCTTGAGGCTGGCGTCGACGGCCTCGGCGATGTGCCGGGGGCTGCCGTCGACCCGTACGCCGTCGGGGGTCCGGATCAGCCCGCACTTGGTGGCGAGCGTGACCCGGTCGCGTCGGCCGCCGGCCAGCGCGCGGCCGACGATCTCCTCGCTCAGGCCGGCGCCGTACATGTCCGCCGTGTCGAGGAAGTCCATGCCCCGGTCCAGGGCCGCGTGGATGGTGCGGACCGACTCGGCTTCGTCGCGGTCGCCGTAGAACTCGGCCATGCCCATGCAGCCGAGGCCGATCGCGGACACCTCCAGCCGGCCGCCGAGCAGCACGCGGTCCAGGGTGTGCGGTGTGGTGGTGGTCATGCCTTCTCCTCGTGGGCTACGGGTGGTGGGTCGAGGTGGTGCTACCGGGGCCGCCCTGGCGGGCGGGCAGGAGCTGTTCGAGGCGGCGCAGGGCGGTGGGGTCGGCGAGGGCGGCGGCCGCGGCGACGACGCCGTCGGGACGTACGAGCACGGCTCCCGGACGCCGCGCGCCCAGGGCGCGGGCGGTCCGCGCGTCCAGATGCGTGCAGACGGGTACGTCCCGCTCGGCGAACGGGGTGCGCCCCGCGAGGACGAGCAGCGCGTGCCGCCCCTCGCGCAGCAGGTCGTGGGTGCGCCCGCCGGACGGAAGGGGGATGTCCGGCAGCCGGGTTCCGGGGCCGAGGGGCCCGAGTGCGGGGCCCTCGGCGGGATAGCGCAGGTCCATCTGCGCGAAGCGGGACGGCAGGACGCGGTCGAGGACGCCGCTGCGCTCGGCGGCGGACGCCGCGAGGTCGCGGGCCCGTTCGCGCCAGCCGCCCCAGGTCCACAGCCGGGTCTGCCAGTCGGTGTCGGTGACCACGGCTCGCGCCACATGCATGCGTTCGCGCTCCCACGCCCCGAGCGCGGCCTCGGGCAGCCGGCCGCGGATCACGTCGGCGAGGCGCCAGGCCGCTTCGTGCGCGTCCTGGATGCTGGTGTTCAGGCCCTGCCCTCCGGCCGGGCTGTGCACATGCGCGGCGTCGCCCGCGAGCAGCACCCGCCCCTCGCGGAACCGGTCGGCCATCTTGCGGTGCACCCGGAAGTGGCCCGAGCCGGCGACGGAGGCCAGCCGCAGCGGGACCGGGCTGCGCTCGGCGGCGATCGCCCGCACCGTCTCCTCGACGTTCTCCTCGGTGGCGCCCTCCGGGGCGCTGCCGAAGACACGTATGAGGCCACCGGGGAGACCGACGACGACCAGAACGCCCGCGGGGCCCATGAAGTAGTGCGCCTCGGCAGGGGCGAGCGGGGTCTCCCACTCCCCGTCGACGAGGACGAACGACTGGGGGTAGGTCGGCCCCGTGAAAGCGACACCGAGCTGTTCGCGGACCGCGCTGTACGCGCCGTCGCAGCCGAGCAGCCGGCCCGTGCGGTGGGCGGTCCCCGACAGGTCGGCCGCCACGCTGTCGGCGTCCTGCGCCAGGCCCGTCAGCCGATGACCGTACTCGACCCGGCCGCCCGCTTCGTGCAGCGCCTCGAGCAGCAGTCCCTCGGTCTCGTTCTGCGGGAGGGAGAGGGGGGTGCCGAAGCGACTGCCCTTCAGACCGCGGAAGTTGATGCGGGCGACGCGGCGGCCGCGGGTGTAGTAGTTGGCGGCGACGAGCGGCAGGGCCGCGTCGCGGATGCGTTCTTCCAGGCCGAGGCGGGCCATCACCTCCAGCGCGCGCGGCTGGAGGACAATCGCCTTTGCATGGGGGTTCCTTCGGGCCGCGCGATCGACGATTCTGGTGTCGATCCCGCGGCGGAGCAGCTCGGTGGCCATCATCAGGCCGGTCGGCCCTGCGCCGACGACCAGTGCTTCGCTGTCCACGGTGAGCGTCACACCTCCTGCGTTCGGGGGAACGGGCGTGCGGGGGTACGGGTGTGGGGTGAGGGAGAAGAGGGCGCCCCGTCGGCTCATGCGGCCGGTGCACGCCGGATGACCATCGTGCACGAAATCAATGGGTGTGGCGTGGTGGGTGTGATACCCCTGAGCCCGGCACCACTCTGGCGTGACTTTGCGGTGGCGGCTCCGGTCGCCGGCGGCCGTCGGCTCCGCCGCCGAGGTGTCCTCGACAGGACGCGGGCATCTGTCAACGGGTGCGAACCGGGCGGAGCGGGCGTTTCACCCCCGGGTAACTGGTACCAAGTTCAAGGGTATGAGCCGCACAGGTGGCAGAACGCTCTGGCTGACGGCTGTCCGGCGTTCGAACAATGTGAGCCACGAGCCCGGCCCACTGCCCAAGGAGCACCACACGATGCCCCTCCCCCAGAGCGCCCTCGCCCCGGACGCGGTCACCGCCGCTCCCACCCTCTCCTACCGACGCACGGTCGACCGCACGGACGTCCACCGCTGGGCGGTCGGTGAGGTCTTCCTCACCGACTACGCCGACCTGTCCGCGGACACCTACCTCGCCGCGGCCCAACTGCCGCCCGCACACCACTACTTCGGCGACCACACAGGTCCGGCCGCCGACCGTCCCGACAGCATGCTCCTGCTGGAGTGCTGCCGGCAGTTCGCCACCTGCATCGCCCACCGCGGCCTCGACGTCGCAAAGGACAGCGCCTTCCACGTCACCGAATGGACGCTGGCCCTCACCGGCGACACCCCGCTCCCGCCCCAGGAACGGCCCCGCGAGCTGGACATCAAGGCCGCGGTCACCCGCAGCCAGGTCCGCTCCGGGGCGGTACGGGCCGCACGCTACGTCATGGAACTCTCGCTCGGTGACACGTTCCTCGGCCGCTGCGACATCTCCGCCCGCTACTCGCCCGCGGAGGAGGCGGAGCTCGTCCGCCGTTACCACCGCAGGTCGGCGCCCCCGATGTCCGACGCGCTGCCCGCAGTGCCGCCCGGCACGCCCGTGCCGCCCGCCGGCGTGGCCCGGCGCGATCCCGCCAACGTGGCCCTCACCGACGCCCGCCACGTGGCCGGCGGGGTGTCCGCCGTGGTGGCGGTGCCGTCAGGGCACCGTACGCACTTCGATCACCCGCAGGACCACTACACGGCGATGATCCTCATGGAGGCCGCCCGGCAGGCGGCGCTCCTCGCGGCGGGCACCGGCGTGCGGATCACCGGCTACCGGTCGAGGTTCGCCCGGTTCGCCGAACTCGACGCCCCGGTCCGGGTCGCCGCCGTGCGCCACACCTGCGACGAGGTCGCCGTGCGCTTCCGGCAGGAGGGCATCGTCGTCAGCGAGATAGCCGTCAACATCGCGGAGGAGCACTGATGGCGCCCGCGACCGGGCCGGTGCGCGCGGTCTGGACCGACTACGGCGGCGTGCTGACCCCACCGGTGACCGAGACACTGGAGCCCTTCTGCGCCCGGCTCGGGGTGCCCTCGGCCACGCTCCTCGCCGCGATGCGGCAGGTGGCCCGCGACTGCGGGGCCGGTGACGACGTCATGGCACCCCTCGACACCCCGCTGCTCACCCAGGAGACCTGGGAGCGCCGGATGGAGGAGGTTCTCGCGACGCACAACGGCCTCCACGTCGACCTCAGCGACTACCCCGCGCGCTGGTTCGCCGACCGCGCGGTCAACCAGCCCTGGCTGGACACCCTGCACCGGCTGCGCCGGCAGGGCGTGTTCATCGGGCTGCTGTCCAACATGCCGCCCGCCTGGGACCGGCACTGGCGGCTGGCCGTACCGCCCGAGGGGCTCTTCGACGCGGTGGTGCTGTCGTACGAGTCCGGCTGCCGCAAGCCCGAGCAGGAGATCTTCCGCGGCGCCGCCGAGCGGGCCGGGGTGCCCGGCGAGCAGTGCGTGCTCGTCGACGATCTCGCGGTCAACTGCGCCGGCGCCGCGCAAGCCGGCTGGCACGCCGTGCATTTCACCGACGCCGCGGACGCCGCGGCAAGGGTCGAGGCGCTGGTCACCGCGGGCGCGGCAAGCGCCGGCCCGGCCGTCGCCGCCCGGGTAGGCCACCTGTGACGGCGGCCGTCATCAGCGGTATCGGCGCCTGGCTGCCGCCCGACGTGGTCGGCAACGACGACCTCGCCGCCCGCATGGACACCTCCGACGAGTGGATCCGCACCCGCACCGGCATCCGCACCCGGCACTTCGTCTCCGCCGGCATGCCCACCTCCCATCTCGCCGCCGAGGCCGGGGCGCGGGCCCTGCAGTCGGCGGGTACCGCGGACGTCGACGCGGTGGTGCTCGCCACCACGACACCCGACCGCCCCTGTCCGGCCACCGCCCCCGAGGTGGCCCGCCGCCTCGGTCTCACCGGACGCCCGGCCTTCGACGTCTCCGCCGTCTGCACGGGCTTCCTCTACGCACTCACCACCGCGGCCGGGATGATCGCGTCCGGGGCCGCCGAACAGGTCCTCGTCATCGGCGCCGAGGCCTTCAGCACCCTCATCGACCCGCAGGACCGGAGCAGCGGCGTCGTGTTCGGCGACGGCGCGGGCGCCGTGGTGCTGCGCGCCGGTGCGCCCGATGAGCCCGGCGCTCTCGGCCGGATCGTGCTCGGCAGCGACGGTTCACTCGCCGACCTGATCACGGTGCGGGCCGGCGGCTCCGAGCAGCCCCGCCCGCATCCCGGCGCCGATCCGGCCGACCGCTACTTCTCCATGCGCGGCCGGGAGGTGTTCGGGCACGCGGTGACCCGGATGACCGAATCGGCCCGCGCCGCCCTCGCCCACACCGGATGGCAGCCGGACGACGTCGACCGGCTGGTCGGCCACCAGGCCAACCTGCGCATCCTGCACGCTGTCGCGGAGCAGCTGGACATCCCCGTGGAGCGGCTGGTGATCCACCTGGACCGGGTCGGCAACACGGCGGCGGCCTCCATCCCGCTCGCCCTCGCCCACGCACACGGGACCGGAGAACTGGCCCCCGGATCCCGTGTCGTCCTGGCCGCCTTCGGAGGCGGCGCCACCTGGGGAGCCACGGCACTGACCTGGCCCACGCTGAAGTCCGCGTAGCCGGCGGCACGTCGACGCCCGGCACCGTCAACGCCCCCTTCGCACCAGCACGTTCACACCCTCACCCCGGCCCGCCCGAGCCGGGTCCCCACACCCGAAAGGCACCTTCACCATGAGCACCTTCGTGCCCCCCACCTTCGAGATCCTCTCCCAGGTCCTGGAAGAGAAGTTCGGCGTCCTGCGCGACGACATCAAGCCCGACACCGTTCTCGAGGACATCGAACTGGACTCGCTCGCGCTCATCGAGGTCGCGCTCACCCTGCAGAAGCAGCTCGGCGTGGTGATACCCACCGAGGACCTCAACAGCAGCGGCACCGTCTCGGACCTCTTCGAACTGGTGAACACGGCGGCGAGGAACGCCTGATGGCCGAGCTCGCCGGACGGGACGCACCCGTCGCGATCACGGGCATCGGTCTCGTCACCCCGGCCGGCATCGGGGTGACGGCGAACTGGGAGCGGCTGCTGTCGGGCCGCCCCACCGCACAGCGGGACCCGGCGCTCGCCGGACTCCCGGTGGACATCTCCTGCCGGGTTCCCGGCTTCGACGCCAACGCCCTGCTCGGCCGCTCCACCGCCTGGCGCCTGGACCGGGTCAGCCAACTCGCCCTGGTGGCCGCCCAGGAGGCCCTGTCCGACGCCGGCCTCGACCCGGACCGGTGGGACGGCGCCCGGGTCGGCGTGGTCATGGGCAACGCGCTGGGCGGCACCGCCTCCTACGAGGACGCCCACACCGCGTACCACCAGGAGGGCCCCGACCAGGTCTCACCGCTGGTGATGGTGAACTGGCCGGTCAACATGATCTCCGGATACCTCGCCATGCACTGCCGGGCGCTCGGCCCGAACCTCGTGGTCGCCACCGCCTGCGCCTCCGGTGTCACGGCGATCGGCACCGCACGGCACATGCTGCAGTCCGGCATGTGCGACATCGTGCTCGCCGGTGCCTCCGAGGCACCGCTCAGCCCGACCCCGATGGCCGCCTACCACCGCATGGGCGCACTGTCCCGGCGCACCGAGGACCCGGCGGGAGCGTCCCGCCCCTTCGACGCGGACCGCGGCGGCTTCGTGGCCGCGGAGGCGGCGGCCGTGCTGGTCCTGGAGCGCGAACGGGACGCGACGGCGCGAGGCGGCACGGTCCGTGCGCTGGTGGCGGGCTTCGGGGCCAGCGCCGACGGGCACCATGCCTCCGCGCCCGACCCGGCGGGCGCGGGCGTGGAACGCGCCCTGCGCTCGGCGCTCGCCGACGCGGACATCGCCCCCGAGGCCGTCGATCACGTCAACGCCCATGGCACCTCTACCAAGTTGAACGACCTGATGGAGGCCCAGCTGATCAACCGGGTCCTGGCCGGCCGGCCGTCGGTGACCTCCACCAAGGGCGTCACGGGGCACGCGCTCGGTGCCGCGGGCGCCATCGAGGTGGCGTACGCGGCCCTGACCGTCGAACACGGTCTGGTACCGCCCACCGCCAACCTCGACAAGCTCGATCCCCAGATCGACCTCGACGTCGTCAGCGGCGCACCGCGCGAGCAGCGCGTCGAGACCGCGACGAGCCATTCCTTCGGGTTCGGCGGGCAGAACGCCGTCCTCGTCCTCCAGAAAGCAGGCACACGATGACCGAAGCCCGGTCCGTCTTCGTCACCGGGGCCAACCGCGGCATCGGTCTCGCCATCGCGCGCGCCTTCGCCGCACAGGGCGACCGGGTCGCCGTCGGGCACCGGTCGGGCGAGCCTCCCGAGGGCTTCTTCGGCGTGCGCTGCGACGTCACCGATGCCGAGTCGCTGGACACCGCGTACGAGAAGATCGAGGCCGAGCACGGTCCCGTGCAGGTCCTGGTGGCGAACGCCGGGATCATGCGGGACAAGCTCGCCCTGCAGACCAGCGACCAGGATTTCCTGGAACTCCTCGACACCAACCTGGTGGGCGCCTTCCGGTCGGCGCGGCGCGCCGTCCCCGGGATGCTGGAAGGCCGATGGGGCCGGCTCGTCTTCATCTCGTCCTTCTCCGGAATGCTCGGCTCTCCGGGGCAGGCGAACTACGCGGCTTCCAAGACGGGCCTCACCGGCCTGGCCCGCTCGCTCGCCCGGGAGCTGGGGCGGCGCGGCATCACGGCCAATGTGGTGGCGCCCGGGTTCATCGACACCGACATGGTGGCGGCCGTCAGCCCGAAGAGGCGGGCCGAGTACCTCTCCATGACGGCGCTCGGCCGGCCCGGCACTCCCGAGGAGGTGGCGAACGTGGTGCGCTTCCTCGCCGGTGCGGACGCGTCGTACATCACGGGAGCGTTCATCCCCGTCAGCGGCGGTCTCGGGATGGGCGTATGAGCACGGCGGCGCAGGACACCCGGGCCGAGGACAGCGCCGACCCGTCGGCCGGGGCCGCCCGGCCGGCGGGCGGGCTGCTCGCCGGGAAGCGGCTGCTGATCACCGGGGTGCTCTCCGACACCTCGATCGCCTTCCACGTGGCGCGGATCGCTCAGGAGGAGGGGGCCCAGGTGGTCCTGACCTCCTTCGGGCGGGCCCTGCCCATCACGGAGGCGATGGCGCAGCGGCTGCCGCTGCCCGCGCCCGTACTCCGTCTCGACGTCACCGAGCGCGGAGATCTCGACGCACTGCAGGACGCGGTCGCCGGTCACCTGGGCGGTCTCGACGGCGTCGTGCACTCGATCGCGTTCGCCCCCCGCTCCGCGCTCGGCGGCGCCTTCCTCGACACCTCCTGGCCGGACGCGGCGACGGCGCTGGAAGTGTCGGCGTACTCCCTCAAGGCCCTGGTCACGGCGTGCCTTCCGCTGATGGAAGAGGGCTCGTCGGTGGTGGGCCTCGACTTCGACGCGGCGCTGGCCTGGCCCGGCTACGACTGGATGGGCGTCTCCAAGGCCGCGCTCGAGTCCGTCACCCGCTACCTGGCCCTGTACCTCGGCGAACGCCGCATCCGCGTCAACCTCGTCGCCGCGGGCATGGTCCGCACCCTGGCCGCGCGCTCGATCCCCGGCGTGGATCGCATGGAGCAGATCTGGCGGACCCGCCCGCCGCTCGCCTGGGACGTCCATGACCCGGAGCCGACGGCGAAGGCCTGCGCGGTGCTCCTGTCGGACTGGCTGCCGGCCACCACCGGCGAGATCCTCCATGTCGACGGAGGGCTGCACGCGGTCATGGCATGAGACGCCGGCCCACGACGGAGGCGGTACGACATACCCGTGTCGTACCGCCTCCGCTGTGCATGACCACCATCCGTCATCACAACCAGCCCATACCGCCTCGTTCTTCACGAATCCCCGGGCCATTCGGCGACGCAGGGTGATGACGGATTTCGCTACAAGTTCCGAAATTATCGAGGCCGGTTCCGGCCATGCGACCGAAACACCCCCTTCCTACCGTCACTGCCAGCCGCACCGACCGCCTCCAGGTCGGGCGAGCCCCTCAGCACCTTCGTGAGGCAGGAGCCAAGAGTGTCCAACATGTCCAGACGCAGCGCCCTACAGCTGACCAGCGGCATGGCCGTCCTCGGCACCCTCGCCCTGGCCGGCTGCGGCCGCGGCGACGACACCGCTGCGACCGCCTCCGCCAAGCCCGTCGACAGCTCCCCCGCCACGGGCACCGTCAGGGTCTGGGCCCCCCAGGGCGACGCCGACGTGCTCGCGAAGGTCATCAAGCCGTTCCAGGCCGCGAACCCCGATCTCGACGTGAAGTTCACGCTGATCCCGAACGCCGAGTACTACACCAAGCTCCAGTCGGCGATCGCCGCGGGCAAGGGACCCGACCTGGCCCAGTTCTTCCCCGAGGCGCAGGCGCAGTTCCTCGATCCGTCGATCCTCCGGCCCGTTCCGGACGGCCTCGTCGCCCCGGACAGCTTCTTCAAGAGCCTCTGGGATGCCGGCGTCGTCAAGGACGTCGCCTACACCGTGCCCTGGTACGCGTACACCTACGCGCTCGTCTACCGCTCCGACCTCGCCCACAAGGCGGGCGTCAAGGCGCCGACCACCTGGGCTGCGACGGTGCCGTTCCTGAAGGCGCTCCAGGACGCGGGCGCGGCGCGCGGCCTCGGGGCCGACATCGGCTGGGACATCTTCAACGGCCAGGACGTCGCGATGTACGCCTGGCAGGCCGGCGGCTCCCTGCGTTCCGCCGGCGGCAAGTGGACGCTCGACACCCCGGCGACGGTCGACGCGCTCAAGTTCAACGCGTCGTTCTTCACCTCCGGCACCGCCGATCCGAGCGGGCCCACGTTCCTCGACGCACAGCCGTACTTCGTCTCCGGCAAGACCGCCTGCATGATCACGGGCCCGTGGGTCGTCGGCCAGCTCGACACCGCCGCGAAGAAGACCGGCTGGACGGCGTCCCATGTCGCCACGGCACCGCTGCCCGCCGGGTCGTCGGGCAGCACGTCCTTCGCCGGCGGAGGCACCTGGGGTGTCCTCGCGGGCAGCGGCAACGCGGACGCTTCGTGGAAGCTCGTCCGGCACCTCGCGAAGCCGAGCACCCAGGTCGCGCAGTACAAGGCGTACAGCTCGCTTCCGGCCGTCGTGTCCGCCTGGGACGACCCGGCCATCGCCGGCCAGCCGCTGCTGGACGCCTTCCTCACACAGATGAAGAGCACCCGGACCTTCCCGCAGGTGAGCACCTGGCAGCAGGTCGCGACCCGGCTGGGCAAGGAGATGGAAGGCGTGGCCAAGGGCACCCAGAGCGCCGAGAAGGCGGCCGCGAAGGTTCAGGCGTACGCCGAGAGCCTCGGCCCGGGTACGGAGTGACTCCCCGATGACCACCGTTGTTCCGGCGTCGCCCCGCAAGGACCGGCGCTCCCGGGGTGCCCGTCGTACGGCTGTGGCGTGGCTGTTCCTCGCCCCGTTCACCCTCGTGTTCCTGCTGTACACGGCGGTTCCCGCCGTCGCCGCGTTCGGGTTCAGCCTGACCGACCTGCGGGGCATGGATCTGCGGCATCCGTTCGCCGTCGACCTCGTCGGGTTCGACAACTACCTCCGTCTGTTCCGGGACGACAGCTTCCTGCGGGACCTCCTCAACACGGGCCTGTTCGTGGTCGTCGGAGTGCCGCTGACCATGGGGATCGGGCTGGCCCTGGCGCTCGCGGTGAACTCCGGTATCCGGCGGCTGCGCGGCGTGTTCCGTACGGTCTTCTTCGCGCCGGTCGTCACGAACATCGTGGCGGTCGCCCTGATCTGGCAGTACGCCTTCCACGCGAACGGCACCGTCAACGAGGTGTTCGGCGCCGTCGGCCTCGCCGGACCCAACTGGCTGGACGACCCCGACCTGGCCATGCCCGTGGTCATCCTGCTCGGCATCTGGCGCAACTTCGGCACCGCGATGGTGTTGTTCCTCGCCGGCCTGCAGGCGTTGCCACGGGAGGTGTACGAGGCGGCCGCCATCGACGGGGCCGGCCGCTGGCGGCAGTTGAGGCACATCACGCTGCCCCTGCTGCTGCCCACCACCCTGGTGGTGACGGTGCTGCTGACCGTCTTCTACCTCCAGGTGTTCGACGAGCCGTATCTGCTCACGAACGGCGGCCCGCTGGGCTCGACCGAATCGGTGGCGCTGTACACCTACCGCCAGTTCGGGGCCGGTGAGTTCGGGGTCTCCTCGGCCGCTTCCTTCGTGACGCTCCTGCTCATCGGCCTGGTGAGCGTCGTCCAGTTCCGACTGCTGAGGCCCCGCACATGACCGACACAGCGACGCTGAAGAAGTACGAGTCGAAGAGCGCCGGCACGACCGTCGCCGACCGGCTCGCCGTGCGCCCCCGGTCCGTCGCCCGACCTTTGCTGTACGGCGCCCTGGTGCTGTGCGCCCTGCTCACCCTGCTGCCGTTCCTGTGGGTGCTCAGCGGATCGCTGCGCAGCCTCGACGAGATCCGCTCCGATCCCGGGGCCTGGCTTCCGCACGACGTCACCCTCGACAACTTCACCCGGCTGTTCGCCACCGAGGGTTTCGGCCGGTTCCTGGTCAACAGCATCGTGGTCGCCGCGATCGTGGTGCTCGGGAACATCGTGGCGGCCTCGGCGGCCGGTTACGCGCTCGCGAAGCTCGACTTCGCGGGCAGGCGGATCGCGTTCGGCGCGGTCATGGCCGCGCTGATGGTGCCGTTCACCGCGGTGTTCGTCCCCCAGTTCGTGATCACCGTGGACCTGGGTCTTGCGGACACCCTCACCGGTATCGCCCTGCCCGCCATGGCGTTGCCGCTGTCGGTCTTCATCGTGCGGCAGTACGCGCTGTCGATCCCCGACGAACTGCTGGAGGCGGCCCGGATCGACGGCGCGGGCGAGTTCCGGATCTTCTTCCGGATCTTCCTTCCACTGGCCGGTCCCGCGGTCGCGACGGTCACGATCATGTCGTTCCTGTTCTCGTGGAACAACTTCATCTGGCCGCTCATCGTCGCCCAGAGCACTTCCAGTTACACGCTGCCGGTGGGTCTTGCCGCCACCAGTCAGGCCGCGGCGCACGTCACCGACTACGGGCTGATGCTCGCCGGCGCGATCGTGGTGATGCTGCCCGTCCTGGTGCTCTTCCTCTTCCTGCAACGCCACTTCGTGCGGGGCATCGCCGGAACGGGCATGCGGTGACGGCCGTGTCCGAGCGGCCGGAGGTCCGCTGATGTCCCGAACCAACGCCACCTCCCGCATGAACGGCATGAACCAGAGCGCCGTCCGACGCGTCAACACCTCGGTCATCCTGCGCGCCCTGGCCGTGTCGGCCGGGCCGACCACCCTGACGGCGCTCGCCGAGCACGTCGGCCTCTCCCGCCGCACCATCGAACTCGTCCTGGACTCGCTCGTCGCGGCAGGCTGGGTGACCGAGCTGGAGCGCGTGCCGACCAGCGGCTGCGCAGGGCGCCCCGCCCGCCGCTACGAACTACGGGCCGAAAACGCCCTGTTAGCCGCGGTGTTCATCACCACCTCGGACGTCTCCGCGGTCGTCGCCGACGTCCGCGGCCGCATCCTCGGCCGGGCGCACCGGCGGCTGCGCGCCTACCAGGATCCGCACGCCACCCTCGACGACGCCGCAGCACTGGTCCTCGACGCGCTCGACGACGCGGGCGGGTCGACGGACCGGCTGCGCGCCGGGGCGGTCGCGAGCGGCGGCGCGATCGACGACGACGGAGTCGTACGGCGCCTGGTCCACACGACGCGCTGGGAGGGTGTGCACCTGCCCGAACAGCTCGCGCGGCGGATCCGGATGCCCTGGTTCGCGGACAACGACGCCAACCTCGGCGCGCTCGCGGAGCATTGGCGGGGCGTCGGCGGTGACCACGACAACCTCGTGTGGGCGGTGCTCGGGAACCGGACGGGCCTCGGCATCCTCATCCGCGGAACCGTGCACCGCGGCCTCATGGGCGCCGCGGGTGAGATCGTCGAGGCCCGGTCGATAGCGACCGGCCCGATCGAGGACCGCCCCGTGGCGTGGCTGACGTCCCCGGAACCGGACCGGCGGCGCGTCGCGCTCGACCGCTTCGACGCGGCCCGGGCCGGCGACACGGCCGCGCTCGCGGAGGTCGACGAGTTCGTCGAGAACATCGCGTCGATCCTCACCACGTTGTCGTGGACCGTCGCCCCCTCGCTCATCGTCCTCGGCGGCGGCCTGGAGGACGCGGCCGACGTGCTGCTGCCCCGGGTGCGCGAGGCACTGCGCGACGCCCGCACGCCCGCGGTCGAGGTGCGTGCCACCGGCCTGGGACACGACGCCGCGCTCATCGGCGCCGTGAAGCTGGCCCTCGACCGCATGGACACCGAACTGTTCGGCCCGCTGGTCCCCCGCGCGTGACCCCCGCACACATCCGCCCCAGTGGCATCCCCCATGGAGTTTCCTCGTGACCGACACCCCCCGCACCGACGTCCTCATCGTGGGCAGCGGCATCATGGGAGCCCTCGTGGCCCGACTGCTGCGCGAGGCCGATCCCACGCTCGGCCTCACCATGGTCGACGGCGGATCGTCGATCGGCGAGACCCCCGGACTGCACCTGCACGACCTCGACGACCCGGTCCTGTGGTCCCGCTACAACGAACAGGTCGCCACCGGCGTCCAAGGCATGTACACGGGCGCCGAGGTGGTCCGTGACATACCCGAGAACCTGGCCGATCTGACACCCGGCATGTTCCACGCCCTCGCCTTCGGCCATAGCGCCGAGGCGATGCCCGCGACGGCGCTCGCGTGGAACGCGGGCGGCATGGGCGTGCACTGGACCGCCGCGACACCCTGGCCCGCCGGCGACGAGGTGTTCGACTTCGGCGACCCGGACCGCTGGGCGGCGGACCTGGACACCGCCCGTCGACTGCTCGCGGTCACACCCCGCGCGATCGGCCCCACCGAGGTCGGCCGGACGGTCCTCGACGTCCTGCGCCGCCGCTTCGCCGGGGTTGGGCCCGACGACCGGCGCCCGCAGCCGATGCCGATGGCGGTCACCACGACGGCGTCGGGGCCCATGCCTCGCACGGCCCCAGGGACGATCTTCACCGCCATCGCGAGCGGAGGGGACCCGGCGTTCACCCTCGTGACCGGCACACTCGCGACGTCGCTCATCGTGCGCGACGACGACCGGGTCGCCGGTGTCCGCCTGCGCCGCACAGCCGACGGGGCCGAGTCGGAACTCCTCGCGGACACCGTGGTGGTGTGCGCCGACGCGCTGCGCACCCCACAGCTGCTGTTCGCCTCCGGCATCCGGCCCGAGGCACTGGGCCGGTATCTCAACGAGCACGCCTTCGTCACCGCCCGCGTCCTGCTCGATCTCGACCGGTTCGGCATCGACCGCACGGCCCTGCCCCTGCCGCGCCCCGGCGAGTTCAGCACGGACTCGCTGTGGCTGCCCCGGAACGGCACGGCCCAGCCGTTCCACGGGCAGATCATGAACCGCACCTACGTCGACAGGGACGGCCACCCCCTGGCGCACTCGGTGGGCCTGTCGCTGTACGTCCCCGTCGCGTCGCGCCCGGAGAACCGGCTCGTGTTCTCGCCGACGGAGACAGACCTCACCGGGATGCCACGTATCAGCATCGAGTTCGACTACTCGGCCACCGACCGGGCACTCATCCGGCGGGCACTCGACGAAGTCGCGTCACTCGCCGAGGCGTTCGGCCCGTTCGATCCCGCCACCGAACGTGCCGTGCTGCCACCCGGCTCGTCCCTGCACCACACGGGCACCGTCCGGGCAGGCACCGCCGCCGACGGCACCAGCGTGTGCGGCCCGGACGGCCGGGTGTGGGGTTACGACAACCTGTACCTCGCCGGCAACGGTGTCATCCCCACCGCGATGGCGGCCAATGTCACCCTGACCGGTGCGGTGACGGCCGTACGCGCCGCCCGCGCCGTCATCGAACGATCCCGCGCACTCGCCGCTCATGGACCCACCGCTCGCTGAAAGGAACCCCACCCCGTGCTGGACATCCCCAAGGAATACCGCGTGGCCCTGCCCGCGTGGATCGACGACGAACTCGCCGACGTGCCCGCCGTCATACCCGGCCGCGACGACCGGATGAGCCTCGTCCACCGACTCGCCGACCGCAACTGGCGCGAGGGCAACGGCGGCCCGTTCGCGGCGCTCGTCGCCGAGCGGGACACCGGCCGGATCGTCTCGGCGGGAGTGAACGTCGTCCTCGCCTCCGGCGTCTCCAGCGCGCACGCCGAGGTCGTCGCGCTCTCACTGGCCCAGACGGCGGCCGGTGGCTGGGACCTCGGCGCCGAGGGAATGCCGGCCCACGAGCTGGTCGTGAACTGGCGTCCGTGCGTCCAGTGCTACGGCGCGACGTTGTGGTCCGGGGTGCGCGGCCTCGTGGTCGCCGGCGAGGGCCCGGAACTCGAGCAGATCACCACGTTCGACGAGGGACCGCTCGGCGCGGACTGGGCCGAGCAGTCCCAGGCGCGCGGCATCGAGGTCACCGGGGACGTGCTCCGCGACGAGGCACTCGCCGTGTTCCGCGCCTACCGGAAAGCCGTCGACGCCGATGGCACGGTCGTCTACAACGCCCGCGCAGGTGCCGCATGACACGACCGAGCCTGACGCCTCACGCCGCGGCACCACGCTTCGCAACCGACATCATCACCTTCTACCACCCCGAGTTCTGGGGTCTGGCCTCCGCCGACGCCTTCCGCGACTGGGCCTCCGAGCACCCCGAGCGTTTCTGGGAACGGGTGCTGGACGCGCTGACCGAGGCGGGGGTCACCGGCCTCGAACTGACCTTCGCGCCCGGTGACATCGACTCGGTCCTTCGGACCTTCGGTGACGCCCCGTCGTTCCGCCGCGACCTCGCGTCCCGCGGCCTGTCCGTCGTGAGCGCGTTCATCGCGGCGAGCGAAAGCCCCGACTGGCGCCAGGGCTCGAACCTGTCCGCGATCGTCGCCGACGCCGAGCGTCACGCGGCCTTCCTCGCCGAAGTCGGGGCGGACATCCTCGTCGCCGGACTGCCCATGCGGGCGACGTTCGGCACGCGTCCCCCCTTCTTCGTCGACGCCGCCTACATGACCCGCATGGCGGATATCGCACACGCGGTGGGCGAGGCCGTCGCCCAGCACGGAGTGCGCCTGGCCTTCCACACCGAGTCCAACAGCACCCTCTGGTACGAGCGGGACATCGACCTGTTCATGGCCCTGACCGACCCGCGGTACGTCTGGCTGTGCCCTGACTCCTGCCACATCGCGCTCGGTGGTGGCGACCCCGTCGCCGTCGCGCGCCGCCATTCCCAGCGCATCGCACTGGCGCATTGGAAGGACGCGGTCAAGCCGATCGACGTCGAACTCACCATCGACGAGACGGTCTTCGCTCAGCAACAGCCGTACATGACGGAACTGGGCACGGGCATCGTGGACTTCGGCGCATGGGCCGCCGAGATGTCACGAACTCCTGGCGCCGACACCGTACTCATCGAACTCGACGAGGCATCCGATCCGGTCGCCGCGCTCCGGGCGGGGATGGCCGTGGCGCGCAACGCACAAGTCTGACGCGGCAAAGCCGCCCGCCGGTATCCCCCGTGGCGGGCGGCTTGCGCCGTGGTGTTCAGAGATCGAGATCGGTGGCGGCGACGTAGCGTCCTGGGCCGCTGGACGACACCGGCCGGAAGCCGGCGACGGGATTCGAACCCGCGTTGCTCTCTTTGCAGGAGAAGTATCCGCAACCTGCGCACCTGAACGAGGTTCACCGTAATACGGCAGTCCTGGACGAGCACCTGAATTACGCGTTACGTCAGTGGCATGGCGCTGAAACAGTCCTGACGGAGGCTCATGGGACGCACCTCCGGTCCCGTCGGCAACTCCCCCCACGGAGGCATTGATGGCTGCAGAGCAATCCCCCGCGTCCCGCCGTGACTTCCTGAGATCCGTCGGCGCCGCGGGGGGCGCCGGAGTCCTGTACTCGGCGATGGGCGCACTCGGGCTGGCCCCGGTGCCCGACGTACGGGCGGACGAGTACCGGGCGCCCCTGCAAAGCGACTTCGCGCTCACCGGACGGAGCCGCAAGAAGGTGCTCGTGCTCGGCGGCGGCATAGCCGGCCTGGCGACGGCGTACGAGCTGGGCAAGGCCGGTTACGACTGCCGGATCCTGGAGGCGGGCGAACGTCCCGGGGGCCGCAACTGGACGGTCCGCGGCGGCACGCAACTGACCGACCTCGACGGGCGCACCCAGACGGCGTCGTTCACTCAGGGCCAGTACATGAACGCGGGCCCGGCCCGACTGCCGCAGTCCCACGTCACCCTGGAGTACTGCCGCGAACTCGGCGTCGAACTGCAGGTGTTCACCAACCAGAACGCCAACGCGTACATCTACCACGAGAACAGCGCCGCCCTCGCCAGCAAGCCCATGCGCTGGCGCACGGCGAAGGCCGACGTGTACGGCTACCTCTCCGAACTGCTCGCCAAGGCCACCGACCAGGGTGCCCTTGACGCACGTCTCACCGCGCAGGACAAGGAACGGCTGATCGCGTTCCTGCAGGGCTTCGGCGCCATCAAAGGCAAGGCCGACGGCTACGCCTACACCGGCTCCGACCGCCGAGGCTACTCCGTCGAACCCGGCGCGGCCTTCGAGGAGGGCACCGTCCTCGGTCCGGTGCCGACGTTGTCGGACGTCGTCGCCAGCGGCGTGGGGCAGCGCTTCGCCTTCGAATTCGGCTACGACCAGGCCATGTTGATGTTCCAGCCGGTGGGCGGCATGGACGCGATCCCCTACGCCCTGGCCAAGGCGATCGGCCGGCACCGCATCACCTACGGCGCCACGGTCCAGGAGGTCAAGGACCTGCCGGACGGTGCCGAGGTCACGTACCAGGACGCCGGCGGCCGCGACCGCACCCAGCGCGCCGACTTCGTCGTCGCGGCCATGCCGCCCATGGTCATGGCCCGCCTCAAGCACAACCTGGGGACGAACGTCACCGCCGCGCTGAAGTACGCCGTCCCGACCCCCGTCGGCAAGGTCGGGCTCGAGTACCGCAGCCGCTGGTGGGAGACGGACGAGCACATCTACGGTGGCATCACGCCGACCGACACCGACCTGGCGACCATCTGGTACCCCTCGTACGGCTACCAGGGCCGCCGCGGCACACTCATCGGCTACTACAACTTCGGTGCCAACGCCGTCGCGTACAGCGATCTGCCGCACGCCGAGCGCGTCGCCCGGGCGGTGAGCCGGGGTGTGAGGATCCACGGTGACAAGTACCGCACCGAACTCGAGCACTCCTTCAGCGTGGCCTGGCACCGCACGCCGCACATCGAGGCGGGCTGGGTGGGCTGGCCGTCGCAGACCGGTCCCGAGTACAAGCTGCTCAACCAGCCCGCCGGGCACGTCTACTTCGCCGGCGACTGGCTCAGCCATGTCATCGCCTGGCAGCACGGCGCGTTCACCTCGGCCCGCAAGGTCGTGACCGACATCCACACAAGGGTCATGGCCGCATGACGTGACGTCCGAAGACCGTGATCTCTCAGCCCTCCGGGTGCGGAGTCCGGATGCCGTCAATGATGCGGGTCCAGTTGTCACCGCCGTGCCCGTCGTTGATCGCGCGGGCGTAATGGCGCTGCACCGCGCGAGGCAGAGCGAGATCGATCCCCGCCTGCTCACTCGCCGCGACGATGTGGTCGGCGGTGGCCCCCATCATGGTCGCGGTACTCAGGTTGCCCGGGTGTTCGCCGGCGTCGATCTGGGCGGCCGGGTTCTCGCCCGCCTCCAGCATCGCCGGGATACCGGCCAGGGTCGGCATCAGCTCCGGGAAGACGTCGCTCGCCTTGAGCCCTTCCGACTGCAGCAGGGCGATGGCGTGCGTGAGCGACGACAGGGTGGTGAGGAAGACGTCGAGATGCGCCAGGTACATCAACTGGGCCAGCCCGGGGTCCTCGCCGAGATAGCGTGGTGTCCCGATCCGGGCGAGGGTTTCCCGATGCCGGTCCATCGCCTCGCGCGGTCCGCTGTAGTACGCGTACGCCGCCTCGGTGCCGACATTGCGCCCGCTCGGCGAATGGGGACGGGAGCGACTGCGCCAGAACAACCTCGCCGTCGCGGGTCCCCCGCCGTCGAAGGACCCGACGACGGCCTGACCCGCACCCCGCCCCAGCCCGGCATGAGGTGCGGGGCCGCTCGCCCGATGCTGCAATGGGCTGACAGGCGTCACCCTTGCGGTCGCCGACGTGCCGCCCCAGGTGCGCTTGTTCCGGACGCCGCGATGGACCGAATCCGCTTTTGGGGAGTGGTCGTGAACACAGAGCTGGAAGACATGGGACCTGTCGACTACCTGGTCCTCGAATTCCCCGGCAACCGCATGACGGGAGAGGGATTTCCGCTGCTCGTCGACCTCGTCGACCGCGGCATCATCCGCGTCCTCGACCTGGTGTTCGTCCGCAAGGAGGCGGACGGCACGGTGGCCGGGCTGGAACTTCAGGACATCGGCGAGGGGGTCGACCTGACCGTGTTCGAAGGAGCCTCCTCAGGGCTGCTCGACCACAGCGACCTGCAGGACGCAGCCACGGCACTGGAGGCGGACACCTCAGCCGCGATCCTCGTGTACGAGAACACCTGGGCCGCACCGCTGGCCCGCGAGCTGCGCCGCGGCGGCGCCCAGATGGTGGCCGGCGGCAGAATCCCGGTGCAGGCCCTGCTCGCGTCGCTGGACGCCCTCGAGCAGGAGCCCGGAGCCTCAGTTTCCTGACCCCGTACCACACTAAGGACACAGCCATGCCAGGACTACTTCGAGGCATCGCACGGACCGCCGTGATCTCAGGGACCGCCACAGCGGTGTCCAACCGTGTCTCCAGGCGTCAGGCCGGACGCTGGGCGCAGCAGCAGCCCGCTTACGAACAGCCGGCCGCCGCCCCACCTCCCGCTCCGCCCCGGACGGCGGCGCCGTCCTCCGCGGATGACGAGATGACCAACAAGATCGACCAGCTCAAGCAGCTCGCCGACCTCAAGGCCCAGGGAATCCTGACCGACGAGGAGATGCAGGCCCAGAAGCGAAAGATCCTCGGCTGACATCGGGCACCGGCCGGCGGGCCGCACCACCCCTTCGCGGATCGCCGCCGGCCCGGTCCGCTCAGCCCTCGTCCGCGGGGCGGGCCGCCTGTGGTCAGGCGTCGCCCGCCGCGCGGTCCGCCTCCGGTCAGTCGTCGTCCGCGGGGCGGGCCGCCTGCGGGGTCCGCCAGGACAGTTCGATCTCCAGGTCTATCTCGCCGTCCTCCAGCTCGACCTCGAGCTCGGTGTGCAGCTCGTCCGGGATCCGCACCGTCAGCCGGCCCGGGCCGATGTCCAGCTCCGCCTGGCCACCGCGTCTGAGCGCGGCTGCCACGGCCTCGAGCTGGTCGGCCGCCTCGACACGCGACAGCGTCCGCTTCTGTTCGAACTCGAGATCACTCACGGTGCCTCCCAGATCCTGAACAGCCGCCGTCTCTCATTGTCACGCCGCCACGCGGCATCGGCCCGGCGAGACAGCTGTCACCCGAGGTGGCGGCACGCTCACCCACTCTCATCGCTTCACGGCACGGCCGATGAGTTCGCGGCTCCCGGACAGTCCAAGCTCGTGACACCCAGGAAAGGACGCTGTCATGCCGGAGCTTCTCGTCGACTTCATCACCTCCCTCGACGGCTACGCCTCGGGCGAGGGCTGGCCCGGCTTCTGGGGCCTGGAGGGCCCGGAGTACCTCGCGTGGCTCGGTGAGCAGCCCGAGGTCACCTACCTGATGGGAGCGAAAACCTACCGCCTGATGTCGGGCTTCGCCGCAGGCGAGATCCCCGCCGGCCAGGACGAGTTCAGGCCCGAGGAAGAAGCCTCCGTCGACCAACTCACGCGAGCAGCCAAGGTGGTGTTCTCCTCCACCCTCGAAGAGCCACTGACGTGGGCCAACTCCACGCTCATCCGCGACGACGCCGTCGAGGCGGTCCGAGCCATGAAGTCGACCGGCTCCGGGCTCCTCAGCACGATCGGCAGCCTCAGCCTGTCCCGCTCCCTACTCCGAGCCGGACTCGTCGACCGCTTCCGCGTCGTCATGTTCCCCGTGATCACCGGCGCCACGGGCGACGAACGCATCTACGACGGCTATCCGGACGTGGCCCTCGAGATGACCGACCACCGCACCTTCGACGGCCGCACCCAGCTGGTCGAGTACAAACCCCGTGTACTCGACCACCCCCCGCTCGCAGCCCCGCATGACACCCCCGGTACGTGACGCACCGGCGCCTCCTGGGACACCCGCATGCCAGCGCCGACCAGCAGGAGGAAGTCGTGTCCCCGCCCCGTCACACGTATGAGGTTCTGCCCACCCGACGGACGCAGGGGACCGACGCGCCCTGGCCGCATGATGTGCACATCGCGCTGCCCCCGTCGTACGAGCACGATGAACGCGGCTACCCCGTCCTGTGGGTGACCGACGCCTCCCTCAGCTTCCCGCTGATCGTCGGCCTGTTGAACTGGCTCCACACCGTGCAGGAGGTCGCCGAGCTCATCGTGATCGGCATCGGCGCTCCTGACGAGAGTGATCCCGCCGAGTTCGGCGCCCGTCGGACACACGACTTCTATCCGAGGCCGAGATGGGTCAACGCGGGACCCGGCGGCGCGCACATGGAGGCACAGACCGGCGAGATACCGACGGGGGGCGGCGCCGAGGCATTTCTGTCGTTCCTGGTGGACGAGTTGCGCCCGCGGTTGGCGCGCGAGTTCCGGTTCGACGACGACCACGGTCTCGTGGGATTCTCCGGCGGCGGACACTTCGTCGGCTTCGCCCTGCTGTCCCGTCCAGCGGCCTTCGGCCGCTGTCTGGCCTGCAGCCCTGCCCTCAGCGGATGTGAGGATCTGCTGTTCACGCTGGAGGCCGAGTACGCCGCGACCCACGACGACCTGGCGGCGAAGCTGTTCCTGGGCGCGGGTGAGGCGGAGCTGACCGATCCCTATCTGGCCGCCGCCGACATCGTCGGGTCGACGACCCGCATGGCGCAGGTGCTGCGACTGCGCAACTACCCGTCCCTGGAGCTCACCTGCCGCCTGTACCCCCGGCAGACCCACGGCTCGGCGTTGCCGTACGCCTTGAACGAGGGCCTGCGCACGCTGTACCCCCGCACCACCCCTGGTACCGGTTGACGAAGAGCGCTGCCACCAAGGCGGCGGGAGCCGGTCTGGCGACCGGCAGGGGGTGAGAACTCAGGGCGCCGGGCTGAGCGGGGCGTCGGCACTGGCGATGAGGCGCTCCGCTTCGGGGAGGAAGTCCTTGAGGTCGGCCCGGTCCTGCCCTTCGATCCCGGCGGCGAGCAGATGATTCCTTCCTCCGTACGCGACGTCGGACAGATAGAGCCGCAGCACTGCGGGCTCCGCGATGCCATAGACGTTGTCGCCGGCATTCGGCCAGGTCAAGAAGTCCGCACAGGCCCGCGTCGGGCAGTCGGCGGCCTCGTTGACCGCCGTGCCGGAGATCGCGATGTCGACGACCTTCGCCGGCAGAGCGGCCGTGCCGATCCTGCCGCTCCGGGGTGTGGAGACCTGGAGGTTCGGCCGGGTTCCGAGCCAGGCCACCAGGTCCGATGCGGTACTGGCCACTCCTGCGGCACGTTTGCGATCCTTGTCCACCGGGATCAGGTCGGACCAGAACAGGACCCGGTGCAGATCCCAACTGCCCTCCGGCGCCACGGAGAACTCGACGGGCTGGTCCTCATGGCTCTCCCACCGACCTGTGAGGGC
Organism: Streptomyces sp. NPDC057280; assembly: GCF_042668605.1. Taxonomy (NCBI): domain Bacteria; kingdom Bacillati; phylum Actinomycetota; class Actinomycetes; order Kitasatosporales; family Streptomycetaceae; genus Streptomyces; species Streptomyces sp. NPDC057280. Next base: position 504,587 of record NZ_JBHUYR010000001.1, read on the forward strand.
CACCGTCAGCTGCCCGTTGAGAAAGTGGGACGTCCGGTGCGAACCCGCAGGCAGAGTCCCGGGATCCGAACCGCCTGAGAGGCACTGCGGTACGCAGCCCGGGATCCCCGCCGATACGGTGCTCGTCGGAGTCCTGGACGAACCACCGGCGTCACCGGAGCCGTTGGAGCTGCCGCACCCGGCGAGGAGGACTGCGGACAGCGGGACCGCGAAGAGCCGGAGTGAGGCTTGCATGACGGACTCCCCGTTGCGACGGAACACCTGATTCGACCGAAATCCTCCCAGAACCTGTCGCACCGGCATAGCCGTCCCCGAACTCCCGGGGCTGAGGCACCGCGTGCGAGACTGACCAGATGTCAGAAGTGGCCTTCACCGGCGTCGCGCCGGTGATCGCCGTCCTGGACCTTGACGCCGCTGTGGACCGATACCGTCGCCGTGGCTTCACCACGCGCAAGCTGACGCGTTCGTGATCACCAGGGGACGACGCCGTCGTCCTCGAAGAACGAACCCGTCGGGCCGCCGTCGGGCAGTGTGGCGAGCCGGATCGCCGTGGCCGCGCCCTGTTCGGGGGTGCGGGGGCCGTGGAATCCGTTGAAGTCGGTGGCGACCAGGCCCGGACAGGCGGCGTTGATCAGGATGTTCGTCCCGGTGAACTGGCGGGCGTACTGGACGGTGAGGGCGTTGAGGAAGGACTTCGACGGCGCGTAGGCCGCCATGATCGGGCCGATCTCGGTGGCGGGGTCCGCCTGCCGGGTCAGGGAGCCGACGCTGCTGGAGATGTTGACGATGCGCGGCGAGGCCGAGCGCCGCAGCAGCGGCAGCATCGCGTTGGTCACCCGGACGACACCCATGACGTTGGTGTCCACGACCGTGCGGAGCACTTCCAGATCGAGCGTGGTCGGGTCCTGATCCCACCCCGGGCCCATCTCGCCCGCGACACCGGCATTGTTGACCAGGGCGTCCAGGCGCCCGGCCAGCCGTTCGACCAGTGCCGCGGCGTCGGTCACGCTCCGGTCGTCGGTCACGTCCAGCGGCACCCCGAACGCGTCCACTCCCTGGGCACGCAGCTTCCCGACAGCGGTTTCGCGCCGGCTCTCGTCGCGGGCTCCCACGCCCACGCGGTACCCGAGGCCGCCCAGCCCGGCCGCGATCTCGTACCCGATGCCCTTGTTCGCGCCGGTCACCAGCGCGGTCTTCGTTTCGCTCATGCTGATCAGGGTGGCCCTCGGGCGGCCGGAGCGGCCAACACCGATACGGTGACCTGTCATACCCACCAGGTATCACCGCGTATGCTGCGGCCGTGGACACCCTGGAAACCCGCGAGTTGAGATACTTCGTGGCCGTCGCCGAGGAACTGCACTTCGGGCGCGCCGCCGAGCGCCTCGGCATGGCCCAGCCGCCGCTGTCGCGGGCGATCCAGCAGCTCGAACGGCGCCTCGGGGTCTGCCTGCTGGAGCGCAACCGTCGCGGTGTCCGCCTGACCGATGCCGGAGAGGTGCTGCTGCAGGAGGGCCGTGCGGCCCTCGACGCGACCGCGGCCGCCGCCCGCCGCACCCGGCGCGCCGGCGGTGCCGACAGTCCCCGCAACCGACTGGTCCTCGCGGTGAAGGCCGCCGCGTCCCACGAACTGCTGCAGAAACTCCTCGACGCCTACGCGGCCGAGCCGGACAGCGCCGAGGTCGAAGTGGTGCCGTGCAGCATCAACGAGCAGGAAGAACTGCTGCGCGACGGACGCGCCGATGCCGCGCTCATGCACACGCCGTGGAACTCCCTCGCCGGGTTCGACAGCGAGCCCCTCGCGACCGAGGGGCAGGTCGCCGTCCTGCCTGCCGGGCACCCCCTCGCCGCCCACGCGACCTTGTCCCTGGCCGATGTCGGGGACATCCCCGGGCTGCCGCTCGCCCGCTGGCCCACCCGCGGCGCCTACGCACCCGGCCCTGGCCCCGAGATCCACAACCAGACACAGCTGGCCCAGCTCATCGCCCTCGGACGCACCGTGGCGATCGTCCCCGACTCCGCCCGCTCCTGGCTGTGGGCCGAGCACACGGCGGTGCCGCTGACCGACGCGCCACCCGTGGTGACCCACATCGCCTGGCCCGCCCACAGCCGCTCGCTCACCCTGGCCGGCCTGGTCCGCACGGCCGTACGACTCTGACCAGGCCCTGCAGGTCCGGGTCAGGGCACGGCGGGGCTGCGGCGCTCGACGAGGACGACGTCGCGCCAGCGACCGTGGTGCCGGCCGAGGCGTTCGCGGGTGCCGACGACGCGGAAGCCGGCCTTCCTGTGCAGGGCGAGGCTGGCGGCGTTCTCCGGGAAGATGCCGGACTGGACGGTCCAGATCCCGGCCGCGTCCGTGGACGCCAGCAGTGCCTGGAGCAGGGCGAGGCCGACGCCGCGCCCTCGGGCGCCGGGATCGACGTAGACGGAGTGCTCGACCACCCCGGCGTACGCGCAGCGGTCGGAGACCGGGACCGCGGCGGCCCAGCCGAGCACCCGGCCGTCGCCGTCGAGGGCGGCGAGACGGTGCTCGGCGAGCCGGGTGGCGTCGAAGACCTCCCAGGTGGGGGCGGTTTCCTCGAAGGTGGCGTCGCCGTCGTCGATCCCGGCCTGGTAGATCGCCAGGACCTGGTCGGCGTGCTCGGGGAGCATCGCGGTGACGGTCACCGCGGCGCCGGTCACGATGCGGCCTCGATGTCGAGCTCGGCGAGCAGGCCGCGGATCCGCTGCTCGATCTGGTCGCGGATGGGGCGGACGGCGCCCGTGCCCTGGCCGGCCGGGTCGTCCAGCTGCCAGTCCAGGTACCGCTTGCCGGGGAAGTAGGGGCAGGCGTCGCCGCAGCCCATGGTGATGACGACGTCGGAGGACCGGACCGCCTCGGTGGTGAGGACCTTGGGGACCTCGGCGGAGATGTCGATGCCGACCTCGGCCATGGCCTCGACGACGGCCGGGTTCACGGTGTCGGCCGGGGCGGAGCCCGCGGAGCGCACCTGCACGCGGTCGCCGGCTAGGTGGGTGAGGAAGGCGGCGGCCATCTGGGAGCGGCCGGCGTTGTGTACGCAGACGAACAGCACGGAGGGCTGCGCGGGAGTGGTCACGGGGATGGTGTCCTTCGGGGGCGGGCGGGATGGTTGGCGGTGAAGGCCCGCCCGACCGTCACGCCAGGACGGCGAAGGCCGTCCTTGAGGTGAACCGGTAGGCGGCACCCATGCGGGGCGGCGGCCGGGGCGGGCAGTGCGATGAGCGCGCCGAGGCCGGACTCCGTGGCCGCTGCCGGGGTCATCCCGTCGCTCCCGCACTCGCGTCGGCCGGGGCCTGCAGCAGGGCGGAGAGTCGGGCCAGGGCGGCGGGCAGGACCCAGTAGTAGACCCAGGTACCGCGCCGTTCGCAGCCGACCAGTCCGGCCTCGCGCAGCACCTTGAGGTGGTGGGAGATGGTCGGCTGGGAGACATCGAACGGGCCGGTCAGGTCGCAGACGCACGCCTCGCCGCCGTCATGGGAGGCGATCAGCGACAGCAGTCGCAGCCGCACCGGGTCCGCCAGCGCCTTGAACATCTTCGCCAGTTCGACGGCGGCTTCCCCGTCGAGCGCCTCACGGACCATCGGCGAGCAGCACGCGCCCGCCTCCGCGTCCTGGCCGAGCACCGTCAGCTCCATATTCGACATGCGTCTATGTTGACAGCTGTCTAATCAAGGAGCAAGCTCCCTGTATCGATGAACGTCAAAACAAGACCCGGAAGGGAGACCGCCATGTCCCGTGTCCAGCTGGCCCTGCGCGTCGCCGACCTCGAAGCCTCGATCGCCTTCTACGCCAAGCTGTTCGGCGCCGAGCCGGCCAAGCTCCGCCCCGGCTACGCGAACTTCGCCATCGCCGAGCCCCCGCTCAAGCTCGTCCTGATCGAGGGCGAGGCCGGCGAGGACACCCGCCTGGACCACCTCGGCGTCGAGGTCGACAGCACCGACCAGGTCACCGCCGCCACCACCCGACTCCAGCAGGCGGGCCTGGCCACCCTCGAGGAGAACGACACCTCCTGCTGCTACGCCGTCCAGGACAAGACGTGGGTGACCGGCCCGGGCCAGGAACCCTGGGAGGTCTACGTCGTCAAGGCCGACGCCGACACACTCGGCAAGAGCGCGGGGGCCGGAGCGGACACCTGCTGCGGCACCACCGCGGGCTGCGCCTGCAACGGCTGACCGTGGGCCCGCGCCTGTTCGACTCGGCGATTTCCGGCAGCCGGGCCTTACACGGCGTGCCCCTGTACGGGCCCCACGGACGGCGGCTTCCGCCGGGGACGGGGCGACTTGCCCGCTGATCCCGCGACCAGCTTCTGCAGCAGGCTGTAGGAGAGGATCGGGAGCAGCACCTCGGGGCGGTGGGAGAACCAGCCGGCGGCCAGCACGGCGGCGGCACTGCTGTTGTTCATGCCGGTGGCGAAGGTGAGGGACAGCCGGTCCGGCTGGTCGTCGCCCGTCCAACGGGACATCCATCGACCGCAGGCGAAGGCCAGGCAGCACACCGCACCGGACAGACCGAGCGCGAGCACCAGCAGGTCCGGGTCCGGGTGGGCGAGGGCCTGCCCGAGGGCGCCCGCGGCGTTCAGGTAACAGAGCAGCAGAACGTTCAGCACGTTGACCGCCTTGACCGTGGGCAGGAGTCGGCGCGTACGCGTCTCGCCGAACGCCGCCCGCACGGCGATTCCGGCGAGACACGGCGCCACCACCGACACCAGCGCGAACGCTCCGGCACCCGTCCGGGCGATGAGGTCGACCGTGCTCGTGTCGTCCAGGACACCCGCGCCGTCAGGGCCGACCAGGACTCCGGTCAGCTGCATCCCCAGCGGGATGGTGAGCGGGCTGAGCAGCGTGGAGCCCATCACCATGGCCACGACCAAAGGGACGTTGGCGCCCGCGTTCTGCCCCCAGGAGGCGGCACCGCCCGCGATCGGCATCGCCAGCACCAACATCAGCCCGACCACCAACCCCTCCGCCTCGGCCGTATCGGGCCACGCACGCAGACCGAGAGCGACGGCGGGCAGCACGAGCAGCGGAAGCACGGCGTTGGCGGCGATGCCGAGCACCAGCCGCACCGGCCGGGCGACGACACCACGCAGGTCCGCGACCCGCACCCCCAGACCGGCGCTGAACAGCATCACCGCCAACAGCACCATGGACACCGTCACGGCTCTGCCACCCGCTGAGATCGGCAGCGTCAGCCCCCGCAGCTTCTCGCCGGGAGCCGGGAACACGCCGGCCAGCACGTAGCAGACCAGCATCAGCCAGAGCAGCCACCGCTGCACGATCTTCACGCAGCGGAGTTTATTGGTCACTCACCGCTATGCGCGGTCGGCGCTTCGCGGTCGGTCCTCTGGCCGGGAGCGACCGCCGGCCAGCCCGGGGCGTTACCACGGTGGTTATGACCGCATCTCGTCACCAGTGGGTCACAGGCCCGACTGCGGCAGAACTGACCGGCTTCAGGGTTCTGTCTGGTTCGACGGAAGCGGCGAAGAGCCGGCTCCGGACAACTGGGATGCGGGGGGACAGCATGCGGTACGTGAACGCGGTGCGCGGTTCGGCGATGGCGGTCATCGTGACGTCGGCGGCGCTGGCGATGTCGGGATGCCAGCCTGACGGGGCCGTTGCGGACAACGGAGACGGCGGCGCCACCCCGTCCGCGACGGTCAGCTCGGCGGCCCCCTCCGCACCCGCCACCCCGAAGCCCGCCGGCTCCGTTTCCGGTTCCCCCGCGCCTTCCGGTTCGGCGGCGACCTGTTCCGCGGACAGTCTCGAGGCGACCGCGCGTCAGGCCGCCGTGCGGCCGGCCGGTACGGGGACCGGGGCAGCCGTCGTCGAGTTCACCAACGTGTCCGGACAGACGTGCGTGCTCACGGGACACCCCACGGTGGCCGGCGCCGGAAACGGCTCTCCCGAGATGAACGTGCCGCTCACCGTCAAGCCGACCGGGGCCGCGGCGTCGGTGAAGGTGGCCCCCGGCGGCAGGGCGTGGGTGAAGCTGACGTTCGTGCAGGTGCAGGGAGAGGCCGACGGATACTGCGTGTCCGGTTCGGCGCCCGTGGTGTACCCCACGATGGTCGTCGGTCTGCCGGGATCCGGGGCGCACCAGGTGGCCCTGGACGACGGGCAGTTCGCCGAGTGCGACGACACGGTGACCGTCACGGCCGTATCGGCGGTCGAGCCTGCTTGACCGCGTCGGCAGGGCCACGCGCACGCTCAACCCCCACGCCAACAGCCGTGCGATCGAAGTGACGTTCGGACCATTACGATGTCATCTTCGCCTGGGGGGATGATGCCGATGTCCGACGTGCGTGAACGCGCGATGCCCGCACCACTGCGAGCCGTCCAGATCCTGCTGCTGACGCTCGCCCTCGCCGGCCTCGTGTCGATGCTCGCGCTCTCCGACCGGCTCACCGCTTACGGTCAGGGCGAGATGATGGCGCCCTGGCTGCTGGTGTGGGTCAGCGCGGCGCTCTGCCTCACCTACGACGGAAGCGCACGCGGTGGGGTACGGACGACGACCCTCGCGCTGATGACGCTCATGGTGCTGCCGACCGTCACACGCCTGGGCGAGGCAGCGTCGCCCGGGTTGTTCCTCGACGCGGCGGTGCGGCTCCTGCTCGGGGTGCCCGTGGTCGTGCTGCTGTTCCTGCCCGAGTCGACGGCCTGGTTCGACCGCGAGCGGTGACCCGCCAGACGCGACCGTCAGCGCGAAACACACGGCTGCGGCATCGAAGTCGTCGATTCGCTGAACGCGCGCGCGGGCTGGGTTAGCCTCCTCTTCCACCACATACGAACTGGCGTACGCCGAAAGCAACTTCGGGGGATTGTGTGTCGGGACAACGGCCGGAGGCTACGGACGACGCGGGTGCCGCGCTGCGGCAGAGCGGTGCCTCGCCCCTGCGGCCCGGCGACCCGCGACGGGTCGGCCCCTGGGTGCCCGTGGCACTGCTCGGCAGCGGCGGTATGGGACGGGTCTATCTGGCGCGCCCCGCGGACGACGGCCCCGGCCTGGTCGCCGTCAAAGTGATCAGGCCGGAGTACGCGGAGGACCCCAGATTCCGGCGTCGCTTCGAACGGGAAGCTGCGGTGCACGCCCGGCTGCGCATGCCGTACGCGCCCCGGTTGTGCGGTACGGGCTTCGACGACGACCTGCTGTGGATGGCGACCGACTACATCCCCGGCTTCGACCTGGCCGAGACCGTGCGCGAGGACGCGCCCCTGACGACGGACTCCGTCTGGCGCCTGGTGGCCGACCTCGGGCAGGCCCTGGCAGGGCTCAGCGCCGAGGACATCGTCCACCGGGACCTCAAGCCGTCCAACGTCCTGCTGTCCGTCCACGGCGCCCATGTGATCGACTTCGGGGTCTCCAAGGCCGCCGACGCCAGTGCCATCACCGGTACGGGCAACCGCGTCGGCACTCCCGCGTACATGTCGCCCGAGCACCTCAAGGAGGGCCGCTCCGACATCCGCTCCGATGTGTTCTCGCTGGCCGGGACCCTGATCTACGCGGCCACCGGGCGCGCGCCGTTCGGCGACGGCACGGGCGTCGACGTCATGCACCGGGTGGTGTACGAGAACGCGAATCCCGAGGTGCTCGGCGAGATCACGGCGGCGGACCCGGACCTCGGCCGCCTGCTGACCGCCTGCCTGGCCAAGGAGCCCGCCGAGCGGCCCACCCCGCAGGAACTGATCGACGCCGCCGCGGCACGCACGGTGCCCGCCGCCTGGCCCGAGCCGCTGGGCGTCAACCTGCTGGCCCGGCAACAGGCGTACGAGACACTGCGCCGCCTGCCCGTGGCGACCCTGACCCGCCCGTCCTCGCCGGCCTCCCCCGCCTGGTCCCTTTCCGCGCGGGCCACCAGCCCCGTTCCGTCCCCCGTCGCGCGACCGGTGCCGGTCGAACCCGGTCCGCGGCCGGCACCGTCGGCGCCACCGGACCAGGACGGGGCTGCCTCCCCGCGCGGCAGAAGGGCGTTATGGATCGCCGCCGCCTCCCTCTCGGCCTGTGTCCTGGCTGCGGCGACCTACTGGAGCCTCCCCGGGGAACCGCCCGCGACCGCCGACGCTCCGGAAACCGGCACCCGCTCCGGCACCACCGTCTCCACCCTCCCCGGCGGCCGCACGCCCGCCCCCGCCCCCTCGGGCACCAGCCGCCTGACCCACCCGGACGTCGACGGCGCCGCGGAAAAGGACGTCGACGGCGGGGCGGCGACGGCCACTTCACAGACGGAGGCCCAGCCCTCCGCCGGCGCCGACACCGAACCGGGCGACGGCGCTCCCTCTTCCACGGCGTCCCCCACCCCGTCGCCCTCCCCCACCGCGTCCACCGGCACCGCCCCGTGGCTCTCCGACTGCACCTACTACGGCGGCAACGGACGCACCCGCCTCGGTGACAGCGGCAAACGCGTACAACAGGTGCAGTGCATGCTGACCAAGCGTGGGTACAGCGTCGGGAGCACAGGCGTCGACGGGGAGTTCGGAACCGGCACCGAGGCCGCGGTGGAGGCGTTCCAGAGCGACCAAGGCCTGGATGCCGACGGAGTGGTGGCCCACGACACCTGGGGCGCCCTGCGCGACACCGACTGACACCCGCGCAGGCCCACGGCCACAACTCGGCGCCCGGCACGGGCGCTAGGCTTCGCCCGCACGGACATGACGGGGGGATGGGTGCATGAAGTCCGAAGGGGTGCCGCGGTGGGCGTCGGCTCTGGACGCGGTGGTGGTCTACGCACAGGGGGCGCTGTGCAGCCGACTGGCGCGGGGAACGGTTCCGCCCGGCGGCCGGGTGCTGGTGACGGGGCTGCCCCGCACGGTGGACCCGGGTTCCGTGCGGGCCCGGGTCACGGGTGACTCCGGTGCACGGGTCACCTCGGTACGCGTCGAGGTGGAGGCCGAGCCCGCCGACGAGGACTCCGCCGACGAGCTGCGACAGGAGAGGGAACGGCTGGAGGACGCCTGCGCCGCGGCCCGCGAGCGACACGAGCGGCTCCTGCACCGGATCAGGGAGATCACCGAGCTCCGTCCGGTTCCGCCGCCGCGCAAGCGCGATGATCCCGATCACCACCGCCGTACTCCTGCCGAGGCATGGTTGACGCTCGCGGACTTCGTCGACGAGCGGCTCACCCGCCTGCACGAGCGCCTCGCCGAGTCCGAGGAGGAGCTGCGCCGCCTCGAGCACGACCTCGCAGTCGCCGTGGACCGCTGCCAACGCGCTTCCACCGCCGCACCGTCCGGGCCGGTTCGCACCACGGTCTGCGCGGCCGTGACCCTCGACGGCGGAGCCGGTGAGGTGGACCTGGAGATCGAGTACGGCGTCCCGGGCGCCGTGTGGGTGCCGGCCTACCGCCTGACCTGCCGTCAGGCCGACGACAGCGGCACCCTCGTCCTGCGGGCCGCCGTGGCCCAGCGCACCGGTGAGGACTGGTCCGGCGTACGGATCGCGCTGGCCACCGCCGACCTCGGGCGCGGTACGGAGCTGCCGCGCCTGCGCTCGCTGCGGATCGGCCGCCGCCAGCCCGCCCCCGAGCCGTCCGGCTGGCGGGAACCGCCCGCGGGGCTCGCCGATCTCTTCACTGCGTACGACGCCGCGGGGCCCCGTCCGGCTCCGCCCTCCGCCCCGGTCTCCGTCGCCGCCGACGCGTACGGCGCCGCCGTCCCGCCCGTACCCCCGTCCGCTGCTCCCGTCCCACCCGGCCGTCCGGCGTACGGCGGCAGGCCCCCGGCCCCGGCCCCGGCAGCGCCTGGCGGTCTGCCGGCACCGGTCGCGGCCGCACCCGCGGCGCAGCCGCGGAGGGTGGCCCTCCACAGCGCGCCCCAGGCAGCCCTCGCGACCGCACCGGCGGCCCCCCAGTCAGTGATGGCCCCGCCGCCGGCACCACCCGCCCCACCCGTCGGCCCGCCGCAGCCCAGCAGCGCCGAACTCGACTACACCGCGCTCGTCCTCAACGGCCCCGACGAGCCCGCGGCCCGCCGGGGAAGACTGTTCCCCGCCCCGTCCTTCGACCCGGTGGCCGTGGAGCACCGCCGGCGCGCCGAGGCGGTGGCCGCGCTGCCGCTGCCCGCACACGCCGTGCGGCCCCGCACGTCGGCAGGCTCCTTCGACCACCGCTACGACGCCGTCGCCCGCGTCGACGTTCCCTCGGACGGCACCTGGCACACCGTCACCGTCGGCCGGATCCCGGTCGGTCTGCGGACCGAGTACGTCTGTGTGCCGGCGGTGGAGCAGCGGGTGTACGCGGCGCTGGTGCTGTCGAACGCCACCGATCAGGCGCTCCTGGCCGGTCCCGTCGAAGTCAGGGTGGACGATGACTTCGTGGTGAGTGCCGCGCTGCCCACGCTCGCCCCGGGCGGCGCCCGCCGGATGGGCCTCGGGCCGGCCGAGAGCATCCGCGTCACCCGTCGTACGAGCCTCAAGGAGTCGACGGCCGGGCTGCGCAACAACGTCACCGTGCTCGCCCACGGCGTCCATGTGGAACTGGCCAACACTCTCGGCCAGCCCGTCACCGTCGAAGTCCGTGAACAGGTCCCGACCACGACGGAGGCGGACATCCGCATCGAGGAACAGGCCGACTGGACCGTCCCCGAGGACACCGCATCCGCTGACCACCCCGACCCCGGCACCCGCGTCTGGCGCGTCGACCTGCCCGCCGGAGGCACCGCCACCCGGAGCGGCGGCTACGAGATCCGCATCCCGGCCGCGAAGGCCCTGGTCGGCGGCAACCGCAGGAGCTGACACACCATGTCCACCGACCTCGACCCGATCCCGCTGCCCGTCACCGCCGTCACCTGCCTGGAGGACCGGGCCCAGATCGAACGGTCCGTCACCCTCGACCTCCAGGCCGGCGTGCAGCGGCTGCGCCTCGGGCCGATCAGCGCTCTCGCGGTCGACCCGACCCTCCACGCCGAAGTGACCGCCGCCGAAGGCGAGGCGACCGTCCTCGACGCCCGGATCGTCCGCGCCTGGACACCGCGCGGACCGCTGCCCGGCGCCGACGACTCCGCTCTGCGGCTGCGCGTCCACGCCCTCAAGGAAGAACGCTCAGCGCTCGAACGGCAGCGCGACCGGCTGCGCGCCCGCCTCGACCTGCTCTCCCGTCTCGCCGCCGACCTGCTGCGGGAGATCGGCGAAGGCGCCGGTCACGGTGAGACCGACACCGCACGGTGGACAGCTGAACTGGACCGGGTGGACGACGAGCGTGACGCGCACGGTGAGCACGTGCGGACCGTCGAGGCCCGTCTCACGGCCCTCGTCTCCGAGCTGCATCAGGCGGAGCACGCCATCGAGCTGGCGGAACAGCGGCAGGCCGAACTGGTCGGCCACGTCGAACTCACCGTGACGGCCACCGCCGCGGGACCCGCGCGGATGCGGCTGAGTCACCTCACCGCCTGCGCTCTGTGGCGCCCCGCCTATCGTGCCGTGCTGGACGGGGACCGCCTCACTCTGGAGACCGACGCCGTGGTCTGGCAGCGCACCGGCGAGGACTGGACCGACGTACGCCTGACGTTGTCCACGGCCCGCTCGGCGCTGGCCACCGAACCGCCGCGCCTCACCCCGGACCGGCTGACGCTCACCGACCGCTCCCCCGCGGAGCGCCGCACGGTCGCCGTCGAACTGCGCGAGGAGGAGATCGCCGAGCTGGGGCCCGCCCCCGTGCTCGGCCTGCCAGGGGTGGACGACGGCGGCCGCACCCAGGTCCTGCGCTCCCCCGCCCCCGTCTCCGTCCCCGCCGACGGCCGCGCCCACCGCGTCCCGCTCTCCGCGGCCGACGCGGTCGCACGCAGCGAATACGTCTGCTCCCCCGAACTGTCCCCACTCGTCACGCACGTCGTCCGCTGCGACAACCCCGCGGGGCACGCGCTGCTGGCAGGCCCGGTGGACCTGGTCGGGGCGGGCGGCTTCGGCGGCCGTGGGACGTTGGCCTTCACCGCCCCCGGCGCGCCCCTGGAACTGTCCTTCGGCAGCCACGACGACTACCGGGTGCTGCGCGAGACGGAGGAGTCCCGTGACTCGTCCGCGCTCTCCCAGCGCACCACCGTCACCCGCACGGTCCGGGTGCACCTCTCCCGCTTCTCCGCCCCGGGTGAGGTGGGCGAGCAGACGGTGACCGTACGGGAACGCATCCCGGTCTCCGAGGTGTCGGCGGTGGAGGTACGGATCCGCAAGGCCGCCTGCTCCCCGGCTCCGGACACGGTCGACGCCGAGGGCATCGCCCGCTGGGACATCACCCTCCCCCCGAACGGCCGCCGCACGCTCACCCTCGTCTACGACATCTCGGCGAGCGGGAAGGTGACCGGGCTCTGAGCTGTTGGCCCTACCGGTCGGCGGGGGCGGGCGGGGTACAGGGCGTCCCCGCCCTCGTAGGGCACGTCGGCAGCGGGGGCGGATGGGCACGCTCGGACTCGTGGCGCCAGACCGTCATCGTGAAGAGCAACGCTACGGCCGCGATGACCAGTTGGACGGCTGCCGCGTAGGGGTGTGCGAAGCGGAGGAAGGCGACGGCGACCGCGAGCACACCCACGGTGAACCCACCGAGCCAGAGCACCGGTACCCAGTCCATCTGGGGTGCACCGACCTGCTCGTCGTCGCCCCAGCCACGAAGGCTCAACATCAGCACCAGCAAAATGGCGACCGGAACCTCGGTGAGCAGCACGATCAAACTGATGCAGCCACCGGCGAACCCGTCGCCCCGCCGTGGTGAGCCCGGTAACCGCGGACTCGGTTCGAAGGCCATGGTCACACCCTGAGAGCTCACGCGGTGCGGTGCACCGTCGTTCACCAAGTCGCAACCGCGTCGTGTCTCAGCTCAACGCCTGCTGGCCTCTTCGCTCAGCCCCGGCCCGCGCACGTCGACGCGGCCCCCTCGTGCCCGTACCAGACGCTGTCCAGCTCGCGGCCGTCGGGCAGGGTGTGGCGGGCCGGGCCGGGGGCCGGGGCGAAGCCGGCGCGTTCCAGGGCGCGGCGGCAGGCGAGGTTCTCCGTCGCGGTTCCCGCGCGTACCGTCGGCAGACCGGCGTGGTGGTGGGCGAACTCCGCGCCCGCCAGGAACAGTTCAGCCCCGAGGCCCTGGCCTCGGTGGTCGGGGGCGAGATTGCCGCCGATCTCACCGCTGTCGTGGTGGAGTTCGAGGTATCCGGCGTAGCGCCCGCTGTCGCGGCGTACGCAGACCATGAACTCGGGCATGTCGGGGCTGGGTTCGAAGGGCTCGGCCAGTTCGGGATGGGACCGGACGAACCAACGGGGGGTGGCGCCGCCGGGGCCCATGCCCAGCAGGGTCCGTCTGGTGTCGGCGTCCGGTACGACCTGATCCATCTGGTTCCCCTGCCAGTGCTGGGCCTCGGGGTCCGCGCCCGCGGCGACGGCCGCCAACGCGTCGAGCTTGGTCACGGGTGTGTAGAACAGCAGGTGCCGGGTGGCCAGGGCATGCCGGTCGGGCGTGCACCTGTCCGGGACCGCAAGGCCCGAGGCGGCCCGGCGGTGTCGCAGGAGCGACCGAATCATGGCATTCCCTTCCACCGTCCAAGTGAGTTCGGCGTTCACGAGGCCACCGTCAGCACGATCTTGCCTTGGATGTGGCCCTGCGCGGCCCGCGTGTGGGCGCTGACCGCGTCGGACAGTGGGTAGGTGCTGTCCACCGCGACCTTGAGTGTGCCGTCGTCGAACAGGCGCCCGATCTCGCCGAGTTGGGGGCCGTTGGAACGGACCTGAATGTTCGACACGGTGATGTCCAGACGGGCCGTCTCCTCCGGAGCGTACTGGGCGAAGAACACCGGGAGCATGGTGCCTCCGCGCTTGAGTACGGTCAGGAAGCGTGAGCTGTCCGGGCCACCGACGGCGTCGATCACCAGGTCGACGCCGCTGACCACGTCCGCGGCCCGGGTCGTGGTGTAGTCGATGAACTCATCGGCGCCGAGCTTGCGCAGGAACTGCTCGTGGCGGCCTGAGGCCACCGCGATGACGTGCGCCCCCTTCCATTTCGCCAACTGCACCCCGAAGTGCCCCACTCCACCGGCGGCCCCGTTGACCAGCACGGTCGTCCCCGGCGTGATCGGCACCGGCCGGTGCACCTGGCCGGTGAAGGGAGACGGCACGTCGTGGCCGAGATCGACCAAGTACTGCCAGGCCGTCAGCAGGGCCATCGGCGCACCGGCCGCCTCGACGTGGTCGATACCGGCCGGCTTGTGAGCCAGGTCAGCGGCCGGAGCGGCCACGTACTCGGCGTACGTCCGGCCGTCGAAACCGGGGAACCGCAGCATGCCGAAGACCTCGTCACCGACGGCGAACCCGAGCACGTCCGGGGCGACCGCCTCGACCACGCCCGACATGTCCGTTCCGGGGATCAGGGGGAACTCCAGCGCCGGCCGCATCTCGGCCGGCATGACCTTCATCCCCTCACGCAGGTACCAGTCCGGGGGATTGACGCCCACCGCGTGCACCCGGACGAGCACCTCGCCCGGGCCGATCCCGGGGACCGGCACCTCTTCGTACCGCAGAACTTCCGGCCCGCCCGCCTCGTGGAACTGGATCGCCTTCATCGCGCCTGTCGCTTTCTCAGGGAAACGTTGCTCCTTCAGTCAAGGCGCTGCACGGTCCGGCCGTCCAAGACCCCTTCGGCAACCGGTCATTCCGAAACGGCATGACACGTACCCTGCAAGGGTGAACGATCTCGGACAGGACCTGGAACTGCGGCTGGTGCGCTACTTCACCGTGGTGGCGGCGCACCAGCACTTCGGCCGGGCCGCCGCCGACCTGCACGTGGCCCAGCCGGCGCTGAGCCGCCAGATCCAACGGCTCGAGAAACACCTCGGCACCCGCCTGCTGGACCGCACCCCCCAGGGCACCCGGCTCACGCCGGCCGGCCAGACCTTCCTCCCCCGGGCCCACGCCCTGCTGCAGGCCGCCCGCGAGGCCGAACTGGCCGTACGCGAACAAGCCCGGACCGAACGCATCACCATCGGTTACGTCGAAGACCTGCTGATCACTGCCGCCGTACGGGAACTGCGTCACCGTCACCCGGAAGCCGAGATCGCCACCCGGCATCTGAGCTGCAGCGACGTCGGCGCGCTGTCCGACAAGCGCGTCGACGCCCTGATCGCGCGGACCCCGTTGCCCCTCGCCGCGGACGCCGTCCTCACCACTCCGCTGTACGAGGAGCCCCGGATGCTCGTGGTCCCCCGCGACCATCCGCTGGCCGGCCGCGCGTCGGTGACCGCGGACGAACTGGCCGACGAGGAGGCGGCGCCGTGCCCGTTCGAGACCGCGGACTGGCCTTCGTACCGGATCCTCGGCTCCGGCGTACCGCCGGTCGAGAACTATGAGGACAAGCTCGAACTCGTCGCGGGCGGCGGGGCGATCGCCGTCCTGCCGGTCGGCGATCGGCGCAGCTCACTGCGTCCCGACCTCGTCACCGTCCCGGTCGAGGGTGCTCCTCCCAGCCAGGTCGTCCTGGTCAGCCGCAAGGGCGACCTGAATCCCATGATCAGGAGTCTCCGGCAGGCCGCCAAGGCCGTCCTGGCGGCCCCGTCGAAGTGACACGCACTACGCCTTGCGGGCCAGCCCGGCGGCAATGAGGTGTTCCCAGACCGTGAGTTCTCGCTTCTGCCCGATGTCCAGGGCGTCGTTCTCGTCGGGGCGCCACAGGGACGCGGGGACGATCCCCGGGTCGAGGATCTCCAGACCGTCCAGCAGGGAGGCGATCTCCTCGTCGGTCCGCCACCGGCCACGACCGAAGGTCTGCTGCAGCACCGTCTCGGCCTCCACGGTCTCCGGGTTGTTCCCGGAGCGGAAGTGACTCATGAAGAAGTAGCTGCCCGACACGACGTGGTCGCGCCAGTAGCGGACGATGCCGGCCGGATCCTCGTCATCGTTGACGTGATGGAGGATGGCACTGAAGATCACGGCGACCGGACGGTCGAAGTCGATCATCTCGACGGTGTCGGGGTGGGTACGGATGCCCTCGGGGTTGCGCACATCGACCGCGACGACACGGGTCCGGTCGTTGTCCTCCAGCAGCGCGCGGCCATGAACGAGCACCTGGGGGTCGATGTCGACGTAGACCACCCGGGACTCGGGAGCGTGCCGTTGCGCGACCTGGTGGACGTTGTCGGCGGTCGGCAGGCCGCTCCCGAGGTCCACGAACTGCCGAATGCCGGTGGTCTTCGCGATCTCCCTGACCGCCCGGGTCAGAGCCGCGCGGTTGGCGAAGGCGATCGCCACCGATCCGGGCAGGTCACGCTTGAACACGTCCCCGATCTCACGGTCCACGGCGTAGTTGTCCTTGCCGCCGAGCAGATAGTCGTAGACCCGGGCGATGCTGGGCTTGGACGGGTCGATGGAGGAGCCGCTGTACGTCATGGCGGTCATTCTGCCCAACAACATCGCCGGTGCGCCCGCGAGTTGAGCCCTCCAGCCGGCCGAAGAGGCCCCTACTCGTCCGAGCGGGCTGGCGGGACGCAGGCGGCGACGTGGGTGGTCAGCCAGGTGAGCAGTGGTCTGAGTTCCTCGTACGTGGCCAGCACCCGGTCGACGACCTCCGGTGTCTGCAGCCGTTCGTCACCGCCGAGGTGTCGCACGGCGAGCAGCGAGCGGTGTCGCAGCAACGCTGCCCGAGGATGGTCGGCGGGGTGCTCCCGGGGCACACGCTTCAGAAGGTCCCCGGTGATCTCGAACCCCCGGCCGCGTAGTTCGGCCACCACATCGTCCAGTACGCAACCGCTCGTCTCAGCGGCGACCGCCGCCCTGAACCTGCTGATCTGCTCGGAGTCGGCGTACCACCAGGCACCCTGCACGCGCAGGCCGTCCAGACTGAAGCGCAGCCCGATCTCGATGCTCCGGGCGATGCGTGCCACGGCCGACTGGTTCTGCCACCACCACGCGGTCTTCCCGTACCGCCACACAGAGTGGTCCTCGAACGCGGGCTCTTCCCACGCCAGGTCATGCAGGAGCGAGACCATCGGTTGCCGCACGAGGCGTTCGCGATCCTTGCGGGTCTCTCGCATCACCTCTTGTGACGGCTCGCCCTGGAGACGCAGCAACACGTCGAACGCCGACTCGTCCCACCCGGTGAACTGCCTGGGCACATCCATCAACTCCAGCCCTCCGAACCTTCACCGCCAGGCCGCTCGTCCTGCGACGGGGGCGGTCGCAGGGCGCCGGCGATGACGGTGGTCACCATCTTGCGGACGGCGGCCGGCTGCGGCGGCGGGCCGGACCGGTCGGCGAAGAGCAGATGCCCGGCCCCGACCAGGGTGGGGGCGAGGGTGTCGATGTCGGCGTCG
Source organism: Streptomyces sp. NPDC057280 (assembly GCF_042668605.1). Lineage (NCBI taxonomy): Bacteria > Bacillati > Actinomycetota > Actinomycetes > Kitasatosporales > Streptomycetaceae > Streptomyces > Streptomyces sp. NPDC057280. The sequence continues at coordinate 521,873 of NZ_JBHUYR010000001.1, forward strand.
GGGGCCAGGCGCCCCGACTCCCGCTCGGCCGCGAGATACGCGGCGATCATGGCGGCGCCCTGCACCGCCAGAGGAAGGCCGGTCAGCCCCGCCTCGCGCAGCCGGGCGCGCAGGCCGTCGCGGAAGGTGATGAGCGCGACGATGGCCACCGTGACCGGCCCGAACAGGTCCTGCAGCGCGTCGGCGACGTTTTCCACCACGTCCCCGGTCCCGGCGGCCGCGCACAGAGTCGTGGTCCGTTCCTCGATGGCGCGGATGCGGTCGAGGACCAGGTCCGCCAGGAAAGCGTCGAAGTCGGTGAAGTGCCGGTGCAGAACCCCCTTGGCGCAGTTCGCCTCCTCCGTGACCGCCCGGCTCGTCAACCCGTCGGGTCCGTCCCGGAGCAGGACGCGCTCGGCGGCTTCGAACAACTGGCCGCGCACGTTGTGGATGTGCACCCCTGACGGCATCGACTCCCTTTCCGCGGTGCCCCGCCTTAACAAGTGGGCATGCGCCCACTAGGGTGGGCGCATGCCCACTTTAGCGCAGGGACAGCCCGACGACTCCGTTCCCGAGCCCCACCGTCACCGGCAGACAGCCGAGTCGTTCGGCGTGGACCCCGAACGCTACGACCGTGCCCGACCGCCCTACCCGCAAGCTCTGGTGGACCGGATCATCGCGGCAAGCCCCGGCCGGCAGGTGCTCGACGTCGGAGCCGGGACCGGCATCGAGGCCCGCCAGTTCCAGGCGGCCGGCTGCACGGTGCTCGGCGTCGAGCCCGACGCGCGGATGGCCGCCTTCGCGCGACTCAGCCGCATCGAGGTCGAGGTCTCCAGGTTCGAGGACTGGCAGCCGGCCGGACGGCAGTTCGACGCGGTCATCGCCGGCACCGCCTGGCACTGGGTGGACCCCGTCGCCGGCGCGGCCAAGGCGGCCCAGGCGCTGCGTCCCGGTGGCCGCCTCGCCCCTTTCCACCACGTCCCCCAGATCCCGGCCGAGTTGACCGCCGCCCTCGCCGAAGCGCTCCAACGAGTGGCCCCCGACTCCCCGTTCAACCCCGGCCTGCTGCAGGGATCGGCCCTGGACGCCTACCAGCCACTGTTCGCGAAAATCGCCGACGGCATCCGTCGGACCGGCCGGTTCAGCGAGCCGGAGCAGTGGCGCTTCGCCTGGGAGCGCACGTACACCCGAGAGGAGTGGCTCGACCAACTCCCCACCTTCGGCGGCCTCACCCAGCTCCCCGCGGACAAAATGGCCGCGGTCCTGGACCGTGCCGGAACCGCGATCGACAAGCTCGGCGGCCGTGCCACCATGCCCTACACCTCCGTCGTGATCACCTCGACCCGCTCCCGCACCACCTGACGGCCGCAGCCGTCGGGCGCCACCACGCCGGAGCGGACCGGTGAGACCGCCGCGCGTCAGTGCCCCCACCCGTCCGGGCCGGCTCCCCGCCACTCGATCAGCGACGACTGGACCACGTCCATCTCATCCCACTCCTGGAGACCGGCCTCCTGCACGAAGGCCACGACGTCGAGCACGCCATAGGCGATCCCGACGAAATGCCCACTGATGCGAACGCGCCGCCCACCGTCTTCAGCAGGCGGGTAGATGACGACGGGCTGATCGGTAGCCATGATCTCAGCGTGCGGCCGGGGTCCGTCGCGCGCATCCGGGCCACGCCTGTTGCGGCAGGGAGGTACCCCATGCCCCGAACCCCCGAGGGCGACCCGAAATCGCATGCGATCCACCCCGAGCCGTGCTGGGATCGGTCCCCATGAATGATCATTTCCTCGATGAAGCCGACCTGATGGACAGGATGGAACGGAATCTGGCGGAACACGCCTGCCACCTGCATCGGGGCATGACCGGTGCGACCGTCGCAGAGGTGGGTGACCTGCTGATCGCGGACAGCGGTCTGCATGACGACACGTTCAACATCGTTGCCGCGGCCCGCTTCACCGCCGCCGAGGCCACGACACGTATCGCCGAAACCGCCGGGACGCTGGCCCGCTCCGGCCGCCCCTTCTCCTGGTGGGTGGGGCCCGCCTCGACACCGGCGGACCTCAGCACCCGCCTGACGGCGGCAGGTCTGCCGGCCTCCGAACGCGAGACGGCCATGTGGGCCGCGCTGGACGGCACCACCCCGGCCCCTCCTGCCGTCCCGAGCCTGGACATCCAGCGGGTGACCACGCCCGAGCAACTCGCCGACTACGCGACGGTCGTGGCCGCGAACTGGGATCCGCCTGCCGACACCGTCCGTCGCTTCTTCGCCCAGGCCGCCCCGCAGGCACTGGCCGCGCACTGCCCGGCCCGCTATCTGGTCGGCTACGTGGAAGGCAGTCCGGTCTGTTCCGCCGAAGTCTTCCACCATGCGGGAGTCGCCGGCATCTACAACATCTGCACCCTGGCCGACCACCGCCGCCGGGGCTACGGCGGCGCCATGACGCTCGCGGCGCTCCGGACGGCCCGCGACCGAGGCCACCGCATCGCGGTCCTGCAGGCGTCAGCCGACGGCGAGCCCGTCTACCGCCGCCTGGGATTCCGCTCCTGCGGCCGGTTCACCGAACACGCCGTCACCCCCTGAAGCACCCCGATTCCCGAGACCCGCGCCCGGTCGCCCACTCACATGCTGGGCACCCGTGCCGGACCATGCGCCTGATCGTGCAAGATCGATGCGAGCCCCTCGACCGCCCATGGGCGGCGGGGAGGCGACACGCTGATCAGGTGAGGAGATGGCCATGTCCATCGGGGAAGCTCTGGCCGTCCTCGCGGCCGGTACAGGGGCCGGCGCGATCAACACCATCGTCGGCTCCGGCACCCTGATCACCTTCCCGGTACTGCTCGCCACCGGGCTGCCGCCGATCACCGCCAACGTCTCCAACGCCCTGGGACTGGTGCCCGGGTCCATCAGCGGGGCCATCGGCTACCGCGCCGAGCTGCGCGGACAGCGCCGGCGCACACTCGTGCTCGGCCTCACCGCAGCCCTCGGCGGACTCGGTGGTGCCGTCCTGCTGCTCACCCTGCCCTCCGAGTCCTTCGACACGATCGTCCCCGTACTGATCACCGCCGCACTGGTCCTCGTACTGCTCCAGCCGCGCCTTGCCAAAGCCGTACAGCGGCGGCGTGAGAACAACGGCACCACCGGCCATCCGCACGGCGGCCCCGTCCTCCTGGTCGGTCTGCTCCTCGCCAGCGGGTACGGCGGCTACTTCGGCGCCGCTCAAGGAGTCCTGTACCTCTCCCTGATGGGCCTGCTCCTCGACGAGGACCTGCAACGCGTCAACGCCGTCAAGAACGTCCTCGGAGCCGTCGTCAACGGCATCGCCGCCTGCTTCTTCCTCTTCGTCGCGGAGTTCGACTGGTCGGCGGTTCTGCTGATCGCGGTGGGCTCCGCCCTCGGTGGCCAGATCGGCGCCAAGGTCGGGCGACGCCTCCCGCCCGCCGCCCTGCGTGCCGTGATCGTCGCCGTCGGCGTCATCGCGGTCGTGCAGCTCCTGCTGCGCTGACGCGCCGCTGAGGGCGCACACCCGGAGGGCGCACGCCACGGGTCACGTGTTGAGGTCCGTGGCGGTTCCGGTGGGCAGCCAGCGGAAGCGGCTGCGGATGTCCTCGGGCGCGCGGGCCAGTTCCCGCTCGATGGCGTCGCGGCCTTCGTGGAAGTGGTGCCAGCCCTCGTAGTGGACGGGGAGGGCGGTGCGGGGCCGCAGCAGGCGGCACAGGCGGACGGCCTGGGCGGCGGTCATGGTGTAGCGGACCGGTCCGGTGATCGGGAAGCGCACGCCGCCGACATGCAGCAGTGCCGTGCCCACGGTCAGCCGCCTGGCCACCTCGCGCACGCCGCCGTACAGGACGGTGTCCCCGGAGATCCACAGCGCGCCGTGCCGCTGGCCTTCCCAGGTGAGGGCGAAGCCGGTGACGTGTCCGGTCAGCGGCCGGGACAGGGGCGGGCCGTGGCGGGCCGGGGTGGCGGTGACGGTGAGGGTGGGGCGGCCGGGGGCGTGCAGGCGGGTGACGGTCCACGGGGGCAGGCCGCGGGCGTTGCCGCCGAGCCGCCGGGCGCCGGCCGGGGTGGTCAGCACGAGATCCGCGGTGTCCAGCAGCGCGCGTCCCGTGGTGTCGAGGTTGTCGCCGTGCTGGTCGTGGCTGAGCAGGACGGCGTCGATCGGCGGCAGGTCGGCGGCGGCGAGGGCGGGGCCCGCGGACTTGTGGGAGGCGGTGCCCCAGCCGAAGCCGTAGCGCTGTCCGGGCGGGTCGAAGGTGGGATCGGTCAGCAGTCGCCAGCCGCCGGTCTCGATCAGGGTCGTCGGGCCGCCGATGTGGGTGATGCGCAGGTCGCTCATGAGGGAGTCCTTCCGGGCCCGGCACGGGCGGCGCACGTCCCGAGCCGGGCGACGATGGCTCAGGCGTGGGCGAGGGCCCAGTCCAGGGCGTGGTCGGCGACCTCTTCCCAGCCGTCCTGGGCGGGCATCAGATGGGAGCGGCCGGGGAACACCGTGACCTCGGTGACGGTGCCCTCGGCCTTGTAGTGCTTGGCGTTGGACTGCTGCACCTTGGGCGGCATGAGGTGGTCGTTCTCGCCGGCGCAGAACAGCAGCGGGGCCCTGCCCGTGTTGTGGTAGTCGACGTAGGTGTCGGTGTGGCCATGGTGGATGTTCGCCAGGGCACTGCCCCAGACGATGCCGCCGGGTGCGGGGATGTGGTAGCGCTCGTACGTGGCGTGGGCCTGCTCCTCGGGGAAGGTGTTGGTGAAGGCGTAGCGCCAGTGGTCGTAGTCGAAGCCGACGGCGCGGTGGCGGTTGGCCGGGTTCTTCAGCACCGGGAAGGTCGAGCGGACCTGGGACAGCGGTACGACGGCCACGCCTTCGGTGGGTGCGGAGTTGATCGCCACTCCGGCCGCGCCGAAGCCGCGGTCGAGCAGGAGCTGGGTGAACGCGCCGCCGGCGGAGTGCCCCATGATGACGGGCGGCCGGTCCAGCTCGGTGATGACCTTCTCGAGGCCGGCGATGATGGCGGGGACGGTGACCGTCTCGATCGGGGTCGGGTCGGCGTTGAGGGCCTCGACCTCCACCTCGAAGCCGGGGTAGGGCGGGGCGATGACGCGGAAGCCCTTGCCCTGGTAGTGGGCGATCCAGTTCTCCCAGGCGCGCGGTGTCACCCAGAAGCCGTGGACGAGGACGATGGTGTCGGGTTGCATCGGTGTGCTCCTCAGCGAGTGGCCTGGTGGGCGGCCTGGATCTGGCGGACCACGATGTCGGGGTGGGACATCATCACGACGTGGGACGCGCCCTTGACCTCGACGGTGCGGCTGTGGGCGCGCTCGGCCATGAAGCGCTGCGCGGCGGCCGGGATGACGTTGTCCTTGGTGGGGATGACGTACCAGGACGGCAGGTCCTTCCAGGCCGGTGTGCCGCTGGGGCCGGCCAACCCGCCCACGCTGCCGGGGCGTTGGGCGGCGGCCATCAGCCGGGTCTGGGAGGAGGGCAGGTCGGCGGCGAACACGTCACGGAACCTGGCCGGGTCGATGTAACCGTCCTGGCCCGTACTGCCGTCCAGCAGTGGGTAGTTGCGGGCGATCAGCGCGTCCGGCAGCTTGCTGCCGGGGAACTTGCCGGCCAGTTGCAGCGCGCTCTCGCCCTGGTCGGGGGCGAACGCGGCGACGTAGACGAGGGCCTTGACGTTGGTGTGGCCGCGGGCGGCGTTGGTGATGACCTCGCCGCCGTAGGAGTGGCCGACCAGGATGACCGGGCCGTCGATGCTGTCGAGGACGCTGGAGACGTAGGCCGCGTCGCCGCCCAGGTCGCGCAGCGGGTTGGCCGGGGCGATGACCGGGTAGCCGGCCTTCTGCAGGGCGGCGATGGTCCGGTACCAGCCGGAGGCGTCGGCGAACACGCCGTGGACGAGGACGACGGTCGGCTTGGGGCCGCTCGGGTGCGCCGTGGTGGCGGAGACGGGGGCGACCGCGCCGCCCACGCCGGCCACGAGCGCGGCGGCGAGCAGGCATGCGCTGACGGTACGGCGGCGAGGCCGCTGACCGCTGAGGATCATGTGGTGGCTCCTGTGCTCGGGCGTACCCGGCGGGCGGCCGGGGACGCGGGCGTGACGGCGTCAGGAATTGAGGAACTCCAGCAGATCGGCGCCGAGTTGCTCTTTGTGGGTGTCGGTGATGCCGTGCGGGGCGCCCGGGTAGACCTTCAGCGTCGCGTTCTTGATGCGGGCGGCCGACGCCTTGCCCCCGACCTCGAAGGGGACGACCTGGTCGTCGTCGCCGTGGATGACCAGCGCGGGCACGTCGACGGCGTCCAGGTCGGTGCGGAAGTCGGTCGCGGAGAAGGCCGCGATGCACTCGTAGGCGCCCCGGTGTCCGGCCTGCATGCTCTGGAGCCAGAACGCCTCGCGGATGCCCGGGGAGACGTCGGCACCGGGCCGGTTGTTGCCGAAGAACGGCCCGTCGGCCAGGTCGTGGTACAGCTGTGAGCGGTCGGCGAGCGATCCGGCCCGGATCGCGTCGAACGTCTCGATCGGCACGCCGCCGGGATTGTCGTCGGTGCGCAGCATGAACGGGGGGACCGCGGAGACGAGCACGACCTGGGCGACCCGGGAGGTGCCGTGGCGGCCGACGTAGCGGGCGACCTCGCCGCCACCGGTGGAGAACCCGACCAGGGTGGCGTCCCGCAGGTCCAGGGTGTCGATGAGCGTGGCCAGGTCGTCGGCGTAGGTGTTCATCTCGTTGCCGTGCCACGTCTGGGTGGACCGGCCGTGGCCGCGCCGGTCGTGCGCGATGACGCGGTAGCCATGACCGGCCAGGAACAGTTGCTGGGCCTCCCAGCTGTCGGAGTTCAGCGGCCAGCCGTGGCTGAGGACGACCGGGCGACCCGTCCCCCAGTCCTTGTAGTAGATCTGGGCGCCGTCGGATGCGGTGACGAAAGGCATGGGCTTCTCCCAACCGGTGGCCGGGGCGCCGCATGAACCCGTCCTCCCTGCCGCACCCCGTAGTTGTGAAGGACTTGTGCGTGAGCGTGGCACGGGCGCCGTCGGCCGGCTTGACCCTGCCTGCCGGAGCCTGTCCCCTGCGTGCCATGGCTCCGGCCGCAGGGCACCCGCACACCTGCGGCATCGGGGGCCACAGCAGCAGACATGTACGCACACCGGTGGGCTGTACATGCATCTTTGCCCGGAACGCTCCGCACGGCGGACACTCGCACCCTGGGCGGCCACCGGACGCCGTCCGGAACGGGAGGCGCCGTGCTCGTCCTCGACACCAACGACCTTCGGCTCGGTGACCGGATCGCCGCCTACGAGGCGGTGGCCGCCGGTGAAGGCGGCGTCTCCTCCGTCCAGGAGGAGCGGGACGAGGCCACGACCTGGAAACGACTCGAACTCTGGCACCTGGGCCCGCTCACGCTCTTCCACACCCAGGGCACGGGGATGCGCATCACGCGCTCACTCCGGCAGGCGCGGCGCGATGTGCTGGACACCGTCGCGATCAACATCCACCGCCGGGGAGCCGGCGGGTTCGGCTGGGCCGACCATCGCCGGCGCATCGGCCCGAACAGCGCGACCCTGCACCACATGCCGGGCGGATACGAGTACTGGTGGTCCGGCCTCGGCAGCACGGTGGCCCTGATGTTCGACACCGAACGACTCGGCCTGCCGGAAGAGACGATCCGCGCATCCATCCCGACGCTCGAGCACAGTCCCATCGGACGGCTGCTGATCGACCACGTGCTCGGCATGCACCGCATCGCCGACGAGATCAACGTCGGCCCCGAGGCCGACGCCCTCGCCTCCGCCACCGTGGAACTCGTCCGAGCCTGGGTGGTGTCCGTCGCCGGCGACGACCTCACCCGCCGGACGGTCGGCAGGGAAACCCTCCTCACCCGTGTCCTGGCCTACACCCGCGCCCACCTCAGGGAACCCGACCTCACCCCCCAGCGGATCGCCTGGGCACACAACACCTCCGTACGGACGCTGTACCGGCTGTGCGAGGACGGCGGAGTCAGTCTCGAGAAGTGGATCATCCGCCGCCGGCTGGAGGGCGCCCGTGCCGACCTGGCAGCCCCCCGGCACGCGCACCGCACGATCGACACCATCGCCCGCAGCTGGGGCTTCACCAACCCCGCCTTCTTCTCCCGACGCTTCCGCCAGACCTACGGCACCACCCCCAGTCAGTGGCGAAGACTCTCCCGGCAGGGCCGCGTCCTGCTCCCACCGGACGACTGACGCCGCCCGGTGCCCGCGAGGGACCACTTCGCCGACGCCCCTCGCAGGCACCGTCGCGGCGTCATTACGATCACCGGTCATGGACTGGCTCGAACGGACCGCGCAGCTACGGCAGTGGAGCAGGGGCGGTGCGCGGGCACCGCACAAGCCGCTGCTTCTTCTCTACGCGTTGGGCCGGTTCCAGGCGGACGCCGACGGCGAGCTGCGCTACAGCGCGGTGGAGGAGGACCTGGCGCGGCTGCTGGCCGAGTACGGGCCGCCGCACAGGACGTCCCCCGCCTACCCGTTCCACCACCTCGTCAGCGACGGGGTGTGGGAGGTGCGGACCGACCGGGGGCCGGGCAGTCCGGGCAGCGGCGTGCGGGATCTGCGGGAGACCGGCGCGGCGGGCCGGCTCGCGCCCGGGCTGCGGGCGGCCCTGCGGCGCGAACCGTCGCTGCTCGCCCGTATCGCGCGGGTCCTGCTCGATCTGCACTTCCCGCCCTCCCTCCACGGCGATGTGTGCGAGGCCGTCGGGCTCGAACTGGAACCGGCGGAGACCGGACGGCCCTCGGACGTACGCCGGCAGCGCAGTCGGCGGATGCGCGAACTGGTGCTGACCGCGTACGAGTTCCGGTGCGCGTTCTGCGGGTACGACGGCCGGATCGGCGCCGCACCGGTCGGGCTGGAGGCGGCGCACGTGCGCTGGTGGGCGTTCGACGGTCCGGACGAGGTCGACAACGGGCTGTGCCTGTGCTCGTTGCACCACAAGCTCTTCGACAAGGGTGTGCTCGGGGTCGGCGACGGCCATCGCATCCTGGTCTCGCAGCGCTTCGTCGGTCACAGTCCCGCGGCCCGGGACCACGTCATCGCGCTCGCGGGCCGCCCGCTCCTCGGCCCGCAGCCGGGCACCCGTCCGGTCGCCGCCGCCCACCGCGACTGGCACACCAGCCAGGTCTTCCACGGCGCACCTCGCCCCGCGGTCACCGCTTCACCTGGTGAAGCGTGACCCTCATGCCTCCGTGGGCCGCTGATCGTCGTGTTCCTGCTCCTGCGCCCACGTGCTCGCCCATGCGTCGAGCGGCCGGAGGGCATCACGCAGTGCTGCCCCCAGCGGGGTCAGCTCGTAGCCATCGGCCGAGGGCGCGATGATCCCGCTCGACACGAGTTCGCGGAGCCGCTGGTAGAGGACGCTGGACGACAGCCCTTCGCATCGTGCCAGCAGCGCGCGGGCGCCGAGCGGCCCCTCACGCAGTTCCCAGAGAATGCGCAGCGCCCACCGGCGGCCGAACAGGTCCAGGGCGGCCATGAGGGGATGGCCGGTCGTCGATCCACGAACCGGTGTTCCTGGGCGCGGTGTCGACATGACTCTCCTTGCGTTTCGTTATTCGAAACACTAGCATCCAGCCTGGCGTTTCGGATTTCGAAACGAACGCGACAGTCCTGCGACGGAGGTCGTCATGCACAAGTTGGTGGTCCTGTATTCCGAACCCGACGACCCTGACCACTTCCGCGACTACTACGTGACCCACCACATTCCCCTGGTCAAGGATTGGCCCGGCCCGCTGGCGTGGCGCTACAGCTTCGACGTGGCGGCCGTCTCCCCAGGGTCCGCGACCAAGGGGGAAACGCCGTACTTCGCGATCTTCGAAGCCGACTTCGCCGACGCCGCCGCCATGGCCGCCGCGCGGGCGTCGGCGCACGGCCAGCGCCTGGCCGCCGATTTCGCCCACTACGCCACCGGCGGCGCGGTCGTCGTCCACTACCCGATACAGGACGGCACCGGTTGAGAAAGCCCGGCAAAGGCGGGCCGATGCCCTGGCCGGATGTGACGGTGGTCGATGCGTGCGTACGAGGTGACGGCCGCGGCGGCAGCCCCACGGCCGTCACCGACGACGACCCGGCGGCGACGGACGCGGATCGGCGTGCCGTCGCTCCCGCGGCCGGCGCTTCGCACGCGGCGTTCCTCGGCCCGCGGCGAACGCCGCACGGTGGCCTGCCGGTCCGGTTCTTCACCGCCACCGCCGAACTGTCCGGCTGCGGCCACGGCACCGTGGCCGCGCAGGCCGTCCGGTTGACCCGCACCACGCTGGACGAGCTGCACGACCGCCAACTCACCGGCGGGCGCACGTTCGACACCACCGCGATCCGCCGCCCCGCCGGCATCGAGGTGTGGTTCGACCAGGGCCTCGTCGCGCTGCGTCACCCGGCGCCGGACGAGCGCGCGGCGATCGTCGCCGCGCTCGGGCTCACCGCGGACGATCCGCATCCGACCGACGCGCCACGGATCGCCGCGCCCGGCGCACCCCGCATGCTGGTGCCGGTCCACGACCGGTCGGCGCTGTTCCGGCTCCGTCCCGACCTGGGCACGCTGACAGCGGCGTGCCGGCGGTACGGACTCCTCGGCTGTTTCGTGTACGTCCCGCCGACGGGCGGCCGGCCGGGAGCCGCGCGGATGTTCGCGCCGGCGATCGGCGTCGACGAGGACGTCGCCAACGCCAACAGCACCGGCTGCCTGGCCGCCCACCTGCTGGACACGTCAGGAGCGCAGACGCTCGAGATCGAGGTGGAACAGGGCGACGTCCTCGGCCGACCGGCGAGCGTGCTCGCCTCGGCCCGACGCGGACCGACGGGCATCACCACCCGGGTGGGCGGGCTGGCGGTGGTCCGCGCCGGACACTGAGGCGACGCCCAGACCTTTTCTTCAGCGGAGCGTGCGCTCCAGCCGTTCCGCCACCAGCTTGACGAACCGGGCAGGCTCCTTGGGCTGGCCGCCTTCGGCGAGGACGGCGAGTCCGTGCAGCAGTTGGGCCGTCTCGGCGAGCTCCGAGCGGTCCTCCTGCTCCGCGTAGGCCTGCCGCAGGCCACGGACGAGCGCGTGATCAGGGTTGAGCTCGAGAATCCGCTTGGTGACCGGCACCTCCTGGCCCATCGCCCGGTACATGTTCTCCAGCGCCGGGGTGAGGTCATGGGCATCGGAGACGACACACGCCGGCGAGACGGTCAGCCGGGTCGACAGCCGGACGTCCTTGACCTCCTCCCCCAGCTGCTCCTTCATCCACTCCAGCAGGCCGGCATAGCTCTCGTCCTGCTCCTCCCGCGCGCCGTCCTGCTGTTCGCCGCCCTGCACATCGAGGTCGATCTCGCCCTTCGCGACGGACCGCAGCTGCTTGCCCTCGAACTCGCCCACGGCGTCGACCCACACCTCGTCGACGGGGTCGGTCAGCAGCAGGACCTCGACGCCCCGGGCCTTGAACACCTCCATGTGCGGGGAGTTCTCGATGCTCTGCCGGGACTCGCCGGTCAGGTAGTAGATGTGCTCCTGGCCGTCCTTCATCCGCTCCACGTACTGCTGGAGCGTCGTCGGCTCGTCGCCCTCATGGGTGCTGGCGAAGGACGCGACCGCGAGAAGGGCGTCGCGGTTGTCCGGGTCGCCGAGCAGCCCCTCCTTCAGCACGGCACCGAACTCACGCCAGAACGTGGCGTACTTCTCGGGGTCGTTGGCCTTCATCTCCTTGACCGACGACAGGACCTTCTTCGTCAGCCGTCGCTGGATCATCCTGATGTGGCGGTCCTGCTGGAGGATCTCCCGGGACACGTTGAGCGACAGGTCCTGCGCGTCGACGACACCCTTGACGAAGCGGAGGTACGGCGGCAGCAGCGCCTCGCAGTCGTCCATGATCAGCACACGTCGGACGTAGAGCTGCAGACCGCGCCGGAAGTCCCGGGTGAACAGATCGTGCGGGGCGTGAGCCGGCAGGAACAGCAGCGCCTGGTACTCGAAGGTGCCCTCGGCCTGGAGCCGGATCGTCTCCAGAGGGTCGCGCCAGTCGTGGCTGACGTGCTTGTACAGCTCGTGGTACTCGTCCGCCGAGACCTCCTCGCGCGAGCGCGCCCACAGGGCCTTGCGCGAGTTCAGCGTCTCCGGCTCGGCCGACTCCTCGCCGTCGCCGGCCTGCGGGAGGAGACGGATCGGCCAGGTGATGAAGTCCGAGTACCGCTTGACGATCTCCCTGATCTTCCAGGGGGAGGTGTAGTCGTGCAGCTGGTTCTCGGGGTCGGCGGGCTTGAGGTGGAGCGTCACGGACGTGCCCTGCGGCGCCTCCTCGACCTTCTCCAGCGAGTACGTGCCCTCACCACGGGACGACCAGCGGGTGCCGCCGCTCTCGCCGAGGCGCCGGGTCACCAGGGTCATCTCGTCGGCCACCATGAATCCGGCGTAGAACCCGATGCCGAACCGGCCGATCAGCCCCTCCGCGCCGGCCTCGTCCTGGGCCTCCTCCAGCTCCTTGAGGAGGGCGGCCGTGCCGGAGTTGGCGATGGTGCCGATCAACGTGCCGACCTCGTCGTACGACATCCCGATACCGTTGTCCCGCACGGTGAGCGTACGGGCCTCCGGGTCCACGTCGATCTCGATGTGCAGGTCGGAGAGGTCCGCGCCGAGGCTGTCGTCGCGCAGCGCGGCCAGGCGCAGCTTGTCGAGCGCGTCCGAGGCGTTGGAGACGAGCTCCCGCAAGAAGACGTCCTTGTTCGAGTAGACCGAATGGATCATCAGCTGCAACAGCTGACGGGCCTCTACCTGAAACTCAAACGTTTCGGTGGACATGGTTCGCGTGCCCCTCACAGGTCCCTGAGTCGCGGAAAACTGGCGACAGTCACTTTAAAACACCACGTCAGGGTGTTTCACGTGAAACTGACGCCCAGTCACGCCTCAGTCCCGGCGAGCCGTGACATCACCGTTGGTCGTACTCAGCGTCATCAGGCGGTTTCGGTCAGCGTCCGGAGCGTCGACATCGGTCGCGGTACGCCCGTTGTCGGTGCTCATCGTGACGCGGTAAGCCGGGGCATCGCGGGGAACGGTGACATCGACCGAGCCGTTGACGGTCCTCGCGGTCACACCGGAGGGCGCGGCAGCGCACTGCATCACCACGTCGCCGTTGACGGTGCTCGCGTGCAGTCGGCCTGCCTGAAGGGCCGTGGCGCGCACCGAGCCGTTGCGGGTGACCAGACGCAACGGGGCGTGCTCCCGACCGGAGTGGGTCACCGTCACGTCGCCGTTGACGGTCGTGACGTCCAACGCGGCGGCGACGTCCACCACGTCGATGCCGGCGTTGCGGGCAGTGACGGTGATCTTCGCGCCGTCGGGAATCTTGACGTACGGCATCCGCGGACAGCTCTGGTCGTCGCGGTCGGCACAGTCCAGGTCCAGGGTCCAGCGGTCTCCGTGGTGGGACCAGTGCCCGTCGATGCGGTCGTCCACGGTGATGTGATCGCCGTCGGCCGGGCGCAGCCGCAGTCCGTTGTCCGTGCTGATCAGCACTTCGTCCCCGGACGCGGCCGCACGCAGTGCGCTGTCGGCCCGGGGGGCGCCGGAGCCGCCGCCGTCGCAGGCCCCCGCGAACGGCAGCGCCAGCAGCAGTAACGTCGTAGGCATGAGGTGCCGTTGTGACATCAGCTTCATGCCTCAACGGTTTCCCCGCATCGACGCGGCCATGGCGGTGGGTGCGGCGGCCGTCGGGACAACCGGTCAGGATCGGAGAAGCCCCGGGACCCATGCCGGTTCTAGCGTGATGGTCATGGCAACCAAGACTTCCACCGCAGCCGGCATCTCTCTCACGTCCGTCACCCTGGAGGTGACCGACCTGGCCGCCGCCCGCACCTTCTACCGCGCGTTCGGCGTGGACGAATACGTACGCCTCCAAGCCTCCCAGGCCCCGTCCACCGGGTTCCGCGGCTTCACGGTCGCGCTCACCGTCTCCCAGCCGGCCACCGTCGACGGCTTCGTCGAGGCCGCCGTGGAGGCGGGCGCCGTCGTGCTGAAGCCCGCCTCGAAGTCGTTCTGGGGCTATGGCGGTGTCGTCCAGGCGCCGGACGGCACGATCTGGAAGATCGCGACCTCGGCGAAGAAGAACACCGGCCCCGACACCCGCACGGTCGACGAGGTGGTCCTCCTCCTCGGTGTCGAGGACGTGAAGGCCACCAAGCAGTGCTACGTCGGTCAGGGCCTGAGCGTGGCCAAGAGCTTCGGCGGCAAGTACGTCGAGTTCGCCTCCACCGGAAACAGCCCCGTGAAGCTGGCGCTGTACAAGCGCGCGGCCCTCGCCAAGGACCTCGGTGTCCCGGCCGACGGCACCGGCTCCCATCGCGTCGTCCTCGGTGGCACCGCCGACGGCTTCACCGACGCGGACGGCTTCGTGTGGGAGGCCGCACCGGCGGGCGCCAAGCCGTAAGCGGGTCCGTCAGCGCAACCTCCCGTCGGTTCGTCTGTCTGACTTCCCGGGGTGTTCATGACGACGGACCATCAAGTCGCCTTCTTCCTGAGGGAATTGGAGAGGGGCGACACCTGGCGACGGGCGGCAGCGGCGAAGGGGCTCGGGAAACTCGGTGGCAGCGAGCACGCCGCGGTGCTGATGCGGGCGGCCGCCGACCCCGCGCCCGAGGTGCGGGAAGGCGCGGCGGTGGGCCTGGGCAGGCTGGGGGTCCGCGCAGCTGGGGCCAAGGTCTTGCCCGGCCTGATGGCCGACGACGATCCGTGGGTGCGCAGGCAGGCCTCGCTGGCGTCTCTTCGGCTCGGGCTGCGCGGTCGTGAGGTCGTGGACGCCTATGCGCGGCTGCTCGGCGATCCGGACCATCACCTGCGGATCAACGCCCTGGAGGGGTTGCTGGAGTTGGGTGTGCCCGGTGATGTTCCCGCGCTGCTGCGGCTGATGGGTGATCCTCACTACGGCATCTGGGGTCGGGCCCGGGCCATGGTCTCCTTGTTCAAGGACGACCCGGAGGTCGAGGCGGAGTTGGTGCGTACGGCCCGGTGGGGCGCGGACGCCGCCCGTGTGCCCGCCCTGTGGATGCTGCCGGACCGGCACGTCGACCGGCTGCTGCCCTCGTTGGTGAAGGATCTGGCAGGCGGCCCCTCGTCCGAGGTGCGCTGTGCTGTGGCTTTCCGGCTGGCGAGCAGGGACCGCCCGCAGGCGCAGGACGCGGTTTTCAATGCCCTGGCAGCGGAACGGGACCCGCAGGTGGCGACACAGCTGCTGTTTCGGCTCGGCCGATCCGGCGACGAACGGCTGCTGGAGCCGGCCTCACGCTGGCTGGGCGACGAGCGGGCGGGGCCGGCGGCCGCCGCTGCTCTGGGATCCGTCCGTGGCAAAGCCGCCACGAGGCTCTTGCGCGCTGTTCTCACGGACCCGGCAACGCCCGCCCCCATCCTCGCGGCGGCAGCGACGGCATACGGCGAGCTGGGCAGTTGGGATGCCGTGTGGCTGCTGCTCCCCTTGCTGGACCATGCCGCGCCCGAGGTGTACGCAGGCGCGCTGCGCGGCCTCGACGCCCTGGCGGACACCGGATTCCGGCCGTGGGAGCGCGCGGCGGTCGCCCGGGCGCTGGTGCCCCGTCTCGACACCCGTCCCATCCTGGTCGGGGTGGCGGAGAGAGTCCTGACGGGCCTGGCGGAAGCCCTGCCCGGCCTGCGGCAGCTGGTGGACCGAACCGCCTCCCCATTGGTCCGAGCCGCCGCACTCTCCCTCCTGGACCCGCACCTCGCGACGGATGCCCACACCGTGGACGATCTTCCGCTCTTCGTACGGCACTTGGACGACGCGGATGGGTGGGTGCGCCGGACCGCCGCCCGAGGCATCGCCCACTGGGTGAAGGAGACGCACACGATCCCTCCGGGAGCGGAGCGGCTGCGCGACCTGCTCACGGCCCTGGAACCGGACCCCGCCGGTTTCGTGCGCGAGGCGGCGGCCGAGGCGCTGCGGGCCCTGGACGACTGCCAGAACGAGGCCGGCTCAACGCCGAGTTAGCGCGTACCTGCGTCCCCAGGCCTGGCTCGGCGCTTCGATGCAGCGGTGGGTCAGCGCGCACAACGGGAGCAGTACGAGGAAGAACGCCGCCAGCAGTGCTGGACTGTCCCGGTGTTGGCGGCCGAGGGTGTGGTCGATCACCGCCAGCAGCACCGGATGCACCAGATAGACGGAGTAGCTGATGGTTCCCAGCGCGGTGAGCGGGCGGGGGATGTGCCGGTGGCGCAGTGCCAGTGCGGCGCCGAAGGTGAGGACGGCCAATACGAAGGCCGCGATCCAGCCGCGTCGCGTGAAGTGGTCCCCGTCGCCGAACCGGTACGCGCAGCCCACGGCACAGGCGATGACGACCACCGCGGCGCCGGCCGCGAGCCGTCGGCTGATCTGTTGCCTCTCGGCGCGGTAGACCACCGTACCGAGGAACATCACGGCGAGGATCACCAGCCCTTCCCACGTCGGGACCGTGCCGTTGAGCACGACCAGGACGAGCGCCAGCAGGCCGCCCAGCACTCCCCCGAACCTTCGCAGCACGGGTGAGCCGGCGCTCGCGCAGCAGACGGCGACCGTCATGGCGATCGCGGCGGCAGCGGCCGACGGGCCGGTGCCGAAGGTGCCGGACAGCGCGGAGGGCCGCAGCACCGTCTGCGCCGCCACGCTCACGGCGGCCAGCACGGCCGACGTGACGGCCAAGGCGGCGGATTGCCGGTGCCGGTTGACCGTGAAGAGCGCGACGACCAGGAGATAGAACGCCATCTCGTACGAGAGGGTCCACAGGGTCAGCAGGAGGCTCGGTGTGCCCAGCAGCTCCTGGAGCATGGTGACGTGCGCGACGGCCACCGTGGCGGCGCTGTGCCCGCCGAGGTCGGGCAGCCGGGCCAGTCCCAGGAGGTTGACGGCGAGGAGGGCCGTGACGGCTGCCGCCCACATCGGGTACATGCGGAAGAACCGTCCGGTCCAGAACGTGCGCACACAGCCCCGGCGTTCCAGCGACGCGGGGATGATGTAGCCGCTGACCAGGAAGAACACCATGATCCCGTAGCGGCTGGTGTTGAACTGCGGCATCAGCTCCCGCCGGAAGTCCGCCATGAACGTGTAGGACGCGTGGTCGAAGACCACGACGAGTGCGGCGAGGCCGCGCAACGCGTCCAGCCAGCCCAGCCGCGACGGCCCCGCCGATGCGACGGCGGATCTCGGCGTTGTCTCCGGGGCGGACGGTGGGGGTGCTGGTGAAGCGGGGGCGGGGGGCGGTGATTCCATGCCGGGGCAGCGTCCTCTTCGGTGACGTGTGGGTCGGAGTGCGGATGCGGTGCGGGCGGGTGCCGTCCGTTCCGGGCGCAGGGGCGCCACGCACGTCAACGAGTCCAGTCACCGGGGCGTTGTTCGGCAGCACCGTTTTGGCGATCGAACAATGACGGGCCGTATATGTCCTCGTGGAGAGTGCGGTGCGAGGGGGTGGACGGGGTGGCGGGGCGTCGTGAGGTGCCGGTGGACCCGGCGGCGGGTCCGGTGCAGCGGTTCGCGTTCGAGTTACGTCGGCTGCGGGCGGAGGCGGGCGAGATGACCTACCGGGCGCTGGCCTCCCGCGCGGGCTACTCCGTGACGACGCTGTCGCAGGCGGCAGCGGGCGAGGTGTTGCCGACGCTGCCGGTGGTGCTGGCCTATGTGCGGGCCTGTGGCGGTGATGCCGCCCGATGGGAAGCGCGATGGCAGCAGGCCGTGCGGGAGTGCGCCGACAGCACGCCTGAGGAGGACGGGGCCCTTGTCCCGTACCGCGGCCTGGCTCGGTTCGAGCCCGGTGACAGCCATCTCTTCTTCGGCCGGGAACAGCTCACGGCCGACCTGGTCGACCTGATGCGCCGCCGCCGTGTCGCCGCGCTGTTCGGCCCGTCCGGCAGCGGCAAGTCCTCCCTGCTGCGGGCTGGCCTGACCCCCGCCCTGCGACGTCCCGGCCTGCCGGACCCACCGCCTGCCGCGATCCGGATCCTGACGCCGGGCGAGCGCCCCGCCCGCACCCACGCATCTCTGCTCACCCCGGCTCAAGGCCGGGATGCCGCTGCGGACACGGTCGTCATCGTCGACCAGTTCGAGGAGGTCTTCACCCTCTGCCACGATCCGGCGGAGCGGGCCCGCTTCATCGACCTGCTGCTCAGCGCCCGGCAGCCCGAGCGCCGCATGCGGGTGCTGCTGGCGGTCCGGGGCGACTTCTACGGCCGCTGCGCCGAGCACCGCGGCCTGGCCGACGCTCTGCGCGACGCCAACCTGCTGGTCGGCGCGATGACCTCAACCGAGCTGCGGCACGCCGTCGTCAAGCCGGCCACGCACGCCGGACTGAAGGTGGAACGTGCCCTGACCGCCCGGCTGGTCAAGGACGTCGCCGACGCGCCCGCCGGGCTGCCGCTGCTGTCCCACGCACTCCTGGAGACCTGGCGCCGTCGGCGCGGCAAGACCCTCACGCTGGCGGGCTACGAGGCGGCCGGTTGCCTGGACGGCGCGATCGCCCAGAGCGCCGAGCAGTTGTACGACGGTTTCACCGCCGACCAGGCGGTGGCCTGCCGCCGGATACTGCTGCGGCTGATCGCCCCGGGGGACGGCACGCCCGACACCCGCCGTCCGGTCGACCGCGCCGAACTGCCCGGCACCGAAGCGGGCGACGGCACCGAGGTGCTCGAGGCGCTGGCCGCGGCCCGGCTGATCACACTGGACGGTGACAGGGTCGAGCTGGCCCACGAGGCCCTGATCACGGCGTGGCCCCGGCTGCGCGGATGGATCGAGGACGACCGCGAACGGCTGCGCGTGCACCGGGGCCTCACCGAGGCGGCCCACGCCTGGCTGGAACTGGACCGCGACCCGGGCGCCTTGTACCGGGGCAGTCGGCTCGCCCTCGCCCAGGACGCCCTCGGCGCCGCGCCGCACGGGGAGTTGACCGACGTGGAGCGTGCCTTCCTCGACGCCGGCCGCGCCCATGCACACAGGGGCCGACGCCGCCATCGGCTGGTGCTCGGCGCCGTCACCACCGCCCTGTGCCTCGCCCTCCTCGCCGCCGGCCTCGCGGTCAGGCAGTGGCACAACGCGGTCAGCGCCCAACAGCTCGCCCAGTCCCGGCAGTTGGCCGCGCAGTCCCGAGCCCTGCTGGACACCGAACCCGACCTTGCCGCACTGCTCGCCGTCCACGCCTACCGCACCAGCCCGAGCCGCGAAGCCACCGCCGCGCTGTATGCCGCCGCCGCGCTACCGCTGCCCCAGCGGCTGACCGCCGGCACCGCACCCGTGCAGTCCCTCGCCCTCAGCCCGGACGGACGCACCCTCGCCACGCAGAGCGCGGACGGCACCGTACGGATATGGAAGCTGCCCGAGGGCAGGCTCCTGCGCACGCTCGCCGACCAGCGCATCACGTCCGTCGCGGCGTTCAGCCCCGATGGACACACCCTTGCCACGACCACGGAGGGCACGACAGGCCGACTCGCGCTGTGGGATGCGGAAACGGGCCGGAAGCTCGCCGCCTTCGCCGTACCCGACCATCCGGTGCGTGCGGCCGTCTTCAGTCCCGACGGCCGCAGCCTGGCAGCCGCCTCTCGTACGGGCGTACGGATCTGGGACGTCACCACCGGCCGTGCCCGCCACCACTTCACCGGCCTGCCCGACCTGGAGACGGTCGCCTTCGGCCCGGGCGGACGCACCCTCGTGGCGGTCACCGTCGACGGACGCACAAGGGTGTGGGACCCCACCACCGGCCGGACCCGGCCCACCGGCCACCACCGCACGCACCCCTACGCGTACACGGCGGTCCTCAGCCCTGACGGCCGGACCTACGCGTACGTCGGCAGCGAAGGAACCCTGCAGTTACGGGACGTGGCCACCGACAAGGTCCGGCACACCCTCGACGCCCGCCCCCACACGTCGAGCCGAGTGGCCTTCTCCCCCGACGGACGCACCCTCGCCGTCCCGGGCATCAACGACACCGTGAGCCTGTGGGACACCGCCACCGGCGCCCTGCGGTCCACCGTCACCGCGGGCCATCACGCCCGCGGGGTCATGGCGGTGGCCCTCGGTACGGACGGGCGGACCCTGATCACCAGCAGCAACCTCGATCCCACCGTCCGAGTCCACCGTCTGCCCGCCGACCGTCCGCGGACCCTCCACACCGGCACTTCTCTCAGCGACCTGGCCTTCAGCCGGGACGGGCGCACGCTGGCCACCGTGCGCCCGGGTCCGCCGGGCCGCGGGGTCATCCAGCTCTGGAACGCCCGTACCGGCCACCCCCGATCCGCCCTGAAGCTCGACACCGAACCGGCGCCGCACGGGTCGCAGCCGCCGACCGTGATGCCCCGCCCCGCCGCCGTGACGCTCGGCCCGACCGGCCAGGGCCTGGCCGCCCGGACGCTTCGCGCCTCCCTCCGCGACCAACGGATCGAGGTCAGGGACGTCACCACCGGCCGCCTGCGCCACAGCCGGGTCCAGGGCGCCCTCGACGGGGCCGTCTTCAGTCCCGACGGCACACGTCTCGCGCTCGTCGGCCGGGACGGATCGGTGCGTATCTGGCACCTTGGGACCGGGGACCTCCACGTCGCCCGCACCGCCGACGACCAGCCCGTCAGAACGGTCGCCTTCACCCCCGACGGCCGCACCCTCGCCGTCGTACGCATCACACCGACCGGCGAACGGATCACTCTGCACGACGCCGTGACCGGGCACCCCCGGCGCAGCATCGACCCGGGCACCACAGCCCCGCTGACCCTGGCGTTCGGCCCGGACGGACACACCCTGGCCACCGCGAGCACCGGCAACGGGACCGTCAGGACCTGGGACACCCGCACCGGACGGCTCCAGGGCACCTTCCGTGTCAGCGCCGAGGTGTCTTCACTCGCCTTCAGCCCGGGCGGACGCACCCTGGCCGCCGGCAGCCTCCGCGGAGTCCAGCTGTGGGACCTCGCCACCCTCCAACCCCGCGCCACGCTGCCCGCCCGCACGCCGACCACACTGGAATTCAGCCCCGACGGACGCACGCTCGCCGTCGCCGACGGCGGCACCGCCGAGCTGTGGAGCATCGACCTGCCCGACCCGGACCAGGCGATCCGCACCATCTGCCAGGCCGACACCGACCCCCTCACCCCACACGAACGCTCCGCCTACCTGCACAACCAGTTCACCGACACCGGTTGCCCCACCACTGCGCGGTAACTGGTCGGCATCACCGAGTCCCGGTCCGTTCATCTTTTCCATCCTCATCGAATTCATTGCCGGTCGCCGCCCGGTCACGCGACTATCTGCTGGCGTTACCAGGGCGACGTTTTCCTGCCGGAACGGGCGACCTACCGGTATGCGATAAAAGGGGGCAACCAGTGGCGGCATCTCGGCGAACTCCCGGCGCGCGTCGGCCCTTTGTCGTGGCCGGTGTCGTGTCCGTGGCCTTGGCCGCCCTGGCAGGCGGCATGCACACATTCACCGATTCCTCGCCGTCCTCCTCGACTGCCGTGGCCGGAAAGGCACCGCGTGAGCCGTCGCGGCAGGAGGTGAGTCTTCTGCATGACGCCGGTGAGATCCTGCTGCGTGACTGCATGGAGCGGAAGGGCTTCGCATACCAGCCGGTCAAGGAGAACCCGGTGCCGGACGCCCGGGAGTTTCCTTACGTACTCGACGACGTGGCGTGGGCCCGGAAACACGGATACGGCTCGGACATACAACACGAACTGTCCGAGATGAAGAGAACAGACGCCAACCAGCGTTATTTCCGCGGTCTTCCGTCCGAACGACGGGCGGCGGCCCTGACGGCGGCCAACGGTTCCCGCCCCCTGACGGTGACGGCCAGGACCCCCGACGGCATGGTGTACCAACGCAGTCCCGAGGGCTGCCAGTCGGAGGCCGACACGACGCTCTACGGCAATCTGCACGAGTGGTTCCAGGCGAAAGTGACCGTCGACGCACTCACGGCGATCCGCCAGGGAAAGGTCATCGCGGATCGGCGGTTCACCGAGGCGGTCGAACCCTGGGCCGCGTGCATGCGGGCAGCCGGCCACCCCTATCCGAGCCCCATTGACCTGCGCAAGCAGACCAGTTCGCGCAGGCCTCCGCTGTCCCGGAGCGAGGAGATCTCACTCGCCGTCACCGAGGCGCAATGCGCCCACACCTCGGGCTTGGCGAAGACCGCACGGGAGTTGGACCTGCGGTACGGCCGCCGCCTCGAGCGGCAATACCAGTCGGCCGTGCGCACCTACCAGGAACTGCGACTGAACGCACTCGCGCGTGCCCGCGAACTCACCCGGAACGCCGGCACATCCTCATGAACCCGAAAGAATCCGCAACGAGAGGAAAGAACATGAGAACCGTACGCACCATTCTGATCGGCGCGGCTCTCGCCGCCGTGACGGTGACAGCCACACCGCTCACCGCACAGGCATCCGAACCCGCTCCCGTCCCCTCGGCGCGCCCGGCGGCCGACGGCCTTCTCCACGTCTACTACAACAGGGGCTACTCGGGGTGGTGCGACGACTGGTCGGGAGAAGCCCCGGACTGGGGCAGCTGCCGCAACCAGGTCAGTTCACTCTGGAACAACGGCTATCCGGGCAACCTGGACGACGTCTGGGTGTACTGGGGCCTGAATTACACCGGTGCACGTCGGGGTGTCTACAACGGCGTAGGCCTGAGCGACCTTCGCGAGTGGACCTTCGACGCGAACACCGGCCCCGGGTCAGGGGAATGGCTCAACGACAACATCTCCTCGCATCGGTGGACGAATCTGCCCTGAGGGGGAACCCGCCATTCTCCAGCCGGAATCGGCCACTCCCACAACCCTCGCCCCAGCATGAGGCTCCTACTTCCGCGGAACCGTTTCCAGGCCCCTGACCAAGGCCTGCCTCGCATTTCGGGGGATGACATGCTGACGTTCCATTTCACGAGCGCGGACATCGCACGCGTACGGGTGGCGAGCAGACCGGATCCGATGTGGGAGCTGCTGCTCAGCCTGCATCTGGCCAGGGGCGACGACGGTGCGGTCGTCTTCGGACCGTGGAAGAGGCAGGTGCGGTCGCGGCTCTCCGCCGCGGTCCACCTGCTCTTCGACCTCGCCCCGCCCCGGGGCTACTCGGCCGACTTCCTCACCCCGGCCCCCGGCGGGGACGGGCTGGAGGCGGGGCTCGAAGCCGTTCTGTCCACCCCTCGGCGAGTGCTGCGCCGGGACATCGGCAGGCTGGCCGCCGCCCGGCGTCCCGGCACCTGGATCCGTTCCCTGGCCGACGGGGATCTGAGCGCCCTGCGCCGCCTCGACCGGACCCTGCGCGACTACTTCGCCCTCGCCCTGCGACCGCACTGGGCCCGGGTGCGCACGGCTTTCGACCGAGACCGGGCGCTGCGGATGCGGGCCATGACGGACGGGGGCGTCGAGGGCATGCTGGCCACCCTGCACCCGGACCTGCGCTGGCGGTCCGGCCGGCTCACCGTGGCCAGCGCCTGCGACCGCGACATCCATCTCGACGGGCGGGGTCTGCTCCTGCTGCCGTCGTTCTTCTGCTGGCGCGCTCCGATCACCCTGCGCGATCCCGGTCTGCCTCCGGTGATCGTCCATCCGATCGCCCACGACCTGGGCTGGGCGCAGCCGGAGGCCGAGCCGGCCGGCGACCCACGGGAGGCCCTGCGCACCCTCCTGGGCCGTACCCGCGCCGATCTGCTCGCCGCGCTCATCACGGACGGCGGGTCGACCGGGGAACTCGCCCGGCGGCTCATCGTCTCCCCCGCCTCGGTGTCGCAGCACACCGCCGCTCTGCGTGAATCCGGGCTGATCGTCACCCGGCGCCGCGGACCGGCCGTCCACCACAGCGCGACCCCGCTGGGGGAGGCGCTGGTGGACGGCCGCCGCGGCATCCCACCGGTCACGTCCGGATGAACGCGACCCCGGTCAGGCGCCCAGGGTGAGCACTCCCGCGCCCTGCCCCGGAGCCTGGGTCCAGCCCTTGATCCGCTGGGCGAGGCCGCGGAGCCGGGGATCACCGGGGCGTACGGCGATCTGGAAGTGCGCCGCGTGCGGTCGGCGCAGGTGGCCGCCCCAGGCCACCACTCCCCCGCACTCCTTGAGGATGTCGCGCACCACGGCCAGCTGTGGGGGGAACAACACGCCGGTCGCGCCCAGGGGGTAGGCGGCCGGGCGTATCTCGACGGCCGTGCCGGAGGCGTAGTTGGTGGTGTGTCCCGTCAGCCCCGCCGCGGGGCGGTGCCCGGCGAGCTCGTGGCGGGCCACCTCCTCGACCTCGTAGTGGAAGCGGCGGACGACGTGCAGGAGCACCGTGGAGACGTCGCCCTCCAGCAGCGCGACGGAGGCCGGGGTGCCCGGGACCGGCAGGGTGCTGATGCCGGTACTGGTGAACGGCCATCCGTTGGTGCCGGCGGTTCGGGTCGCGGCCGAGGCGGGAGCGGCCGACGGCAAGGAGATGCCGGCCGCCACCGCCCCCGCGAGCCCGGTGAGCAGCAGGGTCCGCCGGGGCAGGCCTCCGCCGCCGGGTCTGTCCGTGTCTCTCATCCGCATGCCGGTTCCCCCCGTCAGCGGCGCAGGGCCGCGTTGTAGGTCTCGAAGATGCTGTAGAGGTCGCGGGCTCGACGACCGTATTCGTCAGCGCCGTTGTACTGGGCGAGCACCGTGACGATCTCGGCGTCGGAGTAGCTCAGCCGGTCGGTCGTGATGCCGTTGATGGCGGCGGACCAGATGTGGATCAGGGGGACGGTGCTCACGTTGTAGTCGTCGTCGTTGCGCAGCTGGTCCCAGACCGCCCGGCGCGCCCGCCAGTCCTCCGTGTCCTGGATCGGGCCCGAGATCACGTCCGCGCGGATGCAGTGGTTGCGGGCCTTGATCCCGGTCCTGCCGAAGATCTGGGCGACGCCCGTGCTGGAGTCGTCCTTGATCACGGTCGGCGGGGAGGGCGGTGACCCGACGGGGTCCTGCTCCCAGGCGGCCTGCGCCTCCTTCCAGTTGAAGTAGGAGTCGACCAGCACATCCACGGCCTCGTCGGTGAAGTCGGCCTGGTACTCCCAGAAGACCACGGCCTGGATCAGCGATTTGCGCATCCGGAAGGACCGGGCGAGACCTGTGATCAGCGCGTCCATGTCGAGGACCTTGCCGATGCACTCCGCGGGGGTGCGGTCCCGGTACCAGTCGTCGTGGCCGTTGGCGACGATGTAGGTGCCGAGATCCGTGGTCAGGGCACCCCGGCGGTTCATGTCGAAGGGCACGTCCAGCGCGGTGTCCGGCCCCCGGGGCGTGAACTGGGTCTGCCCGGTGTCGCGTCCGGACGCGACATCCTTGTCGATCTCGATGAAGCCGGTGCCCGACCCCACGGTGATCGTCGCGATCTGGTCGAAGGCCCAGTCCTTCGGCAGCGGGAAGCCCAGGTTGCCGCTGTAGCCGGTCGACATGTCCGACACGAAACTGGACACCGTCAGACCGGCCTTGGCGAGCCGGCTGCAGATGTTGCGGGGCGCGTAGACGCCGACGCGGTATTCGCTGCCGTAGGCGGCCATACGGCCCGTCAGCCCGCGGAAGTGCGGAATGACCCGGCTGGTGATCTCCTCGTCGACGGCGTCGTAGTCGACGGAGAAGTAGATGGTGGTCCCGGCACGGAAGCCGTGTCCGCGGGCCGCCTCCAGGGCCGCCAGGGCGTCCGTGGCGCCCTGGTGCGCGTTGAAGTACTCCGGATCGCCGCCGTTGGTCTGGTA
The DNA here is from genome assembly GCF_042668605.1 of Streptomyces sp. NPDC057280. NCBI lineage: Bacteria > Bacillati > Actinomycetota > Actinomycetes > Kitasatosporales > Streptomycetaceae > Streptomyces > Streptomyces sp. NPDC057280. The sequence goes on from NZ_JBHUYR010000001.1 coordinate 547,546, forward strand.
GATCGGGAAGACCGACAGGCCGCCCGCGACGATGTTGGCGAGCTCTCCGGGCTGGATCTTCTTGTTCTTCGGGTTCGTGACGTTCGCGTTGGTCAAGTACCGCCCCACCGTGGTGTATCCGGCGGCGCGCAGCGACTGGGCGCGGGCCGGGGTGATCTCGGTGATGCAGTCGGCCGCGGTGCCGGGCCGGCTCGGGTCGCCGGTACTGACCAGCAGCGAGGCCCAGGTGCGGAAGTCCGCGGTGCCGGTGGTGGGCAGCAGTTGGGCGAAGCGCTGGAAGTCCACGACGGTACTGAGCAGCGATCCCGAGTAGAAACCGTCGAACGCGACGTCCCAGCCGTTGAACCGCATCGCCGCCTGGAACAGGTGCACGAACTGCTTGGTGCCGTCGGCCGAACCGAGGCCGAGCATCGCCTGCGCCCTGATGCCGTCCTGAGTGCCGGGACCGAAACGCCCGTTGGCGACGTCGTCGCTCATCCCGATCTCGTACTGGAGGGCGAAGACCAGCGCCTTCTGCACGTCCCGGGAGAAGTTCCCGTCGGCCGGGCAGATGAAGAACTCCCGCCGCTGGACGTACCGTCCGTTGAGCCACTGCTGGATCTGGCGCACCTGATCGGTACCGTTGCCGACCCGCACGTACGGGTCCATGGTGAGGAGCGCCTTGAACACCTTCGGCTGCAGCCCGTTGCCCGGATAGGTCCCGCCGACGCCCATGTCGGCCTTGAGCCGGGCGACCGAGTCCGCGGTCCTGCCGTTGTAGGTGCCGTCGATGCCGCCGCCGTCATAGCCCTTGCAGTACAGGCCCGACTGGATGACGCGGTAGATGTTCTCGTGCCGGGTCCGGTCGTCGATCTGCGCCCCGTACCGGGACTGGAGCTGGCTCAGCGTCGTCGGACCGAAGGAGTCCGACAGTGTGGTGATGCCCAGCTCGTACTGGAGCGCCCGGGTCAGGCCGTACATCACCGTCCAGCTGGTGCGCCCGTTCACCTCCACCTTCGGGATGCCGGGCACGTTGTAGGAGTTGATGAACTGCTGCGCGCGTTCCACCATCTCGTCGGCCATGTGCGCCTCTTCTCGGTGTGGTGGGGCGTCAGACCCAGTCCTGGTAGATGCCGCCGTTGCAGCCGGTGGTGCGGAAGCCGCTGTCGTCGCTGTCGTCGATGCAGTCGTCCGTGTACTGGTTGCGGAAGGTGAGGCGCACCGAGTGGTGGCGGATGACGTACCAGCTCACGTTCTCGGAGCTGTCGCAGTGCTGGGTGCTGAACCCGGCCGGGCCGTCGTAGAGGCAGCGGCCGGTGATCTTGTTCTGGAAGCGGCGCGTGCCGTCGTTGAAGACGTGGACGTCCCACTGCTGGTACTGGCCGCTGTTGCAGGGAAACGTACGGAACCCGTACTCGAAGCTGTCGTCCATGCAACGCAGCGTGCCGAGGCTCTGGAAGGTGTTCACGACGAGGACGGAGGTCCCGCCGTCCTGGGACTCCTGTACGGCCTCGGCGCTGCCGGTCGTGGTGACCAGCGCGCCCGCGCAGAGCAGGGCCGCGGCCGCGGTCTTGAGTGACTTCATGTCATCCCCCGGATGCTGAGTGGTCGGACTCGCACGCCCAGACTGGAACCAGGGCCTCATGGTCACCAGACGTTTCAGCTATAACCGAAAGGAGGTTCGCGACGATGGCGGGGTCAGGAGGTGCGGGCCACCTCGGAACGGCCGGAAGTCCCGAGTTGACGACCTGACTTAACGTCGATAACTTAACGGCCTTCACTCAGATGGGAGCAGGCCGTGCCCACACTCGGAGCCGAGGACGTCTACGCCCTCGCGCCGTACGCCAAGACCCTCGGGGTCGTGTTCGACGAGATGACGCCGGCCGGCGTTCGGGCCACGCTGGCACACGATCATTCGCTCTCCACCGTGGGCGGCGGCCTCCATGGAGGCGCGTTGATGGGACTCGCCGATGTGAGCGCCGCCGTGTGCGCCGCCCTCAACGGCCCCGTCGGCGCCGCGCCGGCCACCGTGGAGTCGACCACGCACTTCCTGCGGCCGGCGCACACCAGCGTCGTCGCGACGGCTCGCCCCCTGCGCGTGGGTCGCAACACCGTCATCGAGGTCGACGTGCACGACGCCGAGGGCGAACTGTGCGCCCGGGTGACCCAGGTGGTCACCGCCGTCAAACCGAAGACAGTCTGATGCCGCCCTCTTCCCGAAGCGCCTCGCTGTGACCGGCTCCCGCGTTCGCGCCGCCAAGGGTCAGGGCGGCCTGCTCCGTGAGCAGCTTCTCGACATCGCCGGTCAACTGCTCGAAGACGGTGGTGCCGACGCTCTGACGATCCGCGCGGTGGCGACCAGCGCGGGAGTCACCCCGCCGGCGGTCTATCTCCACTTCGCCTCGAAGAGGGAACTCGTCCACGCCACGTGCCTGCGGGTGTGGAGTTCGCTGTTCAGCGAACTGGAAGCCGTGTCGCAGGGGGTCCAGGATCCGGTGACGGCCCTCTACGAAACCTGCGTCGCCTACATCGCGTTCGGGCTGCGCCATCCCGCTCAGTACCGGCTGGTGATGGACGGCGAGGCGACCGAGGCCAGTCGCCAGAACGAGGACGCGTGTTTCCGCTACTTCCGGGAGAAGGTCGCGGCCTGCGCGGACGCCGGAGTACCGGTGGAGAGCACCACCGAGACCGCCAGACTGCTGTGTTCCGGCGTACACGGCGCGGTCAGCCTCCTCATCCACCAGGAACGCGACGTATGGCCACCGGACACCGCGGCCTTCGCCGACAGAGCGGCATCCTCAACAGTGCACGGCGTGCTGCTCACCGCATCGCACACCTTCCGCCCCTCGATGTCCACCGTGATCCGCTCGGGCTGAACCCGTGCGCGTGCCTGACGCGCCCGTGTGACAGGATCCGCTGGCATGTCGTCGTTTCGTGCACCCGCGTGGTGGTCAACAGCCGTTCGCCGTCTGCTCGTTGTCCCCGTCACCGTTCTGGTGGCGGCAGGCGCCACCGGTGCCGCGCCGGCATCGGCACCGGCGCCCGAAGCCGGCACCGCGACACCCGACCGGCTTCGCTACGACGTGTCCCTGCGCGGCGACGCCGACGGCAGCCACTGGGCGGGCCACCAGCGGGTGTCGTTCAGGAACGCCTCCGACCAGCCCCTGCGTGAGGTGTACCTGCGTCTGTGGGGCAACGGCGACGACAAGTGCGGCACGCCTGGTGAGCCGAGCCCGGTCAAGCTGTCCCACATCCACGGCGGCACCGCGGGCCGGCTGAGCGTGAACTGCACCGCGCTGCGCATCACCCTCCCCCGCCCCCTCGCGCACGGCGAGCGGACGGCGCTCTCCTTCGACGTGTCCATCACGGTGCCCCACCGCAACGCCCGCTTCGGACGCGAGGACGCGTTCCGCTTCCTCGGCAACGCGCTGCCGGTGCTCGCCGTGCACGACGCGAAGGGATGGCACCTCGATCCGTACGTGTCGACCGGCGAGAGCTTCTACGCCCTGGCGAGCGACTTCCGTGTGCGGATCGACCACCCGTCAGCCCTCAAGGTCCCGGCCACGGGCCGCACGTGGACCAGCCACGGCGGTCCCGGACGCACGGTCACGCACAGCGTCGCCCGCCAGGTGCGGGACTTCGCGTGGGCAGCGGGCCCGTTCCGTACGGCGACGGACATCTCGCCCGGTGGTGTGCGCGTGAAGTCGTACTGGGCACCGAACACACCCCCGGCGGGTGTACGCCTCAACCGCAAGGACGGCGTCGCCGCCGTCGACCGGTTCGGCAGGGAGTTCGGCCGCTACCCCTACGGCGAGATCGACTTGGTGATGACCAAGGACTTCGGCGGCGGCATGGAGTACCCGGGCCTGGTCATCCTCGGCACCACCGAGGAAGGCGGCGCCGTCGTCCACGAGGTGGCCCACCAGTGGTGGTACGGCATCGTCGGCAACGACGAGTACGGCGCACCCTGGCTGGACGAGAGCTTCGCCCAGTACGCCAACTACCGCTTCTACGGCGTGGACACCCGCGACTGCTGGTCGGACGTCGACTGGCCGAGCCGGTCCACCGCGCTCACCGACTCGATGGCGTACTGGAGCACGCACCCGGGCACGTACCACCTCATCTACACGGCCGGCCCCTGTGCCCTGGCCGACCTGGAGCGCACCGTCGGAACCGACACGATGGCACGCCTCCTCAAGCGGTACGCCCACGACCACTGGTACGGCGTCTCCACGACCGCCGACTTCAAGAAGGCAGCGCAGTCCGTGACGGACAAGGACCTGACCGCCTTCTGGAGGAAGCACCGCATCCGGTGAGTCAGAGGGGCGCCGCACGCCGATGGCGAAGCCCCGACCCGCGTGCGCTCAGTGCAGGTCGAGGAGGGACTTGGCGGAGAACGGGCGCAGTTCGCCCTGGCGGCCGTCGCGGATCTTCGCCACCCACTCCGGGTCCGAGAGCAGCAGCCGCCCGACGGCCACGAGGTCGAACTCGTCCCGCTCCATGCACGCCACCAGACGGTCCAGGGAGCCGTTCGCCGCGCCCTTGCCCTCGATGAGCGCGCTCAGGAACTCGCTGTCGTCGAGCCCGACGGAGCCGACGGCGACCGTCGGCAGACCGGTCAGCTTCTTCATCCAGCCCGCCAGCGAGAGGTCCGAACCGGGGAACTCCGGCAGCCAGAACCGCCTGGTCGAGCAGTCGATCACGTCGACGCCCGCCTCGATCAGCGGGCCGAGCATCAGTTCCAGTTCATCGGGGGTGGCCGCCAGCCGGGCGCCGAAGTCGCCGACGGTCCACTGGGAGATCCGCAGGAAGAGGGGGAAGTCGTAGCCGACCGCGGCCCGGCACGCCGCCACCAGCTCGGCCGGGAAGCGGGTGCGGCCGCCGAGGTCACCGCCGTATCCGTCGGTGCGTGTGTTGATCTCGGGGCGGAGGAACTGGTCGATCAAGTAGCCGTGTCCGCCGTGCAGTTCGAGCCCGTCGAAGCCCAGTCGCTGTGCGTCCGCGGCGGCCTGGGCGAACGCGGCGATCACCTCGGCGATGTCGGCCTCGGAGAGCGTGCCGGGCCCGGCGGCGGGCACCTGCGGGTCGGGCACGGCGTCGCCCTTGCGTTCCAGGCCGGCGTGCCACAACTGCGGGATGATGCGCCCGCCTTCGGCGTGGACCGCTTCCACGACCCGGGCCCAGCCCGCGAGGGCGTCCTCGCCGTGGAAGCGCGGCACGGTGGTGGTGGGGGCGGCCGCGGGGTGGCCGACGACCGTGCCCTCGGTGACGATGAGCCCGACGCCGCCCCGGGCCCGGCGCGCGTAGTACTCGGCGACCTCGGGGCCGGGAACGCCGTCGGGCGAGAAGTTGCGCGTCATCGGCGCCATGACGACACGGTTGGGCAGGCGCAGCCCACCGAGCGCGAACGGGCGGAACAGGGGCGCCACCGCGGGGACGGAGGCGGGCGCGGGGGCAGTCGTTCGGGGGGCGGAGGCGGTGGTACCGGGCATGAGGGCTCCCTCGGTTGCGGAGGTCGGACGTCAGGGGGTCGGGTGGGGCGCGGGGCGGACGGACCGGGGTGATGGGCTGCAGTGCGGGGGCTCGCCGGGGAACTGCGCCAAGCGGCGCGCAGGGGACACAGGCCGGGCTGCTCCCCCGGCGCGCAGGAGGCACAGGTCGGGCTGTTCCCCCGGCACGCAGGAGGCACAGGCCGGGCAACTCCCCCGGCGCGCCCTCAAGCTGAGCGGCGCTCCGCGGCCCGCGCGGTCCGGAGGTAGGCGTCGGCGGTGTCCCGGCGGGCCAGTTCCCCCGCGCGTTCCAGGCTCATCCGCGCGGGCAGGCCGAAGATGTCGACGATGGTGGCGAGGCGGTTCTCGAGGGTGCCGCCGACGACGTGGTACGGAATGCCCAGCTCGTCGAGCGTGTCGCGCAGCAGCTCGTCGGACATGCTCCGGAAGCGCTCGGACACCGGGCGGTGCCCGTCGGCGACCAGGTCGAACTCCACCGGCAGATGGATGAAGACGTCGTAGGCCCGGCGCGCGTGGTCCTTCAGCACCGCGCCCAGGGCGTCGATCACCTCCTCGTAGAAGTCCGGCGCCGCTCCCCCGGTCTCGTGGCCGTCGGTGGGATGGATCCCGGCGCGGACGCGCACCTTGCCGTACACCCACTCGTGCAGGGAGGAACCGTCGGAGACGAAGCCGTCGGGGAGGTGGGACTCGTGCACGGCCCGCTCGGTGAACCGGTGGACGCCGAGCTGGACCAGTTCGGCGGCCGTGCACTCCTCCAGGCGTCTGCCCGGCAGCACGTCGGCCAGGATCTCGCGCATGGTCCGGGCGTGGGTGCGCGGTACTCCCGTGAGGTGGGCGAGGGCGATGGTCGTCGTGGTCTTGCCCGTGCTGTACGTACCGGAGATGGCCAGACGCCGCATGGACGTGCGATTGCGTTCCGGGCGCGCCGGTGTGGGGGCTGTGGTCGTCATCGTGGTCCTCGGTCGGGTAGTCGGTGTGCCACGGAGAACCCTCCGGTGATGCCGTGGAAGGCGTAGCCGAGTTCGCAGACCCGCCAGGTGTCGTCGCCGATGATCAGCAGGCGGGTGTCCTCGATGCGCGCGTGCACGGGGAAGGCGTGATCCAGTGCCCGCAGCGGCATACGGGTGGACAGGGCTGCCTTGCGCAGCCAGAGGGTGTCGCTGTCACCGCGGTCGATGCCGTCGAGTTCGTACAGCAGGACCTGGGCGAGCTGGCCCGTCACGGTGATGGCGTCGATCATGGACGCGCTGGGCAGGTAGGCGGACTCCATTCCGGTGGGCGGGAGTCGGCACTCGCCGGGCGCGGGTGTGATGCGGACGGTGGCGTCCACGCGTCCCGCGTCCCGGTCGACGGTCAGATGGGTGACCTGCTGGTGGCGGTGGCGGAAGAGCTCGGCGAAGTACCGCCGCCACGGCTCGCCGAGGGCTTCCTCGGCGCTCAGGTGACGGGCTTCGGCCTGGTCGGGCCGGTACCCGCCCGCCACTTCGTGCCGGACCTCGCACCGGACCTCCATCGAGCCGATCCGGACGTCCAGGAAGGAGGTCAGCAGGCCGTCGGCGACGCGCTCCGACTCGGCGGGGCGGAGGACGCCGTGCACGGGGATGTCGGCTAGGTCCTCCTGCGGATGGACGCCGGCCCGCAGGCGTACCGCGCGCAGCCACATGCGGGAGCGGGCACCCGCGTCGAGGCCGTAGGCGTGGCCGAGCAGGATCTCGGCGAGCTGCGCGCCCAGGGCCAGGCTGTCGATGCTGCTGAGGTGCGGGAGGAGCTCGCCGGTGCCCTTCGCGGACCAGTGGGCGGGGTACGTCACGGACGCGTGGGCGGTCGCCTCGGTGGCGTCGGTCCGGCGGGAGACCCGGATGGTCTCCAGCCGGTGCCGCACACGACGGAAGCCGGCACCGAAGTAACGGTGCTCGCCGGGCCCGAGATAGTCGTCGATGGCGGCGACCATCAGCCGGGCCCCGGCCGGGCGCGTCACGGGCGCCTCGTGGGAACGGCACGGACGGGTGGGCGGTTCACCCAGGGGGCGACCATCAGCCGCTGGAACATCTCGTGCGAGGAGAGCAGGAGCGTGGCGGCGGGCGGCGGCAGGGGGGTCGTGCGACTGGGGCCCGCGGGCGGCAGCAGGGCTGTCGTGCGACTGGGGTCCGCCGGCGGCAGCAGGACTGTCGGGCGATCGGTGTCCGCCAGCGGGAGCAGGACACTCGCGCGGTCGGGGCCCGCGGGCGGGGGCGGCGGGGTGGAGTACCGGGTGGTGGTGGGGCGTGGCGTGGCGGCGTGCATCACGAGCCTCCTGTCGGGTCCGTGGGCGGGGGTCACAGGCCGAGCAGGTCGTCGACGTGCCGGTCCCGGGAGAGCACCGCGCGGGCGATGCCGACGTGGTCCGGCTGGTCCGGCGCGTCGAGCTGGTCCCACAGGTCGCGCAGCCGGAACCGCGCGGCCGTGCAGTGGACGTCGGTGAGCCGCTGGTGACCGTCCTGTTCGGCCGTGGCGAGGGCGGCCGTGATGCCCAGCAGTTCGCGGGCGATACGGCCGAGCAGCAGCAGCGGGTACTGCTGAGAACCTGACTGCCGTCCCTTCGCCGCGCGGGTGCCGATCTCATGGCAGGCGGCGGCGAATCGGGCCAGGTCCTCCCGCAGGTCGTGCAGGTGACGGGCGTTGCGCGGGAAGAAGTTCTCGGTGGCCGGGAGCACGCCCGGCACGGCACCGTCCAGGAAGCCGCCGACCGGTTCGGTGTCCGCGTGATGCGCGAGGAGGGCCTGGGCCGCCTGGACGTCGAGCAGGTCGTCCACCCCACCGGCGGTGCGCAGCATCCTGATGTCCCTGTACGCCCGCTCCAGCGGCAGGGTCGGTGCCCCGCGCCGGCGTTTGGAGCGGTCCGTCTCCAGCCCTTCGCCGCCCAGGAGGGAGACCGTACGGTCCACGACCCTGGCGGCCGTCTCGGTGCAGAAGTTGCGGGCGGCCATGCGCTCGAACCAGCGGTCGCCGGGGGCCGGGGCGCCGAGACTCCAGCGCACCACGGCGTCCATGGCGCGTACGTCCGCCGCGTTGGCGGCGAGGGTGCGCTGGACGAGGTCGTACTCCCCCAGTCCGAGGCCGTCGACGCGCCGGCGCGCGGTGAACTCCCGCGACCAGCGCAGGCAGTTGCGGGCCAGGGCGAGGGCGGGGGCCGCCTGGATGAGCAGCCGCGCGGTCAGGAAGGCCGAGGTCCGTTCCGGGGTGCGGCGGGGGTCGCCGTGGGCGACGGTGATCACGTGGTCCCTGGGGACCGTGACCCCGTTCAGGCGCAGCCAGCCGTTGGGCAGGCCCCGTACGCCCAGGTACTCCAGGCCGGCGCGGACCTCGAAGCCGGGGCTGCGGGTGTCCACGACGGCGAGGCCGACGCGGGGGCCGTCCTCGTCGCGGACGGTCACGGTGACGCCCAGGAGGTCGGCGACGGGCCCGTTGCTGATGAACAGCTTGTCGCCGTTGAGGACGTACGCCGAGCCGTCGGGGGTGGGGGCGGCGGTCGTCCGCGGCCACTGGTTGGCCTGTCCGGCGGGCTCGGTGTCGGCGAAGCCGGAGATCATGCCCTCGCGGCTGCGGCGCCGGATCAGATCACGCAGTGAGCCGTGCGGCAGCGTCGGCAGCAGCGAGGTGGTGACCCCGATGCCGTTGTGGACGGCGAGCATGAAGCCGATCGCGACGGAGCGGGAGGCGACCGCCTCCACGGCCCGGAACAGCGCGTACGGTGTCAGCCCGAGCCCGCCGAGGTCCTCGCCGGCCGCCAGCCGGAAGGCGCCGAGGTCGCGCAGCCGCGCGATCACGTACGGCGGGATCTCGCCCTCCCGGTCGACGGCGTCCGGGTCGACCTCGGTGTCGAGGAAGGCCAGGAGCCGCTCCACCTCGGGCGGCTGCTCGACGCTCTCGGGCGCCAACGCGTCGCGCCAGGTGTTCCAGGACGGCGCGCCGCCGGTGAGGGCGGTCAGGAAGGTCGCCGTGGGCTGCGTCGCGGGGCGCGGTGCGAAGAGTTGGACGGTCATCTCATACCTCCCGGACCTGGCTCGTCGCGGCCTGGTCGGCGGAGCGGACGGTGTCGAGGAGCCGGTGCAGGCGCAGGCCGGTCTCGAAGTCGGGCACGGTGTGCGAGCCGCTGCGGATGTCGCGGGCCAGCGCGGCGTACAGCTCCGTCACATTGCGTACGGCGGTGTCCGGCACGTCCACGGCGGTCCGGCAGTCCGGCGGCACCGCCACCTCCCGGCGGCCGTCGGTGGCGGCGCTCTTGTCCTCGTACAGGCGGATGTCGCTGATCTGGATGCCGTGTCCCGCGGCGGGCCCTTCGGAGACGAGGGTCAGGGTGCCGCGGGTGCCGGAGAACTCCAGGCGGGTGCGGGCGGCGCCGGCCTTGCCGTCGTGGACGTGCACCGACACGGGGACGCCGGTGACCAGGAAGCCGCCGATGACGATGTGGTCGGCGGTGGTGACGCCGACGCTCTCCGCGGTGTCGGACACGGTCAGCCGGGGCTGCTGGACGGAGAGGGACGCCCAGAGCCGGCCGACGGATCCGCCCAGGAACTCCAGCAGGTCCAGGGTGTGCCCGCCGGCGACCTCCAGGGTTCCGGCGCCGGCCCGCCGGTCGAGGGTGTAGACGGCGTCGGAGGTGACGGTGCCGCCGGCTCCCTTGGCGCGGGTGGCGAAGACGTTGACCGCGGTGACCCGGCCGATGGCGCCGGAGGTGAGCAGGCGGCGGGCGTGGCGGGCGGCGGGCGCGTGCCGCGCCTGGAGGCCGACGGCCGCGTGAACGCCGGCCTGGCGGGCGGCCTCGGCCATCACCTCGGCTTCCTTGGTGGTGCGGCCCAGCGGCCATTCGCAGTAGACGTGCTTGCCGGCCTCCAGGGCGGGCAGCACCAGGTCGGCGTGGTCCGGTGTCTTCACCGCGACGACCACCAGGTCCACCTCGGGATGGCCGCTGAGACGGGCCGGGTCGGTGAAGGCGTGGGCGGCTCCGTACTGTTCGGCGGCGCGGCGGGCGCTGCCGACCCGTGTCGTGGCGACCGCCGTCACCTCGTACTCCGGCAGGGCCGCGAGGGCCGGCAGGTGGGCCGTCTTGGCCCAGCCCCGTTCGGTACCGGCGCCGATGACACCTACACGAATCGGTTCGGTCATGTTTCTTCCTCGTCTGGGGAGGGACGGGGGTGCGGGGGCGGGAGCGGGGCGCACCGGGGCGGAGCCGTCGGCGGGGGAACCTGGGGAGTCCGCCCCGGTGCCGTTCAGGAGGCGTCAGGAGGACAGCGCGGCCAGTTCCTCGCCGAGGATGCGGACCGCGGTGGTGATCTGCTCCTCGGTGTGCTCGGAGGTGATGAAGAACCGCAGCCGGGCGAGGCGTTCCTCGACCGCCGGGTGCAGGATCGGGTTGGCGCTGACGCCGCGGGCGTAGAGGCGGTCGGCCAGGAGCAGCGCCTTCGCGGAGTCGCCGGTGATCGCGGGCACGACCGGGGTGCCCTCGCTGGTGCCCACGTCGACGCCGGCCTCGGCGGCGAGCCGCAGGAACAGGGCCGCGTTGTCGTGCAGCCGGGTGACGCGCTCGGGCTCCTCGCGGATCAGCCGGAGGGCGGTGAGAGCGGCGGCCGCGGACGCCGGCGGCAGCCCCGCGCTGAACACGAAGCCCGGCAGGGTGTACCGGAAGTGCTCGATGAGCTCGTGCCGGCCGGCCACGTAACCCCCGCAGCTGGCCAGCGACTTGGACAGGGTGCCCATCCACACGTCCACGTCGTCGGGGTTGACACCGCTGAACTGGGCCATGCCGCCACCGGTCTTGCCCATCACGCCGATGCTGTGGGCCTCGTCCACCATGAGCAGGGCGTCGTGCCGCTGCTTGACGGCGATGAGCGCGGGCAGGTCCGCGGTGTCGCCGTCCATGCTGTAGACGCCCTCCACCACGATCAGCACCCTGCGGTAGCCGTCGCGCACATGGGTGAGGATGCGGTCGAGGGCCACCAGGTCGTTGTGCGGGAAGGGCTGGCGGGCGGCGCCGGACTGACGGCAGCCCTGGATGATGCTGTCGTGCGCGAGGGCGTCGTGCAGGATCAGGTCCTCGGGGCCCATCAGGTGCCCGATGACGGTGACGTTGGTGGCGTGCCCGCTGACCAGGCTCACGGCGTCCTCGGCGCCGACGAGTTCGGCGAGTCCCCGGTCGAGTTCGACGTGCAGCGGACGGTTGCCGGACAGGATGCGGGCGGCGGACACCGAGGAGCCGTAGCGTTCGACGGCCTCCTGGACGGCCGCGGCGACCGCCGGGTGGCCGGACAGCCCCAGGTAGTTGTAGCTGGAGAAGGAGATCAGCTCGCGGTCGGCCACCCGGGTGGTGTCGCGGATGGTGCCCTCGTGCGGCAGGAAGTACGGGTTGACGACGCCGGAGGACTCGATGCTCCGCTTGCGCTCCAGTGAGGCGAGGACCTCGGGGAACACCCGGACGTCGGCGGTCGCACCGCGCTCCTCCGTGCTGCGGGGCTGTTCGACCGGGGCCGGGGCGGCCGGTGCCGGAGCGACCGGGGCCGGGGCGGCGAACGCCGGCACCGGCTGCGTGACCGGCGGCGGGGCGGCGACGGGGTGCGCCGATGCTGTCGCGCCGAGGCGGTCCCCGAGGGTGGCGACCAGGTCGCCGATCGTGGCGATCTCCATCATCTCGGCGGCCTTGACCTGAATCTGCGGCCACCTGCCGCGCAGCCGGGTGGCCAGCTCCGCCAGCATGATCGAGTCGAATCCGAGGTCGGTGGCGAAGGCGTGCTCGGGCCGCAGGAAGTCCTCGGGGTAGGCGCTGACCTGGGATATCCCGGCGTATACGGCCGCCCGCACCTCGTCGGTGCCGACCTGGGCCGGTGCGGCGGCCGGTTCGAGCGCGGGGACCTGCGCCGCGTGTGCCGCGGGGGCTGCTTCGGGCAGCTTCTCCTGCGGGGGCTCCTGAACCGCGGTGGCCGTGGGGGCGGCCGCGTACGGCAGTGGTGTGCGAGCCGGGTCGAAGGACTGCAGCAGGGACACCTGGGCGTGCAGGAACTCGATGAGACCGCTCATCCTCGGCTCTCCGATCGGGTTGGTGGCGAGGGGGGAGGGAATGACCGTGCGCAAGCTCGGCTCGGGGGCGGAGACGGTGGACGGCGCGGGGGTGGCCGTGGCGGCAGGGCTGGAGATCACCGTGCGGTGCCGGGGGCGGCCGGTGCCGGTGTGGACGGTGTACACCGCCGTCTGCAACGGCGACGGCGGCAGGGACAGCAGCCGGCCCGTGTCGGCGGGGAACAGCGCGGCCGGGTCCAGCGGGGCCCCGGCCAGGGCGAGCCGGCCGAGCGCGGTGAGGAAGGCGCGGCCGTCGTCGGACCGGTTCGTCGTCAGGGGTACGAGTTCCAGGTCCGCTCCCGCGGCGCTGCGCCGGGCCATGCGCAGCAGGGTGTCGCCGCCGTAGATCTGCACGAGGAAGCGGGCGCCGGTCGCGGCGACCGACCGGACCGCGTCGGTGAACCGTACGGGGGCGGTGTTGTGACGGGCCCACAGATCCTTGATCTCCTGGGGTTCCCGGCACTCCTGGCCGCTGACGCCGGAGATGAAGGTGCAGGCGGGCTCGGTCAGCGGCAGGCCCGCGATCGTCTCCGCCATCACCTCGTCGGCGGCCGCGACCAGGGGTGAGTGGAAGGCGTGGGACACCCGCAGCCGGACCGCGGCGACGCCCTGCTCGGCGCAGTGGGCGCGCAGCGCCTCCACGTTCTCGACGCCGCCGCTGAAGACGAGTTGGCCCTCGTGGTTGTAGCAGGCGGGCCAGACACCCTCGACGGCCAGGGCGAGCCGCTCGGCCTCGGCGGCGGGGGCCTGCACGGCCAGCATGGCGCCGGTGCCGGACGGTACGGCGGCGGCCAGCGCCGCCCCCCTTCTGGTCATGAACCTGACAGCATCAGGGGCGGTGAACGCCCCGGCCGCGACCGCTGCGGGGAACTCGCCGACGCTGTGGCCGACCGCGACATCGGGCCGGATGCCGCAGGCGGCGAGCAGTTCGACGGTGGTGGCACCCGTGGTGCCCAGGCCCGGCTGGCACATGTCGGTCACCATCAGGGCGGCCTGGGCGTCGCTGTCGTCGGCGTCGCGCGCCTCCCACAGCAGTCCGGGCAGCGCGGCGGGCACCGTCTCGGACTCCTCGGCGGTCAGGGCGGCCAGTTCGGCCGCGCGGTGGGCGGCCGAGGGGAACCGCCGGACCAGGTCCGCCAGCATGCCGGGCCGCTGCGAGCCCTGCCCCGGAAAGGCGAAGGCGATCCGCCGCTCCTCCGCGGGCAGCGGCTTCGCCGCCGCGTGGACGCCGGGGGCCAGTTCCCCGACGGCTCCGTCCGCCAGGCGCCCCGCGGCGAGCTGGAGCCGGTCGAGGAGTTCCTCCCGGGTCGCGGCGACGAACGCGAGGCGAGCGGTGAGCAGATCGCGCCGGGCCAGGGTGTGGGCCACCTCGGCGGGCGTGGCGTCCGGGTCCGCGGCGACCGAGGCGCGGATGTCCTCCGCGTGCCGGGCGAGGTCCGCCACCGACCCGGCGGACAGCAGGAACAGCCAGGGCTCGTCGGGGAGTTGGCCGTCGGCCGGCTCCGGCTCGGCGGCCGGAGCGCCTTCCAGGACCGCGTGCACGTTGGTGCCGCCGAAGCCGAAGGAGCTGACGCCCGCCCGGCGCACGCCGTCGTGCGGCCACTCCTGCGCCGCAGTGGTCACGCGCAGCCCCGCGGCCGCCAGGTCCAGAGCACTGTTGACCTGCATCTCCGCGGGCTGCGGCGGTACGACACCGTGGTGCACGGCGAGCGCGGCCTTCACCAGCCCGGCCGCCCCGGCCGCGGACAGCGTGTGCCCGATCAGCGCCTTGGAGGAGGAGACGTAGCACGGCTGGTCGGAGCCGGACTCCGAGCGCAGCAGCCCGATGGCCTCGACCTCGGTCCGGTCGCCGACGGGCGTGCCCGTGCCGTGCGCCTCCAGCAGGTCGATCTGCCCGGGGGTGATCCCGGCGTCACGGTAGGCGGCGCGCAGCGCGGCGAGCTGGCCCTGCGCCTGCGGGGTCATCGGGCCGCCGCCCCGGCCGTCGTTGGCGGAGCCGACCCCGGTGACGACGGCGTAGATGCGGTCTCCGGCCGCGACGGCGTCCTCCACCGGGCGCAGCACCAGGATGGCGCCGCCCTCGCCGAGCACGAAGCCGTCGGCGCGCTCGTCGAACGGCCGGCACACCCCGTGCCGGGACAGCGCGCCGGACCGGGCGAAGCCGACCAGCGGCGTCGGGGACAGACCGATGTACACGCCGCCCACGAGGGCGATGGAACAGGCGCCCGAGCGCAGGCTGCGCACCGCCGCGTCCAGGGCCACGAGCGCCGAGGAGCAGGCCGCGTCCAGCGAGATGGAGGGACCGCCGAGGTCGAGGACTTCGCTGACGGTGCAGGGGACCATGTTCGCCAGAGCCCCGGGGATGGTGAAGGAGTTCATGGGCATCAGCGAGGAATCGGTCGCCTCGTGCAGCCGGTCCAGCAGCTCCGGGTCGCTCTGTCCGTCGTGGAAGGAGCCGTCCGCCAGCAGGTTGGCGGTGATGCGGGAGACGCTGATGTCCCGGTGGTCGAGCGAGGTCACCCCGGCGAAGACGCCCGTGCGGGACCGGTCGAAGCCGGTGCGCTCCCAGCCGGCGTCCTGAAGCGCCTCGCGCGCCAGGTCCACGAACAGCTTGGCCTGCGGGTCCATCGTGCGGGCCCGGCGGGGCGGGATGCCGTAGTGGGCGGGAGCGAACCGATCGACCTCGGGCAGGAACGCGACCTGGTCGGTGTAGACGCCGTGCGGCTCCCTGAAGTCGCCCGGCCGATAGTAGGCGGAGTGGTCCCAGCGACTCGCGGGGACCGCCGAGAACTGCGACTCGGCATTTACCAGCATTCTCCAGAACTCGCCGATATCGGCGGCCCCGGGAAATCGGCACGACATGCCGACGATAGCCATATCAGCCACGAACGCTACCTCGATCCACCTCGATTGCGAAAATGGCTCGACGTCACCAGAAGAAGGCGGCGGTAAAAGTAGGTGTGTCCGCCAACCGACGTCGACAACAGAGAGCTTGGCGGCGGTTGCGGAGCGTACGCAAGCGGTCTTCTCAACCAGTGGAAGAAAACCTGTGGGCGACTTGTGAACGGAATGAACATAACTCGAGGTGCCGATTGACCTGATGTTTTCCGTTCAGTGAGAAAGCGGCCCCGAAAGCGTGAACAGAGGGAGAAAATCACCGCACTTCACACCGGCGCCCGGCACCCTCGCGGCAACACGCGGGGGAACCGGGCGCGTACGAGCGCCGCGAACCGGGCGGCGTCCGCGTCAGGCCTCCGCGCCACCCCCCGCGGGACGCAGGCCCACCTGCTGGGCGAGCGCGACGACCGCCTTGCCGAAGAGGGCGTCGCGGTCGTCGATGACCCGGTTGAACTGCCCGAAGACCTCGAAGCTGATCAGACCGAACAGCTGCGCCCAGGCGGCGGCCAGACGGGGCGCGACCGGCCCCGGCAGGGTGCGGTCCGGCTCGTCCAGCAGCTCGCGGATCTCGTCGGCGACGACCGCGTCGCAGTCCGCCGCCGGGAGGTCCGGCTCGGCGAGGACGCCGGCGTCGTGGGCGGCCTCCGCCACCCCGAGCAGGACCAGCGCGACCCGGGAGGCCGGGGCCACGGTGTCCTCCGGGGCGGCATAGCCGGGTACGGGCGAACCGTAGATCAGCGCGTACTCGTGGGGATGCTTGAGCGCCCAGGCACGCACGGCACGGCAGACGTCGACCCAGGCCCGCAGCGGATCGGTCACCCCCGCGGCCGCGCAGGCGCGCTCGGCGGCCTGCCCGATGGCGTCGTAGGCATCGACGATGAGGGCCGTGAGCAGATCGTCCCGGCTGGGGAAGTAGCGGTACAGCGCCGACGAGACCATGCCCAGTTCGCGGGCGACCGCACGCAGCGACAGCCGCGCCGCACCCTCGGCGGCGAGCTGCCTGCGGGCCTCGCCCTTGATGGCGGCGGCCACCTCGGCGCGGACCCTCTCTTTGGCTCCTTGGATGACATCCATGAGGGCAGTCTGCCACCTGCGAGAGCACTGCCCAAGCATTAGAGCACTGCTCTCTTTATGAGAGCAGTGCTCTTGCACTGAAGCGGTGCTCGCTGTAAAACTACCGTCGACAGAGAGCAGTGCTCTCTGGTCAGAGCACTTGTCACACCTTCGTTCGCCCAGGTCAGCGGCGAGTCGAGCACAACCCTCCGCGGATCCGCAGCACGTCGCCGTGCTGCCGAGAGAGGCGCGCCACCGCTCCGCCCCGCACCACCGCTCTCCCCGTTCCACCCATCCAGCCCCGGCCGACCGCTGGCAGGCCCGCGGGCACAGCTGAAGAAAGGACCTCGCGTGATGGTCACTTCGGTGCCGTCCGGGAGCGACCGAAAGAAGCGTCGCGGCCCCTGGTTCACCCTTCTCGCCGGACTCCTGCTCTTACTGGTCGCCGGCGCAGCGAGCTCCGGGGTGCTGGACCACCTCAAGTCGGGCGGGTTCGACGATCCCGGCTCCGACTCCGTGGCCGCCGCCGAGGCGCTGGAACGCTCCTTCCCCGGCAGCCAGCCCAACCTCGTCATCCTGGTCAAGGACCCCAAGGGCGGACCCGGCAGCGCCGCGGCCCGCGCCAAGGCCGAGACCATCGACAAAACGGTCTCCGGGACCTCCGGCACCCGGGTCGTCGCCTCCTACTTCGACAGCGGCGACAAGAGCCTGCGCTCCGGGAACGCGGCCCTGATCCTCGTCCGGGTCGACGGCGACGAGAACAAGAGCATGCGAACCGCCGACACGCTGCACGAGAAGCTGTCGGACCCGGACGCTGCCGTCTCGGTCTCCTTCGGCGGCATCACCGCCATCAACAACGACATGAACAAGCAGGTCGAGAAGGACATCGTCGCCGCGGAGAGCATCGCCATCCCGATCACCCTGCTGCTGCTCGTGATCGTCTTCCGCGGTCTGATCGCCGCCCTGCTGCCGATGCTCCTGGCCGTGCTGACCATCGTCGGGGCACTGGCGGCCGTCAACGTCGCCGCCCAGGTCACCGACGTCTCCGTGTTCGCCGTCAACCTGATCACCGCACTGGGGCTGGGGCTCTCCGTCGACTACAGCCTGCTGATCGTCACGCGCTACCGGGAGGAACGCGAGGCCGGGCGCAGCAACGCCGACGCCCTGCGCGTCACCCGCGCGACCGCCGGCCGCACCGTGGCCGTCAGCGGTGCCGTCGTCGGCGCCGCCCTCGCCACGCTCCTCGTCTTCGACCAGTACTTCCTGCGCTCCTTCGCGCTGGCGGGCATCGCCGTGGTGCTGTGGGCCGCCCTCGGATCGCTGTACCTGCTGCCGGCGTCCCTGGTCCTGCTGGGCGACCGGATCGACGCCCTCGGCCGCCGCCGGCGCACCCGGCGCGCTCCGGCCGCCGACACCTTCTGGGGCCGGATGGCCGGCCTCGCCTTCCGCCGTCCCGTCCTGCTCGCCACCCCCGTGATCGCCCTGCTGCTGCTCATGGCGGTGCCCTTCACCGGCGCCCAGTTCGGCGTGCCGGACGAGCGGGTGCTGCCCACGGACACCGAGAGCCGCATGGTGACGGAGGCCGTGCGCGACGACTTCGGCGCCGACGACGACCGCGCGCTGAACGTGGTCTCCGAACAGTGGAAGGGCACCGACGCCGATCTCGCGCGCTACTCCGCGGACCTGTCCGAGACCCATGCGGTCACCCGGGTCGTCAGTGCCGCCGGGGTGTTCCGCGACGGCTCCCGGCTGGCCCCGCTCGACCCGCGCACGGCCGCTTCCTTCCAGGACGGTGACGCGGTCCGCCTCCAGGTGCAGACGGACGTGGTCCCCTACTCCGAACAGGGCGGTGACCTGGCCCGCGCCGTCCGCGCGGTCGATCCGCCCGGCGGCAACGAGGTCCTGGTCGGCGGTCAGGCGGCCCAGCTGGTCGACATCACCCACTCCATCGCCGGCAAGCTGCCCCTGGCCATGGTCCTGATCAGCGTCCTGAGCCTGCTGTTCCTGTTCCTGCTGACGGGCAGTGTGCTGATGCCCGTCAAGGCGCTGCTGTTCAACGGCCTGAGCCTCGTCGGCATCCTCGGCGTCGCGGTCTGGGTCTTCGTCGACGGCCACCTCTCCGGCCTGCTCGGCTTCACCCCGTCACCGCTCGCCGTGTCGATGCCGGTCCTGGTGTTCTGCATCGCCTTCGGCCTGTCCATGGACTACGAGGTCTTCCTCGTCGCCCGCATCAAGGAACGCTACGACCGCACGGGGCAGCTGGAGAGTTCCGTACGGGAGGGACTGGGCGCCAGCGGCCCCGTCATCACGGCCGCCGCGGCCATCCTCGCGGTGTCCTTCTTCGCCATGCTCACCTCGGGCGTCTCCCTGATCAAGATGTACGGCATGGCCACCGGCCTCGCCATCGTGCTGGACGCGGTCCTGGTGCGCGGGGTGCTGGTGCCGGCCTTCATGCGGGCCGTCGGCCCCTACAACTGGTGGGCCCCGGCCCCCCTCAAGGCACTCCACCGCCGGTTCGGCATCAAGGAATCCGCCGAGGTGGAGCCCGCACCGGCAGCGCTGCAGCACCTCACTTCCGCCATCGAGCCCCAGACGACGGGATCACGGCCGTGACCGAGACCGACAGCACCCCCACCTACCCCCTCGACCGCCTGCGCAGGGTCGCGGCCACAGCCGCCCGGGCGGCCAACGCCCACAACACCCAGCCCTGGGACCTGCGTTACCGCACCGATCATGTCGAGCTGGGCTGGCGAGCGGAGTACGCGCTGGGCCCCAGCGACCCCTCGCACCGCGACCTCAGGCTGTCGCTGGGCACCTACATCGAGTCCCTGCTGATCTGCGCCGCCGAGGCCGGGATGGCTCTCCGCTTCGAGCCCGACTACGACGCCGGCGCCGCCCGCGTGGGGCGGATCGTCCCCGGTGAATGGCTCGAGCAGAGCCCCCGGTCGACGGCCGACATCGAGGCCCGCCGCGTGTGGCGGGGCTCCTGGACCTCGCAGCAGGTGCCCCAGGCCGTGGTCGACCGCTGCCTCAAGACCGCCGAGGAGGCCGGATTCCGGGTGGCCGTCGTCCCCACGGACGCCGCCCGGCCGCTCCTGATCCGCGCCTACCACTGGTTCTTCGGCCACGCCGGCATCGCCCGGGAACTGCTGGCCTGGGCCAGGCTCTCCCCCCGCCACCCCGACTACCGGCGGGACGGCCTCAACGACGTGATGCTGGTCCTGAACAAGGCCGAGGCCGCCGCCATGCGGACGTTCTTCGCCCCCGCCGTGTACCGGGCGCTGCGGCCTCTGGGGCTGGTCCGGCTGCTGACCACCCTGTCCTCCAGCGCGACCAGCGGTGACGGCGTCGTCATGGTCATCCTCGGCCAGGACGACGATCCGGCCGACGAGGTCGAGGCCGGGCGGCTGGTGACCCGGCTGTGGCTGGACCTGTTCCAGGACGGGATCTACGTCCATCCGCAGAGCCACGTCATCGACTGCCCCGACACGGTCGGCGACCTGACCCGGCTGTGCGGGGGCCGGGGCGGCGAGCGTCCCCTGGTCTTCTTCCGGGTCGGCTATCCCACCACCGATCCCGCGGCCCGGCCCCGCCACCCGCGCCGCGGGCCGGCGGCGACAGCGGCCTCCTGAATTCCTTCCGTCCGCCCGGTCCGGCCGGCACCGGGCGGACGGAAGGTGAATTCCCCTCGACGCCGATCGGTGCGTCAGAGAGCAATTCGGCAGCAGAGAAACCATGGGAGATCCCCGACCGCAGCACCGCATCCACCCGCGAACGACCAACACCGTTTCGCGATGAACGAGAAAGGGGATCCTGTCGAATGTCCACGCCACACGCCCCGGCGGACCGTTCCGTCGTCGAACGCACACTGGGTGTCCTGGGCGCCTTCGACACCGCCCATGTGAGTCTGACCGTGAGCGAGATCAGCGGACGGTCGCAAATACCCGTGGCCACGACCTACCGCATTGTCTCGAAACTCGTTTCCTGGGGGGCGCTGGAACGCACGGAGGACAACAGGTACACGATCGGCCTTCGCCTGTGGGAACTCTCCCAGCTGGCTCCCCGGCACTCCGAGCTCCGCGCAGCGGCCGTCCCCGCCATGTTCGCCCTGCGCTCCACCACGCGAGGCGCCGTCCTGCTCTCCGCACGGGAGGGCACCGAGGGCATCTGCCTGGAGAGCGTCTCCGGCAGCGCCCGGCCCCTGCACCGCTCGTGGTCCCGCGGGCACCGCTTCCCCCTGCACGCCACGGCATGCGGCCGGGTCCTCCTCGCCGCCGCCGGCACCGCCGTCCAGGACGAGCTCTACGGCGGCGACCTGCGGACGTACACGGAGCGCACCGTCCACGCCCCCTCCGTCCTGCGCGACCTCGTCGAAGACACCCGGCGGCAGGGATACGCCGTGTCCGACGGCGAGTTGCTGGACGGCGTGGTGGAGGTCGCCGCGCCGATCCACGGCGGGAACGGAGCCCTACTGGGCGCCATCGGTCTGATCACCGTAGGCAGGGCGTCCACCGCCGTCCCGGATGCGGTCGGTCCCCTGCTGGCGGCCGCCCGGCGTGTCTCGCGGTCCCTCGCCGGCCTCACGTCACCCCATGGCAACGCGGTGCCGTCACCGCGTAGGGCCCGGTCCCGCATGCAACGGCCCCAGGGCGCCTGCGCCTAGAACCCGGCGGCCGCCGTCCGTCCCACCCACGCCGCACCCGTCCCCTTCCCCTCCCCCCTCTTTCCCGGACACCGGCTTGCCGACAGCAACGCCGTCACGCGCACGAGGAGACGCACATGAACGCCGTACAGGAAGAAGTCCGCAGCGGTCTGGCCGACATCGTCAACGAGATCGCCGGAGTCCCGCACGAGGAGGTGCTCCCCGACAAGAACTTCGCCGACGACCTCGACGTCGACTCCCTGTCCATGGTCGAGGTCGTGGTCGCGGCGGAGGAGCGGTTCGGGGTGACCATCCCGGACGAGGCGGCCGGCCGCATGAAGACCGTGAGCGACGCCATCGACTACATCCTCGCCCAGCACTGACGACTTGGGAGTCATCCTCATGCAACCGACTGATCGCAAGGTGGTCGTGACCGGCGTCGGTACCACCACACCGCTGGGCGGCGACAGCACCACCACGTGGCAGGGACTCACGGCGGGCCGTTCCGCCGTACGGCTGCTGACGCACGCCTGGGCTGCCGACACCCCCGTGAAGATCGGCGCGGAGATCGCGGTGGACCCCGCCGAGTGCCTGTCCAGGACCGAGGCCCGCAAGCTCGACCGCTCCGCACAGTTCGCCCTGATCGCGGCGCGCGAGGCCTGGGCCGACGCCGGCTTCACCGCACCGGCGGGCATCGACACCTCCGTCAACCCCGACCGGCTCGGCGTGGTCGTCGCCTCCGCCATCGGCGGCGTGACCTCCATGCTCCAGCAGTACGACATCCTCCGGGACCAGGGCTTCCGCAAGGTGTCGCCGCACACCATCCCGATGATGCTGCCCAACACGCAGGGCGCCAACGTCGGACTGGCCCTCAACGCCCGGGCCGGAGTGCACTCGCCCGTCAGCGCGTGCGCCTCAGGCGCCGAGTCGGTCGGATACGCCATCGACATGATCCGCACCGGCCGGGCCGACATCGTCGTGGCCGGTGGCACGGAGGCGGCGATCCACCCGCTGAACATGGCCGGCTTCGGCAACATGATGGCGATGTCCAAGCGCAACGACGATCCGGCCGCCGCCTCACGGCCGTACGACGCGAACCGCGACGGCTTCGTCATCGGTGAGGGCGCCGGTGTGGTCGTCCTGGAGTCGGCGGAGCATGCCAGGCGGCGCGGTGCCCGCGTCTACGCCGAGGCCGTCGGCCAGGGGCTCTCCGCCGACAGCCACCACATCACCCAGCCCGAACCGACGGGCCGCGGCATCGCCGCCGCGCTCACCGCGCTGCTGGACTCCAGTGACCTGAGGACGGCCGAGGTCGTGCACGTCAACGCGCACGCGACATCGACGCCCCGGGGCGATGTGGCCGAGGTGAAGGCCCTGCGCAAGGTCCTCGGCGACGACATGGACCATGTGGCGGTGTCGGCCACGAAGTCCATGACGGGGCATCTCCTCGGCGGAGCCGGGGGTGTGGAGACCGTGGCGACGGTGCTGGCCCTGCATCACCGGCTCGCTCCGCCGACCATCAACCTCGACGACCTCGACCCGGAGGTCGATGCCGATGTGGTGCGCGGCGAACCACGGCCGCTGCCCGACGGGCCGATCGCAGCCCTCAACAATTCGTTCGGCTTCGGTGGTCACAACGTGGTGCTCGCCTTCCGCACGGTGTGATCCGCGGAAGCCGCCCGACGGTCCGCTGTCGGGAGTGGCCGCCCGACGCACGCGAACGCCAGTCTCCTCAGAAGACGGAACTAGATCAACTACCCTTCCGGAGAGTGGAAAGCGGATCGGAATTGACTTCCGGTACAACTTCCCCCGAATTGGTTACCGCCCGGTTTAGAACCGGTCGGTAACACCGCCTCAGGGCCATCGGCGACGTTTGCCGGTGGCCCAATGAGCGTTCCGCTGCTCCGCCGAAAAGCCCCCGGCGTCATATTCACCCGACGTATGAAGAACTTGGTGAAGTTCGTAACCTCGGTGAACCCCAACTGGCGGGCCACGGCGCCGATGGGCAGACGCGTATGCACCAGCAGGCGACGCGCTTCGAGTGCCACCCGGGCGTCGATGATGTTCTTGGCGGTGGCGCCGGCGACGGCCCGGCACGCACGGGACAGGGCGCGGGTCGTGCAATTCAGCGCGGCGGCGTAGTCCTCCACCTGTCGGGTGGTGCGGTAGGAGCGCTCCAACTCCTTCCGGAACCGTACGAACAGCTCCCCCCAGGCGCTGTCGGCAACCGGCACGAGCAGTGTTCCGCCCTCGTGCTTCGACCTGCATATCTCATGGCATCTCAGCAGGAAGACCGCCAGCAGGTGTTTGAGGATGTCCTCGCCCAACGCCCCTTCGGGCCGCTGGAATTCTTCCCGCATGAGGGACAGGACCCGCCCGAGGACGCCCAGTTCACGCTCGCCCAGCCGCCAGTGCGAAGGCCGCAGCACATCGTCGAGCATCCCCAGGCGCTCGCTCATGCGCGGGGGAAACGCCTCGGTGAACATGATGAGATCGCCCGTCAGATCATGCTGCGGCATGGCCTGGACCACCTGGTTCGGCCGGATCCACAGCAGGCTTCCCGGACGGCACTCGAAGCGCGTGGAGTCGAGCGAGAAAGTTCCGGTCCCCTGGGTGACCAGCAGGAGCTGATGGAATTCCAGCCGGTGCGGGGAGGCGAGGAACTCCCGCGGAACCGAGCTCAGCAGTTCCTGGAAAGAGGTCACCGTGATACCGGATCCCGACCGGCACACCGGGGTGTAGGGCACAACAGGGATCGGCAAGGAGTCGAAATCGACCATAGGACTTCCGGAATCAACCTTTCTCGTGTCACTTGAAGGTTTAATCATAGAGGTGGCCGCCCGTCGCCAGATCCCATCTGGCGTTCGCATGAGTCGAGTTCACTCGGCTTGTGCGCACACGAAAGGAACAAGACGGGATGACCATGCCTCATTCCGGCACGCCGGAGCGCTCGGTCGTCGACCGCGCCCTGAGCGTTCTCGGAGCGTTCGACCGGCAGAACCGCACTTTGACTTTGAGTGACATCAGTCGGCGGTCGGGCCTCCCACTTGCCACGGCACATCGCATCGTGAACAAGCTGCACGGCTGGGGAGCGCTGGAGAGGAACGGGGACGGCAGTTACAGCATCGGCTTAAGGCTCTGGGAGACGGGAACGCTGGCGCCCCGTTGCTCACCGCTCGCCGAGGCGGCGCAGCCGTACCTGATGGAGCTTCACACCCGCACCGCGGCCGGGGCCTACCTCGTGATCCGCGATCGCGTCGAAGGGGTCTGTCTCTCGTTCGTGGTCAACGGCAGCGACTCCCTGATGAGTTGGATCGAGTCCGGGGACCGCATGCCCCTGCACGCCTGCGCCGCGGGACTGGTGCTACTCGCCCATGCCGAGGAATCCGTACAGAACGAGGTCTGCGCCGGGTCGCTGCGCGCGTACACCTCGGCGACCCCGAGCCAGGGCGCCGCGCTGCGGCAGACCCTCGCCAAGGTCAGACGCGAGGGCTATGCGGTCACCCAGCGCACCTGGGAACCCGACATCAGCAGCGTCGCGTCCCCCGTGCGCTCCGCCGACGGGACGGTGCTGGCGGCGGTGGCGGTGGTGGCCCCGGCGGCCACGTTCCATCTGGCGAAGCTGCTTCCCCCGGTGTCCGCCACGGCCGACGCCGTCTCCCAGCACCTCCGCGCCGCCGGGTGACGGGCCAGGCACCAGGGCACGCCGGAGCACTTCCCGACTCCGGGGCCACGGCACCCGGGCATCGAACGAGACGGCTCTTCACGCCGAAGGACTCTTCACCCCGAAGGACCCGAGCCGACGCGCCCGGCCGGCCGCGGACTCCTCGGCGCACGGGCCAGGTGTACGAACGCAGGGGGCAGATTGGGCCACACCACCGGACTGCGATCCACCGTGCCGAAGCGCTCGCGGAGTCCGGCCGCGAGGTGCCGCCCGGGCGGGACGGGGTCCCTGCCGGCGGACGCCAACCCGCGGGCCGGCCGCCCACGCGCTGGTCCCGGACAGCGAACTCGACCCGCTCTTCGCCGAGTTGCTCGACATCGCAGCCCCGGCGGCCGCCTGCCGCCCCGACCGCCTCCCCGCCTCCGTCCCCGGCTTCTGCGCCCATCAGCTCACCACCGACGATCAGCTGCAGGTCCCCGCCCCTCGCCCCGCCCTGCGACGCGTCCCCCCGACCCGGTCCCGGTCCCGGTGCTGCGCGGCTGCGACGACGAGAACCCCGAAGCCGTCAGCCGGCCTGAAGACCGACCGCCAGCGTCAGTTCAAGCACCCGCTGGGGCGACGCGAGATCCGGGAACAGTTCGCGCAGTTGCGACATGCGGTAGCGGACGGTCTGGGGGTGGACGAACAGCGCCGCCGCCACCTCCTCGCGCCTGCCCTGGTGCAGGAGCCAGGCACGCAGCGTCTCCTCCAGCCGTCGTGCGGTCGCGACGGGCAGGGTCCGCAAGGGGGCGAGAGCGCGGGCGCGCAGGTCCGCGAACGCGTCCGCGTCGGCGCTCAGCACCAGCTCGGGCAGGTGGTCCTCGGTGTCATGGATGCCGGCGGAGAGGGAGCGTGCGCGGACGGCTCGTGCGTACGAGGCGCAGGCACGGGTCCACGGCCGGGCCGGGCCGACCACGGCGGCGCGGTCCGTCAGCTGCCGCAGGAGATGCGGTCGGTCGGCATCGGGAACGAGCAGCACGCCGGTGGCGTCCGGCAGATCGTCCAGGACGAGAGTGCTCGGGTCGAGCGTGCGATGGGCGGGCCGGGCCTGGGCGGCGGGCAGCAGGACCGCGGTCAGCGAAACAGGAGGCTGCCACCCGGCCCGCTGAGCGGAGGCCAGCAGAACGTCCGGGCTCGCGCCGGCGACGAGGTCGCGGGCCAGCTGCTCCAGATTGCGCTCGTGGGCCCGGCCCCGGGCGGCCAGCTCGTCGGCGTGGCCCGCGGCGCTCGCGGCGGAGAGCTCGTCGATGTAGGCGAAGGTCAGCTCGGCGAACTTGGCGACCTCGGCGGCGGGCAGACCCGCGGGGACGGCACCCGCCGCCAGACAGCGCCAGGCCACGCGGGCGCCGACGCGATAGGCGCTGAGCAGGGCGTCCATGGAACGGCCGTCGCGCACCTCGCCCCGGCCCAGCTCGTAGGCCGCGTCACCGGCGTCGCCGCTCGTGGCGTTCCCGCCCGCGAGGTCCAGGTAGTGCCCGAGGGCGGTGCGGACGGCACGGCGGATGGTCGCGCCCATGTGGCCCGACAGGGCGTTGGTGTACGGAGGGACCTCGTCGATGATCGCCTGAACGACCTCGTCGGCCGTGGTCTTCAGCTCGGCCCGCAGGGCGGTGACGATCGTCTCATCCAGAGCCAGCTCGCTGGCCCGCTGGACTGCTTGGCTCATGTTTTTATTCCCTACGAACAATTCCAACCACCAGATTCACGTCCTACGGTCAGGACTTTACGCCCTGGGACGCAGCAAGCTGGGGTCATGACGAGTACAGCCCTGCGCAGCAGGGCGTGGAAACTGCTGGAAATGGTCACGACGCCACTGCTGCCGTCGGACTACCTCGACCTGGTCAGCCCGCTCCGCGCGGGCGCCGACCTGCGAGGGCGGATCGAGGCCGTGCACCCCGAGACGGGTGACGCCGCGACCATCGTGATCCGACCGGGGCGCGGCTGGCGCGGTCACACGCCCGGTCAGTACGTGCGGATCGGGGTCGACGTCGACGGAGTCCGCCTGTGGCGCGCCTACTCCCTCACCTCACCGACCGACCGCCCCGACGGCCGCGTCACGATCACCGTGAAGGCGATCCCGGACGGCAAGGTCAGCAACCACCTGGTCCGCAGAGCGAAGCCGGGCACGCTGATCCAGCTCGACCAGGCGACCGGTGACTTCGTGCTGCCGCATGCCAAGCCCGCCAAGGTGCTCTACCTGACGGCCGGCAGCGGCATCACGCCCGTCATGGGCATGCTGCGCAACACCGACTTCGACGACGCCGTCATGATCCACTCCGCGCCGCAGCCGCAGGACGTGATCTTCCGCGACGAACTGCACCGGCTGGGCGCGGCCGGGAAGCTGCGCCTCACCGAGGTGCACACCGACACCCACGGCATGCTCGACATCACCCGTCTCGACGAACTCGTGCCCGACTGGGCCGAGCGCGAGACCTGGGCCTGCGGGCCCGCGGGCCTGCTCGACGCCGCCGAGAAGCACTGGAGCGAGCACGGCGTACCGGAGCGCCTGCACACCGAACGCTTCCGCCCCAGCATCGTCGCCGCGGGCGACGGCGGCCAGGTCACGTTCAGCACCACCGGCACGACCGTCGACGCGGACGGCACCACGCCGTTGCTGGACGTCGGCGAGGAGGCCGGCGTGCTCATGCCCTCCGGGTGCCGCATGGGCATCTGCTTCGGCTGCGTCAGCCCGCTCAAGGCGGGCGCCGTCCGCGACCTGCGCACCGGCGAGATCACCGAGGCCGAGCCGGGCGTCCTCATCCAGACCTGCGTGTCCGCCGCGGCGGGCCCCTGCGACATCGAGCGTTAGGAACACCTTGACCGCCATCGACCCCACCGCCCACCTGACCGCAGAGCAGATCGAGGAACTCGGCCGCGAACTGGACGCGATCCGCGACGAGGTGATCGCCAGCCGCGGAGAGAAGGACGCCGCCTACATCCGCAAGGTCATCGGTGCACAGCGCAAGCTGGAGCTGGCCAGCCGGGCCGTCCTGCTGTTCTCGCTCTTCCCGCCCGCATGGGTGATCGGCACCGCCGGGCTGTCCGTGGCGAAGATCATGGACAACATGGAGATCGGCCACAACATCCTCCACGGCCAGTGGGACTGGATGCGCGACCCGAAGATCCACTCCACCACCTGGGAGTGGGACCACGTCTCCCCGGCCGACCAGTGGAAGCACTCCCACAACGAGCTGCACCACACGTACACCAACGTGATCGGCAAGGACAACGACCTCGGCTACGGCATCATGCGCGTCGACGAGGACCAGAAGTGGCACCCCTTCCACCTCGGCCAGCCGCTGTGGAACTTCATCAACGCCTGCTTCTTCGAGTACGGCATCGCCGCGTACGACCTCGAGCTCGGCAAGAACCTGCACAAGCGCCGCCGCAAGAACCCGGAGTTCCGCGCGCGGGCCAAGGCCGTCGGCCGCAAGATCCGCAAGCAGGTGCTCAAGGACTACGTGATCCACCCGCTGCTGTCTGGCCCGTCGTTCCTGCCCACGCTCGCCGCCACGTTCACCGCGAACCTGGTCCGCAACATCTGGTCCCACTCGGTGATCATGTGCGGGCACTTCCCCGAGGGCGTCCAGGTCTTCGAGCGCCGGTCGATCAACGGCGAGACGCGCGGCCAGTGGTACCTGCGCCAGATGATGGGCTCGGCCAACATCAGCGGCAGCAAGGCCATGCACTTCATGACCGGCAACCTCTCGCACCAGATCGAGCACCACCTGTTCCCCGACCTGCCGAGCAACCGGTACGCCGAGGTCGCGGTGAAGGTGCGCGCGCTGTTCGAGAAGTACGAGCTGGAGTACGTCACCGGCCCGCTGCCCCAGCAGGTGTTCTCCGCCTGGCGCAAGGTCGTCCGCCTCTCCCTGCCGAACAAGAAGCCCAAGGCCCCGGTCGCCCTGCCGGAACGCGAGAAGGAACTCGTCGCGGCCTGACCGGCCTCAGGTCAGCAGAGAAGCAAGCTTGCTCCAGGCCTCCCGCGGGAGGGACTGACCCCCTGGCCTGCTGCCGTCCACGATCTGAAGAGCCACATGATCCGCGCCCGCGGCGAGGTACTCGTCGATGCGGGCGCGGATCCGCGTTTCGTCACCCCAGGCGTAGACCGCGTCGACGAGACGGTCACTGCCGCCGTGCGCCAGGTCGTCCTCCGTGAAGCCGTTGCGCAGGAAGTTGTTGGTGTAGTTCGGGAGGGTCAGATAGACGGCGAGGTAGTCGCGGGCCAGGGCGCGGGCCCGGGCCGGGTCGGACTCCAGGACGACCTTCAGCTCCGGGGCCAGCAGCGGGGCTTCGCCCAGACGCCGGCGGGACGTGGCCGTGTGGTCGGTGGTGACCAGGTACGGGACGGACCCGGCGGCACGCTCTCGGGCCAGGTCGACGGTCTTCGGGCCGAGGGCCGCGAGGAGGCGGCGGTCGGCGGGATGGCCCGCCTCGTCCAGCGCGTCCAGGTAGGACACCAGCGCCGAGTAGGGGCGACGGTACTGCTCCGCGAACTTGGCGTGGCTGACGCCGAGGCCCAGGACGAAGCGGCCCGGGTGGGCGGCGTCCAGTTCGGCGAAGCTCGCGGCGGAGGCGGCGGGCTCGTGCTCCCAGATGCTCTGGATGCTGGTGCCGACCACGATCCGGGAGGTCGCCTCGATCAGCGGAGCGGCGTCGCGGGCGGAGCTGCTGCCGCCGAGCCAGAGCGCGCCGTAGCCCAGCTCCTCCAACTCCGCCGCCGCCTCTGCCAGTTCACCGCGCCGGGACGGGTCCGTGGAGCGCAGGCCGCTGCTCCAGATGCCGTATCGTCCGACGGTTTCCTTCAGGCTGTCGGTCATGAGTGGCCTTTCCCTCGGGTCGGTGTGCGCCACGGCCGTACTCCGACGACAACCGGAGGGTGCCGCCGGATCTTCCCCTCGGCCCGCCCGCACCGGCGGCCACGCGGACAACACCGTCCCCTCCGACGGCACGGCCCTGCCTGGTCGACGGCGACCGCCTGCCCCTGCACGCCACGTCGGCCGGCAAGATCCTCCTCGCCACCGGCCACGGCCCACGACGAGAACGCACTGGGGCACTCGACGATCCGGCGCGACAGCCGGTTCAGCGGCGGTCAGCCCTGATGGGACTGGAGCCACCGGTCGAGGGCGACGAAGTCGTGATCGGTGAGCCCGTAGCGCGGATCGACGTGGTGCAGGAGAGCGTGTCCCCGGTGGTTGGCGGAGATCCACTCCCGGTCTCGGTCGGTCATCTCGTCGTCGACCCAGACGAAGGAGCGACCCGCGGCCCAGTCCAGGAGCGGGCGGGTCTTCCAGTGCAGTCCGTCCCTCAGGTGGTCGTCTGTGGCGTCCGGCCAGTTCACGACGGGCAGACGGGGCAGGCCGAGCCAGGGGGCGATGCAGTCGTTCGCGTCGTCCATCCAGGTCGTCGCCCACACCAGCTCGCAGGGAAGGGCCTGCAGCCGAGGCCCATACCCGGGGTTGATCCTGGTGATGAGCGGGCTGATTTCGACCTCGGAGGGTGAGCGCCCGCTGTCATAGCTCGGGTAGCCGTCGGGGAGCTCCTCCCGCGTCGCGCCGAAGGGGATGAGAGGACCGTCGACATCGAGGAAGAGCAGGGGCAGCGGGGAGTCGATCACGACGGCACCGTAGCGGTCTCGAGGTCAAGCCGGTGGCCGGTGCGACCCCCGATCAAGGACCCCCGCCTTCCCGCGACCCGGCGGTAGCGTGATCGGCATGACAGCTGAGGGTGAAGTCCTGGTCGGTGGCATGGTGAACGTGGGTGCGGTCATCCGTCACAGCGCCCTGGTGGAACGTCCGGCGCCGTCCACCGCGCGCGCCCTCCACGCCCATCTCCTCGCGCTGGAAGAGCAGGGATTCGCCGCGGCCCCGCGACCCGTCCGACTCACCGACGACGGCCGCGAGCACCTCACCTTCATCCCGGGCGACGTCCCTCTTCCGCCGTTTCCGGACTGGGCGATGACCGAGGGCGCGTTGAGTTCGGTGGGCGGCCTGCTGCGGCGTCTACACGACGCGAGCGCGGCCATCCCGGTCGACGGGTCCGCCGAGTGGCCGCGGGCCCTGGCCGACCCGGAGGGAGGGACGATGCTGTGCCACAACGACGTGTGCCCGGAGAACGTCGTCTTCCGCGACGGCCGGGCCACGGCCCTGATCGATTTCGACCTGGCGGCCCCCGGCCGGCCCGTGTGGGACGTTGCCATGACCGCCCGCTACTGGGTTCCGATGCTGGATCCCGAATCCGCGGCAGGGTTCTATCCAGCGGGACTGGATGCGCCAACACGGCTGCGCATCCTCGCCGACGGCTACCGCCTCTCCCCGCAGGAGCGCGCCGAACTCCCCGGCGCCATCGAACAGGCCACCGCATCCTGCCGCGCCTTCGTCGCCGACCGCGTGGCCGACGGTGACCCCGGCTACGTCCGGGCGCTGTCCGAGCGCGGTGGCTGGCGGCGCTGGGACCGCATCCAGGAGTGGCTGGTGGCGCAACGCGAGGTGTTCACGGCGGCCCTGTTGACGTGAGGGGCGCGGTCTCGTTGCGAGCGTCCGTCAGCCGTGCTTGGCTCGCCCGATGAACCTTCTGCTGACGGCGAGCGGCCTGAGCAACCAGACACTGCGCGATGCGCTGCGGGACATGCTGGGCAAGCCGTTCGGATCGGCGAACGTCGTGTACGTCCCCACCGCATCGCTCGCCGAGCCGGGCGACCACAGCTGGTTCATCGCGGACATGAACCGGCTGCACGGCCTGGGCTGGCGGGAGTTCGACGTCCTGGAACTCAACGGCCTGCCCCGGCAGATGGTCCTCGACCGGCTGCTCCGCGCCGACGTCGTCTACGTCAGCGGCGGCAACCACTACCACCTCGCCCGCAGCATCACCGGCAACGGCCTGGCCGACGCCTTCCTCAAGGCGCTGGAGAGCCGTGTCTACGTCGGATTCAGCGCCGGATCGATGATCTTCAGCCGTCATCTCACCGGCCACTCCGCCGACGTCATCGGGGACACCGCCGACCTGCACGTGCTCGGCGCGACGACCGTGGAGCCGCCGTTCGGGCTCTTCGACTGGTATCTCAAACCTCACCTGTACTCACCGGACTTCCCCGACCGGGACGACGCCTGGGCCGACCGCGTCGCCGCGCGCGCCGATTTCCCGATCTACTTCATCGACGACGCGACGGCCCTGCGCGTCAGGGACGGCGAGTTGGACGTCGTCTCTGAAGGCCGCTGGCGGTTCCATCCTTGACGACCACCGGACGGGGCGAAGCTGGGAGCCCCGTCCGACAGCTCCGGCAGGAGGAACCAGTGACATCCGCGCAACCGCTCAGCCCCGAGGAACAACTCGCCGCCGTGAAGCGGCAGTTGAGCCTCCCTCGTATCGTCGCGATCTGCGGCTCCACGCGTTTCATGGCCGAGATGGCGGAGGCCGATCTGCAAGAGACCAAAGCCGGAAGGATCGTCGTCAAGCCGGGCTGCGACCTCAAGTCACCGCACGCACTGTGGTCCGATCCTGTCGAGGCCGAGGCCCTGAAGGTTCGGCTCGACGATCTGCACCGGGCGAAGATCCGGCTCGCTGACGAGGTGCTCGTAGTCGGCGACTACATCGGAGACAGCACCCGAGCCGAAATCGCCTACGCCCGGTCGCTGGGCAAGCCCGTCCGCTTCACGCACCCCGAAGTGGACCCCGCCACCTGACGATCGTCGAGGATTCAGGGGCGCCGGTAGCGAGGGCTGCAGAGCAGGTCCTTGAGATTGCCGTCATCGAGGCAGACCCGCACGAACGCGGCCCCGCCGGGGACGTCAGCCGGAACGTCGAAGCTGCTGAAGTTCACGGTCGTGCCACACGCCGTGTCGGAGGAAACGGAACCGGCAGAGCCCAACTTCGTATCGTGGGCGTCATAGGTGTACGCCCAGGTGCGTCGGCAGTACGCCGGTCCGGCCGCGCTCACCGACTTGTGCGTCCCCACCACCGCGACCGAGCGGTTGTACCAGGTGATCGTGCCCTGCGTCCACGTGTTCCCGACCGTGACAGGTCCGTAAGCGGTCGTGGGGTAGTCGGAGGTCTGAGCGCCGGCGGCGGGAGCGCCCAGCAAGGTGCCCGCGGTCAGCACGACGGTACCGAGCGCGGCGGCGAGATGAGTCCGCATGTGTTCTCCAGGATGGTGGGAGCTGGTTTCGGCTCCACATCCTGGAGGGGCCCGCCACCTGCGGCCCACCCCTTAAGTCACGGCTTAAAGGGGGCCGCGCGACCGGGGGTTGATGCGGCGACATCTGCGGGGCTCACTCCTGTACCAGGGTGCCGGTCCGCAACAGGGCCAGGCCGAGCGGTGTGATGAAGTGCAGCACGGACCCGCCGCGACGGCTGGTGGTGATGAGGTCCGTGTTGCGCAGCACGGTCGCGTGCTGACTGGCGGCTGCAGCCGTGACGTTGAGGCGGCGTGCCAGCTCGGTCGTCGTGCAGCCTTCCGCTGTCACCTGCAGGGCAGCAGCGCGCGTGCGGCCGAGCAGAGATTCCAGGTTCCGGACGGTGGAGTCGTCGGCTTCGCCCGGCTCGGGGCCCGTCAGTGGCCGGCGCAGGGCCGGCACCGTCAGCCGGGGTGGCTGGGTGGTGTCGAGCGGGTCCCACAGCAAGCTCACCGGGAGCTTCGAGAAGACGGTGGGCGTGATGATCAACCCCCTGCCCTTCAGGCGCACTTCGATCCTTCGCGGGTAGGGGGCTTCGAGCACCGGCGGACGCCAGCGGACCAGTGGTGCGCAGACCGAGCGCAGCAGAAGATCGATGCCTCCCTCCAACACCAGGTTCGCGCAACGGGTTGCCAGCGCGACCAACTCGGACCGCCCTCGGTGCCAGTACGGCTCCACGGTCAGTCGATGGCAGGCGCGCACGGCCTCGGCGAGCTCCCGCAGCGCGTCGCGGTCTCCCTCCGCCACCCGCCTGGCCCACGGCAGGTGTCCGGGACGGAAGTCGAGGCCTTCGAACTCGCGCCGCAGCCGGGCCACCGGCGCGTGCAGCAGGTTGTCCACGGCGTGGTCCAGAGACGACACATCACCCATCAGCGCCAGCAGATCCAGTCCGGGACCGCGCACCGGCACCAACGACGTCAGGGGACGCGTGTCCGCTCCCATCCGGCCCGCGACGGCCGCCCGCCACGAACGCAGGTGCGGAAGGTCCCGCTTCTCCCTCAGCAGCTCCAAGCTGTAGTAGAGCTCCGCCGCGACACCGATCGTCGCGGCCACCCGTGTACGTGCAAGGTCTTCCGCCGTGAAGTGAATACGTAACACCAACTGGCCCCCCTGCCGCCGCTCGTGATCGCACCCTCAGCATGCAGCACGGTAAGGCCGGAGCGATATTTCCTGGCAGCCCGGTGTGAGGTCGGGCAGGGTGCGGGGGGATGAACGACGAGAACGAGATGTTCTACGCCCGCCACGACGGCGTCGAGGGCCTGCTGCAACGTGGCCGCGGCCTCGGCGCGATACGAGCGCTCCAAGACCCCACGAAATCAGCCAGGTTCGTCCATGACGCCATCCGCCGGGACTGGCGCTGGCACGCGACCGACGACCGTGCCCTCTATCTGGCGTGGCTCGTCCAGGAGTTGGGACTGTCTCTTTCACCGATCCTGGGTTGGTTGGCGGCGGACGAAGAGGCCTGTCTGCGGGCCTGCGAGGTGCTGCAACTCCTGGCTCTCATCGGCGTGGAGGAGGCCCGGGAGGGGCTGCGGGCGTACGTCCGGCAGGGGCGGCACTGGCGCCGTGTGCTGGAGTCGGTGGCATCCTGTTGGCCGACCGAGTGGTGGGAGGATCTCGGTCCCCTCGCACGTGCCCGGATCAGTGAGGGAGGAGAACCGCCGTGGTGCGTCGAGCCGTGGATACGGTTCGGGATCAAGGTGCCCGGCCGTACGCGTGTTCCGCGGGCCTCCCTGGACCAGCTCGGCACCGCGGAGCTGCTCGGCCTGCTGGCCGACGTCCGCGGACAAGAGGAAACGAAGTGCGAAGCGCTGCGTGCGCTCCTCGGCCGGCAGCCGACGGAGGAACTGATCCCGCTGGTCCCCTTGTCGGGCCCGCCGGACGGGCACCGGGTGCCGGCCCTGATCGCGCGGGCTGTGGACCGCCTCGGAGCGGCGGCCGTACCCGCGGCCAAGGGCTGGGTCCAGGACGGGCGACCCTGGCTGGTCCAGTTGGGGGCGCAGGTCCTGGCCGAACACCCCGGCCCCGAGGCGCTGCCGGGACTCGTGCAGGAACTTGCCGGGCAGTGGGCGTCGCACACCTGGTGCGGCCCTGACCGCACGGCCCGGCGTCTGGCCCGGTTCGGCCCCGACGCCGCCGCAGCGGCCCCCTACCTGCGGCGGTTCTGGCTGCACACCCCGCACTCGTACGAACGAGCTGCCTACCTCCGGGCGCTCACCGCCATCGATCCGCACGGCCTCGACTACGCCCTCACCGAATCCCTGTGGGACTGCGAAGAGCACGCCCGGCTTCTCGCGGTCGCCTCAGCACCCGCCGGCCCGGAAGCCCTGGCACGCATCGCGATACTGAGCGACGACCCGGCAGAGACCGCCGAGGTACGCGCCGCAGCACGCACACGCCTGAGGCAGCAGCCCGGCAACGCATGAACCGTGGGGAGCGCGACGACGTCCCCACAATCCGCCTTACACCTCAGCGTGCGAGGCCGACCGCTCGGCTGATGACCGAGTCGAAGGCGCGGTCGGGCAGGATCCGGCGCAGCGTGATGAGCGGTCGGGCGCCGAAGCCTTTGACGTAGCGGGTCTTGGGGCGTCGGGCGGTGACGGCCTTGCCGATGGCGTCGGCGATGACGGAGGGCGGGGAGTTGCGTTTGGCGTTGGCCTCCGAGCGCAGGGTGGAAGCCACGGCGGCGGCCTGGGCGGCGTAGGCGCCGCCGGCGGAGGACTTCTCCAGCTTGTCGGCGGCGATGCCGCCCCATTCGGTGGCGATACCGCCGGGCTCGACGACGACCACGTCGATGCCGAAGGGCTTGGCCTCCACCCGCAGGCAGTCGCTGAGGGCTTCGAGGGCGAACTTGGTGCCGTGGTACCAGCCGCCGAGCGGGGTGTGGATCTTGCCGCCCATCGAGGTGATGTTCACGACGGTGCCGGAGCGCTGGGCGCGCATGTGGGGCAGGGCGAGCTGGGCCAGGCGGATCGCGCCGAAGACGTTGACCTCGAACTGGTAGCGGGCCTCGTCCAGCGGGACGTCCTCGATGGCGCCGTAGGAGCCGTAACCGGCGTTGTTGACGAGCACGTCGATGCGGCCGGTCTCGGTGATGACCTTCTCGATGCCGGCCTGCATGGAGGCGTCGTCCGTGACGTCCATGGCCAGGGGGCGTACGCCGCGGTCGGCGAGTTCGTGCAGGCGGTCCGTGCGGCGGGCGGCTCCGTACACGGTGTAGCCGAGTTCCTGGAGCTTGAGGGCCGTGGCTTCGCCGATGCCGGAGGAGGCACCGGTGACGAGGGCGGTCTTGAGTGGCATGACGGGTTCCTTCACGAGTAAACTGAACTGCGGTTCACTATCTATCGTGAACCACGGTTCATGTTTACGCAAGTGGAGAGGTGGACGATCTCGTGGCCCAGGCCAGGGCGCCGCGCGCCGACGCGGTCCGTAACCGAAAGAAGATCCTTGCCGCGGCCGGTGAGCAGATCGCCGTGCACGGGCCCGAGGTCGGGATGGATGAGATCGCCGCCGCGGCGGGCGTCGCGGTCGGCACGCTCTACCGGCACTTCCCCACCAAGACCGACCTGGTGGCGGCCGTCGTCGCGGAGTGCGTCACGCGGGTGGCCGACGACGCGGAGGCCACGTACGCGCGTGTCTCCGCCGGAGCCCGCGCGCTGGACGAACTGACCGCGCTCCTCGGTCGCGTCGTCGAGACGTCGGTGACCGACCGTGCCGTCAAGGCGGCCGCGCAGACCCTGGGAGCGGAGCCCGGTGACCGTAGCGCCGAGGACCGGGCCGGAACCGCCGTAGCGGCCATCATTCAAGCGGGACAGGCCGCCGGCGACGTCCATCCCGACGTCACGGTCGACGACATCTATCTGTTGTTCGCCACCGCCCCCATCGACCAACCCGCACCGGCCCGCACCCGATGGCTCACCCTCGTCACCCCGGGGCTCACCACTGCCCGCCCCAGCGAGGGGGCCGGGTGAGAGCGGAAGAGCACGGCTTGGAAGGTCCCGCACACCTGCACCGGTTACCCGCAGCGGCGTGAAGAGCGGCCAGGCCTTCGGCCATCATGCGGTGCTCGCACTCCAAGAGATCGGCGGCAGGTGTTCGACGGGATCTGACTCCGATCGGCGGTGGGCGCCTCCGCAGCCGGCCGGAACACGTACGTGCCGACCGGGCTCACTGCTCCCGTCGCTCCCGATCACGCCACGGACCGTCCGGCACCAAGGTGCCGAGCACGGCCGGCAACTGTGGCGGCTCAACCGGGTCCGGCAGCGAACTCAGATCCGACCATGCGATCCAGGCGTGCGTGTCCAGGTTGGCCTGCTCATCGGGGAGCAGACCGGTCCGCACGAGCGATGGTTGCTCGTCGGGGAACTGCGCAACGAAGAAGTGCTCCGTCCCGACGTATCGCTTGCCGTTCCACTGAACATCACGGTCCACCGGCACGGACCGACCAAGGACCGCCCCCGGGTCGAGTCCGGTTTCCTCGGCCAGTTCTCGTCGTGCCGCCACCAGCGGCGACTCGCCCGGTTCAAGACCTGGGCTGCGTTGACCGGCATCTCCCACACGACCTAGCGCACCAGCAGATCGATCACGCCGGTCAGGTCCTCCTCCCCGCTGCCCTCGGCGAGACGTCGGCGCATCAGCTCGAAGTAGGGGCTGAGCAGTTCCGGACTGACGCCCTGCTCTTCCGCGGTGCTCAGGAAGGTCGGTGTGCCGGCCACCTGCATGGCAAGGTTGGACACCACGCCCTTGGTGTAGTCGCCGCCGCGCAACTGGTCGGCGGTCCGGTGGACCGCCGGGGCCATCGCGACCAGCCAGTCCGCGAGCAGGGGCGCGAGCGAGGCGGGGTCGATGTCCTCCTTGCGGATCAGCGCGAAGGCGTGCGCGGCCCCGGCGAACATCCCGTACATCGCGCTGAGCAGTGCCACGTCATGCAGGGCGGCGAAGCCCGCGTCCTGGCCGACGTAGGTGGTCCCGGCCGGGACGCCCAAGGTGCTCTGGTACTGCTCGAACACCTCCTGCGCGCCGCTGTAGAACACGTAGCCGCCGGACTCCGGGACGCCGATCATCGGAGGGACGGCCATGATTCCGCCGTCCAGACAGCGGGCGCCCTGCGCGCGAGCCCACTCGGCGCGAGCGCGGGCCTGGGCCGGGGTGCTGGTGGTCAGGTTGACCAGGTCCCTGCCGGTCAGGTCGATGCCGGTCAGCGCTTCGCCGACCGAGGCATCGTCCAGCAGACATACGACGACGAGGGGGTTCGCCGCGACCGCCGCTGCCGCACTGGCCGCGACGTTCGCGCCCTCGGCGACGAGCGCCGCAGCGCGGGACGGGGTGCGGTTCCAGACGGTGAGCGGGTGGCCGACGGCCAGCCACGCGCGGGCCAGGGCGGTGCCCATCGCGCCGAGGCCCAGCAGGGTGACGGGGGTCTTCTCCACAGGGGTCTTGTCCACAGTGTTCTGCTCAACGGTGTTCTGCGTCATGCGGATTAGGCTGGTCGCAGGCCCCTGAGGTGATCAAGTACGCACTTCGCAGTGGGTGGTTACCGCGGGGTGAGTGAGCAGCTCAGAAGGGTGGGGGTATGACGACGCTGAACCGGCCGGGCACGTCACAGGGGCACGTCTGCGGGATCGACAGCGCGATGGAAGTGATCGGCGGCAAGTGGAAGGTCCTGATCCTCTGGGCGCTGCACGAGCACCCCTGCCGGCGCTTCGGCGAGCTGCGCCGGCTGGTCCCCGGGGTCACCGAGAAGGTGCTGGCCTCTCATCTGCGCGAGATGGAGGCGGACGGTGTCGTACGCCGGGTCGCCTACGACGAGGTGCCGCCCCGGGTCGAGTACGCGCTGACCGAGGAGGGCACCCGCCTCAACGAGGCGCTCCAGCCGCTGGCCGCCTGGGGACGTGAGCGGTCGACCGCCTGTGGGGAATGAACGACGACCTTGATTGTTGAAAGTGGCATGAAAAAGATCGGGTTCCTGTCCTTCGGACACTGGACACCGTCGCCGCACTCCCAGACGCGCTCCGCCTCCGACGCCCTGCTCCAGGCGATCGACCTCGCGGTGGCCGCGGAGGAGCTGGGCGCCGACGGCGCGTACTTCCGTGTCCATCACTTCGCGCGGCAGTACGCCTCGCCGTTCCCGCTGCTCGCGGCCATCGGCGCGCGGACCAGCCGCATCGAGATCGGCACCGGCGTGATCGACATGCGCTACGAGAACCCGCTGTACATGGCCGAGGACGCGGGCGCCGCCGACCTGATCTCCGGTGGCCGGCTGCAGCTCGGCATCAGCCGGGGATCCCCGGAGCAGGTCATCGACGGCTGGCGGCACTTCGGGCATGTGCCGGCCGAGGGGGCCACCGACGCCGACATGGCACGTGCTCACACCGAGCGGCTCCTCGAGGTGCTGAGGGGCGAGGGGTTCGCGGAGCCCGACCCCAACCCGATGTTCTCCAACCCGCCGGGGCTGCTGCGCATCGAACCGCACTCCGAAGGCCTCCGGGACCGGATCTGGTGGGGCTCCGGCTCCAACGCCACCGCGGCCTGGGCGGCCGGCCTCGGGATGAACCTGCAGAGCTCGACCCTCAAGTACGACGAGAGCGGCGAGCCGCTGCACGTCCAGCAGCGCAAGCAGATCGAGGTCTACCGCGAGGCCTGGCGGGAAGCGGGGCACACCCGTGAGCCGCGGGTGTCGGTCAGCCGCAGCATCTTCGCGCTGGTCGACGACCGCGACCGCGCCTACTTCGGCCGTGAGGGCAACTCCAAGGACCAGATCGGTTACCTCGACGCCGACACCCGCGCGATCTTCGGCCGTTCCTACGCCGCCGAACCCGACGTCCTGGTCAAGCAGCTCGCCCAGGACGAAGCGGTCGCCGCCGCCGACACGCTGCTCCTCACCGTGCCGAACCAGCTCGGGGTCGCGTACAACGCCCATGTGATCGAGAGCATCCTGACGCACGTCGCTCCGGCACTGGGCTGGCGCTGAGCACGACACCCACCCCGCGGCCCCCGCGCACGCAGGGGCCGCCTCGGGGAGCTCAGTGCTCGCAGAGCGAGAACTCCCGTTCGTAGAGCTGCTCGTTGTGCTCGTCGACGAAGAACTTGCGTTCCTGCATGAGCTGGTCGCGGTACTCCTCGGCCTGCTCCAGCGTCATGGTCGAGGAGTGGGACCACGGCTGCTGCGGGGGCACGTCGGAGGTCGAGACGATCCTGTGCGACGGGTCCACCAGGAAGAACGCGAGGATCTTGCGATGTCCGGGGCGGGTCGGGTCCGCCAGCCGGAAGGACCCGACCCGGTGCTGCAGGACGTTCGGGAAGGCCAGGCAGCGCCCCTCGGGCGTCGACGCCGAGCCCAGCGGCTGGTTCAGCGCGTCTTCGTCCTCCAGGCCGTAGACCTCCCGCAGACCGTTGTCGTCGTTCTGCTGGTAGTCGGGGTCGTCGAGTGCCGCCCGGAAGCTCAGCCGGCTGTCGGTGATGTTCTCGCTGTCCCAGTAGTAGATGCCGGTCGAGACGATCCGCTCGTTCAGCATCCCCTCGACATGCCAGGAGCCACCGGCGTACTCGGGCCGGTCGGGGGTGAGGTGGATGGCGGCGAGCTTGACGATGACCTGGAGTGAGCGGCCGCGCAGGTCGACGCGGTCCGACGCGTCGGGCGTCGGGGGCGGGGTGAAGGCGGGCGCGTCCGGGACGACCGGACGGCGGTCCTCCCACCAGGCGTCGTGGGCTTCTGCCCAGGCGTTGCGCGCTTCGGCGTAGGCCTGGTCGTCACTGTAGGAGGACCGGTTCGGGTACTCCGGCTCCGAGTCGTACCACCCGTACGGATCGGCCTCGATCCGCGGCGGTCGCGGATGGCGCAGGTCGGTGAGCACGTTCTCCCAGAGCGGGCGGAAGCGAGCGAACAAGTCCGGTAGCACGGCGAGCAGTTCGCGATGCGTATCGGGGTGGACGTTGTTGACGTACGACCGGAAGGCGACGGCGCCGTCCTCGCTGATGTCCACGTCCGTCGGCAGCCACTGGAACTTCTCCGAGAACTCGTACTTCGAGTAGCGGTCCGTCGGATTGTGCCAAGCCTGCTCGGGTTCGCCGCTCACGCCTCTCACCAGGCAGAACAGCGAGGGGTGGACCAGATCCAGGACGAGGCCGTCGGAGCCGGGATGCCAGTCCCGCTCCGCTTCGGGGACCTCTTCCAGAGGCCGCACCGCCTCACGCAGCCGCGCTCCGAGCTCGTCGTCGACGAGGGTGTCCGACTGCCACACTCCGTCGACGGCGGACACCTCGATGCCGGTGCGTACGTCGCGCAGCGCGGCGTAGTGCCGCAGCTCGGCCAGCACGTAGTCGACCTGTGCTTCGGTGAGGCCCTGGGCTGTCGCTTCCCGCGTCCACCTGGCGACGATGTCGGCGTCGTTCATCTTGTCGAACCATCGCTGCTTCGCCCTGATCTGTGCACTGCACTCCATCATCTGGAGCTCCCGCAGTGTCCGGGGGGTCGCGAACCCTGTGGAACGGGAGGCTTGGAAGGGCAGCGGAAAAGCGGACAGGTCAGTCAACTCTCTGAATCTTCCTGGTAGGTGAGTGGTGCCCGGAACGATACGGGAGGGGACTGACACCACAGGATGCGTACAGCTGGGGGACAGACAGGAATGTGATCGTGCTTTGCGGACAGGTGAACCGGGTTACCCGGAAACAGTCGGCAGGTGAGAAGCGATCTCGTTCATGGCCAGTACACCGGAATCGACAGCCGTGGCAGCAGCCGAGGGAAGTACGGCGGTCACGGGTCGGAGACGCACGGCCCCGGCGGCACCAGGTGCACGCCGGGGGTTCCCTTCCGCGACCCTGCACAACGGCCGGGTCGACGCACTGGACGGCCTGCGCACCCTCGCGGTCGCCCTGGTCCTCGTCTACCACGTCGACCGCACACTGGTCCCGGGCGGTTCGATCGCCGTCGACGTCTTCTTCACCCTCAGCGGCTTCGTCATCACCCGCCAGCTGCTCGCCGAGTACTCCCGCACCGGCACCCTCGCCCTGCTCCCGTTCTACCGGCGCCGCTGGCTGCGCCTGGTTCCCGCCCTGCTGGCGCTCTGCGCTGCCTGTCTGGTGCTGGCGACGACGACCTCTCTGTGGGGCTTCGACGGCTCCTGGCAGGCGGTGGGCCTCGCGGCGACCTTCCTGACGAACGTCTTCAGGGCCGCGGACCCGGGGTCGTACACGGGCGGACCGCTCGCCCACACCTGGTCGCTGGGCGTGGAGGAGCAGTTCTACCTGCTGTGGCCGCTCCTGCTGCTGGGCCTGCTGCACCGCCTGCGGGCGCGTACGGTCCTGCTGTGCGCCGCCGCCCTGTGCGTGCTGCCCTTCCTGTGGCGCTGCGTCCTGTGGCACCCGGACGCCGTCCACCGCATCTACAACGGCACCGACACCCGCGCCGACGAACTGCTGGCCGGAGCCCTGGTCGCCGTGGTCCTGGCACGGTTGCGCCAGGACGACCCGCGCCTGGGCCTGCTGCGTGTCTGGGCCGGCCGGCTCGCCCTCCCCGCGCTCGCGCTGCTGGCGCTCGTGGCCTGGAAGGTGCCGGTGACCGGGAACGCCGGCCTCTGGACCGCCCTTTGGTACACGGGCGGGATCCTCGCCGTGGCCGCGCTGTCCGCCACCCTCGTCGCGGGGCTGGAACTGCGGCCCGACGGACTGCTGTCCCGCCTGCTGGCCTTCACGCCGCTCGCCTGGGCCGGCCGGAATCTCAGCTACGGCGTCTATCTGTGGCACTACCCCGTCGTACGGCTGCTGGCCTCCCTCGACGTCGAGGTCGGCCTGCTGACGGGCACGGTGGTGCTGACCGTGGCGATGGCCCTGCTGTCGTACTACCTCGTCGAGCGCCCCTTCCTGCGCCGCGCGCGGCGGCACCGGACCTGACGGCGGCCACCGCTTCCGGCGCGGTCACAGGAGGACTTCGCGCATCCGGTGGCTGGGCCAAGTGCCTTGTCTCTAGGATGGATTGCCTCGCGCACCGGTCGGTTCGGTGCGGTAGGTGACGGGGGAGACTATGGAGTCCGGGAAGCGGTTGTCCACCAAGATCGACGCCACGGTTCCGACGGCCGCGCGCATGTACGACCACTATCTGGGCGGCAAGGACAACTACGCGGTCGACCGTGCCGCCTGCGAGGAGCTGGACAAGGTGGTGCCCAGCACCCGGGCGCTGGCGCTGAACAACCGGAGTTTCCTGCAGCGGGTGGTGGGGACCCTGGCGCAGGAGTACGGCATCCGGCAGTTCCTGGACCACGGCTCCGGTCTGCCCACGCAGAACAACGTGCACCAGGTGGCGCAGCGCATCGACCCGACCTCGCGCGTGGTGTACGTGGACAACGACCCGATGGTGCTGGTGCACGGCCGCGCCCTGCTGGACCAGAACGACCGTACGGCCGTGATCCAGGCCGACCTGCGCGACACCGACGTGATCTTCTCCCACCCCGACACCCAGCGGCTCATCGACTTCTCGCAGCCGGTGGGCGTGCTGTTCAACTCGGTGTTCCACTGCATCCCGGACAGTGAGACGGACGGCCCGCTCGCCGTGGTGAAGCGGGTGACCGAGCAGCTCGCGCCCGGCAGTTGTCTCGTGATGTGCCAACTGGTCAGCGACGACCCGAAGGTGCGGGACTTCGTCACCGACTTCATGGACAAGGCCACGCAGGGGCACTGGGGCCGGGTGCGTGAGGAGAAGGACGTCGCGCAGTGGTTCGAGGGACTGGAGATCCTCGAGCCCGGCCTGGTGGAGGTGTCCACCTGGCGGCCCGACACCGACGTGGCGCCGCGTCAACTCACCCAGGAATGGATCGAGTTCGGCGGAGCCGGCCGCATCCGGTGACGGAGCGGCCACCGGCTCAGCCGCCCCCGTACCGCTGCTTGACGGTGTCGCGCAGCAGGCCGAGGGAGTCGCGCGGGCTGAGCGCGTCGTCGGCCAGTTGGTCCAGCGCCACGCGGTACTGCTCGGTCTCGTCGCGGTCCTCCAGGAACGTGGCGCTCTTGAGGTGTTCCAG
Source organism: Streptomyces sp. NPDC057280 (assembly GCF_042668605.1). Taxonomy (NCBI): domain Bacteria; kingdom Bacillati; phylum Actinomycetota; class Actinomycetes; order Kitasatosporales; family Streptomycetaceae; genus Streptomyces; species Streptomyces sp. NPDC057280. Next base: position 591,600 of record NZ_JBHUYR010000001.1, read on the forward strand.
GTAGACGATGTCGGGAAGGTCGAGACCGCCGAAGCGCAGGTAGGTGACCGGGATGGCCGGTGCGGAGGCGTTGGTCACGTCCAGGGGGACGACCTGGATGACGACGTGCGACTGCTCGGCCATCGTGACGAGGTGTTCCAGCTGTTCGCGCATGATGTCGCGGCTGCCCATGACCCGCAGCAGCACCGACTCGTCGACGACCGCCCACAACTGCGGTGCGTCCGGCCGCCCGAGCAGCTCCGCGCGCTTCGTGCGCAGCTCGACCCGGCGGTTCACCTCGCGGTCCGGGGCCGAGGGCAGGCCGCGCTGCACCACAGCACGGGTGTAGGCGGGCGTCTGCAGCAGTCCGGGGACGTACTGGATCTCGAACGTACGGATGGAATCGGCCGCTTCCTGCAAGCCGACGAGCCGGTCGAACCACTCCGGCATCAACCGCTTGTCGAAGCGCTGCCACCATCCGGGCTCACCGGCTCGCCGCAGCAGCTGCAGGAGGACGGACGCCTCGTACTCCTCGGTCTTGTACAGGTCCAGCAGCGCGCGGACGTCGGCCTCCGTGGGCGGCCGGCGGCCCTTGCCCGCCTCGATGCGGGACAGCTTCGCGGGGCTGAACCCCACGGCCCGCGCCGCCTGTTCCTGCGCCATGCCCGCATCCTCACGCAGGCCCGCCAGCTGCACGCCGACCAGCATCTTCAGCAGGGTCGGCGCGGGCTCGCTGCGATGCAGGTACGGCTCGAGCCGGGAGACGCGCGGTGATTCCGAGAGCATCCTGACTCCCCGTGGGCGGAGGGCAACAGCCCGCATTATCGCACCGGTTGGGCCCTGCGCGCATGTTCCGGGCCCGAGCTCCGTGCGTGCCGCGGCGATCGCCCTTCACATCAGGTCGTCGAATTCGCCGTCCTTCACACCGGCCAGGAAGGCCGCGACCTCGGCGGACGTGTACACCAGGGCGGGACCGTGCGGGTCCCGGGAGTTGCGGATCGCCACACCTCCCTCGGCCAATGGCGCCACCTCGACGCAGTTGCCCTCGGCGTTGCTGTGCCGGCTCTTGGTCCAGCGGACGCCCAGTGAACTCGCTTGCACCCCGTTAGGCACTGACGGCACGGCAGTCTCCTCGCGCACGATTGGCTCGATCCACGCGCGCAATTTCTCGTGAAATTGCACGGACGGGCTTTCGAGGTGGATAATAACCCCGTCGCCAACACCCGTACCGGCGCCTGGTCCTGACGCCCTGACGCCACCTCAGGAGATGCCGTGTCGCAGCCCGCGCGCCCAGCACTCTGGTCTGGCCCGATCGGGGTCCCGGCACACCAGGCCGCGCCCCCCTCCCCCGCACCGCGCCCCACGCGCCACACCGCCACCCTGCGCCTGCCCGGCAGCAACGAGGGATGTGCGCTGGCCCGCGAGTTCACCGACCGCGTCCTGGGCGAATGGGAGTTGGACGAGTGCCGGGACGACGCGCTGACCGTCGTCTCCGAACTCGCCGCCAACGCCGTGCTGCACGGCCGTAGGAGCGACACACCCGACGACACCGCGTGCGACGTATGGCTGCGGCTCACGCGCCGCGCGGCCCACCTGGTGTGTGCCGTGACCGACCAGGGCGCCGGACTCCCGCGCCCGGGGCGCGCGCCGGACGCGTTCAGCGAACACGGCCGTGGCCTGATGATCGTGGAAGCCCTGTCGCAGCACTGGGGCTGGACCCGCCACACCCCCTCACGCAAGACCGTCTGGGCCATGCTGGCCACAGGGGGCGCCTGACATGCCACCGCTCACCGAGCACGCGGGCGGTGAGAAGACAGCGCGGTGCCCCCGACAAGCCACCACGCTCCGTGACGTCGGCCTCGTGCCGTGGGGCGACATCGAGGACTCGACGGGGTCCGCCGCCGCGATCCCCTACCTGCTCGCCGCCATCGCCTCCGGCGACGAGGGCGCCGCGCAGGACGCACTGGCCCGGCTGCGGCACCGCATCTGCCGGCACGGCTTCGTCGTCGCACAGGCCACCGCCGTCACGGTCCCCTTCCTGTGGGACCTGGTACGGCGTCCGCAGACGACCTGCCGCGCCCAGATCCTGCGCCTGCTGCGGAACATCGCCGACGCCCGGCAATGGGAGACCACGGCCGCGGCCTACCCCAAGCTCCGCCGCCACGGACACCACGTCGAGTGGGAATCGGCCGCCCGCCGCGCCGTGCGAGGAGGCCGCGGCGCCATCCCGGGCCTCCTGGCCGAGCGGGACCTCGAACTCGTGGACGCGACCAAGGCACTGGCCTCCACGCTGGCCGACTGAAGCCCAGGCGGCTCGGGCGATACGGGGCCCGCCCGATGTCGAGAACTCCGCCACCGCTCCGTCCCTGGGGGGAAGACGACGACAAACCTCCCGGAGGACAGTCATGCGAGCCGACGAGATCGCCGAGATTCTGCAGTTGCCGATCAGCCGAGAACTGCTGGAGCGCGACGTGGTCCGGCTGGCGTACGTGGCCAAGGACGGCACGCCCAGGAACATCCCGATCGCCTTCACGTGGAACGGCGCCGAGATCGTCATGTGCACCACCAAGAACGCCCCGAAGCTGCCCGCCCTGCGCGCGAACCCGATGGTCGCCCTGACAATCGACACCGAGGTGCACCCACCCAAGATCCTGCTCATCCGCGGTCGCGCCGAACTGGACGTCGTCGACGGCATCCCGGACGAGTACCTCCAGATCAACGGGTCGTACGCGATGACGCCCGAGCAGCGCGTCGCATGGGAGGCCGAGGTCCGCTCGCTCTACGACGGCATGGTCCGCATCGTGGTGACCCCGACCTGGGCGAAGCTGATCGACTTCGAGACGACGCTGCCTAGCGCGGTCGAGGAACTGGTCCGGCAACGCGCCGAGCGCGAGCAGGCCTGAACGCCCTGTCCATTGCGGGTCGGCCGACGACCGCCCGGGGCGCCCGTGGGGACGCCGGAGTAGGGTGGGAGAACCGGCGCGTCTCCCACCGGGACATCGAACTCCGAGGTCGCCATGCAGTCCACGCAAGCATCCTCGGACGGACAGGCCGAGGTCCGTATCGTCGCCGCCTCGCCCGAGGCCGCCCGCCGGGTCGCGGAGGCTCTGCGCAGTTGTTTCGCCGCCACCGAGCAGCGCAGCTATCCCGCGGGGGCCGACGGGGGAACCCGCCTCGACCTCACCGTGGACACCACGCGCGCGGCGGGACCCGAACGGTCGTGGCTGGAGAGCAGCCGGTCCCCGCAGGACAGTCGGCCGCGTCCCTGAGCCCGGTGCCCGAGAGACAGTCCGGTGGGTGTGCAGTTCGGTGTGCTGCCTTGCGTCGGCGCCCTGGGACGGTCCGTCCAGCCCTTGCGGGGAGTAGCGTGACCTCATCGGGAGCTCCTCGCACACCGGCCCCGGCGCCGGTGCCGTTCCCGGTGAGCGACGACACCGGGCGGCTGCCCTCCCGCAGGGTCCGGAGACAGGTCCGACCGCCATGCTCACTTCCCTGGCCGTCAGCGCCGTGCTGATCCTGGTCGTCACCGCGTCACGTCTGGCCGTCCGCCGCGGCCGCCATGAGGTGTCCCGCGGCCTCCTCGGTCGTGTCCGGGGGCACCACCAGCAGGTCCCAGCGGCCCCGGCCGGGAGTGAGCAGGACGATCGTGTGCGGGGCTGACGGGGTGAGTGACCTGCGCAGCTGCACGACTTGGTTGAAGACGAGCACGCGGCCGGGTACGGCGGTCCACGCGGCCCCGTGGACCGTGACGCTGGTGATGTGACCCCAGGCTCGTGGCAACCCGGCGAGGAGCTGGGGCAGTTCGGCGAGGAGGTCGTACGAACGCGGCCACCACGCCCCGTCGATGGGCCGGGGCATGCTCCGGGCGGGTGCCAGGCGCAGACGCAGGAGGGGAAGGGAGGGAAGCGGGGGTTGCACTGCGGTGGTCATGAGGGCTCCTGCCAACTGCCTTACGGGGATGATCGCGGTCAGGTGTGTCATGCACCCGGTCGAGCCGTTCGAGGCTTCGGGCGCGGGTGGGGTCGGCTTAGCGGAGGTGGTCTGAGCGGCAAACGCGACTCCTCGGCCTGGATGCGGATGGCGCGGCCGGGGTCACGGGCCGCCCTTGAGGACGGGTGACGTGCTCCGGAAGGAACGTGGTCCGATGGACCCACTGGAACACGAGGCGACCGTCCGAGCCGGTTCGGGTTCCGGCATACGGAAAGTCCTCGTCCTCTCCACCGTACCCCTGCGCATGCGACAAGCGCGTCCCTCCGGCTCCGGCGCCGCGTTGACAGGGATCGGCAGGGGACGTTGACTGGCCGCACGGCTCACGGCCACGCCGCTACGGACATCCGGCACCACGCACAGGAAAGCGGCACTTGATGATGTACGACCAGACACGCGCCCAGCAGCCCGCGGACCAGCCCCGGAACGTCTCGGGGCGCCGTACCTCGGGACCGGAGGCACTCTTCCCGGCGGACGAGCGGGAGAAGATACGGCACCGTCTCGGGCGGGCGCTCAACACGTTCCCCGACACCCCGCTCGAGTCGCTGGAGGAATCCGAGAACGCCCTCGACGACGCCATTGCCCAGCTCATGGCAGTCCTCGCCGAACAGCGCCGGCTCCTGCGGGCAGGTTGGGAGGGCCAGGGCCACCACCAGGATGAGGCTCAGGGTCAGGGCCCGGACATTCAGGTCGCCGAACTTCATCTCGCTCTGCGGCGGTACCGGGAGATCACCCAGCGGCTGATGAGCCTGTGACCGCAGGCACGCTCGTCCGTTTGCGGCTCACAGACCGTAGGCCGCCACGGCCGCCATGAGGTACTCGGCGTCCGGCGCGGCCAGTTCAGGGGGTACGACCAGCAAGTCCCTCCGGTAGTGGTCGGGTTCGAACAGGCCCACGGTGTGCCGCCGCTGCCAGACGGACTCCCTGAGCAGTCGGACAACGTGGTGGCCGACGAGAATCCGGCCCGGCGCCTCGGCCCACATCTGGGTGTTCACCGTGACGGTGGCGATCTTTCCCCACTCCTCGGGCAAGGCGCTGATCAGCGAAGGGAGTTCGGTGATCAGATAGTGGGACCGTGGCCACCACGCGCCGAGGACGCGCAGAGACACCGCGCCTCGCGGCGCCAGCCGCAGACGGGCCGCGGGAAGGGCGGACGGGGGCTGAAGGACGGCGGCCATCAAGGCACTCCTGTCTGGGACCCGGCCCGTGGCCGTGCCCGGGTGTCCGCGGTTCGCCGCGGGACGAGAGGGAACGGACGGGCGTACGACGTCCCCTCGCCTGCCCACGGTAACCCCGTCGGCCGGGAAGTGAGCCGTGGCCGACGAGCCCGATGTCCCGGGGGCCTCAGGGGCTGAGGACCAAGGCCCGGTGCAGGGCCGGCGGGTGTGCTCCGATGCCGGCCGGGACGCAGCGCCAGCCCCACGAACGCAGGACCTCTAGCATCCTTGTGTCCCCACGGCACACGAGCGTGACGCCGAGGGCCGCGCCGTGATCGTGCAGCAGTCTCATCTGCAGGCGTCGGGCGAGGTTCCAGTCCCGGCTCTGGTACTGCCGGCATGCCTCGGGCGGAACGACGGTCTCGGGGATGGCGAACAGCAGCCCCGCCGCCGCTAGTTGGCACAGGCCCGTCGGCAGATACGCCCCAAGTCCCTCCCCCGGCGGCCCCTCGACCCGTACGGGGAATCCATAGGCCAGTCCGGTGGGATCGGTGTTCCCGGCGAGCAGCAGGGCGAAGCCGGGCCGTTGCACGGCGGACGCCAGGCGCCGCAGGAAGCGGGTGCGGGCGACGTCGCCGCCGGCCACGCTGTGTGCGTACACATCGCCGAGTTCCTGCAGACGGTCGTCGACCTGGCGGCGGGTCAGCGGGCGCAGCACCGCCCCTGCCCTGGGCGACGCGCCCCGTTCCCTGCTCGGCGGATCCAGCGCGTGCGCGGCCATGACGCGATCCCTGCTCCGGACCGGACGCGACCGCCCCGGCGTCGTCGCTCACCGGGGACGGCACCGGCTACGGGGCCGGCGCGCGCGATATCCTCGGTCCTTCCACCGTACTCCGGGGTGCGCGACCCCCGGAGCACGCGCCGAGCCACACCGGCTGTCAGCCACCCGCCAGTGCGTCACCTTGCGGTCCTTGACAGACCCGGCGGGACGAAAGGCTCGTCGTGGGCCGCCTCGTCACCGCCCCCGGCGAACCGGACCGGGCGTCTTCGGCCTCGGCCCCTTCGCGGACACCCGAGCCCGCCGCACGACGCAACCCAGGGCGGGGGCGGGTCGGCAGCGCGCCCGCCCCCGCCTGGCTCCGCGGCCCCGGATCAGGCCGCGACAGGCCGAGGTCGGGAAGCCGGAGCGGCAAGACGCCCGGTGCGGTGCAGCCCGTAGAGGCCGGCCGCGCAGGCGAGGCCGAGTGCCGTCAACGCGATCCACGGCAGCGCGGACATGCCCGCCTCACGGGCGGCATCGAGCGCGACGCCGGTGAGCAGGTTGCCCAAGGTGATGCCGATGCCGCAGATCGTGTTGTACAGGCCGTAGTGCGTGGCCACGAGGCGGTCACCGGAGAGCCGGACGATGGTGTCCATCTCGAAGGGGTACGCGATCATCGTGCCGACGGCCAGCAGCAGCGCGGTGAGGGTCGGGGGCAGGGCTGCCAGCAGCCACAGTCCGACACCGGACGCCGGCACAGGAACGGCGGTGGCCGCCAGCAGCGGTACGAACGCGACGCCCATCACGGCCAGCCCTCGGGTGAGGGCCTGTCCCGGTTCGTACCGGGTCCTGCACCAGGCGGTCACCCGTGTCTGCCCGAGGATCGTGCCGAGTCCTGAGACCGCGAAGAGCAGCGCCACCGCCGCCGTAGCGAACTCGCCCTCGCCACCGATTCGGCGCACCTCCAGCGGCAGCGCGAGATACACCTGGAAGGACAGCACGTAGGAGCCGACCATGGCACCCGAGAAGAGCAGGAACGGCCGGTTGGCCAGGATGCCGCACCACTGGGCCAGCACGCCGTCGCCGCTCTCGCCCTGCCGGCCCGCGGTGTCCGCGGCGCGGCGGGCGGGCAGTGCGTGGAGCTGTACGACGCTCAGCAGCGCGAAGATCCCGGCGGCGACCAGGCAGGTGACACGGAAGTCCACCCCGGTCAGGACCATCCCGGCCAGCGGGCCCAACAGGATTCCGGCCTGGTAGAAGACGTTGAACAGGGCGAACGCCTCGACCCTGCGCTCCCCCGCGTCGGCGGCCAGGTACGCCCGGACCGCCGGGTTGAACAGTGCCCCGGCGAGCCCGGTGGCCGCCGACGCGGCGATCAGCGCGGCGAGTGAGTCGACCAGGCCGAGCATCGCGAAGCCGACGGTGCGCAGCACGCAGCCCGCCACGATCATCGGCTTGTACCCGAGGCGGTCCGCGAGGGTCCCGCCGACGAGGAACATCCCCTGCTGGCTGAAGTTGCGCACGCCCAGCACCAGTCCGACGACCCAGCCGGCCAGGCCGAGGGTGCCGGACAGATGGGCGGCGAGATAAGGCATCAGCATGTAGAAACCGAGGTTGATGGTGAACTGATTGACCATCAGCAGCTGGACGCTGCGTTCGTACGTGCGGACCTGTGCGAGGGTGCCCTTCACCGGCTCTCCTCCTCCGCCTGGTCGCCCGGGTCCGCCGTGAGCGGATCGGCCACGGTGGTGCAGCGGGTCCAGCGGGTCACCTCCTTCTCGTCCGCGCGGCCGATCACCTCGGGTTCGGGCGCGGGCGGGGAGTCGAGCAGGCCGTGGGCGGCGCAGTAGTCGTCGTCGAACACCGTGCCGAGGTAGCGCTGCGGCCCGTCGGGGAAGATCGCCGCGATGCGGGTCCGAGCGGGCAGGGTGCGGGCCAGCCATCCGGCGACCAGGGCGACCGCCCCCACGCTCCAGCCGCCGGTCGCGTAGTGGGACGTGGCCAGTTGACGGCAGGTCCACACCGCCTCGGCCGGTGCCACCCAGTGGACCTCGTGGAAAACGTCGTAGGCGACGTTGCGGGGATAGATGCTCGACCCCAGGCCGCGCATCAGCCGCGGCCGGGCGGGCTGTCCGAAGATCGTCGAACCGATGGTGTCGACCCCGACCACCGTCACCTCGGGGTAGAGCTGCTTCAGCACGCGGGAGACCCCGGCGGAGTGTCCCCCGGTGCCCACGCTGCACACCAGGACGTCGATGTGGCCGAGTTCGGCGGCCAGTTCCAGGGCGAGCGGGGTGTAGGCGCTGGTGTTGTCGGGGTTGTTGTACTGGTCCGGGCACCACGACCCGGGGTGCTGGTCCAGCAGGGAGCGGACCCGCTCGCGGCGGGCCTGCTGCCAGCCGCCGGTGGGGTGCGGTTCCGCGACGACGTCGACCTCGGTGCCGTACGCGGTCAGCAGCCGGGTCATGGACGGCTCCAGACCGGGGTCGGTGACCAGGGTGACCGGGTGGCCGTGGACCAGGCCGGCCAGGGCCAGGCCCAGGCCGAGGGTGCCGCTGGTGGACTCGATGACCCGGGCGCCGGGTCGCAACTCGCCGCGGGCGCGGGCCCGTTCCACCATGTGCAGACCGGGCCGGTCCTTGATACCGCCGGGATTGAAGCCCTCCAGCTTGGCCCAGAAGCCTCGGTCCGCGGGAGTCAGTGGCTCGGACACCCGCAGCAGCGGCGTGTCGCCCACCAGCGCCGCCAGGGCGGACCGGTCGGGCGTGACGGTGGTGTGCGTCTGTGACTGCATCTCGTTCGCTCTCGCTCGATGAATACGCGTGCGTGCTCATCTCGCGCCTCGGGCCGGACGGCGGACGGTGACCTGTCCGTGCGTGCGAAGCCCGTGGCGCGGCAACCGACACGGTGCGGCCGGCTGCGGACGGGAGGTCTAGATGCGCCACCGCGAGGTGCGAACGAGCGCGGTCCTGCCGGCACGTCTTCCGCGGCGGCGATACGGCGTCCGGCCGGCGACCGGCCCCACCCGGGCCACGGATACGCCGACGAGTACGGCGGTCCCCACCTCGGGGGGCGCGTGCTGCGCCGCTTGACCCGTCACCAGGACGGCTGCGTCCAGGGCGCATTCCTCGTCGCCGTGGTGCCGATGAGGCCCGTGGGGCGCCGGGTCGCCCGCGACCGACGCCAGCTGTGACGTGACGGCGGAGTGCGGCCGTCCCTCCCCGCCGGACACGCCGTGGACGAGGGCGCACAGGCCGATCACCGCCGGCAGTGCGGCACGCAGCAGGACGAGCAGCGAGTGCCCCAGGGCAGGCGTGGGCGTACGGAAAGGTGACGGCACAGGTCCTCCCTGCGCACGCCGCCTCTTCGGTCACGGCTGATGCAGCCGGCGACCGAAGGGAGCGTGACGGGCGTGGTGGTGGGAGCGGGACGGAGTCGACGGCGGCGATGCCGCGTCCACGGTCGTGGTGGGCGGGTGCAGACGCGAGGTCTGTCGACCGCCACTCGCGACCCCGGCCTCTAGACCTGTCGCACCACGGACGATCCGCGAGCGGCAGACGGCACGGCGGCGAGCACCGGCCCACCGAAGGCCCGCTGGGCCAAGTGCGTCCCAGTAACGGCGGATTCGCCAACCGACACTGCAAAGGACGGGGGCGTCAGTACCGGTCCTTGCTGTGGCTGGCCGGACACGCAGTGCTCGTTCGGATGCGAGAAGCCGTGACCCTCACGCGGCTCGCCTGTCGCGGCGAGCCGGGACACGGTCTGTTCGTCGGTCACGTCGGCCTCCACGGCGACCGAGACGACTGCGAGCCCCGTCACGCCGGTGACCAGGTGTCCTTCGGCGCTCTCGGCATGGAGGCCATGGGTGAACACGACGCCGAACAGCAGCACGGCCAGGGCCGACACCCGCAGCGGCGGACCCGCAGCGACGCGGACCCGCGGCACACGCAAGAGTGACCAGGCCGTAATCATGCCGTGATACTAGCGGCTGACGGACCTGGGACCGCCAACTCCCGCGCCACAGCGCTCAACGCGCCACGACATGACCGATTTGCATCGGCGAGGTGCTCACCACGCCGACACCACGCGGTTCCGGTACGCCCTGCTCACCGCCCCTCGTTCAGACGCCCCCGGTCGCGCGGACGGACGACGGATTCAACGCTGGAGACATGGCACCATCCCCAGCCGCACCCAGCACGGCCGCCCTCACCAAGGGGGGAGCCTCGCTGGTGGACCTGCTCGTCGACGCTCCCGAGATCCGGATCGCCGTCACCGGCCCCCGGATGCTCATCGAGCAGCTGATCCTGGTCACCACCCTCTCCCCCTTCGACGGCTGCACCGCCCCCCGCCTCCAGGAACTCGCCGACACCCTGGAAGGGAGCATTCACTGCGGCCTGGTCGGCGTTCAGCCCGCACGGATCGAGGTCGCCTCGAACCGTTCCGGCGTCCTGCTCCAGATCGACCTGGGTCCCGCGAGCATGTACCAGAGCGAGCTGGCCCTCCGGACGAGGACCGGTGAGACACTCCGCGCGCTGATCAGCCGGCTGCTGAGCGACGACCCCGGCCGCCCGTTCTTCGCGGGGCTGTTCGCCGTGCCCGCCACCGGCCACCTGGAACACCAGCATCCATCCGGCGACGAACCCCCTCACCCCGGCCACGACCACCAGGGCGGAGGGCACAGCCATGGACATCCGTAGGAACGCCGTCGACCTCACCTCCCAGGAACGAGACAGGTTCCTGGAAGCCGTCATCCGCCTCAAGCACCGGCCCGCCCCGGCGGGCCCCGCGGGCGTGAGCGTCTACGACCAGTTCGTCGCCCTGCACAGCGCCGTCATGACCGTGCTCCCGCCGGGATCGCCCCCGAACCCGCCCGTCAACTACGCCCACTGGAACATCGGGTTCTGCGCCTGGCACCGCCAGTACGTCAGACAGTTCGAAAAGGCGCTCCAGGCCGAGGTGCCCGGCGTCACCGTCCCCTACTGGGACTGGACCGATCACACGGGCGCCCTCGACCGGCTGTTCACCGGCGGCTTCCTGGGCTCTCTCCACTCCGGCACCCCCGCACCGCTCACCGACAGTGTGCTGCGCAGCCCGGTCCCACCGGCCGAGCGCCCGGCCTGGTGGCCGACCGACATCCCGGGAGCGAAGGGTTTCCCGATCCACCCCCTTCTGGCCGAGGGCTTCGGGACCAGACTGGCCAGGGGAAGAGGCGCACTCACATGGCCCCCGGGCACGGCACAGATCGCCCAGCTCGAACAGCTCGTGCGGCAACAGCCCGGCGCGCACCCCTTCTGGTTCTTCTGGGCAGCGCTGGAAGAGGGCTTCATGGCCCAGGCCGCGGGCGGGTCACAGGTGTTCGCCCCCACCCACAACACCGGACACAATTTCATCGGCGGCCACATGTCCGGTGCCTTCTCGCCCAACGATCCCGTCTTCTGGCTCCACCACGCCAACGTCGACCGCCTGTGGGCCACTTGGCAGACCCGGCGCCTCGCCGCAGTCCCCGGTTCGAAGCCGAAGGACCACTACCCGCCGCCGCAGCAGCCCTCGCCGTCCACCGGCAAGCCACAGCCGCCCGGCCATGGCCTGAACGACAGGATGTGGCCGTGGGTGGGCGCGACGCCCGGCTACGAGACGGCCCAGCCACCCCAGCTCAAGGCGCTCCTGCCGGACTTCTCCGGCGACGACGCCGTGACCGTGCTCGACGTGCTGGACACGCAGACCATGGACGCCGCGGGCTACCGCTACGCCTGAGCGAGTCGACGATCCAGGAGTCAGTCATGATCAGCGGTGCGCATGTCATCGTCTACAGCCAGGACGCCGAGAAGGACCGCGCCTTCATCCGTGACGTCCTCGGTTTTCCCGGCGTCGACGCGGGCGGCGGGTGGCTCGTCTTCAAGCTGCCCCCGGCCGAAGTCGCCGTACACCCGACGGACGGCCCGCCCCAGCACGAGTTCTACCTGATGTGCGACGACCTCGACGCTCAACTCGAGGCGTTCCGCGCCCAGGGCGTCGAGGTCAGCCGCCCGATCAGCGAACAGCGCTGGGGCAGACTGACGGCGGTCCGGCTCCCGAGCGGCGCCGAACTTCCGCTGTACCAACCGCTGCACCCCGTCGCCCACAGCTTGTGACCCCACGGCCGTGCTGGTGGCGGCGCGGAACCCGGCGTACGGGTCCGGCCGGCCGCCCCGCGCGCTCCGGACGCGGTCACGCGTCGACCGCCTCGCGTCGGCCGGCCGGCCGGGTCGACGCGGCGACGCGGGCCGCGCGGTCCGGCATGGTGAAGGCGAAGAGCGCGGCGACCGCGGAGACGGCCGCGAGTACGAGGTAGGCGTGCTGGAAGGCGGAGACGGGCGGATGGGCGTCGGCGCCCGTGCCGACCGCGGTGGCCGAGGCCAGCACCACGGTCACCACGGCGGGTGCGGCGGCGTTGGCGGCCTGCCGTACCACGGTGTTGAGGGTCGAGGCGTGCGAGACGTCGGCCTTCGCTATGCCGGTGAACGAGGCGACCGTGGTCGGCATGAACACCCCGCCCATCGCCGCGCCGAGCAGGAACATCAGCCCCCGGAACGCCCACAGTGAGGACTCCGCGTCCAGCCGGGAGAAGGCCACCAGCACCAACGCCACCCCGAGCAGTCCGCAGCCCGCGATGCGGCGCGGCCCGACCCGCGCGTAGAGCGGGCCGACGAGCTGGACGGTGAGCAGGACACCGAGAGCCTCGGCGAAGGTCGCGGAACCGGACTCCCATGCGCTCAGACCCAGGCCCTCCTGGAGGAAGAGCGGGCCGAGGAACATCGCCCCCATGAAGCCGATGAAGCCGATGAACGCCGTGATGTTGGTGTCGCGGAAGAGCCGGTCGGCGAAGAGGCTGACCCGCAGGGCCGGTTCGGACACCCGCAGTTCGACCGCCACGGCCGCCGCCAGCAGGACCACGCCGCCGATCAGCCCGGCCAGCACCGGCGGGCTCCCCCAGCCCATCTCAGCGCCCTCGCTCACGCCGAACATCAGCCCGGCGGTGCCGAACGCGGTGAGCACCAGGCCCGGCACGTCGAGGCGGCCGGGGACGTGGTCCCGGTGCCGGTCCAGGAAGAGCAGTCCGAAGACCAGCACCGCGACGCCGATGGGGAGGTTGGCGTAGAACACCCAGCGCCACGACAGGTGGTCGACGAGCCAGCCCGCCCCCATGGGGGCCAGGGCGGGCGCCACCTGCTGCGGGATGATCATGTAGCGGGAGACCTTGACCTGCTCGGACAGGCTGAAGGTGCGGTAGAGCAAGGCGGCGGTGACCGGCAGCAGGATCCCGGCCGCCAGGCCCTGGAGGGCACGCCAGGCGACGAGTTCGCCGAGCGAGCCGGCCCCGCCGCAGAGTCCCGAGGCGAGGGTGAAGACGGCGAACGAGACGAGCACCGTGCTCCGGCCGCCGAAGCGGTCCCCGAGCCACGCCGACACGGGGACGGCCAGGCCGACACAGACGGGGTAGACCACGACGACGGCATCGAGGCCCGCGGTGGCGAGCCCGAAGTCCCGTCCGATGGAGGGCAGGGCGACCGTGGTCCCGGCTCCGTCCACGATGGACATGAACGCGGTGACGACACAGACGACGGGGACGACGATGCGCTGGGTGAGGCGTACGGACACATACTGAGCATACTCAGTTTGAGTAACCTCAGTGTTTCCAGGAGCCCTTCCTCCGCACCGGGACGGCCGGTCGCCCGACGGCCCGCCGCCCGCATGCGGTAGGAACGGACACGCGGCGCACAGCAGTTGTGGCCCGAGAAGACAAGCCGACGACGACGGGAGCGCCACGGTGAGGGACGTACCGGGCAGCAGCGATCCATTGATCGACGAGATGTTCGCCACCACGCACCGGCTGCGGACCTACGTCGACGGACGGCTGGCCGAGAAGGGCACCTCCGTGGCACGGCTGCGCGCCCTGCGTTTCCTCGCCCACACCGCCGAGCCGATGCGGATGCGCGACCTCAGCGACATGCTGGGCATCGCCGCCCGCACCGCGACCAGCCTGGTGGACGCCCTGGAACGGGACGGCCTCGTGGCACGGCTGCCCCACCCCACCGACCGTCGCGCCCATCTGCTCGCCCTCACCGACGCGGGCCGCTCCCGCCACCAGGAGGCGGAGGACCTGGACCGGGAGGCCCTGAGCACGGCCACCGGCGCCCTCACCGCCGAGGACCGCGCCACCCTGCGCACGCTCCTCGGCCGCATCCGGGACACGGTCGACGCCGCCCCGAAACACCCCCAGCCCGCCGGTACGACACCGGGCGGACGTCAGTCGGAGTAGGCCGGTACCGCGACATCGACGGCTGTTGTGCGTGATGCCAGTCGGTTCAGGAGCGTACGTCCACGTAGTCGCCGGCCGCCTTGGCGGGCCCCGTGGTGGACGAGCCGGGGAAGTTCCAGCGCCAGTAGCCGTCCTTGACCGCCTTCACGGTGGTGCGCAGGGTGCCCGTGCTGCTGGTGTTCACCGTGGCCACCGTGGTGTAGGTGCTGCTGCCCTTGGGCCGGAACTGCAGCTTCACCGCCCGGCCCGCGTACCCCGCGTACCGGTAGGTGTCCCAGTTGGCCCGCACCAGTTTGCCGGTGACGGTGATCCGCGCACCCTTCACCACCGGTTCCGGGGCGGCGTCGACGGTGAGCCGCGCGGCGCGCTTGAGGGCGAACGACCCTGCCCCGGGGGCGAAGACGGAGTCGCCGTCGACCGCGTCGACCAAGGCGTCCACCGACCAGGTGCCCGCGTTGGCGTTGGCCAGGTCCACCGGGTCGTCGCTGCCGGGGGCCGGGTGGGCGTTGACCGTGAACGTCGTCGTGCACGACGTGGCGGTCTCGCAGAACGCGTCGGTGGTGTAGAAGCCCCCGTGAGGTCCCTTCAGGTCCACATCGGCGAAGGACAGCCCGGAGTCGTCCGATCCGGTGACCGTGACCGGGAAGACCACGTCGCGGGTGATCCCCACGATGACGTCATGCCCGGAGTTGACCACCGCGCCGCCGACCACGGGCGCGCCGGCCGGGCTGTCGGACACGGCACCAGCCGAAGCCCCCGCCCCCACCAGCGCGAGGGCGACGGCACCCACCACCGCACCGCGCCTCGCTGCACGGGCCGGTGAGGAGACCTCACGCCCGTCGGTCTGTCTGACGCCCGCCATCGCGACGTACCGGCTCATCGATCCTCCAAAGGAGACGCACCGCGCCTCCAACCACTGCCCCAGCGAGGGAAGTTGGCGGCAAGCACGGAAAACAGGGCTGTGTCGCCCCGTACGACCACCGAACCGGCCCGACCGTTGCCCGGCAGCAGGCATCATGTGTCGGACAGGACAGCAGGAGGAGCAGCAGCGTGACCGACACCAGCGACACCCGGCCCGCAGACGGTGCGGCACCAGAGGCCCGGCCGAGTCCCGTGCTCCGTCTGGTGCGCTACCTCCCCTTGATCGCCCCCGTGCTGCTGTGGACCGTGCCCTGCGGGGTGCTGCTGTTCACCGGCCAGCACTGGCCGCTGCCCGTCACGCTGGCCGGCACCCTCCTGTGCGCCCTCGGGCTGGTCGGTATGCCGTTCGCGATGGTGCGTGGCCACGGCCGGCGCCAGCAGGACCGGGCGGCGATCATCGGTGACAGCCTCCTGGGCGGCAGCTGGGTCCTGTTCACCTGGTCCGTGCTGCTCGGCGTGCTGCTGCGACCGGCCCTGAGCCTGGCCGGTGTCGGGGACGGACAGGACCGGGCCCGTATCGTCACCTGGTCCGTTCTCGGTGTGACCGCCGCGCTGCTCGCCTGGGGGTCCTACGAGGCCCGGCGCGTCCCCCGCGTACGCGAACTCGACGTCCGCCTCCCGCGCCTGGGAGCCGGGCTCGACGGCACCCGAGTCGTCCTCGTCACCGACACCCACTACGGGCCCCTCGACCGCGCCCGCTGGTCGGCACGGGTCTGTGAGGTGGTGAACACCCTGGAGGCCGACCTGGTCTGCCACACCGGCGACATCGCGGACGGCACGGCCGAACGCCGCCGCGCCCAGGCCACCCCGCTCGGCACCGTGAAGGCCACCCGGGCCCGGGTGTACGTCACCGGCAACCACGAGTACTACAGCGAGGCCCAGGGCTGGGTCGACCTCATGGACGAGCTGGGATGGGAACCGCTGCGCAACCGCCATCTGCTGCTCGAACGCGGCGGCGACACCCTCGTCGTCGCCGGCGTGGACGACGTCACCGCCGAATCCTCCGGCCTGGCCGGGCACCGCGCCCATCTCGCGGGGGCCCTCGACGGCGCCGATCCCGATCTCCCCGTGCTGCTCCTGGCCCACCAGCCCAAGTTCATCGACCAGGCCGCCGCCGCAGGCGTCGACCTCCAGCTCTCCGGGCATACCCACGGCGGTCAGATCTGGCCCTTCCACCACCTGGTCCGCATCGACCAGCCCGCCCTCGCCGGCCTCACCCGGCACGGCACCCGGACCCTCCTCTACACCAGCCGCGGCACCGGCTTCTGGGGCCCGCCCTTCCGGGTCTTCGCCCCCAGCGAGATCACCCTGCTGGTGCTCCGCTCCGCCCCGTAGGACCTGGTCCGTCCCGTCCGCCGGACAGCTTGATCGGGGGCTGTCCGGCCAACAGACTGCACGGGTGAGCCCTCGACTTCCCGTCTTCCGCTATCACCCCGATCCGATCGCCAGCGGGTCCCTCCGCGAGAGCACCGAGACCTGTGCGTGCTGCAACCGCGCCACGGGGTGGATCTACACCGCGACGTTCTACACCGCCCAGGAGGTCAGCGGGAGCTTCTGCCCGTGGTGCATCGCGGACGGCAGCGCGGCCGAACGGTTCGACGGCGAGTTCATGGACGCCTACGGACTCGCGGGCGTCAGCGAGGAGATCCTGCACGAGGTCACGCGTCGTACCCCCGGCTTCCACGCCTGGCAGGATCCGCACTGGCTGACCCACTGCGACGACGCGGCCGCCTTCCTCGGCGAGGTCGGCCACCGCGAACTCGCGGCCCACCCCGAGGCCCTCGACCAACTCCGGCAGGATCTGCGCCTCGGCGGCCGGCACGACGCTGCGCGACTCGAGGAGTTCCTGACCCACCTCGGCGAATCCGCCACCGCGATGCTCTTCCGCTGCACCGTCTGCGGCACCCACCTCGCCTACGCCGACGCCTCGTAATCGAACGCGTCCGACGGCCAGGCTCCTGGGTTCACTTGAACGAGTGAGGCAGTTGGACGCCGGACAGGTCGAACGGCAGCATGGCCGCCGTCGGCCGCCCGGCCGTCGTGTTCCCGGTGCCTCGTCGCACCTCATCTCGGGAGTGTTCAGTGCTCAAGGGTTTCCGTTCGTTCCTGCTGCGCGGCAACGTCGTCGATCTGGCGGTCGGCATCGTCATCGGTGCCGCGTTCACCGCGGTCGTCACCGGATTCGTCACCGCGTTCCTCACACCGCTGATCGGTGTGGCGACCGGCGCGGTCGGCGACTTCAGCAAGCAGGAGTTCACCGTCGCCGGGACCGCCTTCCCGTACGGGGCCTTCCTGAACGCCCTGATCAGTTTCCTGCTGGTCGCCGCCGTGATCTACTTCGCCGTCGTGCTCCCGGTGGGCCGGCTCCAGGAGCGCTTCAACCCGGTCAAGGACCAGCCGGTCGCCAAGGTCGACTGCCCGGACTGCCTGAGCACCGTGCCCGCGGCGGCGGTCCGCTGCGCCTTCTGCACCGCCGAACTCGCCGGCCGCCCCGGGTTCCCGGCCCAGGCGACCGCGTCCGTCGGCTGACCGACCTCCGCTGATCCGCCCAGCGTCTCCTCCTTGAGGATGAGACGGGCGAGCTGCCTTGGTGCCCTCGTATCAAGCGCAAGTGCGGACAGCCGCACGATGCCCGGACACGTCCGGTCCGGCCAGGCTGGTGACACATCCCGAACCAGACCTGGAGACCCGTTTCCGTGGCTACCTTGCTCTACCGGCTGGGCCGAACCGCCTTCCGGCGTCGCTGGCTTGTGACCCTGTTGTGGGCGGTGATCCTCGGCGCCGTCGGCGTCGGTGCCGCCAAGGCGCCCGCCGCCTCCGACAGCGGTACCTCCTTCATGCCCGGCATCGAGGCGCAGAAGGCCTTCGATCTGATCGGAGAGCGCTTCCCCGGCTCGTCCGCGAACGGGGCGAACGCGCGGATCGTGTTCGTCGCCCCCGACGGCGAGAAGGTGACGGCCGCCGGCAACCGGGCCGCCATCGGCGCCTTCGTCAAGGAGGCCGGGGCCGCGCCCCAGGTCTCCGGCGCCGTCGACCCGTTCGCCGCGAAGGCGGTGAGCAAGGACGGCACCACCGCGTACGCGACCGTCACCTACAAGGTCGAGGCCGACGATCTCACCGACGCCGACAAGGCCGTGCTGGAGAAGGCCGTCGACCAGGCCCGCGACTCCGGGCTCACGGTCGAGGTCGGCGGCACCGCGCTCGCCGAGCAGCCGGCGGCGGGCGGCTCCTCCGAGGCGATCGGCATCGTCCTGGCCGCGGTCGTCCTGCTGATCACTTTCGGCTCCCTGGCAGCGGCGGGGCTTCCGCTGCTGACCGCCGTCATCGGCGTCGGGATCAGCGTGGCGGGCGTCCTGGCGCTGGGCAGCGTCTTCGGGCTGTCCATGACCACGGGCACCCTCGCCTCGATGCTCGGACTCGCGGTCGGCATCGACTACGCCCTGTTCGTGGTCTCGCGGTACCGGGAGGAACGCGCGAACGGGCACGACCCGCGTGAGGCGGCCGGTCTGGCAGTCGGCACGGCCGGTTCCGCCGTCGTCTTCGCCGGACTCACCGTGGTCATCGCGCTCGCGGGCCTGTCCGTGGTGGGCGTGCCGATGCTGACGAAGATGGGCCTGTGCGCGGCGGGCGCGGTGATCGTCGCCGTACTGATCGCCCTCACTCTGGTCCCGGCCCTGCTGGGCATGTGGCCCCGTGCCGTGCTCTCCCGCGCCACCCGCAAGGGCGGCCGTGCCACCGCGGCGGCGGACAACGGCGGTACGCGCTGGGCCCGGTTCGTGCTGCGCCGCCCGGTCGCCGTGCTGGTGACGACCGTCGTGGGCCTCGGCGCCCTGGCCCTGCCCGTCACCCAGCTGGACATGGGGATGCCGGGCGCGGAGTCCAAGCCGGTCTCCTCGACCGAGCGGCGTGCCTACGACGCGCTCGCGCACGGCTTCGGCGCGGGCTTCAACGGCCCCCTGACGATCGTGGTCGACGCCCGGGGTGCGGACGACCCCGAGGCGGCCGCGGCCGCGATCGCCCGGCAGATCGGTGGCACGCACGGGGTGGTGTCCGTCTCGCCCGCACGGTTCAACCCGGCCGGCGACACGGCCCTGTTCTCCGCGGTCCCGGCCACCGGCCCGAACGACGAGAAGACCCAGGACCTCGTCCACACCATCCGCGCGGAACGCGCCGCTCTGGAGCGGGACACGGGCGCGACGTTCGAGGTCACCGGCAGCACCGCGATGGACATCGACGTCGCCCAGGCCCTCCAGGACGCCCTCGTGCCCTACCTGGCCGTCATCATCGGCCTCGCCCTGGTGCTGCTGCTCGTCGTCTTCCGTTCCGTGCTCGTCCCCGTCAAGGCCGCCTTCGGCTTCCTGCTGAGCGTGCTGGCCGCCCTCGGCTCGGTGGTCGCCGTCTTCCAGTGGGGCTGGGGCGCGGGACTGCTCGGCGTGGAGCAGCCGGGCCCGATCATGAGCCTGATGCCGATCTTCCTGGTGGGCATCGTCTTCGGCCTCGCCATGGACTACGAGGTCTTCCTCGTCGCCCGGATGCGGGAGGCCTACGTCCACGGCGACCGGGCACCCCAGGCCGTCGTCACCGGCTTCCGGCACAGCGCACGGGTCGTCAGCGCCGCGGCCGTCATCATGATCGCGGTCTTCTCGGGGTTCGTCGGCGCCGCCGAGTCGATGATCAAGACGATCGGTTTCGGACTCGCCGTCGCGGTGCTGTTCGACGCGTTCGTCGTCCGCATGGCGCTCGTGCCCGCGGTACTGGCCCTGCTGGGCGACAAGGCCTGGTGGCTGCCGAAGTGGCTCGACCGGCTGCTGCCCCGCGTCGACGTCGAGGGCAGCGGCCTGGCCGGGACACGCCCACAGGCCGCCGGCGAGCAGCCCGCGGCGCCGGATCCGGTCCGCGTCTGAGCGGTACGACGGAGGCCGCGGCACCCACACCGGGGCGTCGCGGCCCACCGTATGTGAGCATGACCTTCTCCCCCTCCTCGGATCGCCCTCGGAGTGCGATGAACACAAGCCGGCAGCGCTGGGCAGCGGCACGCCCCCAAGCCGCCGAGGCGGGGGCGCTGGCGCTGGCGGCCGTGGTCACGATCAGCGGTGTCGTGTTCACCCGTACGTTCATGTCCACTCCGCCGCTCTGGCCCGCCCTCGCCCTGGCCGTCGTCGCCTGTGCCGCACTCCACTGGCGACGCGTCCGGCCGGTGCCGGTGCTGGCCGTCACCCTGCTGTGCACCATGGGCGTCGGCGCGCTCGGCTATCTGCTGACGCCGCTTCTGATGGGACCGCTGCTGGCCGCGCAGTACTCGCTGAGCGTGCACTGTCCGCGCCGCACCACCTGGAGCAGCGCGCTGGCCGCCGCCCTCGGCATGGTGGCCACCGGACTGTTCTTCCCGCCGTTCGAGCGCTCGCCCGTCCTGTCCATCGTCAACCCGACGGCCTGGGTGCTGCTGGCCGCGGCCTTCGGCAGCTACGTCCGGGTACGCCGCGAGTACGCCGCCGCCCGCGCCGAACACGCCGCCCGGGAACGTGAGGAGGAGGCCAGGCACCGGGTGTTCCAGGAACGGATGCGCATCGCCCGGGAGTTGCACGACGTGGTCGCCCACCATCTGACGCTCGCCGACGCCCAGGCCTCGACCGCCGCCCATCTCGCGGCGACCCACCCCGACCAGGCGCTGGACATCATCGGCAAGCTGCCGCAGACCACCTCCGCCGCCCTGCACGAGCTCAAGGCCGCGGTCGGGCTGCTGCGCCAGGACTCCGATCACGGCGACGACCTCACCCCGGCGCCCGGACTGCGCGACCTGCCCGCCCTCGTCGAGACGTGCGCGGCGGCCGGCCTGACGGTGACCGTCGGCGTCGAGGGACACGAGCGCCGGCTCACCCCGGTGCTGGACCTGACGGCGTACCGGATCGTCCAGGAGGCGCTCACCAACGTCAGCAAGCACGCCGCCACCCCGGCCGCGCGAGTCCGCCTCCGCTACGCCCCGCACCGGCTGACCCTGAGCGTCACCAACGACGCGGCCCCCGGCGGACCGCCGGACATCACCGGAGGGTTCGGTCTGGTCACGATGCGCGAGCGGGCCACCGCCGCGGGCGGCACCTTCCACGCGGGCCGCCGCCCGCAAGGCGGCTTCGAGGTCGCCTGCACCCTCCCGCTCGACGACCGCGACGAGAGCCCCGGGGAAGCTCTCGGGGAAGACCTCGGGGAACTCCGTCACGGCAGCCGCGCGACCCGTCCTCACGAAGGCCCCGCCCTATGACCATCCGCGTCCTGCTCGCCGACGACCAGGCGCTGCTGCGCGCCACCTTCCGCATCCTCATCGACTCCGTCGAGGACCTGACCGTCGTCGCCGAGGCCGCCGACGGCCAGGAGGCCGTCGATCTGGTGGCCGAGCACCGTCCCGACGTGGTGCTCATGGACATCCGGATGCCCAACCTCGACGGAGTGTCCGCCACCGCCGCCATCTGCGCCCGGCCGGAGCTCTCCGGGACTCACATCCTCGTCCTCACCACCTTCGAGAACGACGAGAACGTCGCCAAGGCCCTGCGGGCCGGCGCGAGCGGCTTCCTCGGCAAGGGCGTCAGCCCCGACGTCCTGCTGGCCGGCATCCGCACGGTCGCGGCGGGCGAGGCCCTCCTGTCGCCCGCCGCCACCCGGGCCCTGATCGCCCGCTTCCTCGCCACGCCCGAAACCGACGGCTTCCTGGCCCTGCCCGACGCCGTCCAGGCCCTCACCGACCGCGAGCGCGAGGTCGTGGCTCTGGCCGCGCACGGCAAGTCCAACGCCGAGATCGCCGACCGGCTGGTGCTGAGCCCGCTGACCGTACGCAGCCACATCCACCGCGCCATGACCAAACTGGACGCCCGCGACCGCGCCCAACTGGTCGTCATCGCCTACCAGAGCGGCCTGGTCAAGCCCCACCCGCACCGCTAGGGCAGCGTGATGCCGCACCGGTGCGCGAGTTCGCCGGCGTCGATGCCGTACGTCTCCCGGATGCGTACGCCATCGGGGCCGACGTCGAAGACGCCGTGGTCGGTGTAGACGCGGCTGACGCAGCCGACGCCGGTGAGCGGGTAGGTGCAGCGCGGTACGAGCTTGGGTTCGCCGGTGCGGGTGAACAGGGTCATCATCACGTAGACGTCCTTGGCGCCGATGGCGAGGTCCATGGCACCGCCGACGGCGGGGATGTCGTCGGGTTTCCCGGTGGTCCAGTTGGCGAGGTCACCGTTGAAGGCGACCTGGTAGGCGCCGAGGACGCAGACGTCGAGATGTCCGCCGCGCATCATGGCGAAGGAGTCGGCGTGGTGGAAGTAGGCCGCTCCCGGCAGTTCGGTCACCGGGACCTTGCCGGCGTTGGTCAGGTCGGGGTCGATCGCGTCGCCCTCGGCCTTCGGGCCCATGTTGAGCATGCCGTTCTCGGTGTGCAGCACCACACCGGAGCCGGCCGGCAGATGGTCGGCGATCTTGGTGGGCTGTCCGATGCCGAGGTTGACGAAGGACCCGGCCGGGATGTCGCGGGCGATGACGGCGGCCAGCTCGTCCATCGAGAGACGGTGGTCGGTGTACGCGGTGGTCATCGTGCCCCCTGGACGGTGTAGTGACGGGCCGTCACCTGGACGATCCGGTCGACGTAGATGGACGGGGTGACGACGGCCTCGGGGTCGAGTTCGCCGGCCTCGACGACCTGCTCGACCTGGACGATGGTCGTGGTCGCCGCGGTGGCCATGACCGGTCCGAAGTTGCGGGCGGTCTTGCGGTAGACGAGGTTGCCCAGCGTGTCCGCGGCATGGGCGCCGATCAGCGCGTAGTCGCCCTTGATCGGGTACTCCAGCAGATACGTGCGGCCGTCGATCTCCCGCACCTCCTTGCCCTCGGCCAGCGGTGTGCCGACCGCGGTCGGGCAGTAGAAGGCGCCGATCCCGGCCCCGGCCGCGCGCATCCGCTCGGCGAGATTGCCCTGCGGCACCACCTCCAGCTCGATCTTCCCGGCGCGGTAGAGGTCGTCGAAGACCCAGGAGTCGGCCTGGCGCGGAAAGGAGCACAGCACTTTGCGCACCCGTCCGGCGGCCAGCAGCGCGGCCAGTCCGACGTCGCCGTTGCCGGCGTTGTTGGACACGATCGTGAGGTCCTTCGCGCCCTGCCGGATGAGCGCGTCGATCAGGTCGAAGGGCATCCCGGCCAGTCCGAATCCGCCGACGAGGACGGTGGAGCCGTCCTCGATCCCGGCGACCGCGGCGTCCGCGCTCTCGACGATCTCCGCCCGGCTCATCGGCCCTCCCCCGTGACATCGCAGTTCTCCAGTACGACGGCCAGGCCCTGGCCGACCCCGATGCAGATCGCGGCGACGCCGTAGCGCTGCCCCGTCTCGCGCAGCACCTTGGCCAGCGTGGCGAGGACACGGCCGCCCGAGGCACCCAGCGGGTGGCCGATGGCGATGGCGCCGCCCTTCTGGTTGACGATCGCGGGGTCGATCTTCCACGCGTCGAGGCACGCGAGGGACTGCACGGCGAAGGCCTCGTTGAGTTCGACGGCGCCCACCTGGTCCCAGCCGATCCCGGCCCGGGCCAGTGCACGGTTGGCGGCCTCGACGGGGGCGTAGCCGAAGGCCTGGGGTTCCAGGGCCATGACGCCACGGCCGGCGATGCGGGCGATCGGGTCGGTCCCGATCGTGGCCGCCGCCCGCTCGCTGCCCAGCAGCACCGCGGAGGCACCGTCGTTGAGCGGGCTGGCGTTGCCCGCGGTGATGGTGCCGCCCTGTTCGGGGGTACGGAAGACGGGCTTGAGCCCGGCGAGCGTCTCGGGCGTGGAGCCGGGGCGGATGCCCTCGTCGCGGGTCAGGTCCACGCCCTCGACCGGCGCGACCAGATCGTCGTAGAAGCCGGACTCCCAGGCGGCGTGGGCGAGTCGGTGGGAGCGGGCGGCGAACTCGTCCTGCCGCTCCCGGGTGATGCCGAAGCGCTCCCGGAGCTGTTCGTTGGCCTCGCCGAGGCTGATCGTCCACTCCTTCGGCATGCGCGGGTTGACCAGCCGCCAGCCGAGCGTGGTGGAGACCGCGGTGACATCGCCGACCGGGAACGGCTTCGCCGACTTCGGCAGCACCCACGGCGCCCGCGTCATCGATTCGACGCCACCGGTCAGCACCACCTCGGCGTCGCCGGACTCGATCGTGCGGCTCGCCGTCATCGCCGCGTCGAGGCTGGAGCCGCAGAGCCGGTTGACCGTGGTGCCGGGCACGCTGACCGGGAGTCCGGCGAGCAGTGCCGCCATGCGGCCGACGTTGCGGTTCTCCTCGCCGGCGCCGTTGGCGTTGCCCCAGACCACGTCGTCGATCGCGGCGGGGTCGAGGTGCGGCACCCTGGCGAGCGTCGAGGTGATCGCGGCGGCGGCGAGGTCGTCGGGGCGGACGCCGGCCAGCGCGCCGTTGAAGCGGCCGAACGGCGTCCGGGTGGCGGCGTAGAGGAATGCGGTCATGGTGACGACGGTAGTCCGCGCGCTAGATATCCTGAAGTACGTATATCCGCGTCGATTGATATGGACGACATATGGATCTTCGCCACCTCAGGTACTTCGTCGCGGTGGCCGAGGAGCGGCACTTCGGCCGTGCCGCCGAGCGGCTGCACATGGCGCAGCCACCGCTCTCGCAGCAGATCCGCCAGCTGGAGGCGGAACTCGGCGTCGAGCTGCTGCACCGCACCACCCGTCGCGTCGACCTCACCGAGGCGGGCCGCGCCTACCTGGAGCGGGCGCGCGCGATCCTCGCCGAGGTCGACGAGGCCGCCCAGCACGCCCGCCGGGTCGCCGCCGGGTCGGTGGGCCACCTCGCGATCGGGTGCGTGGGATCGGCGACGTACAGCCTGCTGCCCGCACTCTCCCGGCGGCTCACGGAGGAACTCCCCGGCGTCGACTTCTCCTTTCGCGGCGAGATGCTCGCCCCCGACCAGGTCGAGGCGCTGCGCACGGGCGCGATCGACGTCGCGCTGCTGCGCCCGACGGCGGCCGACCTGTCCCTCGCGGTGCACACCCTGCGCCGGGACCGGCTGGTGGTCGCCGTGCCGGTCGGGCACCGGCTCGCCGGGCGCAAGCGGCTGCGCGTCGCGGACCTCGCCGGCGCCGACCTGATCGTGCACTCGGCCGACCGCCGGTCGGTGATGTACGACGTGGTGCTGGGCCTGCTGCGGGACGCCGGCGTCGAGCCGCACATCCGGCACGAGGTCGGCGAGACCTCGACGCTCGTCACCCTGGTGGCCGGCGGCCTCGGCGTCGCCGTCGTACCCGAGCCCGTGACCGCGCTGACGCTCGACGGCGTGGCCTATCTGCCGCTGGCCGGGGCCGGCGCGCGCGTGGAACTGGCCGTCGCCCACCGCGCCGACCGCGCCGAACCGCATCTGGCGCGGACGGTGGGGATCATCCGGTCGGCGTTCTGAAGCGTCGTACGACGCCCGGCCCACGCCCGTACGGGAGGCTCAGGTCCTGCCGGACAAGGTGCGGCCGAGAAGGGCCAGCAGGCGATCCCAGTGGAGCCGCAGGGCGGTGGCGTCGAAGGCGTCGGTGTCGGACATGGTGAAGCCGTGGACGGTACCGGGGTAGATCTCGGAGGTGTAGGTGACACCCGCCGCGTCCAGGGCCTTGTCGAGCTCGCCGAGGGCCTCGGGCGTCAGGTCGCTCTCGGCATGGCCGAAGTGGACCTCCGCGGTGAGCTCGGCCAGGCTGTCCGGTCCGTCGGCTCCCACGGGGGCGTGGAACGCGGCGAGGGCGGCCACCCGGCCGGGGTGAGCCGCGGCGGTGCGGGTGGCCGACAGGCCGCCGATGCAGTAGCCGGTCACCGCGACCGGTCCGGCGCTGACCTCGGGCTGAGCGGTGAGGAACCCGAGGTAGGCGTCCGCGTCGCTCAGGACGCGTTCCGGGGTGTGCGCCTCGATCAGGGGCATCAACCGGGCGAAGATCGCGGGCCGGGCCTCTTCTCCGATGTGCTCGGGGAGGTCGGTCACCGGTGCCGGGCCGTGCCGGTAGAAGAGGTTGGGCACGAGCACGTAGTAGCCGTGTGCGGCCAGTTGACGGGCCATGTCCCGCAGCACGGGCCGGATGCCGAAGCCGTCCGGGTACATCAGCACGCCGGGGTGGTGCGCGCCGTGGTCGGGGAAGGCGGCGAAGGCGTCGGCCCGGCCGTCCGCGGTGGGAATCAGCAGCGTCGAGACGGTCATGAACTCTCCTGTCGTGGTGGATGTGTCGAGCCTGCGATCAACACGACGGAGGCGGAGCCCGCGCGGCGGCACGGGCTCCTCGGTCCAACAGCGGGCCCGCACCGGCCCGTTCGGCGCTCAGAACAGCACCGGGTCACCTGTCCGTGTGTGGCGCGATGCCGTCCCGGTAGTCATGTTCCGCAACATAGCCCAGCGAGCAGGACCGTCGTCAACCCGTCCGCTCCACGCCGTCCGTGGGGTCAGCAGTCGAAGACGGACCAGCAGATGTCGTTCCGCAACCGCTGGTCGTCGAGGACCAGTTCGCGAATCGTCTCCGGAAGCTGATCACGCTGCCATCGGCACTCGCGTCGGCCCGCCGCCTCGCTCTCGGTTTTCGGTGCGGCGGCGCGTACGGCTTTGATCGCGTAGGCGGCCGCGCCGAGTTCGTGCGCGGCGACGTGTGCGACGACCGCGGCCTGACCGGCGGCGTAGGCGGCGTGCCGGGCCGCTCCCCGCAGGTCGCGAGCGGCGCCCATGGCATGGCCGCCCGCCGCCCGGGCCTCCATCATCCTGACCTCGCCGCGTGTCCAGGCGCGGGCGTGCTCGATGGCCCGGCGCGGACGCGGGTCCTCGGGCCGCGCCGTCTCGAAGAGGCCGAGGACGTGTTCCGCGCAGGCTGCCGCCCAGAGGGCGAGGAGATGGTGATCGGCGTCGGTGAGGGTGCCGCCCCGGCGGATCGTGACGAAGCGGGGGTCCCTGACCTTCGGGAGGATCACGGTGGGTCTTCCTTCCTGCCGGCTTTCGCATCGGTGCGGCTTGATCATGTATCACTCGACCGCTGCCGGACGCCGTTCGGCCTGGTGAGAGGCCTACGGGCCCTGCGGCGGCCCGCGAAGAGTGGCGCGATGTCGCTCTTGGACCGATAAACCGTATTCGAATGATTGTCACCGCTTCGAAGGAAGCAGCTGGCTTCTCCGGGCGAGGCGGCGCAACCGGCCGTTACGGTCCTGCGGTGGATGGATCACCGCCGCCGTCCCGTTCCGTCGCCCCATCCTCCCCGACTCCCGACCGGCGCACAGCTGTGCGCCGACCGTCCGGCCACACAAGGAGCAGCCCACCCCGATGACCGTGGACAGCAGCCCGGAGACCGAGGCCGCACCAGCCGCGCCGCAGCAGTCCCTGAGCACCGCCGCCGCGCGCAACCTCACCACCACCACGAAGTCCGCCCCGCAGATGCAGGAGATCACCTCCCGCTGGCTGCTGCGGATGCTCCCCTGGGTCGAGACCAAGGGCGGCGCCTACCGGGTCAACCGGCGGTTGCGCCATACCCTCGGCGACGGTCGCATCGAGTTCGTGCAGGAGGGAGCCACGGTCCGGGTGATCCCCCGGGAACTCGGCGAACTGGCCCTGCTGCGGGGCTTCGAGGACCTGGACGTCCTCACCGCGCTCGCCGACCGCTGCGCCCAGCGCGACTTCGCCGCCGGCGAGGTCATCGCCTCGCGCGGCAGCCCGGCCGACCGCATCCATCTGATCGCCCACGGGCGGATCAGCCAGTCCGGTGAGGGCAAGTACGGCGGGGAGATCGCCATCGCGGTCCTCGCCGACGGCGCCCATTTCGGTGAGGACGCCCTCCTCGACCCGGACGCCCGCCACGAGTACACGGCCACCGCCGAGACCTCCGGCACCCTTCTCACCCTCTCCCGCGCCGACTTCGCCGCCGTACGGGACTCCGCTCCCGGCCTTCAGGCCCACCTCACCGAGTTCGGCTCCAGCGCACGGCGACCGCAGAACAAGCACGGCGAGGCGGAGATCGCCGTGTCGGCCGGCCATGTCGGCGAGGTCGACGTGCCGAACACCTTCGTGGACTACGAGTTGAAGCCCCGGGAGTACGAACTCTCCGTCGCGCAGACCGTCCTGAGGATCCACACCCGGGTGGCCGACCTCTACAACGGGCCGATGAACCAGACCGAGGAGCAACTCCGGCTGACCATCGAGGCGTTGCGTGAGCGCCAGGAGCACGAGCTCATCAACAACCGCGAGTTCGGGCTGCTCCACAACGTCGACTTCAAGCAGCGCATCCAGCCCCACTCCGGCCCGCCCACCCCGGACGACATGGACGATCTGCTCTGTCGCCGCCGCGGCACCAAGTTCTTCCTCGCCCACCCCCGGACGATCGCCGCCATCGGCCGCGGCTTCAACGCCTACGGGCTCTACCCGGACCACGTCGATGTCGGCGGGCAGTCCGTGCCGGCCTGGCGCGGGGTTCCGATCCTGCCCTGCAACAAGATCCCGATCAGCAGGGAGCAGACCAGCTCCATCATCGCCATGCGCACGGGCGAGAAAAGCCAAGGGGTCATCGGCCTGTGGCAGACCGGACTGCCGGACGAGGTCGAACCGGGGCTCTCGGCGCGCTTCATGGGCATCAACGAGCAGGCCGTCATGTCCTACCTCGTCAGCACGTACTACTCCGCCGCGGTGCTCGTGCCCGACGCGCTCGGCGTCATGGAGAACGTGCAGATCGCCCGCGGTCGCGACTGACGCCCCCTGCGCGCTGAGCGAGCCTGTCCCCGACACCACAGCAAGGAGTAGTGGATGCCCGAATCCGGGCCCCCTGGACCGTCCATCCCCGGGCAGCGGTCGCTGCCTTCCGGCGCCGTGCCGGAGGTTCCGACCCCGGCCGTCCCCGATCCTCCGATCACCGCGGCCGCCTTCGGACTCGATGCCGTACTGCATCCGGCGACCGCTCCCCCGCCGCCTTCGCCGGTCGCCGGCACGCCTGCCGAACCCTCTGCCGAACCCGTCTTTCAGCGGGTCCTGGGCGGGCCGACCGGACTGGGCACCAACTCGCTGTCACTGGCGGGCAGTTCCACGGGGACGGTTCCGTCACCACCGGCCACTGTCACGGAATCCGCCGCTCCGCCCCTGCCGGAGGCCGTGCCCGCGCCCTCGTCAGAGACCGCGTCGGGGGTCGAGCGGGTCCTGGGCGGACCCACCGGCCTGGGCACGGCCTCGCTGTCCCTCGCCCGCACCGCGCACCGGCCGCCGCCGGAATCAGTCCCGGCGCCCCCGGCCACCGCGCCACCCGCCGAAGGCCAGGCCGTACCCGGCCTCTACCACCACCCGATCCCGGAGCCCGACCCCGCGCGCGTCGAGGAGGTGAGCCGGCGGATCAAGCGCTGGGCCGAGGACGAGGTCCAGCTCTATCCCGAGGAGTGGGAGGGGCAGTTCGACGGCTTCTCGGTCGGCCGGTACATGGTCGGCTGCCATCCCGACGCCCCCACGGTCGATCACCTCATGATCGCCACCCGGCTGATGGTCGCGGAGAACGCGGTCGACGACTGCTACTGCGAGGACCACGGCGGCTCACCCGTCGGCCTCGGCGGCCGCCTCCTGCTGGCCCACACCGCGCTCGACCCGCTCCACACCACCCCGGAGTACGCGCCGTCCTGGCTGGAGTCGCTCGGCTCGGACCCGCCGCGGCGCGCCTATCGCAGTGCCATGGACTACTTCACCGCCATGGCCTCGCCCTCCCAGGTCGACCGCTACCGCCACGACATGGCCCGGCTGCACATGGGTTACCTGGCCGAGGCCGCCTGGGCCGAGACCGACCACGTCCCGGAGGTGTGGGAGTACCTGGCCATGCGCCAGTTCAACAACTTCCGCCCCTGCCCCACCATCACCGACACCATCGGAGGCTACGAACTACCAGCCGACCTGCACGCCCGGCCGGAGATGCAGCGCGTCATCGCCCTGGCCGGCAACGCGACCACCATCGTCAACGACCTGTACTCGTACACCAAGGAACTCGCCGCCCCCGGCCGGCACCTGAACCTGCCCGTGGTGATCGCCGACCGGGAGAAGCTCTCGGAGCGCGACGCCTATCTCAAGGCGGTCGAGGTCCACAACGACCTCATGCACGCCTTCGAGGCGGCGGCGGCCGACCTGGCCGCGGCCTGCCCGCTGCCCCCCGTGGTGCGCTTCCTCAAGGGCGTGGCCACCTGGGTCGACGGCAACCACGACTGGCATCGCACCAACACCTACCGCTACAGCCTGCCCGCCTTCTGGTAAGGAACGGACACTCAGTGACCACAGAAATCACCCCCACCGTCTCTGCGACGATCCCGGCCCCCGCGACCCCCTACCAGGGGGACATCGCCCGGTACTGGAACAACGAGGCGAGGCCGGTGAACCTGCGCCTAGGTGACGTGGACGGGCTCTACCACCACCACTACGGCATCGGCCCGGTCAACCACGAAGCCCTCGGCGATCCGGAACACAGCGAGTACGAGAAGAAGCTCATCGCCGAGCTGCACCGACTGGAGTCCGCCCAGGCCGAGTTCCTCCTGGACCACCTCGGCCCCGTCACCGCCGACGACACCCTCGTGGACGCCGGCTGCGGGCGCGGCGGCTCCATGGTCATGGCCCACCAGCGCTTCGGCTGCAAGGTCGAGGGCGTCACCCTGTCCGCCACCCAGGCCGACTTCGGCAACGGGCGGGCGCGGGACCTGCGGATCCAGGACCATGTGCGCTCCCGGGTGTGCAACATGCTCGACACCCCCTTCGAGAAGGGCAGCATCACCGCGTCGTGGAACAACGAGTCGACCATGTACGTCGACCTGCACGACCTGTTCGCCGAGCACTCCCGCTTCCTGAAGGTGGGCGGCCGGTACGTGACCATCACCGGCTGCTGGAACCCCCGCTACGGCCAGCCGTCGAAGTGGGTCTCCCAGATCAACGCCCACTTCGAGTGCAACATCCACTCGCGGCGTGAGTATCTGCGGGCGATGGCCGACAACCGGCTCGTGCCGCAGACCGTGATCGACCTGACCCCGGACACCCTGCCCTACTGGGAGCTGCGGGCGACGTCGTCGCTGGTCACCGGGATCGAGGAGGCGTTCATCGAGTCGTACCGGGACGGCTCCTTCCAGTACGTGCTGATCGCGGCCGACCGGGTCTGACGGCTGGCGACGGCAGGCGTGGCGGCTCGGTGAGGGCCGCCACGTCTTGCGTATGATCACCGGCCGCCCGGTGGGGCTCGCCTCGCGCGCCGGTCGGCGGCGGGGCGTTGTCAGTGGCGGCGTGCAAGATGATCCGCATGACGACACCAGCTGCACAGATCGTGGATGCCGCCGCCTACGCGCAGGCGGTCGAGGACGCGGTGAAGGCCTCGGCCGCCTACTACGAGGGCGGCACCTCGCCCCTGGACGACGACACCTACGACCGGCTGGTGCGCGGCATCGCGCAGTGGGAGGACGCCCACCCCGACCAGGTGCTCCCCGACTCCCCCACGGGCAAGGTCGCCGGCGGCGCGGTGGAGGGGGACGTCCCGCACACGGTGCCGATGCTCAGTCTCGACAACGTCTTCTCCGCCGCGGAGTTCACCACCTGGGCCGCCTCACTGGCCCGCCGCATCGGCCATGACGTCACCCGTTTCAGCAGCGAGCCGAAGCTCGACGGGCTGGCCATCGCCGCCCGCTACACCCGCGGCCGGCTGAGACAGCTGATCACCCGCGGGGACGGCACGGCCGGGGAGGACGTCAGCCATGCGATCGGCACCATCGAGGGCCTGCCCGACACCCTGTCCGAGCCGGTCACCGTGGAGGTCCGCGGCGAAATCCTGATGACGACGGCCCAGTTCGAGCACGCCAACGAGGTGCGCACGCAGCACGGCCAGCAGCCGTTCGCCAATCCGCGCAACGCCGCGGCCGGCACCCTGCGCGCCAAAGAGCGTACGTACACCGTACCGATGACGTTCTTCGGCTACGGCCTGCTCCCGCTGCCCGGCACCGACACCGCTCTCGCCGACCGGCTCGGAAAGAGCGCGCACAGCGAACTGATGGCGCAGGCAGCCGCGTTGGGGGTGAACACCACCGCGTCGACCTCCGTGCCCGGCACCACCGCCGACGGCGTCGAGGAGGTGCTGGCCCGGGTCGAGGAGATCGCCGCGCTGCGCGCCGAGCTGCCGTTCGGGATCGACGGCGTCGTCATCAAGGCCGATCTGGCCGCCGACCAGCAGGCCGCCGGTTCCGGCAGCCGCGCCCCGCGGTGGGCGATCGCCTACAAGCTGCCGGCCGTGGAGAAGATCACGCGGCTGCTGGAAGTGGAGTGGAACGTGGGCCGCACGGGCATCATCGCCCCGCGCGCGGTCCTGGAACCGGTCGAGATCGACGGCTCCACCATCACCTACGCCACCCTGCACAACCCGGCCGACATCACGCGCCGCGACCTGCGCCTGGGCGACCACGTCATGGTCTACCGGGCCGGCGATGTCATCCCCCGCGTCGAGGCCCCCGTCGCCCACCTGCGCACCGGCGACGAGCAGCCCATCGCCTTCCCCGAGGTGTGCCCGCGCTGCGGGTCGGACATCGACACCAGCGAGCAGCGCTGGCGCTGTACCAACGGCCGCAACTGCCACCTGGTCGCCTCCCTCTCCTACGCCGCGGGCCGCGACCAGCTCGACATCGAGGGCCTCGGGCACACCCGGGTCGTCCAGCTCGTCGACGCCGGTCTGGTCGCCGATCTCGCCGATCTGTTCACCCTCACCCGCGAGCAGCTCCTGGCCCTGGAGCGGATGGGCGAGACCAGTACGGACAACCTGCTGTCCGCGCTGACCGCGGCCAAGGGGCAGCCGCTGTCCCGGGTGCTGTGCGCGCTCGGGGTGCGGGGCACCGGCCGGTCGATGTCCCGGCGGATCGCCCGTCACTTCGCGACCATGGACCACATCCGGGCCGCCGACGCCGAGGCGATGCAGCAGGTGGAGGGCATCGGCACGGAGAAGGCGCCGTCCATCGTCGCCGAACTCGCCGAACTGGCCCCGCTCATCGACAAGCTCGTCGCGGTCGGGGTCAACATGACCGAACCCGGCGCGACGCCGCCGCCCGCTGCGGACGCCGGCCCTGCCGAAGCGCCCGAGGAGGCTGCGACAACGGACCTGCCGCTGGCGGGGATGACCGTCGTCGTCACCGGCTCCATGACCGGTGCTCTCGAAAAGCTCTCCCGCAACCAGATGAACGAGCTCATCGAACGCGCCGGCGGCCGCTCCTCCTCCAGCGTCTCCAAGAAGACGACCCTGGTGGTCGCCGGCGAGGGCGCCGGCTCCAAGCGTGCCAAGGCAGAGGACCTCGGCATCCGGCTCGCCGAGCCGGACGAGTTCGCCGCACTCGTCGCCGGCTTCCTGTCCTGATCCGCACGAACGGGGTCTTCGTCGGCGTCCCCTGCTTCGGGGATCCCGGCGAAGGCGCTCAGGACCGGGCGAGTCTGGCGGCCACGGCGTCGAGGACCCAGTCCAGGCCGGCCTCGAAGGATTCCTCGGCGTCCACGTGCGTGGCCTCGTGGACGGCCTTGGACAGCGCCGGGAAGCGTCCCGTGGCCAGCATCCTCGTCACGTGCGGGCCGTTGGCGCGCTGCCAGGCGCTCTTGGACCGGCCCGTGGCGCGCTCGGCGCGCAGGTTCGCCACCTCGCGTCTGATCGCACCGGTGGTGTAGGCGCTCACGGTCTCCGCGGCGCGCATGGCGGTGTCGATGTCGGCGAGTCCGTCCAGCGCGGCCAGTCTGGCCTCGGTCACGGCGAGGCCGTTCGGGCCGAGGGTCGGACGGCTGCCGAGCAGGTCGGCCAGCCATTCGTGGCGGAGCACGGTCTGCCGAGTGCGGTGGGCGAGGACGCGCAGAGTCTCCCGCCAGTCAGCGGGCCGCGCCTCGGGGAGGATCTCGGCCTGGACCTCGTCCACCATGAGGTCGAACAACTCCTCCTTGGTGGCGATGTAGCCGTACAGCCGCATCGGTCCGGCCTTCAGGCGGGCGGCGACCTTGCGCAGTGACACGTCGTCCAGTCCGCCCTCGTCGGCCAGCGCGATGGCGGCGGCGACGATCCGCTCCCGGTCGAGCGGTACGGGGCGCGTCGGCGGCTCCGGCCGGTCCCACACAGTCATGGCCACATCGTACTGTTGCGATGCGGCGTATCATAGCAATACAGTGTATCGACATGAGGCATCGTATCGCCGTGGTCGGAGCCGGTCCCGCCGGTCTCACCCTCGCCCGTGTCCTGCACCGCCACGGTCACCCCGTCACCGTCTTCGAACGCGATCCCGCCCCCGATGCCCGGCCTCCGGGCGGCACGCTGGACCTGCACGCGGGGTTGGGTCAGCTCGCCCTGGACAAGGCGGGGCTGCTGGCGGAGTTCCGGGCCCTGTCCCGCCCCGAGGGGCAGGCCATGCGCATCCTGGACACGGACGGGACGGTTCTGCGCGACTGGCGCCCCCGCCCGGGCGACGAGGCCAATCCCGAGATCGACCGGGGGCAGCTCCGCGACCTGCTGCTCGGCCCGCTCGACGTGCAGTGGGGCCGGGGCGTGGCAGAGGTGGTGCCGCAGACCCACGACGATGGCGCACTCGTCCGCTTCGAGGACGGGCGGCCGGAGGCATACGACCTCGTGATCGGCGCGGACGGCGCCTGGTCCCGGGTCCGTCCGGCCGTCTCGTCGGTGACGCCGCACTACACGGGGGTCACGGCGGTGGAGACCTCCCTCGACGACGTCGACGCGCGCCATCCCGAGCTCGCCCGGCTGATCGGTGACGGCTCGCTGGCCGTGTACGGGGTGAACCGAGGTCTGGTCGCGCAGCGCAACAGCGGAGGCCACGTCAAGGTGTACGCCCAGTTCCGGGTGCCGCAGGACTGGCACAGGGACCTGGACCTGTCCGACGTCGACTCCACCCGGTCGAGGCTCCTGGCCCTGTTCGACGGCTGGGCCGCTCCCGTTCTCGAACTCCTGCGCCGCGGCACCGCTTTCACCCCTCGCCCGCTGTACGTCCTCCCCGTGTCACACACCTGGGCGCACGTCCCCGGGGTGACGCTCCTGGGCGACGCCGCCCACCTGATGCCGCCGTTGGGGGCGGGCGCGAACCTCGCGATGCTGGAGGGCGCCGAACTCGCCGAGGCCGTCGCCGCCCGGCCTGAAGACCTGGACAAGGCCGTCCGCGTCTTCGAGGAACAGATGTGGGCACGAGCGGGCCGGTGGGCGGAGATGACGACGGCCGGCCTGGAACGCCTCGTGAGCCCCGACCCCGCCCAGGCCCTGACCCTCTTCGACGAGGTGCAGCCGTCCTGATGCAAGGGTGCACGGCCAGCCGGGCCGGGGTCGGTCAGGCGCGGTCGTGGAGCGTGAGCTGGTAGCCGCCGGGGTCGGCGAACGTGAAGGTGCGGCCGAAGGGGCCTTCGAGGCCAGAATGCTGGCCGGCCTGACCGAGAGCGAACAGTCGGAGGCGTTCCGGTTCCTGCAGAGCACGGTCCGTTCCCTGCGCGATGCCCCTGGGGACGCCTAGCGGATCAGGAGCCGAAGCCCCGCGCGGTTTCGTACGCTGGCGGACATGCGGATG
Source organism: Streptomyces sp. NPDC057280 (assembly GCF_042668605.1). NCBI lineage: Bacteria > Bacillati > Actinomycetota > Actinomycetes > Kitasatosporales > Streptomycetaceae > Streptomyces > Streptomyces sp. NPDC057280. Next base: position 627,251 of record NZ_JBHUYR010000001.1, read on the forward strand.
CGTCCCACCCTTCACTGGACCCCTCCCTCCGACCTGCCTCCGGGCACCACCGATCTGCGGCCGGTGGTCGAGGCGGTGCGCGCCGGTGGTGTCCTCGTGCTGACCGGGGCGGGCATCTCCACGGAGTCGGGCATCCCCGCCTACCGGGGCGAGGGCGGCAGTCTCAGCCGGCACACCCCGATGACGTACCAGGACTTCACCTCCAGCCCGCGCGCCCGGCAGCGGTACTGGGCGCGCAGTCATCTCGGGTGGCGCACGTTCGGCCGCGCGCTGCCCAACGCCGGTCACCGGGCCGTGGCCGCGTTCGCGCGGCACGGGGTGCTCTCGGGCGTGATCACGCAGAACGTCGACGGTCTGCACCAGGCCGCGGGCAGTGCGGGGGTCGTGGATCTGCACGGGCGGCTGGACCGGGTCGTGTGTCTGTCGTGCGGAGCGACCAGTCCGCGCGGCGACCTCGCCGTACGGCTGGAGGCGGCCAACGCCGGATTCGCGCCGACGGCCGCGGAGATCAACCCCGACGGAGACGCCGATCTCACCGATGCCCAGGTCGGTGACTTCCGGGTCGTGCCCTGCGGGGAATGCGGCGGCGTGCTGAAGCCGGATGTGGTGTTCTTCGGTGAACCGGTGCCGGTCCAGCGGATCGAGCACTGCCGGCGGCTGGTCGAAGAGGCGTCCTCGCTGCTGGTCCTGGGCTCCTCGCTCACGGTGATGTCGGGGCTCAGATTCGTCCGTCAGGCCGCCCGGGCCGACAAGCCGGTCCTCATCGTCAACCGGGACCCGACCCGGGGCGACCAGTTCGCCGTCACCCGCGTCGCGCTCCCCTTGGGGACCGCCCTCACCACGATCGCCGACCGGCTGCACATCGCCGTCGACGACGGGCAGCCGGCGGCGTGGTGAAGTGGAACGCGGGGCGCCCTGGTGAGGGCGCCCCGCTGGTGTGTTCTCTGTCGTCAGTCGGTCAGTCCTCCGGGGTCAGGGCGACCTCGGCGCTGCCCGACAGGGACGGCAGGCCCGCCGGGGGCGTGTCCGTGTAGGTGGCGTTGAAGACCGCCTTCAGGTTGTCCGAGCCGGAGTGACCGCCGTCCACGAACGTCTTGAAGGAGCCGGAGCAGCCGTTGCTGGTGGACAGCGGGTGGCCGTGGGTGTCGTGGCCGAGGATGAAGGAGACGCTGACCTTGGCGCAGTCCACGGGCTGGTCGTCGGTGACGGTGACCTGCCAGGTGACCGTGTCACCCCAGTGGAACGGGGTGCCGCCGTGCGGGGCCGGGTCGGTGGTGAGCGAGACGACCGGCGCCTTGTTGCCGACCACGACCGGAACCGAGGCGGAGGCCGAACGGCCGGTGCTGTCGGTGACCTTCAGCGTGGCGTCGTAGACCCCGTTCTTGTCGAAGGTGTGCTTCGGGTTCGCCTCCCTGGAGTCGACCGTGCCGTCGGCGTCGAAGTCCCAGGCGTAGCGCAGGGCGTCGCCGTCGGCGTCCTTGGTGCCGGCGCTGGAGAACTGGACCGTCAGCGGACTGGTGCCGTTGACCACGTCCGCCGCGACCTTGGGCTCCGGGGTGCGGTTGCCCCGGACGAAGTCGATGCGGGAGAGCTGGGCCTCGGGCAGTTCCGCGAAGTACCCGGTGCCGTACTCCAGAACGTACAGCGCGCCGTCGGGGCCGAACTCCGCATCGATCGGGCCGTCCGTGACGATCCCGGGGATCGCGTCCTCGATCTTCAGGACCTCGTTGTTCTTGCCCAGGGTGAGCGCTTTCATCTGGTCGCGGGTCCACTCGTAGAAGAGCGGCTTGCCGTCGAAGTACTGGGGCCAGCGGTTGGCGGCCTTGTTGTGCTTGTCGTAGCGGTACGCCGGGCCGCCCATCGGGCCGATGCCACCGGTGCCGAGTTCGGGGAACTTCGGGGTGGCGCCGTAGCCGTAGACGATCTCCGCGTTCTCGACCGGGGGCAGTTCGCTGCGGCCGGTGTTGTGGCGCGAGTCGTTGACGGGCTTCGCGCAGTTGAAGGCGCCGCTGGAGGTCTGGGTGGCGAAGTCGTAGTCCTGGTAGGGCTGGTCCGTGGTCACGCAGTACGGCCAGCCGTAGTTGGCCGGACGGTCGATGACCATCCAGCGGCCCTGACCGGCGGGGCCGCGGCCCGGGTTGGCGGTGTTGGCGTCGGGTGAGTAGTCGGCGACATAGACCTCACCGGTCCTGTCGTCCACGCCGAAGCGGAAGGGGTTGCGCAGGCCCATGGCGTAGATCTCGGGCCGGGTCTTCGCGGTGCCCGGCGCGAAGAGGTTGCCGTCGGGTATCGCGTAGCCGCCGTGGCGCTTGACCTTGATGCGCAGGACCTTGCCGCGCAGGTCGTTGGTGTTGCCCGCGGTGCGGCGCGCGTCGTAGGCGGGGTTGCGGTCGGGGCGGTCGTCGAGCGGGGCGTAGCCGTCGGAGGAGAACGGGTTGGAGTCGTCGCCGGTCGACAGGAACAGGTTGCCCTTGTGGTCGAAGTCGATCTTGCCGCCGACGTGGCAGCAGATGCCGCGGTCGGCGGGCACGTCGATGATCTTCTGCTCGGTGTCGTAGTCGAGCTTGTTGCCGACGAGCTTGAACCGCGAAAGCCGGGTGACGCCCTTGTACTTGGCGAAGTCCGCGGCCGTGCCGAACTGCGGTGCGTCGCCTTCGTTGACGCCCGGCGTGGCGGGGTCGTCCATGGGGGTGTCGAGGCGGGGCGAGTAGTAGAGGTAGACCCAGTGGTTCTTGGCGAACGCGGGGTCGATGGCGATGCCCTGCACGCCTTCCTCGTCGTGCTGGTAAAGCCCCGCGGGGCTCTTCTTCATGTCGGCGGCAAGGAAGTTGACGCCGCTCTTGGGGTCGTGGATGCGGACCTCGCCGGTGCGTGCCGTGTGCAGCACCCGCCGGTCGGGCAGGACGGCCAGGGCCATGGGCTCGCCCGGGCGGTCGTTGAGGGTGACCTTCTGGAAGTCCGACGAAGTCGGCGGGGTGGGGTCCGACGGGTGGGCCTGGGCTGCGGGAAGCGGCAGCAGCCCGACGGCTCCGGCCAACGCGGCCGCCCCGAAGAGGGTGACGATCCGTCTGTTACGCACTCAGAACTCCTTTGGTCTGGCCGGCGGGTGACAAGAGACCAGGTGGAAAGCCGGGTGAAGGCACGGCAGGTGACGTCGCGTCAGTTGCAGGCGCGCAGGGCCGCGAGGTTGTCGTAGCCGATCTTGGCGAAGTCCAGGGACTGGCCGGGCACGGTCGTGCTCGGTGCGTTGTCCTGCTCGACCATCGGGTTGTGGTAGTTCTTCGCGCCCACCCGGGTGAAGAACTTCCGGTAGTCGATGTCGCCCGTGCCGAAGGGCACCATGTCGTAGCCCAGGCCGCTCTGGAGGTTCACGACGCCGTCCTTGGCGTGGAAGAGCGGGAAGCGTTGGGTGTTGCGGACCACGAGCGCCGCCGGGTCGAAGACGTCCTCGCGCTGCGAGCCGTCGTGGGCGGTGTACGTGTGGAACTTGTACTGGGCCACGTGGGCCCAGAACACGTCCAGCTCCAGATACACGTTCTTGCGGTCCGTCACCTTCAGGAAGTACTCCAGCTTCCGGATGCCGGAGCTGCGGGTCGGCTGGCCCTGGGCGTCGAGCGGGCCGCCGTCGAGGAGGAAGTCGTAGGCCGCGTCGTGGTTGTGGGTGTAGAGCTTGATGCCCTCGCGGCGGGCGATGGCGCCCAGGGTGTTCCACTTCTCCGCGGCCACGTCCCAGTCCGCGCGGAAGCGGGTGTTGGTGGGGTCGGCGCCGGTCCCCATGTGCTCCATGCCGAGGATGTTGGCGATCTCCAGGAAGCGCTTGAAGGTGTCGAGGTCGGACGAGGTCAGCGGCCAGGACGGCGGGATGTAGCCGTGGCTGCCCTGCGCCCGCAGGCCGTACTCGTCGAGCCAGGAACGCATGAGCTTCGCGCCCGCCACCGTGCCCAGATCGGCGCCGCCGGGCGCGTTGGCGTGCTGGCCGTAGCCGGCGAACTCCACCTGGCGGTAGCCGAACCGGGACAACTGCCGGAACACCTCGCGGAAACCGGAGGGCAGGTCGGAGGCGAGCGGATCGCGGCCGATCGCGTCACGGACGGTGTAGAGGATGATGCCGCGCTTGTGCGGGGGCACCAGAGCGGAACGCCCCCGGTCACCGGCGGCGGCTTCGGCTCTGTCCTGCGCGAGGGCGGGCGAGGCGCCGAAGACCGGGGCGGCGATCGCCACGGCGGCGGTGGCGGTGCAGGTGCTGAGGAAACGGCGGCGGCTGACGCCGAGCGTGCGGCGCAGGGCGTCGTCGGTGACGGCTTCGTCGTTGAACGCGGTCACAGGGGTCTCACTTTCGTTGTCGCGATGCTGCGGGTGCCTGACGGACGCCGTCTCACCAGAGGGCCGGCGAGCCGCAGGAGGTGGCCGCTGGGCGGCCGGACAGTGCGCGCGGGGGGTGGAGTTCAGAACGAGCGGACCTTCGTCGTCGCTCGTGAGGGGAGGCGGCTTGGGCTGCTGCCGCCCGGGGATGAGGGGTCAAGAAGCGTTGCGCAGGCGGTCGGCGAACGACAGCAGCGCCGTGAACTGCTCCGTCAGCCCCGACGGTCCCGCGTCGGGGTCCTTGAAGTAGAAGCCCAGCTCCGGAAGGGGGCCGGACAGGCCCGCCTCGTGGGCGCGGGCGACCAGGCGGGCCAGGTCCAGCACGAGCGGAGCGGCCAGGGCCGAGTCGCAGCCCTGCCAGATGGTCTGCAGGATCATGCGCGAGCCGAGGAAGCCCTCGAAGGCCACGTGGTCCCAGGCGGTCTTCCAGTCGCCGAGCACGGGGACGTCGTCGATGTGCACCTCGCCCTGCGGGGTGTGTCCGAGGGTGTCGGCCAGGACGCGTTCCTTGCCTGCGTTCTTCGCCGCCGCCGCGCCCGGGTCGGCCAGCGCCGCCCCGTCGCCGCCGCCGAGGAGGTTGGTGCCGGACCAGGCCCTGACGTGCAGGGCGCGTTGGACGAACATCGGGGCGAGCGCGGCCCGCAGCAGCGTCTGGCCGGTCTTGCCGTCGCGGCCCGCGTGGGGAAGTCCGGCGGCCGCGGCGGCTTCGGTCAGGGCCGGGGTGCGCAGCCCGGTGGACGGCGTGAAGTTGACGTAGGGGCAGCCGGCGCGCACGGCGGCGGCCGCGTAGAGGGAGCTGGCCGGCAGCCGTACGGCGTCGGGTGCGGGCAGCGGCTCCGTGGAGGAGACGTTGACCACGACCACGCGGGCCAGTGCGTGGCGTTCGCGGAACGCGGTGAGGTCGGCGGCGAAGTCCGCGATGAGTTCCTCGTCGTCGCGAGCGTCGTCCGGGAGCGGGCCGCCGATGCGTATCTCCTCGTCGGCGGCCCGGAGTTCGGCGCGTACGGCGGGGGCGAGCCCGTGCGGCAGGACGCCTGCCTCGGTGAGCTGTTCGGCCCGCTTGGGCAGCGGGCAGTGGGCGGTGTCGTGGCCGCCGAAGACGAGCGTGGACAGGGCCGGCAGACCGGCGCCGTCGAACGGCTGTGTCTCGGTGACCATCCCGGTCGGCGCGTGCAGTCCGGCGGTGACCGCCGCGCATCCGGTGACGGCGGTGGTGGCGACCGATCCGCGGGCTCCGACGAACCAGACGCCGGTGCGCGCGGTGCGCTCGCCGGTCCGGGGCTGCGATGCGTTCACGTCGTTGTTCACGAACTGCCTCCGTGCCATGTCGCTGTGCCGAGGTGGTGTGGAGGACGGTGGGTGGGTGGCCCGGAGGCCTCCCGCCCACCGCCGGCATTCGGCGGCTTCGGCCGCACTCCGGGAGGGCTGATCCCGGATGCGGTTACGGGGGTTGGGTCGGTCTCGGGAGTCGGCCGTACGACCTGTCGGCGCCGTCAGTGTCGAACCACTGTGTGGTTCCTGTGCACGAAAGGGACCGTAGCCCCGTTCGTCTGCGGCGGGAACCCCTTGTGCACGAAGAAGACAAACTTCTTCCCGAGCGAGGACAAAGCGCAGTCACGGCCAAGCAACTCCACTTCACCGCCGGTCGGTTGTCGCGACCGGCGTGTAGACGGAGTTCTTCTCGGCGCTCTCCTCCACCGCGGCGAGCACCCGCTGCACCTGGAGCCCGTCCGCGAAGGACGGCATCGGGTCGGTGCCGGACGCGATGGCCTCGACGAGGTCGCGGGCCTGGTGGACGAAGCTGTGCTCGTAACCGAGGCCGTGGCCCGGCGGCCACCACCCCTCCAGATAGGGGTGATCCGGTTCGGTGACGACGATCCTGCGGAACCCCGCCGTCGCGGCGGGCTCCTGATGGTCGTGGAAGGACAGCTCGTTGAGGCGCTCCAGGTCGAATGCGAGCGAACCCAGCTCGCCGTTCACCTCCAGCCTCAGGGCGTTCTTGCGGCCCGACGCCATCCGGGTGGCCTCGAACACGGCGAGCGTCCCCGAGGAGAACCGGCCGGTGAAGACGGCCGCGTCATCCACCGTCACCGGCCCGCGCCGAGAGCCGCCCGAAGCGGTCAGGCCGGAGGAGGCACCGTCCAGGCGCGGCCGTTCCTTGATGAAGGTCTCCACCTGCGCCGAGACCCCGACCAGCGGCTCCCCCGTCAGATACTGCGCGAGGTCGACGATGTGCGCGCCCAGGTCGCCGAGCGCCCCCGAGCCCGCGTGCTCCCGCTGGAGCCGCCACGTCAGCGGGAAGTCGGGGTCGACCAGCCAGTCCTGGAGATAGCTGACCCGCAGGTGACGCAAGGCTCCGAGCCTGCCGTCGGCGATGAGCCGGCGGGCGAAGGCGAGGGCGGGCACCCGCCGGTAGTTGAAGCCCACCATCGCCAACTGCCCACGGGCCCGGGCCGCTTCGGCGGCCGCGACCATGGCCTCCGCCTCGGCGACCGAGTTGGCCAGGGGCTTCTCGCACAGTACGTGCTTGCCCGCCTCCAGTGCCGCGATGGCGATCTCCGCGTGGCTGTCACCCGGTGTGCAGACGTCGACGAGCTGGACGTCGTCGCGGGCTATGAGGGCACGCCAGTCGGTCTCCGCCGCCGCCCAGCCGTGCTTGGCGGCCGCAGCCCGCACGGCGTCCGCGTCGCGGCCGGCGATCGCGGCCAGGACCGGCCGCAGCGGCAGGTCGAACACGTGCCCGACGGTGCGCCATCCCTGTGAGTGGGCGGCACCCATGAACGCGTAGCCGACCATGCCCACGCCGAGCGTCGGCGGTGCGGTCCGGTTGTCCCTCGGTTCCCTACGGACTTCCATACGGATTTCCTCCTCGTCGGAGTGTCACTGACTCATCGCTGTGGTCGAGCGGGGCCCGTGGCCCGGGCCGGTCAGATGAAGCCCGTCGGCAGGTACTGGTCGACGTTGTCCTTGGTGACGACGGCCGAGTAGAGCGTCAGCGAGGACGGGATCTCGAACTCGGCGAGACCACCGACGCCCTTGCTCTGGCCGAGCGCGCGAGCGAGGTCGATCGCGGAGGCGGCCATGGTCGGCGGGTACAGGACGGTCGCCTTGAGGACGCTGTTGCCGGCCTTGATGGCGTCCATCGCGGACTTGGCACCCGCACCGCCGACCATCAGGAAGTCGTCGCGGCCGGCCTGGTCGATGGCGCGCAGCGCGCCGACGCCCTGGTCGTCGTCGTGGTTCCAGAGGGCGTCGAAGTTCGACTGGGCCTGGAGGAGTTGGGCCATCTTGGCCTGCCCGGACTCCACCGTGAAGTCGGCCGCCTGGCGCGCCACCTTCCTGATGTTCGGGTAGTTCTTCAGGGCGTCGTCGAAGCCCTTGGTGCGCTGCTGGGTCAGTTCGAGGTTGTCGAGACCGGCGAGTTCGACGACCTTGGCGTTCTTCTTGCCCTTCAGCTGCTCGCCGATGTAGTGCCCGGCGTTGAGGCCCATGCCGTAGTTGTCGCCGCCGATCCAGCAGCGGTAGGCCTGCGGGGAGGCGAAGACGCGGTCGAGGTTGATGACGGGGATGCCGGCCCGCATGGCCTGGAGACCGACCTGGGTGAGGGCCTTGCCGTCGGCCGGGAGGATCACCAGGACGTCGACCTTCTTGTTGATCAGCGTCTGGATCTGGCCGATCTGGGCGGCGGTGTCGTTGGAGCCCTCGGTGATCTCCAGGGTGACGTCGGAGTACTTCTTCGCCCGGCTCTTGGCGTTGTCGTTGATGGCGTTGAGCCAGCCGTGGTCGGCCTGCGGGCCGGCGAAGCCGATGGTGACGGCCTTGCCGGGCTTGTCGTCGGCGACCGGGGCGTTGTCGGCGGCCGGTTCCTGGTCCTTGGTCTCGTTGCTGGTGCAGGCCGTCAGCAGCGCTCCGGCGGACACGGCCGCGGTGCCGAACAACAGTGCTCTGCGGCTGGTGGCGGGGGTTCTTGCCATGGTGGATCGACCCTTCGACTGGGCGGTGTGCGTCAGGACGGGGTGGCGGGGGGCCGGACGGCGGTGTCAGGGGCCGCCGTCCGGCGGCGTACGGCACGGGCGGCGTCCGGGCGCCGGCGTGCGGCGAGCGGCACGGGTGGCTTCTGGCGTCTCCGCACGGCGTACGGCACGGGCGGGGCTCCAGGCGTCCCTGTGCGGCGTACGGCGCGGCGGCGTCAGGTGTCCCCGCGCGACGTACGGCACGGCGGCGTCAGGTGTCTCCGTGCAGTGAGCGGCGCTGGACCAGGACGGCGGCGACGATGATGGCGCCCTTCGCGATCTGCTGGACGGCGGTCTCGAGGTTGTTGAGGGCGAAGATGTTGGTGATCGTGGTGAAGATCAGCACGCCGAGGACGGAGCCGACGATCGTGCCGCGGCCGCCGCTGAGCAGCGTCCCGCCGATGATCGCCGCGGCGATGGCGTCCAGCTCGTAGAGGTTGCCGTTGGTGTTCTGGCCCGAGCCGGCGAGCACGATCAGCATGAAGGCGGCGATGCCGCAGCACAGTCCGGACAGCAGGTACAGGTACAGGCGTTGGCGGCGGACGTCGATGCCCGCCAGGCGTGCCGCTTCCGCGTTGCCGCCGACCGCGACGGTGCGCCGGCCGAAGGTGGTGCGGTTGAGCAGCAGCCAGCCGATGACGGTGACCGCGGCGAAGATCAGGACGAGGGGCGGGATGCCGAGGACGTAGGCGTCCCGGCCGCCGAGATCGAGCACCGACTGGACGGTCACGACCTGGGTGCTGCCGTCCGTGATCTGCAGGGCCAGGCCCCGGGCGGAGGCGAGCATGGCCAGCGTCGCGATGAACGGGACCATCCTGCCGTAGGCGATGAGCAGCCCGTTCACCAGCCCGCAGCCCACCCCGACGACCACGGCGGTGAAGAGGATGCCCGCGAACCCGAAGTCCTGGGTGGCCACGGTCGTCGCCCACACCGAGGCGAGCGCGACCATCGCGCCGACCGACAGGTCGATGCCGCCGCTGGTGATGACGAACGTCATGCCGACGGTGACGACGCCGATCACGGACGCCTGGGTGAGCACGAGTTGCAGGTTGCTGGTCGCCAGGAACTCGTCGGGCGCGGTGATCCCGCCGACCGCGACGAGAACGGCGAGGACTCCGAGCAGGGACAGCGTGCGCACGTCCCACCGCAGTCCGGTCAGGCGTGAACTCCCCTTCTCGTCCGCGGATTTCGCGGCGGGGGTCGGCGCGTCCTTCGGCGCCGCGGTGGCCGGCTGCGTCATGACGTCGGGCTCCCTTCCATCACAAGATCGAGTACGCGGTGCTCGTCGAGCTCCCGGGCGTCCGCCGTGTGGACGACGCTGCCTTCGCGGAGCACGAGCACCCGGTCGGCGAGGCCCAGGACCTCGGGCACTTCGCTGGACACGAGGAGTACGGCCAGGCCCTCGTCGGCCAGCCTGCGGATCACGGCGTAGAGCTCGGCCCGGGCACCGATGTCGACGCCCCGGGTCGGCTCGTCCAGCAGCAGGACCTTGCAGCCCCGCAGCAGCCAGCGGGCGAGCACCGCCTTCTGCTGGTTGCCGCCGGACAGGGTCCTGATCGCGGTGTCGGGGTTGTCCGGCCGCAGGGACAGTTCGCGGACCGCCTGGTGGGTGGCGGCGCGTTCGCCGCGCCGGTCGATCCAGCCCGCGCGGGCGAACCGGGACAGGGTGGAGACGGAGACGTTGCTGCTGACGGACTCCAGCATCAGCAGCGCCTGTGCCTTGCGTTCCTCGGGCGCGAGGCCGATGCCGGCGCGCACTGCGGCGCGTACGCTCCCGGGGCGCAGGGGGCTGCCGTCGACCAGCACCCGGCCGGCGTCGGGTTTACGGGCCCCGTAGATGGTCTCCAGGATCTCGGAGCGCCCCGAGCCGACCAGTCCGGCCAGACCGACGATCTCCCCGGGCCGCAGCTCCAGGTCGACGGGCGCGAACTCCCCTCGCCGGGTGAGCCCTTCGACCTTCAGCACCGGCTCCCGCCGCGCGGCGAACCCGGCCGCGGGGCGTTCCGGGAAGACGTACTCCACGTTCCGCCCGGTCATCAGGGCCACGACCTCGCGGGTCGGGGTCGACCCGGCGGGCAGGCCGCCCGCGACCGAACGGCCCTCCTTGAGGACGGTGACCCGATCGCCGATGCGGCGGATCTCCTCCAGGCGGTGCGAGATGTAGATGACGGCGACCCCTTCGGCGGTCAGATCGGCGACGATCCTGAAGAGGTTGTCGACCTCTTCGGGGTCGAGCGCCGCCGACGGCTCGTCCATCACGATCAGCCGCACCTCGTGGGAGAGGGCGCGGGCCATGGAGACGATCTGCTGCTGGGCCGCGGACAACTCCCCGACGAGCCGCCCGGGTTCGATCTCCGCGTGGCCGAGGCGCTCCAGCAGCCGCGCGGTCGCGGTGCGGGCGGCGGCGCCGCGCACCACGAATCCGGCGGAGGTGGGTTCGTGTCCGAGGAAGACGTTCTCGGCGACGGACAGGCCCTCGATCAGGTCGAGTTCCTGGTAGATGGTGGCGATGCCGAGGCGCATGGCGGCGATCGGTGACCCCAGGGTGACGGGCTCGCCCCGCCAGGTGATCTCACCGTCGTCGGGCTGGTGGGCACCTGCGAGCACTTTGATCAGCGTGGACTTGCCTGCGCCGTTCTGGCCGAGGAGGCAGTGGACCTCACCGGCCTCGACTTCGAGGTCCACACCGTCCAGGGCGCGGACGCCCGGGAAGGACTTGGTGATGCCGGACATGGTGAGCAGGGGTGGTTGTGGTGCCATGAGGTATCCCCTCGGCGGATGCGGGCCGTGAGTGGGCAGGGCGGGGCTGTGCAAGGCAGGGCTGTGCAGGGCTGGGCGGGGAGGCGCCGAGCAGGGGGCAGGCCTGACGTGGCCCTGAGGTCGCTGTCAGGGTGTCTTGGGATTGCCGAGGCACCCTGGGGTGTGCGGTGTCACCGGCAGGGTTGCGATGACACTTGATGGACGTGTTGCCACACGTTTCTTGCTACAGCTACGGCTATGGCTGCGTCCGCCGCGTCGGTCAGGCCGGCGAGAAGACGTGGTCGCTGATGAGGCGGGCGGCGCCGATGGCTCCGGCCACCGGCCCCAACTCCCCCAGTACGATCGGCAGGTTGCCGGTGGCGAGCGGCAGGGACTGCCGGTACACCTGGGTCCGGACACTGGCCAGCAACGTGTGACCCAGTCCGGTCACACCTCCGCCGATGACCACCAGTCCCGGGTTGAAGAAACTGACGAGTCCGGCGACGACCTGTCCCAGACGTCTGCCGCCTTCACGGATGAGTTCCAGAGCCACGGTGTCTCCCGCCGCGGCGGCGGCCGACACATCTGCGGCGGTCAGACTTCCGGCCGTCTCCAGCCGGGTGGCGAGATACGCCGACCGTCCCTCGCGGGCGGCCTGTTCCGCGTCCTCGGCGAGCGCGGCGCCGCTGAAGTGGGCTTCCAGGCAGCCCCGGTTGCCGCAGGCGCAGGGCCGCCCGTCGGGCACGGCCTGAATGTGCCCGATGTCGCCCGCGCTACCGGTGACACCCCGGTGGACACCCCCGCCCACCACGATGCCGCACCCGATACCGGTACCGATCTTCACGCACAGGAAGTCACCCACGGAACGCGCGACACCCGCATGCTGCTCCCCCATCGCCATCAGGTTCACGTCGTTGTCGACCATCACCGGACAGCCCAGCTCCTGACTGAGCGCCTCCCGCACCGGGAAACCGTCCCAGCCCGGCATGATCGGCGGCGCCACCGGCACACCCTCCGGGAAACGCACCGGCCCCGGAACACCGATACCGGCCCCGTCGAAACCCTCCGCAAGCCCGGTGGCCCTCAACTTCGCCGCCATGGACAGGACCTGCTCGAACACCGCGACCGGACCCTCACGCACGTCCATCGGCTGGTTGAGATGACCGAGGATCTCCAGCTCCGCATTGGTGACGGCCACGTCGACCGAGGTCGCACCGATGTCGACACCGAGGAAACGCAGCCCCGGGTTGAGCCGGATGTTGTGGGAACGGCGGCCACCGCGCGAGGCGGCGAGCCCATCGGCCACCACCAGGCCCGTCTCCAGCAGCCGGTCCACCTCCACGGCCAGCTTCGACCGCGACAGATCCACCAGGTCGCCCAACTGGGCGCGGGAGTTGGCCCCGTGGTCACGCAGCAGACGAAGCAGCCGCGCCTGATGCGCGTTCTCGGGCCGAGCAGTCATCCGTCGCACGGTCCCTCCTCCCCTCACCCACGGCCGGGAGCCAGGCGCCGTCTCCACCGACCGCGCCACCAGGCTGTCGGAAAGGAACGTAACAACCATTATCCAGAGTGGGAAGTACTTGCGCAGGAGTAGAGCAATCTTTTTCCACACTCAGGACAAAGTCGAGGCGGCGGGGACACCGAGGGGATACGGAGGACCGCCGAGGGGGATGCGGAGGGCCGCCGCCCCTGCGGAAGGGGACGGCGGCCCTCATGTCTATGTCGTTGATGCGGCAGCGTGTCTATGTCGTCGGTGCGGCAGCGCTGACGGAGTCAGTCCCCGGCCGGCCGGGAGGAAGGCCTGCGCAGCAGCCACTGCCGGAACCCCCGACGCGGCGGACGCACCACCACGCTGCCGTAGGCCTTCTGGCCGACCAGCTCCACGCGCAGCCTGACCGGTGTGCCGTCCGGCGGCGCCTGCGTGGGACGGTGTCTGAGCGGGCAGTGGATCCGGGTCAGTTCGTCGGCATCGATCTCGATGCCCGGCCCCGTGACGAGCGTCAGGGTCTTCCCCGTCATGGCGACGTCGATCTGCAGCGTGTCCTGGGTGATCACGGCCTCGGTGAAGTCGAGCGTGACGTCGCACCAGCTCACCGCGAGCTCCAGCCGCCGCGGCAGCACCCAACGCCCCGTCCGCTTGACCGCCCCGCTGAACACGTGGTCGATCCGGACGACGTCCTTGGGCACCACGCCCCAGCTCCCGGCACCGCCCGCGGGGGTCGACGCGACGGGCAGATCGGCGGTGAGCCCGGCCAGTTCGCTCAGCGTCCGCGCCGACAGGGCGGCTTCCACCCGCTCGTCCAACTCGTCCGCCGTCAGCAGGCCGTCCCCCGCGGCGATCCGCAGTACGTCCACCACCCGGTCACGGTCGGCATGGGAGGCACGCAGCTCGGGCGACGAACCGGGGCCGGAGGGCGTTCCGTTGGGCGACATCTGTCCCGACATGCTTCCGTCCTGCTCCTGTCCGACGTCTCCGCGCGGCGCGGGCAGCGGCGATGCACGGCATACGACATCCATCATGCCGGGGCCCGCGCACGACGACAACGGCTTCCCGGGCGCCCGTTGAGAGGTGCTTGCGCCCTGGCCCACGTCCGTCCTGGCGGCGCCGAGGCCGATCAGCCGGGCGACCTCGTCCTCGGTGCTGCGGTCCGCCGGCGCGGGCGGAGACTCAGGGTATGGCCCAGGGATCATGCAGGGGAAAACCTTTTCAGCGGCCGCGTCATGGCTCGTAGACTCACGGGTGTGGCATTCATGAGCACCCCGCACTGCTGCTTCCTGTGATCGGAAGGCGTTGAGGGCGAGGCCGTACGGCGTCGCCCTCCTCGGTGTGCCTGCCGCGTGAACCACGTTCCCGAAGCTGCCCGTTCCTCCCGGAAGGCAGTGACGCCGACGCTCTGAGCACGCGGACAGGCACGGACTCTTCCCCTTCGGCCCCGCCAGGAGCGCCTCGTGCCCGTATTGCTTCCCCCTGCCCTCGAACGATCCCTCGACCTGCTGCGCTGCCCGACCTGCCGCTGGCGTCAACTCCGCCCCGCGCGGGGTGTGTTGCGCTGCCCGGTGGGTCACACGTTCGACATCGCCCGCCACGGCTACGCGGGCCTGCTGACCGGCACGCGTGCCACCAGCGGCGACGACGCGGCCATGGTCCAGGCCCGGGACCGTTTCCTGGCCACCGGCGCCTACGCGCCCATCCGCCAGGCCGTGGCCCGCCTGGCGGCCGGTGCCGCGCCGGAGCGGGGCACGGTCCTCGACGTGGGGTGCGGCACGGGCTACTACCTGGCCGGCGTACTCGACCATCTGTCCACCGCCCGTGGACTGGGGCTGGACACATCGGTGCGTGCGCTGCGCTCGACGGCCCGGGTCCATGACCGAGCCGCCGCGATGGCCTGGGACGCCTTCCGTCCCTTCCCGCTCGCCGACAAAGTCGCCGACGTCGTGCTGAACGTGTTCGCCCCGCGTAATCCGGCCGAATTCCATCGTGTGCTGCGTCCGGCCGGCCGACTGGTCGTGGTCCGTCCCACCGGTCGGCATCTGGCCGAGGTGCGCCGCCGGTTGCCGGGGATGGTCACGGTCGACCGGTCGAAGGAACAGCGCCTGCACCGGGCGCTGGCCCCCTGCTTCGAGGCCGTCGACACCGAGCGGGTGGAATACTCCGTCCCCCTCGCCCGGAGGGAAGTCCGGGACCTGGTGGCGATGACACCGAGCGCGCGGCACGTGACCGATACCGATCTCGACGACATCGACCGCCTGCCCGACCGGCTCACCGTCTCGGTGCTGGCCACCGCCTACCGGCCGTGCCCCGGCTAGGCTGACGGCCGCGAAGGCCACGACAAGACCCGGTCCGGTCGGACAAGGTGAAAGGCAGGACGCTGATGACCTCCGGTCCCGGACTGGGCTACCACCCCGTCATGCTCGCGCTGCGGCTCGTCCTGGAGCTCACCGCGTTGGTGTGCTTCGGATACTGGGCCTGGCACGTCTCCCCGCAGGGGCTGCGGTACGTCACGGTGGTGGCCGTACCGGCACTGGTCGCCGCGGCCTGGGGGGTCTTCGCGACGCCCGGTGACGAGTCCCGCTCCGGAAACACGGTCGTGGCGACCCCCGGCCCGGTGCGGCTGCTGCTCGAACTCGCCGTGTTCCTCGGCGCCGCGGCAGCCCTCTACGCGGCGGGGGCCCGCACCCCCGCCCTGGTGCTCACGATCGTGCTGGTGGCCTATCACGCCGCCGCCCTCGACCGGATCGCGTGGCTGTTCCGGCACTGACGCGCACGCTCCTCGGCAAAGGCGAAAAAGTGCGCCGCCCCGCAGACTGAACTGCGGGGCGGCGCACCCGATCACGCTCGCGATCCCGTTGCCCTGCCGGGCCGGGGTCAGGCGGGGGTGATGTTCTCCGCCTGCGGGCCCTTCTGGCCCTGGGTGATGTCGAAGGTGACCGCCTGGCCCTCCTGCAGCTCACGGAAGCCGGAGGCGTTGATGTTGGAGTAGTGCGCGAAGACGTCCGGGCCGCCGCCGTCCTGGGCGATGAAGCCGAAGCCCTTCTCCGAGTTGAACCACTTCACGGTTCCGCTGGCCATGTTGATGCCTTTCCGTAGACGTACAGGAACCGCGCCGCGCGGCCCTGGAGGTGATCGTCCTGGTCCAGCACTGCACAGCAAAACGCCCACGCCAAAGCGCGGGCAGGTACTGCGAACCACGACAGCCGGGACTGACGCTACACGGCGAAACGGATCATCACCAGAGAGCAACAAGCATGAAACCCCGCCAATGGACTACGGCAACATCACGGCGGGCCCGTACGGCAGTTGCCGCTCCGGCCTCAGCAAGGCGCGCGGAGCGGCGGCGGGAACCCGGTCCAGCGCAGGTCCTCCGGGAGATGACTCATGTCGTTGAGGACCAGGACCCCCGCGGGCCGGTCCGGGGCGTAACGGATGACGGTGAGCGCGGCGTTGCCGGGGTTGAGCCCCGTCCAACGCCAGGCCGGGGCGTCCATCGCGGCGCGTACCAGCCAGGAGACGAGAAACGCGTGGGTGACGACCAGCTCGTGCCGAGGCGCGTCTCCCTCGTCGGCCGGCCCGGTGAAGTCGCTGAGCGCCTGGCGGGCCAGCTCCGCACCGCTCGCACGCTCCTCGGCCGTCACCCACGCGAAGCGCGCCACCATCGCGTCAGCGAACGCCGGCGGCAGCTCATCCCGCTCCGGGACGTAGGGCACGTAGTCACCGGCCGCCCGGGACTCCAGCAGCGGCACGTCACCCAACTGCTCCCCCACCAGCCGTGCCGTCTGCGCCGCACGGGGCAGCGGACCATGGTGTACGGCGGTCAGCGGTACGCCGTGCAGGCGCTTGCCCAGCAGCTCGGCCTGCCGTCTACCGGCTGAGGTCAGCTCGTTCTCGTCGGGTGTGGCCTCGCCATGGCGAGCGAGATACAGGTATCGATCTTGCATGCCGAGACGGACGCCACCCCACGAGCCCTCGGTTCCCGCCCGTCGGGATCCGCATCCCGCCCCCGAGCCGACGTGGATGCCTCGGCGAGCGCGTGGCGTCGTCACTCGGCGTCGAGTTGGTGGTCGGACCAGACGTAGGTTTCCGGCAGCAGGTCGGTGACCGGGACGGTGCGGACGTGGTCGCCGTTGCCGACGATGACCTTGAGGGCGGGGAAGTAGTCGAAGAGCACCTGGCGGCAGCGGCCGCACGGGGGCACCACTCCGCGGTTCCGGTCGCCCACGGCGACGATCGTGTCCAGGTCGTAGGCGCCCTGGGCAGCCGCCGTACCGATGACGACCAGTTCGGCGCAGGGGCCGCCGGTGAAGTGGTAGGCGTTGACCGCGGTGACGATCCGGCCGTCCGCGGCGCGAGCCGCGGCTGCCATGGTGTGGTGGTCCCCCCGGCAGCGCGTGCGGGCGATCCGCGCCGCGGCCTCGATGAGTTCGTGGTCGACGGGGTGGGTCTGCGTGGTCATCTTCACTGCCTTCGTCAGGGGTCAGGCGACGTTCGCGCAGGTGACGGCGGCACGCAAGCCAATATCAGCGGTGCATTCGTGCCGTCAGCCGGTTCACCCCTCGGCTTCGGCCCTCTCCTGGAAGGTGGTGATGGCCTCGCCGTTGTCCCGCGCCCAGTTCGTCAGGACCTCGATGGGCTCGACCAGGGTCCGGCCGAGGTCGGTGAGGTGGTACTCGACGCGCCGCGGTGCCTCGGCATGGCGTTCGACCAGACCGTATCGCTGGAGTCGGCGCAGTGTCTGCGTGAGGACCTTCCGGGAGATGCCGCCGATGAGGTCGACGAGCTCGCCGTGCCTGCGGGGCCCGCTGCTGAGACCGTAGATCACGAGCACGGCCCATTTGTCGGAGATGATCTCGACCGCCAGGCGCGTGGGGCAGTCGGCGAGGAAGGCGGGACCGGCCACGTTCTGCATGAGGATCGAAGGTACCAGGAGGTAACCGACGGCTTCGTAACGTCTTCCGCGAGTGACGAAACCAGCGCCAGATGCGGAGGATCCACCATGCAACGAGTCGTCGTGTTCGACGAGTTCGGCGGGCCGGAGGTCATGCACGTCGTCGAGGAACCGGTCGTCGACCCCGCCGCCGGCGAGGTGCGCGTCAGGATCGAGGCGTTCGCCGTCAACCCGCTCGACCTGATGATGCGCTCGGGCACCTCGCCCGCGCCCGTCCCCCTGCCCCACGCCCGGCTCGGCGTCGAAGGTACCGGCGTCGTCGACGCGTTGGGCCCCGGCACCACCGGACTGAAGATCGGCGATCCCGTCATCCTCGCGGCTGTCCCGGACCCGAGCGCCCGGGGCAGTTACGCCGCGTACACGACGCTCCCGGCGAGCCAGGTCCTCCCCCGGCCGGCCGGGCTCGGCGTCACGGAGGCGGCGGCCGTCTGGGTCGCGTACTCCACCGCTTACGGCGCGCTCGTCGAGAAGGCGGGCATGCGGCCCGGTGACCACGTCCTCGTCAGCGCCGCGTCCGGCGGTGTCGGCCGGGCGGCGATCCAGATCGCCCGCCAGATCGGAGCCGTCCCCCTCGCCCTCACCCGGCACACCGCACGCAAGGACGAACTCCTCGCCGCCGGTGCCGCCGCCGTCATCGCCACCGACCACGAGAACGTCGTCGACGCCGTCCGCCGCCACACCGACGGAGCCGGCGCCGACATCGTCCTCGACGTGGTCATGGGCCCCGGTCAGCAGGAGCTCCTGAAGGCGGCCCGGCCCGGCGGAACCCTGGTCGCCGCGGGGTTCCTGGACCCCCGGCCCACCCCGTTCCCGGCCGGCTCACCGCTGAGGATCTTCAGTTACCGCAGCTTCGAGCACACACTCGACCCCGCCGTGGTGAAACGCATGGCGGCCTTCCTGAACGCCGGTGTGCGCCTCGGCGCGATGCGGCCCGCCGTCGACAAGGTGTTCACCCTCGACGACGTCGTCGCCGCACACCGTCATCTCGAGGCGGGTCTGCACTCCGGGAAGATCGTCGTCACGGTCTAGCGAACCGCGGACGGGAGAAGGCGCTCTCAGGAGCCGGTGGTCGTCCGGGCGTGCGGCGGGCCGGCCGGTCCGGGCAGTCCGCTGAGGCCCGCTTCCGGGATCGCCGGGCCCGGGTCCGGGTCCGATTCCGCGCTCTCGCCGAGAAACCCGCCCGACTGGTGCTGCCACAGCTTGGCGTAGGCGCCGTTCGTCGCGAGCAGTTCCTCGTGGGAGCCCTGCTCGACGACGGTTCCGCGGTCGAGGACGACGAGACGGTCCATACCGGCGACCGTGCTCAGACGGTGGGCGACGACCAGCGCCGTGCGTCCGTCCATCAACCGCCACAGCGCGTCCTGCACGAGGATCTCGCTCTCCGAGTCCAGTGCGCTGGTCGCCTCGTCGAGGAGCAGGATCGGGGCGTCGCGCAGGATGGCCCTGGCGAGGGCGACGCGCTGGCGCTGGCCGCCCGAGAGCTTCACGCCCCGCTCCCCCACCAAGGTGCCGAAGCCGTCGGGGAGTTGCTCGGCGAACTCGGTGACGTGCGCGGCCGCGGCCGCCGCGTGGATCTCCTCGTCGGTGGCGCCGGGCCGGGCGAAGGCGATGTTGTCGCGCAGGCTGCGGTGGAACATGGCGGGTTCCTGCGGGACGTACGCGATCAGTGAGCGCAGGTCGCTCTGGCGGAGCCGGCTGATGTCCTGACCGCCGATGACGATGCGTCCGTCGTCGATGTCCGACATCCGCAGCAGGAGGCGCGTGAGGGTGGTCTTGCCGCCGCCGGACCGGCCGACCAGGCCGATCCGGGCGCCCGCGGGCACGTACAGGTCGAGGCCCCGGAAGATCGGCTGCGCGCCGGCGTGGGCGAAGGTCACCGCCTCGAAGCGGACGCCGGTGCCGCACGGTGCTAGCGGTTCCGGTCGCGCCGGGTCGAGCACGGTCGGCGGGTCCAGCAGCAGCTCCGTGAACTGCGCGGCCTCGGTCATCGAGCTTTCCAGGCGCCGGTAGATCTGGTTGAACTCGAACATGATCTGGGTCGCGTTGGAGTAGTACGTGAAGGCGACCACGACCTC
The DNA here is from genome assembly GCF_042668605.1 of Streptomyces sp. NPDC057280. Lineage (NCBI taxonomy): Bacteria > Bacillati > Actinomycetota > Actinomycetes > Kitasatosporales > Streptomycetaceae > Streptomyces > Streptomyces sp. NPDC057280. Next base: position 646,883 of record NZ_JBHUYR010000001.1, read on the forward strand.
CTCCACGCCCTGGCCCGGGCCGCCGAAGGCGATCGCGACCAGCAGGCCCAGCACGTTGGTCAGCACGGACATCGGGGCGATCAGGGTGTCGACGCGCAGATTGCCGTAGTCCCACGACCTGAGCGTCAGACGCCGGGAGTCGGCGACCCGCCTGCGGTGTTCGTCGGCCTCCCGGTGCTCGGCGGCGAACGCCCGGATGGTCTCCATGTTCATCAGGCTGTCGGCGACATGGCCGGAGACCCGCGCGAGCGCCGCCTCACGGTCGTTGACGAGCCTCTGCCGCCGCCGGATCAGGGGCGTGGCGGCCACCACGGTCAGCCCGATCATCACGAACAGACCGACGACGAGCATCGGTTCGTAGCTCCAGAGCACCACGGCGCCGAACACCAGCGGGACGAGACTGCCCACGATCCGGTACGTCACCGTGTCGACGAAGTCCTCGAAGCGCTTGCCGAAGCTCAGCACCCGCTTGGTCAGGGAGCCGGCGAAGTTGTCGTGGAAGAACGCCGCGTCCTTGGCGAGGAGTTCGTCCATGCCGCTCACATACAGGTGTTCCATGCCGAGCGCGTCCACGCGGTTCAGGCAGTGCTGCCCGATCCGCCACACGACCTCGGCCAGCAGCAGCGCCCCGCCGAAGCCCAGTACGTACGGCAGCGCCGAGCCGAGGGTGAGACCGCCGCCGTCGGAGGCCTGACCTGCCAGCTTGGCGATCAGCAGGGGGGCGACGTAGCGGGTGCCGATGTTGCCGAGCGCCGGCAGCAGCAGCGCGGGCAGGGCCAGTCGTCGCAGTCGCATCAGCTCCTCGCCGTAGCGGCGCAGCGCCAGAACGACCGCGCTCCTGCCCGGCGTCGGTCCGTGTGTGTCTGTGGTCCCCATCACGCTCCCGGTGGTTCGGAAGTCGGAAGTTTCCCGTCAGGGGAGGTACTCAGTCCAGGCATTTATCGCGGACCGGCGAAAACCGGACACCGCTCAGTCGACGTGGTGGGACGGCTGGTCGGCGGTCCCGGCGTTTTCCGTGGCGGCCCATGTGGCCAGCAGGCGTAGGGCGTCGTGGTCGGGTGTGCCGGGGGCCGCGCTCAGTGCGGTGAGGGTCAGGCCGGGCAGGGCCGGGAGTTCCAAGGCGTCGAAGTCGAGGGTGAGGACGCCGACCACGGGGTGCCTGACGGCCTTGCGGCCGGTGTGGTGCAGGTGCACGTTGTGTCTGGCCCAGGCCGTGCGGAACTCCTCGCTGCGGGTGACGAGTTCACCGACGAGGCCGGTCAGCTCACGGTCGTGCGGGGCCCGCCCGGCCTCGGTGCGCAGCAGGGCGACCGTGGCGTTCACGGACTGCTCCCACTCGGGGAAGAAGTCGCGCGCACGCGGATCCAGGAACTGGAAGCGGGCGATGTTGACCGTCTGCACGCTGCTGTCGGCGTACAGCGGTGCGTACAGGGCGCGCCCGAGGTGGTTGATGGCGACGATGTCCGTGCGGCCGTTGCGGATGAAGGCCGGGGAGTCGGTCATGGACTCCAGGACGCGCAGGACGCTCTCGGGCAGGGCGCCGCGGGCCGGCCGGCGGCGGGCAGGGCGTTTGGTGGCGGCGCGGGCCAGGTCGTAGAGGTGGGCGCGTTCGGCGTCATCGAGCTGGAGGGCGTTGGCGACGGAGTCGAGGACCTCTTCCGAAGCCCCGGCGAGGCGCCCGCGCTCCAGGCGGACGTAGTAGTCGATGCTGACGCCGGCGAGCAGGGCGACTTCCTCGCGGCGCAGACCGGGCACCCGCCGGTTGCCGCCGTACGCGGGCAGGCCGGCCTGCTGAGGGGTGATCTTGGCGCGGCGCGAGGCGAGGAACTCGCGGATGTCGCTCTCGGTGCTCACGCCTTCCAGGCTAGATCGGGTCGCGCAGGTGTGCGGGGTCCTGTCAGTACCTGTCACGGCAGGCCCTTCCCCAGCACCCTGAACCGGGGTCTCCTCGACCTGCCGTCCCGTACGTCCGGAAAGAGATCATGGAACTCGTCGCACAGCAGCCCACCGACAAGGCACCCGCGCACTGGTTCACCGGCGACGTCTGGTTCGACCGGCTCCACGCCGGCCAGGAGCCGTCCCGGATGAACGTCAACCTGGTCCGGTTCTCCCCCGGCGCCCGCACCCACTGGCACATCCACGCCCTGGGCCAGACCCTGCACATCGTCTCCGGCATCGCCCTGATCGGCACCCGCGACGGCACGGTCCTCGAAGCCCGCCCCGGCGAGACCGTCTCCTGCCCGCCGGGCGGGGAGCACTGGCACGGTGCCGCCCCCGACCGCTTCATGGAGCACATCGCCCTGTGGGAGGTGAAGCGCGACGGCGGCGCGGAGGTCGTCTGGAACGAACCGGTCACCGACGAGCAGTACGCCCGCCCCCGGGCGAGGCAGGTGTACGTAGCCTGAACGGACGCGGAGCACGCCCGCGGAGGCCGGAACGGAAGGAGACACCTCCATGCGAGGAGCAGTCGCACGGCTTTCCCACGAAGCGCACGCCCACCGGCGGGGCGCGGGGGTGGTGGGGTCGTGAGCCGGATTCTGGTGACCGGGTCCGGCGACGGGCTGGGACGCGCCGCGGCGGATGCGCTCTTGTCCGCGGGGCACGACGTGGTCGTGCACGCCCGGAATCAGCAGCGCCTCGCGGGCCTCGCCCCGCTGACCGACCGCGGGGCGCGCGCCGTCGTGGCCGACTTCACCGAACGTGACGCCGTACGACGGATCGCCGCCGAACTGAACGACGCGGAGCCGCTCGACGCGGTCATCCACAACGCGGGCGTGTGGAGCGGGCCCGCGGTCATGCCGGTCAACATCATCGCGCCGTACCTGCTCACGGCGCTGCTCCCCGGCCCGCGGCGCCTGGTGTACCTGAGCAGCAACTCGCACTTCGGCGGGCGGCCCGCGCTCGACGGGGTCGACTGGTCGGGCAGGGGGGCGGGGTCGTACTCCGACAGCAAGCTGTTCGTCACCACGCTCGCCGCCGCGGTGGCCCGGCTGCGCCCGGACGTGGTGAGCAACGCCGTCGACCCGGGGTGGGTGCCGACCAGGATGGGCGGGCCCGGTGCACCGGACGACCTGGAACTCGGCCATCGAACCCAGGAGTGGCTCGCCGCCGCGGACGACCCCGAGGCCCTGACCACGGGCGGGTACTGGTACCACCGCGAACGCCTGCAGCCGCACGCGGCGGTCCATGACGAGGCGTTCCAGGACCGCCTCCTGGAGGCCCTGGCCAAGGAGACGGGAACCGCGCTGTGAACTGATGCCCCCTGCGGCCGGTCATAATTCGCTTGATCCCGTCACGTGACGTCGCTGCACTGTGCGGGGCACCACTGGTCGTGGTGGCCGGGCACTTCGAGGAGGCGGCGGCAGCAATGGAGATACGTTCCACGACCGACGAGGAGCTGGAGGTCTTCGTCGACACGGTCCATGCCGCGTTCGGGCGCTTCCCCGAGACCCCGGTCGACGGCGGTGGGCTGTGGTGGTCGGCGCTCGAGACGGACCGCTGCCTGCTCGCCCTGACGGCGGACGGGCGGCCCGTGGGCACCGCCGCCTCGCACGCCTTCGAACTCACCCTGCCCGGTGCGGCCCTGGCCTCGGCCCCGGGCGTCACGGCCGTCGGCGTGCTGCCCTCGCACCGGCGCCAGGGCGTGCTCAGCGCGATGATGCGCCATCAGCTCGCCGAGTTCCGGGACCGCGGGGAGTTCCTCGCGGTGCTGCTGGCGTCCGAGGCCACGATCTACGGCAGGTTCGGCTACGGCCCGGCCACCTACACGGGGCGGCTGACGGTGCCGCGCCGACAGGCCGGCCTCAGCGCTCCCCGGGCGGGCCAGGCGGCCGACACCGGCTCAGTCGAGGTGCTGCGGCGCGCCGAGTGCGGCGAGCTGCTGGAGGAGGTCTACGACCGGTATCGCCGCGCCCAGCCCGGCGCGCTGTCGCGCCCGCACCGCTGGTGGGCTCTGCGCGCCGGACAGCCGCCGATCTCCCCGGCGCCGCGCTACGTCGCCGTGCACCGCGACGCCGACGGTGTGCCGGACGGATACGCCAGCTACTCGCTCGGCGAGCACGAGACCCTGAAGGTCGACGAGACCATCGCCACCGGCAGTGCCGCCTTCACGGCCTTGGCCCGGTTCCTGCTCGGCCACGACCTGGTCGGCAAGGTGGTGTTCCGGCACGTTCCGCCGCAGCACCCGCTGCGCTGGCAGCTCGCGGACTTCCGCGCCGCCGAGGTGGGCGGTGACACGGACTGGCTGTGGGTGCGGCTGCTGGACGTCCCGCGGGCGCTGACCGCGCGCGGCTGGTTCACGAACGGCGAGCTCGTCCTCGACGTCGAGGACCCCTTCCTCGCGGAGCGGCACCGCTGGCTGCTGACCGTCTCGGAGGGCAAGGCGGACTGCGTTCCGACGCACCGGGCGCCCGACCTCTCCCTGGACATCCGCGATCTGGGCTCGGTCTACCTCGGCGGCACCGCCCCGAGCACGCTCGTCCGTGCCGGACACATCCGAGCCCACCATGCCGACGCGGCCCCGCTCGCCGACGCCCTGTTCCGGGGCGATCAACTCCCGCACTGCCTGCACTGGTTCTGACCGGGTTCGGTGCCCGCGTTCAACCGAACGGTTGAACGCGGCTTCCACCCCACAGACCGCTCCTCTCTCCGAACGGACGACGCGGAACCCGGGCCGCCGGCAGCAGACTGGCCATGGCCCGCGGCGCCCGGGCTCCCACCCCCCGATCAGAGAGGCCCCGTTCGCATGTCCACTCTTCCCAGCAGAAGGCGCGTCCTGTCCGTCGGCGCCGGCGCCGCCGTCGGTGCGGGCGTGTTCGGCACCTCGGCGGTCCCGGCGGCGGCCGCTCCCACCGCGTCCCGGCAGCGGACCGGGCCCGAGGAGACCCGGACGCTGGACGAGCTGTACCAGGCCGCCCTGGCCGAAGGCGGGAAGCTGGTCATCTACGCGGGCGGCGACACCCCGACCCAACAGGACGCCACCAAAGCGGCGTTCAAGGCCCGCTTCCCCGACATCGACCTGACGCTCGTCGTCGACTACAGCAAGTACCACGACGTCCGGGTGGACAACCAGTTCGCCACCGACACCCTCGTCCCCGACGTCGTACAGCTGCAGACGGTCCAGGACTTCGTCCGCTGGAAGGAGCAGGGCCGGCTGCTGCACTACAAGCCGTCCGGCTTCTCCAAGGTGTACGACGCCTTCAAGGACCCCCAGGGCGCGTGGGTGGCCGGCGGCGTGATCGCCTTCAGCTTCCTGTACGGCACGGCCGCGGTCGGCTCCGACGCACCGCGCAGCCCGCTGGACCTGGTCGACCCGAAGTGGAAGGGCAAGATCGCCTCGTCGTACCCGCACGACGACGACGCCGTCCTCTACCTCTACAGCCTCTACGCCCGCCAGTACGGCTGGGAGTGGGTCGCCAGACTCGCCGCCCAGGACGTGCGGTTCGCCCGCGGCAGCAACTCCCCCGGCGACGCGGTCCGCTCCGGGCAGAAGGCGATCGGCATCGGCGGCTCGGGCTCGGCGCTGCCCGCACCCTCGTCCCCCGTGCAATCCGTGATCACGGACGGACACCCCTTCATGGCCTGGGGCCAGCGCGTGGCCATCCTCAAGGAGGCCAGGAACACGACGGCGGCCAAGCTGTTCCTCAACTGGCAGCTGTCGACCGAGCGGCAGCAGGGCTCCTTCAACGGCTGGTCGGTGCGCACCGACATCACTCCCCCGACCGGGCTGAAGCCCATCTGGGAGTACCCGAACGCCCACGTGGACGGCTTCCCCCGCTTCATGGCCGACCGTGCCGCGGTGGAGCGCTGGAAGCAGACCTTCGCCCTGTACTTCGGCGAGGTCAAGGGCGATCCCACCCCCGGCTGGCTCGGTCTTCACCCCGGGGCGTGACGCGAGGCGGTGCCCTCCCGTACCCAGACGGCACCGCTGCTCCCGTCGGTTCCACAGGCACCGCTCTTCACATCAGCCCTACAGGCAGCGGATAAACTCGGCCTCCCTGTCCCGGTGGATCATTCGTCCAGGGGGTAAGCCGTTGTCCGACCTGGACGCCGTGCCCGCTCACATGTCGGGCCGCCTCAGTCGTGTCGCCCTGCGGCAGCTGCCGCATCTGGTGTTCTTCCTCGTCGTAGGGGTCGCCCTGATCCGGCTGATCCGCCTGAACATCCCGCTGTGCTGGGAGATCGTGACGATCAGCGGGCTGCTCTCGGTGACGTACGCGGCCGGCCTGGCGTCGTGGACGGCGCTGGGCGCGCGCGGCCGCGCGCTCTGGGTCGCCCTGCTCGTCGGGGTGTGGGCGGCCCTCGTCATGCTCGCCCCGCTGCCGTTCACGGGCTCCTACGTGTGGTGTGCCGTGCCGCTGGCCGTGGTGGCGGTGCGCGCGCTCGGGCCCCGCTCCGTCGTGGTCGCCGTCCTGGCGATCACCGGCGTCCTGCTCGGCCGGCTCACCCACGACGCGGGGGGATTCGACCCGGAGCTGGTTCTGGTCCCGGTCGCCGCGGTCTGGGGCACGGTCGCCGTGTACCGGACGCTGCAACGGACCCTCGCGGAGCGGCAGCGGCTGGTGGAGGAGTTGCGCAGCACTCGGGACTCACTGGCCGAGGAGAGACACCGCACCGGTGTCCTGGAGGAACGCGCGCGCATCGCCCGGGACCTGCACGACACCCTCGCCCAGGAGCTGTCCGGCAGTCTGATGCTGCTGCGGGCGGCCGAGCGCGACTTGGGTGAGCGTCCCGACGTGGCGCACAGCCGGGTGCGTGCCGTCGTGGAGGGCCTGGACGTCGGCCTCGTCGAGACCCGGCGGATCATCCGGGACCTCACCCCGTCCCCGGTCACCCAGGCCGGCCTTGAGGACTCGCTGCGGCTGCTGTGCGCCCGTGCCCAGTTGGAAGGGGCCGCGGCCGACGTGGAGTTCCGCACCGTGGGAAGCCACCGTCCCGAGCTGGACGAGGAGACGGCGACCACCGTGTTCCGCGTTGCGCACAGCATGGTCGCGAACGCCCGCGAACACGCCCGTGCCAGTCGGCTGCTGGTGACACTCCACCATCACCCCGACCGCGTCGAGTTGGACGTGCGGGACGACGGTGTCGGCTTCGCCCCGGCCGACACCGGCACGCCGTCCCGGTCCGGCCGCGGTCTCGGTCTCCCCTCGGCCCGTGCCCGGCTGCGGGAGCGCGGTGGTGATCTCGCCGTCGAGAGCCGGCCCGGTCGCGGCACCCGGGTCCGGGCCACCGTGCCGGCCCGCCGTCGCCCGGCCGCCGCCACGGCCCAGCCGCTGACCTCGGCAGTGCCCTGATGACGCCCTCCCCGCTGCGTCTGCTGATCGCCGACGACCATGCGGTCGTCCGCGCGGGGCTACGGGCCCTGCTGGAGGGCGCCACGGACCTCCACGTCGTCGCGGAGGCGCACAGCGGTGAAGAGGCGGTCCGGCTCGCGCTCGAACTGAGGCCGGACGTCGTCCTGATGGACCTCCGTTTCGCCCACGGTGACGGCGGCATCGACGGCGTGGAAGCGGTACGCCGGTTGGCGTCGGCGGCGCCGGGGCTGCCGGTGGTGATGCTCACCAGCTATTCCGGACGCGCCGACGTCGTACGGGCGTTGGAGGCCGGGGCCCGCGGTTACGTTCTCAAGGCGGGCCCGCCCGACGAACTCTTCCGTGCCGTGCGCAGCGCCGGTGCGGGCGGCATCGGGCTCGCGCCCGAGCTGGTCGGCCATGTGGTCGGCCAAGTCGTCAGCCCCGCAGCGGAACTGACGCAGCGTGAGACGGAGGTGGTCCGGCTGATGGCCGACGGGCACAGCAACCGCTCCATCGCGCGGTCCCTGCACCTGAGCGAGGCGACGATCAAGACACACCTGATCCGGATCTACCGCAAGCTCGGCGTGGACAACAGAGCGGCCGCGGTGTCCGAAGCCGTGCGTCGCGGGCTGCTGGAACTCACCTGAGGAACGGGGCGGGACCCGTCCTAACGGGCGCCCTGGATATGGAAGTTGAAGTCGGCGTGGCCAAGCGTGCCCATCAGGCGCAGCCAGATCGGCAGCAGCATCTCGGTGCCGCGGGCGGTCTCGATGCCGCCGAGGTCGATGACGCTGTGCTCGGGCCAGCCGAAGGACACCAGCAGCTCGGTGACCTGCTTCTTGGCGCCGGTGTCCGCGCCGGAGACGAACACGTTGTGCGGCCCGGCGACGCGTGTGGGCTCGACCATGACCGCGCAGGTCATGGTGTTGAGGGTCTTGACGACCTTCGCCTCCGGGAAGGCCCGCTGGATCTGCTCGCCGAGACTGTCGGTGTTGACGGGGTCGAGCGTGGGCGGCATACCGGCGGAGAAGTCCAGCGGATTGGCGACGTCGATGACGACCTTGCCCGCCAGGTTCGCGCTGCCCGCCGCGTCCAGGGCCGTCAGGGCGGCGGTACCGGCGGTCGTGTTGACGATCGTCTCGCCGAGGGCGGCGGCCTCGGCGAACGGCTTCAGCTGCACGTCGGTGTGGTCGGCCTGCCAGGCGGCGAACGGCGGGTTGCCCATGCCGTCGGGGTCGGTGCGGGCGAGGGTGGCCTGCGGATCACGGGTTCCGATGACCACCTCATGGCCGAGTGACGCGAGCTTGGCGGCGATCGTACGGCCGACGATGCCGGTGCCGAGAACGGCGTAGCGCATGAGATTCGGTCCTTCCCCGATGTGGCGGGACGGCGTTGATGCGTCCAGCTCCCGGGGATGAACCTAGGGCGAGTCGTCCGGTATTCCCAGCCACCGCGTCCGGAATTGCCGGGCACCGGACGACTCGCCCGTCCGGCGGTCAGGCCGCCAGCGTCTTGTCCTCGTGCGCGGCGCTCTTGGCGTGCGCCTTGTAGCGCCGCAGCAGTTCGTCCGCCGCGGCCAGGGCCTCGTCGACGGTGCGGGCACCTGTCAGTACGCAGAGCGTGTACGTGGCGTCCTCCAGCGCACGGCCGCACCGCTTGCCACCCGACGCGTCGTAATCGATGCGGGCCTCGGCGAAACGCGCCAGCGCGGTCCGCAGTTCTCTCTCAGCCGGAAGGATCATCGCGAGTCCCCTCTTCACCTGTCGCCCTCTGACACCGCCGCTCGACACCCCGTGCCGCCCGGCAGCCACCAAGTGCCCCGCTGCGAAGGATCTACGCACTCAGACCCAGGTAACGCTCAGGTCACGAATCCGACGCGCGGACCTCCCGTACCCCGCCGTGCCGGTTGACGAGCCTCCGCCGGGCCCGCGGCCCACCGCGTCAGGAAGGCCCGCAGCGGGAAGACCTCCGTCGGTGCCGTGCCCCCTTGACCAGGGCCACGTCCCACCCGGCCTTCGGGAGTGGATACCCTCTGCCGATGTCGAACAGGTCGGTGGCGGCGGGTGTCACGCTCGCCGGTGTGATGGCGCACTGCGGAGGAAGCCCGTTCGGTGCCGTGAGGTTTCTGGTGGGCGCGATCGCCTCGGCGCCGGACGCCCCGGAGCCGTACGCGGCCCTCGCCGAGCTGTGGCGGGACCGGCGCCCGGAGCTCGAAGAGGATCTCCGGCGGAACGCCTCCCTGAGCGCCGTGGTGGCGCAGGCGTACTTCTTCTTCCTCGACGGGGAGATGGATGACGCGGTGATGGCGCTCGGCTCGGCGACCGGCGCGCGGCCCGACGTGGCATGGGGTGCCGCCCCGTGGTTCGGCGATGCCCGGCTGCTCGGCGCGGTGCGTGCCGAGGCCATGGCGGAGGCGTGTCTGCGGACCTTGGACTACGGCCATGACCTCGACTCCGATGCCATGCGGGAGCGGTTCAGCCCCTGGTTCCGCGCCGTCGACGTCGTCTCCGCACGCAGTCCCGTGCCGGAGCCGCTGGCCTCCATGGCGCGCCTTCCGCGGGCCTGCGGCCGCTACGACCTGGCCTTCGCCGTGTGCGATCGCGCGCCCGGACCCGCCCTGTGGACCGAGGTCGCACGAGCCGCCACCTGGCGGGTGATGGGCCGGCTCGACCAGGCCGCGACCGCCTTCGAACGGGCGCTGGCCCTGGAACCCGACAACTGGTCGGTCCATCTGGACCTCGCCGACGTACGCGCCGAGCAAGGCGACTTCGCCCGCGCCGCGGCTCAGGCCGAGCAGGGTCTGGCCCACGCGCCCGGCGAGGTCTCCCTGCGCGCCGCGGCCGCCGCCTACCGCACCCGCCTGTCCGGCTCGTCCGACGATCTCCGTGCGCTGATCGCCGTGGCACCGCAGGTCCCGAACCCCGGCTACCGCGACTTCCTGATCGACCAGGCGTGCGCGGCGGACGGACTGCCCCCCGAACTGGTGGCGGAGGCCCGGCGCACCACGCACCAGGCCTGAAGACGGGGACGGGCGAATATCCCGTCCCCGGCGTCCGGCCCTACGCCGGAATCATGACGGTGAGCCACTGCGCGTCGCGGGGACGATAGCCGTGACGTTCCATCAGGCCCGCCACGATCGCCGGGACATGGCCGGCGCCGTACACGACGGCCACCCGGATCGGCTCATCGCCGCGCTCGGCGCAGATCTCGCCCAGCGCGGCGAGGAGCCGTGCGTCGCGGCGGTCGGTCATGGCGTGCTCGATGGGATCGTCCGCCAGCCATTCCGCCCGCAGCGTGGCCGGCAGGTCGTCGACGGCCAGGTCCTCGTCGAGGAAGGCGCGCGGACCGCGCAGCGCGAACACCAGGCCCATCACGGGAGCCCCGATCAGCAGGAGCAGATACATCCACCGCGGCAGTGCCTTCAGGTCCGCCATCGCCTCCGCCGCCGTCACGTCCGGGTTGATCACCGGTACGGCGTCCGGGATCAGCACGTCGTCACGCTGCTCCGCCAGGCCGTTGCGCCGGCGCCGCGGGGCGAACCGGTAGGCGAGGGTGAGGGCACTCACTCCGGCCGACTTCCCCCTGATGCCCTCCAGCACGATGAGGTCGCACTCCTTGAGCCTGCCGCGTACTTGGGAGTAGAAGGTCGGCGAGGCGACGTGCAGCATCGGGAAGATCACGAACTCGAGCGGCTTGTCCCGCCGCCGCATGGTGATCACCGCGGATCTCACGGCATACCCGGTCACTTCGATGATCTGCATCGTCGCCCCCCGTACCCCCGTGCACCTCGGCCGCCCCCCTGACGCCCGTATCAGGACACGAGCCCGCCCGGGGGCGCGGTTCCCTACGGCGGGTCGGTCAGGGGCGGTGGGGCCGAGGTCGGCGGCGACCCGTCGGCGGTGCGGCGGCCTCCAGGAACTCCTGGGCGGCGCTCCGGAGCCTGATCCAGCGGAGTGACGAGCGTGGCGTCAAGCAGCAGGACAGCAGCCGCAGTTGGACCATCCGTGTCGGCATCGGGGCAGGCAGGGATGACGGGACGGCGGCGAACAGCGGCACGTCGTCCTGTTGCCGCAGCACGGCTGCCGCGGCGGTGCACCAGGTCCCGGGCGAGCAATCCTCGTTGCGTGTGGCGAGCAGTGCCGCGAGCACGACGCCCTCGGTCTGAGCGAGGAACGCGTCCCCGTCGACGTCCCAGGTCTCCAGACACCGATCGATCCGACGGGCCAGGGCCGGGTCGGCCTGCGGAAGCAGCATCAGCTCGCCCGCGAGCCGGACCGCCGCGGTGATCGGATCAACCGTCATCACAGCCTTTCCCATGGCCGGTTCGGACAGGGCGTCATATTACTGAAACGTAACCTACCTACCGCTACCCGCGGTAACCCAAGCGGCGCTACCGTCCTGACACTTCGTCTAAGAGTGGCATCGGAGCAGCGGTGGGACGACCGCCTCCGGATGCCCGCGTCCCGCCCGACCGGCCCGTCAGGTCACCGAGCCGCACCTGAAGCTCGGCCTCCCCCATCTCCGGAGGTCTCGCATGCCCGTTCCCGTACGTCTCGCCGCCGCGGCCGTCACGGCCGCCACGTGCCTCATCGCCTCGACCGTCCCGGCTCTCGCCTCCGACGCCGGCACCGTCGTCTCCCGCGGCGTCACCATCCCCGCGTTCTACAACCCGCCCGCGACCTTGCCGAACGCCGACGGAGCACTCGTCCGCAGCGAGCCGCTGCCGCTCGCGCTGAGCCTGCCCGGAATCGACGGTCCGCTCCCCGGCAGAGCCACCCGCCTGATGTACAAGTCGACCGACTCCAACGGCCGGCCCGTGGCGGTGACCGGCGCCTACATCGAGCCGTCCGCCGCCTGGCAGGGCACCGGCCCCCGGCCGCTGGTCGCCCTGGCTCCCGGGACCATGGGCCAGGGCGACCAGTGCGCCGCCTCCCTCGGTCTCGAGCATCCCCTCCAGCTCAACGGGCAGACCGTTTCCGTCGGTTACGAGGACCTGGCCGTCTACCGCCTGCTCGCCAAGGGCATCGCCGTCGTCGTGACCGACTACGCCGGCCTCGGCACGACGGACCGGCTGCACACGTACGTGAACCGGGTGGACGAGGCCCACGCGGTCCTGGACGCCGTCCGCGCCGCCCGATCGCTCCCCGGCACCTCGCTCACCACCGCCTCACGCGTGGCCCTGTTCGGCTACAGCCAGGGCGGCGGCGCCACCGCCGCGGCCGCCGAACTCCGGTCCGCCTACGCCCCCGACGTCCTGATCGCCGGCACCTACGCCGGGGCGCCGCCCGCCGACCTGACAGAGGTCACCAAGGCCATCGACGGCAGCGACCTCGCCGGCGCACTGGGCTGGTCCGTCAACGGTTTCCTCCAGTCCGACCCCGCGCTGCGGCCGATCGCCGACGCCCATCTCAACGCGGCCGGCCGCGCGGCGCTCGACGATCTGTCCACCATGTGCGTGGGGGACGCCCTGTTCGCGTACAACTCGGCGCGGAGCACCGCCTGGACGACCGACGGCAGGTCCATCAGCGACGTCATCGCGGCCGAACCTGCCCTCCAGGCCTTCCTCGACGAACAGCGCATCGGCACCACCCGCCCGAGCGGGCCGGTCCGGCTGGCGACCGGCACGAGCGACGACCTGGTCCCGCACGCGCAGGCGCGCGGTCTCGCTGTGGACTGGTGCCGGCTGGGCGGCAACGTCACCTACAAGCCGGTGGTCCTGCCCTGCGCGGGCAGCTCGCTGATCAACCACTTCGCACCCCTGCTCACCGACCAGGGCGACGCCGTCTCCTGGCTGACCGATCGACTCAACGGCAAGCCGGTCGCGTCCACCTGCGCCCTGCTGCCGTTCCAACCCTGACGGCACCCCTCGCCTCACCCCGGGCTCCGCTCACGCCTTCACCCCGGCCCGGTCCACGCGAACGCCGTGGACCGGGCCGTCGAGGCGCGTCAGGGCGGCACGGCCTTCCCCGCGCCTGGCAATCCCAAGCCGGACGGCTGCCCTACCCGGCCTGCCGGCCCGTCACCGCGCTGTGCACGACGTACGCGGCCGCCACGTCCAGCACCGCGTGCCCGGTGGACTTGTACACCGTGAGCTCGTCCGGTGTGCGCCGGCCGGGGGCCGAGCCGTCGAGGACCGCGCCCAGGAGGGTGACGGTCCGGTCCGGCGGCAGTCCCTGCAGTTCGTGGGCGCCGGAAGGCGGTGGCGTGGCGGCCGCTCCGGGCCACTCGGCGTAGAGCGTCGCGTCCTGGACGGTGGCGGCGTCCAGCTCGTGACCCTGCGAGCCGCCGACCGAGCTGACATGGGTGCCCGGGGCCAGCCAGTCACGGCGCAGGACCGGGGTGGTCGCGCCGGTGCAGCAGTAGACCGTGGCCGCCTGACGTACGGCTTTCTCGATGCCGTCGGCCGCGCGGCCGACGGGGTGCAGGGCGGCCGTCGCGCGAGCCGCCTCGTAGTCGCGGCCCACCACGGTGACGGGCTCGTCGGGCCGGAGCACGGCCAGCAGGCCGACCTGCGCGCGGGCCTGCACGCCGGTGCCCACGACGACGACCGGACCGGGGCGGGCCAGGGCCAGGGCGCTGTGGGTGGCGGACGCCGCGGTGCGCCATGCGGTGATGGGCTCCGCGTCCATCACCGCCAGGGGGCGGCCGTCCTCGGAGTCGAAGAGGGCGACGATGCCGCGATGGGTGCTGCGGCCGGGGTGGCCGGGGTCGGCGAACACCGTCACCAGTTTCGCTGCGAGGCCCTGCCCGGGGACGTATCCCGGCATGGCGCCCAGCAGCCCGTGCGGGGTGAAGGCAGCCGACCGCGGCGGCGCCGAGGCCCGGCCCCGCGCCACGGCGACGAGCGCGTCTGCGACCGCGGTCATGAGGCGGCGGGGGTCGAGAGCGGCCAGCGTGGCGGCTTCGTCGAGCAGGAGCAGCTCGCTCATACGTCCACCACCCCGCCCGCCCGGCACAACAGACCGGTCAGCGTGTCGACCGCCGAGGCGAGGGCGTCGCCCAGCGCCGGCAGGTGCGCCTCGTCGATCTCGGCGGCGGGGCCGACGAGGGTGATCGCGCAGACGGGCGCTCCGGGCACGGGTACGACCGCTCGGCTGACGGACGCCACGAACTGGTCGTTGCGCCCGTGTTCGACGGCGTGGCCGGCGGCCTCGGTCCGGGCGATGTCGGCGAGCAGGCCGGTGTCCCCGTCGAGGGGCTGCCCCTGTGCGCGGGCCGCGTCGAGATAGGGACCGCGCGCCTCGGGCGTGAGCGCGGCGACCAAAGCGAGCGGCCCGGCGAAGCGGTGGGCCGGCAGCCGGTCGCCGAGCAGGGTGCTGATCATGGCGAGGCGGTCCGGCCGGACGACGTCCACGACGCGTGAACCGTCGCTCTCCAGGACCTGGAGGTTGGCCATCAGGCCGGTCTGCGCGGACAGCTTCTCCAGCACTGGACGGGCCACCGAGGTCAGGGAGTTGCGGGCGGCCCGGGCCGACAGCAGGAGTACGGCCGTGCCGGGCAGGTAGCGGTCGTCGGCGCGCAGGACCCAGCCGCGCCGGACCAGGTCCACGAGGATCCGGTAGGCGGTGGCCCGGTGCAGCCCGACCTCGTCCGCGAGCTCGGTGAGCCGGGGCGGTCGGGGCGCCCGGCCGACGGCCTCGATCAGATCCAGCGCTTTGTCCACGGCCGTACGCGGCGCAGGGGGCGCTTCTGGCACTTGTGGCGCTCGTGGCATGGAAACCCTTCCGGCAGCTGCGTGCGGAGCCTCCCGGTGGGGCATGTCGCTCGCCGGGGTCCGGGGGTAGGGTACCGCTTGTTTCGTTGACCGAGAGCGCCGTTACCTACAGCGCAACAAGGTCGCCTATCGAGGGAGTGGTGAGCTTGACGAGCGACACAGCCGGAGCGGCGCCGCCGTTCGCGCCGCCCGGGCCGGGCGCGGTCGTCGTCTACCGGGGCGCCACCCTGTTCGACGGGACCGGCAGCCCGCCCCGGCCGGGCACGTCGATCGTCGTCGACGGCTCCGTGATCCGGGCCGTCGTGGACGACACCAACCCCGCGGGGTACGTCGAGGGGGCTGAAGTCGTCGATCTGACGGGGCAGTTCGTCACCCCCGGGCTCGTCGACGCACACCAGCACCTCGCCACGCCACCCGACCGTCCGGCCGCCGAGGCCGTCCTGCGCCGTCTGGTGCACAGCGGGGTCACCGCCGTCAGGGACATGGCCGACGACCTGCGGCAGATCGGCGACCTCGCCCGGGCGGCACGGGTCGGGGAGATCCCCGCACCCGACATCCACTACGCGGCGCTCATGGCGGGCCCCGGCTTCTTCGACGACCCCCGCACGCACCAGGTCACCCAGGGCGCGGTGGCGGGCGAGGTCCCCTGGATGCAGGCCGTCACCGACACGAGCGACCTGCCGCTGTCCGTCGCCCTGGCCCGCGGCACCTCCGCGGCCGCGATCAAGGTGTACGCCGACCTCGACGCCTCCCTCGTCGCCGCCATCACCGCGGAGGCACACCGGCAGGGCATCCCGGTGTGGGCGCACGCCGCCGTGTTCCCCGCGTCGCCGGGCGACGTCGTCGCGGCCGGTGTGGACAGCGTCTCGCATGTCACCCTGGTCGCTCACGAGGCGGCGACCGGGCCGCTGACGTCCTACAAGGACAAGCCGCCCGTCGACCACGCGAGCCTGGTCACCGGCGAGGACGAGAGACTGGAGAAGCTCTTCGCCCGGATGCGCGAGCAGGGTGTCGTGCTGGACGCGACCGCCGGTCTTTACGCCTCCCGCGAGTTCGCGACCGATGACCCGGAGGCGGCCGAACGCGCCGCCCGCAACACGGAGTTGGCGATCGCCCTGACGCGGCAGGCGCACCGCGCGGGAGTCGAACTGGCCACCGGGACCGACTACGAGACACCGCCCGATGAGCCGTTCCCCGCCTTGTACGAGGAACTCGCCTTTCTGGTACGGCGATGCGGCCTCCCGGCGGCGGACGTGCTGCGCTCGGCGACCCTCGTGGGCGCCCGCAGCGCCGGCGCCGGACACCTCACCGGCAGTGTGGAACCGGGCAAGCTGGCCGACCTCGCGGTGTTCGCGTGCGACCCGCTGGCCGACATCGACTACCTGCGCACCATCACTCTGACCGTGAAGCGGGGCCGACGCTTCCCGCGCGCCGCCCGCACCACCGACCGACCCGGGGGGAACCGTTGACCGGCACGCCGATGATCATCAACGCGCTCGGCCAGCTCGACAATCCCAACGCCCCGCAGTCGCTGGCCGCCGCGGGCGACCTCAACGCGAGCGGCGAGCAACTCACCGTCGACGCCCGCACGCTGGCCGAGGCACGCGCCTCCGGACTGACGGCCGTCAACATCACCCTCGGCTATGTGATGGGCGACCTGACGCCGTACGAGCACACCCTGCACGAGATCGACGTGTGGGACGCCGTCGTCGCCCGCCACCCCGACGACCTGCTGAAGGTCACCGGCGTCGCCGACCTCCACACCGCGCACCGCGACGGGCGGATCGGTGTCATCTACGGCTTCCAGAACGCGGAGGCCGTCGGGGACGACGCCGGCCGGGTCGCCGTCTTCGCCCACCGCGGGGTCCGCGTGGTGCAGTTGACGTACAACCAGGCCAACCGGCTGGGCGGTGGTTCGATGGCGCCCGCCGACACCCCGCTGACCGCCTTCGGGCGCGAGGTGGTCGACGCGCTCAATGAGCAGCACCTGATGGTCGATCTCTCGCACAGCGGCGAGCGGACGTGTCTCGACGCGGCCGAGCACTCCTCCGTGCCGGTGTCGATCAACCACACCGGATGCCGGGCGCTGACCGATCTGCCGCGCAACAAGACGGACGAGGAACTGCGCCTGGTGGCCTCCCGGGGCGGTTTCGTCGGCATCTACTTCATGCCCTTCCTGAACCCCACCGGTCATGCGAGCGCGGCCGACGTGGTCGAGCACCTCGTGCACGCCGTGAACGTGTGCGGAGAGGACCACGTCGGCATCGGCACCGACGGACCGGTCACCGCCATCGACGACCTCGACGCCTACCGGGCGCGGCTCGCCGAGCATGTGGCGCGCCGCCAGGAGGCGGGCGTGTCGGCGGCCGGGGAGCGCGCGGACACCTTCCCGTTCGTGGTCGATCTGCGCGGTGTGGAGCAGTTCCGTGAGTTGATACGCCTGTTGGAGCAGCGTGGCTGGTCCACGACACGAATCGAGAAGGTCATGGGACGCAACTTCGTCGCGTACGCGGAACGGGTGTGGCGAACCCCCGACACCGACCGGCCTGCCCTGGGAGGCGCGCAGTGAGTGAGCACGGCAACGGATCCGCACCGCGCAGGATCTTCATCGACAAGCAGAGCCCGCAGGCCTTCCAGGCTCTGGTGAAGACCTCGGAGGCGGTGAGCGCCACGGCCGCCGAGGCGGGGCTGGACCGGACGACCGTCGAGCTGGTCAACCTGCGTGTGTCCCAACTGAACGGCTGTGCCTACTGCCTCGATCTGCACACCCGCAGGGCCCTGCGCGCGGGTGAGTCGCCGCAGCGACTGGGCGTCCTGGCGGCCTGGCGGGACGCCGACGTGTTCACCCCCGTGGAGCGTGCGGCGCTGGAGCTCGCGGAGGCGACGACCCACGCGACCGACTCCGCCGCCCAGGAGGCCGCCTACGAGGTCGCCCGTCGCATCCTCACCGAGGACCAGATCTCGGCCGTGATCTGGGTGGCCGTCACCATCGGCGCGTTCAACCGCGTCTCCATCATGAGCAAGCACCCGGTGACGGCGCCGCGCCAGGCCGCCGCCACCGTCAATTGAGTGACGCGGCAGCTGCTGCGCTGTGCTTCCGCACCACTTCCCGGTACCACAGCGCACTGTCCTTCAGCGTGCGGCGCTGGGTCTCGTAGTCCACGTGGACGATGCCGAAGCGCTTGGAGTAGCCGTAGCCCCACTCGAAGTTGTCCATCAGCGACCACACGAAGTACCCCCGCAGATCCACACCGGCGGCGAGGGCCCGCTGGGCGGCGGCGAGGTGACGGTGGATGTAGTCCACCCGCTCGGGGTCGTGCACGGCGTGACTGCCGTCGGGACCGACGCTGACCTGGTCCTCGAAGGCCGCCCCGTTCTCGGTGATGACCAGCGGCTGGCCGGGGAACCGGGCATGCAGGTCCAGGAGGAGTTCCTCCAGGCCGTCGGGGTCGATGTTCCAGCCCATGGCGGTGTGCGGGCCGTCCGTCGCGTGGAACTCCACCTGCGGTGAGCCGGGCCAGGGCGAGCCGCCGACGTCCTTGTGGCCGTCGTTGTTCTGGCGGGGCGCGCCGCCGTCCCACAGGCCGACCGTGGTGGTGGCGTAGTAGTTGACGCCGAGCAGGTCCAGGGGCTGGTGGATCCGGGCCAGGTCACCGTCCTCGACGAACGCCCAGTCGGTGATCCCCGCGGTGTCCTCGATGAGGTCCTGCGGGTAGCGGCCGCGCAGCAGCGGCTCGGTGAAGGCCCGGTTGGCGAGGGCGTCGATCCGTCGTACGGCCTCCTCCGCGCCCTCTCCCTTGCCGCGCAGCACATGGAAGTTGAGGGTGATCGAGTACTGCGGGTCGTTGGTGGTGACCGCCCTGAGCTGCTCGACCGCGAGACCGTGGGCGAGGTTGAGGTGGTGCACGGCGGTCAGTGCCGCGGCGCCGTCGGTGCGGCCGGGGGCGTGCGCGCCGGAGCCGTAGCCGAGGTAGGCGGAGCACCAGGGTTCGTTGAGGGTCGTCCAGATCGCGACGCGGTCGCCGAGGGCCTCGCCGACGATGCGGGCGTAGTCGGCGAAGGCGTGGGCGGTGGCGCGGTTGGTCCAGCCGCCCTCGTCCTCCAGCGCCTGGGGCAGGTCCCAGTGGTAGAGCGTCGCGACCGGGGTGATGTCCCGGGCGAGCAGACCGTCGACCAGCCGGCTGTAGAAGTCCAGGCCCTTGGGGTTGGCGGGGCCGCGGCCCGTGGGCTGTATGCGCGGCCAGGCGAGGGAGAAGCGGTAGGCACGCAGGCCCAGCGACGCCATGAGGTCGAGGTCGGCTTCGAGGCGGTGGTAGTGGTCGGCGGCGACGTCCCCCGTGTCGCCGTTCCAGGTCTTGCCCGGGGTGTGGGAGAAGGTGTCCCAGATCGAGGGGCCGCGCCCGTCCTCGTCGGCGGCGCCCTCGATCTGGTAGGCGGCGGTCGCGGAGCCGAGGAGGAAGTGCGCGGGGAAGGACAGAGGCGGCTGCTGAGCTGTCGTCATGCGGAGTTCTCTCTGCTGGTGTCGGCCGGGGACCAACGCGATGTTAACGTTAACAAGCTGCCCAGGTCTTCACCCTGACGAACCTTGCTTCCCGTCGGTCAGGGTCGGGGCGTGCGGGGAGCCGCGGTGCTGCGCCGTACGACGAGGTCCGGGGCGATCTTGTGGCGTTCCGCGGGCTCCCCGCCCAGCATCCGCACCAGCACCTCGATGGCACTGCGGCCGACGTGGGCGAAGTCCTGCCGGACCGAGGTCAGGGCCGGGACCAGATATCCGGCGCCCTTCATGTCGTCGAAGCCGACGACCGACACGTCCTGCGGCACCCGCACGCCCCGCTCGGCGAACGCGGCCAGGACTCCCATCGCCATCTGGTCGTTTCCCGCGAAGACCGCGGTGGGCAGGGCCGCGTCCGCGGCACAGAGTTCGCGGGCGAGACGGAATCCGCTCTCCGCGCTGAAGTCCCCTTCCAGCAGGGCCCCTTCGGCTCCCGCGGCGGCGAGTTCCGCCCGCCAGCCCTCGACGCGGGCCCGGGCGTCGAAGGTGCGCAGCGCACCCGTGAGGTGGGCGATGTCGCGGTGTCCGAGGTCGGTCAGGTGGCGGACGGCGAGACGGGCGCCGAGTTCCTGGTCGACCTCGACGAAGCTCAGATCGGGGCTGGGGACGTTACCGGACATCACCACCGCGACCGGGACCCCGATGGCGAGGCGGGTGAGTGCCTCGACGGCGACGGGACGGTCGGCGACGACCGCGATCGCCTCGACCGACTGGTCGGTGAGCCGCCGCAGCGTCTCCACGAGGTCACCGGTGGTGCTCTCGCCCTGCCGGCTGGCCAGGCTCACCCAGTAGCCGGCGTCCTTGGCGGCCGTCTCCACGCCGAGGAGGATGCGGGGCAGCTCGAACAGGTCGGAGCCCACGATCACGACACCGATCGTCGAGGAGCGGCGGCTCTTGAGGGCTCTGGCGACGCTGTTGCGGCGGTATCCCAGCTTCTCGATCGCCGCCTCGACCCGGGTCCGGGTCTCCGGGCGGACCGACGGATGGCCGTTGATGACACGGGAGACGGTGATGTGCGAGACGCCGGCCTCCCGGGCCACGTCGATCATGCCTGGCGGCCGGTCCATGTCACTCGTCCTCTGCCCTCAACCTCAGCAGGCGGCCTCGCGCCCTGCGCCGATACTGTCACAGGCGCAGGAACGTGGGTCGAGCCCCGACCAGGCAGCGCCGCCAGCCAGTCGGCGAGGATCCGGTTGACCTCGGCGGGGCGTTCCTGCTGGATCCAGTGGCCGCAGCCGTCGAGGATTTGGGACGAGATCAGCCCGGGAAGCGTGACCGGGTAGGCGTCGATCGCGTCGGCCAGCCAGGTCGTGGAGGCGTCCAGGCTGCCGCCGACGAACAGCGACGGCTGAGTGATCGGGGCGCCGTCGAAGGCGGCGAGGTCCTCCCAGTCGCGGTCCATGTTCCGGTACCGGTTGAGCGCGCCGGTCAGGCCCGTGCGCTCGAACTCCCCGGCGTAGAAGTCGAGTTCGTGCTCCCCGAGCCACCCGGGCAGCGGGCCGCGCGGGAACCGGTCGCGCAGCGTCCCGCCCTTGCTGACGAAATGCGGAGCGGGAGCGCCGGGTGGCGGCATGGTGTCGCCGGACAGTGCCGCGTAAAAGCCCGCGAGCCAGCCCCGTACATCGGGCTCGATCTCGGCCTCGGCGCGGCCCGGCTCCTGGAAGTAGGAGACGTAGAACTCCTCTCCCCCACCGAACTCCCCTTCCCCGCCCTGCTCTTCCGCTCCGCCCATCCGGGCGAAGAGATCGCTGGGGCGGGGCCCACCGCGTGGGGCGTACGGAACGCTGAGCAGCCCCACCGCCCGGAAGACGTCCGGCCTGAGCAGAGCGGAGTTCGCGGCGATGGCGGCGCCCCAGTCGTGGCCGACGACCACCGCCAACTCCTCGCCCAGGGCGTGCACCACCGCGACGTTGTCCTCCACCAGGTCCAGCATCCGGTACGCGGCCACGGCGGCGGGCTTGGCCGAGCGGCCGTAGCCGCGGACGTCGACGGCCACCGCGCGGTACCCCGCCGCCGCGAGCGCGGGCAGCTGATGGCGCCAGGAGTACCAGGATTCCGGGAAGCCGTGAACGAGCAGCACCAGCGGCCCGGTGCCCTGCTCCACCAGGTGGATGCGGCCTCCCGGCGAGTTGACCGATCGGTGGGCGGCTTCGACGGCGTGCGGCGTCATACGGCTCCTCCGAACTCCCGGACTCCCGAACCCCCGTACCGCCGATCCTGCGCAACCCCCCGCCCCACGACCAGCCCGTTTGCCGGTTCAGCAAAATCAGAAGTTGCCGCGCTTCGCCTGCTCGCGCTCGATCGCCTCGAACAGGGCCTGGAAGTTGCCCTTGCCGAAGCCCAGTGAACCGTGGCGCTCGATGAACTCGAAGAAGACGGTGGGCCGGTCACCGATCGGCTTGGTGAAGATCTGCAGCAGGTAGCCGTCCTCGTCGCGATCGACGAGGATGCCGCGCGAGGCGAGTTCCTCGATCGGGACCCGGACGTTGCCGATGCGGGCGCGCAGCTCGGGGTCGGTGTAGTAGCTCTCCGGGGTGGCGAGGAACTCGATGCCCTTGGAGCGCAGGATGTCGACGGTCCTGATGATGTCGTTGGTGGCGAGGGCGAGGTGCTGGGCGCCGGGGCTGCGGTAGAAGTCGAGGTACTCGTCGATCTGCGAGCGCTTCTTTCCGACCGCCGGCTCGTTGAGCGGGAACTTCACGCGGTGGTTGCCGCTGGCGACGACCTTGCTCATGAGCGCCGAGTACTCGGTGGCGATGTCGTCGCCGATGAACTCGGCCATGTTGGTGAAGCCCATGACGCGGTTGTAGAAGTCGACCCACTCGTCCATGTGGCCGAGCTCGACGTTGCCCACGACGTGGTCGAGGGCCTGGAAGATGCGCTTGGGCTCGCCTTCGGGCTTGACGTAGCCGGAAGTGCGGGCGACGTAGCCGGGCAGGTAGGGGCCCGTGTAGCGGGAGCGGTCGATCAGGGTGTGGCGGGTCTCGCCGTAGGTGGCGATGGCGGCGATGCGGACCGTGCCGTGCTCGTCGGTGACGTCGTGCGGCTCCTCCAGGACGGTCGCGCCCTCCGCGCGGGCGTGCTTGATGCACCTGTCGACGTCCGGCACCTCGAGGGCGATGTCGATGACACCGTCACCGTGGCGGCGGTGGTGGTCGAGCAGCGGGCTGTCCGGGTCGACGCCGCCCTTGAGCACGAACCGGATCGCTCCGGAGCGGAGCACGAACGCGTGGTGGTCACGGTTGCCGGTCTCGGGTCCGGAGTAGGCGACCAGCTCCATGCCGAAGACCGTCTGGAAGTAGAGCGAGGCCTGCGTCGCGTTGCCCACCGCCCAGACCACCGCGTCCCACCCGGTCACCGGGAACGGGTCGCCCGCAGCGTCGTACTCCACGAGCCCGACCAACTGCTTGAGCTGCTGCAGATCGAGTTCCGCGAGACGCTCCTGGCTCGTGAGGGTCTGCTCGATGCTCATGGTCATCCCTTTCGGTGTGCGTGTCACCAACGCGTGGCGGTAGAACACACCGGGACCCCTCGCCTGCACAAGAGTCGCCTCTCAGGCTGTTCAAGCTGCTCAGTTTGTCTCATCCAGCACGGCCTTCACTGAGCAATATGCCCAGCGGAAAGGGAACGTTCGTGTCGTCGGACGCCGTCAGGGCGTGCCGAGGGACGACAGCCGTACGGCCGCCGCCTTCACCTCCGCGGCGACCGACTCGACGTCGAACTCGTGCATGGCCACCACTCCGACCGATGCGCCCGCCGAGCCCGGCACCCGGAACCCCGCGGCGATCCCGGTGGCACCCTGCTGAAGCTGTCCCGAGGTGAGGCTGTAGCCCAGCTCCCGGGCCCGCACGATCTCGTCCGGCTCGTCGGGCAGCGGCGGCTGCGACGCGAGGATGGCGACGCCGTTCGCCCCGCGCTCCAGCGGATGCCGGACGCCGATGCGGTAGCCCACCTGGACCGGGCCGTGCTGAACCGTCGGCTGCGCACCCGCCACCGGGACACACTCGCGCGCGCCGTGCGCCAGCGTCAGGAAGGCGGAGGCGCCGGTGGCGTCGGCGAGTTCCTGGAGCACCGGTTGCGCCACCAGCACGAGCTGGTGCTGGAACCGCCCCGCCAGCGTGGCGGCGCCGGCTCCGAGCCGCACCCGCTTGCCCTGCCGCGAGACCAGCAGGTGCTCCTCCAGCGTCTGCACGATCCGGTACGCGACGGCCCGGTCGATCTCCAGCTGCGCCGCGAGGTCCGCCACCGTCAGCCCCTCGGCCGTCAGAGAGATCAGGTCCAGTGCCCGAAGCCCACGGTCCAGACCTTGCAGGGTGGCCATCGACACCTCCGAGAGAACGGCAGGCCCCTTCGGGCGCCACGTCACGCCACGTCGGACCCACGGGCGGCGTCCAGGACGACGGCCCGACCTTGACTGACCTGCCGCCCCGAACCTACCGTCCGTTTGTCGCTAGCATCGCACAAAATTGTGCGCTGAGCGCGCAAGGAGACTCGTGCCGTACTACCACCAGGCGGGGGCGGTTCCGCCGAAACGCCACACCCAGCACCGGGACCCGGACGGGAACCTCTACTACGAGGAGCTGATGGGCGAGGAGGGCTTCTCCTCGGACTCCTCGCTGCTCTACCACCGGCACATCCCGTCGGCGGTGCGGGAGTACCGGGTGTGGGAGCCCGGCGACCAGACCCTGGTCCCCAACCACCCCCTCGTCCCCCGCCATCTCTCCACGCACAAGCTCTTCGCGGACGGCGGCTCCGGTATCGACGCGGTGACCGGCCGCAGGCTGCTGCTGGGCAACGAGGACGTACGGCTGGCGTACGTCGTGGCCGACACGGTCAGCCCGTACTACCGCAACGCGATCGGCGACGAGTGTCTGTACGTCGAGGACGGCCACGCGCGCGTGGAGACGGTCTTCGGCGACCTGGAGGTGGGCGACGGCGACTACGTGATCGTCCCGCGGGCGACCACGTACCGGATCGTCCCGGACGGCACCGTGCGCGTCTACGCGATCGAGGCCAACTCGCACATCGGCCCCCCGCGGCGCTATCTGTCCCGGCACGGCCAGCTCCTGGAGCACGCGCCGTACTGCGAACGGGACTTCCGCCTCCCGGTCGGGCCGCGGCCCGCCGAGGGCGAGAACATCGAGGTGTACATCAAGCACCGTGGCCCGGGCGGGGTCGTGGGCACCGTCCACACGCTGCCGCACCACCCCTTCGACGTCGTCGGCTGGGACGGCTGCCTGTACCCGTACGTGTTCAACATCCGTGACTTCGAGCCGATCACGGGCCGGGTCCACCAGCCGCCGCCGGCCCATCAGGTCTTCGAGGGCCACAACTTCGTGATCTGCAACTTCGTGCCCCGCAAGGTGGATTACCACCCGCTGGCCGTGCCGGTGCCGTACTACCACTCCAATGTCGACTCCGACGAGGTCATGTTCTACTGCGGCGGCGACTACGAGGCACGCAAGGGGTCCGGGATCGGCCAGGGCTCGATCTCCCTGCACCCGGGCGGTCATCCGCACGGCCCCCAGCCCGGCGCGATGGAGCGCTCGATCGGGGCGGAGTTCTTCGACGAACTCGCCGTCATGGTCGACACGTTCCGTCCCCTCCAGCTCGGCGAGGCCGCACGCGCGACCGACGACGGCACATACGCCTACTCCTGGGAGCAGAACCGATGACTGTGCCGATCCCGCCGGTGCTCATCGGCCTGTTCGACGACGCGGCGGTCTTCCCGCCCGGCAGCCTGCCGCTCGAGGACGCCGTGCCGGCGCACGTGGCGCACCGTGGAGGCGCGCACGCGGGGCTGGTCGGCGCGTTCGTGCTCGCCGCCAAGGACATCGACCGGCTCGCCGAGCTGACCGCCGACCTGCCGGAGGGCTCCTTCGACCTGTCGGTGACCGTCGCGCTGCCGGGTGTCTCGGACGCGCTCGCCGCGGCGCGGCGGATTCCGGCCGTGCGGCTGGTCGGCCTTGAGGTCGCCGTCCCGGACGGCGTCGCCGCCGACTCGGTCGTACCCGCGCTGGTCGAGGCCATCAACGACGGCTCCGACCTCACCGTGTACGTCGAGGTGCCGCGCGACGACCGGCGTGAGGCGCTGCTCGCCGCGCTTGCCGGGACGCCGTACCTGGCCAAGTTCCGCACCGGAGGCGTCCGCGCCGAGCTCTACCCCGACGAGCGCGAACTCGCGGCGGCCGTCCTGGCCGCGACCCGGGCCGGGGTGGCGTTCAAGGCGACCGCCGGGCTGCATCACGCGCTGCGCACCACCGATCCGGAGACCGGCTTCGAGCAGCACGGCTTCCTCAACCTGCTCCTCGCCACCGACGCGGCCCTGAAGGGTGCCGGGGAGGCGGAGCTGGTCGCGCTGCTGGCCGACCGCGGCGGCGGCCGGGTCGCCGAGCGGGTGCGCGCCCTGTCACCCGAAGTCCGTGACGTTTTCCGCTCGTTCGGCACATGCTCCGTCGCCGAACCCACCACCGAGTCGGCCGGCCTCGGCCTTCTGCCCGCCACCGTCGTCGCCGACCTGACCGAGGTGTCCGCATGACCAGCACCACCCAGCTGACCGTCCCGGCCGACTCCCTCTTCGGCCTGATCAACCTGCCCTACGGCGTCTACTCCACGCCCGGCCAGGAGCCGCGCGTCGCGACCCGCTACGGCGACCACGTCATCGACCTGGCCCTGCTGCTGGACGACGACGTCTTCGCCCGGCCGAGCCTCAACGCCTTCATGGCGCAGGGCCACACCCGCTGGGTCGAGGTCCGGGCCGGGATCACCGAGCGTCTCCGGGGCGAGATCCCCACCGAGGCCGTCCACGACCTGGGCGCGGTGACCCTGCACCTGCCCTTCGAGGTCGCCGACTACGTCGACTTCTACGCCTCCGAGCACCACGCCTCGAACCTGGGCAGGCTGTTCCGGCCCGACAACCCGGACCCGCTGATGCCGAACTGGAAGCATCTGCCGGTGGGTTACCACGGCCGCGCGGCCTCCGTCGTCGTCTCGGGCACGGACGTCATCCGCCCCTCCGGGCAGCGCAAGGGCCCCCAGGACCCGGCACCGGTCTTCGGTCCCTCGACGCGCCTCGACATCGAGGCCGAGCTGGGCTTCGTCCTCGGCACCGGCAGCGCCATGGGCGAGTCCATCGGCGCCGAGGACGCGGAACGGCACATCTTCGGGGTGGTGCTCTTCAACGACTGGTCCGCGCGCGACATCCAGGCCTGGGAGTACGTCCCGCTCGGCCCCAACCTGGGCAAGTCGTTCGCCTCCACCGTCTCCCCGTGGGTGGTGCCGCTGCTCGCGCTGGACGCGGCGAGGGTCCCGACCCCGGTCCAGGAGCCGGCCGTACTGCCGTATCTGCGCATGGAACAGCCCTGGGGTCTCGACGTGGACCTCTCCGTGGAGTGGAACGGCCAGGTCGTCTCCCGGCCGCCGTACGCCTCCATGTACTGGTCCCCCGCCCAGATGCTGGCCCACCAGACCGTCAACGGCGCCCCCTCGCGCACCGGTGACCTGTTCGCGTCCGGCACCGTCTCCGGCCCGGAGAAGGAGCAGCGCGGTGCCTTCATCGAACTGACCTGGGGCGGCAAGGAACCGATCACGGTCAACGGCCAGGAGCGCACGTTCCTGGAGGACGGCGACGAGATCGTCCTCACCGCGACCGCCCCGGGCGCCGACGGCACCCGGATCGGCTTCGGCGAGGCCCGCGGCCGGATCCTCAGCGGCAAGCGTCGTCGCAGCGGCGACGCCCTCGATCGTTGATGCGTCAACGACGCCGTTCGGCACCGGAAACCGGGAGAGGCCCACACCGGCCCGGTCGTCTCGCCGTGTGCCCCTGATCGGTGATCACCACGAACGCGCCGCGCGCGTCCTCCGGGCACTCCTCGCGCACCACCAGCCCCCGTCCGGCCATGCGCGCGATGTGGTGGGACATCCGGCTCTTCTCCCACTCCAGAGCCCGAGCCAGGTCCAGACAGCGCCGCCGGCCCTCCGGCACGTCGGTCAGCTGGACCAGTACCGCGAAGTCGGCGGCGGACCGGCTCGGCTCCGCCTGCAGCGTGCGTGACAGCCGACCGCTGAGCTTCTCGTGCAGCCGGAGGAAGTTCCGCCAGACATGCTGCTCCTCCGCTGCCGGCGGACGCACGCTCTTCTCCATGCGGGGAGTTCAGGCGTAGTTGATAGTTCACCAAGTCGGCCAGTCACCCAGTGATGCCGCGCACACCCCGCCTGAGCTGCACCGCTGCCGTGTTAGCGTCCGGCCGTGATCCCTCCGGCACCGGATGTAACCGACACACGCGACCCACTCGGCCTGCTCGACCTGTTCGGCACCCCGTTCGTCGACGACCCGTATCCCTGGCTGGACCTCCTGCGGTCCGAGTCCCCCGTGCACCACGACCCCGGCACCGGGTTGTGGCTGGTCAGCCGGTACGCGGACGTGCGCCATGTGTTGATGCGCCCGGACGTCTTCCTGCCGGACAACGCGCAGCACGCCGTCACCCCGCTGCCCGTCCCCGTACTGCGCGTTCTGGTCCGGGCCGGTTTCACGCTGCCGCCCGCGCTGGCCAACAACGGCTCCCCGAGCCATCCCGGACTGCGCCGGCTGGTCACCCGGTTCTTCAACGCGGGGCGCGTCGCGGCCGCTGTCCCGGTGATCGAGCGCATCGCCGCCGAACTGCTCCAGCCGGTGCCCGCCACGCTCGACGCGACCGGCGACGCCGACCTGTTCCCCTCGTTCGCCCAGACCCTCCCCTGCCGCGTACTGATGGAACTCCTCGGTGTCCGCGGCGTCGACCCGGCCACCCTCATCCGCTGGAGCGACGCCTCGCTGGAGCTGTTCTGGGGCAGGCCCGCACCGGAACGGCAGCTGGAGCTGGCCGGGCTCGTCGCGGACTTCCACCGGTGGCTCACCGACACCGTGCGCGGCGGTTCGGCGCCCGCGGACTCGTTCATCGGCGCGCTGGCCCGCCACCGGCTGCCCGACGGCAGGTTGCTGGACGTCGAGACCGCGGTCGGCATGTGCTTCTTCGTGTTCATCGCCGGCCAGTCCACCACCGGGCAGCTCATCGCCACCGTGTTGAGCCGGGCGCTGGCCGAGCCCGGCCTGTGGCCCCGCATGGCCGGGGAGGCGGGTCTGGCCGAGGCCTGGGTGGAAGAGGTGCTGAGGCGGGAGCCGCCGGTGACCACCTGGCGCAGGATCACCGCGCGGGCCACGGAGCTTTCCGGGGTACGTCTGCCGGCGGGCGCCGAACTGCTGCTGATGCTGATGGGCAGCGGATCCGACCCGGAGGTCTTCCCGGCCCCGGAACAGATGTGCCCGCACCGGGAGAACATCCGCCACCATCTGGCCTTCGGCGTCGGACGCCACCGGTGCCCGGGTGCGTCGCTGGCGCGCACGGAGGCCGCCGTGGCGCTGCGCGCGGCGGCCCGCCACCTGCCCCGCGTACGGCAGGCGGCGGGACCGTCGGAGACTCCCATGCTGGGCCTGCTGTCCTTCCGCGCCCCGACGCGGGTGGCAGTGGAGCAGCGGTAGCGAGACAGGCCTGTGAGCTGAGAGCTGACGTCCGCTTCAGAGCCCGTCCGCGAGCCGGCGCCGGTCCTCCTCGTCCCACTTCCTGGTGTCGCGCGGCTCGGTGTACGGCTCCGCGTCCGGTGGGAGTCCGCCCGCGACGGCCCGCTGCCGTGCCGTCTCCGCGTCGAACTCCAGGCCCAGCAGGATGGCCAGGTTGCTGATCCACAGCCAGATCAGGAACACGATGACGCCGGCCATGGTGCCGTACGTCTTGTTGTACGAGGCGAAGCCGGCGACGTACAGGGCGAAGCCGGCGGACGCGACCAGCCAGATCAGCAGGGCCAGGACGCTGCCCGGCGTGATCCAGCGGAACCCCTTCACCCGGGCGTTCGGCGTCGCCCAGTACAGGATCGCGATCATGATCGTGACCAGCAGGACGAGCACGGGCCATTTGGCGATCGCCCACACGGTCAGTGCCGTGTCCCCCAGCCCGAGCGCGGTCCCCGCCTGGTGGGCCAGGCCACCGGTGAAGACCACCATCAGCGCACTGGCCACCGCCAGCACCATCAGGACGACGGTCACCCCGAGGCGCAGCGGCAGGACCTTCCACACCGGACGCCCCTCCGGGATGTCGTAGACGGCGTTCGCGGCACGGATGAAGGCCGCCACATAGCCGGACGCCGACCACACCGCCAGGACGAGGCCGACGATCGCCATGACCGAGCCGGTGCCGGCCCGGTCCTGCAACTGCTGCACGGCCTGGGTGATGATGTCGCGGGCCGAGCCCGGGGTGAGCTGCCTGAGGTTGCCCAGCACACTGTCGGTGGCCGACTTGCCCGCCACACCCAGCAGGGAGACGAGCACCAGCAGGGCCGGGAACAGCGACAGCACCCCGTAGTACGTCAAGGCCGCCGCGCGGTCGGCGAGTTCGTCGTCGCGGAACTCGCGCAGGCTGCCCTTCAGCGCCGCGCCCCACGCCTTGGCGGGCAGCTTCCCCTGTGTGTCCGGTGCCCGCTCCTCCACCTCGGGGGGCGGCCCGAACCGCTCCTCGTCCTCGCGCCCGCTCTTCCGCCATCTCATGGCCACCGGGTAACCACAACGCCCGGCACCACACCGGGCCCGCCGGGTCGGGGTGGTTCACAGCAGGCCCAGGTCACGGGCGTGCAGGGCGGCCTGGGTGCGGTCGCGCAGGGCGAGGCGGGTGAGGATGCGCGAGATGTGGTTCTTGACGGTGCCCTCGCTGAGATACAGCTGGGCGGCGATCTCCCGGTTGGTCCGGCCGCGCGCCACGAGCCGCAGGATGTCGATCTCCCGTGGGCTGAGGCCGGTGGCGACGGCGGCCGGGCCGACCCCGGGCGGGGGTGCGGGCAGAGCCGCGGCGAGCCGGCCGGCCACCGAGGCGTCGAGCTGGGTGACTCCCGCGTGCGCGAGGCGGATCGCCTGCGCCAGCTCCTCGGCCGGCAGGTCCTTGAGCAGATAGCCGCCGGCGCCGGCCCGCAGGGCCCGGACGACGTACTCCTCGTCGTCGAACGTCGTCAGCATCACGACCCGGCACTTCGGTGCCCGGTCGCGCAGCACGGCCACGGCCTCCACGCCGTCGAGCTCGGGCATCCGTACGTCCATCAGCACGACGTCGGGCCGCAGCTCGACCGCCTTCGCCACGGCCTCCCGGCCGTTGACCGCCGTCCCCACGACCGTGATGCCCGGCCGGATCGAGAGCAGGGCCGCGATGCCGTCCCGGATCAGCTGCTGGTCGTCCACCACCAGCACGCGGACCGCCGCCGGTTCCTGGCTCACCGCTCGTCCCCGCCGCCGCGTGGCACGAGCACCGTGAGCCGGGTGCCCCGGCCCGGCGCGCTGTCGATGTCCACGCTGCCCGCCACCAGGTGCACCCGTTCCCGCATGCCGGTCAGGCCGAAGCCGGCCGTGGTCTCGGCCGGGGCGAAACCGCGGCCGTCGTCGGCCACCGTCAGCCGGGCCCCGTCCTCGGCGAGCCGCAGATCCACCGACACCTGGGAGGCGCGGGCGTGGCGCAGCGCGTTGGTCAGCCCCTCCTGCGCGGCCCGGTGCAGCGCGGTCAGCGCGGCCGTGCCGTAGCCGTCCTCCTCGCCCGTCACCGCCACGCTCACGCGCGGACCGGCGCCGCCCTGCCGTACCCATCCCGCGAGCGCGGTCGACAGCGCCGGGCGGGCCGCCTCCTCGCGCAGCGCGCGCACCGACTGCCGTACGTCGCCCAGCGCCAGCCTCACCGACTGCCGGGCCTCGGTCATGGCCCGCCCGGCGGCGTGCGGGTCGAGCGCGGCGAACTCCGAGGCGATCTCCAACTGCACGGAGATCGCCGTGAGATGGTGGCCGAGACTGTCGTGGATGTCGCGGGCCAGCCGGTTGCGTTCGGTCGCGGCGGACAGCTCCGCGACGCGTGCGGCGTACTCCTGCACCTCGCGCCGGGCCCGTTGTTCGCCGACGGCGACGGCGGCCATCGAGATCGCCAGCACCAGGCCGACCCCGAGCATCAGCAGGTCGGACACGTACTCCATGTCTCGGTACCAGTCCCGGGTCGCCAGGAGGCGGAAGGTGAGCGGTCCGGCCAGACACAGCGCGCCGAGCACCAGCGCCGCCGTACGGCCGAGCGCGAAGTAGGCGGTGAACGGCAGGAGCACGAACAGCACCCGGGACAGCTCCGAGGCGTCCAGGCCGACCACCGCCACCGTCAGCACGCACTGCGCGAGCAGCAGCGGCACCGGTGGCAGGCTCCTGCGGCGTCCGGCCACCTCTGTGGCCGCCAGGGCCGCGAGCGCGGCGACGAAACCGGCCGTGTGCCAGGACAGCAGGCCCGGGCCGTCGCCCAGATCCGCCGCCAAGTAGTAGAGACCGCCGAGGAGGACCGCGCCGTACAGCAGCGGTGACACCCACGGCACCGGCACATACGCCGCCATGCACACCCCCCACCCCCGGTACCACCGCCCAGGCTAGGCCGGACAGGCGCGCACGGCGACGGTCCCAGCGGAACCGACCCCCGCGGCCGGCCGGACGAGGCCGATCGGCACATGCCGAACGGCACCCTGTCCGCCCGGGCGGCGGTGACCGTCGGCACCTGCCCCGAGCCGCTCCCCACTTCCTACGGTTTCGCCCTGACCCCTCACCCATCGACGAAGACGAACCGGAGTCGGCCCCATGTCCTCACCCTTCAGCCCCGCGCCCGCCCCCGCCCGGCCCCTACGCCTCGGCGCCCTGTGCGGGGTGCTCGCCGGGCTGCTCATCGCCCTGCCCGCGCTGGTCGAGGCGTTCACCGGCGAGACCACCGCCACCAGCCTCCTCCTCGCGCTCGCCCCCGCCTTCGCGCTGCCCTTCCTCACCGCGCTCCACCAGCGGCAGCGCACCGCCTCCGGCCGCTTCGGGGAGACCGCCTACGTCGTGAACCTCATCGGCCTCGGCCTCTTCGGCGGGGCGGCGTTCGCCGCGAACGTCGTCCTGTTCCATCTCGACGACGACACCATCGAAACGGAACTGACGGGCCCCACGCTGCCGACGCTCGCCGGCTGCGCGGCCGTCTTCGCCCTCGGCTGCGCGCTGTTCGGGGCGGCGACGATCCGCGCCCGCACCCTCCCGAGGGTTCCGGCCTGGGGGTACGCCGTGGTGCTGCCCTTGTTCGCCTTCGTGACCGCGCTACCGGATTCGGTCCTCACCAGCGCCCTGCACATCGTGGTCGGCACCGTCCTGGTGTGGCTGTCGACCGCCTTGTTGCAGTCCACACCGCCGGCCACGTCGGCCGAGGCGGGCTTCGCTGGTCACGGGACAGATCAGCCGGCCACCCGCTAGGTCCATTCCGCCCGCGCCCAGTCCAGCTGCTCCTCGCTCAACAAGGGGTCGAACCCCTCGGGGAACATCAGCATGAGCGGCTGGGGCCACATGCTCTCGGGCCCGTGCTCCTCGCAGTGCAGGGCTACGAGATGCGGCCCCGCTCCGCAGGCCTCGTGGCGGTACACGCGGTCGTGTGCCTGGCAGAAGTACCAGAACCTCGTGCAATCGTCGTCATCGCCCGGCTCGTGGAAACCCGGGTCGCGGACGATCTGCGTCACCGGTTCCTGCCGGTTGTACGGAGGGATGGGGCGCGGATCGCACCACAGCAGTCGAGGAGGGAGCACACCGTCATTCTGGTCCAAGGCCGAAGCGCCGGAGCCTGTGGCCCGGTTCCGGCGCTTCGGATCACCGGGTCAGTTCAGGCCGGTCGATCGGATCTGGACCTGATGCGCGGCGAAGACTCGGCGCCCCCCGCGTAGCCGCGTCAGGTCAGGGGCCGCGCTCCCGACCCCGGCTTCACCGTCACGTCCCTCGGAGTCAGCGCGCCGTGGTCACCGGTGCAGGCGACGACCGCGCGGACCGGGCATCCGCACGCGGAGTGCCGCATGTCGAGGACCGGTCCGGCCGGATCCGGGGTGTGCGTCTCGCCCCACTGGCGCAGAGCGACGAGCACCGGCCACAGGTCCCAGCCCTTCCGGGTCAGCCGGTACTCGTTGCGGGAGCGGCTGCCGGGTTCGCGATACGGGACGGTCGTGAGGATGCCGGCCTCGGTCAGCTTGCGCAGCCGGTCGCTGAGGACCGCCTCCGACAGGCCGATGTGCCTGCGGAAGTCGTCGAAGCGGCGCACGCCGTTGGCCGCGTCCCGCACGATCAGCAGCGTCCACTTCTCCCCCACCACGTCGAGGGTGCGCTGCACGGAACAGTTCTCGGTGCTGAATGCGAGCCAGTCCACCGGACCATGATAGCCAGCTGGCTTCGTCATTGACAGTCAGGTGCGGACAGAGCTAGCTTCGCCGTACAAAGTCAGCTGGGAGGGCGCACACGCATGGGACGCACACGCACATACACCTGGGACGACCCCATGGTCACGGCCGGTGCCGTGGGCCGCTCGTCCGGCCTGGACTTCCTGCGTGACGTCCTCGACGCCCGGCTTCCGGCGCCGCCCATATCCGCCACCCTCGACTTCACGCTCGACGAGGTGTCCGAGGGCCGCGCGGTCTTCTCGCTCACCCCGGGCGAGGAGCACTACAACCCGATCGGCAGCGTGCACGGCGGCGTCTACGCCACCCTTCTCGACTCGGCGCTGGGCTGCGCCGTGCAGTCCACGCTGCCCGCGGGCATGGGCTACACCTCGCTCGACCTGAGCGTGAAGTTCCTCAAGCGGGTGTCGGTGGACACCGGCCCGGTCCGGGCCATCGGCACGATCGTGCACCGCGGCCGGCAGACCGCTCTCGCCGAGGCCACGCTGGTCGACGCCGAGGACCGGGTGCTGGCGCACGCGACCAGTTCCTGCATGCTCTTCCCGCTGCCGCCGACGGCAGCCGCCTGAGACGACCGCGCACTGCTCTGTTCGAGTGGTGCGCGCGGGCCCACGGTCGTAGCGTCGGAAGCGGGACATCCGTCGGCCAGCGGCAGCGGAGATCGGCCATGCAGCTACGCGCACTCACCACGACGGCCGCGCTCTTCGCCGTGGCCACCCTCGTCACCGCCGCGGGCACCTCGCCCGCGGCCCGGCCCGCCCCGGCGCCCGTGACGCAGACCGTCCAGCCACGCACCACGCCACCGGTCCTCGTCGACTGCCTGTGGCACGCCCAGGTACGTCCGACGGACTTCATGCTCGCCTGCGGGGACGGCAACAGCCGTCTGGCCTCCCTGCACTGGACCCGGTGGGACGCGGGTGCGGCCCGGGCCGAGGGCGTGAACTGGGTCAACGACTGCAAGCCGTACTGCGCGGCCGGGCACTTCCACGCCTACCCGGTGACCGTACGACTGGACCGTGCACGGCCCTGGAAGAAGCAGCCCCAGGTGTCGCACTACTCCCGGATCACGCTGACGTACCCGGCCGCCCGGCCGGAGCAGTTCGGCCCGACCGTGTCCTATCCGCTCTGGGACTGAGAGGCGGGGACCTGCTCGGGCTGGGCGCCCGCGATCACCTCGGAACGGCTGCCCCCGCGGTCCAGGAAGCCGCCCATGAACGCCAGGCCCAGTCCGGCGACGCCCAGCGCCGCGCCGACCAGCGACGGGGACGCCCAGCCCCAGCCCGCCGAGATCGCGAGGCCGCCGAGCCAGGCGCCGCCCGCGTTCGCCAGGTTGAAGGCGGAGTGGTTGGAGGCCGCCGCCATGGTCGGCGCGTCCTTCGCCTTGGCCATCAGCAGCATCTGGACGGGCGTGGTGATGAGGGCGCCCATCGCGCCGATCAACGTGATCGTCATGAGGGCGGGCACGGTGCTGTGGACGGTGAAGTAGAACGCCACCAGCGCCGCGGACATCAGCGCGAGTCCCGCGTACAGCGTCGGGCGCAGGGCGCGGTCCGTGAGCGGGCCCGCGACGAGCGTGCCGAGGGTCATGCCGACGCCGTAGAGGGCGAGGACCAGCGTGGTGGAGGAGTCGGACAGGCCCGTGAGGTGGGTGAGCATGGGCACGAGGTAGCTGTAGACGGCGAAGAATCCGCCGAATCCGACGACAGCCGTGGCCAGGCCGATGGCCACTTGCTTGTTGCCCATGGCCCGCAGTTCATGCCGGACGCCGGTCTGCGGGCCGCGCGGCTGATGGGGGACGAAGAGGGACAGCGCCACCAGGGCGACGAGGCCGATGACGGCCACCGCGACGTACGCGGCCCGCCAGCCCAGCTGCTGCCCGAGCGCCGTACCGGCCGGGACGCCCACGATGTTGGCGACGGTCAGCCCGAGGAACATCTTGGAGACCGCGCGTGCGGCCCGGTCGGGGGCGACCAGCCGGGACGCCACCACCGCCCCCACGCCGAACAGGGCGCCGTGGGGCAGTCCGGCGAGGAAGCGCGCGGCGAAGAGCAGGCCGAAGCCGGGGGCGAGCGCGGACGCGACGTTGCCGACGACGAACAGCCCGGACAGGAGCAGCAGCAGCCTCTTGTGCGGGATGCGTGCGCCGATGGCCGTCAGCACGGGGGCACCGACGACGACACCCAGCGCGTAGGCGGAGACGATGTTGCCGGCCTGTGGCACGGACACGCCGATTCCGTCGGCGATCTGGGGCAGCAGCCCCATCGTGGCGAATTCCGTCGTACCGATGCCGAAAGCGACAACAGCCAGGGCCAGGAGAGCCAGTGGCATGGCGCAGGAGAACCTTTCGCAGGTGGTGCAGAAGTACGAGGGGGCGGGTCCGGGCCGTCTCGAAGCGGCTTCCCTCGCCCGGCATCGTCGCCCGGCGCCCCCCAGGGCATGGTGAGCCCACAACGAGTGCAGCAGCCTGGCGGAGCGGGGCATTCCAAGATCCCGGCCCGCTTTCCATGACTCACGTCACACCCGTGTCGGCACCGCTCGGCGCATGCGCCCTCCCGTGCCTCCGTGCGCCCGCGCTCTCGGCCGGTTTTCGACCGCCGGTCGAGCACTCGTTCGGCGCGCTGGGTAGTTGTCCCGCGTCGGCGCAAGCAGGTGCGGGAGGCACGCGCAGGGGGCTGAGACTGTGGCACGCCCGTCATGGACGTCCGATCCGGTCGAGGAACAGCGTCGTCGCAAGCGGGATGTGGTGCGCCGGCTGCGCGCCCAGGGACGTTACGGGCCGCGGTTCCGCGATGTCCTGCCCTCGTTCAGCGTGCTCGCGGCCCTGGTGTGCGCGGCCGTGGCCGGACTCGCCGCGGGTTTCCGGGCCGCTGGTGTCGTGGTCCCGGTCGCCGGCGTGCTGCTCACGGCGGTCGTCCTCACGATCGTGATCAGGCGCCGCCGCCCCGGCGCTCGACGCCGTCGCGGCCACTACACGCCGGAGGAACTGCTGGAACTCGACATTCAGGGGTTGGCCCTGGCCGTGGCGCGGATGCTGCGCCGGGACCGCTGGAAGGTGCGCCTGTTACCCGCGCCCGACCGGCCACGGCTGTGCGCCCGGCACCAGGACGGGCGGCGGCTCGACGTGGCCTTCCGGCCGGTGGCGGAGCCGTTGCCGGACGAGGCCGTGCCGCACCCCCGGGCGCACGGGGAGGACCCGGACTCGTTCATCCATGTCGTCGTGCA
Organism: Streptomyces sp. NPDC057280; assembly: GCF_042668605.1. Classification (NCBI taxonomy): domain Bacteria; kingdom Bacillati; phylum Actinomycetota; class Actinomycetes; order Kitasatosporales; family Streptomycetaceae; genus Streptomyces; species Streptomyces sp. NPDC057280. The sequence continues at coordinate 683,940 of NZ_JBHUYR010000001.1, forward strand.
CCGGGGCACGTTCCGGGCCCGTGACGTCCGCTGGGCCCGCCGCGAGGGCCGGACCGTCCTGCTGGACGGCCCGGCCCTGGCACGCTGGGCGGACGGGGCTCCCCTCGACCAGCTGCTCGCCGGGGACCACTGACCGGCCGGGCTCGCCCCTCGCGAGCCTCACCAGGAACACTGTGGTGCCATGAGCGATCACGCGGAAGCGTCTGCCACGCCCGTCCCCGCCTTCGAACCGCCCTACTACGTGGCCGTCTTCACGACGATACGAACCCCGGACCAGACCGGCTTCGGCGAGACCAACCGCCGCATGGAGGAACTGGTGCGTGACATCCCCGGGTACCTGGGGATGGAGCACGCGCAGGATCCGGGCGGGCTCGGCATCACCGTCGCGTACTTCCGCGACTCCGACGGCCTCAGGCAGTGGCAGTCCCACCCCGAGCACCGCGCGGCACAGCGACGCGGGCGGGCCCAGTGGTACGAGAGCTACACACTGCATGTGGCGAAGGTGGAGCGGAGTCACGGATTCATGCGCGCGGACTGATCGGCAGTGAGGCGGATCTACTGGGCGAGGACGCAGAACTCGTGGCCCTCCCTGTCGGTCAGGCACGTCCACGCCACGTCCCCCTGGCCGATGTCGAGGTCGGCCGCGCCCAGGGCGCGCAGCCGGGCCACCTCCGCCGCCTGGTCGTCGCCGGGGTACGGCAGCAGGTCGAGGTGGAGGCGGTCCGGCACTGTCTTGGCGTCGGGTGTGCGGAGGAACTCGAGATACGGGCCGCCGCCCTTGGCGGACCGCAGCGACGCGTGGTCGTCGGCCACCTCGTGCACGGTCCAGTCCGTCGCCTCGCCCCAGAACCGGGCCATGGCCCGCGGGTCGGCGCAGTCGACGACCACCGCGGCGACCGGCCCGGTGTCCCGGTAGATCTCGCGCGGCTCCAGCACACAGAACTCGTTGCCCTCGGGATCGGCGAGGACCGTCCACGGCACGTCGCCCTGTCCCACGTCGGCGGGGGACGCCCCGAGCGACCTCAGGCGTGCGATCAACTCGGTCTGGTGGTCGGCGGAAGTGGTCGCGAGGTCGAGGTGCACACGGTTCTTCACCGCCGACTTGGCCTCCGGCACGGGCACGACGTCGATGCCGAGGACGACCGGGTCCGGCCAGACGAGGCCACCAGGCGGTCCGACATACGTGGTCACACCGGCGCTGTACGCGCTCCAGCCGAGCGCCTCCGCCCAGAACCGGCCGACCGCCGAGGCGTCGAGGGCCTTCACGTTCACCATCACGGGTCGCAGCGCCATGCGGGTGATCCTATGCGGGGCGGATCACCTTGCAGGACGACGTCCCAGTGGGCCCGGGAGCCGCCGCCTGACCGGGGGGCGGCGCCGAGACGCCCTTGACATCCGGCGGGGCAGGCGACGTACGTTGAACTCGCGAAATTCTGACGGGTGGAGGCCCTCGATGCACGTTCCTGGCGCGGCACCGCACGGTGTCTGCTCGGGTGCGTGGCTGATCATCCGGCGGCATGTCGACTACTGCCGCACCTCCTCCGCCGTCTGTCCTTCCGTACGCGTCTGACGACCCTCTGCTCCCTGCCGGCCCGCCTCGCCGGCCGTCTCGTCGTGGCCTCGCCCTTCTGCGCTGTGCGGCCGCGATTTCACGCGTCCTCGGAAGGAACTCCCCTTGTCCCGCCCTGCCCTGCACCTCGCCGTCGAGCTCGACGGCGACGGCGCTCATCCCGCGGCCTGGCGCCGCGCCGCCCACGCCCCCGACCAGTTGCTCACCCCGCGCCGCGTGGCCCAGGTCGCCGCCGTCGCGGAGAACGCCGGGTTCACCCTGATCACCCTCGACGACGGGGTGCTGCCGCCGGGGGCCTCGCCGAACCCGGTGGGCCGGATCGGCGCGGTGGAACGGGCCGCCTTCGTCGCCGCCTCCACCAGCACCATCGGCATCGCGCCCGTCGTACCGCTCACGTACGCCGAACCCTTCCATGTCTCCAGCCAGTTGGCGTCCCTGGACCATGTCTCCGCGGGCCGCGCCGGGTGGGTGGTGACCGAGGAGGAGGAGCCGGAGGCGGCCCGCGCCTGGGGGCGCCCGCTCGTCGGCGGTGCCGAGGACCGGGCCCGGGAGTCCCGGGACGGGCTGGAGGTGGCCCGGGCGCTGTGGGACTCGTGGGAGGACGACGCGGTCATCCGGTCCGTCGCCACCAGCCGCTATCTCGACCGGGACCGGCTGCACTACATCGACTTCACCGGGGAGACGTACGCCGTGAAGGGCCCGGCGATCGTGCCGCGTCCGCCGCAGGGGCAGGTCGTCGTGCTGGGCCGGCCGGACCGGGTGCCCGCCGCACAGTTCGACGTCGGCCTCGTCGGGGGGCATGACCTGGCGTCCGTCACCGCGGCCGCCGCCGGCGCAGGTACGGCCCGTGTCTTCGCCGAGGTCGAGGTCGCGCTCGACACCCCGGACACCGACGCCGCCGCGCGTGTCGCCGACCTGGAGGCGCACGCGCCGTGGACCGATCGGGGGCGGCTGCGGCACATCGGCTCGGCCGATCAACTCATCGCGCTGCTGGGCGAGTTGAGCCGTCACGTGGACGGCGTACGGCTGCATCCGCTGGTGCTGGACGAGGATCTGGCCGTCCTCTCCCGTCTGGTGCTGCCCGCCCTGTCCGAGCGGCGCCTCGTCGCCCGCCCGCTGCCGGGCACCTCCCTGCGCGCGGCCTTGGGGCTGGCGCGCCCCGCCAATCGCTTCGCCGCCGCATCCGCCGCATCCGTCCCGGAGGACGCCCGATGACCCGCACCGACCCGCTCGACGTCCCCCGGCCGCACGCCCAGCTGCACTTCGGGGTCTTCTTCCAGGGCGTCAACCACTGGACCATCTGGTCGGCCCCCGAGAGCGGTTCGCAGATCGACCCGGCCTCCTTCCGGAAGGTCGCCCAGACCGCCGAACGCGGCCTGTTCGACGCGTTCTTCCTCGGCGAGGGGCTGCGGCTGCGCGAGGTCGACGGCAGGATCCACGACCTCGACGTGGCCGGACGGCCCGACGCCCTCACCCAACTCGCCGCGCTGGCCGCCGTGACCCGCCGGATCGGCCTGGTCTCCACCTCCAACTCCACCTTCAACGAACCCGCCGACCTCGCCCGCCGCCTCTCCGGCCTCGACCTGCTCTCCGAAGGCCGGGCCGGCTGGAACGTGGTGACCACCGACAACGCCTGGACCGGCGCCAACTTCCGCCGCGGCGGCTACCTCGACCACGCCGACCGCTACCGGCGCGCCGAGGAGTTCCTCACCGTGGCCCGCGCGCTCTGGGACGGCTGGGCGGACGGGGCCGTCGCCGCGGCGCAGACCGCGTCCGCCTGGACCGCGCCCGGTGCCGTACGCCAAGTCCGCCACCGCGGACCGCAGTTCGACGTCGATCTCGCCCCGACCCTGCCGCGCAGCGCCCAGGGCCACCCGGTGATCTTCCAGGCCGGCGACTCGGGCGAGGGACGTGACTTCGCCGCCCGCAACGCCGACGTGATCTTCTCCGCGCACGGCAACGACTTCGACGACGCGCTGGCCTTCGCCGAGGACATCCGCACCCGGCTGCGTGCCGTGGGGCGGCCCGACGACGATCTGCGGATCCTGCCCGGCACCGAGATCATCATCGGCGCCACCGAGGAGGAAGCACAGGAGAAGAAGCGCTGGATCCGGCTCCAACAAGTCACCCCCGCCACCGCGTTGGGCATCGCCACCCTGCTGTGGGGCATCGACCTGTCCGACCGCGACGCCGACGGACCGCTGCCCGCGGAGGACCCGGTCGTCGCCGAGAACGACGGCTCCTTCGGCGCGCGGCGCGTGGCCGACCCGAGGGCGGTCGTGGCGGAGTGGCGGGCGAAGGCGGAGGCGCACGGCTGGTCGCTGCGCGAGACCGTGATCGCGCTCGGTCCGCAGCGCGGCCACGTCGGCACCCCGGCCGGTCTGGCCGACAAGTTCGCCCACTTCGTGCGGCACGGGGCACTCGACGGCTTCAACGTGACGCCGTACCTCATCCCGGACGGCCTCGACGACATCGTCGACCTGCTCGTCCCGGAGCTGCAGGAACGCGGCGTCTACCGCACCGAGTACACCGGCACGACCCTGCGCGACCACCTCGGCCTGCGCGAGCCCCTCACCCACCGCTCCGCCGCCGAACAGCGCCAGGCCGGCTGACCGAACGCCCCCGAAGGAGACGTCATGACCATCGAAGCGACCGCCACCGACCTCCAGGCCTTCACCGAGAGCTGGCTGGAGTGGTACCGCGCCCAGGAGACCCGGCTCGCCGACCCGCACGGGTTCCTGGCGATCACCGGCCTGCACTGGCTCGACGAAAGCCCCCAGCGCTTCCCCGACGCACCCGGCGCCTGGCACACCGGCCCCGAAGGCGTCGTCGTCACCCTCGACGAGGGCGAGGAACTGGTCGTCGACGGCACACCGGTGCGCGGTGAGCACCGCTTCGGCGTGCTGCCCGAGCGCGGCGGCGTCAACGCGGTCTGGGGTGATGCGGTCATCGAGGTCGCCAAGCGCGGCGGTCACGACATCGTCCGCCCCCGGCACCCGGACGCCGAACTGCGCACGGCCTTCACCGGCACCCCCGCCTACGCCCCCGACCCGCGCTGGGTCGTGCGGGGCCGGTACCTCCCCTTCGACGAGCCGCGTCCGACGACCGTGGGCGCCGCCGTCGAGGGCCTCGAGCATGTGTACGACGCCCCGGGCCGGATCGAGTTCGAGCTGGAGGGGCGCGAGCTGTCCCTGACCGCGTTCCCCGGCTATGCCGAGGGCACCTTGTCGGTGCTGTTCACCGACGCCACCTCCGGGGTCACCACCTACGCCGCCAACCGCTCCCTGACCGTCGGTCCGCCGGCGGCCGACGGCACGGTGACCCTGGACTTCAACCGCGCCGCCAACCTTCCGTGCGCCTACACCGACCTCGCCACCTGCCCGCTCCCGCCGGCCGAGAACCGGCTGCCGGTCGCGATCGAGGCGGGTCTGAAGATCCCCCGCGAGCGCGGGGGCGCCTGAGCGGACCCTCTCGGCCGTCGACGCCCGCCCGTCAGTGGCAGGGGCCTCGGCGGCCGAGGGTCTGCACCGGGGTCGCGCCGGGCCGGGTCCACTGGGCCACGGGGCGGCTGGTCGGGCCCCAGGTGGGGTTGCCGTCCGCGTCCGAGCGCCAGGACCAGCAGGCGTCGTGCCCCTCCGGCCAGCCCTCGGGCTTGTCCTCCCACCTCTCGCCGCGGCCGTAGGGCGTCATGTCGAGCAGGGCGAGGGAGAGATTGAGCGGCTCGTTGCCGCGGCCCGTCGTGGAGTACGTGAGGAAGGTGCGGTCGCCCTCGCGCAGGAAGCAGGTGAGGTGTCCCATGTCGCCGCCGACCGGGGCGGGCGTGTCGCGCACCGAGTACCAGGGCTGGGTGTAGCCCATGAACTCGACGAAGGGGACCACCTCCTCCCAGGGGCCCGTGGTCAGGACGGCGAAGGAGACACCCCTGGCGTTGAGGTAGACCGCGTCCTTCAGGTGCCAGGCCGCGGTGGTGCAGCCCTCGCACTGGCCCTGGTGCGGCGCGCCGTCGTACCACATGTGCTTGTAGACCACGAGCTCGTCGCGGCCCTGGAACAGGTCCAGGAACGGGACCGGACCGTCGGCGCCGACGACCTCGGCCGTCCCGTCGAACTCCACCATCGGCAGCCTGCGCCGGTCCGCGGCGATGGCGTCGCCCGCACGGGTGTGCGCCTTCTCGCGGACCAGGAGCTCGTCGCGGGCCTTCTGCCAGGTGGCCAGGTCGACGACGGGCGGTCGGCCGGTGAGCGCGGTGGTCGGGTCGTCCGGTGTGCTCGTCATGGTGCGTCCTCCGTGGTGTTCTCGTGCCGGGCAGCGGCGTACGCCGTCCTGGGACGGTCACCGGAAGAGACTCCGGACCCGACCGAAACTCATCGCCGCGACGCCACGAGGTCCCGACGACGGCGCGGCGGCCGGTCGCTCAGGGGGTGACGAGCCTGTCCTGTTCCACCGGTGGTGTGCCGTCGTGCCAGGGCAGAGCCGCGCCGAACCGGACGAGTTCGCCGTAGAGGGCGGGATCGACGCGTTCGGCGAAGATCAGGTCGAGCACCGCGACGGCGGCCTGTGACGGTGACTGGGCGTGGCTGTAGTCGCTGAACCAGGGGCGGGAGGTGGCGGTGTCGACCATGCCGGGACAGACAGAGGCTACCAACGTGCCGGTGACGAGGTCGTGTTCGCGGCGTTCGGCGGCGACCGCGCGGACCGCCGCCACCTGGGCCACCTTCGAGGGCACGTTCAGCCAGACCGGCCAACCCGCCTCCGTCGCCGTCCCGTTGTGGATCGCGGCGCGCCAGGACTCGACCGCCTCCTCGACCTGCTCCAGGCTCACGTTCTCGAAGAGGTGGTGCAGCCGCGGGTCGAGATGGCCGAGCGTGCCGAGACTGCTGGCCACCACCAACAGGCGGCCGCCGGGGCGCAGTACGGGGCCGAAGGAGCGCAGGACGGCGTGGGTGGCGGTGTTGGACACGTCGATGAACTCGTCGGCCCGCGCTGCCTGTGAGTCCTCGGGGAGCAGGCGGGTGACGGCGTTGGAGACGACGACGTCCACGCCGCCGTACCGGCTTTCGAGTTCCTTGGCGAGGGCGGCGACGGCGTCCGAGTCGGTGACGTCCAGGACGCGGCCCTCGACGCGGGCGCGGGTGGCCGGCAGCCGGCTGACTTCGCGGGCGGCGTCCTCGACGCGCTGAGGGTTGCGGCCGGTGAGCAGGACGAGGTCGTCGGGGTGCAGGCGGGCCGCCAGGCCCTCGACGAGGGCGCGGCCGAGTCCTTGGTTGGCGCCCGTGACCAGGGCGATGCGTGAAGCACTCATGACGACCACGCTAGGAACGCCGCGTCCATGAGTCCAACGAAAGTTCGGCAAGCGTGGTATGCGTAATCGTCATGGACTTCACGGATGTGTCGCTGACCTCGCTGCGCGTCTTCCGTGCCGTCGCCGAGCAGGGGACCTTCACCGCCGCCGCCGACGCGCTGGGATACACGCAGTCGGCGGTCTCCCGGCAGATCGCCTCGATCGAACGGGCGGCGGGCGCCGAGCTGTTGGAGCGGCGCCGCGACGGTGTACGGCTCACCGCCGCCGGACACGTCGTCATGCGCCGGGTGACGGTGGTGCTCGACGAGATCGACGCCACGGCACGCGAGCTGTCCGGTCTGCCGGAGCAGGCCGGCACGGTCCGCCTGGGATGGTTCCCCAGTGCCGGGGCCGTCCTGCTGCCCAGAGCCCTGGCCGCGCTGCGGCACACCGACCCGGGCCTCACCGTGGTGGGCCGGGAAGGCAGCACTCCGGCGCTGGTGCGCGCCCTGCGGGCGGGCAGCCTCGACCTGGCCGTGCTCGCGTCGGCGCCGCCCTTCCGGCCACCGGACGCCGAGTCCCCGCCGCTGGTGCTGCGGACGCTCAGCGAACGTGCGCTGCGCCTCGCGGTGCCCGCCGGTCATCCGCTCGCCCGGGGGGAGTTCGTGGACGTGGCCGATCTGCGGGGGCAGCGCTGGATCACCGGGTCCGGCTCCGGGGAGGACCGCCTGCTGGGGGTGTGGCCGGGGCTGGACGAGCGGCCGGAGATCGCCCACACCGCCCGCGACTGGCTGGCCAAGCTCCAGCTCGTCGCCGCCGGCTGCGGGCTGACGACCGTACCGGCGTCCCTCGCCTGCGCGGCGCCCCCGGGCGTCCGCGTCCTCCCGGTCCGCGGCGGACCCCAGGAACAGCGGCGCCTGCTCCTCGCGCGCCTCCCCCACCCGCCGGCCGAGCCGGTCACCCGGGTGGCGGCGGCCCTTCGCGCGGTGGCCGTCGCTCTGGAGGCCGAGACGGACGGCGACCGCTGAGCGGGCCGAGCGCGCGATGAGGTTTCGGCTCGGGGCGCGGAGCGGGCGCCCCGATCGGGTCGGGCGTCGAGCGGGTCCGGCGCCGAGCGGGTCCGGCGCCGAGCGGGCGCCCCGATCGGTCCAGCACCGCTCGACGCCCAGGTCGGTGACGCCTTGACTGGCCTGAGAGGCGCGGGGCCACAGGTGGGAGGCGGGATGGCGTGGACGGCGCGGCTGAAGCGCCTGCGGACCCACGCCGAGCAGCGGTTCCCGGTCATCGTCGAGCTGACGGACCGGCTGCTGTCAGGGAACCTCCTGGACGCCGGGACGAGGCTCGCCGCGCAGGCGTTCCTGGCGGTGATCCCGCTGCTGTTCGCGATCGCCGCGTTCACCCCGCACAGCGTCCGCGAACAGCTGAAGGAGTCGCTGCGCGCCATGTTCGGTCTGACCGGCCAGGCCGACGTGGAACTCGACCAGGTACTGGGCGGCTCCGCCGACGACGGGCTGCGCGAGACGACCGGCGCCGTGGGCCTGGTGGTGGCGCTGGTCTCGGCCACCAGCTTCAGCCGGGCCATGGCGCGGGTCTGCGAGCGGGCCTGGCGGCTGCCGAAGTCGGCGACCAGGATCGCGGCCTGGCGCTGGCTGGTGTGGCTCCTCGTGCTGGTGCTCGTCGTGCTGCTCCAGGGGCCCATCCGCGACGGCTTCGGCGCCGGGGCGTGGCTGGGCGTCCCGCTCTTCTTCGTCCTGAGCACCGGCCTGTGGCTGTGGACGCAGCGGCTGCTGCTGGCCGGCCGGGTCCCCTGGCTGCCGCTGCTGCCCGGAGCGCTGCTCGCCTCGGCCGCCACGAGCGCCCTGGGCCTGACGGCCCGGCTCTACATGCCCGCCGCGCTCAACCGGACCCTCGAGGAGTACGGCTCCCTCGGTGTGGTCCTGACGCTGCTGTCCTGGCTGATCGTGGTGTGCGCGACGGTCACCTTCGCGGTGACGAGCGGTGCCGTGCTGGCGGAGGAGCCACCGCTGAACCACGTGCTGTGGCGGGGCGGCCCCCCGCCCCGCCGTGGCTGAGAACGCAGGCTCAGTCGATGCAGAACTCGTTGCCCTCGACGTCCTGCATCGCGATGCAGGACTCGTTGACGCCGTCGGCCTTCAGAAGCTGCACACGCACCGCGCCGAGCGCGAGCAGCCGCGTGCACTCGGCCTCCAGCACGGCAAGGCGCTCCTCGCCCACGAGCCCGGTGCCGACCCGCACGTCGAGGTGCACCCGGTTCTTGACGACCTTGCCCTCGGGGACGCGCTGGAAGTACAGCCGCGGGCCGACGCCTGTGGGATCGCTGCAGGCGAACCAGGCGTCCCGGTCCTCGGGGGGCTGGGCCTCGTTGTAGGCGTCCCAGGTGGCGAACCCGTCCGGGGGCGGCGGCGCCTCGTATCCCAGCACTTCGCACCAGAAACGGGCGACGCGCTCGGGCTGCGCGCAGTCGAAGGTGACCTGGAATTTCTTGATCGATGACATCGGCGCACCCTAGCAAGGCGTCAGGCCCGTTCCGCCCCCAGATGGTCGGCCAGGCGGTGCGCCTGGGCGAGCAGCGTCCCGTACGTGACCAGCGCGTCGGGGTCGTCGGGTGCCGCGCCCGGGAACTGCCGGCGCAGGGCGTCGAGGCTGCGCCGAAGCTCGGCGGCGGCGTCGTGCAGCGCGCGCCCGGTGGTCTCGTCCCGGCCGTCCGCGGAGAACCGGTACTCGCCGTAGAGGTGCACGGCGTGCGCCGTCTCGCGCAGGAAGTCCGCGTAGGCGGCGGTGACCGACTCGGCCGGCCTGGCCGTGGCCCCCTCCGCGGCCTCGCGCATCGTGCGGGTCACACCCGCCGTGTGGACGGCGACGTAGTCCAGCACGGCCAGTGCGTCGGCGTACGTCGTACCGTGCGGGGCCGCGTCGCGCCGGAGCGGCCGCCTGAGGTTGCCCCGGAGGCTCTCCTCGCTCCAGCCGATCGCCGACCTGGCCTGGTCGACGAGGCGTCCCAGCCGCAGGGCGCGCTGGTGCCGTACGCCGGCGTCGTGGCCGTCCCACTCGGCGGCGGTGAGCGCCTCGGCCACGTCGTCCAGGATGTCGCGGGCCTCACGGGCCGCCTCGGCCAGCGCGGCGCGGGTGTCCCGCAGATAGGTCGGGGGCCGGATCAGCGCGTTGACGGTCACCCCGACCAGCGCGCCGAACGCCGCCTCCGAAAGGCGTGCGGCCGCCCCGGCGAGCGTGACCTCGCCGCCGGTCAGGACGAACAGTGCCCCGGTCGCGCCGAAGATGCCCTGGCTCCCCAGCCGCCGCCACTGTCCCAGCAGCAGGACCAGCGGCAGGACGAGGGCCATCGTGACCATGGCGTTGCCCAGCAGCATCGCCGCGGCGGTCGCCACCATCGTGCCCACCGCGATCGCCGCCAGCTGCTGCAGCCCGTGCGCGACCGACCGGTACACCGTCGACTCCACCAGCGCGACCGCCACCCACGGCGCCACGAGCGCCATCGGGGCGGCCAGCCACCACCCCGCGACGGCCCACGCCACCCAGGCCGCCAGCGCCGCCTTCCCGGCCTGCGCCACCACGTCCCGCTCACGCCCCGGCTCCGCCCAGGCGCGTCGCACGGCCGTCACCGCGTTCCCGGCGCGCCACCTGAACGCCCGGGTCGTCCTGCCGATCCACTCCATGCCTCACCAGGTGCCACATCTGGGACGAACCGCACCTGGGACCGCCACTGCGGCTCCGGGCACGGCGGAGTACGGTCGTCCGGTTCCCGGCCCGTCGCGGGGGTGGCTGCCCGCCGGCTCGCGCGCGAGGATGCTTCTTCGAGCCGGTGAGCATCGAGGGAGCCTCGGATGGGTTCACATGCGGCGCCGCACCACCACCGCAAGGCCTTCCTGGTCGCCTCCGCGGTCGTACTGACCACGGCCCGCCTGCTCGGACTCCCCCGCGCGGACGGGGCACCGGCCGCCGGTGCCGCCGACGCCTGCCGCAGTACGAGCGTGAACCTGCCCCGCGGTGACTGCGGGCCCTTCTGGCAGGTCCTCGCGGAGGACTTCAACGGCGACGTGGTGCCGCTGGGCGCGTTCAGCGACTGCGACCACGACGTCGACACCTCCGCCGCCCACTGCGGGGGTCTCAGCGGCTCGTACCGCGACAACTGGTGGGCCTATCCGACCGGTTGGCGCGACACCGCCAACGACCGGGGCCGGGACGTGGTCGGTGTCTATCACCCCGAGGACACGGTCAGCGTCGGTCCCGCGGCAGACGGCGACGGGCGGATGACCATCCGGATGTGGCGGCCCGCCGACGGCGGACCCGTGCACGCCGCCGCGGTGGTCCCGCGGGCCGTGATGGAGATGGCGTACGGCAAGTACAGCGCGCGGATCAAGGTCACGAAGCCGGCGCCGGGTTACAAGTCCGCCTGGCTGCACTACGGGGGCGGCTGCGAGATGGACCATCCCGAGGGCGAGTGGACCGGCGAGCTGACGGCCTTCCACCATCCGTGCGGGGGCGGCGAGCAGGGGTACTTCCCGGGCGCGGACGACTGGACCGAGTGGCACACCGTCTCCACGGAGTGGACGCCGGGTCGCGTCCGCTTCTTCGTCGACGGCCGGCAGATCGGACAGGACACCCGCGAGGTGCCCGACCAGCCGCTGTCGTGGGTGCTGCAGAACGAGAGCGCGCTGGAGGGGCCGGGGGCGGCGCCGGGCAGCAGCGCCCAGTTGGACATCACGTGGGTCGCGGCGTACGCGTACGACTGGAAGTAGCCCCACGGGCCGCGCGGCTGTAGCGGGCGGCCAACTCCGCGAAGGCCGTCGCCAGTTCCGGTGGACCGACCACTTCGATGCCGGCGTCGAAGTGGCCGATGGCGGTGGCCAGTCCGGTCCATGACCAGGAGCCGAGGGTGAGCCGGCAGTGGTGGGGGCCGAGTTCCTCGACGGTGCCGTCCTGGGCGAAGGGCGCGACGTCGGCGGCCGGGAGGTGCAGGACGACTTCGCCCCGGCAGGGCCAGTCGGTGGTGGCGCCGTCGTTGCCGCGGAACCGGCCGGTGACGAAGGTGGCGACGTCGCCGCCGGGGAGTTCGCGCGGGGTGAAGCGGGGGCCGGTGGGGGTGCGGGGGCGGATGCGGTCGACGCGGAAGGTGCGCCAGTCCTCGCGGTCGAGGTCCCAGGCGACGAGGTACCAGCGATCCCGCCAGGTGACCAGGTGGTGGGGTTGCACGCGGCGACGCTCGACGGTCGCGGTGCCGTGCCCCGGGGTGTGGTCGAGGCGCAGTTCCTCGCGGGCATGGACGGCGCGGCTCAGTTCCCGCAGCACCTGGGCGTCGACGCGCGCGGCGTCGGGGGCCCCGGGCGCGGGAACGGCGGTGACGCGCACCAGGTCGATACGGTGCCGCAGGCGGGGCGGCATGACCTGGCGGAGGGTGGCCAGGGCGCGGCCGGCGTCCTCGGCGACGCCGGTGCCGGTGGCCGCGGTCCGCAGCGCGACGGCCAGGGCGACGGCCTGGTCGTCGTCGAACAGCAGGGGCGGCAGCTGGGTACCGGCCGCGAGGCGATAGCCGCCGCCGGGCCCTTTGACGGTCGTGATCAGGTAGCCGAGCTCGCGCAGGCGGTCGATGTCGCGGCGCACGGTGCGCGCGGTGATGTCGAGCCGCCCGGCGAGCTCCTCGCCGGACCAGTCACGGTGGGTCTGCAGCAGGGACAGCAGAGCGAGCAGCCGGGAGGAGGTTTTCCACATGGGCTCCATGGTCGCCGAGGTAGCGGACACAACCTGTCCGCTACCTCCGTCAGGGTGGCGTACGAGCCGGTCACCGGGCCGTGCCACATCGAGGCGAGGAGCAGACCATGTCCGTCACGACCACCACCCACCTCAACTTCCGGGGCGCGGCGCGTGAGGCGCTGGACTTCTACCGGTCCGTGTTCGGCGGCCGCACCGTCGCCGTCACGTACGAGGACGCCGGCGCCGTACGGGACGAGAGCGAGGCGGACTGGGTGATGTGGGGCGAGGTGACCGGGGACGACGGCTTCCACGTCATGGCCTACGACGTGCCCGCCCACCTGCCCTGGAACCCGGGCGAGAACCCGTTCTTCGTCTCCGTGCGCGGTACCGACACCGAAGAGCTCGGCACCCTGTGGGGCAGGCTCGCCGAGGGCTCGACCGTCGTACGTGCGCTGGAGCCCGCGCCGTGGGCGCCGCTGTACGGCATGCTCACCGACCGCTTCGGCGTCACCTGGGTGCTCGACGTGGCCGTCCCCTACGGCGCCTGAGCCCGACGAACGCCATGACCGTCCTCGACGACCGCGCCCTCAACCGCGCCACCCTCGCCCGCCAGCATCTGCTCACGCGCGCCGACGCCTCCGTGCCCGAGGCGGTGGCCCACCTGTGCGGACTGCAGGCGCAGGAGCCCCAGGAGCCGTTCACCGGGCTGTGGTCCCGGCTCGCCGGCTTCGCGCCGGGGCAGCTGGACGAGGCGATGACCGGCCGCACGGTGGTGCGCACGCACCTGATGCGCCGTACCGTCCACCTCGTCACCGCGGACGACGCGCTCGCCTGGCGGGCCCGCCATGACGCGATGCTGCGCGGGCGGGTCCTGGGCACCTACCGGCGGGAGTTGGCCGGCCTCGACCTGGACGAGGTCGCCGCCGCCGCGCGGGCGGTCATGGCCGATCAGCGGCCCCGCACCCTGCGCGAGCTGGTGCAGGCCCTCGAGGACCGCTGGCCCGGGCCGCCGCGCCGGGTCCTGGGCGAGCTGGTCGTCGCGGCCCTCGTACCCATGGTCCAGCTGCCGCCGCGCGGCCTATGGCGGCAGTCCGCCGGCGTGCGCAACGTGCCGTTGGCCTCCTGGCTCGGACGGGACATCGATCCGCTGCCCGCCGGGGACGGCGACCCCGTCGGGCGGCAGCTGATACGCCGCTACCTCGCCGCGTACGGGCCCGCCGCGGGTGCGGATCTGCGCGCCTGGTGCGGTCTGTCCGGACTTCCCGCCGCGGTCCGAGCCGTACGCGATGAGCTCGTCGTCTTCCGGGACGCCCGCGGCCGGGAGCTGTTCGACCTGCCCGACGCGCCCCGACCCCATCCCGGCACCCCGGCGCCCGTCCGCTTCCTGCCGGCCTTCGACAACGCCCTCCTCGGCTACCACGACCGGAGCCGCGTCGTCGACGCCGCCCATGTCGGGGTGTCCGTCGCGGGCCACCGCACGGTCCTGGTCGACGGACGTGTGGCCGCGACGTGGGCAGTACGCGACGACCGGCTCCGCATCAGCCCCCTGCGCCGCCTGACCGCGTCGGAAGAGGACTCCGTGCGCGCGGAGGCCGGGGAGTTGGCCGCCTTCCTCGACGAACGGATCGAGCACATCCACCTCGACACGGCCGCCTGACACCCGCTCACGGCAGCGGATCGAGCACCGGGTTCGTGAGGTGCTGGTAGATGATCGAGGTGCGAAAGCCCACGATCTCGCGCCGGTTGGTGAACTGGTCCAGCAGGAAGGCGTGCAGGTGGTCGATGTCCTGGGCCGTGACGTGGACCAGGAAGTCGTCGCTGCCCGCCATCGTGTAGACGGAGACGACTTCCGGGAGCCGGGTCACCGACTCCTCGAAGGCCGTGACGACGTCCCGGCGCAGCGGCCGGATCTGCGTGGCGACCATCGCCTGCACCGAGCGGTTGAGCGCGCGCAGGGAGACCTGGGCCCGGTACCCCTCGATGATGCCGCGCTGCCGCAGCAGCCTGGTGCGTTCGAGGCAGGTGGACGGCGCGATGCCGAGCTTCTCGGCGAGGGCGCGGTTGGAGAGCCGACCGTCCTTCTGCAGATGGTGCACGATCGCCGAATCAACTTCGTCCATGGTCCCCTCCATGAGCCGGATTCCGAATTTCCTTCGGGCGAAAGCCAGTTGGGCCGTTCGTCACCCTAGCTTCGACCGTATGAGCCAAGCATTCGCACACGAAGAGGTCGTCGTCAGCCGCGGCCGGCGGTCCGGACTGCCGATCATCGTCGCCATCCATTCGCGCGCGCTCGGACCGGCCGCCGGCGGCTGCCGGATGCGCCGCTACGACACCTGGCGGGACGGACTCACCGACGCGCTGCGGCTGTCGGAGGCCATGACCTACAAGGCGGCCGTGGCCGGCCTGGACTTCGGCGGCGGCAAGAGCGTGATCGCCCTGGACCGGGACACCGACCTCACCGCGGAACTCCGCGAGGCCGCCCTCGAGGACCTCGGCGAACTGATCGCCCCGTGGCAGGGGTCGTACCGCACGGGCCCCGACATCGGCACCGGCCCGCAGGACATGGTGGTGCTCAAGAGGTTCACGCCGTACGCGTACTGCGCGCCCGAGGAGCACGGCGGCACCGGCGACTCCGGCGGTCCCACCGCCACCGGGGTCCTGGCCGCACTGCGCGCCGGGGCCCGGCATGTCTTCGGTGACGCCTCCTGCGCCGGCCGCACGGTGGTCGTCAGCGGGTTCGGTTCGGTCGGTGGCCGGATCGCGGCCGCACTGGCCGCCGAGGGCGCGCGGGTCCTGGTGTCGGACGTCGAGGAGTCGCGCCAACAGGCGGCGCTGGACGCCGGGTTCGGATGGGTCGAGCCGGACGAGGCCCTGTCCGTACCGGCCGACATCCTCGTCCCGGCCGCGGTCGGCGGCGTCCTCAGCGAGGAGAGCGTGCCCCGACTGGGGGCGCCCCTGGTCGTCGGCCCGGCGAACAACCAGCTCACCGAGGACGCCGTCGCCGACACCCTCGCACGCCACGGAGTCGTCTGGGTGCCGGACTACGTGGCCAGTGCCGGCGGCATCATCTACACGCTCAGCCGGGAATCCGACCACGACAGCGACGAGGCCGCCCGCAAGCGGGTGGACGGGATCGCGGACACCGTCAGCCATGTGCTGGACGTGGCCCGTTCGACCGGCGTCACCCCGCTGCGGGCGGCCCGGCAGCTCGCCGAGGCCCGGCTCGCTCGTGCGACTGCGGCGGGCGCATCGCGTCAGACCACAGTCACCGGATGCCGCACCACGGCGTCGAACAGATAGCCCTGGGTGTTCGCCACGGTCGTGTCGGGCTGGGTGCGGCCGGCACGGTCCGTGGCACGGGCGAGCAGACTGTACGGTCCCGGCGCCGGCGGCCGCCAGTCGGTGGACCAGCGGACCCAGCCGTCACGGTGCCCGGCGTCGAGCAGCCGGGCCCGCCGCCAGCGCACCCCGCCGTCCGTGCTGACGTCCACACGGACGATGCCGCCGCCCCCGGACCAGGACCGGCCGGTCAGCCGGTGTTCCCGGCCCGCCTCGAGGCTCGCGCCTCAGGCGAGTTCCCAGGCGCTCTTCACGGTCTGACGGGTCAGCGGGGCGCTGCCGCCCGGCGGGTAGGCATCGCCGAAGAGCCGGTAGAAGTCCGTGTTCCAGGGCGAGTACAGGGGCTGGGCCGAGACCTCGATGTCGCCGACCCACTTGATCGACGCGATCCCGACCCAGGACGGAACCAGGACGCGCACCGGGTGGCCGTGGTCGTACGGCAGCGGCTCACCGTTCATCTCGTACGCCAGCAGCACGTCGTCCAGCGCCTTCGACAGCGGCAGCGGGCGGCGGACCCGGCCGAGGTCGGTCCCGTCGGCGGTCACGTAGGTGGCGTCCAGGCCCCGGGGCATCACGTCCACGGCGGCGCGGCCGAGCCCCGCGTGACGGAGCACGTCGGCGAGCCGCACCCCGCGCCAGCGCGCGGTGCCGATCGCTCCCAGGGTCCAGGCGGTCCCGCTGACGGTCTGGCCCTGCTGGGAGGTGAAGTAGCTGCGCCCGTTGCCCGCGCACTCCACGAACGCGGTACGGGTGACGGCGGGGAACCGCTTCAGGTCGTCGAGGGAGAACTCCACGGCGCGGCCGTGGACCAGCCCGTCGCCGTGCACGGTCAGGGTCCAGTCGGCGGCGTCGAGGACCGGGGTGGAGGTGTGGTTGCGGACGAAGAACCGCTCCACCGGCGTGTGATGCCCGGTGCCCGCGAAAGAGGCGAACCGAGCCTCCGCATTGGTGCCGCGCACCGTGAACCACTCGTCGGGCAGCGGCTTGACGATCCCCGGTGAAGTGGCCGCCGCAGCAGGGGTGTCGAGTCCCGCGGGGACGGCGAGGGCGCCGCCGGCCGCCGCCAGCAGCCGGAGCATGTCCCGCCGCGAGACCCCGTCCGCGCGGGCCTCACCGGCCAGCCACTGGCGGAGTCTGTGACGGTCGTAGGCGGTTTCGGGTGTGCGCATGGAGGTCTGCCCTTTCAGGAGAACGGCCAGGGGCGAGGTGGGGGTTGGGCACGCCGGGTGCGCGCGTGCGCGGCGTCCGCACGTCGCGAAGCGGCGCGTGTCAGCGTGGGAAACCGCGCCAACCGGCCGGTGCGGCCCGGCCGTTGCGCCGCTACTCGTGAAAGATCAACAACAGCCGTGTGAAGCGAGCGCGCGGTACCGCTGAACGGCGGGGCGGCGTCGGCTGAGGATCATGCGGGCCATCGTACGAGGAAACCCCGACCCCTGACAGGGGCAGCCGTCACTCGTCACTCGTCACTCGTCCACCCGGTCCTCCCGGTCCTCCCGTACGACGTGCACCGCGGCCTCCTCCGCGCCCGCCGCGCCGCCGTCGATGCCCTCGTCCTCGGCGACCAGTTCCTTGGTGGTGTCCTCGTGGGCCCCCTCGTCCGGCGCCACCAGCCGGCCGGCGCGGTCGGCGCCGACCTCCGGATCGCGCGGCTCGCCCGTCGCCCCGGGGGTGTCCCCGATCCCGTCCCCGGCCGGTTCCGTCACGTCGGCGACCTCCTGGCGCAGCCGCTCGTCCAGGGACTCCCCTTCCCGCTGCTCCGCCGCCGTGGTGCCGGTCTTGGTCACGCCCAGCGGCTTCTCGGGCGGCGAGTACCCCTCGTCCAGCATGTCGTCGTAGGTGCGCTCGTCGACCGCGTCCTGGAGATCCAGCGGAGCGGCGTCCTCCTGCTCCTCGTTGCCGCCTGTGGGCTGGTAGACCTCGTCGGCCATGTTCTCGTCACTCATGATCGCCTCCCGGACGTGCTGGGTGGGTGCTTCTGTCTGCGGGGAGTACCGAGTACCCAGGGCGTGACACCTGTCGTCGGACGAGTTTTCGGGGCCGGACGAGGGGTCTGACCTCCTACGGAGCCGCACGGCTCATATGAGAGTGCTGTGAATTTCCGAGGCGGTTGAACACGGGCCGCCCGGCATCCGTATGGGGCCGGGGGATTTCCATGCCGGACGGACCACCACCGACGCAGGAGTACTTCTGTGGGACGCAGTAAGCGCAGACGCCCGACAGGGGCCCGGCGGGCCACCTTTGCCGCCGTGGCTCTCATGCTGGGAGGCGGTGGCCTGGTGGCCGCGAACGTGTACGCCTCCGCGACCGAGGACACCTCCTCTCCGACGACCCTGTCGGCCGAGGGTGGTTGGGGAGCGGGCACGATCGACTGCCCTGACGTGGGTGACGCGTTGACCAGCGTGCCCGACGGCGCGCGGGCGGACGTCGACAAGGAACTCGCCCAGCTGGACCAGCAGACGGCCCAGGCCTATCAGCAGTTGCAGGACCCGGCGCTGCAGAACCGTGAAGCCGCCGTGAGCCAGGTCGTGCAGCCGCTGTCGGAGAACCGGGCGGCCACGATCCAGCGCATAGCCGCCGCGCTCGAACGGACCGGCGAACGCCCGGAGGGCCTCGACCAGTTGGCGCCGTGCACGCTCCGCGAGTCCGACGACCAGGCCGACGGAGAGGGCCAGGACGGGCAGGGCGACCAGAACGGTCAGGACGGTCAGGACCAGGGTGGCCAGCAGGGTCAGGACGGTCAGGACGGTCAGGATCAAGGTGGCCAACAGCAGGGCAACGGCGGCCAGTCCGGCAACGGCCCCGTCGCCGCCGACTACGCCGACATCACCACCGCGCCGCCCGCCGCACCGGCCCCGAACCCCGGCGCCGACGCCTCCAAGGGCAGCTTCGTCACCAGCTGCGGCGTGAACGCCAATGGCCTGTTCAACTCGGACAACGTGATCGTGGCCCCCGGCGTCTCCAACGGCGCCCACCACTTCCACGACTATGTCGGAAACCAGGCCAACAACGCCTTCGCCGACGACAACGAACTGGCGGGCGGCGACACCAGCTGCGTCGACCAGGGCGACAAGTCCTCGTACTACTGGCCCGTCGTACGGCTGCAGAACGGCACCCAGGAGCAGGACGCGGGCAGCCCCGGCGGCGGTATCGAGGGCAACGCGGGTGAGATCGTCACGCCCAAGGAGGTCACGCTCACCTTCGTCGGCAGCCCGACCAGCAAGGTCACGGCCATGCCCCGGCTGCTGCGCATCATCACCGGCGACGCCAAGGCGTTCGTCAACGGCACCGCCAACGCCAACGCGTCCTGGAGCTGCACCGGCTTCGAGGACCGCCAGCTGAAGGACAAGTACCCGCTGTGCCCGCAGGGCAGCGACGTGGTCCGCACCTTCAAGTTCCAGAGCTGCTGGGACGGCCGCAACATCGACAGCGCCAACCACCGCACCCACGTGGCGTTCGCCCAGGCCGACGGCTCCTGCGCCAACGGCTTCAAGGCGATCCCGCAGCTCGTCCAGCGCATCGTCTACGACATCGACGCGCCGAGCCTGCAGGACGGGGGCCGCACCACGCCGCTCTTCGCGGTGGACGCCTTCCCCGAGCAACTGCACAAGCCCGTCACCGACCACGGCGACTTCATCAACATCTTCGACGAGAGTCTGATGAACGAGATGGTCGGCTGCATCAACGACGGCAAGCAGTGCGGCGCGGGCACCGGCGGGGGCGGGGGCGAGGAGCCCGGGAACGGCGGCGACAACGGAGGCAACGGCAACGGGGGCAATGACAACGGCGGTAACGACAACGGCGGGGGCGGCAACGGCGGCGGTGGCAACGGCGGTAACGACGCCGGTGGCAACGACAACGGGGGTGGCGGCAACGGGGGCAACGGCTCGGACGGTGGTGCCACGCAGGAGCCCGGTGGCGGTGGCGACAACACGACGGCCCCCGCGCCCGGCTCCGGCTCCGGCTCCGGCGACAACGGCGGCTCCGGCGACGAGCCCCAGGAGCAGCCGACGCCGACCGCCGAAGAAAGCACCGCACCGGCCGCCGACGAGCCCAGGACGTACACCTCGCCCTCGGCCACGCAGCGGCCCGACACCCAGTCCCCGGCGGCCGACGACGACACGGCAGGCGCCTCCGAGAGCAACCCCTCGACCAGCGCCGTGGCGCAGCCTCCGCTCGGGGCTCAGACCGAGCCTCAGGGCGGCGGGGGCAGCCTCGCGGAGACCGGCACCCAGCTGTGGCCGGCCGCGGCGGGCGCGGTACTGCTGATCTCCGGGTTCGTTCTGCTACGACGCACCAGGCGCCGTTACATGTGAGCCCACCCCGCGCCGATATCGGAGTGCGGGCGGACCTCGGGACATGTCAGGGTCGCTGCCGTGACCCTGATGAACGTCCTCGTCGATTTCGCCCGCACCGGCCGGATCGGGCCCCTGGAGTGCGGAATGCCCCTGACCGAGGCCGAGGAACTCCTCGGTCCGGGGCGCCCGCACCCCGCGATCCGATTGAAGGGGCCGGACATCGACGGCTACCCGTACGCCTGGGGCGGGTTGAAGCTGACCGTCACGCGGCGGGCGGTGAGCGGTCTCGCGATCGAGCTCTGGAGCCCGACCGTGCATCTGCCCGCCCTGGTGCTGCCCGACTCGGAGTCGTACGAGGCCACCGTGGACCGCGAGCAGCTCGTGACGGCGCTGGACAGTGCGGGCTGTGCGCACTACGTCAACGACCGTCTCACGTTCGGCAGTCAGTCCAGCATCGTCACCCGCCCCGGCGACGTGTGCGCGGTTTTCGGCCTCCCGGGCCGGGACGACCAGGTGCCGCACCGCGACCGCCACTACCTCCATGTGATGCACAAGCACACGGACTGAACCGCGACCGGGGCACGCACCGCGGGCTCCCGTCCGCCTCCCCGCTCCACCCGTCGAGGCCTTGTCCACGGCCTGCGGGGCCGATTGTCAGTGATCGCCGCTAACGTTCCTCGCATCGTCGCACTGGCGCCGGGATGTCCCCGGTTGAACTGTGCTTTCTTCTTGCTGCGCTGATGCGGAAGGCGGGGACTCGTGGGTTGGCTCTCGGCGGGTGACGGGTATGAAGTCGCCCTGGTGGACGGGCGGGTGGCGGCGCGTGCCACCTCGGGCCGGGCGGCGGGGCGGCAGTTGAAGTCGCTGCCGCGCGCGCTGCGGGACCACCCGGAGGTGGACCGGCTGCGGCGGTTCGCCGAGTGGCTGGATCGGCACGCCGCGGCCTGTGTCGCGCAGGTCGACTCCTGGATGGTGTCGTCGCTGCCCGTGCCCACCGGTCTGCTGGCCCGGGTGTGGCCGGACGAGGCCTGGCAGTCGGCGCTGCGTGACATCGCGGTGGTGGGCGACGACCCGGACGAGGTCGGGTTCCTGCGCGGGGCCACCGAGGACGGCGAACTGCGCGTGGTGAACCTGGACGGCGAGACCGTACGGCTGTCGCCGCGCACGGTCACGCTGCCGCACCCGGTGCTGCTGCCGGACCTGGAGGACATCCGGGAGTTCGCGGCGGAGCTGGGCATCGTGCAGCGGGTCGAGCAGATCCACCGGGCGACCTGGCAGCGGCCCGACGACCTCGATCCGAAGGCCACCGAGATACGCGAGTTCACCGGCGGCTCCTTCCGCTCCCGCTTCGCCCTCGCCGCGCGCGCGAGTTCGCTCGGCTACCGGGTCTCCGGTGGCTACTCCACGGCCCGGGTGCGGGATGGCGGGCGGACCGTCGAGGCCGCGGTGTGGATCGGGGAGCCGTACTGGGAGGACACGGTGGAGACCGGCGCCCTGACCTGGCAGGACCAGGACGGGCGGGCCCTGCCGCTGCGGGAGGTCGGGCCGGTGGCCTGGTCGGAGGGGATGCGGATGGCCGCGGCACTGTACGCCGGGCGCGTGATCGAGGAGGGCAAGGGCGCATGAGCGGGGGGACGCAGGTGTCGTACGAGGAACTGCTCGCGGCGGGCGCGGTGTTGCCGCCGGACGTCGAGGGGGCGGGCGAGCGCGCGGTGCCGCTGACGGCGCGCAGCTACCGCCATCCCGGTCTGGACGACCGTGTGGTGGTGCGGCTGGTCGCCGGTGAGCTGGGCGCGGCCGAGGACCTGGCAGCCGGGTTCCTCGGCATGGAGCAGGACGCCGAGCCGGCCGTCGTGGGCCTGGGGCTGCGTCAGTCGCTGGGCTTCCCGGAGTGGGTGCTGGTGCACCACCCCGAGGACGGCCACCACGCCCTGGGGGTGGTGCCGGACCTGGAGCGGGCGGCCCGGCAGGCGAAGTCCCGGCCAAAGGCCGCGCTGGACGCCTACCTGGAACTCGGCGGGCGACTGGCGGCGTCGGTGCCGCACTTCCTGCCGACGTTCTACGAGCAGGCGGGCCGGGTGTTCCTCGCCGAGGAGAACGCAACCTACGCCGCCCAGTTGTTCACCCGCGCCCGCAAGGCCGAGGCGGAGCACGGGCTGACGGTCGAGGAGGAGCGCCTCGACGCGGTGTTCCTGGAGTTCGCACTGGCCGGCGCGCTGCCGGTCAAGGTGCTGTCCGCGTACGGCAAGGAGCTGGCGGCGCGGGTGTCGCCGCAGGAGGCGCTGCGCCGCTTCACCCGGCTGTGTCTGCGCCGTACCGCGGGCGGTCTGCCGCCGTCCGCGCAGATGGCCACCGACCTGCGCAGGCTGGCCCGGGCCGCCGGGCAGGACACCGACCGTGCCGAGCAGGACTATCTGGCCGAGCTGCTGGAACTTCCGGCGACGCTGCGGGCCGCGGCCGGCTGGTGGAAGGGCCACCGGGCCGCCCTGGTGGCGCTGGCCGAGCGTGAACGGCGGGTGCGGGGAGCCCTGTTGGACATGCTGCCCGCCGGGTCCGACGACGACCTGCCAGCGATGTGGCTGGAGGTGCTGGAGTCCTCGGGCGCCACGGCCGGGCTGTGGGACGGCTCCCTGCCCGCCGAGGAACGGCCGTCGGACGGTACGGCGGGCTGGCTGGAGCGCTTCCTGGTGTTCCGGGAGCGGGCCCGGTCCTGGCGCGGCTCCACCCGGATGCCGGAGCTGTACCCGCTGGTGGAGCGAGCGGCGGACCGGCTGCGCACGGAACTCGCGGCGTCCGGGCGGGCGTTGAAGGTGCAGCAGGACATCGACCTGATCGACCTGCTGCTGTCGCTCGACGTGCCGGTGGCCGCGCCGGGCAAGGACGAGCATCTGCCCCTGCAGAGCTGGGCCATGGGCGAGGGACAGCGGGACCTGGTGCTGCTGGGCGCCGACTCCCGGTTCCGGGACGCCTTCCTGCGGGGCGCGGACCAGTTCCACAACCACGACCAGGCGCACCGCGCGATCCGTCTGCTGGCCGACTCCCCCGGCGGCCGGCCCTGGCTGGCGGAGTGGGTGAGTTCGGTCGTACGGCGCTTCAGCGCGGTCGGTCTGCCCGGCCTGCCGAACGCGCTGACCCGGCTGGGCTGGCTGCCCGCCGAGGCGCTGGCCCTCGCGGAGGACGACGTCCGCGCGGCGGTCGGCACCGACCTCGCCCCGGTGCTGGCCCGCACCCTGCGCGCCGGGCTCTTCGACGAACTCGGCTGGCCCGCCTGGGAGGAGGCGACCGCCGCCCTCGTGCCCAAGGACCGGGTGGAGGACGTCGTCGTCGCCGACGCCTGGCCCCACCTCGTGGTCGCGGGCAAGGCCCAGGCCCGCGTCATCGGCGTCGACGGCACGCTGCTCACCCACGATCTGCGGCTGCCCGCGAACGACGTGTCGGGAGACCCGGGCTTCCACCACGTGGACGGTGAGCTCCTCGTCTACTGGAACTCCCGCAAGGACGGCCTGCGCGGCTACTGGCACTCCCGTGCCGACCGCGTCGAGTCCCTCAAGGGCCCGCACGGCACGCGCGGCACCGAGATGGACTGGTACCGGGCCAACTTCCCGATCACGCTGCCCCTGCCGGACGGCGGCCGGATCACCGGCCGCGGCGTCCTGCACGCCGGGGACACCACCCTCCCCGACGAACGGCCGCTGCTCTTCGACGGCTCCTCCTACTGGGTGTGGCACGCGGACTCCGAGGACCGCGAGGCGCACGGCTGGTACGAGTACGACCCGGCCACCCACGAGCGCGGGCGCATGAGCAAGCCCGCGTTCCTGGCCGACGCCCTGCGCGACGCGCCCGAGGGCAGTGAGTACGCGGGCGGACGGCTCCGGCCGTCCCTCACCGCCGGCACCACCCCGGTTTGCGTGCCGGTGGACGGACTGACGGGCCTGCGGCTGGTGAAGCTGCCCGACGGCTCGCATCGTGCCGAGGACCTCGCCGGACGCACCGTCACCGTGCCCGCGCAGGCGGGCCGTCCGACCGCGCTCGTGACGTTCCCCGGCGCCGAGCGGCCCAGCGCCGTGGTGCGCAACAACTGGCAGCTCGAGGTGGTCGACGCCGACGGCGTCGTCACCGCCTGGGGCAAGACCGACCGCACCCCCGGGGTCTTCGGCGAGGGCACGTTGCTGCTGCCGCCCGTCCAGTACTGGGACTGTCTGACACCGCGCGACCCGGAGGGCTCGAAGGCGCTGCGGGGCGTCGACCGGGACACGGCCGCCGCGCTGCTGGCCGCCGCGGCGAGCGAGACCGACGAGGCGCTGCCCGACGCGATCCGCGCCCTGCTGCCGGTCACCCACGAAGCGCTTGTGAAGGGCATCGCCGGCGTGGCCCGCTACGCCGCGGCGCAGCAGGCCGTGCTGGACGCGGCGGCGACCCGGCTCACCCTCGCCCTCGAAGGCGGCCTGGAGGACGAGGGGCCGGCCGGACCGCCGGACCGGCTGCTGACGGACGCGATGAACGGCCTCGGGGTGTCCCGCCGGTACTGGTGGAACCGCGACGACGAGGCCGACACCGTCTTCCGTGCCCTGCGCGTCCTGGCCCGGGCCACCGGACTCGCCGACACCGCCCTCCCCGACCGTCCCGACGTACGGCTGCACCTCGACGGCCACGCCCTGCCGAGCGGCGAACCGGACCTGGAGACCCTCCTCGACCGGGCCACCGCCCTCGCCTACCGGGCGGCCTCCGCCACCACCGCCGAGGAGCACCGGGAGGTACTGCGCACGCTGCTGGGCGAGTTCGACCGGCTCGGGCTGGTGCCGGCCGCGTCCGCGCACTGGCGCAAGGTGGGTCTGCACCTGGAGGCGGCCCCGCTGCGCACCCCCGGCGGCGACTGGCGCGAGGGCGCTTGGAACGGCGTGCTCCCGCTGGACGGAGGTGCCTTCGTCGCCGTGACGGGACGCCGAGCGCTCGACGACGACGGCTGCACCTTCACGGGCTACTTCCACGACCCGGCCGGACGGTTCGAGACACCGCGGCCCTACAAAGCGGTGTCGTCGGAGCCGCTGGGCGAGGCGGCGGCCACAGGACGCCTCGGCACCTTCCTGGCGGAGCTGGCGGAGCGCGGTCCGGCGCCCTGGTTCCCGGAGGCCGCCGAGGAGTTCGCGCGGCTGACCGGCGTGACCGACACCATGGCCCGGCTGATCGTGGCCGGCCTGCCGGGGATCGACGTCTACGAGCGGAGTTTCCTGAGCGCCGAGGCCCGCGCCCTCATCGGGGTGAAGGCCGCCCCGGCCGCGGTGGCCAAGGACGAACTGAGCGGCGTCGACGGTGCCGTACGGGCCGCCGTCGTGGGCGCGCTGCTGCCCGCCGAACCCGCCCGCCTGTGGACCGAAGGGCCGGACGTGGCCGCTGCCGCCGCCGTGTGGAACGCCAAGGTGGGCAGGCGGGTCGCCGTGCCCGAGGCGCTGCTCAGCGACGCGGTCCGCGCCTTCCGCCACTCGACCTGGCCGGTCCGGGAAGCGCTGCCCGCGCTGCTGGACCCGGCCGGTTCCCCGCAGCTGAGCCGGGACCTGGAGTGGGCGGTCAGCGGCGACCGGGTCCGGCCCGTCGGCAACGACACGGACGGCTTCACGGCGGGGACCCTCACCGGCTCGGTCGGCCTCGTCGCCTGGCTCGCCCACCGGTTGCCCGCGGGCGACCCGGTCCGCGCCGCCCTGCCCCCGGCCCTCACCGCGGTGCGGGAACGACTGGCCCACCCCGGACTCATGCTCGACCTGGGGCGCTACATCAGCCTCCCGGACTTCCGGAAGACCGCCGGTGCCCCCACCGAGATCGGCGCGGGCTTCGAACGGTACGGCGCCGTCGTCCTCTCCACCCACGACGACCAGCCCGCCCCGGGCCTGCGGGTCGCCCTGCTCGACGAGGCCGGGCAGGACCCCTACCTGCCCGCGGTCCGCGTCGACGATCAGCGGCCCTACGCCGCCGAAGCGGCCCTGCGCCTCGTCCGCGACCAGCGGTTCGCGGCCCTGCTCGCCGACCCGGGGGAGCCGATCGCCGGCGCCCGGGACAAGGACGGCACCTGGTGGCCCCAGGACCCGAGCCGCTCGGTTCCCGACCTGGTCACGGAGGCCGCCAAGGAGTACGGCCTGGGCGAGGACGCCGCCACGCTCTATCTGATGCTGCTCGCCATGCCCGACCCGACCGACCGCATGACGGCCCGGTGGACGGGCTGGAAGCCGGCCCGGCTCAAGGCCGCCCGCGCCGAACTCGCCGCCGGCGACCTCGTGGTCGAGGCCACCCGGACCCGGGCCGGACGCTCGCTGTTCCTGCCGGGCGGCTGGGCCGAGCAGTCCGCGCCGCGCGTTCCGCTGGAGCGCTGGAAGCTGCCGCTGTTCGGCGAAGTCACCGACGAGCACGTGCCGTTCGGCGTGATCGTGCCACTCGAACCGGCCGCGGACCTGTACCGCCGGGCGTGGCGGCGCGTCCAGGACGGTGACGCTCCCCGGTTCGAGGAGCTGAAGAAGGCGCGGCGGGGACGCCGCCGCTGACGCGCCCCAGCAGTCCGGGGCGCCGCCCACCAGCGGCGCCCCCTCACCCACACAGACCTACCTCCCCAGCAAGGACCTCCATGACCCTGACCGACACGGCGACGGCCCTGCCGCCCCGGCAGACCCTGCCCGCCGAAGAACGCTTCGCCACCGAACTCGCCTTCCTCGCCGCCCACGACGACGGCCCCCGTCCGCCCGGCTGGCTGCTGACGCCCCGCGCGGTGATCACCTTCGTCTGCGGCAGCGACGGCGAGACCCTCAAACTGCCCGAGGCCCATCCGGGGCTGCCGGACGAACTCGTCGTCGCCCCCAAGTTCGTCGGCGAACGCGCCCTGGTGGAGCGGTGCGTGGTCACCCTCGCCGGAGAGCGCGGCCTGCTCCTGGTCGGCGAGCCCGGCACCGCCAAGTCGATGCTGTCCGAGCTGCTGTCGGCCGCCGTCAGCGGCACCAGCGCGCTGACCGTGCAGGGCACCGCGGGCACCACCGAGGACGCCCTGCGCTACGGCTGGAACTACGCCCTGCTCCTCGCCCAGGGCCCGACCCCGCAGGCGCTCGTGGACTCGCCCGTGCTGGCCGCGATGCGCGCCGGGCAGGTGGCCCGGGTCGAGGAGATCACCCGCTGTCTGCCCGAGGTCCAGGACGCGCTGGTGTCGATCCTGTCCGACCGGCGGATGAGCGTGCCCGAGCTGTCCGGCACCGTGGACGCCCAGGTCGCCGCCGCTCCCGGGTTCACCGTCATCGCCACCGCCAACCTCCGGGACCGCGGGGTGTCGGAGATGTCCGCCGCCCTCAAGCGCCGCTTCAACTTCGAGACCGTGCACCCGATCGCCGACGTCGAGGCCGAGACCGCCCTCGTCAAGCGGCAGGCCACGGCGGCCGTCGAACGGGCGGGCGCCGCCTTCGGCGTCGATGACGCGGTGCTCGACGTCCTGGTCACCGTCTTCCGCGATCTGCGGGCCGGCCGCTCGGCCGAGGGCTGGGACGTGGAGCGCCCCGGCACGGTGATGTCCACCGCGGAAGCGGTGCAGGTCGCCGCCTCCCTGGGGGTGGCCGCCGCCTATCTGCCCGGCGGCGACTCCCTCGACCTGGTCCCCGGCCATCTGCTGGGCGTGGTCCGCAAGGACGACCCGGCCGACCACGCACGGCTCCTCGGCTACTGGGACGGCCCCGTGCGCCGCCGCGCCGAGGACGGCTCGGCGACCTGGCGACGCCTCTGGGACCTGCGGGAGAACCTCCGGTGACACTCGTTCAGGAACCGGCGGAAGAGCCCTCGGTGACGCTCGTCCAGGAACCGGCGGAAGAGCCCTCGGTGACGCTCGTCCAGGAACCGGCGGAGGAGCCCTCGGTGACGCTCGTTCACGATCCGCGGGCGGCCCTCACCGCCCTCGCCGACTCGGCCGTGCCGTACCTGCTGGGCGTACGGCACCACAGCCCGGCGCTCGCCGCCGCGGTGCCCGCCCTGCTGGACGCCTCCGGCGCCGACGTGGTGTGCGTGGAACTGCCCGCCGACTTCCAGCCCTGGCTGAGCCACCTCGGCGCGCCGGGCACCGTCGCCCCGGTCGCGCTGGCCGGGGCCGGCGAGGACGGGCGGCTCGGCTTCTACCCGTTCGCCGACTTCTCGCCCGAACTCGCCGCGATCCGCTGGGCCCGGGAGCGCGAGGTGGAGGTCGTGTGCTGCGACCTGCCCATGTCGGACCCGCGGTGGGCCGGCGCACCGACCGGGGACCCGCGCACCCCGGCCGACCGGACGCCCACGGCGTTCGCGGCGGCGCTCACCGAGGCCGCCACGGGCCGGGACGGCGACGACATGTGGGACCGCAGCGTGGAGGTCCTCGCGCCGGGCTGCACCCCCGAGGCCGTCCGCCGCGCCGCCCTGTCCGTCGGCTGGGCACTGCGCCGCGACGCCGAGTCCACGGGCGGGGTGCCCGGGGTGGACCTGGCGCGCGAGGCGTACATGCGTGAGACGATCACCCGCGCCGCGTCCGGAGGACGCCGGGTCGCGGCCGTCGTCGGTGCCTTCCACGCACCGGCGTTGACCCTAGGCGCAGCCGCAGGAGGCGAGACGGCCGCCGGCGAGGAACTGCCCGCCGTCGTCACCTCCCTCGTCCCGTACGCCTTCGATCTGTTGGACTCCCGTTCCGGATACCCGGCTGGCATCCGCGACCCGCGCTGGCAGCAGGCGGTGTTCCTGGCCGCGGGCGATCCGGAGCGGCTGCATGAGGCCGCCGCCCGTGCGATCACCGACGTGTGCCGGGAGCTGCGCGCCGGCGGGCATGTCGCCGGCACCGGTGAGGCCCGGGAGACCCTGCGGGTGGCGGGTGACCTGGCCCGGTTGCGGGGGCTTGCCGCGCCCGGGCGCGGCGAGGTGCTGGAAGCGCTGACGACCGTGATGGGCCAGGGGGAGTCCCTGGGCCGCGGCCGGGCCCTCGCCAAGGCCCTGGAGACGGTGCTGGTCGGCACCGACCGGGGTCGGGTCGCCCCGGGCACGCCCCGCTCGGGGCTCGGCCCGTCCGTCGAGGCCGAACTCGCCGCGCTGCGCCTTCCCGGCCCCGACGACCCCACCGCGCGCGAGCTGCGGCTGGACCCGCTGCGTTCGGCCCTGGACGGCCGCCGCGAGATCCTCCTCCAGCGGCTCGCCGTCTGCGGCGCCGGGTACGGCGAACCGGTCCAGGTGTCCGGCACGGGCGACGCGTCCGCGCTGACCACCCGGTGGCGGCTGTCCTGGACCCCGGCCGTGCCCGTCCGCCTCGACCTGGCCGGCATCCGCGGCGTCACCGCGGCCCGGGCCGCCGAGGGCACCCTGCGCGAGACCTTCCGCAGGGAGTCGGCGGAGGGCGGCCCCACCAGCGCCCTCGTGCTCACGGGGCTGCGCGACGCCGCCCGCTGCGACCTGCCCGCGCTGGTCGCGGAGCGCCTGGCGGACGCCGCCGAGGTCCTCCCCGCCTGTGCCACCCTCTCCGAACTCCTCGCCGCCCTCGACCTGTTGGAGGCACTGCGGCGCGGTCACCTGCCCGGCACCACTCCCGAGGGCCGGCAGGCGGCGGCCGAACTCGCCGCCGAACTGCTGGAGTCGGCGGTGCGGTCCCTGCCGGGGCTGGCGGGCAGCGACGACCCCGAGGAGACGGGCGCCCTCATCGCCCTCGCCTCCCGGGCCGGCGAACACCGCCTCGGGCTGCGCATGGACGACGCCCTGAGCGACCTCGCGCGCACCGGCTCCCCACTCGTCCAGGGAGCCGCACTCGCCGCCCGTGTCCTGCTCGACCTCGACGACGCGGACACCCTCGGCTCCCGCGCCGCGGGCTGGATCGACACCGCCACCGGCCCTGACCAGCGGCAGGCGCTCAGCCGCCGTCTCACCGGCCTGCTCGGCGGAGCCGCTCCCCTGCTCCAGTCGGCGCCGACCGCGCTTGACCCCCTTCTCGACCGGATCGACGCCCTCACCGACCAGGGGTTCCTCGACCGACTGCCCGCCCTGCGCGGTGGGTTCGACACCCTGAGCCCGGCCGGCCGCCACCGGCTCCTCGACACGGTCACCGAGCGCCTGGGCGACCGTCTCGACCTCTCGCTCGGCGCCTCGCCAGACCTGCTCGCGCTGTGGACGGCGGCCGACGCGGCGGGCCGGGCGGCGGTCGCATCACTGCGCCCACCGCTGGGCACGAGCCTGCCCCCGGCGCAGGACACGTCGGTCACGCAGGCTCCCCACGCCCCGGCACCGACGCCCTCCCGCCCCCAGCCCGACGCGGCCCCCCACCTCACTCCCACCGACCGCTGGCGCCTCCTCCTCGGCCGCGAGAGCGAGAAACTCCCGCAGAACGCCCGCCGTTACGCCCACGCGCTCGACGAGCTGTACGGCACCGGCCGTGGTGAGGGCTCCGCGGACCTGGGCCGTGCGGGCGGACAGGGCGGCGGCCAGGACGCCTCCTTCCCGACCGCCCGCGAGTGGGCCGAGGAACTCGACGCGCTGTTCGGCGCCGACGTCCGCGAGGAGGTCCTCGCCCGGGCCGCCGACCAGGGCCGCGCGGGCGTACTCACCGAGCTCGACCCGAAGGCCGTCCGCCCTTCGGTCGACCTGCTGACGTCCGTGCTGAACCTGGCCGGCGGGATGCCCGAGCAGCAACTGGCCCGGCTGCGCCCGCTGGTGCGCCGGCTGGTCGACGAACTGGCCAAGGAGCTGGCCACCAAGCTGCGCCCGGCACTCACCGGCCTGGCCACACCCCGTCCGACGCGCCGCCCGGGCGGCCGCATCGACCTGCCGCGCACCCTGCGGGCCAACCTCGCCCACACCCGCAGGACCGAGGACGGCCGCACCCTGGTCGTGCCGGAGCGACCGGTGTTCAGCACCCGCTCCCGCAGGGAGGCGGACTGGCGGCTGGTCCTGGTGGTCGACGTGTCCGGGTCGATGGAGGCGTCGGTCGTCTGGTCGGCGCTGACCGCGGCCGTCCTCGGCGGAGTGCCCACGCTCAGCACGCACTTCCTCGCCTTCTCCACGGAGGTGATCGACCTGACGGACCGCGTCGACGACCCGCTGTCGCTGCTGCTGGAGGTCCGGGTCGGCGGCGGCACGCACATCGCGGCCGGTCTGGCGCACGCCCGGTCCCTGGTGACCGTCCCCAGCCGGACCCTCGTGGTGGTGGTGAGCGACTTCGAGGAGGGGTATCCGCTCGGCGGACTCCTCGGCGAGGTACGCGCCCTCGCGAGCTCAGGGGTGCATCTGATGGGCTGCGCCGCCCTGGACGACACCGGCACCCCGCGCTACTCGGTCCCCGTGGCCCAGCAGCTGGTCGCGGCCGGGATGCCGGTCGCCGCCCTCAGTCCCCTGGCCCTCGCCCGCTGGGTGGGGGACCGTCTGCGCGGAGAGGCCCGATGAACGCCGAACTTCCTCCCGTGGCGCCCGAGGTGGTCGCCGCCGCCGTGGAGCAGCTGACGTCCCGGCTGCGCAAGAAGCTGGACGCCACGATCGAGACGTACGCGACGCTGCCCGTCACCGTCGACGGCACCGTACGCCGGGTGCGGTGCGGTGAGGACGCCGAGGTCACACTCACACCCGGGCCGTCCGGCGCGGTCACGGACGCCGGTCAGGCGGAGTGCAGCTGTCTGCTCGCGCCCCGGTGCCTGCATCGCACGGCGGTGCTGGGCGCCGCTCCGGTGGCCGACGCGGACTCGGCCGTCGAGACCCCGGAGCCCTCGCCCCGGAACGCGCCCGGTGACGCGCCGGAACCCGCGGCTTCGGGGCAGGACGTGGACGCCGGACAGCCGAGCGCCGGGCCGACCCCCGCGCAGGTGACCGCCGCGGCCGGGCTGTGGGCAGCGGCGGCCGCGCTGCTGGCGGCCGGGGTGCCGGGCGCGGGTGCCGTACCGCAGGCCGAGCTGCTGCGCGCGGCGCACACCGCCCGGCTCGCCGGGCTGCACCGGCCGGAGGCGGCGGCCCTACGGGTGGTACGTGCCGTACGCGCCGCCCGCGCCCGGCACGACGGCCACCGGCTGGCCGACCTGGTGGCGGCGTTGCGGGAACTGCTCCTCACCAGCGGCCTGTTGGCCACCGCCGACCCGGACCCGGCCCTCGTCGGCACCGCGCGGCGCGCCTACCGGCCGGGCGGTGGGCTGCGGGTCCACGGGGTGTGCCGGGAGCCGGTGATCTCTGCCACCGGCTACGGCGGGGTCGTCACCCATGTCCTCTCCGACGACGGGCGGTGGTTCTCGGTGGCCGACGTCAAACCCGGCGGGCCGGCCCGGGCGCGGGGTGCCGCCACGGCCACCGTGGCGCTGGGTTCCGGCAGCGTCGATCACGCCCAGCTGTCCCGAGGCGGACTGCTGATCTCGGGCGCGACGCTGTCCCCGGACGGTCGCCTGGGCGCCGGCAAGGGCGTGCGGGCCACCCCGGTGCCGGGCCTGTCCTGGACGTCGGGCCCGCTCACCGGCCTGTTCTCCCGCTCCTTGGCCGAGGCCGCCGCGGCCCGGCTCGCGGTCGGCGCGACGAGCGCTCCGGAGCGGTCGGGACAGGGCGCCGAGGAGCTGATCGGCTGTGACGTCATCGTCGTAGGAGCGAACGAGGATCACCTGTTCGTACGGGAGTTGGCGCCCGACGGGGCGGACGGGGAGGGACTGCTGTTCCGGCTGGTGCCGGCCAATGGCCACCCCGGTCTGGCGCACGTGGCCAACTTCCGCAGGCTGGCCACGCGGCCGGGGCTGCAATTGCGTCTGGTGGGGCGCCTCGATCCCGACCGGGCCGCGACGCTGCGGCCGCTGGCGGTCGGACCGCTGCCGGACGGCGCGGCGACCCTGCGGCTGCCCGCCGAGTGGGCGGGGCACGCCGATCTGGGCTACGACCGCCTCGAAGGCGCGCACTTCCCGCCCGCCGAGGAACTGCCGGCGGTGACCGCGGTGTCCGCTCTCCCTCCGGACCCGGTGGCCGAGGCGCCGCTGTGGCGGTTGCGGCGCCTGGTCGAGGTGGCGGTGTCCGGGGGCCGGCGCGCCGCCGCCGAACCCGCGCGTGACGGCGACCGCGTAGCAGGGGCCGCCGCCCTGCGGCGCCGCGGCTTCCGGACAGCCGCGGACCTGGCGGAGGCGCTGGCCGCGGAGGCCGACCGGCGGAGCCGCGACGTGTTCGGGCGGACCCAGCAGTCCGATCCGGACGGGTACGCGCGGGCGTGGCTCGCCGCGGCCGTCTGTCTGTCCGGCACGGAACGGGCCCTGGTCGAGGCGACCTGGCGACCGCAGCCCGTCCTGGCGTGATCACCGGGCTGCCGTTGTCCCCTGCGACGCCGCTTGTCGTGTCACCGGCCGTCGACAGGGGTACCCGGCGGGTCGATCGCCACCCCGTCAGGAGTGATCACGATGACCTATCCGACCCCGTCACAGGCGGAGGGGGACCGGGAAGAGCCGGACACGCAGGACACGGCCGACGAGCCGGCGCCCGAGCGTACGACGCCTTCGCAGGCGGAGGGCGAACGCGACGACGGGGCCGGCCGCGCCGCCGGCCCGACCGACAGCCCGCAGGAGCGTGAGCCATGACCAGCCCCGACCCCGAGCCCAGGCGGACGACGGGACTCGAACCCGGGGGCGGGGTGCCGCCGGGCGAGACACCGCCCGCCGAGTCCGGCACGTCCGGCATCTCCCACCCCGAGCCACCGGAACTCCGCAAGGCCTGGGGCCCCGTACCGCTCGTCCTGATCATGCTGCTGGTGGCGTTGTTCGTGATCGGGCTGATCGGCATGGCCGTGGTCCTGATCGCCTAGCGGAGCCGAGTGACGCGTCCGTGTCGCGGACCGTACGCCGGGTACTCGGGGCGCTCTGGCGAAGAAAGGTCAGTGAAGAAGGGGCAGTGATGACGCAGCACGGGGACGACACGGCGGGTCGGCGTAGCGACGTGGCCGAACTGCACCTGGCCTCGGAGGAACCGGAACCCCTCCTCCGCGGCGGTGCGCTCGCGCACGACGCTCTCACCGACGACGCCGCCCTGGAGGAGCTCCCGGTCGACCGCAACCAGGCCATCCTGCGGGCGGCGAAACGGACCGGGGCGCTGCTGAAGCAGACGGGGTTTCCGTTCGCCCTCGCCGGGAGCGTCGCCGTGTACGCGCACGGCGGCGTCCAGAACCTTCAGCACGACGTCGACTTCTGCATCCGCCCCGAGGACGCCGAAGCCGTCGCGGAGGCCTTGCGGGCGGCCGGTCTGCCGGTCCGCAGGCCGCCCGAGGACTGGCTGCTGAAGGCCACCTGCCTCGGGCAGCAGGTCGACCTCATCTTCGAGCTGGCCCATCAGCCCGTCACCACGGAGCTGCTGGGGCGGGCCGAGAACCTGTCGGTGGACTCGGTGCACATGCCGGTCCTGTCGCCGACCGACCTGATGCGCAGCCTGATGGCGGCCTTCTCCGAGCACCACTGCGACTTCGGTGCGGTGCTGCCCATCGCCCGCACCCTGCGCGAGAAGATCGACTGGGACGACGTACGCCGCACCTGCGCGGGCGCCCCGATGCCCGACGCCTTCCTCTACTTCCTGGAGCGGCTGGACGTCATCCCACCCCAGCAGCCGCGCGAAGAGGTGCCGCGATGACCGAACCCGCCGGGAACATCGAGTACCGCGTCGCCCACCTCCGCGAGCGGTTCGCCGCCGAGGAGCTCGGGGAACTCGGCGTCCGCGTGGAGGTGCGCGGTCAGACGGTCGTGATCACCGGCACGGTCCCCTCGACCGAGTGCCGGGACATCCTGCTGCGCACCGCCCGCCGGGAGCTGGCCGAACTCGCCGTGCACAGCGATGTCGTCGTCGCCGAGAACACCTCACCCGACCATGCGGAGGAGCTGTCGTGATCCGTGTCGCCGCCGTCGGTGACATCCACATGGGTGCCGAGAGCCAGGGACTGCTGCGGCCCGCGTTCGACACGCTGCCGGACTGCGCCGACCTGCTGCTGCTCGCCGGGGACCTCACCCGGCACGGCACGCCCGAGGAAGCCCGTGTCGTGGCACGCGAGGTGCAGGGGCTGGCGGTGCCGGTGGTGGCCGTACTCGGCAACCACGACCACCATGACGATCAGCCGGAGAAGGTCACCGGCATTCTCCAGGACGCCGGTGTGACCGTCCTGGAGGGGCAGTCCACCGTCCTGGACTGCGCGGGCACGCGCGTCGGCGTCGCCGGGACCAAGGGGTTCGGCGGCGGATTCGTGGGGCGCAGCGCGGGCGAGTTCGGGGAGCCGCTGATGAAGGAGTTCGTCCGCTACTCCCGGCGCTGTGCCGACGGCCTGCGCGAGGCGCTGGAAGAGGTGCGGGAACGGGACTGCGAGGCGCGGATCGCGCTCACCCACTTCTCCCCGGTGGCCGACACCCTCGCCGGTGAGCCCCTGGAGATCTACCCCTTCCTCGGCAGTTACCTCCTGGCCGAGGCGATCGACACCGGCGGCGCCGACCTCGCCGTCCACGGCCACGCCCACATGGGCACCGAGCACGGGATGACGGCCGGCGGCGTACGGGTCCGCAACGTCGCCCAGCCGGTGATCCGCCGGGCGTTCAACGTGTATCAGCTGCACACCGCGGACGAGGGCGCGGCGCGGGTGTAGCCGACACGGACAGCGCGACCAGAGCCGCCCCCGCCGCCTCCACGGCAAGCGTCCCCTGCGTGCCGGTCAGTCGGACGCTGAGGGCTCCGAGTCCGGCCCCCGCGAGCAGCGTGAGGACGCTCAAGGTGCGTCGGAGGTCACCGGGTGCCGAGCGTTCCGCGGCGCGGCTGCCGATGAGGCCGGTCAGGGTGCCGGTCATGACCGTGGTCGTCAGCTCCGGTACGCCCACGCGTCGGACGGCCGCGTTCTGCAGGCCCAGCGCCACGGCGCAGACGAGCACCTGTACCGAGCGGTGACCGTCCGCCGCCGCGGCGAGGGCGAGGAGGACGGACTCCGTCGCCGCGCACAGGGCAAGCAGCGTACGGGAGTCGACGCGGTGCGGTGGCACCGCGCGGATCAGGAGCGCGCCGACGGCGAAGCCGGCGAGCGCGGTCAGCGGTCCGCTCGCCGCGTGCCCCGGCGCACCGCTCAGCGCCAGGCCGACGAGGACGACGTTGCCGGTCATGTTGGCCACGAACACATGGCCCAGGCCGAGCAGGCTCACGGCGTCGATCACTCCGCTGAGGAGGGTGAGCACGAGCAGCGGTATCGGGAGCCAGTCGTGCCGGGGATCGGCGAGCAGGGCGCTGCGCAGCAGGGGCGTGGGGCGGCCGGTCTCCGGCCGGTTGCGGGAGTTCATGTGGTCGTCCGTTTCCGACCCTCGGACCGGCTTCCCCGTCGTCGTTGTTTCCGAGCCTCGGACCGGCTTCCTTGTCGCCGTCCGTTTCCGAACCTCGGACCGGCTTCCCTGTCGCCGTCCGTTTCCGAACCTCGGACCGGCTTCCTTGTCGCTGTCCGTTTCCGAGCCTCGCCATCGCTGCTCAGACCGCGGTCACCGGGCGGTACACCGGCTCCCACATGGCCGCGCGGACCCGTTCCTCGACCGTGGCGTCGATCGTCGTGCGCGCCACTCCGTCCTCGGCCGCCGCGCGGGCCACGGCGACGGCCACGGCGGTGGAGGTGCGGCGCAGTTCGTTCGTGAGCGGCAGGATGGCCGCCCCGGGTGCGGTGGGGTCGACCTGGGCCGCGACGGCATGGGCCGCGGCGGCGAGCATGCCGTCGGTGACGCGGGTGGCGCGGGCGACGACGGCGCCCAGACCGAGTCCGGGGAAGACCAGCGCGTTGTTGGCCTGGCCGATGAGGTGGGTGACCCCGTCCCGGGTGACCGGCTCGAAGGGACTGCCGGTGGCGACCAGGGCGCGGCCGTCGGTCCAGTCGAGCAGCTCGGCGGGGACGGCCTCGGCGAGCCTGGTCGGATTGGACATCGGCAGGATGATCGGGCGGTCGGCGTGCGCGGCCATGGCGCGGACGACGGTCTCGGTGAAGGCGCCGCCCTGGCCCGAGGTGCCGATCAGGACGGTGGGCCGCACCCTGCGGACCACCTCCTCCAGGGGGATGCCGCCGAGCTTGTCGTCCCGCTGCCAGTCGGCGACCTCGTCGGCCGGGCGGGCGTAGGGCAGCTGGAAGTCGCGCAGGCCGTCCTGGTCCTCGGTGAGCAGCCCGTACCGGTCGACGGCCCAGATACGGCGGGTGGCGTCCTCGTGGCCGAGTCCGTCCGCGGCGAGGGCGTCCCGGAGCTGGTCGGCGACGCCGATCCCGGCCGTGCCCGCGCCGAAGACGACGACGCGGTGCTCGCGCAGCGGCATCCCGCTGGCCCGGACGCCGGACAGGACGGCGGCGAGGTTGACCGCGCCGGTGCCCTGGATGTCGTCGTTGAAGACGAACCGCTCGTGGCGGTAACGGTCGAGGATGCGGCGGGCGTTGGCCGGTCCGAAGTCCTCGAAGTGCAGCAGCGCGTCGGGGAAGAGCCGGCTCACGGTGGTGACGTAGGCGTCGATGAAGGCGTCGTAGGTCTCGGTGTCCACGCGGGGGTGGCGGTTGCCGAGGTAGAGCGGGTCGTCCAGGAGCTGCTCGCGGTTGGTGCCGACGTCGAGGACGACGGCCAGGGTCCGGGCCGGGTCGATGCCGGCGGCGGCGGTGTAGACGGCGAGCTTGCCGACGGAGATGTCGATGCCGCCCACGCCCCAGTCGCCGATGCCGAGGATGGCCTCGCCGTCCGTCGCCACGACCAGGTCGACGTCGGCGGCCGTGAGCTCGGAGGCGCGCAGTGCGCGCTCGATGTCCTCGGGTGCGTCGACGGAGAGGTAGATGCCGCGCGGGCGCCGGTACTCGTTGCTGTACCGCTCGATGGCGGTGCCGACAGTCGGGGTGTAGACGATGGGCAGCATCTCGGAGAGGTGGTCGCCGACCAGCCGGTAGAAGAGGACCTCGTTGCGGTCGTGCAGGGCGGTCAGGTACACGTTCTTGGCCAGGTCGCTGGGCTGTGCGGTGTACTGCGCGTAGGCGCGGTCGGCCTGCTGGTCCAGGGGCAGCACGCGGGGCGGGATGAGTCCGTCGAGGCCGAGGGCGCGCCGTTCGGGCGCGGTGAAGGCCGTGCCGCGGTTCAGCCGGGGATCGGCGAGGACGGCCCGGCCGCGGGCCGATGTCTCGAAGCCTCGGGTCTGCGGGTTCCACCGGGTGTTCATCGTCGTTCTCCCTGAAGGGGCGGGTCGGGCTGGAGGGGCGGGTCGGGCTGAAGGGCCGGGTCGGGCTGAAGGGCCGGGTCGGGCTGAAGGGGCGGACTGAAGGGGCGGTCGGGGCTCACGGCCGGGTTCCATCGTCGTCTTGCCTTATTCGATGCGTCCAATGCCTGAGTACGTCCAAATGCATGCACCCCTAGCATGGGTTCATGGACGTGCAGGTACTGCGGTCGTTCCGGGCCGTGGCGGAGGGTGCGA
Source organism: Streptomyces sp. NPDC057280 (assembly GCF_042668605.1). NCBI lineage: Bacteria > Bacillati > Actinomycetota > Actinomycetes > Kitasatosporales > Streptomycetaceae > Streptomyces > Streptomyces sp. NPDC057280. The sequence goes on from NZ_JBHUYR010000001.1 coordinate 722,548, forward strand.
CCGTGACGCAGGCCGCGGCGGAGGCGCATCTGACCCAGCCGGCCCTGTCCCGGGCCCTCAGGCGGCTGGAGCGCGAGGTCGGCGCCGAGCTGTTCCAGCAGGTGGGCCGGGTGCTGCGGCTGACGCCCGCGGGGCAGGTGTTCAAGGAGCACGCGGACGCCGTACTGGACCGGCTGGACCAAGGGCTGCGGGCGGTGCGGGAGACGGTGTCCCCGGAGTCGGGCCTGATCCCGCTGGCGTTCCTGCACTCCCTGGGCACCTGGCTGCTGCCGTCGCTGATCACCGGCTACCGGGAGCGGTTCCCTCTCGCCCGCTTCGAGCTGCGCCAGGGCAGCGAGGCCGTCCTCCTGCAGACGCTGCTGGACGGCACGGCCGACCTGCTGCTCACCGCCGAGGACCCCGGCCATGCGCTGGTGACCTGGCGGCGCCTGCTGGTGGAGCCGCTGTGGCTGGCGGTGCCGCCGGGGCACCGGCTGGCCCAGCGCCGCCGGGCGCGGCTGGCCGAGGTCGCCGACGAGCCGTTCATCATGCTCCGGCACGAGCAGGGTCTGCGGGCCGTCACCGAGGCGCTGTGCCGAAGGTCCGGCTTCACTCCGCGTGCCGGCTTCGAGGGCGACGAGGTGGCCACGCTGCGCGGCCTGGTCGCGGCAGGCCTCGGCGTCTCGCTCCTGCCCCGCCCGCACTCCGCCGCCCCCGCCGGACGCCGCGCACCCCGCTACCTCGAGGTCACCGACGTGGAGACCACCCGCGACATCGGCATCGCCTGGCTGACGTCCCGCACGCTGCCGGCGAACTCCCGGCGCTTCATCGACCACGCCCTGGACCACGCGGCGGCGGTCGCGGAGCAGGAGCACGTGTCCGCGCAGGAGCAGTGAACCCGCCGGTCCTTTTCCGGCGAACGGCGGGATCGGCGATTAGTTTCGGCGACGGGCGGAGTCTCACCACCGTCGTCGACGCCTCAGGAGGAACACATGGCACAGCTACTGCGCGTACAGAACTTCATGGTCTCGAGTGACGGCGTCGCCGCCGGTGAGAACCAGAGCCTGGAGAACCCGTTCGGTCTCGACGGGGTCGAGCGGCTGTTCTCCTGGGCCGGTGCGACGGCGAGCTGGCCCAACCGCACCGACCCCGGTGGCAGCCGCGGCCTGGACGACTACTTCGCCCGGGACTTCAGGAACAACATCGGCGCCGAGATCATGGGCCGCAACAAGTTCGGCCCGCAGCGCGGCCCGTGGCAGGACCACCAGTGGCGCGGCTGGTGGGGTGAGGAACCGCCGTTCCGCACCCCGGTGTTCGTGCTGACCCACCACCCGCGCCCCTCGATCACCCTGTCCGACACCACGTTCCACTTCGTGGACGCCGACCCCGCCACCGCGCTGGAGCTGGCGCGGGAAGCGGCGCAGGGCAAGGACGTCCGGCTCGGCGGCGGGGTCACCACCGTGCGCGAGTTCCTCGACGCCGACCTCGTCGACACCCTCCATGTGGCGGTCGCGCCGGTGAAGTTCGGGTCCGGACTGCGGCTGTGGGACTCCCCCGACGAGCTGCGCGACCGCTTCCATCTGGAGGTCGTGCCCAGCGCGAGCGGCGTGACCCACCACCTGCTGTGGCGCAAGTGACGGGAAGGCCGATGCCCCCACGCGTGCAGGACAGCGAAGTCAGCACCCTGCTCAGGGTGTTGGGCGCCCAGCGACGCCATGTGCTCGGCATCCTCGACGGCCTGGACGGGGCCGAGGAGGAGGCGCTACGACGGCCCGTGCTGCCCTCGGGATGGCACTGCCTGGGGATGGTCCAGCACCTCGCTCTGGACGTCGAGCGCTTCTGGTTCCGGGCCGTCGTCGCCGGGGACGAGGAGGTGATCCGCGGTCTGCCGGACGGTGACGAGGCCTGGCGGGTGGCCCCCGGTGTACCGGCGGCCGCCGTGCTCGACGGCTACCGGCGGGAGGTGGAGCTCGCCGACGAGGTCATCGCCGCCACCGCCGCCGACGCCCCCCTGGCCTGGTGCCCGCACGACCTGTTCGGCGAGCCGCACCTGCACACCCTGCGGGACGTCCTGCTGCACGTCATCACCGAGACCGCGTGCCACGCCGGACATCTCGACGCGGCCCGCGAACTCATCGACGGCCGCCGCTGGTTGGTCCTGACCTAGGGGTCTGTTCGGCGTTCAGCCCCGGTAGGCGACCGGCCCCCGTCAACATACCCGGAGGGGGTAGCGGCGGGCCGGATCGTCGTCCCGGAAGACCCGGCGAAGGAAGCCTTATCCGTCCCGAACCCTTGACGAGTCCCGTATGACTGCGTAGACATGTCCGCGTAGACATGACTGCGCAGTCATTGAAAGGATGCCTGCCGGCAGTCGGACTCCGATCAAGTGGTCGGCACATGGGATCAAGTGGTCGGAAAACGGTCGACGGGAGACACACATGGCGCCAGGGACGAAGCGCGGCGGGACCTCCGCGGCGCCGAGCGGCGTGGACGTGGCCCGGCTGGCCGGGGTCTCGCAGAAGACGGTCTCCAGGGTCTTCAACGACGAGCCGTACGTCTCCGCCGACGTGCGCAGACGCGTCCTCGACGCGGCCGAGCAGCTCGGTTACCGGCGCAACAACGCCGCCCGGGCGCTGGCTTCGGGACGCACCCGCTCCATCGGCGTCGTCACGCTCGGCACCGCCCTGTACGGCCCCGCCTCGCTGCTCATGGGCGTCGAGCGGGCCGTACGGGACTTGGGGTACGCGCTCCGGGTGGTCAACACGATGGAAGGCGATCCGGCGGGCGTCGCCGGCGCGGTCGGCTCACTCCTCGACCAGGGCGTGGACGGCATCGTCATCTCCGAACCGATCGAGGAGGAGGGCGCCGCGGCAGAGTCACCCCTGCGTGTCGATGTTCCCGTCCTCGTGCTGGGCGCGCCCTCACCGGTGACCGCGCCCCTGGTGCTGACCGCGGGCGGCGGCGCCGCTCCGATGGCCCGGGCCGCGACCGAACACCTTCTGGAACTCGGTCATATGACGGTCCATCACCTCGCCGGTCCGCAGCGGTGGTTCGCCGCCCGCGACCGCCTGGGGGGGTGGCGGGCCGCGCTCACCGCGCACGGGCGGACCGTGCCCCCGGTCATCGAGGGCGACTGGTCGGCCGCGTCGGGATACGCGGCGGGCCGGGAACTGGCCCGGGACGCCGGGGTCACCGCCGTGTTCGCCGCGAACGACGACATGGCGATCGGTCTGGTCCGGGCCCTGACCGAGGCGGGCCGGCGGGTGCCGCAGGACGTCTCCGTCGTCGGCTTCGACGACATTCCCGTCGCCGCCTATGTGACGCCTCCCCTGACCACGGTGCGGCAGCTCTTCGACACCGTGGCCCAGGAAGGGCTCAAGCGTCTGGTGCACGCCATCGAGAACCCGGACGCGACACCGCTGCCGGCCACCGAACCACCGGTCGACCTGATCGTCCGGGCGTCGAGCGGGCCGCTCGCGAAGGGGGGACGGGACACCGGACACTGACCGCCTGCTGACCCCGGCACCTCCGCCCGGGCGCCGTACCCGCACCGCCGGGACCCGCCCCGGACCACGCCGAGCCGCACCCGCACACGACGGGCCGCACCCCCGGGTCCTCCCCGGCCTTCCGCGCCCCGCCCCGCCCGGCCGCGACCGCGCCTCCACGGAACGCGACGTACGCGCCGGCCTCCCCTGACTCCGTACGCACCGCCCGGCCGTGTTCCGGCCTCCGCGCCCCGGCCGACCCGTGCGCGCTCCTCGACGCGCCGCACCCCACCATGCCCCCGCACGCCCTCGCCAGGCGTGCCGCCATCTTCGCCTTCGGCGGGAGTTCACCATGCCCAACTTCGCCTCCGCGTCCACCGTTTCGCCGATGAGCCGTCGGCTGTTCCTCACCACCACGGGCGCCCTGTCGCTCGGCGCCGCCCTGACCGCGTGCGGCGGCGGCGACTCCGGCGGTTCCTCGGCCGCCACCAAGCCGGTCGCCCAGGCCGACATCGACAAGGCGATGACGACGCCGACCGAGCTGACGTTCTGGACGTGGGTCCCGAACATCGCGAAGGAAGTCGCCCTCTTCGAGAAGAAGTACCCGGCCGTCAAGGTCAAGGTCGTCAACGCCGGTCAGGGCACACCCCAGTACACGAAGTTGCGGACGGCCCTGAAGGCCGGCAGCGGCGCCCCCGACCTGGTGCAGATCGAGTACCAGGCCATCCCCACCTTCACGATCACCGACAGCCTGCTGGATCTGCGCCCGTACGGCGCCTCCGCGCTCAAGTCGACGTTCGTGGACTGGACTTGGGGTCAGGTCAGCGGGCCGGACGGCGAGATCTGGGCGATACCGCAGGACACCGGCCCGATGGGCATGCTGTACCGCAAGGACATCTTCGACCGGCACGGCATCGAAGTGCCCGGCACCTGGGACGAGTTCGCGGCCGCAGCCCGCAAGCTGCACAAGGCGGACCCGGACGTCTACCTCACCAACCTCGCCGCCAACCAGGTCGCCGCCTGGCACGGACTGCTCTGGCAGGCGGGCGCCGAGCCCTACGCCACCTCCGGCAAGAGCGACCTCACCATCCGCGTCGACGACGCCGTCTCCCGCAAGCTGGGCGCCTATTGGGGCGGCCTCGCGAAGGAAGGCGTCATCGGTGTCGAGCCCGACTTCACCGACTCCTGGTACGCCGCCCTGAACAAGGGCAAGTACGCCACCTGGATCACCGCCGCCTGGGGTCCGGTGTTCCTCTCCGGTTCCGCCAAGGCCACGGCCGGCAAGTGGCGGGCGGCCCCGCTGCCTCAATGGGACGCGGCCAAGCCGAGCTCCGGCAACTGGGGCGGCTCCACCACCGCGGTCATCCGCTCCACCAGGAACCCCATCGCCGCCGCCGTGTTCGCCCAGTTCCTCAACAGCGACCCGGCCAGCGCGAAGATGTTCGCGACCGAGCAGTTCTTCTTTCCCGCCACCAAGGCCCTGCTCACCGACGCCGCGTTCGTCGCGGACGCGCCGTCCTTCTACGGCGGCCAGAAGGTCAACCAGGTCTTCGCCGACATCAGCTCCACCGTCAACTCCTCTTTCCAGTGGCCCCCGTTCCTCGACCAGGCGGCGACCGACTGGACGGAGACCGTCGGCAAGTCCCTCGCCGACCGGACCGACACCGTCCGCGCGCTCGGCAGCTGGCAGTCGCGCATGACGACGTACGCCAAGAACCAGGGCTTCACCGTCAAGGGGAGCTGAGATGACCGCCGCACGCCGCCACCGGGCGGCCGGACCCCTGTTCGTCGCCCCGTTCCTGTCCCTGTTCCTGCTGCTCTTCCTCGCCCCGCTCGGCTACGCCGCCTACCTCAGCCTGTTCCAGAACCGGCTCATCGGCGGCAACGTCTTCGTCGGCCTCGACAACTACACCCAGGCCCTGTCCGATCCCCAACTCCTGCACGGCGTAGGCAGGGTGGCCCTGTTCTTCGTCGTCCAGGTGCCCCTGATGCTGGCCCTGGCGCTGCTGTTCGCGCTCGCCCTGGACAGCGGCCTGCTGCGGCTCGCGCGGGTGATCCGGCTCGGCATCTTCGTCCCGTACGCGGTGCCCAGTGTGGTCGCCGCGCTCATGTGGGGCTATCTGTACGGGCCGGACTTCGGTCCGTTCGCCCAGCTGAGCCGCGATCTGGGGCTGCCCGCTCCGGACTTCCTCAGCGACGGCTGGATGCTGGGCAGCCTGGCCAACATCGTGACCTGGGAGTTCGTCGGCTACAACATGATCATCCTGTACGCGGCCCTGCGCACCATCCCCCACGAGCTGTACGAGGCGGCCGCGATGGACGGAGCGGGCGCCTGGCGCATCGCCTGGTCGGTCAAACTCCCCGCGCTGCGGCCCGCGTTGCTGCTCACCCTGCTGTTCTCCGTCATCGGCAGCTTCCAGCTGTTCAACGAACCCAACCTGCTGATGAAGATCGCCCCGGACGTCATCAGCTCCTCCTACACCGCCAACCTCTACGCCTACTCCCTCGCCTTCACCGGTCAGCAGGTCAACTACGCGGCCACGGTCTCCTTCCTCCTCGGCCTCGTCATCGTGATCGCCTCCTACGCCGTCCTGCTCACCGCGAACCGCAGGAGGACCCCGTGACGACCACGACCCCGACGGCCACCGCCGTCCCCGAAGCCACCGCACCCGAGCCCACCCCGCGCGGGGCACGGCCCCGCGCCCGCCGCAGCACCCCGCTGACCATCGCCATGCTGGCCGCGCTCGGCTACTTCCTGCTCCCCCTGTTCTGGCTGCTCATCGCCTCGACCAAGAGCACCCAGGACCTCTTCAACAGCTTCGGCCTGTGGTTCTCGCACGCCCCGCAGCTGCTGACCAACATCAAGGAGACGTTCACCCAGGACGACGGCGTCTTCGTGCACTGGCTGCTCAACACGGTGCTGTACGCCGTCGTCAGCGCGGTCGGCGCGGCGCTGCTCGCGGCCGCGGGCGGGTACGGGTTCGCCAAGTTCCGTTTCCGCGGCGACCGGTTCGCCTTCAACCTGGTCCTCGGCGCCGTCATGGTCCCGACCACGGCCCTGGCGATCCCGACCTACCTGCTGTTCGCCAAGGCCGGCCTCGTGAACACCCCGTGGGCGATCATCCTGCCGTCCCTGGTCAACCCGTTCGGCCTCTATCTGATGCGCATCTACGCCGCCGACGCCGTCCCCGACAGCCTCCTTGAGGCCGCCCGCATCGACGGCGCCGGCGAGGCCCGCATCTTCTTCCGCATCGCCCTGCGACTGCTGGGCCCCGGCCTGGTGACGGTCCTGCTGTTCACGCTCGTGGCGACCTGGAACAACTACTTCCTGCCGCTGATCATGCTCAACGACCCGAATCTGTACCCGATCACGGTCGGCCTGGCCTCCTGGGCCGCACAGGCCCAGAACGGCGGCGCCGGGGCCAGCAGCGACATGCTCGCGCTCGTCGTGACCGGCTCACTGCTGTCCATCGTGCCGCTCGTCGTGGCCTTCCTCATGCTCCAGCGCTACTGGCAGAGCGGCCTGGCCGCCGGCGGCGTCAAGCAGTAACCCCCCTCACCCCATGCTTCGGAGGATTCCTTCATGGCGGCTCTGCCTGCCCGCGTCCTGTTCGGTGCCGCGTACTACCACGAGTACCAGCCCTACGACCGCCCGACCGAACGCCTCAAGACCGACCTGGACCTGATGGCCGACGCCCACGTCACCGTGATCCGGGTCGGGGAGTCGGTGTGGTCGACCTGGGAGCCTTCGAGTGGCCGCTTCGATCTGGACTGGCTCCAGCCCGTCCTGGACGGCGCCCACGAGCGCGGCATCTCCGTCGTCCTCGGCACCCCGACCTACGCGGTCCCACCATGGCTGGCCCGCCAGTACCCGGAGATCACCGGCGAGGGGCGGACCGGCGAACGGTTCGGCTGGGGCGGACGCCAGGAGGCCGACTTCACCCACCCGGCGTTCCGCTTCCACGCCGAACGCGTCATCCGCAAGATCCTCGCCCGGTACGCCCGCCACCCCGCGGTCATCGGCTTCCAGGTCGACAACGAGCCCGGCCTGCACCTCTTCCACAACCACGGCGTCTTCCAGCGCTTCGTCGACCATCTGCGGGACAAGTACGGCGACGTCGAGACCCTCAACCGGGAATGGGGCCTGGTCTACTGGTCACACCGGCTGTCCACGTGGGCGGACCTGTGGACACCGGACGGCAACCAGCAGCCCCAGTACGACGTCGCCTGGCGGGAGTTCCAGGCGCGGCAGGTCACCGAGTTCATCGGCTGGCAGGCCGACCTCGTCCGCGAGTACGCCGCCGCGGACCAGTTCGTCACGACCTGTATCTCCTACACCCGCCCCGGAGTGGAGGACGACGAGCTCACCGACCGGCTCGACATCGCCTCCGGCAACCCCTACTACGACATGCAGGACGGCCTGCTGCTGCCCGACCCCACCCCCGACGGCCACGAGCAGCTCTGGAAGACCACCGGCGTGTGGGCGCTGTACCAGACCGCCGACTGGATGTTCTCCTCCCGCCAGGAGCCGTTCCTGGTCACCGAGACCAACGCCGGTTCCATCGGCTTCCCCTGGGACAACCGCCCCGCCTACGACGGGCAGTGGCGCCAGGCGGCCTGGGCGCTGGTCGCCCGCGGTGCCCGCATGATCGAGTACTGGCACTGGCACACGCTGCACTTCGGCGCCGAGACCTACTGGGGCGGCATCCTCCCCCACACCGGCCGGCCGGGGCGAACGTACGCCGAACTCGCCCGTCTGGGAGCCGAGTTCGAGACCGCCGGTCCACTCGTCGCCGGGCTGACGCCGGACGCGGACATCACGATGGTGTACTCGACGCCGAGCAAGTGGCTGATGCAGAAGTACCCGCCGCTGGCCCAGCCGGACGGCAGCCCGGACCCGGCCGCCTACCACCGCTTCTTCGACCCCTTCTACCGCGGCGCGTTCGAGGCCGGCCGCCAGGTCCGCATCGTCCACGCCCGCCAGCTGCACGACCCGCGCGGCGAACGGGACGGCCTGGCCCCCGAGGAGGCCGCACGCCGCCATCCCGTCCTCGTCGTCCCGGCCCTGTACCTCGCCGCCGACACCACGCTGGACTGGCTGGCCGCCTACGCGCACGCCGGCGGCCATCTCGTCCTGGGCCCGCGCACCGGCTACGCCGACCAGGAGGCGCGCGCCCGCGCCGAACGCGCCCCGGGCCGGCTCGCCGAGCACGCGGGCGTGTCCTACGACGAGTTCAGCAACCTCACCCAGGACGTCCCGGTGCGTCCGGCAGCCGGCAGCCCGCTGCACCTGCCCGCCGATGCCACGGCGACCCGGTGGGCGGACGGCCTCACCGTCGCCGACGCCGACGTGCTGGCCGACTACGACCATCCGCACTTCGGCCGCTGGCCCGCGGCCACCACCCGACGCCACGGCGCGGGCCGTATCACCTGCGTGGGCACGGTCCCCGGCCGCGTCTTCGCGCGCGAGCTGGCCGCCTGGCTGGCACCGGCCGCGCCCGGAGCCTGGCGGGACCTGCCGGCGTCCGTCACCGCGACCACCGGCACGGCCGCCGACGGCCGGCGCGTCCACGTCGTCCACAACTGGACCTGGCAACCGGCCGCCGTCCAGGCGCCCGTGGACCTCACCGACGTCCTGACCGGGGCCGCCGTCCCCGCCGGGACCGCACTCGACCTCGGCCCGTGGGACGTACGCGTCCTCGTCGCCTGACCCCACCCCACAGTCCCCTGGAGAAGACATGCTCAGGAGAAGACCGGCCCGGGCACTCGGCACCGTCCTGGCCGCATCGGCCATGCTGGCGCTGCCCCTGGCCAGTGCCCACGCCTACAACCCGACGGGCGGCGTCCTCTATCAACTCGGCGACGAGCCCTGCCTCAAGGGGCGCGGCAACTGCGCCGTCTACCCCAAGTCGGCGCAGCTGCCCGGCGGCAGGCTGGTCGCCTCGTTCGAGAAGTCGACGGTCGTACCGGCCACCGGCTCCGCGGACGGTCAGACACTGCCCGTGTACAAGAGCGATGACGACGGCACCTCGTGGCAGCCGCTGTCCGAGGTGAAGGCTCCGGCGTACCTCTCCAGGGACCCCAAGTACGCGAAGTACACGAGCAATTGGACGAACCCCTATCTGTACGTGCTCCCGCAGGACGTCGGGAGCCTGCGGCGCGGCACGCTGCTGCTGGCGAGCGTGGTGTCGGGCGACGACGCGTACTACCAGGAGCACAAGGCCGCCGACCCGAACTGGGTCCCGTCCAACGACGGCGACCGCGGCGACCTGGCGATCGCCCTGTACTCCAGCACCGACGCGGGTGTGACCTGGCGGGTCGTCAACGTCATCGCCACCGGCGGATGGCAGGGCGGCAGCGCCGGCGCGATCGGGCGGAACGTCGCGGCGGCGAACACGACCCGGCAGGTGGACCCGCTCTGGGAGCCGTACCTCATGGTCCACCAGGGCCGGTTGGTCTGCTACTACTCCGACGAGAACGACTACACCGGCTTCGACCCGGTCACCGGCGTCCCCACCCTGGACCCCGCCAACGCCACCGCCCCCGACTCCCACGGGCAGATCCTCGTCCACAAGACCTGGGACGGCCGTAGCGCCCGCTGGAGCAGCCCGGTCGTCGACGTCCCCGGCCTGACGCAGGACATGGGCGACGGGAAGACGGAGATCGGCGGCGGCCGGCCGGGGATGACGAACGTCGTGCGGACAACGGACGGCAAGTGGCTGCTGACGTACGAGTACTGGGGCGGCGGCGCCGATGTCCGGTACCGGCTGGCCGACGACCCGCTGAAGTTCCACGCCGCGACCACCGACGGCGCCATCACCTCGCTGCCCGCCGACCCCGGCAGCCGCCCGCTCGCCACCGGCGGCAGCCCGGTGATCATCCGGCTCCCCGGCGGGCGCCTGGTCTACAACGCGGCCGGCAGCGGCGACGTCTGGGTCAACGACAGCGGGCGCGCCGACGGCGTGTGGAAGGAGTACCGGACGACCTCACGGGCCGGGTACAGCCGCAACCTCCAGTACGTCCGCGGCACCGGCCGCGTCGCGATCCTCAACAACCAGGGGACGTCGACGATCGCCTTCGCCGAAGTGGACCTGGGCCGTTCGGCCGGCGCCTACCACCAGCTGGTCAACCGCAGGACCGGCCAGGTCATCGGCACCGGGAACCGGACCAACGACGCCAGTCTCGGCAACGGCGACGTCCCCGACGTACGCCTGGAGAGGCCCGGTTCCGCCGGAAACCCGGACACCCAGTACTGGCATGTGGTGACCGAGCCGAACGGCGGCGTCAGCCTGCTGAACAAGTCGGGCGGCCGGGCGGCGGCGATCTGGACGGGCAACGCGACCGCCGGGCAGCGCATCGGCCAGTGGGTCGACAACAGCGCCACCGGCAGCTGGAACCTCGTCAGGACGGCGGACGGCTACTACAGGCTCCAGTCGGTCAAGAACCCGAGCCTGTATCTGAGCGGTGCGTCCGCGGACGCACCGCTCACCCTGGAGAAGGCCGTGACGGACGGCTCGCAGGACTGGAAGCTCGCCCTCGGCCGCGGCTGAGTTCCCGCTTCGCGCTGCCCGAGCGCAGCCCGTCGCCCTCGGGCAGCGCGAAGCAGGGTCAGGCCTCCTCGACCGTCGCCGTGACCGGCGTGCCGATCTCCACCGTGCGGCTGACCGTGCAGAGCCGGTCGTGGGAGGTCTTCACGGCCCTCGGCAGGATGGCCCGGGCGCGGTCGGCGCCCTCCCCGTCGGGGAAGGCGACCGAGAAGGTGACCGTGAGGTCGGTCATCCGGTTGCCGAGGTCGTCGCTGACCTTGTTGCCGGTGACCGTCACCGAGAACGCGGAAGGTTCCGCGTGACGGCTGGTGGCGATGTCGACGTCCACGGCCGTACAGCCGCCGATCGCGGCGAGCAGCAGCTCGACCGGGGTGAACTCGGTGTCGCCGTCGGCACCCGAACCGGTGCCGAAACTGATGGTGCCGCCGCGGGTGTTGGTCGCGGTGAAGTGGCCGGTGCTGGTTCGCTCGACGGTGACGGTGCGCACGGGAGTGTCGGTCATGCCGTCGACCTTACGGCTACGGCGCACGTGCGCGGCGCTCCTCATTGCCGCATTTCCGCCAGTTCCTCACCATCGGCTCCGTAGACGCGGAAGACGGGGCCGTCCACCGGCTGGATCAGCCTCCTCCGCTCCTTCTCACCGACCGGCGCGCTGATGGCGTACGAGCTCACGAACGAGGGCCGGCCGGGCAGCCGGACGATGGGAAGCAGGGTGGTCCGGCCGTGCTGGGTCATGGTGATCCGGGTGGCGGGTGTCTTGCCGGTGTAGGCGAACACGGACACCACCCCTTGCGGGAACGGATACCAGTCGAGGGCCATGGGCACGCCCTTCTGGTCCACGTCCAGCGGCCCCACGCACGACGGCTCGGGGTCCAGCGGATGCTTGGGGCAGTACTCCCGCTCCTTCAGCAGGTACCACATGCCGAGTCCGGCATCGATCCGCTCCCCTGGACGCACCACGCGTACCGGCGAGGGGGCGTCGCCGGTCTCGGACGAGGGGGACGACAGGGGAGTCGGCGCATCGGCACTGCCGACGGCGTGGGAGGGGGCGGCGTCCTGGTCGAGGGCCACCTTGCCGGCCACCGGGATGAGCAGCAGCGCGGCCACGGAGGCGGTCACCAGCCTGCGGCGCCGTCTGATGGCCGCCGCCCGGCGGACGATTCCCTCCCTCGGGAACGCCGGTGGCGCGCAGTCCGCCACCGCCTCGTCCAGCATCCGTCGGATATCGGGGTGTGAGGGCTGCGGGGGCTGCGGCGAGAGGTCGGTCTTCATGTCGGGCACTCCCTACACCCCATTCGCCATGGTGGAGGCGTACTCGGACAGCGCCGCGCTGGAGCGCAGCTTCTTCAGCGCCCGGCTGGCCTGGCTCTTCACCGTGCCGACCGAGCAGCCGAGGAGGTGTGCCGTCTGCTGTTCGCTCAGGCACTCCCAGTAGCGCAGCACGACGATGGCCCGCTGCCGGGGCGGCAGGGTGGCGAGGGCGGCGAAGAGCTCCGACCGGGTGTCGTAGCTGTCGGGGCGGCCGGCGTCCCCGGCGGGGCTGCGCTGTTCGGGCAGGTGGGGTGTGAGGAGCTGCACGACCCGTCGTTTGCGCTGCCGGGTGGTGTTGTTGTTGATCAGGGCGCGCCGGACGTACTGGTCGGGGGCGTCCAGGGTGCGTATGTGGGACCAGCGCAGATAGATCTTCGCCAGCGTGACCTGGACGAGGTCCTCCGCCTCGTGATGGTCGCCGTTGGTCAACAGGTAGGCGGTGCGCAGCAGTCGTGACCATCGGGCGGCCGCGTAGGTCTCGAAGTCCGACAGCTCGTCCCTCACAGGCTCCGCCGCACCACCTCCTGCCGCACCGCCTCCCGGTTCCCGGCCCAAGGCCCCCACCGCCTCTCTTCGATCGGCGGTGGGCGTACACGTCCTGGTCGTCGTACGCACGCTGAGTTCCCCCGATTCCTTCCACTGCCGCGCGCTGGTCAGGCGCGCGTGAACTCCTCCCTGTAACACCGCTCGCGAAGGCCGCAGGTTGCATGCGTGACGAATTTTGGGTCGCGTGAGCGCCCGGCCGCCGGAGTGCGGCGCCGGACCAGGCCGCCGGAGTGCGGCGCCGGCCCAGGCCGCCGGGGGTACGCCGGCTAAGGCCGCCCCGCCACGGCGACGGTCCAATATCCCTCGCCGGGGCCCGGCGGGCGGCGCCAGGACCGGGTGCGGAGGGTGTGCAGGCGTCCCTGGGTGAGGGCGAACCTCGGGAGGCGGACGCCGAATTCGGCGGCCAGGCCCTCCAACGCGCGCCGCTCGCCCAGGCGCTGGTCACGGGGTTCGTCTCCCGGGAAGAGCCGGTGCGGGTCCAGGGCGCCCGGCACGGTTCCGCGGCTGTCGGTGCTGTCGCGGCGGACGGTGAAGGCGTACGTCTCCTCGCCGTTCTCGGCGACCGACAGATGGAAGACGCCGGGGCGCTGTGCGTCGAACGGCTCGCTCCACACCGTCACCACCCGGGTGCCCCGCGAGGCGGCGACGCCCGGGGAGACGAACCACCGCTCGTCGAAGGAGGCACCGGGGTCGGCCTGGAGGGCGAAGCTCCAGCCCGGGCCGGCCCGGCCCACGGAGACGGTGGCCTCGTCCGCCCACGGCGCGCCGCCCTGGCCGCCACGTGGCCGCATGCGGGACTCCCACACCATCACCGGCTCCTCCAGGGCGGCGGTCTCGCCGGCGCCGACGCGTCCCGGAAGGTCGGCCGGTTCCACGCCTTCGACGAGGAGGAAGCGGTACGACCCGAGCACGTTGCCGGGTTGCACCTCCGTCAGCCAGGCCAGGCCCGGCGGATCCAGGTCGGGCGTGGGCGCCGGGGTGTCGCCGCTGTGCCCGGCGCGGGGCGTGGCCAGCAGTTCCCGGCCGCGTTCCGCCGTGATCACGGGGCCGAGGAGCTGATCGGCGTACAGGCCCACGGGGGCGAGGTGGTCCGGGCCGAGGGGCCGCCACCGGGGCAGCGCGGCGCGCAGTGTGCGCCAGGCCGCGTCCGTCTCGCCCCAACGGGCCTGCTCGCGCGCCTGATCGACCGCCTCGCCGAAGGGGCCCTCGGGTGTGTAGCGGTACGTGCCGGCCCCCACCTGCCGCACGGCCTCCTCCACCGCGGTCCGCTCGGCGTCGGAGAGGGTCCCCAGCCGTGCGGCCAGTGTCCGGTCCTCGCGGTTCATCCGTACGTCCTCGGCCGCCAGCACCGGCACCAGCTCCGCCGCGTACCGCGGGTCGGCCACCAGTTCCTGGAAGGACACCAGGTAGGTCTCCCCCAGCAGTCGGCGGATCTGGTCGCGCAGGGCGCCCGCCCGGGGTCTGCCGTGCGAGCCCGCCTCCGCCAACGCCGTCGCGGCCTGCTCGTACCGGCCCGCCAGGGCGTCCAGGCGGGCCGCGTCGACCGAGTCGTCCAGCGCCTGCGTCGTCGCGTTGACGAACTCCGTCCCGGCCCGCCGGGAGCGGTCCGTCTGGAGGCTGTGGAACTCCCGGTACATGTCCTGCATCCACGCCCGGAACGACGGGTACCGCTCGGGCGGACTGGCATGCCAGGACGCGTACGAGTACAAGGCCCACTCGCCCTCGTCGTCCATGTCCCCCGGGTCCAGCAGGACGTACACCATGTCCGAATCGACGTCGAGTTGCAGCGCCCGGTCCCACATCCCGGCGAGCAGTTCGTCCTCCGGCGTGCGGTCCTCGGACTCGTAGGGGAAGTACTCGGACAGGCCTGCCTCGTCCTGATGCCACCTGACCTGCCCGGTGCCGGCGAGGAGCCAGACGAAACCGCCCGCGTGCCGCCAGCCGTCCGTCACCGCCAGGAACGTCCGGTACGACGGCGGCAGTCGGTGTCCGAGCCGCTCCTCCAGGTCCGCTATCCGCTCCTCGGACGCGCCGGGGAACCCCAGCCATCGCGCCCGCACGGCTTCCTCGTCCGCCGCGTTCCGCTCGTCGGCCGGCTCGTCCGACTCCTGTGCGTCCGCCCACTCCTGACTCCACCGCTCCAGGAACGGCCGCCAGTCTTCGATCTTGTCCGCCATGGGATCGATGCTGCCAGCCCCCACTGACAACGAGCCTCGCCGCCCACCCCACACCGGCTCGGACCCAGCCCCTACCTCACGGCTCCGAGGTCTCGGATTCCAGGGCCTCCCGGGTCTCAGCGCCGTACACGCCCGGCTCGTCGTCGAGGACCACACGCGTGACCTGGTAGCCGCGCACGGCGCTCTCCACCTGGCTGTCGTAGGTACCGTCCGCGTCGCCGCTGTAGAAGCCGACCTGGCGCAGCCGGAGTTGGAGTTCCGTCACCTCCGGCCCTTTGTCGCCGAGGCGGAGAACCGGGGCCTGCCCGCCGGAGGAACTCGGCGTGGGGCCACCGCCGGTGGCGGTGGGGGCGGCGCCGGACGCCGTCCCGGTCGGGGTGGGGGAGCCGGTCGGGGTGGCCGGGGCCGCGGTGCCGGAGGCTTCCGCCGCCACGGTGGCGGAGGGGGACGGGTGCGTCGGGGACGCCGGCGGCGAGGCGGACGGGGACAAGGAGCCGGTGGCCGACGGCTGTTCGTGCGGGAGGCCCGCGCGGACGCCGCCGGACAGGGAGTCGTCGCGCTCGGGGCTGTCGTACCAGAAGAGCCCGCCGACGAGGCATCCCGTCAGGACGACGACTCCGGTGGCTCCCAGTCCGGCGGCCGTCAGGGTCCGCCGTCGGCGCCGCCGTGCGGAGTCGGCGGGATCACGGTCCGTGGCATGGTCCGGCTCGACCGTGCCGGCCGGGACGGGCGCCGTCGGCGGGAACGGGGGCGAGGGCAACTCCCCTGCCCCGCCGGTCGGTTCGTCCGCCGGATCACTCCCGTCGTCCTCCGAAGCAGGCGGCTCCTCGTCGCCGACCTCCACGAACGGCCGGATGCGTACCGGATCGAAGTCCTCCGCGGCCGCGGCCTCCGCCGTACGCACCGCACGGTGAGCGTCTGAGGCACGGCGGGCGCAACCGCACGCCGGGGTTCCGTCCGCGGCCCGGGCCGTTCCGCACTCCGGGCAGACGGGGCCTGCCTGTTCACTCACTCGTGCTCCTTCTCCGTACAAGAGCCAGAGTCTAGACAGAAAAAGCACACACAACGCGCACAACAGTTCGATGATCGGAACCCCGGCGTCCGCACCGCCGGGAATCAGCCATCCGCCCGTGAGGCGCGGCGGGATGATCGCGCCCTATGCGGTCGCAACGCCCAGGAAGCGCAGCACCGCCAGGACGCGGCGGTGGTCGGCGTCGGCCCTGGGCAGGTCGAGCTTGGTGAAGATGCTGTTGATGTGCTTGGCGACCGCGCTCTCGCTCACCACCAGCTCGGCGGCGATGCCGGAGTTGGACCGGCCGCCCGCCATCAGCTCCAGCACCTGCCGCTCGCGGGGGGTCAGCCGGTCGAGCGGATCGCTGTGCCGGCGCACCAGCAGCTGCGCGACGACCTGCGGGTCGAGCGCGGTGCCGCCGGCCGCCACGCGGCGTACCGCCTCGGTGAACTCCTCGACGTCGGCGACCCGTTGCTTGAGCAGATAGCCGACGCCCGAGGTGTTCGTGGCGAGAAGATCGGCGGCGTACCGCTCCTCGACGTACTGCGACAGCAGGAGCACGGCGGTACGCGGATACTGGCGGCGGATCACCAGCGCGGCGCGTACTCCCTCGTCGGTGAAGGCGGGCGGCATGCGCACGTCGACCACGGCGATGTCGGGCCGGTGCTCCTCGACGGCCGCCAGCAGCCCTTCCGCGTCGGCGACTTGCGCGCACACCTCGAAGCCGGCCGTCTCCAGCACCTTGGCCACGCCGATGCGCAGCAAGACGGAATCCTCGGCGATCACGGCGCGCACGGCAGCTCCACGGTGACGACGGTCGGGCCCCCGGCGGGGCTGCGGCAGGAGAACGTACCGTCGACGGACGCGACGCGCTTGGCGAGCCCGGCGAGCCCGGTGCCGGCGCCGACCGTCGCGAGATCCGCGCCGCCCGTGCCGTCGTCCGTGACGATCACCCGCAGTGTCTCCTCGATCCGCGCCACGGTCACGTCCGCCCGGGTCGCCCGGGCGTGTTTGACCACGTTCGTCAGGGCCTCGGAGACCACGAAGTACGCCACGGCCTCGATCGTGGGTGAGGGGCGCCGCGGCAGGTCCACCGCCACACGCACCGGGATCGGGGTGCGGGCGGCGACCCCGGACAGCGCGGCGTCGAGGCCGCGGTCCTCGAGGACGGCCGGATGCAGGCCGCGCACGAGGTCGTTCAGCTCGGCGATCGCCTCCTTCGCCTCGCGGTGCGCGTCGTCGATCACCTTGCGGGCGTCCTCCGGCAGGTCGCCGAGGGTGGCCCTGGCCAGGCCCAGGTTGACGGCGAGTGAGACGAGGCGCTGCTGCGCGCCGTCGTGCAGGTCGCGCTCGATCCGTCGCCGTTCGGCGTCGGCGGCATCGAGCACGCCGGCCCGGCTCTCGGCGAGGTCCGCGACCCGGCGGGCCAGCTTCTCCGCGCGGCTGGGACCGAGCAGGACCTCGGCCGCCCGGGTCTCCAGCCGCATCAGGGCGCCGGTCAGCCGGGGCCCGAGGAACAGCAGGGCGAGGCCGCCGGCGGTGATGTACGCAGCCTGCGGGGTGTACCCGAGGTCGGTGACCCGCCACTGCGGGGGCAGCGCCCAGATCCACACATAGAGGGAGGCGGCCGCGACAGCGGCGGCCCAGAGGGCGAGGACGGCGAGGTCCAGGACGGCGAGCGGCGGACCCGCCACGGCGTGGTAGCAGGCCTGCCGCCACAGGGCCCGGCCGGTCAGCCTGCGCATCACCGACTTCCTGTTGACGGCGGGGCGCGGGAGGTCCTTGCCGACGAGCGCCCGGTAGCGCCGCCGCTGCCCGGCGGTCAGCAGGGGGGTCACCACGAGCGTGAGCAGCACGGGCAGCGGAATCACGGCAGGCGCCCCCGCGATCGCACCGGCCAGCCAGAGCCACAGAGGGATGACGGCGAGGTGGAGCGGCAGGCCGGCGGCGAC
This sequence comes from Streptomyces sp. NPDC057280, assembly GCF_042668605.1. Taxonomy (NCBI): domain Bacteria; kingdom Bacillati; phylum Actinomycetota; class Actinomycetes; order Kitasatosporales; family Streptomycetaceae; genus Streptomyces; species Streptomyces sp. NPDC057280. Next base: position 740,557 of record NZ_JBHUYR010000001.1, read on the forward strand.
GAGCGCCATCCGGTGTCCCGCCGGCCGCAGCCACGTGGTGAGTTGCATGCGTCAAACGGTAAAGCCGCTGGCCATCCCTCTGCCATGACGCTCTTGCCCGGTTCCGGGGTGCACTTTTCTCCACCCCGGATCGGCACCCTGCGTGACTGACGGCGCCCTGGTGTGCCGCGGAGGGTGGAGCACATGAAGGGAAGAGCCGACGGGGAGCGGGAGAAGACGATGCGTCAACTGGTGTTGTGCGATGAGGATGTGGCCGGTGCCGGGGTCCTCCCGCACCACGAAGAGGCGGCGGAGCCGCGTCCGGCGCGGGGCATGCGGCGGGCCGGGTGGCTGCTGGTCGCCTGCGGGCTCGCCCTGCTGCCGTGGTTGTACGTGCTGGCCACCGGCCTGCCGGCCACCGCGACCGCGGCGCACTGGCCGGTCGCCTGGGTCGGGCTGGACGCACTGGAGGCGCTCGGCCTGATCGCCACCGGCCTCCTCGCCGCCCGCGGCGACCGACGGCACGCCCTGACCGCCGCCGCGAGCGCGACGCTGCTGGTGGTGGACGCCTGGTTCGACACCACGACCGCGGCCCCGGGCGGCGACTTCGCCACCGCGATCGCCATGGCACTCGGCGCCGAACTGCCCCTCGCCGCCCTGTGCGGCAGGCTGGCGCTGCGAGCATTTCCTCTGTCAGCCGGGTGATCCCGACGAAACCGCCAAGTCTTTGTCGTGGATCATCGTGGAGTTGCATCCGAGAGAAGTGCCTCCAGGGGGAACCACCACTATGAAGACGACCGAGCCGGCCGCCGTGCGGATCGGTGTGCTCGCCCCGCTCACCCGGCCCGGCTGGGTCGAGGCGGGTCAACATCTGCTCGCCGGGATCGAGTTGGGCACGCGCGAGGTCAACGCGGCCGGTGGGATCGCCGGCCGGCCGCTCGAGCTCGTGGTGCGGGACACCGCGGCCGATCCGGAGAAGGCCGTGGCGGCCGTCGACGAGCTGGCGGGTCAGGGGGTGGCAGCTCTGGTCGGCGAATATCACAGCGTCGTAGCCCGTGCCGCGGCCACCCGGGCCGACGCCCTCGGGCTGCCGTACCTCTGCTCGTCGGCCGTGCTCGACGCGCTCACCGAGCAGCCGACGGAGTGGGTGGCGCGCCTGTCGCCACCGCAGTCGCGCGGCTGGCGGGTCTACGCGGACCATCTTCTCGGCGCGGGCCACCGCCGTGTCGTCGTGGCGACCCAGCCGAGCGTCTACTGGGCGACCGGCACCCGTGTCCTGCGGGACCACTTCGCGGCGCACGGCGGCACGGTCGTCGAACTCGACGTGAGTGAGCTCGCCCCCGCCGCCGTGTGCGACGCCCTCCTCGACCGGCGCGCGACGGCCCTTCTCCTGCTGGTCGGCCACCCGGAACCGGCCGTGCCGATCGTCCGGGCCGTACGCCGTGACCCGCGCCTCACCGAGGTCCTGCTCGGCGCTCCGGCCGGACAGCCCGAGTTCGCCACGTGGGCGACGTCGCTGGGCGCCGACGGCACCGCGATCCCGTTCCTGCGCTATCTGCCCGAGCGCCTCACCCCGCTCGGGGCACGCGTCGAGGCCGACCTGCGCGCACGGCTGGCCGGCGCGCCGTCGTTCGTCGCCTTCGAGGGCTACGACACGATCGTCGCCCTCGCCGACGCGCTGCGCGCCGGCGGCACGGACCGGGCGGCCGTCGCCGCGTCCTGGCCACGGATCGCGGTCGAGGGCACCCGCGGCCGCATCAGCTTCTCCCGCGCACCGGGCATCGGCGTCCGGCAGTGGACCTGGCCGCCGATCCAGGTCGTGGACCGCGATCCGGCGGAACCCGGCCGCTTCCGGGTGCTTCGCACCGGCTGAGACAGGGAAGGCTCGCGATCATGGTTTCGGTGGTGCAGAACGTCGCGATCGACTGTGCGGACGCCTATGAGCTGGCCCGGTTCTGGAGCCGGGTGACCGGCCGTCCGCTGCATCCTGAGGACGGCCCGGGCAGCCGGGAGACTCAGGTGCAGCTGGCGCAGGGCCCGGTGCTGTACTTCAACCAGGTGCCCGAGCCCAAGACCGTCAAGAACCGCGTCCACCTGTGTCTGCGTCCCGAGACCTCGCGCGATCAGGAGGTGGCACGGCTGCTGGGCCTAGGTGCCACGTTCGTCGCCGATCACCGCGATCCCGACGGTTCCGGCTGGGCGGTCCTCGCCGATCCGGAGGGCAACGAGTTCTGCGTCCTGCGCAGCGACTCCGATCGGGCCGTCATGAACGCCTGACGCACCCGCCCCGGCTTTCCCTCGCCACGTGTCACAAAGACGGCCGCTGCCCGGTCTTCTCTTGTGCAGAGCAATGTTCTCCAGGGAATCCCGAGAGGAAGCCGTGATGAAGGTCGTAGTGATCGGTGGCACCGGGCTCATCGGCTCGAAGGTGATCGACCGGCTCGAAGAGCACGGTCACGAGGCCGTCGCGGCCGCGCCCAGCACCGGCGTCGACACGCTGACGGGTGAGGGACTGGCCGAAGTCCTCAAGGACGCGTCGGTGGTGGTCGACGTGTCGAACTCGCCTTCTTTCGAGGATGCGGCGGTCATGGAGTTCTTCCGCACCTCCACGGCCAACCTTCTCAAGGCCGAGGCCGAGGCCGGCGTCGGGCATCACGTGGCGCTGTCCGTGGTCGGCACCGACCGCCTCCAGGGCAGCGGCTACTTCCGCGCCAAGCTCGCCCAGGAGGAGCTGATCAAGGCGTCGGGGGTGCCCTGGACCATCGTCCACGCCACGCAGTTCTTCGAGTTCGCGAAGGGGCTCGCCGACGGGGTCACCGAGGGCGACACGGTGCGGTTGCCCGCCGGCAAGATCCAGCCCATCGCCTCCGACGACGTGGCCGCGGCCGTCGCCCGCGCCGCGGCCGGATCGCCGGTCGGCGGGGTGGTGGAGGTCGCGGGGCCCGAGGCGTTCGAGCTGGAGGAGTTCATCCGCAGGGGCCTGACCGCTCTGAATGATCCCCGCAAGATCGTCACCGACCCGCAGGCCACCTACTGGGGCGCCGAGTTGCAGGAGGACACGCTGCTGCCGGGCCCGGGCGCGCACATCGCCGAGACCCGCTTCGCCGACTGGCTCGCGCGTCGGCGGTGATCCAGGCCGTCGGCGGCCCGGACGAACTACGCTCCTGGAAGCGACACTGACGGCGGCGTCCGGGACCGCGGAGAAGCAACGAGGGAGCAGTCGTGACGTCCAGTGACAGCGGCGCCGCACCACCGGACCGCACGACGAGGGACCTCGATGACGCCGTCTCGGTGTTCCTGCAGCAGAGGGGGCGTCTCTTCGGCATCGCCTATCGCGTGCTCGGCAGTGTGACCGAAGCCGAGGACGTGGTCCAGGAGGTGTGGCTGCGCTGGCAGAAGACCGACCGTTCCGTGGTGGACAACCCGGTGGGCTTCCTGTCGACGACCACGACGCGGCTGGCCATCAACGTGGCGCACTCGGCGCGGGTGCGTCGGGAGTCCTACATCGGACCGTGGCTGCCCGAGCCCGTCGACACGAGCGCGGACCCGGAAGTGGGCGCGGAGCGCGCGGAGGCGCTGGAGCTGGCCCTGCTGCTGGTGCTCGAGCGGCTCAATCCCACCGAGCGCGCCGCCTACGTGCTGCGTGAGGCGTTCGACTACGGCTATCCCGAGATCGCCGCCATGCTCCGGCTGAGCCTCGCCAACGTACGGAAGATCGTGAGCCGGGCCCGCCGGCACGTGCTGGACGAGACGCGGGCGCCGGTGGACACCGCCGAGCACCGGCGCCTCCTGAACGCCTTCGTCACGGCTGCCCGGACGGGCGACGTGGCCTCGTTGGAGGCCCTCCTCACACCCGACGCCGTCAGCCTGTCCGACGGCAACGGCGTCCGGGGCTGCGCTCGCGTCCCCGTGCTGAGCGCGGCCGGCGTGGCCCGGCTGTCGAGCCATCGGTCGGGATGGCGCGACACGGAGACGGAGGCGGTCGCCGCCAACGGCCGTCCGGGCGTCCTGATCAGCCGAGAGGGGCGGCCCTTCGCCTTCCTCACGGTGGTGGCCTCGCAGGAGGGCATCCACCAGGTGCTGTGGGTGTTCAACCCCGACAAGATCGCCGCGTTCCTCGGCTCCCGGTCCCGTGGCGCCGCAGCCCTCGGCTGAGACCTGCCCGGCGGCCCCCTCCCCGGTCTCCGGCCGGTCAGGCGTTGAAGCGGTACGAACCCGCTCGCGCCCGGTACACCTCGTACGCGGCGCCCCCCGAGGTGTCCTGGCGGACGTGGTGCACACCGCGGGGCGCGCTGACGGGCCCGCCCTGGGCGGGAACCCAGATCTCGGCCTCGGTGTTGTACGGGACGGTGACGGCGAGGGCGATCCTGCCGTCCGCGCGGCGCCGCCACTCCGACGACACCGTGCCGCGCACCGTGTCGATCGAGGCGGTGACGTGGTCGAGGGTCGCGGGGGCGAGGTCGGTGTCCTGAGTGTCCTTCGGGACCCGGCTGTTGACCGCCGCGGCGGGGATGTACGGGCGAACGCGCAGCGTTTCGTAGGCGGTTGACGTCGGCCTGATCCCGGCGAGGCTCTGGTAGAACCAGGTCGCCACGTTGGAACGGTAGTGGTGGTTGACGGACAGCCGGTCCGTCCACTGCTCCCACAGCGAGGTGGCGCCCTTGGCGATCTGGTACACGTAGCCGGGTGTGCCGGTCCGGGTGACGGCCTGCAACGCGACGTCCGTGTAACCGTGTTCGCTGAGGATGTTGAACTCGTAGCGCGAGCCGTACATGTCGTTCTGGAGGTGCTGGTCGGCGGCCACGATCCGGTCGGCGAGCAGCTTGGCGAGGGACTTGGTGTTCTCGTCGACCGTCTTCGTCCCGGCGAGGTGGCGGGGGTCGTCGGGGTCCAGGTCGGAGCCGGGGACGAGGCCGAAGGCGATGGCCATGGCGTTCTCGCTGGAGATACTGCCCCGGGTGAAGCACCCCTTGGTCTCGTCCCAGTAGTTCGCGATGAACGCCTTGCGCAAAATACGTGCCGACTGCGCGTAGTGGGCGGCGCGTTCGGTACGTCCGAGGCGGCGGCCGACCTTGTCCATGTAGTCGCAGAAATGGATGTAGAAGGCGAGGCTGATGACGGCGTTGCTGCCCGGGGCCTCCGCGCCGGAGTAGGCGCCGAGGGAGGCCTCGAACTCGTAGTCGTTCTCGGCGGTGAACAGCGTCTCGTAGTACCTCAGGAGCGCGTCCTGGTGGTCGTAGAGCTCGGCGAACAGGGTGCTGTTGCCGTAGTACGTGTAGAGCTCCCAGGGGATGACGAAATAGGCGGAGTCCCAGGCCGGAACCGCCTTCCACGCAGCGTTCCAGCCGGGCGTGCGGTCGTAGCCGTAGCCGCCCTTGGCGACCGGGACGATCATGGGCAGTTGGCCGGTGGAGATCTGGTTGTCGGGGAAGTGCCGGAGGTAGGTGGTGAACAGGGCGTTGACGTCCCAGGTCAGCGACTGCGACTCGGAGCTGGCCATGGCGTCGCCGGTCCAGCCGTTCTTCTCTCTGGACGGGGTGTCGGTGGGCTTCTGCACGAGGTTGTTCTGCTCGGCCCATTCCAGGTTCCGCTGAAGGCGGTTGAGCAGGGCGTTGTCGGTGCCGAAGGTGCCGGTGCGGGCGAAGCCGGAGCGGGCGACGCCCACCGTCAGCACGTCCAGGTCCCGGGCCGGGTCGGGGGCGCGCCCGAGAGCCGCTTCGAGGTTCATCACCTCCAGGAAGCGGAAGCCGAAGTGGCTGAACTGCTGCTCCCAGGTCTGCGTCGGACGCCTGCCGAGGGTGTAGTAGTGCGTCTGAAGGTTGGCGTCGTGCTGGAAGTTCTCCTCCTCGACGGCGAGCGGTGAGGCGGCCGTGCCGTCGCCGCCGACAATCCGGTTTCCGCCGCGGATCCGCAGGGTCAGGCCCTCCCTGTCGGGGCGGACGCCGGTGAGGGACAGCCGGACGAGGCCGGTGAGGATCTGGCCGTAGTCCAGGACCCAGATGCCGGAGCCCGGGGCCGTCTCGGTGATCGACACCGGGCGCAGGGTCTGGCTCACCAGCACCGGTTCCGCCTCATGGGCTCGCACGGCGGCCGGCGTGAAGCCGTCGGGGACGCTCGTGGCCGGGAGCGGGCCGTGGTGCTTCGGCGCCGGGCTCACGCAACTGCCCGGCGGTATCAGGACGGTTGCCGCCCGCCAGTCCCGCCCGGGACGGTGGCCGGCCCGCCGCCACTCCCCCAGCTCGTCCGCGCGCCGGGCGTCGTACTTCTCGCCCGAGTAGACCGAGTCGAAGCTGGTCGGACCGTCCGCGGTGAGCCAGCCCTCGTCCGTGACGAGGGTCGTCGCCGAGCCGTCCGCGTACGTCACCACGAGCTTGGCCCGCAGCCGCGGCTGGCCGGCGTAGGGCGCGAGTTGCCAGTACCACTCCTGAGGGGTCGTCACCCCGTACCAGCCGCGGCCCAGTTCGGCGCCGACGACGTTCTCCCGGCCCGCCCTGAGCAGCGCGGTGACGTCGAAGGTGTCGTACAGGACGGTGCGGTCGTAGGTGCTCTGGTCGGTGAGCAGCCGGGGCACGTTGGTACGGCCGGCGGTGGCGCGTCTGCCGTCGACGGTGAGGGGGTCGCCGTTGACGGTGAAGGTGACGTTCCCGGCCGCACTGAGGTGGAGCCGGGCCCGGGTGATGCGCCGCCCGCGGGGCAGGGTGAACGCGCGGCGCAGGAGCGGTGCCGGGGCGGCGATGGGGAGGACGGCGTTCTTGGCGGGGATGTAGGGGTTCTTGGGCGGGAACGTCAGACCGTCGAGGGTGGCGGTGCCGCTCTCGAACGGATTGGCGCCGGTCGTGAGGTCGGCGGCGAAGTCACGGGCGCCGGTGCCGGTCACCGTGACGCGGCGGACGGTGGCCGAGGTGCCGCCGGCGAAGCCGAAGCTGCCGTGGCGGCGGATCTCGTCGCCGGTGAGGGTGCGGGTGTCGACCTCGACGTCGTTGACCCTGGTGGTGACGGTCAGGCCGTGGACCTCGACGACCACGGTGTGGTCCCGGGCGGCCCAGGTGTCCTTGGTCAGACCGGTCGAGGCGGGGAGGTCGACCGTGCCGACGGGGACACTGCGGGTGCCCGCGGTGGTGGGGTTGGTCTCGCTCTGGGGGTCGTACCGGTTCACACCCCAGTCTGGCTCCGAAGTGCCGTCGTCGACCCAGGTGTTGCCGGCGTAGTGACTGGTCCTCATGACCAGTTGCATGGCGTCGCCGGTCCGGCGGAGGGTCCAGTTGAGGCCCTCGCCCCAGGTCTTGCCGATGGGCTCGGCTCGCAGGAGCAGGGAGAGGCCCCCGGTGGGGTCGGGTCCGCCGCGGAAGACGACGGTCGCGGTCTGATCCTGCCAGTCGTGGTCCTGCGCCACCCGGCCACCGATCCAGCGGGCGCCCGCCCAGTCCGCCTCCCCCTTCAGCAGCCCCGTCTCCCACCGGGCGGGCTCGCTCCAGGGCCCTGGCCCGTCCTGCTCGTCCCAGGTCCGCACCCGCCAGAAGTACGCCTGCTCCGACCGCAGTGGCCCGCCGCGGTACGGCACCCCGGTGCTGACGGACCCCGTCACCTTGCCGGTGCGCCAGACGTCCGAGGCGCCGGGAGCGCTGCCGACCTGGATCTCGTACGCGCTCTGCCTGCTCACCGGGGGCAGCCAGCTGAACGCCGGTGCCGTCTCGGTGCCCAGGGGCGCGACGCGGGAGTTGACCTGAAGGTTCGCCGGCGCGGAGTTGCGCCCGCCGGCCGCCGCGGCCACGGCGTCCGGTGCCGCGGCGAGCGGGAGGGCGGCCCCCACGCCGCCCGCGGCCACCGCCGTCATGATGCCGAGCAGGTGCCGGCGGCTCAATGCGGCGGTTCTGTTGTCCTCGTCCACAGCTCACCTCGTTTGAAACGTTTCAATACCTTCCAAGCGGAAAGCTTACGAACGGGTCGGGCCGAAACACAATGGGTGTGCCGGGTCCGGGTTCTCCCAGCGTGAGGGCGACCGACCCACCCCTGGGAGGCGGCGAAGAGTACGATCAACGTTCGTCATCAGGGCGACGCGTACCGCCCGGCGTTACTCGGCGCTGCCTACCCCCCGCCGCCCGCCGCCGCCCGCCACCGGCCGCGCCGGAGAAAGTGAGCAGCTTGTGGGTGAGGCGAAAGCGCGAGGTCCGTACGCCAAGACGCCGGCCCGCCGGGCCGAGATCGTCCGGGCGGCCCGCGACAGCTTCGCCGAGAAGGGCTACGCCAAGGCCTCCCTGCGGGACATCGCCGAACGCGCAGGCATCACCCACGCGGGCCTTCTCCACCATTTCCGCAACAAGGACGAGCTCCTGGCCGAGGTGCTCGCCCGGCGCGACACCGACGAGTGGGCCCAGGGAGTGAGCCGGGTCGACTCGCTCGACCGGCTGGCGCCCTACCTCGTGGAACTCATCCGGCACCATCAGAAGGCGCCCGAGCTGATGCGCCTGTGGATCGAACTCGCGGCAGCCGCCTCACGTCCGGACCACCCGGCCCACAGCTACTTCGTCGAACGCTACGAACGGGGTCGGGGCCAGTTCGCCGGGGGCCTCTCCGACGAGCCGTCCCGCGCCCGCCTCCGCAAGGACGTGACCCCTCAGAGCGCGGCGGTCCTCTTCCATGCCGTCCTCAACGGCCTCCAACTCCAGTGGGTGCTCGACCAGGACCTCGACATCCTGGGTCCGGTCACGGACTTCGTACGGCTGCTCTTCGACGACGCACCCTCAGACGACTGACCGAACCGGCCCGGCGTTCTTCCCGCACCTCATGCCCTTTCGGCACGGTCGGCGAAGTAGCGGTCCAGGATCTCCTGACTGTCAGGGGTGAAAGTCCGTTCGCGAAGGATCCGCGGCAGGTCGGACTCGCCGATCCAGGCGTGCCAGGCGACCTCCCGCGCGTCCGGCGTGACGGCCCGCGGAATGACGGCGTCGCACACCCCGAGCCAGTGCGGGCTCAGCCCGCTGCGGTTGAGGAACGTGAAGCGCAAGCGCACCGCCGCCGACACCCCCAGCTCCTCCTCCACCTCGCGGGCGGCCGCCTGCTCGTAGGACTCCCCGACCCCCACCGCTCCGCCGATGCCGACCTCGTGATGCCCCGGGAACCGGGGCACCTGCTCAGCACGCCGATGGACGAGGAGGTGACCCTGCCGGTCGTGACACACGACCACGGCGACCCGGTGCAGCCAGCCCTCCCGGACGGCGTCCCTCCGGCTCACCGGCCCCAGCACACGGTCCTGCGCATCGACGCGTTCCACGACTTCGTCCATGCCGCACACGATCGCAGAGCCCACTGACAGCGGCCCGGCACGCTCACCTGTGGGCGGCTCGATTCATCTCGACGACGTGGCCGCCACGGGGAGGCAGCAGCCGGCCGAGTCGGCGGAGTCACGGGCGGGACGCCGACCTGGCCCTCAGGCGACCGCGTTCAGCAGGTCGGCCAGTACGTCGGGACGTTCCAGTGCGATGAAGTGGCCCGCTTTGGGGACCTGGGTGAAGTCGGCGGCCGGCAGCAGTCGCCTGTTGGCTTCCCGGTCGGAGGGGCGGGACCAGTCCTTCTCGCCGTAGACGAGGTGGACGGGCGCCTTGATCTCGGGGTAGCGCGAGCGGGCCGCGATGAGGCTGGGCAGGGCCTGGTACACGGCACGGGCGACGGTCGGGTAGCCCGGGCGGGCGCCCACCCGGAGCAGCTCGTCGACATAGTCCTCGCGCAGCGCGCTCTTGTCGCCGAGGCCGCCCTGAAGGATCGCGCGGAGGGCGGGCCTGGGCTCGGCCTTCGCGATCAGCGGGCCCACGCCGGGTGCGAGGACGCCGCTGACGACCACGCGGGCCAGGAGGCTGGAGCGGGCGATGCCGCCGCGGAAGTCGTACGTGTTCACCGCCACGACACGCCGCACTCGGTCCGGCAGCTCGGCCGCGGTGGTCAGGGCGAGCACCGCACCCATGGACTCCCCCACCAACGTCACGTCGTTCAGGTCGAGTTCGGTCAGCAGCCGCTCGACGCCCGCACGCATCGCAGGCTCGTCGTACGACGCTCCGGGCACGATCTCGGAGTAGCCCATCCCCGGCAGGTCGAGGGCATGGACGGTGTAACGGTCCGCGATCAGCGGGAGGAGGTGGCGGAAGTGCTCGGCCTGGGTGCGCACGGTGTGCAGCAGGACCAGAGGAGCGCCGGTGCCCGCCGTGAGGTACCGCAGCTCCCCCTCCCGGCCGCCGCGAGGGGGGATCGTGTGGCTGGTGGTCCCCGGGATGTGCATCGCGGGACGTGACTCGTGGCTGGTCATCTCGCCGACTCCTTGTGCGTGAGGGATCGACCAAAGGGCCACGACTCTCACCGGAGCATCGGAAACCGATCGGTCTCCACAAAGGTAAACCGATCGGTTTCCACCCGCAAGCCGAATCGGCGGGACGCGCGCACCGGGACGCCCCGGCGCCCACCACTCCCTTCACCGCCCTTCACTCACCGTAAACCGATCGGTTTCCAATGGGCCGGAATCGAGTTACCCTCGCCGTATGACCACCGAAGCACTGCCGAGCTCCCGAGAGCGCCTGCTGGAGGCAGCGGCCACGCTCACGTACCAGGAGGGCGTCAACATTGGCGTCGACGCGCTGTGCAAGGCGGCGGGAGTGTCCAAGCGCTCCATGTACAAGCTGTTCGAGAGCAAGGACGAGCTGCTGGCGGCGAGCCTGCTGGAACGCGCCTCCGCCTATGTGACGACACTCCTTCCCGCGACGGACGACGACCGGTCGCCGCGCGAGCGGATCCTGTACGTCTTCGGACAGGCGGAAGCGCTGGCGGCCGCACCCGACTTCCAGGGCTGCCGGTACCTGGTCGTACAGATCGAACTCAAGGACCCGGAGCATCCCGCGAGCCGGGTGGCCCGCCGGGTCAAGGAGAACCTGACGGCCTACTTCCGCAACGAGGCCGAGCGGGGCGGGGCGAGCGACCCCGACCTGCTGGCCCGGCAGCTGATCCTGGTCTTCGACGGCGCCAGCGCCCGCGCGGGGATCAAGGCCGACACTCAGGGCGGGCTCGTCATTCCCACCGTGACCGCCCTGCTCGACGCGGCGGACCTGCGCTGACACCCCGCCGGCCTCGCGGGCATCCAGCGGCTCGCCGCCTGCCGAGCCCGGCGCGCCGACCGCGGCCACGCTGCTCGACGCGGCAGGTGCTCACGGCGCTTCAGGGAAGCCGAACCGCTTGACGAGCCCTGGATCCCCGAACGCGTTGATTCTCGCGATGCCCGTCGTGGTGACGGTGAGCACGAGGATGCCGTAGGCCCGACCGTTGAGGTAGCCGACCGCCGCGGGCTGGCCGTTCGCGCCGGTCGGCAGCAACCGCCAGGTTCCCGGCGAACCCAGGACGTGCTGGACGAGATAGGGCACGCATGTGGCACGGCCGTCGAACCATGTGCGCCACGGCGTCGCCTCGATCCTGGCGTCGGCACGGAGCAGTCGTTCAAGGGCCGGACCATCGGCGTCCTCGATGGCCGCGATGTAATCAGCGAGTACGCTGCTCAGCTTGCCCGGCTCGCGTGTCTGCTCGACGTCAGGAGGCTCCTGCGCCAGTCGCGCACGCGCGCGCTGCAGCGTGCTCTTCACCGCTGCCGTGCTGGTGCCCATCACCTGCGCCACGTCCGACGCCGGCCACTCCAGCACATCCCGCAGGACGAACACCGCCCGCTGGCGGCCCGGCAACTTCTGGAGCGTGGCGATCAGCGCGATGCGCAGGCTGTCGCGCGCCGCCACGATCGTCGCCGGGTCGAGCATGGAGTCGGGAAGGGGTTGAATCCATGGTGCTTCCGCAGCCGTCGGCGGGGTCATCGGGTCGTCGGCGGGTCCGCCGAGGCCCGCGGGCAGGAAACGCCTACTACGGTGCGACAACGCGGAAAGGCAGGTGTTCGTGGCGATCTGGTAGAGCCAGGTGCGCACCGACGACCTGCCCTGGAAGGCCTCGTACGAACGCCAGGCACGCACATAGGTCTCCTGGACCACGTCCTCGGCGTCGTCCACCGATCCGAGCATGCGATAGCAGTGCGCCAGCAGCTCGCGCCGGTAGCGTTCCGTGTCCGTCGCGAAATCTCCCATCCCGATCGCCGCTACGGGGCATAGGTGAGCGTGACGACTCCTGTCGCGTTCGGCGTTGCCGACACGAACCGCAGCGAGCGCGGCGACGCACTGTCGAAGAGCCGCCTGCCCTCGCCGACGACAAGGGGATGGACGCCGAGGTTCAGCTCGTCGATCAGGTTCTGCTCCAGCAGAGTCCGCGTCAGCGTGAAGCTGCCGTACATCACGATGTCGCCGCCGGGCTGCTGCTTGAGCTTCGCGACCGTCTCTGCCGCTTCACCGGCGAGGACGGTGGCGTTCCAGGGCAACGGGCCGCGCAGCGTCCTCGTCACGACGAGCTTGGGAAGGGCGTTCATCGCCTCGGCGTACGGCCCCGTGTTGCGCGACCACGCCTTCTCGAGGATCTCGAAAGTCGCCCGCCCCAGCAGAAAGGTGTCGCTGGCCAGGAGAGCGTCGGTGGCCCGCCGGCGCGAGATGTCGTCGAAGTAGTCCAGTGCCCAGCCGCCGCGTTCGATCTCGCTGAATCCGCCCGGATCCTGAACCACGCCGTCGAGCGTGATGAATGCCCCCGCGATGAGCTTGCGCATGATGCTCTCCGTCCCCGGGTCGGAGGTTCCGGCCCTCGCACAGAAAGACTCGGGTCGGCTCCGAAAGGAATCGGTCGGCGCGGCCGGCTGCACGCTCTCCCCGACTTCAGGGCTACTTCGCGAGCTGGGGGTACAGCGCGGCCAGGTCACCGGCCAGGCCCGCCTTGACCTGGCGGGAGATGTCATCGGCGAGGACCTCGTGGGCGCCGGTCTCGATGCCGTCGAGGGCGAGGGCGGCGACGTCACGCGGGTCGGACTTGGGGGCGTCGACGCCGGACGCGAGGTCCGTGTCGACGTAGCCGACGTGCAGGCCGGTGACGGCGATGCCGCGCGGCTGGAGTTCGAGGCGCAGGGAGTTGGTCTGCGACCAGAGCGCGGCCTTGGAGGCGCTGTAGGTGCCGCCGAGCGCGATCCAGGACAGCACGGAGTGCACGTTGAGGAGGTGGCCGCCGCCGTTGCGTTCGATGATCGGCACGAAGGCGCGGGCGACGAGGAGCGGACCGTAGAAGTTCGTCTCGAACTCCCGGCGCACGTCGTCGACCGGGGTGTCGAGGAAGGACCCGCCGACCGAGGCGCCGGCGTTGTTGATCAGCACGGTCACGTCCTGCGCCTGCGCGGCGGCCGCCGCGACGGAGGCGGGGTCGGTGACCTCCAGGGCGACCGGGACGGCGTCCGGGTGCGTCACGCTGCGCGGGTCGCGGGCTGTGGCGTAGACCTTGGCGGCGCCTCGTGCGTACAGCTCTTCCACCAGAGCCTTGCCTATGCCGCGGCTGCCGCCGGTGACGAAGACGTTCGTGCCCTTCAGAACGGTCATGACTGCAAGCCTCCACAGATAGGAAACCGATCGGTTTCCATCACGGTAAACCGATCGGTTTCACAATGCAAGCCGATGGGGGCGGCCTGTCTCACAGCCGTTCGCCGGTGAACGCGGCCGCCGGCAGCTCCGCCTCTGTCTCCTCCCAGGGGATCCAGAGGTCCGACTCTGCTTCCAGGAACCGCAGGAACGCCACGTCACCCGGCTCGTCTGCGCCGACGACGAAGCCGAGGGCGGCTTCGGCCGGGACGCCGTTCGTGAGGTGGGGCAGACCGGGCTCGAAGGATGTCACCGGTTCTCCATGGAGGGCATAGCCGACGCGGCTGAAGCCCTTGGCGTTGCGATGGATGCTGAACGCTCTCCCCGCCCGGGACAGTGCGGCGAGGTAAGTCCCCGTGCGGCACTGGAATTCCTCCAGCGCATACGCCCAGCCCGCCGCCGAGCCCGCTCTCACGATGGTGTCGGGCGGGTCGGGGAGGAAGCCTCCGTCCGTCAGACGGGCGACCTCCGCTTCGTCTTCCCAGTCCAGGAAGTCGAGATCACTGATGTGGTCGTCCGCGTTCCTGGTCAGCAACTCGTACGCCGCGGAGCGCGTGAGCGGGACGATGTGAGGCTCCTCGGCGCCGATGCCGCGCAGCAGTTCGTACGGCGAGAGACCCTCGCTGAGGGTGAGCGTGAAGCCGAGGTCGTACGCGTCGGCTATCCAGCGCAGGCCGTTCCGTTCATGTCCCCCAACCATCAAGCCGTCCTCCCGTCCTCATGGCCTGCCCGTCTCCGGCGCCGACCCCGTCTTGGCTCCCACAGCCCCTCCCCAAACCCGCCCCCATCAAGGGCAGGCGCACGATAACCGCCGACACTGACGATGAGGGCCGGGTCAACACTCCCTGCGCTGTACGCTCCCTTCACGGATCGACGCAGTTCTGGGGGCGGGATGCCTGGGTACGGCCGTACGGAGACTGAGTGGGACGAGCTGGTAATTGCCGGTCGCTCCTTCCTTGTCGAGCGAGCGAAGCTGGGCAGGCTCACCTCGTACACGGAGCTCAATGTGACCCTCGCCAGGCGAACAGGCTTCCGTGCCTTCGACTTCGAGCGTGCTGACGAGCGGGCCGCGATGGGCCATCTGCTCGGGCTGATCGTCGAACGAGATCAGGAGATCGCCCCGTCGGACCCGCCCCTCATGCTCTCGGCCCTGGTCAACTACTTGGGTGCCAACGACGCCGGCCCCGGCTTCTATCAACTGGCCAAAGAACTCCGGCTGCTTCCCATGAGCGCGTCAGCAGACGACAAGTTCGGCTTCTGGGCCCAGCAGGTGAAGCGACTCCACGAACGCCACGAAAGTGGCCCCGCCGTGGCCTGAACCGTCACCGCCGCCCCCTCCCGCAGCTCTCAAGGTGACGCCACGAAGCCCGCGGACAGGTCGAGAGGGAAGGGGGCGCCAGGAGAGGTCGGGGTCCAGCCCTCGCGCAAGGCGTGCTCGATGGCACGGGCGACGTCGGACGGCCGTATCGGACTGCCTTCGCGGCCAAGCCAGTTGCTCAGGTGCGGCTGGTCGGTGGTCACCACGAGCGTTGTGCCCGGGCCCGGGCTGTCCGCATGCTCGACCGCGTAGGTGCACGGAGTCCAGGCCATGCCCTGGAAGTAGGTCGGCCGGCGGCGCAGGCGCCAGCGATACGCCGTGCCGTCGACCACGATGCGCCGTGCGCCCTTGCGTCCCAGTGCCATGACTCCCCCCTCGACGGGGCCGATGCTAGCGACTCGCACTCCGGGCTTCGCAGGAATATGCGTGCCGACTACCGGCACCGCTCAACGTCCCCGCGCCGCACGGTCGTAGGCAGGGAGACGTAGGTCAGTTGGTTCCCTGTGCCGATGTCACTGTCGTTCGGCCCTCTTAGGGTCGGTACAGCCAGGGATCGTCCTCAGACCGAGGCCCAACCAGCCCAACCAGCCCAACCAGGAGGAAAATCCGTGATCGTCGTCACCGGTGCTACCGGCAACGTCGGCCGTGCTTTAGTCGAGCGGCTCGTTGCCGAAGGACAGTCCGTTCGGGGCGTGAGCCGCGATCCGATGCGGGCCGCGCTTCCCCCGGACGTAGAAGTGAACCACCTTGAGTCGGAAGGGCTGTTCGACGGCGCCTCGAAGCTCTTCCTGCATGTGCGGGCCACCGGCGACCACACGGAGAGCGTCCTCGAGCGGGCTCGCGCCGGCGGTGTACGACACGTGGTCATGCTCTCCTCGGGGATCATCCGGGAGGGCGCCGACGAGACCCACCCGATCCACCTCATGCACGCGCGTGCCGAGCAACTCGTCCGGGACAGCGGCATGGAGTGGACCTTCCTGCGGCCCAACGCGTTCTCCACCAACGCCTTCCAGTGGGCCCCGCAGATCCGGCAGGGCGACTCCGTGCACGCCCCCTTCGCCGGCGCCGTCTCCGCGCCGATCCACGAGGACGACATCGCCGCCGTGGCCGAGCGGTGCCTGCTCGACCCGGGCCACGAGGGTGCCGTCCACCGGCTCACCGGGCCCGCGGCGACGACCAACGCGGGGCAGGTCGCCGCGATCGGGCAGGCCCTCGGACGCGAGCTGACCTACGTCGAGACTCCCACCGAGGAGGCTGAGGCCACGCTCTTCCCGGAACTGCCGCGGCAGACGGTGCGAGCCCTGCTCAAGTCCTTTGCGGCGACGGTCGATTCCCCACCCGAGATCACCTTCGAGGTCGAGAGCATCACCGGTCGCCCGGCCCGGACCTTCGCGGAATGGGCCGAGGACCACCGGGCCGACTTCGCAGCATGAGCTTGCGTCGGCATGCCTGTCATTCCTCGGCCGGGTACACGTCGGTGACCTTGCCCTGAAGGGTCGCCGCCAGGTAGCCCGACCCGTAGTCGTCGCTGAGATAGACGGCCAGGCCCTTCGGAGTGTCGAGGAGGTCGTTCGGCGACTTGACCACCACGTATCGAAGGTCCGGATCCGGGACGTTCAGCCTCTTGTCCGCCTCCTTCAGAAGCCCGGGAATCTTGTCCCAGGCGACGCCGTCAAGCGTGAAGGGTTGATAGCCGCCCATCAAGCTGCCCTTGCTGAGTCCCTGCTCCACGCCCCTCCCCGGACGGTACGTGTAGCTGTCGTACTTGGTCTTGCTGCCCTTCACCATCACGTTGACCGACACGTACTCGTCGTAGACGGTGAAGTCTCCGTACGTGTCCCGCCCCGTCTCGTCCTCCAACGCCTTGATCGCGGTACGGATGTTGGCCGGTGTCAGCATCGAGCCGGTCGCGAGGGGCTCTTCGGACGGCTTCGGCGTCGATGACGTGGACGCGGATGCCGACGCGGATGTGGAGGGGGACGAGGACGTAGGCGTCGAAGGGCCCGTGCCCAGGTTGTCGCCCTTGTTGTCGTCCAGGGGCAGGAGCCACCACAGCAGGCCCACGGCGCCGGCGAGGGACACGCCCGACACGGCCCGCAGCACTGTCGTACCCGTGCCGCGTCTGCGGGTCGTCGTCGACATCGGTGCCGTGGGCGGTGGGGGTGATATCTGGACCGGGGGTCCGGGGAGGACCGGGGGTGGTCCGAAGCCCGTCGACGGCGGTGGCGCTTGCGGTGGGGTGAGGGGGTAGGACGTCGGTTCGTCACGCGGGGGCGTCGGCAGCGACTCGATCTCCGCCAGTCGTCGGTCCAGTTCGGCCGCGGACGGGCGTGCCGCCGGGTCCCGTACCAGCACCCGCATCAGGAGCTCGCCCAGGGCACCGGCCCGCACCGGGGGCGGCACGTCCTCGTGGAGGACCGCGGCGAGGGTGGCCAGGGTGGTGCCTCGGCGCAGGGGGTGGTGGGCCTCCACCGCGGTGTACAGCATCATCGCCAGCGACCACAGGTCGGAGGCGGCGCCGCCTTCCTGGCCGGTGATGCGTTCCGGGGCCATGAAGTCGGCCGTGCCGATGATGGAGCCGGTGGCGGTGAGGGTGGTCGACTCACGGATCGCCGCGATGCCGAAGTCGGTCAGCACCGGGCGGCCGTCCGGTCGCAGCAGCACGTTGGCGGGTTTCACGTCCCGGTGCTGGATGCCCGCGTCGTGCGCGGCGGTCAGCGCGGCCAGCACGCCGCGGCCGATCCGGGCCGCCTCGGCCGGTGGCATCGGGCCCTGGGCGAGGCGGTCGGCCAGGGAGCCGCCGCTCACCAGCTCCATGACCAGCCAGGGGTACGTGCCGTCGCCGCCGTCGACGATGTGGTGGATGGTCACCACGTTCGGGTGGTCGATGCGGGCCAGCGCCCTGGCCTCGCGCAGTACCCGCTCGCGCAGCATCCGCGCGCCCTCGGGGTCGTACTCGGCGAGGTCGCGGTCCGGCGGGCGGACCTCCTTGACCGCCACCAGCCTGTGCAGCACCAAATCCCTGGCGCGCCAGACCGTGCCCATCCCACCGCCACCGAGACGGGCCTCCAGTTCGAAGCGCCCGTCGACGACGCGTCGTTCGGCGCGTCTGTCTGCCTCACTCATGGGCCGGAGCCTAGCGGGCCGGACCGACCGCCTTCCGCCGCCCCTGGCTGCGACGATGCTTGACTTCGCTCGGCCCGGCTGGCTCGGTGGTGCGTGGTGCACAGCAGCCCCGTCCGTCCCACCCCAGGGAGAGCAGAATGACCGGTCGCATGGATCAGGACCCCGACGGCGCGGAGGTCCGGCGGACGGACCCGCTCGCGCAGCTCACCCTGGAGCAGCTGCGGCAGCGGACCAGCATGAAGTGGCGCACGCACCCCCGGGACGTGCTTCCGCTCTGGGTCGCGGAGATGGACGTGCCGCTCGCTCCGCCCGTGGTCGAGGCCCTGCGGGCGGCGATCGAGCTGGGGGACACCGGGTATCCGTACGGGACCGCGTACGCCGAGGCCCTCGCCGCGTTCGCCGCCGAGCGGTGGCAGTGGGACGGGGTGCGGGTGGAGCGCACCGCGATCGTGCCGGACGTGATGCTGGGCATCGTCGAGGTGCTGCGGCTGCTCACCGATCCCGGCGACTCGGTCGTGGTGTGTGCGCCGGTGTACCCGCCCTTCTACGCGTTCGTCTCGCACGACGCCCGCCACGTCGTCGAGGCGCGTCTCAGTGCCGATCTGCGGATCGATCTGGACGCCATGGAGGACGCCTTCGTGCGGGCCCGAGGCGACGGGCGGCGTGCGGTGTTCCTGCTGAGCAACCCGCACAACCCGACCGGTGTCGTCCACACCCGCGAGGAGTTGGAGGCCGTCGCCTCCCTCGCCCGCCGGCACGGGGTGCGGGTCGTCTCCGACGAGATCCACGCGCCCCTGGTGCTGCCGGGCGCTGTCTTCACCCCGTTCCTCAGCGTGTCCGGCGCCGAGAACGCATTCGCGCTGGCCTCCGCCACCAAGGCGTGGAACCTCGCCGGTCTGAAGGCGGCCCTGGCGCTCGCCGGGCCCGAGGCCGCCGACGAACTCCGGCTGCTGCCCGAAGAGGTCGGCCACGGGGCCAGCCACCTCGGCGTCATCGCGCACACCGCGGCCTTCCGCAAGGGCGGCGACTGGCTCGACGACCTGCTGCTCGGCCTCGACGCCAACCGGGACCTGCTCGGCCGCCTGGCCGCCGAACACCTCCCCGGCGTGCGATGTCACCGCCCCGAGGGCACCTACCTGGCATGGCTCGACTGCACCCGGCTGGGACTGCACACCGAGGCGGGCGGCGACGGACCCGGCGTGGTCAGCGACCTGGCCGGGCCCGCGAAGTTCTTCCTCGACCGGGCGCGCGTCGCGCTCAGTTCGGGGCATGTCTTCGGCTCCGGCGGCGAGGGCCACGTACGCCTCAACTTCGCGACACCGCCCGCCGTCCTGCGCGAGGCGGTGACCAGGATGGGGCGCGCGCTGAGTGACCTTCAGTGAGCCCCGGTTGTCGCGCCGGGCCGGCTCTGTCGCACCGTCCTCCGGGCGGATGGGATTATTTTTCCCACGGCGCAGGGGCCAGGTGCTCGGTCGCGGCCGCGGCGGACGACGCCGGGCCGCGCGTACACACGGGGAGTGGTGGGGTGACGGTGCGTTCCGTGGGACGGTACTGCGTGCCGCTCCTCGTCAACCTGTTGATCGGCGTGCCGGCGATCGCCGTGTGGGAGTCCGCCCGTTGGTACGCCGCCCACGGGCACTGCGGACTCGATGATCTCGACCGGCGCGATCTGGGCGGCTGCACCTACCCGCAGATCGACCACAGCGGTCCCGTCCTGCTGTTCCTCGTCATCACGGGGCTGTTCGTGCTGCTGCTCGTCCTGATCGCCGACGTTCTTCTCCCCCTGCGCCGCGAACGCCCGCTCAAACCATGGCTGTTGACGCTACCGGCCGTCGTGCTGCCCTATCTCCTTCTGCTCGGTTCGGTGGACTGACAGGATCGGCCGCATGACAGCATCGGTCACCGAGTCCTGGGCCCGCATCGAGACCTGGCTCGCCCGGCACGCACCGAGGGCGTTCGCGACCCTGGAGCCTCCAGCGGAGGCCGCCGCCGTCGCGGCGGCGGAGGAGGCCGTGGGACAGCCGTTCCCCGAGAGCCTCCGGCAATCCCTGCTCCGGCACAACGGTTCGGGGCATCAAGCCCTGGTGCCGCCGTTCTGGATGCTGCTGGACGTGCGGAACATCGTCGACAGCCGCCAACGGCGCATGCGGATCTACGGTGATGAGCCTGCCGATCGCGAAGATGGCGACCCGGAGTCGGAGTACGGGCCTTGGTGGCACGCGGAGTGGATTCCCTTCGCCGCCGACGGCGCAGGTGACTATCTCGTCGTGGATCAGCGGCGCCACGGACGTCGGGGGCGGATCGGCGACGCCGATCACGAGACCGGCTGTTCCTTCGCCCCTTCTCCCGTCTGGGCCTCGCTCCCCGCCCTGTTGGACGCGACGGCCACCGCCCTGGAGACGGGCGAACCGATGGAGGGCTACCGCCGGGTCGCGGTCGACGAGACCGAGTTGGAGTGGGAGGACGCCTGAGGCGGACATGAACATGGGGCCCGCTCCGCGCATCACGCGGAACGGGCCCCATCATTGAGCGCTGGGCAGGCCTTGCACCTGCATTTCCCCGCAGGAAGCGGGGCGTCTTTCCTTGGACCACCAACGCAGCGCCGGTTGTTCGCAGTTGCGGTGACCGGCTCAAGATCAAGCCTACCGTATGCGCGGGGGTGCTTCCGACCGCCTCAGTCCCGGCGTGGATCGACGAGGATCTTGGGACCGAGGCCCGTGTCCGGAGGGCGCTTTCCGGCGAGTACGGCACCGACCTCCGCCAGGCCGACCGTCGCGGCGACGAGGGGACGCGGGTCGACGCTGCCCTCCGCGTACGCCCGAACGGTCGCTTCCAGACCGGGAGATGCCGACAGTACGCCCACCGCGGTGACGTCCTTCAGGGCCAGCGTCCGGGTGTCGACGCGGCTGGGTTCGCCGGCGATGCCGACGTAGACCACACGCCCGGCGGGCTCGACCGACTCGACGGCCAGGCCGGGGAGATGGACGGCGTTGGTGGCGTCGACGACCGCGTCGTAAGGCCCGTCGGGCAGGGAGTCCGCGCGCCAGACGTGCTCGAAGCCGAGGTCGCGGGCGAACGTGAGGGATCTGTCCGTCGCTCCCATGAGATGGACCTCCGCCCCGGCGGCCCGCACGAACATGGCGGTGAGCAGGCCGATCGTGCCGGGACCGAGGATCAGCACCCGGTCGCCGGCACCGGACGCGGTGGCACGGGCGGCGCGCAGGGCGGTGCCGCCGGGTTCGACCAGGGCGCCGAGTTCGGCGTCGACGGTGTCCGGCAGGGCGTGCAACGAAGCGGCGGGGACGGCCAGTTGTTCGGCCAGGGCGCCGGGGCGGTCGCCGCGGATGCCGACCTCCTGCCGCTGGTCGCACACATGGTGCCGGCCGCGTCGGCAGCGGCGGCACGTTCCGCAGCCGAGCATGGTGTCCCCCATGACGCGTCGGCCGAGCCACGCGGGGTCCACAGCGTCGCCGACCGCCGCCACGCGTCCGGCCCACTCGTGTCCGAGCCGCATCGGGTAGGCGGCATGGCCCTGGTGGAGGTAGGCCATCGCGCCGGTGAAGAACTCGACGTCGGTGCCGCAGACGCCGACGCGTTCGACGTCGACGACGGCTTCACCGGGTCCCGGCACCGGCGCCGGGACCTCCTGGACCGCGTACTCCCCCGGCGCGGTGAGGACGAAGGCGCGCATGGGCGGGCGCGTCACCGCGGGGCGAGAACGTGCTGGCGCTGGGTGCCGAGGTGCTTGATGCCGAGTTCCATGACATCACCGGGCTGGAGGTAGACGGGCGGGGTGAGGCCCATGCCGACGCCGGGCGGGGTGCCGGTGTTGATGAGGTCGCCGGGTTCCAGGACCAGGAACTGGCTGAGGTAGTGCACGATGAAGTACGGGTCGAAGATCATCGTCTTGGTGCTGCCGGTCTGGCGGCGCACTCCGTTGACGTCCAGCCACATGTCGAGGGCGAGGACGTCGTCGATCTCGTCGGCGGTGGCGAGCCAGGGTCCCGCGGGGTTGAAGGTCTCGGCCGACTTGCCCTTGGCCCACTGGCCGCCGCGTTCCAGCTGGAAGCCGCGTTCGCTGACGTCGTTGACGACGACGTACCCGGCGATCGCGTCCCGGGCGTCGTCGACGGAGTCGAGGTAGCTGGTCCGGCGGCCGATGACGATGCCGAGCTCGACCTCCCAGTCGGTCTTGGTGGAGCCGCGCGGGATGCGGACGTCGTCGTTCGGGCCGACCAGGGTGTTGGGCGACTTGGTGAACAGGATCGGCTCGTCGGGGACGGCCATGCCGCTCTCGGCCGCGTGGTCACGGTAGTTGAGGCCGATGCACAGGATCTGGTGCGGGCGGGCGATCGGCGCGCCGACGCGTTCCCCGGCGAAGCGGGACACCTGCCCGGCGGCCACGCGCGCGGCGACGACGGGCCGGACGCGGTCGATGCTGCCCGAGCCGAAGAACGCCTCGTCGAAGTCGGTGACGGTGTCGGACAGATCGACGTAGGTGTCGTCGTCGATCCGGGCGACGGGCTTCTCGGCGCCGGGCGCGCCTATGCGCATGAGGTACACGGCTCGGTCTCCAGGGATTCAGCGGGTTCAGGGGGTGCGGGGGGTGCGGACGGGGCGATGGGGTGCGCTCAGGGGGCCGAGCGCGGCGCGGACCTCCTCGACGGCATCGACCAGGCTCCGCAAGGGGGTTCGGTAGGTGAGGGCGCTGACGCTCACGGCTCCGGAGGGGGCGGCCGGAGACGTGGCGTAGACGGGCAGGGCGAGGCAGTTGACGCCGGTCTCGTTCTCCTGGTCGTCGACGGCGTAGCCGCGCTGCCGGGTGGCCTCCAGTGCGCGGTGCAACTCCTCGGCCGTGCACAGGGTTTGCGGGGTGCGGCGCTCCAGTGGCGTGCCGCCGATCCACTGTCGTACGGCGTCGAGCGTGTCCAACTCGTGGGCGAGCAGGACCTTTCCGACGCCGGTGGCGTGGGCGGGGTTGCGGCCGCCCACGGTGGAGGTGAGGCGGACGGCGCCGGCCGGTGGGTCGACCTTGGCGCGGTAGACGACCTCGCGGCCGTCGAGGACCGCGTAGTGGGCGGTCTCGCCGAAGCGCCCGGCGAGGGTCTGGAGCAGCGGCCGGAGGCGGACGTGGTCCGGGCGGGCCTCGTGGTGGGCGAAGGCCATGCGCAGGAACTCGTCGCCGAGCAGATAGCGGCCCCGGGCGTCCTGGTCGGCGAGGCCGGCGCGGCGCAGGGCGCGCAGCGCCCTGTGCACGGTCGGCTTCGGGCTGCCGATCACCCGGGTCAGCTCCTCGAGGCCCACTCCGTCGGGGTAGCCGGCCAGTTCCCTGAGCACGGCGAGCACGCGGTCGGAGCCGACCAGGCGGCCCTCGCCGGGGCCCGGGTCGGCCGGCCCGGAGTTGTCCTGGTCGGGGTCTGTCGAGCCGTCGTAGGTCTGCGTATGCTCCATGGCGTTCCACAGATTAGACCCGTGTGTCGATTGTTGGAAGGAGCTTCGGGTGACGCTCCGCAGCGCCCAGTGGTACGCCGGGCAGGACCGCAACGCCTACATCCACCGGGCCTGGATGCGCCGCGGTGTCCCGGACGACGCGTTCAGCGGACGTCCGCAGATCGCGATCGCCAACACCGCCTGGGACCTGACCCCGTGCAACGCCCATCTCGACGAGGTCGCGTCGTCCGTCCGCGACGGGGTGTACGAGGCGGGCGGTATTCCGCTGGACCTGCCGGTGGTGTCGCTCGGCGAGACCAACGTGCGGCCCACCGCCATGCTGTGGCGGAACATGGCGGCGATGGCCACCGAGGAGATGCTGCGCGCCAACCCCATCGACGGGGTGGTGCTGTTGGGCGGCTGTGACAAGACGATCCCGTCGCTGCTCATGGCCGCCGCGTCGGTCGACCTGCCCGCGGTCGTCGTGCCGGGCGGACCGATGCTCACCGGGACCTTCCGCGGCACGCCACTGGGCTGCGGCACGGACGTGTGGCGGCTGTCGGAGGAGGTGCGGGCCGGGACGCTGACCCAGGAGGAGTTCACCCGCTCCGAGTCGGCGATGATCCGCAGCCGAGGGCACTGCAACACCATGGGCACCGCCTCCACGATGGCCCTGGTGGCCGAGGCCCTGGGCACGGTGATCCCCGGCGTCGCCGGGACGCCCGCGCCCGACAGCCGGCTGCTGCAGGCCGCGCACCGCACGGGGCGGCTGGCGGTGGACATGGTCGCCGCCGACCGGCGCCCGGCCACCTTCCTGACCCGGGCGAACTTCCACAACGCGATCGTGGCGCTGGCCGCGATCGGCGGCTCCACCAACGCGGTCGTCCATCTGCTGGCCGTCGCCGGGCGGTTGGGCGTCGAGTTGAGCCTCGACGACTTCGACCGCATCGGCTCGCACGTGCCGGTGCTCGTGGACCTCCAGCCGGCGGGCCGCTTCCTGATGGAGGACCTCCACCGCGCCGGAGGACTGCTCGCGGTGCTGCGCGAGGTCCGCGACCTGCTCGACCCCGCGGCGCTGACCGTCACCGGCGAGCCGCTGGTGGACCATCTCGACGACGCCCCGATCTGGGACCCGGAGGTCATCCGCCCCCGCGCCGAACCGCTGGTCGCCGAGGGCGGCATCGCCGTCCTGCGCGGCAACCTCGCCCCGCACGGGGCGCTGATCAAACCCGCGGCGGCCTCTCCGCACCTGCTGCGCCACCGGGGCCGGGCGGTCGTCTTCGACAGCATCGAGGACTTCCACGCCCGTGTCGACGACCCCGACCTGGACGTGGACGCCGACTCCGTCCTCGTCCTGCGCGGCTGCGGCCCCAAGGGCTACCCGGGCATGCCCGAGGTGTCGAACATGCCGCTGCCGAAGAAGCTCCTGGAGCAGGGCGTACGGGACATGGTCCGGGTCTGCGACGGCCGGATGAGCGGGACGGCGTACGGCACGGTCGTGCTCCACGTGGCGCCGGAGGCGGCGGCTGGCGGCCCGCTGGCCCTCGTGCGCACCGGGGACTTCGTCGTCCTCGACGTCGAGGCGCGCCGCATCGACGTCGACGTGCCGGACGACGAACTCGCCCGCAGAACCCCGGACAAGGCCACCGTCGCCGGTTTCGCCAGTCCCCGGCGCGGCTGGGAGCGGCTCTACGTCGACCACGTCCTCCAGGCCGACACCGGGGCCGACCTGGACTTCCTGGTGGGGTCCAGCGGCTCGGAGGTGACCCGGGAGTCGCACTAGGTGTGCTGTCCGGGAGGTGCCTACGCCGCCCGGGCGCGCAGTCGGCGCAGCATGCGGGCGTCCTCGAAGCCGACCGAGCGGGCGGCCGCCTCGAGGGTGGCGCCGTGGCCGATGAGGTGCTGGGCGCGTTCCAGGCGGAGGGTCTGCTGGTAGCGCAGCGGGGTCAGGCCGGTGGCGCGGGTGAACAGACGGGTGAGGGTGCGTTCGCTCACTCCGACCGCGGCGGCGAGGGCGGGCAGCGGCAGCGGGTGGTCGAAGCGGGCGTCGATCAGGTCCTGGACGTGGTGGACGGTGTCGTCGAGGTGGGACCGGTGCCGGAACATCGCGCTGGACTGGGCGTCGTGGCCGTTGCGGCGGGCGTAGACGACCATGTCCCGGGCGACCTTGGCGGCGACGGCGGGTCCGTGCCGGCCGGCGACCAGGTGCAGGGCGAGGTCGATGCCGCTGGCGATGCCGGCCGAGGTGATGACACGGTCGTCGGCGGTGAACAGGACGTCGCGGACGACGGTCGCGCCCGGGTGGCGCCGGGCCAGCTCGTCCTGCACGTCGTGGTGCGTGGTGCAGCGGCGGCCCTTGAGCAGCCCGGCCCGCCCGAGCGCTTCGGCTCCGGCGCACACGCTGGCCACCGTGCCGCCGCGGTCGTGGTGGTCGCGCAGGGCCCGCAGGGCGGGGGCGCCGATCTCGGGCGAGTCGGCGAGGGTGACCGCCTGCCAGCCGGGCACCACGACGAGATCCCCGGGCCCGAGCTCGGGCCAGTCGAGTCCGGCCACCAGCGGCACCCCCTGCGCGGTGGGCACCTCGGTCCGCTCGGCGACGTAGGTGAGGGTGTACGGGTGCCCGAAGTCCGCGGCGGTGGAGAAGACCTGCGCGGGTCCCGCCAGGTCCAGCAGATGGACCCCGGGCACCAGGAAGAAGACGACGTGGCTCACGATCCGGTCATCATGCCCGAGGCCGGGCCGCGGCCTCCAGCCCGGCGACGGTGGCGATGGTGGCGAAGCGTCCGGCGAGGGCGTACTCGGTACGCCGTACGACCTCATCGGCGGGCAGGGTGCGGGGGTCGGCCAGCAGCTCGGCATTGCTCAGGCCGGCCGGGGCGTCGCGGTGCGGGATGGGGTTGGTGGCCGTCGCGTCGACGACGAAGGTGACGCCGTAGCCGAGGTCGCTCGCGACCCGCGCGGTGGTCTCCACGCACTGCTCGGTGCGGATGCCGCAGACGGTGAGTTCGCGGATGCCGTGCTCGGTCAGCAGCTGCTGGAGGTTGGTGGTGGTGAACGCGTTGTGCGAGGTCTTGTGGATCAGCGGCTCGCCGTCCGCCCGCTCCAGCTCCTCCATCAGGCGGACGTGGCCTAGGGCGGGGTCGAAGACGTCGGCGCTGCCGGGCTCCGAGTGCAGCACCCACACCACCAGATCCCCCGCCTCGCGGGCCAGCCGGACGAGACGGTTCACCTTGTCGGCGATCTTCGGGTCGGAGATGGTCTCCCACAGCGGGCGGGCGCGGAAGGACTCCTGGACATCGATGACGATGAGGGCTCGGGTCATGACCCCAGCCTGGTCCGGCGGCCGGGGCCGCGGACAGGCCGGATCGGGTCCGGGGGCGGACCGATCCGGTCACCTGTCCCGTACGGCCGGGACGCGTCAGCGGACGCGGTCGTAGGTCAGGGCCATCTCGCCCGACTCGCCGGTCTCCCGGTGGGTGAGCGTCCACTTCGAGGCCGGCAGACCGTCGTCGAACAGCCGCTCCCCGCCGCCGGCGATCTCGGGGCAGACGATCAGATACAGCCGGTCGACCAGGTCCGCGGCGAGGGCCGCCTTGATGACGCTCGCGCTGGTGTTGATGAGGATGTCGCCCTCGCCGGTGGCCTTGAGGTCGGTGAGGACCTCCGCGGTCGGGGCGTTCACCACGCGGGCGCGGCTCCACGGCGCCTCGGCGAGGGTCGTGGACAGGACCACCTTCTCGGTGTCCACCAGCCACTTCGCGTAGCCGCGGTCGCGCGGGTCGGCGTTGTCGTCCTCGGCGACCGAGGGCCAGAACCCGAGGAACCCCTCGGCGTTGCGCCGGCCGAGCACCACGGTCGTGGCGTTCTCCCAGATGCGGGTGAGGTGGTTGCGGGCGACGTCCGTGACGGCGTACGGGACGATCGCGCCGAGGTCAGCGGGGCCGCCGGGGCCGTTGTAGCGCCCGTCGAGGGTGAGGTTGATGTTGGCGGTGATCCTGCGTCCGGTCGAGTCGTTCATGATGGCGCTTCCTTATCCCTTGGTCCGTGCGTGTGTGGTGCCCTTGGTGGTGGTGCGCGCTGTGCCGGCGGAGTCGGCGAGATGGTCGGTGAGGTGGACGGCGAGGTTGTCGAGCACCTGCTCCCAGCCGGTTCCGATCCCGGCGATGTAGGGGGCCGCTTCGACGGTCGTGCCGGTGATGCGCAGGCCGAGCCGGAGCCGCGTCCCGTCCGGGACGTCGGCGAGGCTCAGGTCGTAGTGGCCGGTGAACGAGACCGCCCCCGAGCGGTCCAGCACCGAGAGGTCGAACACGAGATGCTCGGCCTCCGTCGCGGTGTGGACCCGCCCCTCGGAGCGGTAACGCCCTTCGGCGTCCCGGTACTCGAGGACGGCTCGTCCGCCGGGCCGTGCCTCCAGGAGGCACTCGCTGACCGTCATCGACGGCGGCGCCCACCAGGAGGCGAGCAGGGCCGCGTCGGTCCAGTGCCGCCAGACGAGGTCCCGGGGTGCGGCGAGGGTGCGCTCGAACGAGAACGTCCGCCCGTCCGCCCACCGCTCCCGGTCCGCGGCCGCGGTCTCCGCCTCGATGGCGGCGCGGTAGCGGGCGATGACGTCCCGCTCGCCCGCCTGCGCCCCCGCCGTCTCGACCAGCTCCCGCAGCCGCCGCTCCAGGGCCGCCAGGGGCGCGGTCTCGACCGCGTAGACCCGGCGTTGCCCCAGCGGGAAGACCGTCACGAGGCCGGCCCGGGCGAGGGTCTGCAGGTGCTTGGTGGTCTGTGGCTGCCGCAGCCCGGTCAGCTCCGCCAGTTCACCGACGGACCGGGGCCGCTCGACGAGGAGTTCGACGATGCGCCACCGCGCTCCGTCCCCCAGTGCTGATGCGATCCGCTCCATGCCCTGAAGTATTCACTACAAAGAATATTCTCGTCAAGGAATTTCTCCGACTGCCCCGGCCGCCCGGCCCGCTCGCGCTCCCCATGCCGCGAACGCCATGACGGCGACGGCGACCGCGACGATCCCGGCACCGACGAACAGCGGCGCCCGGTAGCCCAGGCCCGCGGAGAGGGCCAGGCCGCCGAGCCAGGCGCCGAGGGCGTTGCCGACGTTGGAGGCGGACACGTTGGCACTGGCGGCGAGGGCCGCCCCGTGGGCGTGGTCGGTGACCCGGGTGATCATGCCGGGGACGGCGGCGAAGCCGGTCAGCCCCATCAGGAACACCAGGACGACCGAGGCGGGGGCACTCGCGGCCAGCAGGCCGAACACGGTGAGGGTGACGGTCAGTCCGAGCAGGGCGAGGATCAGGGCGCGGTCACGGTCACGGTCGGCGGCCCGTCCGCCGACCGCGTTCCCGACGACCAGGCCGACGCCGTACACCATGAGCAGCCAGGCGACTTCCGTCGCGGAGAAGCCGCCGACCTCGGTGAACGTGTAGGCGATGTAGCTGAACGCGCCGAACATGCCGCCGTACCCGAGGGCGGTGGCGGTGAGGGTGAGCCAGACCTGCGAGGAGCGGAAGGCGCGGAGTTGGGCGCGCGGGCCGGCGGGCGGGGCCGAGTCCGCCTCGGCGGGCGCGGGAACCAGGGCGGCGATCCCCGCCAGCGCCAGGACGCCGATCGCGGTGACGGCCCAGAACGCCGAGCGCCAGCCCCAGCGTTCGCCGACCAGCGCGCCGAACGGCACACCGAGCACGTTGGCCAGGGTGAGCCCGGCGAACATGACCGCCACCGCACGGGCCTTCCGCTCGGGCGCGACCAGGCCGCGGGCGACCAGCGAACCGATGCCGAAGAACGAGCCGTGGCACAGGGCGGCGACGATCCGGCCGAGCATCATCACCGGATAGTTCGGCGCGACGGCGCACAGCAGGTTGCCGATGACGAACAACGCCACCAGGCCGACCAGCACCTGCTTGCGGGGCAGCCGTGCCGTCGCCGCCGTGAGGGCGATCGCACCGACCGCGACACTGAGCGCGTATCCGGAGATCAGCCGGCCGGCCGCCGCCTCGGACACCGCGAAACTCGACGCGACCCGCGGCAGCAGTCCCGCGATCAGGAACTCGGTCAGCCCGATCCCGAACCCGCCGAGAGCCAGCGCGATCAGTCCCGGCGGCAGCCGCTCCCGTTCGCCGGTACGCCGTGGGCGCTGGTTGGATGTGCCGTCGAACGTCCGTGTTCCATCCCTGAATCGGCTCATGATCCACCCTCACCCGCCGCGGCGGAGCGGTCCATGGACAAAAGCCCACGGCCCTTGGACGATCGGCCGCGGCGTGCGGCGACCACCGGAGGAGTACCGGAGCGATGTCACCCAAGTCACCGAAGTCACCGAAGGTTCTTCACGACCCCGCGACCGGCGAGGTGGACCTCACCGCCCCGGCCGCCGAACTGCACCGTCTGGCGCGGGCGGTGGCCGAGGGCGCGGGACTGCTGTGGACCACGGCAGGGACGGACGGCGCTGCCCTGGCGGGCGTCGAGGTGAGGGACGCCCCGGGACCCGGGATCCGCATCGGCCTCGACCCCGCCCGGCGAGTCCTCCTCATCGACGGCGACAGTGACGCCCGTACCCTCTTCGCGGCCAACCTGCGGGCCATGGCCGACGCGGAGGACGGCGGGCACCTCCACGTCGATCATTTCCCCGACCATCCCTACCTGGCGGAGGGTTCCCTGCCGCTGGTGGTCAGCAGCCCGCACGGGGGAATGCCGCGGCGCTGAGCCGTCAGCGGCCCGTGACCGCCTCCGCGCCCGCCTGCGCGTACTTCTCGTCCAGGGCGCCGGACGGGGCGCCCGCGACGCCGATGCCCGCGATCGGTGCGTTCTGGGCGGTGACGGGGACGCCTCCGGCCAGGAACAGGGTGCCGGGGATGTCCTTCAGGTTCGGGGCCTGCTTCAGGCGCTCGGCGAGCTCGGAGGTCGGGGCGTTCCAGGAGACGGCGGTGTACGCCTTGCGCTCGGCCGACTCGTACGACTGCGGGCCGGCGCCGTCGCCGCGCAGCGTGACGACGGTGTTGCCGTTGCGGTCGACGACGGCGACCGTGACCCGCTGGTTCTCCTTCTCGGCGGCGTCGAGCGCGGCCCGGGCGGCTCGGGTGGCGGCGTCGATCGTCAGGTGGGTGGACGTGGTGGTGGCCCTGGCCGGGGCGGAGGCCACGGCGGCAGCGGCGGGCGCCGCGGCCGGTGCGGAGGCGTTGGCGGAGACCGCGCCGAAGCCCGCCAGGGCGACGGCGCCGAGCACGGCACCGCCGAGGGCGACACGGGCGCGGCGGGAGACCTTCTTGCGCTGGGGCTGCACGGCGTTCATGGGTCGTCGACTCCTTCGGTGGGCGGGCGGCTCGGTCGCCGCCCCGTTTCCTGCTCTCCACCCTCGGCCCGGAACCGGGCCCGGCCGGTCGGCGTTCCGGCTCGCTCGGGAGCGCGGGACGGATGACACGGGGGTCGTCCGATCGGTTGACCCGCGGGGCCCGTGGAGCCGGTGACAATGGAGGTGTTTGCCCAGTTCAGCGCCCGCAGCCAGGAAGGGGGTGAGCCCCTGATGCCCGCGCATCACGACGAACCGAGCGCCGTGGACACCCGCTGGCTCGGTCTCGTCCTGCACGCCGCGTTCTTCCTGCTGCTCGGCGGCGCCCTCGCCCGCTTCCTGCTGCGCCATCCCGGCGAGCCGCGCACGCCGTGGATCATCGCGCTGTGCGTGGTGCTCGTCGTCCTGCATCTGGTGGGGCCGAAGGCGGGCGACCCGGGGCCCCGGCACTCCGCGTGGCTGGCGCTCGTCGTCGTGGTGTGGATGGTGCTGGTCGTGCTCGCGCCCAGCTTCGCCTGGTGCGCGGTGCCCCTCTTCTACACCGGCCTGCGCACGCTGCCGCCGCGCGCGGCGCTCGTCCTGGTGGCGGTGCTGACGGTGTTCGTCGTGGCCGCGCAGGTGCAGCTCGGCGGGCGTTTCGACCCGAACCTGGTGCTCGCGCCGCCCGCCGTCGCCGCGCTCGCCACCGCCGTCTTCCTCCAGATGGAGCGGCAGACCGACCGGCAGCGCGCCCTCATCGACGACCTCATCCGCACCCGCCGCGAACTCGCCGCCTCGGAACGCCGCGAGGGCACCCTCGCCGAGCGGGAACGGCTCGCGATGGAGATCCACGACACACTCGCCCAGGGCCTGTCCAGCCAGCGGATGCTGCTCCAGGCGGCGGACCGGGTGTGGGACGGCGAACCGGACAAGGCCCGCGCCCACGTCCGCACCGCCGCCTCCGTCGCCGAGCACAACCTCGCCGAGGCCCGCCGTTTCGTGCACGACCTCGCACCCGCCGACCTCGCCCGCGGAGGCGGCCTCGACGAGGCGCTGCGCGCGTTGGCCGCCCGGGAGTCCGGTGGGCAGGTGACCGTACGGGTCCACGTGGACGCCGACGAGGAGCGGCTCACCCGGCTGCCGGACCGCGTCCAGTCCGCCCTGCTGCGCATCGCCCAGGGCGCCCTGGCCAACGTCCGCGAGCATGCCGGAGCGAGCGGCGCCGCGCTCACGCTCACCCTGCTCGACGACGAGGTCGTCCTGGACGTCTCCGACGACGGCCACGGCTTCGACCCCGCCGCGCCGCCCGGCACCGCCGAGGGTGGGCGCGGCCACGGTCTGCCCGCGATGCGGGCCCGCCTGCGGGCCCTCGGCGGCACCCTGACCGTGGAGTCCCGGACCGGCGAGGGCACGGTCGTGTCCGCCGCGGTCCCTCTGGAGGCGCGCGGTCCCTCTGGAGACGCCCCGATGACCCCTGACGACCGCCGGGAGACGCCTTGACGACCCCCGACCGTTCCCGCCGCGTGCGCATCCTGGTCTGCGACGACCATGCCGTCGTACGGGCCGGACTGCTCGCGCTGCTCGACAGTGCCCCGGACATCGAGGTCGTCGGGGAGGCCGGCACCGGTGAGGAGGCGCTGGCGCTGGCCGCGAAGCTCACGCCGGACGTGGTGCTGATGGACCTGCAGCTGGGGGAGGGCATCGACGGCGTGGCGACCACCCGCCGCCTCACCTCCGCGCCAGGCGCCCGCCCGCACGTCCTGGTGCTGACGACGTACGACACCGACGCCGACATCACCCGCGCCATCGAGGCGGGCGCCACCGGCTATCTCCTCAAGGCCGAGCGCCCCGACGAGCTGTTCGCGGCGATCCACGCCGCCGCCGAGGGCCGCACCACGCTGTCGGCGCCGGTCGCCGGCCGGGTGATGGCCAACCTGCGCAAGCCCCGCCCCGCCCTCACCGACCGGGAACGCGACATCCTCGCCCAACTGGCCCGCGGCATCGGCAACCGGGACATCGCCCGCGCCCTGTTCATCAGCGAGGCCACCGTGAAGACCCACCTCCGCCGCATCTACGACAAGCTCGGCGTCGACACGCGGGCAGGCGCGGTCGCGGTCGCCAAGGAGAGGCGCCTCCTGCCGTAAGGAGGGTCCGTGCGGTTTCCGGCCACCCTCCCGCCGACGTGACCGTGTCGCCCCGGCCTACGCTCCACGCGGACGTAACGTGGTGGCGGCCGATGCCGTGAACCCCTGGGTGGCGTGATGTGTTGGAGTGCGACGGCCGACCTGGTCGCCGGTACGGCGGTCGCGGGCGTCGGTGCCGCCTGTGTGGCGCGGGTGCGTGAGCCGCGTGATCTCCCGCTGGCCGGGCTGCCGTTGCTGCTCGGGGCGCATCAGATCGTCGAGGCGCTGGTGTGGAACTCCGGTGGCGGCAGCGGCGCCGCGACGGTGGTGTGGGCCGTGATCGCGCTGCCGGTACTGGCCGCGGGAGTGCCCTTGGCCGTCTGGTGCGCGGCTCCGCCACGGGCCCGGCGCCGCCTGGCCCTTCCGCTGGTGACCGGCGCGGCGACCGCGGCGGCGCTGGCCCACGCCTTGGCCTCCGGTCCGGTGACGGCCGAGATCCGCGGCCACACGATGGGCTACTCGATCGGCCTGTCGCACACTCCCCTGCTCATCGCCGGGTATCTGCTGGCGACCGTGGGCTCCTTGCTGCTCTCCGGTGACCGGCGGCTGTTCGTGCTGGGGGTGCTGGTGGCCGTGGGTGCGGCGGTCTGCTCGGCGTTGTGGCGGCTGGAGTTCGTCTCGACATGGTGCGCGCTGGCCGCCCTCTGCTCGGTGGTACTGCTCGGCTGGGTCCGCTCACGACCGCGTGGCGCGGTGGCCGCGGCCTGACCCCGACGATCCGCGGAGCCCCTGACGTCACCGGTCTTTCCGAAAGCCGCCTGCGCGCCGCGGCCCCGTGGGACAGGATGAGCGGGTCATGTACCCGCACGTCAGCCACCGTCCAGCGCCTCTGCCCGTGTTGCGGGCCGCGGTGTTCGCCGTCGTCGGCGCCGTGCTGGGGGTGAGCGCCCACCATCTGTTCGGCGCGGAGTCCGTGCCGTGGGCGCAGGCGTCGACCGTGGCCGGCGGGCTCTTCGGGCTGGGTCTGGTCGGCGTACGGCGACCACGGCATGTGGGCACGGTCGTCGTGTTCAGCGTGGCGGGACAGTCCGGGCTGCATCTGTGGCTGACGTTCACCACGCACCCTCCGCGAGCCCAGGGCCACATGCACCACGCCGGCCCCGCGACGGGTCATGAGCGGCTGCACGACTCCGTCGCGATGACCGTCGCCCACGCGCTGGTCGCCGTGCTCGTCGCGGTGCTGCTGCATCGCGCGGACGCCGCCTGCTGGACGCTGGTCCGCGGGGTGGGCGCGGCGCTGGGCTCGGTGCGGGCCCAGGTCGCCGCCGCCCGGGCGCTGTTCACCCGGCCACGGGTGGCCGGGCCGCTCGATGTGCCGGTTCCGGTACGGGCCGAGCGCGCGCGGGCGACGCTCACGGGGACCGTCCTCGCGCACGCGGTGGTGCGGCGGGGGCCGCCATCGGGTCGGGCAGTTCTCGTCAACTGACCTGATCGGGGCGCGCGTTCGGCTTCGCCGTGCGGCGGCCCCGGCCATCCCCCATGCCTGGAGACACCCATGTCCCGCATCACCCGCCGGCTGGCCGTCGCGGCCGCCGCCGCGGCAACCGCCGTGCTGTTCACCGCCGTTCCGGCCGCCGCCCATGTCGAGGTCGAGTCGGACGACGCGCAGGCCCTCGCCGAGAACGCCGAACTCGCCTTCACCGCCGAGTCGGAGTCCGCCACCGCCGGGATCACGCAGATCCGGGTGGTCCTGCCCAAGGGCATCGCCCCGTCCGACGTGACGTACGGAAAGGGGCCCGAGGGCTGGAAGTTCACCACGACGGACGACGGCTACACCGTGAAGGGCGCCGCGCTGAAGGTGGGCGCCGACGCCGAGTACTCCGTCGTCGTACGGCAGTTGCCCGACGCGAAGGAGCTGGCGTTCAAGACCCTCCAGACGTACGGCGACGGCAAGGTCGACCGCTGGATCGAGCTGGGCGAGTCCGGCGACGACGACGGGCACGGCCACGGCGAGGGCAACCCGGCCCCGGTGCTGAAGCTGAAGGCGGCCGCGCCGGGGGCGACACCGGTCGCCCCCTCCCCCAGTGCGTCCGCGAGCGCGTCGGCGACGCCGACCGCCGAGGAGTCCAGCACCTCGCCGACCCCGCAGGCGGCCGACAGCGAGACGGAGGACGACGGCGGCCTGTCCGCGGGGGCGTGGGTCGCGATCGCGGCGGTGCTCGTCCTGGCCATGGCCGTGGCCCTCGTGTTCGTACGACGCAGGGGCGGCGCCCGGCAGTAACGCGGCCACGCTTGCCCCAAATGCCCCCGCATCCCGGCGAGTTCGGGGTGCGGGGGCTGGTCGTGGGGGTGGTCCGGGAGGGACGATCCGGGAGGACACCGTCGAACCGGCGCGGAGGAGTGCCCCCGATGAAGGCCATCGTCCAGTACGCGTACGGCTCCACCGAGACTCTGGAACTGCGGGACGTCGAGCGTCCCGTGCCCCGCGACGACGAAGTGCTGGTGGAGGTGCGTGCCGCGGGCGTCGACCCGAGCGTCTGGCATCTTATGACCGGGCGGCCCTACATCGCCCGGCTCAGCCCTGAGCTCGGCCTGCGCCGGCCCGCTCACGTCGTGCGCGGGTGGGACGCGGCGGGGCGGGTGGCGGCGGTCGGGGAGAAGGTGACCGGGTTCAAGCCGGGGGACGAGGTGTTCGGGCAGTGCGACGGCTCGTTCGCCGAGTACGCGCGCGCCAGGTCCGACCAGCTCGCCCCGATGCCCGCCGGCCTCTCCTTCACGCAGGCCGCCGCCCTGCCCGTCTCCGGCGTGACCGCACTCCAGGCCCTCGACCTGGCCCTCCCGCGGCCCGGCGACAAGGTGCTCGTGATCGGCGCCTCGGGTGGCGTGGGGACGTACGCCGTGCAGCTCGCCGCTCATTACGGGGCCCGGGTCACCGGGGTGTGCGGGCCCGGCGCGGCGGATCTGGTCCGGTCGCTGGGGGCGGCCGACGTCATCGACTACACCCGGGAGGACGTCACCGACCGGCCCGTCCGCCACGACCTCGTCGTCGACACCGCCGGGAACCGTTCCCTGACCCGGTTGCGCCGGGTCCTCACGCCGCGGGGCACGGTCGTGTTCGTGGGCGGGGAGGACGGCGGGCCCGTGCTGGGCGGCCTGGACCGCTGGGTGCGCGGACTGGTGCTGTCGCTCTTCGTGGGGCAGCGCCTGCGCCCGTTGTTCGCCCGCACCCGGCAGCCGGATCTGCTCCGCCTGAAGGCCCTGGCGGAGACGGGTGCGATCGCCCCGGTGATCGACCGCACCTATCCGCTGGAGGAGGCCGTGGCCGCCGTACGCCATCTGGAGAGCGGGCATCCGCGGGGCAAGCTCGTGGTCACCGTCTGAACGCGTCAGCTCTCCGTCGGGGGTTCCAGGCGGGCGAGCCAGGTGGCGAGGAGCTTCTCGAGGGTCTCGGCCTCGGCGGGGGTCAGCAGGTCCAGCAGCCGGCGTTCGTTGCGGATGTGGTCGGTGAAGGCCCGGTCGATGAGTTCGCGGCCGGCCCGGGTGAGGGCGACGATCCGGCCTCGCTGGTCGCCGGCGGAGCGGCGGCGGGTGACGAGTCCGGCCCGCTCCAGACGGTCGATGCGCTTCGTCATCGCGCCGGTGGTCACCATGGTGTGCGCGGCGAGCTCGCCGGGTGCCCGCTCGTAGGGTTCACCGGCGCGGCGCAGGGCGCACAGGACGTCGAACTCCCCCTCGCCGAGGCCGTAGCGGCCGTAGACGAGCACGAGTTCCTCGGTGAGCCGGTCGGCGAGGCGGTGCAGTCTGCCGATCACTCCCTGCGGGCCGACGTCGAGGTCGGGTCGCTCGCGGCGCCAGTCGGCCTGGATGCGGGCCACACGGTCCGGCGTTCGCCGGTCTTCCACGGACATGGACCTCATATTAGCTTCCCGGGAAGTTATATTGGCTTCCATGGAAGCCAATTCCCGATGGGTGGCGCTGACGGCGGTGGCACCGGTGGCGTGGGGCACCAACTACTACGTCACCCACGAGTTCCTCCCGACGGACAGCCCGCTGTACGGGGCCGCGCTGCGGGCGCTGCCCGCCGGTCTGGTGCTGCTGGCCCTCGCCCGGCGGCGGCCGCACGGGGTGTGGTGGTGGCGCTCGGCGGTGCTCGGGCTGCTGAACGTGAGCGTGTTCTTCGTCCTCGTCTACGCCGCCTCGCAACTGCTGCCGACGAGTGTGGCCTCGACCGTCATGGCGGTGTCCCCGCTGACGATGATGCTCATCGCCTGGTCCCTGGTCGCCGAGCGGCCCGGCGCCGCGCATCTCACCGGCGCCGCGATCGGGCTCGCCGGAGTCTGTCTGATGCTGTTCACCGGCGCGGAGGGGGTGAGCGTGCCGGGGGTGCTGGCCTCGGGCGGGGCCATGCTGGTGTCGGCGTTCGGCCACATCCTGACCAAGCGGTGGAACGCCGGTGGCGCGGTGCTCGCCTCGACCGCCTGGCAGCTCACCGCCGGGGCACTGTTCCTGCTGCCGGTCGCGGCGGCCGTGGAGGGCCCGCCGCCCGCCCTGTCCGCACCGTCGCTGCTCGCCTTCGCGTACGTCTCCGTCGTCGCCACGGCACTGGCCTTCACGGTGTGGTTCGCCGGGCTGCGGCGCCTGCCCGCGGGGACGGTCGGGCTCATAGGGCTGCTCAATCCCGTGACCGGTGTCCTGCTCGGCACGGTGGTGGCGGGCGAGGCGCTGACCGTGCGGCAGCTGTGCGGTCTGGGGCTGGTGCTGCTCGGGGTCGCGCTCGGCCGACCGGGACGCGCGAGACCGGTGCCCCGGGCCCGTGCCCGCGACCTGCAACGCCCCCTGAGACAGGGCAAGGTGGAGGGGTGAGCGAGCGGAGCTTCGATGTGTGGGCCGCCGGCGACCCCTACGAGCGGTACATGGGCCGGTGGAGCCGACGGGTGGCCGACACGTTCGTCCGGTGGCTGGACTGTCCGCCCGAGGCCCGGTGGCTGGACATCGGCTGCGGTTCGGGGGCGCTGACCTCGGCGGTGGCCGTACGGTGCCGGCCCCGGGCGCTGCTGGGTGTGGAGCGGTCCGCCGGGTTCGCGGCGGCGGCGCGCGCCGCCGCTTCCCCGCCCGCCCGGGTCGCCGTGGCGGACGCCCAGGCGCTGCCGGTGCGGGACGCGGTCTTCGACGCGGCCGTCAGCGGGCTGGTGCTCAACTTCCTTCCCGATCCCGGCCTCGCGCTGGCGGAGGCGGCGCGGGTGGTGCGGCCGGGTGGCGTGGTGGCCGCGTACGTGTGGGACTACGGCGAGGGCATGGGGTTCCTGCACCACTTCTGGGCCGCCGCGACCACGGTCGACCCGTCGGCGGCGGCCCATGACGAGGGTCGCCGCTTCCCGCTCTGCCGTCCGTCCGCGCTGCGTCCGCTGTGGACCGGAGCGGGGCTGACCGAGGTGACGGTCGCCCCGGTCGAGATTCCCACCCTGTTCACGGACTTCGACGACCTGTGGAGGCCGTTCCTGTCCGGTCAGGGCCCGGCACCCGGGTACGTCGCCGCCCTCTCCCCCGATGTCCGCGAGCGGCTGCGGCGGGCGCTGCACGAGCGGCTGCCGGCGCGGGCGGACGGGACGATCGCGCTCACGGCGCGCGCCTGGGCCGTACGGGGACGTAAGCCGGGAGCTAGCGCAGCGTGACCGTGGCGCCGCGTGCTTCAAGGAGGCGCACGATGTCCTCGAAGTAGGTCAGCTCGGACGCGGGGTCGGGGAACACGTCCGCGAACGCCTCTCGCGCCACCTGGGAGTCGTGCCAGACCAGCGTGAAGGGCGGGGCGATGCCGAAGCCGCCGCCCAGGCAGTCCTTGAACGCGTTCCACTCCCGCCCGAAGTACCCTCCCGGTCCGACCAGCGCCTCGGCCAGCGCGCAGTACAGGCCGGGCCGGTCGGTGACGAACCGGCCGTCGAGATGGTGGACGCCACCGGAGCGGTCCGGGCCCTGTGCACTCGGGTCGGGAGTCGTCAGGTCGAGCCACTCCTGCCTGCCCTCGGTGCCGTACGGCGCCCAGAGGTTGCGGGTCGCCGGGACGCCCCGGTACCAGGTCTCCCAGACCGGACGCGCCGCCGTCGAGGGCCGTTCGGGGCCGCCGTCGGTGAGCTTGATGTCGAAGAGGTCGGCGCCGAGGACCGAGGGGCGTGCCGTCTCGATGCGCAGATGCACGGGCAGCCGGTACATCTCCCGGCCGTTCCGGTCGAGCGCCCGCAGCTCCACCCAGTCCTGGTCGTACTTGCGCCGCCTGTGCAACACCGTGAGCAGCGGCTCGGCGGGCTCGCAGCCGATGAGGTGCAGCGGCACGGCGGGGTGGCCGTGGCGCGGCACGAACAGGCCGTCGATCTCACGGCATTGCCCGGCGGACGGAAGGCCCCTGCGGGGGGCCGTGAACATCTTGAACACCGGCTCGGCGGGCAGGGTGTGCTGCCACTGCCATTCCTCCTCGACCCCGGCGCCCACGACGACGTCGACCAGCCCCGGATCATCCGCGTTCGGCCGGTGGGCCAGCACCACGGTGTCGACGAGGGACCACCACTGCATCGGCTGTTCCTCGTCCCAGACCTCCACGCACACCTCACCCAGCAGCGCGGTCGCCTCGC
This sequence comes from Streptomyces sp. NPDC057280, assembly GCF_042668605.1. NCBI lineage: Bacteria > Bacillati > Actinomycetota > Actinomycetes > Kitasatosporales > Streptomycetaceae > Streptomyces > Streptomyces sp. NPDC057280. The sequence continues at coordinate 779,940 of NZ_JBHUYR010000001.1, forward strand.
CGTCCGGCGCCAGCGCGTCCCGCAGCGGGCCGTCCGGCGCGCAGCCGCGCAGGGTCAGGACCTCACGCCGGGGCGGCGGCTTGTCGACGAAAAGTCCCTCGACGCCGGCGCACCGCCCCCAGTACTCCTCCTCGAGGTCCGCGTCCACCTGCACCAGCAGATACCGCACCGGGAAACCCCGCTCCCAGACCGCGTGTCCCACGCCGCCGCCCACCCCTGTCCCGTCGTCCACAACGGCACACAGTAGGTCGGCGGCGACACACTGAGCACGGGGATTTCCGCTAGGCGTGCGGGCCGCGCACCAGGGCGCAGACCAGGTTCTCCTCGATCTTGCGCATGCGCTCCACCTGGGCGGCGTCCGTGGCCTTGTTGATCTGGGTCGTGGCGGAGAACGTCACCGAGCGCCGCCCGTCCGGGGTGGCCGCGACGAACTGCGTGTAGCCGAGGGTGTTGCCGGTGTGGCCGAACACGGCACCGCACCGGGTGTCGTACCGGAAGAGCGCCAGTCCCGCCCGGTTGTGTCCCGGCCCCGCGGGCTCGGAGGAGCCCTCGATCCACCGCCGCTGCGCGTGGATCTCGCGCCCGCCGAAGAGCGCCCCGCCGACGTAGCCCTGGATGAAACGGGTCATGTCGGCCGGCGTGGAGACGATGCCTCCGGAGGCCCACACGCCGGACATGCCCAGCACCTCGCTGACGTCCTCCGGGGCGGCCCCCGGCTCGACGGCGTAGCCGTGCATGTAGGGCTTCGGCATGCGGTAGCCCTGCGGAAGGCTCGTGCGGTGGAGGCCGAGCGGCGCGTAGACGAGGTCGCGCAGGAGGCGTTCGTACCGTGTTCCGGTCGCCGCCTCGGCCATCAGCGCGACGGCGATGTTGTCGGAGTTGGAGTACTGGTAGCGGCTGCCCGGGGTGAAGCGGAGCGGCTCGTCGGCCACGTAGTCGAGCAGGCGGCGGGAGTCGAAGTGGTGGCGTGGGTCGGCGATGATCTCGGCCCGGAACGCGGGGCTCTCGGAGTAGTCCGGCAGCCCGCTGGTGTGCTGGAGCAGTTGGCGCAGGGTCACCGCGCCCCACGCCTTGGGCAGTTGGGGCAGGCGGTGGCGCAGGGTGTCGTCGAGGTCCAGTGCGCCGCGGTCGGCCAGGGCAAGGGCGACGGCACCACTGAAGGCCTTGGCCGTGCTGGCGATGCGCATGTGGTCGTCCGGGCGGGGCGGGCGGCCGGTGCGGACGTCGGCGGCGCCCGCGGTGAGGACGCGGGTCTTTCTGCCGTAGTCCAGGACGGCGATGACGGCGGGTGGGCCGCCCTCGCTGCGGACGAACCGGTCGAGCTGCTCCTGGAGTCGGTGGTCGTCGCCGCGCGTCGGTGTCGCGGACGCGGGGCCGGAGGCGGTGACCGGGGTCAGTACGGCCACGCAGAGGGCCGCCACGGAGGCGGCGCGCAGGCTGGAACGCAGAGGCATCGAGGGCTCCCGGGGGTGGGCTTGACTGCGGTCCAGCCTGTCCGCCCCCGCCCGTCACCTGCTTCTTGTGCTGCTGCATCCGGCCCAGTGGCGTTCACTGCGCCCAGTGCGGCGTCCACACCTGCCGGGTGCCGTGCCCCTGCCGGGCGGCGTCGAGGTGAGCGCGCAGGGCGGTGAGGGCCGGGTGGGGGTTGTCGGCGCGCCAGATCAGGGAGTGCGGGTAGACCGGCATCGGGTCGTGCAGGGCGATGCGGCGCAGGTCGTGGTCGGCGGGCCAGCCGAGGCGGGTCTGCGCGCCGACGAGGGTGGCCAGGGAGGGCGAGTCGGCGATGGTGTCCAGGAGCGGGTCGGTGCCGAAGTCGGGTCCGGTGGCCTCGATGGTGAGGCCGAACGCGGCGGCGAAGTCGTCGTAGTAGGCGGCCCACTCGGTGCCGTCGACGAGGCCCGGCATCCAGATCCGGTGGCCGACGAGCCGGTCCGGGGCGACGGAGCGGGCCGCGGCGAGCGCGTGTCGCGGGCCGGTCAGCAGCTGGACGGGCTCGTCGTGGACGCGGGCGGTGGCGATGCCGTCGGGGAGCCTGCGGGCGGGGAGGGTGACGGCGCGGAAGGACGCGTCGATCGTGCCGGAGCGGACCGCTGCGAAGGCCTCTTTGGCGTCGAAGAGGGTCACCACGTCCAGTTCGACGTCCGGATGGGCGCGATGGAAGCCGCGCAGGACGTCCGCCGGGGCCAGCCGGCGCCCGATGACGTCCACGCGCAGCGCGCGGCGGCCGGGTCGCACGGAGGCGACGGCCCGTTCCTCGGCGTCGAGGAGGGCCCGGGCGTGGGGCAGGAACGCCTGGCCGTCGATGGTGAGCCGCACTCCTCTGGCCGTGCGGGTGAACAGCCGTACAGCCAGGTCCTTCTCGAGCGCGGCGACGCGTTTGGAGACCGCCTGCTGGGTGATCGACAGGGTCGCGGCGGCGTCCTGGAAACGTCCGGCGTCCGCGGCCGTCACGAACGTGCGCACACCGACGAGGTCCATGGCCGCCATCGTAGAGCCACAACCATTGGTTGTGTCCGGGCCGCGTGGCGGTTGTTTGATCCGCGCGGGCCCGGCCCGGTTGGATGTGCGGGGTCGGCGAGAGGCGGTGCGGTGCATGGGGGCGAGACGTTCGCTCGGGCGGTCCTTCGGGTGGCTGTGGGCGGCCTACGGGGTCAGCGCGCTCGGCACCTGGCTCGCCTTCGACGCGTTCGCGCTGGTCGCGATCCTCGTCCTGCACACCGGGCCGGCCCAGGTGTCCGCGCTGTCGGCGGCCGGGCTCGCGGTCGGGGCGGTGGTGGCGGTGCCGCTGGGGCCGTGGGTGGAGTTCCGCCGGAAACGGCCGGTGATGATCGGGATGGACCTGGTCCGGTTCGCCGCGCTGATGACGATCCCGGTCGCGTTCGCCCTCGGCCGGCTGACGTTCGGACAACTCCTGGTTGTGTCGGTGCTCGTCGCCGCGGCCGACATCACCTTCACCGCGGCGTCCGGCGCGTGCCTCAAGGCGCTGGTGCCGCGGGAGGACCTGCTCGTCGCCAACGGGCGGTTCGAGGCGACGACCTGGAGCACCACCATGGTGGGCCCGCCGCTCGGCGGTGCCGTCGTCGCCGTGTTCGGGCCGGTGACGACCATCGCCGCCAACGCGGTCAGCTTCCTGCTCTCGGCCGGAGGGATCCGCGCCATGGGCGGCACCGAGCCCCGGCCCTCACCCCGCCCGGACAGCGCGAAGCTCCGGGCCGGCGACCTCCTCCACGGCTGGCGCTTCCTCCTCACCCACGCGACGCTGCGCCCCCTGTTCTTCAACAACGCCCTCGTGAACGGCCTGATCATGGCGGCCCAGCCGCCCCTCGCCGTCCTCATGCTCGGCCGTCTCCACTTCACGCCCTGGCAGTACGGGCTCGCCTTCGCCCTGCCGTGCCTGGGCGGCCTGATCGGATCGCGGCTGTCCCGGCGCCTGGTCACCCGGTTCGGTCAGCGCAGGGTCCTGCTCGTCGCCGGCACGCTGCGGGCGTGCTGGGGACTGGGTCTGGCCTTCGTCGGGCCCGGAGCGGCGGGGCTGGTCCTCGTCATGGCCGTGGAGTTCGGGCTGATCACCTGCGCGGCCGTGTTCACGCCCGTCCTGGCGACCTACCGGCTGGAGCGCACCCCGGCCGACCGCCTCGCCCGGACGCTGTCCGCCTGGTCCATCACGGTCAAGCTGTCCATCGCCGCGCTCACCGCGCTGTGGGGCCTGCTCGCCGCCGCCACCGGCCCGCGCGTCGCCATCGCCACCGCCGGACTGCTGCTCCTCGCGACACCGCTCCTGCTGCCGCGGCGAGCGCTGGGGGCGGGCGAGGCCGTCGGGGACGAGGAGGACAACGGGAACGACGGGGACGACCGCACGGACCCGGCGCTCACCACCGGGCGCTGACCGGACCGCCTCACGGCCGTACGACGATCAGAACCGTGCCGCCCGCCTCACAGCCGCACCACGATCAGCGCCGTGTCGTCCGTCGCCCCTTCCGTCGGCAGCAGTTCCAGCAGCACCGCGTCCGCCATCGCCGACGGATCGGCCTCGCGATGCCGCAGGAGGGCCTCCGCCAGGCGTGCGAGGCCCGCGTCGATGTCCTCGCGGCGGCGTTCCACCAGTCCGTCGGTGTACAGGACCAGCGTGTCGCCCGTACGGAAGTCGGCCGTCGCCTCGGGGCGTGAGACAGGGTCGGGGCTGGCGTCCAGCGGCGGGTCCGTGGCCGCGTCGAGGAACTCCACCCGGCCGTCGGCGTGGACCAGCGCCGGTGGGAGATGGCCGGCGCTGCTGTAGGTGATGGTCCGGGCGTCGAAGTCGACGAACGTGGTGGCCACGGTGGCGGACTCGGCGCCGGGGACGACGTTCGCGTACCGGCCCAGGACGTCCAGGGCCTGCGCGGGCCCCTCGGCCACCCGGGACGCGGCACTCAGCGCGCTGCGCAGCTGGCCCATCACACAGGCCGCCGCCAGTCCGTGCCCGACGACGTCGCCGACCGCGACGCAGATGCGGTCGCCGCCGATCCGTTCCACGAGGTCGTACCAGTCGCCGCAGACGTTCAGCGCGCCGACGGCGGGCCGGTAACGTACGGCGGCTCTGTGGTCGCGCACCTGCCGGGGCGCCGGGAGCATCGCCTCCTGAAGGGCCAGGGCGACCTCGCGCTCGCGGGCGTGGGCCTTTCTCAGCCGTTCGTTGACCTCCTGCAACTCCCGGGCGCGGATGTACAGTTCGGCCTCCAGCGCGCGGGCCCGGGTGCCGACGGGGCCACCGCGGTCACGGATGAACTCGGTGACCTCCTCCACCCGGTGCACCAGGAGGGCGACCTTCCCGTCCGGCCCGAACACCGGAGCGTTGACCGGGCTCCAGTAACGCTGCTCCCAGCACCCCGGCTGCTCCAGCGACTCGACGTCGTAACGCTGGACGGCCATGGTGTCGCGCTCGCCGGTGGCCAGGACGCGCTGCAGTGAGGCGGCCAGGTTGCGCATGCCGGAGGCGGCCGGGTCCTCGGGGTTGTCGGGGAAGACGTCGAAGAGGTAGCGGCCGACGAGCTGCTGCCGGCTGCGTCCGGACATGCGGACGAACTCCTCGTTGGCGTCCACGTACACCAGCTCGGGCGTCAGGACCGCCACCATGCCGGGCAGCGCCTGGAACACCGCTGCGTAGTCGATCCCAGCGTCCGCCATGGCTCTGCCGCCTCACTGCCGATATCGCCTCACTTCCCACGATATGGGCCCACGGGGTCACCCGGTGGATCTGCCGCAGACGCGGGGTCCGGCAGGCCGGCCGGCCCTGACAGGGCGCGGGCGCCCTCCTGCATCCTGATGCCTGATCCGCGGGATGCGCTCGATACGCCGGACACGGATTCCCCGGTGAACGGGGCCGGCCGGCTCCACCCCGCCCACCGGCCGGAAATTCGGTTGCCGCCCGCCCCTCGCCGGGGGCTAGATTCCGCGCATGGCAGACATCCAGGGTTCGTACGACGACCTGTTCATGGCCGTGCCCAACGCGCTGGCCGCCTTCCTGGACGAGGGCGACACCGGTGGCTCGGCGGCGGTGTACGTCGACGGCAAGCCCGTGGTGGACGTGTGGGGCGGGCACGCGGACGCCGGGCGGAGCAGGCTCTGGGAGCGGGACACCGTGACCAACGTCTTCTCGGTGACCAAGACGATGACGGCCCTGGCCGCGATCATCCTGGTGGACCGCCTCGAACTCGATCTGGACGCGCCGGTCGCCCGCTACTGGCCGGAGTTCGCCGCGGCGGGCAAGGACAAGGTGCTCGTACGGCATCTGCTGTCGCACACCGCGGGCCTGCCCGACTTCGACGGGCCCGTCGCCGAGATCTACGACTGGCCCGCCGTCACGGCCCGGCTCGCGGGGCTGGCCCCGCAGTGGGAGCCGGGGACCGCGGCCGGATACCACTCCCTCACGCAGGGGTTCCTGGTGGGCGAGGTGGTGCGCCGGATCACCGGCCGCAGCCTGGGCACGTTCTTCGCCGAGGAGGTGGCCGGGCCGATCGGCGCCGACTTCCGCATCGGCGTGGGCCCCGAGGACGACCATCGTGTGGCGCTCGCCGTCCCGCCGCCCGGGCACGACGAGGACTACACCGCGAGCGCGCCGAACGCGGAGCCCAAGCCCACGACCGCGACCGCGCTCCGGGTCCGGGACGCCAACAGCACGGCCTGGCGCCGGGCCGAGATCCCCGCGGCCAACGGCTACGGCAACGCCCGCTCCGTGGCCCTCGTGCAGTCCGTGATGGCCTGCGCGGGCGGGATCGGCCCGGTCCGGCTGATGTCCCCGGCCGGGCCCGCGCGCGCGTGGGAGGAGCAGTTCGACGGCGAGGACCGCACCCTGGGCATGCCGATGCGGTGGGGCCTGGGATACGGCCTGTTCGGCACGGCGTACGGCTGGGGCGGGTGGGGCGGCTCGCTCGTCATGGTCGATCCCTCGGCACGTATGGCGGTGGCATACGTGACCCACCAGATGCGCGAGCCCGCGAACGACCAGCGGGGCCTGGAGATCGTCTCAGCGGCCTACGAGGGCCTCCAGGGCCTGTCCACCTGACACCGCACGCGGCCCACGCCCCGAGCCCCCACCAATCCCCTCCGCCCAGGTGCGCCGCAGGCGTCTCGTGGCGCATTCTTGCTGTGTCGCCCGAGCGGCGGCACAGCGACGAGGCAGGGCTGATGACTGGGAGCGGCGAGGACGCGCACCGGGCGCCGGGACGGCTGGCCGCGCTGCTGATCGACGCCTCGACGGAGGCGATCGGCGCGGCCGGGGGTCACGCCGGCGGTGTCTACCTGCGCTCGCACACCCCGGGTGTGCTGCGGCTGGCCGTGCTGGCCGGGCTGCCGGGGCCGCTGTTCAAGCCCTGGTGGCGGCTGCACGTCGACCGGCCCTTCCCCGTCGCCGACGCCTACCGGCTCGGGGTGGACGTGGTGCTGCCGAACTCCACGGAGACGATGCGCCGCTATCCGCAGTTCGCGGCAGGTCTGCCGTTCCAGTTCGGGTCGCTGTACGTGCCCGTGGTCGGGGCGTCGGCGACGTACGGCGTGCTGACCGTGCTGCGGCCCGCGGCCACCGACGCCGCGGAGGTGCTGTCGGCGCGGGAGCGGCTCACCCGGGTGGCCGAGGAGCTGGCCGCACGTCTGGAGGACCACCCCGAGACGGTCGCCTGGGACGGTGAGCCCCAGTGCGTGCGGCCGCCGACCGCGCACCCGTCCGTGGGGCGGCTGGGGCGGTTCGCGTGGGACCCGGCGAGCGGTGTCGTCACCGCCGACGCGTCGCTGCACGCCCTGCTCGGCGTGACGCCGGCCGAGTTCGACGGCACGGTCCAGGCGCTCGCGCGGGCCCTGTCCCCGGCCGACACGGAACGGGTGCTGGCGGCACTCGAGGAGACCGCCGCGAGCCGGCCCCCACCGTCGCTGCCGCTGTACGTGCGGGCCCCGGACGGCGGCCTGCGGCTCATGGAGTTCTGGACCCCGGACCCCGGTCCCTCCGACGCGGGCTCCCGGCCCGTGCGGGGGTTCGTGCTCGATCCGGGGCCTTCGGTGGCGGGCGACGCGGCCGCCGACCTGCTGCCGGAGGGCGTGTTCTGCCTGGACCGGCTGGGGCTGGTCGCCTACGCCAACCCGCGCGCGGCCCAGCTGCTGCAGCAGCCGCGCGATCTGCTGCTCGGGCGCTCGCTGTGGGACGGCGTGCCCTGGCTGAACCAGCCCGACTTCGAGGACCATCTGCGCAGCGCCCTGCTGTCGCCGGAACCGGTGCATCTGCACGTACGGCGGCCTCCCGACCCGGCGCAGGACTCCTACGAGGGCGACTGGCTGGCCCTGTCGGTGTATCCCGGCCCGGACGTGCTGACCTGCACGGTCCAGCCCACGAGCCGGATGCCGGACTCGGCGCAGGCCGCGGGCGGCGCCGGTACGGCCGGCGCGACCTCGCTGGCCCCGCTGTACCGGCCGATCGTCCTCGCCATCGCCCTGACGGAGGCCGTCACCGCCCGTCAGGTCTCCGCCGTGGTGATGCGCGAGCTGCTGCCGGCGTTCGGCGGCCGGCGGTTCGCGCTCTACCTGCTCCAGGACCGCCATCTGTTCCTGGCCTGGGAGTCCGGTTTCCCGCCGGGGTTCCTCGCCCCGTTCGACGGGGTGGGTCTCGACGAGCAGTTGCCGGGCGTCGAGACGCTCACCACCGGCCGGCCGCTGTTCTTCGACTCGATGGAGCAGCTCTCCGCGGCCTATCCGGGCATTGCGCTGGACGCCACGGAGGGTGCCCGTGCCTTCCTGCCGCTGATCGCCTCGGGGCGTCCGGTGGGCTCCTGCATCCTGGGCTTCGACGGGCGGCGCAGCTTCAGCGGCGAGGAACGCTCGGTGCTGACCGCGCTCGCCGGGCTGATCGCGCACGCCATGGAGAAAGCCCAGCGCTACGAGAGCGAGGCGGCCCTGGCGCGGGGACTCCAGCAGGCGTTGCTGCCCCGCCGGCTGACGGACCATCCGCTGGTGGAGACCGCCGGCCGCTATCTGCCGGGCACGCAGGGCATGGAGGTCGGCGGGGACTGGTACGACGTCGTCGAGTGCGGGGACGGGCTGGCCCTGGTGATCGGGGACGTGCAGGGGCACGGGGTGCAGGCCGCGGCCACCATGGGCCAACTGCGCAGCGCGGTCAGGGCGTTCGCGCTCAGCGACCGGCCGCCGGACGAGGTCATGAGCGGCACCAACCACCTCCTGATCGACCTCGACCCCGGTCAGTTCGCGAGCTGTTGCTACATCCGGCTCGACCCGGCCACCGGACTGGCCCGCGCCGCCCGGGCCGGCCATCCTCCGCCCCTGCTGCGCAATCCCGACGGCAGCACCCGCGTCCTCGACCTGCCCGGCGGTGTCGTCCTCGGCGTCGATCCCGGTGCCCGCTACCCGGTCACCGAGTTGCAGGTGGAGCCCGGCGCCGTCCTCGCGCTCTACACCGACGGTCTCGTCGAGCGGCCCGGCGTCGACATCGACGACGGCATCAGCGCCCTGCGGGTGGCCCTGAGCCGGGCCGGCAACCCCTCGACGCGCCTCGCGGACCTGGCAGACCGCCTCACCACGGCGGCCCGGCACACCGCCGAGCGGCCGGACGACATCGCCCTGTTGCTCGCGACGCGGCGCCCGGAGCGACGGCGGTGGCAGCGGTGAGCCGCCACGACCGTCCCGTAGCCGTGGCTGCGGCAACCGGAACCGCACCGGTGCGGGCGAGCCGTCGTACCCGACCCACCGGACACGCGGTGTCGAGGTGTCGTGCAGGTCGGGTCACAGACTGTGACGCCTCTCGCCTCATGGGGCCGTGCAGTGTAGACATGGCACATGGGCCGACTCTCGCAGCGTGACGCGGGCCCGTCGCGGCGCGCGCGGCCGGAGGTGCGGTCGGCGCTGGGCGGACGCAGCGTCGCCGGACAGGTGTTCGTCCTCCAGGTCGTGATCGTGCTGCTGCTGGTCGTGGCCGCCGTGGTGGCCCTGGTGCTCCAGGTGCGGCACGACAGCACGACCGAGGCCCGCAACCGCTCGGTCGCCGTCGCCCAGGCCTTCGCCAACGCGCCCGGCACCCGCGAGGCGCTGGACGACCCCGATCCGACCGCGGTGCTGCAGCCCCGGGCCGAGGCCGCGCGCAAGGCGACCGGCGTGGACTTCATCGTCGTGCTCAACACCGACGGCATCCGCTACACGCACCCCAAGCCGGACCGTATCGGCAAGAAGTTCGTCGGCAACCTCGAGCCCGCGCTGGCCGGACACGTGGTGACCGAGGAGATCAACGGGACCATCGGGCAGCTGGTGCAGGCGATCGTGCCGATCAAGGACCCGGACGGGAAGGTCGTCGGCGCGGTGTCGGCCGGTATCACCACGGCGCACGTGGGCGGCGCCGCGGACGAGCAGCTGCCGTTGCTGATCGCCATGGCGGCCGGCGGCCTCGCGGTGGCCACGGCGGGCACCGCCCTGGTGAGCAGACGGTTGCAGCGCCAGACGCGTGGCCTGGGGCCGCACGAGATGACCCGCATGTACGAACACCACGACGCGGTGCTGCACGCCGTGCGCGAGGGCGTGCTCATAGCGGACGGCGAGGGCCGGCTCCTGCTCGCCAACGACGAGGCGCAGCGGCTGCTGCACCTGCCCGCGAACGCCGAGGGCCGACAGGTCGGTGAGCTCGGTCTGCCGCCGGACACCGCCGATCTGCTGACCTCCGGGCGGGTCGCGACGGACGAGGTGCACCTGGTCGGCGACCGGCTGCTGGTCATCAACCAGCGGGCCACGGAGCTGGAGGGCGGCCCGGCGGGCACCGTGGCGACCCTGCGCGACTCCACCGAACTGCGGGCCCTGTCGGGCCGGGCGGAGGCGGCGCGGGAGCGGCTGAACATGCTCTATGACGCCGGGGTGGGCATCGGCACCAGCCTGGACGTCACCCGTACCGCCGAGGAGCTGGCGGAGCTGGTCGTGCCCCGGTTCGCGGATTTCGCCACCGTGGACCTGTTCGACGCGGTGCTCGGGGGCGGCCAGCCGGAGGCGGGGACGGAGCTGCGGCGCACGGCGTTCAGCGGCATCCGCAAGGACGCGCCGCTGTATCCGGTGGGCGAGCGGATGCGGCTGGTCGCGTCCGCTCCGCAGGCCCGTGCCCTGCGCTCCGGTCAGGCGGTCCTGGAGTCCCGGCTGGCGGAGTCGCCGGGCTGGCGGGCCCAGGATCTGGAACGCACCTCGCAGGTCCTGGAGTTCGGCATCCACTCGCTGATCGCCGTGCCGCTGCGGGCGGGCGCGCTGGTGCTCGGCGTGGTCAACTTCTGGCGCTCGCAGAAGCCGGAGCCCTTCGACACCGACGAAGTGGCCCTGGCGGAGGAGCTGGTGACGCGGGCGGCGGTCTCGATCGACAACTCCCGCCGTTACACGCGCGAGCACACCATGGCGGTCACCCTCCAGCGCAGCCTGCTGCCGCGGAGCCTGCCCGAGCAGAACGCCCTGGACATCGCCTACCGCTATCTGCCCGCGCAGGCGGGCGTGGGCGGCGACTGGTTCGACGTCCTGCCCCTGTCCGGCGCCCGGGTCGCGCTGGTCGTCGGCGATGTCGTCGGCCACGGGCTGCACGCGGCGGCGACGATGGGCCGGCTGCGCACGGCGGTCCACAACTTCTCCTCGCTCGACCTGCCGCCCGACGAACTGCTGGTGCTGCTGGACGAACTCGTCGGCCGCATCGACCAGGACGAGACCCAGGAGGGCGACAGCGCCCCGGTGACCGGCGCGACCTGTCTGTACGCCGTCTACGACCCCGTCTCCCGGCGCTGCACCCTGGCCCGCGCCGGCCACCCGCCGCCCGCGCTGATCCACCCCGACGGCAGTGTGGAGTTCCCCGACGTGCCCGCCGGTCCCCCGCTGGGCCTGGGTGGCCTGCCGTTCGAGACCGTCGACCTCGAACTCGCCGAGGGCAGCAGGCTGGTGCTGTACACGGACGGACTGGTCGAGGACCGGGAGCGGGACATCGACGTGGGTCTGGAGCTGCTGGCCGCCGCACTGGAACGGGCCGGTGAGACGCCCGAGGAGACCTGCCAGGTCGTGCTGGACTCCAAGCTGACGGCCCGCCCCAGCGACGACATCGCCCTGATCGTGGCCCGCACCGGCGCGCTCGACCCCGGGCGAGTCGCCGAGTGGCAGGTGCCGTCCGACCCGGCGGCGGTCGGGCGGGTACGGGCCGACGTCACCCGGCAGCTGGCCCGATGGGGCCTGGAGGACCTGGAGTTCACCACCGAGCTGATCCTGAGCGAGCTGGTGACCAACGCGATCCGCTACGGCGGTGAGCCCATCCGGGTCCGGATGCTGTACGACCGCACCCTGATCTGCGAGGTCTTCGACAGCAGCAGCACCTCGCCCCATCTGCGCTACGCGGCGATGACGGACGAGGGCGGGCGCGGCCTGTTCCTGGTCGCGCAGCTCGCCGAGCGCTGGGGCACCCGCTACACGCCGGGCGGCAAGGTCATCTGGGCGGAACAGCCGTTGCCCTAGCGGGTCTTCCTTCTCGTTGATTGGTACGAACCTTCGACCGAAAGGTTGTTCTTCTTGCGCGGCATCTGATAGGAAACCTTCCTATCAGTGTCACGTACGGCCAACTCCCCACCCCCCACCTCCCTTTGGAGCCGCCGTGAAGCACCACGCGCGCACCTCGCGCCGCACCCTCCTCACCCTGATCGGCGCGTCCCTGGCGTCGGTCCCGCTCCTCAACAACTCCCCCCGCGCCGCCGCCCTTTCCGCGGCGGTCGGGCTCGACGACCCGGCGAAGAAGGAGATCGCCATGAAACTGGTGTCGAGCGCGGAGAACTCCTCGCTCGACTGGAAGGCGCAGTACAAGTACATCGAGGACATCGGCGACGGCCGCGGCTACACCGCGGGCATCATCGGGTTCTGCTCGGGCACCGGCGACATGCTCGACCTCGTCGAGCTCTACACCGACCGCAAACCCGGCAACGTCCTCGCCCGCTACCTGCCGGCGCTCCGCCGGGTCAACGGCAGCGACTCGCACTCAGGTCTGGACCCGAACTTCCCGGCGGACTGGCGCCGGGCCGCACAGGACACGGAGTTCCAGCGGGCCCAGAACGACGAGCGCGACCGCGTCTACTTCAACCCCGCGGTCCGTCAGGGCAAGACCGACGGACTGCGCGTGCTCGGCCAGTTCGCCTACTACGACGCCATCGTCATGCACGGCGACGGTGACGACCCGACCAGCTTCCGCAACATACGGGGGCGGGCCCTGAACCGGGCCCGGCCCCCGGCCCAGGGCGGCGACGAGGTCACCTACCTCAACGCCTTCCTGGACGCCCGGGTGTGGGCCATGAAGCAGGAGGAGGCCCACAGCGACACCAGCCGCGTCGACACGGCCCAGCGGGTGTTCCTGCGCAAGGGCAACCTCGACCTGAACACACCGCTGGACTGGAAGGTGTACGGCGACAGTTACCACATCGGCTGACCGCCCCGGGGCACCGCGGTCCCGGCTACGGGCGCTGACCGATACGGTCCACGACGCCCAACTCCTCCCGGGCACGCAGCTCGTGGTACCAGTCGCGATGCTTGAACTTCCCGTCGACCAGGTCCGCGGTGCTCCCCTTCAGCCGCAGCCCCAGATACGTGTAGTCCGTCGCGTCGAAGATGAACGCGAAGTCGAACTTCGGGTAGGAGACGGCGACTCCCTCGCGGCCGAGGCCGTCCAGCGCGTCACGGTCGATCCGGATGCCGTGGATCCGGGCGACCGCCTCGAAGGTGGCCGCCTCCAGCCCGGGCGGCATGATCCGCGGGACCACGAAGAACTGGACGGCGTTGGCGAACGCCACACTGTCGATGTCCTCCTGACGCATCGGCTTCTCGCGAGCCTCGCCCGACCCCACCGACAGGTCCGCCTTCTTGTCGTCGGTGCTCATGCCCATCCGCAGCCTGTCCAGGAGCTCGTCCGGCTGCGTCGGCCACTGCGCCAGCTGGGCGTACCTGGTCGGCGGCCACATCACCTGGTGCTCGCCGAGCGGCGGATCGCGGTGGACCTTGCCGTACTCCTGGCGCCTGGAGGGCTTGGAGCCGTCCACGGACATCCAGCTCTCGTCGGTCCAGGTCCTGCGCTTCCCGCCCTTCACATAGGTCCGGGTGACGAACATCTTCGAGTACACGTACTGGTCATCGCGCGGAACCGGCGTCCCGGTGCCGTCGGCACGGGATCGCGCCGCGGCCTTGTGCAGCAGCTCGGCCGCGCTGAGCGTCCCCATCCGCGGGGCGTCCGCGCCCTCGCCCCCGTCATGCCGGCCGGCCACGAGAACGCCACCGGCGACCGCCGCCGTGGCGGTCCCCACCACCGCGACCCTGAGCATCAGCCGGCGCGGCAGATCGCCCGGACGGCCCTCCCGCACGATGGCGCGCCGCAGCCGGGCGCGGGCCGCGAAACGGGCGTCGTCGGTGAGCGGGGCCACGTCGGCCTCGAACTCGCGCACCGCAGTGAGGTCATCCACGATCGGTCTCCTCGTTCTCCTCGGTCTCCTCGTGAAGGGCTGTGGGGTCCGCCCCGCCCAGTGCCTCGCGCAGCCTGGTCCGCGCCCGGTTGAGTCGGGAGCGCACCGTGCCCACGGGGATGCCGAGGGCCTCGGCAGCCTCGGCGTAGTCGAGATCGCCCCAGGCGATCACCAGCAGCACGTCCCGGTAGCGTGCCGGCAACTTCGCCAGCGCGCCCGCCAGTTGGGCGCGGGAGTGCTCGGCACCGACCCTCGCCACCACCCGGTCGGCCAGCGCCTCGCCGCCGTCACCGGTCCCCCTCGTGGCGGCACGCGCGAGCGCCCTGAGCCGTCGCGCCTCGGCGCGCCGGTGCTGGCCGACGAGGTTGGTGACGATCCCGTACAGCCACGGACGGGCGTGCGGTCGCGTCAGGTCGTAGCGGTGCCGCTGCTGGAACGCGATGACGAAGGTCTCGGCCATCAGGTCGTCGGCCGCCTCGGCGCCGAGCCGTCGGGCCGCGTAGCGGTGGATGTCGTCGGCGTACCGGTGGAAGAGGATCTCGAAGGCCTCGGGTTCCTCCCCCGAACGCTCGACGACCGAGGCGTCGGACTCGACGCCGTCGCGGGGAACGACGTCGGGGAGGTCCTCGACGCGTGGATCGCCTGTCGATTGCATGCGGTTCCCTTGAGGTCATGGGCATGGTCGACTGCTGTTGGCCGATGCCCGTGATCGAGTTCCCGCGCCGCATGAGAGAGTGCTGCCACGGCCCGTCCCGCTCATAAAGTAACCTTATGAGCTCATAGATCGGACCCGCGTACCGACTTAGGCTTGCCTTAGTTTAGGCTTCCCGTCGAGATCGCTCGTCGCCTCTCGAAGGGAACCTGATCATGCCCCGCCCCCTGCGGGTAGCCATCGTCGGCGCCGGCCCGGCCGGCATCTACGCCGCCGACGCTCTGCTCAAGTCCGACGTGGCCGCCGAGCCCGGTGTGTCCATCGACCTCTTCGAGCGGATGCCCGCCCCGTTCGGGCTGATCCGGTACGGCGTCGCCCCCGACCACCCCCGCATCAAGGGCATCGTCAAGGCCCTCCACCAGGTCCTCGACAAGCCGCAGGTCCGCCTCTTCGGCAACGTGGACTACGGCACGGACATCCACCTGGACGACCTGCGCGCCTTCTACGACGCGGTGATCTTCTCGACCGGCGCCATGGCGGACCGCGAGCTGAAGATCCCGGGCGTCGAGCTCGACGGCTCCTACGGCGCCGCCGACTTCGCCTCCTGGTACGACGGCCACCCGGACGTCCCGCGCACCTGGCCGCTGGAGGCGGAGAAGGTCGCCGTCCTGGGCGTGGGCAACGTGGCCCTCGACATCTCCCGCATCCTCGCCAAGACGGCGGACGAGCTGCTGCCGACCGAGATCCCGCCGAACGTCTACGAGGGCCTCAAGGCGAACAAGGCCGTAGAGATACACGTGTTCGGCCGCCGCGGCCCGGCGCAGGCGAAGTTCTCCCCGATGGAGCTGCGCGAGCTGGACCACTCCCCCAACATCGAGGTCATCGTCAACCCCGAGGACATCGACTACGACGAGGGCTCGATCGCCGAGCGCCGGGGCAACAAGCAGGTCGACATGGTCGCCAAGACCCTGGAGAACTGGGCGATCCGCGACATCGGCGACCGCCCGCACAAGCTGTTCCTGCACTTCTTCGAGTCCCCCACCGAGATCCTCGGCGAGGACGGCAAGGTCGTCGGCCTGCGCACCGAGCGCACCGAGCTGGACGGCACCGGCAACGTCAAGGGCACCGGACAGTTCACCGACTGGGACGTCGACGCCGTCTACCGCGCGGTCGGCTACCTCTCCGACAAGCTCCCCAAGCTGCCCTGGGACATCGACTCGGGCACCGTCCCGGACGCTGGCGGCCGGGTCCTCCAGGAGAGCGGCGAGCACCTCACGTCGACGTACGTCACCGGCTGGATCCGGCGCGGCCCGGTGGGTCTCATCGGCCACACCAAGGGCGACGCCAACGAGACGGTCGCGAACCTGCTGGACGACTTCGCCAACGAGCGTCTCCAGACGCCGGCTTCGCCCGCCCCCGAGGCCGTGGAGGAGTTCCTCGCCGAGCGCGAGATCCGCTTCACCACCTGGGAGGGCTGGTACAAGCTGGACGCCGCCGAGAAGGCGCTGGGCGAGCCCGAGGGCCGCGAGCGCGTGAAGATCGTCGAGCGCGAGGACATGCTCAAGGCGAGCGGCGCGTGAGCGCGTTGCCGTAGGCGAGGCGAAGGGGCCGGGAGGTGCACTCCCCCGGCCCCTTCGCGCGTTCAGCGGTGGTCGACGGTGACGACGATCTTCCCGACCTGCGAGCCGGTCTCCATGTAGCGGTGCGCCTCGGCGATGTCCGCCAGGGCGAAGGTCCGGTCGACGACCGGTGCGAAGACGCCCGTGCGCAGTCCGGACGCGACGAACGCCTCCGCGCGGCGCAGCCGTTCGGGGTCCCGGGTCGTCTCGTGGAGGGTGTACGTCCGCATGTTCAGCGCGGGCATGCCCAGGTCGAACCCCGGGTACGGGGTCGGCTGCCCGCTGAGCGCCCCGTACAGCAGCAGGGTGCCGCCGGGGGCGACCGCCCGGGCCAGGTCGACCACGCCGGGCCCCGCCACGGCGTCGAAGACGAACTCGGCGCCCCGCCCGGCGGTACGGCCGAGGATCCGCGCGGTGACGTCCTCCTCCTCGGTCACGATCACGTCGGCCGCGCCCGCCTTCCGCAGCGCCTCCGCCTTGGCGCGGGTGCGTGTGGTGGCGAGGGGGACGGCGCCGACGCTGCGGGCGACCTGGATCGCGGCCAGGCCGACGCTGCTGGAGGCGGCGGTCAGGACGACCGTGTCCCCGGCCCGCATCCCGGCGACCTCCACCAGTGCCCCGTACGCCGTCACGTACGGCATCCACACGGCGGCGCCCGCCACCGCGTCGAGCCCTTCGGGGCGGCGGACGACCGCCCGGGCGGGGACGATCGCGCGCTCGGCGTAGACGCCGTACTCGTTCATCGAGAACGCGGGCACCACGCTGACCGGTTGGCCGGCCGCGAACCCGGTCACGCCCGGGCCGGCGGCCTCGACGACGCCCGCGGCCTCGGTGCCGAGCCGGGCGGGGAACTCCTTGACGGGCTCGATGTACTGTCCGCCGCGGAACAGCACCTCGGCCCGGTTGAGGCCGATCGCGTCCACCCGGATCAGCAGTTCGCCCGGGCCGGGCTCGCCGACCGCCGCCTCTTCGAGCCGCAGCACCTCGGGCCCGCCGACCTCATGGAACCGCACCGTCCTGACCATGGCTCTTCCCCCTTCGACCGGGTGTACAAGTTCGACAGGCGTCGAACTTTGATGGCCATCGTAATAGAGGAGGGTCTACGGCCGGTCGAGATTTCCGGTCGCACGCCCCAGGCACGCGACCGGTCCCAGGTCGGGTACCGGGATCTCCCGGAAGCCCAGCCGGTCGTAGAAGGCGCGGGCCGGGACGTTGGCCGTCGCCATGACCAGGTGGACGGCCGGGACCCCGCGGTCCGCCAGGGCCGCGAGAAGCGTGCGCATCAACTCCCTGCCGTGTCCGCGCCCCTGCCACTCGGGGAGCAGGTCGATGTGCAAGTGGGCGGGGTACGCGGCGAGTTCGGGGACGATCATCCGCTCGGGGTCGTGCAGGAGCCGGATCATCAGCTCGTCCGGCGTGCCGGGGGCGGCACTGCCCTCGGGGTACCGGTCGGCGACGAGCGGGAGCCACTTGGTGCGGAACTCCGCGGCGAAGCGGGGGGTGTCGGCGACGCCGAGGATGTAGCCGACGGCCTGCCCCTGACCGTCGTCGAGCACGAAGGCGAGCTCCGGCTCCAGCTCGACGTACGGCTGCGCGAAGATCGCCGGGAGGATGGTGGGGTCCGCGTAAACCGGCCTGGCGTCCAGGCCGTTGTGCGCGGTGCGGATGCAGATGTCGTCGAGGGCGGCCCGGTCGCCGGGGCGGTACCGGCGGATCACTGCTGGCGAGGTCATCGCAGCATCCTGACGGCTTGGGAGCGCTCCCACAAGCCTGCCGCGCCCAACTCGCTTGCCGTGGACCCAAGATCGCCTTACCGTCCTGCGGTGTTCTCCCTCCACGAGCCTGCCCTCTTCACCCGTCTGCGTACCGCGCGGCGGGTTCTCGTCGCGGGTGCGGGCGGCGGTTTCGACGTCTACGCCGGCCTGCCGCTGGCGCTCGCCCTTCAGGCCGCCGGGAAGGAAGTGCACCTGGCCAACCTGTCGTTCGCGGACCTCTACGGGCTGGACCTGGACGCCTGGCTCGATCAGGACGTCGCGGCCGTGCGCCCCGACACCGCCGCACGCGGGGACTACTTCCCCGAGCGCACCCTGGCCCGCTGGCTGGACCGGCAGGGTCTGCCTTCGACGGTGTACGCCTTCCCGCTCACCGGGGTGGTCCCGCTGCGGGCCGCCTATCGCACCCTCCTCGACCACGTGGGGCCGGTGGACGCGATCGTGCTGGTGGACGGCGGCACCGACATCCTGCTGCGCGGCGACGAGCACGGGCTCGGCACCCCGGAGGAGGACATGGCGAGCCTGGCGGCGGTGGCCGCACTGGACGACGTACCCGAACGGCTGGTCGCCTGCCTGGGGTTCGGGGTGGACGCGCATCACGGCGTGAACCACTCCCTGGTGCTGGAGAACCTGGCCGCGCTGGACCGCGAGGGCGGTTACCTGGGCGCCTTCTCGCTGCCGCGCGAGAGCCGCGAGGGCGCCCTGTACCTGGACGCGGTGGCGCACGCCCAGGAGTGCACGCCGGACCATCCGAGCATCGTCAACGGCTCCGTCGCGGCAGCCGTGCGCGGCGACTTCGGGGACGTGCGCTTCACCGAACGCACCCGGGGCAGCGAGCTGTTCATCAACCCGCTGATGGCCCTGTACTTCTGCGTGGACGCGCCCGCCCTGGCCCGGCGCAACCTCTATCTCCACCGGCTGGAGAACACCGCGCTGATGCGGCAGATCCACTCCGTCATCGCGGAGTTCCGCGACGAACTGCCCCGGCAGCGGCCGCCGCGCGCCTACCCGCACTGACAGGGTCACATTTCGGGGAATCGGCCGTGACCGTACAAGAAGGTTGTATACGCTCCAGGTTCTTCTTCACTGAAGCTTCACAAAGGGGGGCTTTGTCATGCGTATACGTCTTGCCGCCACCACGGCGGCAGCGGTCACCGCAACAGGGGCGCTCATAGCGCTCACCGCGGTGCCCGCGCAGGCGACCGAGTACTCGTCCGCGCTGAAGATCCGCGGGACCCAGTACGACGCGCCCGGCCGCGACTCCAACACCTGCGCCACCGGGAACACCGACGACGAGTACGTGACGATCAAGAACTACTCGTCGACCAAGACCGTGAACCTCAAGGGGTACTGGGTCGAGGACGCGGCGGGGAACTACTTCGAGTTCACCGCGAACCACTACCTCCAGCCCGGCGACTACGTGAAGCTGCGCGGCGGCCACGGCACCGACTCGGACGCGAAGAACGTCGTGTACCGCGACAACTGCAACTTCATGTGGAACAACGACAAGGACACGATCTACCTGTTCAAGCCGGCCGGCAGCCGGGCCGACGTCCACTCCTACACCAAGAGCGGATCCGACCCGGACGGCAACGGCTACATCAAGTTCCACAGCTGAGCGGGCGGCGCGGCCCCGTCAGCGAGGGGCGAGGTCGCGCCGGGCCACCACACCCAGCACCAGGACCAGCAGGGTGAGCGCGGCCGCCTGGGCGTACGCGCCGGCGAGGTACACGGCGGGCAGCGCAAGCCCGCTCCACAGGAGCAGCGACGCCGCCCGGACCGCGAGGATCAGCAGGCCGAGCACCGCCAGGGCCGGCGCCGCGCTGCCGGTCCCCGGTTCCGCGCGGCGGGCACGCAGCAGCAGCCAGCCGAGGGCGGCGAGGACGAAGCAGGTGGCGGGGGCCCAGGCGAGATCGACCACGGTGGGCAGCAGCGCGACGGACCCGCCGGTGACGACACAGCAGGCCAGGAAGGCCAGCCCGGGAGTGCCGGCGGGCAGTGCGGCGGGCGGCGCGTCGCGGTGGTACGCGGCGCACACGGCGAGGGCCGGCAGCCAGGCGAACATCGCGTTGGCGGTGACGAAGTACGGGGCGGACAACGGCCACTCGGTCACCAGCGGCTCGATCAGCGGCCACAGCGAGGGCAGCGCGGCCAGCAGCACGGCGGCCCGGGCGAGGCGCCGGCGGTCGTGGACGAGGGCGAAGAACGTGACCGTCCACAGCAACGGCAGCACCCATCCGGCGATCGCGACGACGGTCGGCAGCGGACCGCTGCCGGTGAAGCCGGTCAGGAACAGGTCCCATTCCCGGGGGCCGCGGGTGGCCGACCAGGTGACGCGCAGTACCTCGTCGGAGACGATCACCGCCGCCTGGAGCAGTACGGCGTACAGCGCGAAGTTCCGGACGGCCGAGCCGAACAGGGCGTAGCGCCGGGGCGCCCCGGTGGCCGCCAGTCTGCTGCGCACGGCGAGGGCGACGATGCTGGCGACCTCGCCGAGGGTGGGCCTGCTCTGGTCCTGGGTCTCCTGGTCGACGTCCCAGAGATAGACCTCGACCATCTCCTCCTCGCGGGCCTCGCGGTAGTAGGCGGGCAGCAGGCGCAGCACGGTGCGGTAGCGCGCTTCGAGCAGGGTCGTCATGCGAGTCCTCCCGCGAGTCCGGGTCCGGTGACGGGCGGGGTGCCGCCGGCCTTGCGGCCCTCGGCGATGCGCTGCTTGGCGGCGCTGGCGCCCGCGGCCATCCGCTCCGCCTCGGCGTCGAGGGCCCGCATGCCCTCGTCGGTGAGGCGGTAGTAGCGCCGGAGCCGGCCCTGCTGCACCTCCTCGCGGTCGAGGACGATCAGTTCGTCCGCGGTGAGCCGGTCGAGTACGCCGTACAGCGTGCCGACGCGCAGCTGGACCGCGCCGTCGGACAGGTCCTCGACCTCGCGCAGGATGCCGTAGCCGTGTCGCGGCTCGTCGGCCAGGGCGGTCAGGACGAAGAACGCCGCCTGTGTCATGTTCCTCGGTGCCATGAAACTGAATATATCGGCCGCCGATATATTCTGCGAGCCGTACACACACTTCGGATCGGGCGGTCAGGAATGGAGAAGCGCGGGTCCCGGGTGCGGATCTAGCCTGAGAGCCACGCCGCCTCGGCTCCGCCGAGCGCCCCGGCCCGACGGAGGAGAGACGACCACCATGGCCAGGAAGACGGACCCGCGGACCGCCACGCCGCACGTTGCCGACAGCCACGATCTGATCCGCGTGCACGGGGCGCGCGAGAACAATCTCAAGGACGTCAGCATCGAGATCCCCAAGCGCCGGCTGACGGTGTTCACCGGGGTGTCCGGCTCCGGCAAGAGCTCGCTCGTCTTCGACACCATCGCCGCGGAGTCGCAACGGCTGATCAACGAGACGTACAGCGCCTTCGTGCAGGGGTTCATGCCGACGCTGGCCCGTCCCGAGGTCGACGTCCTCGACGGCCTGACGACCGCGATCAGCGTGGACCAGAGCCGGATGGGCGCCGACCCGCGCTCGACCGTCGGCACCGCCACCGACGCCAACGCGATGCTGCGCATCCTGTTCAGCCGGCTCGGCAAGCCGCACATCGGCCCGCCGAGCGCGTACTCCTTCAACGTCGCCTCGGTCTCGGCGCAGGGCGGCCTCACCGTCGACCGGGGCAGCGAGAAGACCAAGACCGAGAAGGTCACCTTCAACCGCACCGGCGGCATGTGCACCCGCTGCGAGGGCCGCGGCACGGTCACCGACATCGACCTCGCCCAGCTCTTCGACGACTCCAAGTCGCTCAACGAGGACCCGTTCACCATCCCCACCTACACCGGGGACGGCTGGGTGGTGCGGGTGATCAGGGAGTCCGGTTTCTTCGACCCGGACAAGCCGATCCGCAAGTTCACGAAGAAGGAGCGGCACGACTTCCTGTACCGCGAGCCCGTCAAGGTGAAGATCAACGGCGTCAACCTCACCTACGAGGGGCTGATCCCGAAGCTCCAGAAGTCGATGCTGTCCAAGGACCCCGAGGCGATGCAGCCGCACATCCGGGCGTTCGTGGAGCGCGCGGTCACCTTCGCCGTCTGTCCGGAGTGCGACGGCACCCGGCTGACCGAGGGCGCCCGCTCCTCGAAGATCGAGGGGATCTCCATCGCCGACGCCTGTGCGATGGAGATCAGGGACCTGGCCGACTGGGCGCGCGGACTGAACGAGCCGTCGGTGGCCCCGCTGCTCACCGCGCTCCAGCACACCCTGGACTCGTTCGTCGAGATCGGCCTCGGCTATCTCGCCCTCGACCGGCCGGCCGGCACGCTCTCGGGCGGTGAGGCGCAGCGCGTGAAGATGATCCGCCATCTCGGCTCCTCGCTCACCGACGTCACGTACGTCTTCGACGAGCCGACCGCGGGCCTGCACCCGCATGACATCCAGCGGATGAACGACCTGCTGCTGCGCCTGCGCGACAAGGGCAACACCGTGCTCGTCGTGGAGCACAAGCCGGAGATGATCGCGATCGCCGACCATGTCGTGGACCTCGGTCCCGGCGCCGGTGTCGCGGGCGGCGCCGTCTGTTACGAGGGCACCCTGGAAGGCCTGCGGGCCTCGGGCACCATCACCGGCCGGCATCTCGACGACCGGGCCACCGTCAAGGAGAGCGTGCGCAAGCCCTCGGGCGCGCTGGAGATCCGGGGCGCGACGGCCAACAACCTCCAGGGCGTCGACGTCGACATCCCGCTCGGTGTCCTCACCGTCATCACCGGCGTCGCCGGGTCCGGCAAGAGCTCGCTGGTGCACGGCTCGGTGCCGCTCGACGCGGGCGTGGTGTCGGTGGACCAGAGCCCGATCAAGGGCTCGCGGCGCAGCAACCCCGCGACCTACACCGGGCTGCTGGAGCCGATCCGCAAGGCCTTCGCCAAGGCCAACGGCGTCAAACCGGCCCTGTTCAGCGCCAACTCCGAGGGCGCCTGCCCCACCTGCAACGGCGCCGGCGTCGTCTACACCGACCTCGGGATGATGGCCGGTGTCTCCACCACCTGCGAGGACTGCGACGGCAAGCGGTTCGACGCGTCGGTCCTGGAGTACCGGCTCGGCGGCCGGGACATCAGCGAGGTGCTGGAGATGTCGGTGACCGACGCGGAGGAGTTCTTCGGCTCCGGCGAGGCCCACACCCCGGCCGCGCACAAGATCCTGGAGCGGCTCGTCGACGTCGGCCTCGGCTATCTCACCATCGGCCAGCCGCTGACCACGCTGTCCGGCGGTGAGCGGCAGCGCCTGAAGCTCGCCACACACATGGGCGACAAGGGCGGCGTGTACGTCCTCGACGAGCCGACGACCGGTCTGCACCTCGCCGACGTGGAGCAACTGCTCGGCCTGCTGGACCGGTTGGTGGACTCCGGCAAGTCCGTCATCGTCGTCGAGCACCACCAGGCGGTCATGGCCCACGCCGACTGGATCATCGACCTCGGCCCGGGCGCGGGCCACGACGGCGGCCGGATCGTCTTCGAGGGCACCCCGGCCGACCTGGTCGCCGCCCGCTCGACCCTCACCGGCGAGCACCTCGCGGACTACGTGGGCGCCTGACCCGGAGCACCCCCGCCCCCTCGGAGCGACCGCCGTACCATGACCGGACCGCAGTCGCCCCGAGGGAGCCCCCATGGCCCGCCCCCGCACCGCCCCACGGACGGTGGAGCACCCCGCCTTGGCGGAGGTGTCGCTCCAGCAGGTGCTGGAGGCCCTGGTGGACCCGGTACGGCGGGCCGTGGTCCGCCAACTCGCGGGCGCGGGTGCGGAGATGAGCTGCGGCACCTTCGACGTGGCGGTGTCCCGCTCCACGCTGACACACCACTTCAACGTGCTGCGCGAGGCCGGGCTGATCCGGCAGTACTACGTCGGCACCACCAAGATGAACGCCCTGCGCACCGATGAGATGCAGGAGCGCTTCCCCGGTCTGCTGACGGCCCTGGTGGACGCCTCGGCCCGGGAGGACCGGCACCCCGCCGGCCTCTGAGGCCGGGCTCAGGAGTCGAGGTCGTCGGCGAAGTGCCGGAACCCGTGCCGGTCCCGGTGCAGTTCCCACAGGGTGTCCGCCAGGGCCTCCGGGTCCTTGCGGGGGTGCCCGGGGATGATCGCGCCGGGGATGACCAGCTGGGCGACATGGATGCCCTCGGGCGCGAGGGTGTCGTGCAGCAGATGCCCGTACGCGCTCTCCGCGGCGAACGCGATCGACGTACCCGCGCGGTCCGGGTGCGGGACGACGGCGGTGCCGCCGTTGACGAACAGGATGGTGCCGCGGCCGAGTTCGCGCATGCCGGGCAGGACCTGCTGGACCGCGGCGACCGGGCCGTAGACCGAGAACTCGACCGGGCCGGCGAGGTCGGTGTGGGTGGTCTCCAGGACGTGGCGCATGAAGCCGGGCTGCGGGACCGGGCTGTACTGGAGGACCTCGATCGGGCCCAGCGCCGCCCGCGCCTCGTCGAGGGCGGCCGCCAGGGCCTTCGGGTCGCGTACGTCGGCGGTGAACGCGCGGGCCGTGACGCCCTGGCCGGTCAGGCCGGCCGCGAGGGACGCGACGCGCTCGGGGGTGCGGGCGACGAGGGCGACGTCGAAGCCCTCACTGCCGAACCGCCGGGCCACGGCAGCGCCGAGTCCGGGGCCGGCTCCGATGATGGCGATGGTGGTCATGGCCCCATCCTTCCCCCGCCGGGGCCGGAGCGCGCCACGGCGAACAGGACCCGCCCCGATGCGGATGGTGGGCGGGCCCTGTTCGTGCCGGTCATTGTGGTGGTCGCGTCGGCCGCGCGACACGGGTGAAGGACGCCCTCCCGAAGCGCGCCCCGCACACCCCGAGTGATCCGGACCGCGGGGGGCTCGTCCCGTCGGCCGACCCCGCCCGATCTCCTTCCGGCTGCGGCGACGATACTGGGGGCACCTGCCCCCACCCCAGATGGACTCATGCCGATCTCCGCCACCACCGCCTCGCCCACCACGACCCCCGCCACCGTGTGGCAGCTGCGCGGCCGCCACGCCGACTCCGCCGCGGTGGACGTGCTCCGCGCCTCCCACCTGCGACAGCTGAAGGACGACGGGGTCGTCGACGACTTCCAGGAACTTCCGGAGGAACGGGTCTTCGAGGCCCGCTGGCGGGTCGAGGACGACGTGACCGTGCGGGCCCGGCTGACCCTCACCGACGAGGAGTGGGTGCTGGTCGCGGAGGCGGAACGGGCCTGGAACATGGCCTGGCCCTCCCCCGTCGGCATGTTCTGGCCGGTCGGGGAGAGCCAGGAGGCGCAGTGGGATCAGGACGCGGTCGCCGGTCTGCGCTTCCGCGAGGTCAACCGGCTCACCGAGGACGACAAGGAGATGCGGCGCCTGCTGAAGAGCTGCGCGCGCGAGTCGTGGGCGGTCCATGTGGTCGTGCACGAGGCCATGACCCCCGACGAGCGCGGCCTGCGCCCCCTGGCCGGGCTGCTGCCGCGGGGGCTGGCGCACCGGGTGGTGGAACACCGCGCCGCGCCGCACCAACTGCGGGCCGTCAACTGGGCGTTGAAGGACCTCGACGTGCAGGTGCCGCGCGGCGGCGCCGTCGTCCTGCCGCCGCTGCCGCCCGGTCACGACGCCGACGAGTTCTCCGTGCGCAGTGTCTTCCTCGACGGGACTCCGCCCGGGGAACTGATCGACGTCCTCACCCGGTTCGCCGCGCTGCCCAGGCCGTTGCCCGGCGACGCCGGGGAAGCGGTCACCGAGCTGCGGGAGAAGTGGGGGCTGCTGACCCTGGAGGAGGAGCTCGCCCGGCAGCGCGAACTCGTCGCCATGTACGCGGAGGCGCTCGACGCCATGACCAAGTCCCGGGACCTGTACCGGGAGGCCGCCGAACGCGCCAACGAGGCGCTCGCCGCGTACCGCGAGGGCCGCGCCGCCGAGCCGACGGCGCCGCCCGCCGAGCAGCCGCCCGCGTCCCCGCTGCACCAGCTCACCCGGACCTTCGAACGCCTCAAGCGCAAGCCCCCGAAGGGCGGCGACGGCGTCAGCTGAACAGCGGGATGCGGTCGGCGTCGGCTCCCAGCGAGCGGCGGTCGGCATCCGTGAGCGGCGCGCGGCCGGTGGCGGCGCGGGCGTAGTGCTCGTCGCTCCACGCCACGGGGACGGGACGGCCCAGCAGCCCGTCCAGGGTGGCGCGCACCGCGGCCAGGCCCACGGCTGACGGCCCCGGCACGCCGGGCAGGTCCACGACGAGGTCGAGATGGTGGATCGTGGCCTCGACGGCCAGGGTCGTCATCAGGTCCCCGGTGGTCAGCACATGGCCCTGCGTGGCGACGAGGCGGTCCCGGTCCGTCGCCGCGGCGGCCGTGACCGTGGCCGCTGCGGTCTCCAGGTACAGCTCCCGCAGCTGACGGAAGTCCAGGAACATGCTGGCGCCCACCCGGCTCCAGCGCCGCCCGTTGGCCGCGCCGACGGGATCGGGCCGCCAGTCCCGCCAGTAGGTGACGGCGTCACGGTCGGCGGGTCCGGCGGCCGGCGTGTGCAGGGCGACCAGGGCGCGCTGGCAGTCGGAGACACAGTGCAGGATCAGATCGCGCACCGCCCAGCCCGTGCAGCCGGTCGGCCGCCAGGACTCCTCGTCCTCCAACGGCCGGACCACGTCCGCGAAGGCCGTGTAGGCGCCGCGCAGCACCGCGGACGGTGGCGTGGGGTCCAAAGGCACGTCGGTCATGACGCCAGCCTAGGCGCCGCGCGGCTGCCTGAGGGGACGCGGTCTGATCGTCCCGACCGGCCGACGGTGTGTCAGTCCGCCGTGCGCTGGGCCCCGGCGAGCGGGCGTTCCGTCGCGTTCGGGCGCGGCGTCGGGGAGGCCAGCCGTACGACCAGGGCGGTCAGCGCGGCGAGAGCCGCGCACACGGCGGCCAGTCCGGCGGCCCAGGCCGGGGCGAGGGTGAGGTCGAGAGCGTGGGACAGCCGGCCCGCGTCGAAGCGGGCCGCGTACAGCTGGGTCGCGGCCAGGGCGGCCGGCACCAGGACCGCGAGGGTGAGCGCCGGTGCCGTCGGGCGCAGGGTCACCAGCAGGGCGAGGAGCAGGCACAGGCCGGACAGGCCGAGGACGAGGCCGTAGCGGCGCAGGGAGACACCGTCCTGGTGGGCCGGGAAGTACGCGGCGGCGCAGACGAACAGCGCCAGGGCGGCGAGCCGGCCGGGCCAGGCGGGCGGGGCGGCGCTGCGGAAGCGCACGCGTGCCGTGCGCGGCAGCGGCGCCCCCTCGGGAGGCGCCGGGGGCGGTGCCGCGGCGGTCTCCTCCGGTTGCTGCGGCGGGTGGCCGCCGCCGCGTTCGTCGGCCAGGCGGCCGATCAGCTCCACGAGGTCCTCGACGGGCCGGCCGGTGGCGGCCGCCCGCACCGCCTCCTGTCCGCAGTGGGGTTCCAGCGGAGCCTGCTGGAGGAGGGCCATCAGCCGGGTCACCTCCTCGACGGGGCGGGACGCGGCCGCGGCACGGATCGCCTCGTCGGCTCCGGAGGCGTCCCGCGGTGGCCGGGTCAGCAGGACCACGAGCCGGGTGACGTCGTCCACGGAGCGGTTCACCCCGACCGCGCGGAGCGCGTCGGCGGTGGCCCGGGCGTACCCGGGTGACTGTTCGAGCAGGGTGATGAGCTGGGCCACCTCGTCCAGGGGGCGATCGGCCACGGCGGCACGGACCAGCCCGTCGACCGGATCGCCGTACGCCGGGACGCTCGCGTCCCCTCGGTCGCCGGTCGGCGCGAAGGGGCTGATCGGTTCCGTGACGGGTATGGCGGGTTCGTTCGACTGAGGTGCTGACGGGCGACTGGTCATGCGCGGATCTCCAAGCGGATGAGATGCGGCCGCTGCTGCGCCCCCCGAAGCGCGACACGCAACGTTACGGTGACCATTACTAGGTGTCCGGGCCCGACCCTGCCACTCGGATGGGCCACGGGTATGACGGACCGCCGACGGCCCACGCCCCTGCACTCCCACTGGTGTGCGACGGCACCGGTTCGAGCCTTGTCGGCCATACCCGTGCCGGGAACGGGAATCCGTGAAGAGATGCACACATCCTGATACGGCACATCCCGATTCGAGGAGGGCCCGTGGACACCAGCACCGTGATCGTCGTCGCCGCGGTGATCGCGGCGGTCCTGCTGGCCGCGGCCGTGGTCGTCTTCGCACGGCTCCTGCGCACCCGGCGGGACTTGAGGCGGGCCGGGCTGCCGACCGGTCCGCGGTGGGTCTTCTGGGGTGCCCTCGCCTACTTCCTGCTGCCGGCCGACCTGTTGGTCGACCCCGTGTATCTGGACGACATCGGTGTTCTGTTGCTCGCTCTGCGCAGCATGCGCGCGTACGCGCAGCGTGACGAATTCACGGATACGGCCTGATCACACGCCCCGACGTCCCCATCTGTCTCCCCCGTCCCCGCCTCCCCAACCGCCCCTGGTCACACAGAGTAAGGAAACCAATCACCCGTTCGATTCGTATAAGTCTCAGGAGGCCGACGGCAGTCGGCGACCCGGGCGACGGTGCCAGTGACCGCCGCCGGCTCGGCGCAGCATCCACGAGGGAGAGACGATGCAACCGTTCGCGCTCAACTACGCCCGCCCGGCAGCACAGTCGGAGTCCACCACTCCGTATGTGTACGACTCCGGACGGCAGTTGAACGTGCTCTCGGACGGGCGGATAGCCGCCCACGACCTGGCGTTGCTGAGAGAGCTCGGTACGACGACGTCAACTGCCGGTTCGAAGACCCACTTCGACGACTGAACACGGGTCGGCGTACATGACCGTGTTGATCCTGACCTGTGAGGCCGACGTGACGGCCGACATGGTGGTCGTCCACCTCAACGCGTCCGGGGTGCCGGTGGTCCGGCTCGACCCGGCCGACCTGACGGGGAGCGCGGCGCTGTCCGGGGAGTACGTGCACGGCTCCTTCCGCGGCCATCTGTCGTCCGGAGGGCGGCTGGTGAGCATCAACGGACTGCGGTCCGTGTGGGTGCGCCGGCCGGGCACGGCCGCCACCCGGGCCGCCCAGCCGTCCCAGTGGCTGACGGAGGAGGCGTCGCAGGCGCTCTACGGCATGCTCCGCAGTTCGCAGGCGCGGTGGATGAACCACCCGGACGCGGCCCGCCGGGCCCGTCACAAGCCCTGGCAGCTGCGGCTGGCCCAGCGCTCCGGGCTGCCCGTTCCGGCCACGCTGATCACGACCTTTCCGCAGGCCGCCCGGGAGTTCGCCGAGCGCTACCCGGATCTGGTGGTCAAGCCGGTGTCGGGGGCACACCCGCAGGATCCGCCGCGGGCGGTGCCGACCAGCAGGGTGGCGCCGGACGCGGACTTCGGGGCCGTGGCGTACGGTCCGACGCTGCTCCAGCGCCGGATAGCCAAGCGGGCGGACATCCGGCTCACGGTGGTGGGTGAGCGGATGCTGGCCGCGCGCAAGTCCACGGCGGCGGACCCGGACGAGGTCGACGTGCGCTTCGCCTCCCCCACCCATCCGTGGCAGGCCACCGAGGTGCCGCCACGGGTCGCCGACGCCGTGCGCGCCTATCTGCGCGGTGCCGAACTGGCCTACGGAGCCTTCGACTTCGCGGAGGACGCCGACGGGACGTGGTGGTTCCTGGAGTGCAACCAGTCGGGGCAGTTCGGCTTCGTGGAGGTGGAGACGGGTCAGCCGATCGCACGCACCGTCGCCGAGTGGCTGGCCCGTCCCGTGGCGGGCGAGGGGGCACAGGTCAACGGCGCGAACACCGCGCTCACCTGAGGGTCACAGCTGCCCGGGGCCGGGCATGAGCGCGTTGCGCTGCCAGCCCGGGGGCGGCGGGGGCGGCGAGGGCAGCTCGCCGAGGTGGGCACGGCTCATGGACTGGAGGGGCTGCATGACGAACTCCAGTTCCCTGCTGACTCGCTCGGCCTCCCTGCGAACCTGAGTGGGTACGTCGCCGCGCTCCGCGATGAGTCGGTCATAGATGGGGGAATCCTGGAACACCCGTCAACGTGCCTTTCGTGTCACGGCCCACAGGTATGGGCACGGCTGTCAAGTCTAGGCGTCCCTGCACCCTGCGGGGTGAATTCCTCCGTTCGGCTTGACTCACGCTCCCGTGGTGGAGCCGGGCCGGACGATCATGAGGACGGTGACGGTGGCCCAGAGCAGGTTGAAGACGCCGGTGAACAGGGCGAGTTGGGCGGTGCCGGACCGCTCGACGGGCTGCCCGGCGTCGAGCTGTTCGAGCAGTTCCGACTGCCGGGGCAGGACGAAGGCCACCAGGACGCCTGCCGCGGCGGCGGTCAGCGCCATGGACGCGATCAGCCAGCCGCTGCCCAGCACCCCCATCGCGGCGGCCGTGGCGAAGCCGAGGAGCGGAACGGCCAGCCCCAGGCCCGCGTAGACGCGGCAGATGCGGTGCAGCAGGGCGACGGTGCCCGTGCTCGCCGGGTCGGCGCCCGACCTGCGGGCCGCGGGCGGGAACATGCTGGCCGCGACGGTGACGGGGCCGACGGCGACGATGGCCGCGAGGACGTGCAGGGACAGCAGGAGCTTGGTCATCGGGTGAGGTCCAGGGTCGGTCGTGGGTGGTCGGCGGCCCACGTTAGGGATCTTCGCAGCCGTCGCACAGAGGCTGGAACGACAGGAGGCCACGGATTCTCGCCAACCGATCTGACGTCGGCCTTTCCTGCTGTCCCCCTGTCGTGGCCGCTGGCGGGAACCCGCCTATCGTGGCCTTTATGCACACTGTGGCGATCCTGGCTCTCGACCTGGTGGTGCCGTTCGACATGGCGGCGCCGATGCAGGTCTTCGACTGGACGCGGCTGCCCGACGGCCGCGGGGCCTACCGGGTCCGGCTGTGCGCCGAGTCGCCGGAGGTGCGGGCCGACGGCGGTTTCTCGCTCCGGGTCGAACACGGCCTCGAGACGCTGGCGGACGCGGACACGATCATCGTGCCCGGCTGCTCCCCCGAGGCCGGCCCCACCCCCGCCCCCGTCCTCGACGCGCTGCGGCAGGCCGCGGCGGCGGGCACCCGGATCGCCTCGGTGTGCGCGGGCGCGTTCGTGCTGGCGGAGGCCGGGTTGCTGGACGGGTTGCGGGCCACCACGCACTGGGTGGCCGCGGGCGAACTGGCCCGCCGTTTCCCCGGGGTCCGGGTGGAGCCGGACGTCCTCTACGTCGACAACGGCCGGATCCTCACCTCGGCGGGTGCCGCCGCGGGCCTCGACATGTGTCTGCACATGATCCGGCGGGACTTCGGGTCGGCCGTCGCCGCCGATGCCGCGCGGATGTCGGTCATGCCCCTGGAACGGGAGGGCGGCCAGGCCCAGTTCATCGTGCTGGACCATCCGCCGGTGCCGCGCGGCTCGACCCTCGAACCGGTCCTGGAGTGGATCGAGGACAACCTGGCCCGCGAGATCACCCTCGCCGCGATGGCGGCCCGGTCGGGGATGAGCGAACGCACCTTCAGCCGCCGCTTCCGCGAGCAGACCGGCACCACTCCGCTGCAGTGGCTGCTGCGGGCGCGGGTGCGGCGCGCCCAGTACCTGCTGGAGAACAGCGACCACCCGATCGAGCGCATCGCGCGGCAGGCCGGGTTCGGTTCCCCGACCGCGTTCCGCGAGCGGTTCCGGCGCGTCGCGGGAACCACTCCACAGTCCTACCGGGCGGCGTTCCACGGGAGTTCACGCTCTCCCGTGTCCCGCTAGAAGCGGCTCAGAGCAGGGCATCCGCCTTGGCGACGGCATCCGGGACGGCGTCGGCGCCCATCAGGACGCACAGGGTGTAGCTCACATCCTCCAACTCCCGTGCGACCGTGGCGTCGCTGCGCTCGGCGTGGGCGATCTGAAGCGACGCGTACTGCGTGAGCAGCTTCCTGACGACCTTCGGGTCCGGCACCAACACGGAAAAGCCCCTCTCAAGCAAGACGGATCGGTCCACGGGCCCGGTTCCGGCATGCTCACATCTCCCGCACCCCGGCCCGCATTTGACGGAATCCTGACGCTCCGTGCCCGAGTGCCGGTCGAATCCGGACTGCGGGAGACCCACAGGAGTGACGTTCCGGCGAGCGTGGAACCGACCCGCTTCCCCACGGGCCGTCGGCAGTTGAACAGGGCGCATCCCTTCGCACGAACGGTGTACGCCATGAACTGCCTCCCCCGCCTCCTCTGCGGGATCTACGTCGCCACGAGCGCCGGACTCGCCTGGACCTCGGTCCTGCAGTACCGTCACGGCCCCACGTGGGCCGTGTATCTCTTCGCCGCCGCGAGCCTCGTCCCGGTCATCGCCGTCGTCCGCGAGGCCGAGTGGCACGAGCAGCGGACGGCCGCCACCCCGGCCGGGTACGCGGTCGGCCTCGACATCGCCGAGGCCGCCGACGACGTCGTACAGGCCGAGCTCGACGCCGCGTGCTGCGAGCGCTGGTGGACGAGTTGCGGCACGGACCACGACACCCGCTGCCCGCACCGCGTCCCGCGCAGCAGCGCCGCCTGACGGACCGCCGTCACGCGAGTGCCCTCCGGGCGCCGGGACCGCCCGGAGGGCACCGCTCAGGCCACCTGCCCGCTGTGCAGCGCCGTGTACGCACCGCCCCGGAGCAGGAGTTCCTCGTGGGTGCCGATCTCCTGGATGCGGCCGTCGCCCAGCACGACGATCCGGTCCGCGCCCCGCACGGTGGACAGCCGGTGGGCCACCACGAAGGTGGTGCGGCCGTGCAGGAGCCGGGCGAGAGCCTCCTGGACCAGGGCCTCCGAGCGGGTGTCCAGTGCCGAGGTGGCCTCGTCGAGGACGAGGACCCGGGGGTCCCGGATGAGGGCGCGGGCGATCGCGAGGCGCTGGCGCTGGCCGCCGGACAGCCGGGCCCCGCGCTCGCCGACGACCGTGTCCAGGCCCTGCGGCAGCCGGTCGACGAACTCCAGCGCGTTGGCGTCCCGCAGGGCCGCCCGCACGGCCTCCTCGTCGGCCTCGTCCTCCATGCCGTAGGCGACGTTCTCCCGGATCGTGCCGTCGAACAGGATGGACTCCTGCGGCACCACCGACACGAACCGGCGGTAGGTGCGCAGGTCGAGGTCGTTCATGTCGGTGCCGTCGAGCAGCAGCCGGCCCGAGGTGGGACGGATGAAGCCGATGACGAGGTTGAGCACGGTGGACTTGCCCGCTCCGGAGGCGCCGACCAGGGCGACGGTCTCGCCGGGCCGCACGGAGAGGGTGAAGTCCTGCACGGCGGGCCGCTCGCTCTCCCCGTACACATGGCCGACCTGCTGGAAGTCGACGGCCCCGCGGACCTCGCCGACCTCGGACTTGCCCGCGTTGTCCTCCAGTTCGGGCGCCTGGAGCACCTCGCCCACCGAACGCACCGATTCCAGGCCCCTGGTGATGACCGGGGCGAGCCCCGCCAGCGTCGTCGTGGAGTTGGTCAGGGTGGTCAGGAACGCGCTGAGCATCACCACGTCGCCGGGGGTGACGCCCCAGACGCCGTAGTACGACACCAGCGCGGCGCCCGCGAGGACGAGCACGCCGACGACGTTGAGCACCACCCAGGCCAGCGAGCCGAACCGGCCGTTGACGAGGTCGAGGCGGTTGCCGGAGGTGAGCAGGCGGTGCAGGGTGCCGTCCATCCGGCGCAGCGCCTTGCGCTCCAGTCCGTGGGCGCGGGTGACGGGGATCAGCCGGGTCATCTCGGTGACGCGGGACGACAGGGTCTCGACCTCGTGCCGGAAGCGCTCGTTGTGGGTGCGCAGCCGGGCCCTGAGCCGGGCGACGACGAGCGCGGCGGCGGGGACGACGACGAGGAACACCGGCAGGAACTCCGGGGTGCGGATGCCGATGATGACGAGCCCGCCGATGAGCACGGTGCCCGCGCCGAGGCCGGTCTCGGCGGTCTGCTGCACCATCTGCTCGACGGTCTCGACGTCCCGGACGACCTTGGCCTGCAACACGCCCGCGCTGACCCGGGAGTGGTAGCCGATGGACAGCTGCTGCATGCGGGTGCACAGCGCGGAGCGCAGCGAGGTGCCCATGCGGCGCACGCTGCCGTACAGCAGACGGACGTACAGCACGTGCAACGGGTAGTTGACCAGCAGGATCAGCAGGATGATCCCGGTGCTCAGCCAGAGGTCGCCGATCGGACCGTGCTGGACGACCGTGTCGATGATGGACGCGGTGATCAGCGGCAGCAGCCAGATGGGGCTGTGCTTGACCGTGAAGACGCCGACCGCCGCGGCGAGGCGGCGGCGGTCGGCGCGGAACAGGTAGGCGAGGGTGCGGATGGGGTGCTCGCCCCGGTAGCGGTGGTCGAGCGGTCTCTCCAACGGCGAGGCCATTGGCGGCGGTCCTTCCCGACGTACGGATGGCCGGGCGGGCCTTCCGACAGCGCCCACCCGGCTGGGCAAGCGCTCTCTGCCCCTGCGTCCCGGGGCTACACCTGGTCGAGCGTGGCAATCTCCGCGGCGCTCAGGGTGAGGTCGGCCGCCGCGAGGGAGTCGAGGATGGTCTCGGGCCGGCTGGATCCCGGGATCGGGACGACGACCGGCGACTTGGCGAGCATCCAGGCCAGGCACACCCGCTGCGGGCTCACCCCGTGCGCCTCGGCGATCCGGGCGAACGGCGCGTAGGCGGAACCGAGTTCCCGCGCCCGGGAGATACCGCCGAGCGGGCTCCAGGGCAGGAACGCGATGCCGAGCTCGTCGCACAGCTCCAGCTCCGGCTCGCTGGAGCGGAACGCCGGGGAGAACTGGTTCTGCACGGAGACCAGCCGTCCCCCGAGGATCTCGTTCGCCTGCCGGATCTGCTCCGGGTTCGCGTTGGAGATCCCCGCCATCCGGATCTTGCCCTCGTCCAGCAGGTCCCGCACGGCACCGACGGAGTCGGCGTACGGCACCCGCGGGTCGGGGCGGTGGAACTGGTAGAGCCCGATGGCCTCCACCCCGAGCCGGCGCAGCGAGGCCTCGCAGGCCGCCCTCAGGTGCTCCGGGCGGCCGTCGAGGGTCCAACTGCCGTCGCCGGGCCGCAGATGGCCGCCCTTGGTGGCGACGAGGACGTCCTCACCCCGGTCGTGGGAGGCGAGGGCCTTGGCGATCAGGGTCTCGTTGTGGCCGACCTCGTCGGCGTGCAGGTGGTAGGCGTCCGCGGTGTCGATGAGCGTCACGCCCGCGTCGAGGGCGGCGTGCAGGGTGGCGAGGGAGCGCGCCTCGTCCGGGCGTCCCTCGATGGACATGGGCATTCCGCCCAGGCCGATGGCGCTGACCTCGACGTCACCGATGCGTCGCGTGTGCATGGGGTGTGACCTCTCTGCGGCTGCCGTACGGGTGCGCATGTCCGGTCGATCGGCACATGGCCGCCCGGCCGGACACCTGTCTCAGCCTGAACCGGTCCGGGCCCGCAGGTCCAATAGAAGAAAGAGAACGCATTCAGCACTGCGGGGACTGAATCGCGCGGTACGTCGACCGGTGTGCGACCCGTCTCCCCGATCCGCTTGCGCGGACTTCGGGTACGTGTGGCACGCTCGCCCTCGACCAGCGACGACGGTGAGAGGCGGCGGCATGCGCATCGGACTGCTCGGCACCGGCCCATGGGCCGAGGGGGCGCACGCGCCCGCCCTGAGCGAGCACACGGAACTGGACTTCGCCGGGGTGTGGGGCCGCCGCCCGGACGCCGCGAAGGAGCTGGCGGGCCGGTTCGGCACCCGGGCCTACGACGACGTCGACGCGCTCCTCGCCGACGTGGACGCCGTCGCGGTGGCGCTGCCGCCCGGGGTGCAGGCCGAGCTGGCGGTACGGGCCGCGCGGGCGGGCTGCCATCTGCTGCTGGACA
This sequence comes from Streptomyces sp. NPDC057280, assembly GCF_042668605.1. Lineage (NCBI taxonomy): Bacteria > Bacillati > Actinomycetota > Actinomycetes > Kitasatosporales > Streptomycetaceae > Streptomyces > Streptomyces sp. NPDC057280. The sequence goes on from NZ_JBHUYR010000001.1 coordinate 815,727, forward strand.
AGCCCCTCGCGCCGACGGTCGAGCAGGGCCGGGCCGTGGTGGACGCGGTACGCGAGACCGGGGTCGCCTCGGTCGTGTTCTTCACGACGCGCTTCCAGGCCGTGACCGAGGCGTGGATCACCGAACAGGCGGCGGTGGACGGCTGGTTCACCGCGCGCGCCGAGTGGCTGGGCGCGGTGTTCACCACCGACAGCCCCTTCGGCGCGTCGCCGTGGCGGCGCGAGAAGGGCGCGTTGTGGGACGTGGGCCCGCACGCGCTGTCGGTGCTGCTGCCGGTCCTCGGCGACGTACGACGGGTCGCGGCGGCCGCGCACGGTCCCGCGGACACCGTGCACCTCGTCCTCGAACACGCCGGTGGCGCGTCGAGCACGCTCACCCTGAGCCTGACCGCGCCGCCCGCGGCGGCGGGCGCTGCCGTCGAACTGCGCGGTGAGGCGGGAGCGACCCTGCTGCCGCGCAGCCCGGAGGGCGCGGTGCCCGCCCTGGTCCGCGCGGCGGACGCCCTGCTCGCCGCGGCCCGCACCGGCCGACCGCACCCGTGCGACGCCGCGTTCGGGCTGCGGGTCACCGAGATCCTGGCGACGGCCGAGGGCCTGCTGGGCGGGGAACACCCCTGACGGACGCGGCGGTTGACGGTCGGGCGGCGGCTGAGGTTCAGGTCGCGACCGTCTCCGCGAGGCGAGCCACAGCGGCCGGGTCCGGCAGGGTGGTCAGGGTGTCGACGACCTTGTCGGACGCGAACTCGCGTTGTTCCGCGGTCACTTTCGGGTCGATCGCGCACTCGGCCTGGACGTACACGAAGTTCAGGTCCGTGGCGAAGAGCATCGAGAAGGAGTCGAGGCCCGTGATCCGGGCGGGCCCTCCGGCGTCCGCGTAGGCGTGGACGAGGCGGCGGGCGGCCTCGGTGGAGAAGTCGTTGCCGCCCGCCCATACGAAGAGCGCGCGGGCGAGTTCGCGTGCCGCCGGGATGACGCCGGCGTTGTCCCAGTCGATGAGGGTGGGGCCGTCCGGGCCGACCAGGACGTTCGGGGGCTGCATGTCGAGGTGGGAGGTCACCAGACCGTCGGGGCCGGACGGCGTGACGTGCCGCGCCAGCTCCGGCATCCGGGTGTCGAGGAACCGGGCCAGTTCGTCCGACCACTCCACGGCCGCCTGCCGCACCTCCTTCAACAGACGGGCCCAGTCGGCCTCCTGAGGGCACTCCTCGTACCAGGCGTCCGGCCTCTCCGTGGCGCCCTCGCCGGCCCGGTGCAGGAGGGCCAGCGTCCGCCCGCACCAGCCGAGCGTCTCCGGGTCGGTGGGGTCGGCCGGGCGGCCGCCGACCCAGTCGTACACCTTGACGTGGGAACCGTCGAGTCGCGTGACGTGGGAGCCGTCGCGGTTGGGCAGGAGCCGGGGCGCGGAGATCCCCAGCGCTTCGGCGGCGTCCCGCAGTGCGGCCTCGCGCCTCACCTGGTCCTCGTCGCAGCCGAAGAGCAGTTCCTTCACCGCCCAGGTCGTACCGCGCCCCGACAGCTTCCAGATCTGTCCCAGCGCCCCGCGGGCGACGGGGGTCACGGTCCACGGTCCGCCGCCGAGTCCGTAGCGGTCGGCGATGGCGTCGGCTGCTCGCTGCACAGGGGGTCCTCTCCACGGTCGCGACCACCCAAGATCCCAGGTGCGGCGGCTAGTCGTCGAACGGTTTGTCGCTCCACCGGAACCAGGCCCGGTCCCCCTCGATGTGCAGCAGGAACTCGGGGACCGGGCCGTCCGGCGAGACCAGCGACACCCGCCGCCGGATCTCGTCGTAGACCCGCTCCCACTCCTCCCAGTGCCCCTCGTCATCCCGTTCGGCGAGGGCGAGTTCCCGCGCGAACAGGTCGCGTACGGCGTCGTAGCCGGGCCCTGCCGTGAAGTGGCCCGACAGCCACGGGAAGTCGGCTTCGTCGATGAGGATCTCCCCCACCGGATCGTCGCCGCCGCGCACCTGCCAGACCTGGCTGTCGAACCCCACTGCGCCTCCGTCATCCGGTGCCGATGCTCGAGTTCACCTTGTCATCCGGCACTGACAGAGGCCGTCGTGGCTACCGCGCGTCGGCCGGGAGACGGAAGTTGACCCGCTCCCGGGTCACGGGATAGCCGGCCTTGGCGAAGTGCGCGGCCATGGGGAAGTTGCCCTGGTCGGTGGCGGCGACGATGTACTCGGCGCCCTGCTCGACGAGGTAGTGGGTGCACTCGGTCAGCAGGTCGTAGGCGTAGCCGTGGCCGCGCTGCTCCGGGACGACGCCGATGAAGGCGACGATCGGGGCCTGGTGGTTGCGCGCGGGGATGTGGATGCCGGCCAGCTCGCCGTCCGGGGTGCGGGCGACCTGCCACCACTCGCGCGGGGAGGGGCACCAGCGGAAGAAGTCCAGTTCCTCCTGGGCCGCTCGGTCGAGGCCGCCTTCCTCGGCGGCCTTCGCGCTGTGCGCGTCGAGGGTGGCGGAGTGGATGCGGCGCAGGGCGTCGAAGAAGACGGCGTCGTCGGGCTCGGGAGCGTGGACGAGGCGGCCGGTCCGCTCGGGCAGGCCGCATTCGGGGGTCCAGCGGTAGTGGAAGCGTTCGACGAGGAGTTCGTACCCCGCGGCTCGCGCGGCCTCGAAGCGGGCCTCGACCGCGGGACGCAGGGCCGGGTCCTCGCGCCAGCCGGGCGGCAGGCTGAAGTCGATGTCGACGCGCCAGGGCGCCGTGCGCAGAAGTTCCGCCGCCGCCTCGGTCTCCCCCTCGGCCAGGTCGAGGCGGTCGACGCAGAGCGGCTCGGTGTCGTCGGGGCCGCCCCACCAGGCGGCGCGCGCGACGGTCCGGCCGTCGCGCAGGGCGATCCGCTGCCAGTCGGGGCGGTGCCGGGTCAGCGGATGCGCGGCGCGCACGCCGAGCGGGTCGGGAAGCGTGTCGAATTCGTGGGCGGTGCTCTCGTCGAGCCCGCGGATGACCAGACCGGTCATGGGTTCCTCCGGGATACAGGCGGCGTGAAGCGCTCCCGGGAACTCACACGTGCACGCCCGGGGCAACGGGAAGGGAGCGCTGGATGTCGGTGAACTGCATGGCACTCGCCTCCTTCCGTCGGTCCTGGGGCGTGACGGGGACACGGTAGAAGGTCCAACGGGGCACGCGCCAGCGGTTTTCCGTGCCGCTCGCGGTGCACAGGGATCGCCGCTCGTGTTCAAGGGCGAGCGGGGCACTCGGTGACGGTCGGAGAAATCCAGGCCCGGGAGGGAGACCATGAACGTGCCGACACGGAAGTCCGCCGACGCTCCGGCGCGGGACAGGATGCTGGGCATCTACCTCAACGACCATCTGGCCGGCGCCGCGAGCGGGACGGCGCTCGCCCGCCGCATGGCCCGGGAGCATCACGCGTCGGCGTACGGCAACGACCTGGACAAACTGGCGACGGAGATCGCCCAGGACCGCCGGGCGCTCGCCGCGCTGCTGGGGGACCTCGGCGTTCCCGTGCGGCGGTACAAACAGGGTCTCGCCCGGCTGGCGGAGCGGATCGCGCGGGTGAAGCCCAACGGCCGGCTGCTGCGCCGCTCCGGTCTCGCCGTGCTGGTCGAGCTGGAGGCGCTGCGGCTGGGCGTGCAGGGCAAGGCGTCGCTCTGGCGCGCGCTGCTGCCGGTGTCGGCGCTGGAGCCGCGTCTGGACGCCGATCGCCTCGAGCAGTTGTTGCGGAGGGCGGAGCAGCAGATCCGGACCCTGGACTCCCTGCACGCCAAGGCGGTCGTCGAGGTGTTCCGGGTCCGTCCCCGGCCGACGGAGCGCACGGCGTCCTGACGCCGGCGAGGGCAGGCATGCGCGCCACGGACCCCTGCCGTCCCTCTCGCCCCTTGCACTCGTCTCGCCCCTCGCACTTCTCTCGCCTCTTGCGCCCCTACCGCCCCTCCCGGCCCCTCCCGGCCCCTCCCGCCTCGGCGTGCGTCCCACCGTCGTACGGAGGACCGTGGAGGCGTGGGTATCGAGCGGGAGGCGGACCAAGGGGGTTGGTTGCGTGGGGCGCCGCCGCCCGGGTGGGTGCGGGTCCTGCCCGTCGCGTTGCTGGCGGGGGTGTGCGCGGCGACCCTGGCGAGCCCCGAGCCGCTGGACATCGGCTTTCTGCTGGGCGCGATCCCCCCGCTGGCCGTGCTGTCGTACGGCCCCGCGGCGACGGCGGTCCTCGGCGGCCTCGTCGTGGCCGTCCTGGTCGCCCCGGCGTTCCGGCTCGACGACCCCGGAAACGCCGACCTGCTCACCGTGGGGTTCGTCGCGGCACTGAGCGTGGTCGTGTCCTTCGTCCGCAGCCACCGTGACGCCCAGCTGGTCACCGAGCGGGCGGTGGCCGAGGCGGCGCAGCGCGCGGTGGTGCCGCCGTTGCCCGCACGGGTGGGGTCCGTGGGGTGCGCGGGGCTGTACCGGGCGGCCCAGCGCGGCACGCTCGTCGGCGGCGACTTCTTCGACGTACGCCGGGGGCCGCACGGCGTGCGGGCGGTCATGGGAGACGTCCAGGGGCACGGGCTGGCGGCCGTCGCCACCGTCGCCTCGCTGCTGGGCGCGTTCCGGGAGGCGGTGCTGGACGAGCCGGACCCGGAGTCGGTGGCGGCGCGCCTGGACCGCCGGCTGGTGGTGGACTCGGCGGACGTGCCGCACGCCGAGCTGTTCGCGACCGCCGTGCTGCTGGACTTCGCCGCCGACGCCCGGTCCGTACGGATCGTGGTGTGCGGGCATCCGGCACCCGTGCTGCTGCGCGAGGGGCGGGCCGTCGAGCTGGAGGTGACGGCGGGCGCGCCGCTGGGGCTGGGGCTGGGCGACGCCGGGTCTCCGGCCGGGCTCACCCTGCCGCTGCTGGAGGGTGACCGGCTCTTCCTGGCGTCCGACGGGGTCACCGAGGCGAGGGACGCGGGCGGGGCGTTCTATCCGCTCACCGAGCGGCTCACCGGCTTCATGGACCTGGAGCCGGCGGTCCTGGTGGAGCGCGTGTGGCGGGACCTGATCGGCCACTGCGGAACCGCCGTCGACGACGTGACGATGCTCGTCCTCAGCCCTGCATGACCTTGGGCCGCTCCTCGGCCGGCTCCCGCTCCCCCTCCGCGTCGATGTGCGGCAGCATCCGGTCCAGCCACCGGGGTGTCCACCAGGCGTGCCGGCCGAGCAGCGTCATCACGGCCGGCACCATCAGCAGCCGCACCACGGTCGCGTCGATCAGCACGCTCACCGCGAGACCCAGCCCGAGCATCTTGACCACGATGTTGTCGCTGACGATGAACGCGGCGAACACGCTCACCATGATCAGCGCCGCGCAGGTGATGACCCGCGCGGTGATCTCCAGCGCGTGCGCGACCGACGCCTTGGCGTCCCCGGTGCGCAGCCAGGCCTCATGGACGCGGGACAGCAGGAAGATCTCGTAGTCCATGCTCAGCCCGAAGATGATCGCGAACATCATCATCGGCACATAGCTCTCGATGGGCACCTTGCCCGAGACGCCGAGCGCGGGCCCGCCCCAGCCCCACTGGAAGACGGCGACGACGACACCGTAGGAGGCCGCGATCGACAGGACGTTGAGGACGGCGGCCTTGAGGGCGACGAGCAGGCCACGGAACACGGCGAGGATGATCAGGAAGGCCAGGCCGACGACCACGCCGATGATCAGCGGGAGCCGGCTCGCGACGATGTCGCGGAAGTCGACCTGGGCCGCCGTCGTGCCGGTGACGTATCCCTGGGCGTCGGTGCCGGAGACCGCGGCGGGCAGGGTGTCGTCGACCAGCCGGTTCGTCAGGTCCGTGGTGGCGGCGCTCTGCGGCGACTCCTTCGAGTAGACCGTGCCGATGAGGACGTCGCCGTCCTTGGTGGGGGTGAGCGGGGTGACGAAGGACGCGCCGGACACGCCGTCGAGGGTCTTCCCGGCCTGGGTGGCGAGGTCGGAGCGCTGCGAGGACGGTACGGACGTCTGGTCGATGACGACGGTGAGGGGACCGTTGGAGCCGGGCCCGAACGCGTCGGTCATCAGGTCGTAGGCGCGCCGGTCGGTGAAGGAGGTCGGGTCGGCGCCGTCGCCGATGTGGCCGAGCTGGATCGAGAACACCGGGATGGCGAGGACGGCCACCGTCACCACGCCCGCGGCCAGATAGCGCAGCGGATGGTGTTCGACGCGCTGGGCGTAGCGGTGCCAGGTGCCCTGCGGGGTCTCCCCCGGGGCCGCGTCGGTCTCGGCGACGGGACGGCGCACCCGGTAGCGGTCGATCCGGGTGCCGATGAGCCCGAGCAGGGCGGGCACCAGCGTGAGCGCGCCGAGCACCGCGGAGACGACCGTCACGGCGGCGGCCAGGCCCAGTTTGCTGATGAAGGTCACGCCGGACGCGGACAGGCCCGCCAGGGCGACGATGACCGTGCAGCCGGAGACGAGCACGGCGCGGCCGCTGGTGGCGTTCGCGCGGCCCGCCGAGGTCACCGGGTCGGCGCCGTCCATGAGGTGCTGCCGGTGCCGGGTGATCTGGAACAGGGCGTAGTCGATGCCCACCCCGAGGCCGATCATCGTGGCCAGGGTCGGCGAGACGGTGGCGAAGGTGAACGCGGCGGCGAGCAGCCCCAGACAGGCCAGCCCGCCGATCGCGCTGAGCAGCGCCGTCACCAGCGGCAGTCCGGCGGCGATGACACTGCCGAAGCCGATGAGCAGGACGACGATCGCGACCGCGAAGCCGATCAGTTCGCTCACCCGGTCGTCGGCGGCGGGCCGCGCCAGTTCGCCGAGCGGCCCGCCGTACTCGACGTCGGCGCCGGCCGAGCGCAGCGGCTGCACCGCACTGTCCACGCCGTGCAGGTAGTCGTCGCCGAGGGTGGAGGGCTGGACGTCGAAGCGGACGGTGACGTACGCCGTCTTCGCGTCCTTGGACAGCGGTCCGACCGGCGTGGTGGAGACGGTCAGGGGGTTCTGGACGGCCAGGACGTGCGGCAGCTTCTGCAGATCACCGACCGTCGTGGACATCTGGGAGTCCAGCGAGGTCAGCGCCTTCTGCGTGTCGTGCACCACGATCTGGCTGCTGTAGCCGCCGGCTGCCGGGTCGTGCTTCTTCAGGACGTCCAGGCCTTGCTGCGACTGCACGTCCGGCAGGGAGAAGTTGTCCTCGTACTCGCCGCCGACGGACCGGTTGAGGATCTGCAGGGCGACGATCGCGACGAGCCAGGCGACGAGGACGATCACGAAGTGGCGGGCGCACCACTGTCCGAGCCGCCGCAGCCCCCCGGTGGCGGCGGGCCCCCCGTCCTCTGGCGTGCTGCGGGTGGGTGACATGGCATGGCCCCTTGCTCGCTACCCCCATTAGACGCCCGCACGATCCCACCGGCATCCGGGGCAGGGTCTCTTCCGGATGCAGACGGCGCTCCCCGGGTGAATGGTGATATCGGACCCGACGACGACCCGAGGAGCACACATCATGCCGACGTCACAGCCCGAAGCGGCCGGGCCCTCCGAGGACCGCGCCACCCCCGACGACCTGCTGCACACCCGGACCGGCACCGAGGTGTCCGCCGAGGACGTGGTGCTCGCCGCCGGCCGCGACCTGACCCCGCGCAACCTGGAGTGGGCGAGGCGCAAGCTGGAGGCCGAGGGGCCGGCCGCGCTGGAGAAGCTGCTGCCGTAGCCGTACGGCCTTCCGGGCCCGGCCCGCGTCGGGCCCTTCAGGCGTGCGCGTCCCCGTCGAGGCAGAGGACCGGCACCCGCTGGACGAGGTTGACGGCGAAACCGCCCCGGTTCCACGGCTGGTCCAGTGGCTGGGTGCGGCCGTCCGCGTCGGTGGCCCGCGCGGTCAGCGTGTGCTCGCCCGGTGTCGCCGTCCAGGCGGAGCGCCAGCGGCGCCAGGCCCAGCGGTGCCCCGCGTCCGGCTCCAGTTCGGCGTCCTGCCAGGTCTGTCCGGCGTCCGCGCTCACCTCGACGCGGGTCACGGGCGCCCGCCCCGACCAGGCGCGTCCTTCCAGCGGCACCGGGCCGGGCCGGACCACCCGGGTCCGGGACATGAAGTCCGGGAAGCCCGGCGGGACCAGCAGGGCGCGCGGCACGATCCGGGTGACGGGTTCGCCCGCGTCGCCGGGCTGCTGGCGCAGCCGGTAGGCGACGGACTGCTGGAATCCCTCGAAGGCGGTGTCGGCGACGGTCACCTCCCGCAGCCACTTCACGTGCGCCATGCCGTACCAGCCGGGCACGACCAGGCGCAGCGGGCGCCCGTGCTGCGGCGGCAGCGGGGCGCCGTTCATCGCGTACGCCACGAGGACCTCGGGCTCGGTGCCGGTGGCCGTCCCGATCGGCAGGGCGCGCTGGTAGTCCTGCTCGACGCCGCGCTCCACACCGTGGTCCGCGCCGGTGAACACCACGTCCACGGCGCCCTGTTCGACCCCGGCCTCCGCCAGGAGCAGCCGCAGCGGCACTCCGGTCCAGTCGGCGGTGCCGACGGCCTCGACCAGCCAGGGCTGGCTGACCGGCCGGGGCGTCAGCAGGGCCCGGCCGTTGCCCGCGCACTCCAGCGTCACCCGCGTGCTGACCTGCGGGAACGCCCGCAGGTCGGCGGGGGTGAGGCGGAGCGGGCGGCGGACCAGGCCGCCGACGGTCAGCTGCCAGTCCGTGTCGTCGGGGACGTACGGGATGTCGTAGTGCGTCAGCACGTAGTGCAGGCCGGGCGGGGTGACGTCGTAGCGCAGGGCTTCCAGCGGCAGTCCGTGGTTGCGGGTCGCGAGGGCGAGTTCGTCCCGGCCGATGCCCTCGTCGGGGGCGGCCAGCCGGGCGGGGGCGCTCGCGTCGTCGAGTCGATGGCCCATGACGGCATTGTCGCGCCGCGCGGACGGCTCGGCACCCCGCCGCTCAACTGATCATCGGCGCCGGTGAGTTGTCCGCTCTTCCGGAGCGGGCCGTTGAACTGTCACACTCCTGAGGGTGCCCGACTTCGACTTTGACCTGCTCGTCATCGGATCCGGCCCGGGTGGCCAGAAGGCCGCCATCGCCGCGGCCAAACTGGGCCGCCGGGTGGCCGTCGTCGACCGCCCCGACATGGTCGGCGGGGTCTCCATCCACACCGGCACCATTCCCTCCAAGACGCTGCGTGAGGCGGTCCTGTACCTCACCGGCCTCACCCAGCGCGATCTGTACGGGCAGAGCTACCGGCTGAAGGAGGACATCACCGTCGCCGATCTGACCGCGCGCACCCAGCACGTGGTCAGCCGCGAGGTGGACGTCATCCGCAGCCAGCTCTCCCGCAACCACGTCTCCCTCTACGCCGGAACCGGCCGTTTCGTCGACGCCCACACCGTCGCCCTGCGCGAGGTGACCGGTCACGACCGTCTGCTCAGCGCCGAGCACATCGTCATCGCCACCGGCACCCGGCCCGCCCGGCCGGACAGTGTCGAGTTCGACGGGCGCACCATCATGGACTCCGACAACGTCCTCGCCCTCGAGCACGTGCCGCGCTCGATGGTCATCGTCGGGGCGGGGGTCATCGGCATGGAGTACGCGTCGATGTTCGCCGCGCTCGGCAGCAAGATCACCGTGGTGGAGAAGCGGGCCGGGATGCTCGACATGTGCGACGTCGAGGTGATCGAGTCGCTCAAGTACCACCTGCGGGACCTCGCCGTGACCTTCCGGTTCGGGGAGACGGTGGCGGCGGTCGAGCGGCATCCGCGCGGCACGCTGACGATCCTGGAGAGCGGCAAGAAGATCCCCGCCGACGCCGTGATGTACTCGGCGGGCCGGCAGGGCCTGACCGACGACCTCGACCTGGACAAGGCGGGCCTGTCGGCGGACCGGCGCGGCCGGATCACGGTCGACGAGTTCTACCGCACCGCGGTGCCGCACATCTACGCCGTCGGCGATGTCATCGGCTTCCCGGCGCTGGCCGCGACGTCGATGGAACAGGGCCGCTCGGCCGCGTACCACGCCTTCGGGGAGCCGGTCGGGCAGATGCACCACCTCCAGCCCATCGGCATCTACACCATCCCCGAGATCAGCTTCGTGGGCCGGACGGAGGACCAACTCACCGAGGACAGCGTGCCGTTCGAGGTCGGTATCTCCCGCTACCGCGAGCTCGCCCGCGGGCAGATCATCGGCGACTCGCACGGCATGCTGAAGCTGCTGGTGTCCCCCCAGGACCGCACCCTGCTCGGCGTGCACTGCTTCGGGACGGGCGCCACCGAGCTCATCCACATCGGCCAGTCCGTGATGGGCTGCGGCGGCACGGTCGACTATCTCGTCGACGCGGTGTTCAACTACCCGACGCTCGCGGAGTCCTACAAGGTCGCCGCCCTGGACGCCACCAACAAGCTCCGCCAGATCGACCGTATCGGCGACTGACCGCAGGCTCCGGCTCCGCCCCGGGCAACGCTCCTGACCTGCGGCGGAGTTGGAAGCGGCAGATTCCCCTCCGGCCAATCTTGAAAGGCCGACGGGGAGGGCTATCATCACTCGCACACACGGTGTGACCGTCCGCCGACGCAGTGCTGAACGGTGTCTGCCGCCCCCCTTTGTGCCGCCCCTTGCCCGAGGCCATCCCTCGCCGTGGGAGGCGGGTTCCACCCCCCACCCCCCAACGCCGTCGGGGTCCTGGTCGCCCCCGCGTCGTGCACGACGGAAAGCAGCAAGTCATGAGCAACAACAGGGGCAGAGGGCTGCAAGCAGGCGCCCTCGGAACCTTCGACACGGTGGTGATGGCCGTCGCGGGCAGCGCCCCGGCGTACTCGATCGCCGCCACCACTGCCGTCCTCGTCGGTGCGGTGGGCCTCGCCAGCCCGGCCGCCCTGCTGTACTGCGCGATCCCCATGCTGGGCATCGCCCTGGCGTTCAGTCATCTCAGCCGCATCGACGTGAACGCGGGCGCCAGTTACTCGTGGGTGGGCCGAACGCTCCACCCCTTTCTCGGCTTTCTGAGCGGCTGGGCACTGGTGGTGTCGGCGACCATCTTCATGGTGGCCGGCTCGCTGCCCGCCGGGTCGATGACCCTGGCCCTGTTCGACGAGGAACTCGCCGGCAGCACCGCGCTGTCCACGCTGGTCGGCGCGGGCTGGTTCGTGGTGATGCTGCTGGTCGTGCTCGGCGGCGCCCGGCTCACCGTCCGCGCCCAGCTGCTCATGTCCGGCATCGAACTCGCGATACTCGCCCTGTTCGCGGTGCTGGCCCTGTTCCACTCGGACAACGCCCGCGCGTTCGACTGGTCCTGGTTCGGCTTCGGCCAGTTCGACGGGGTGTCCGGCTTCGCGTCCGGGGCGCTCATCGCCGCCTTCTACTACTGGGGTTGGGACGTCACCAGCAATCTCTCCGAGGAGACCCGCAACAGCCGTCGTACGACCGGTCTCGCGGGCCTGATCGGGCTGGGCGTCGTCTTCCTGCTGTTCGAGGCGTTCACCATCGCCGTGAACGTGGTGCTGTCCTCGCGGCAGATCGAGGAGAACGACGCCAATGTGCTGGCCGTGCTGGGCGAGGAGATCTGGCCGGGCTGGGGCGGCAGGCTGCTGGTCGTGGCGGTGATGCTGTCGACCATCGCCACGCTGGAGACCACCCTCCTACAGGTCACGCGCTCGCTGTTCGCGATGGGCCGCGACCGTACGATGCCGTCCGCGCTCGGCAGGGTGCACCGCCGCTGGAACACGCCGTCGGTGGCCATCGGCGTGGTCGGCGTGGTGGCGCTGGTGATGCTGATCGCCTCCAACCTGCTGGGCACGGTGGGCGACATCCTCTCCGACGCGATCTCGGCGATCGGCCTCCAGATCGCCGTGTACTACGGCCTCGCGGGTCTCGCGGCGGTGGTCGCCTACCGCAAGACGCTGCTGAGGTCGGCGGCCCACTTCCTGCTCGGCGGCGTGTGGCCGCTGCTGGGCGCCGTGTTCATGTTCTGGGTCTTCGTGGAGTCGCTGAGCGAGCTGAGCGCCGCGGCGATCACGATCGGCATCGGCGGTCTCGCCGCCGGGCTGCTGCCGATGCTCTGGTACTGGCGGCAGGGCAGCGACTACTACCGGCCCGCCAGACTCGACGCCACGCACACCGTCGAGACGGACTACGTCCCCGACCGCCTCGTGGTCGCGCAGTCCCGTGCCCACGAGGGTCTCCCCACCGACTTCTGAGGGAGCCGGTAATGGCGCGAGACCGCTTCACCCTCGACTTCGACCCCGACTGCGGCGACACGGCCCTCACCGACGCCCGCCACGACATCGTCATCGGCCGCTGGCAGGGTCTGCGGGAGCTGCTGCGCGCGACCGGCCCGGACTGGCTCAGCCGCGGCCACCGGGTCCGGCTGCTCGCGCAGGCCTGCGCGAGCAGTTCGACGGCCGAGTCCTGGCTCGCCGCCGAACCGCACAGCGCTGACGCGCTGGTGCTGCGGGCGGCGACGGAGACGGCCCGGGCGTTCAACCTGGCGATCGCCGCGGGCCGTGGCGTGCCGATCGACCCGCAGCGCATCGACACCGCCGTGCTCGCCTGCCTCCAGGCCGCCGACGCCTACCTCGACGACCCGACGCCCTGGATCTCCCTGATCTCCGTCGCCCGGCTCTATCCGTCCGGGGTGCGCAGACAGGAACTGGCCCGCTGGTGGGACGAGTTGCACCGCCGCGACCCGTACAGCGTGGAGGGCCACCTCCAGATACTCCACTACTACTCCTCCCGCTGGCACGGCACGCACGGCCTGATGTACGACTTCGCCCGCGACGCCGCCGGGGTGGCACCGCCGGGATGCGCGCTGCCGGTCCTGGTCCAGTACGCCCGCGTGGAGGAGTACCGCTACGCCCTGGACGCGGCCCAGGGGCGACGGTCCGCGGTCGGCCTCGCCGAGCACTGGACCCACGACGGCGCCGTCAGCGACGTACGCCGCACCTGGCACCGGTGGTTCGCCGACCGCCCGCGGGGCGTCGCCCCCGGCGAGCTGCGCGACCTCAACTACCTGACCCACGCGGCCTGTCACGCGGGCCTGACGGACATCGCGGGCCCGCTGCTGCGCCTCCAGGGCGCCCTCGCCACGCGCACCCCCTGGTCGTACACGGGAGATCCGGAGAAACAGATCCTGAAGTGGCGCAAGGACCTTCGGCTCTGAGCGCGGTCAGTCCGCCAGGGCCGCCGTCCACTTCTCCTCGATCCGGCCGGCCTTCCACACCACCAGCGCGACGATCCAGGTCAGCACGAACAGGCCTACGACGGCGAAGCCGAGGGTGTTGAGGTCGAGTCCGGCGATCCAGGTCCAGAACGGGCCGTGCAGATCGAGCCTCTCGGCGAGCAGGCCGAGGAGTTCGACCGTGCCGATGAGCAGGGCGACGGCGACGGACAGCCCGGTGATGGTGAGGTTGTAGTAGACCTTGCGGACCGGCTGGGAGAAGGCCCAGCCGTAGGCGAAGTTCATGAAAGTGCCGTCGATCGTGTCCAGCAGGGACATGCCGGCCGCGAACAGGACGGGCAGGCACAGGATCGCGTACCAGGGCAGCCCGGACGCGGCGCCCGAACCGGCCAGGACGAGCAGGGCGACCTCAGTGGCGGTGTCGAAGCCGAGGCCGAAGAGGAGACCGAGCGGGTACATCTGCCACGGCTTGGTGACCGACCCCGTGACGCGGCCCAGGAGCCGGTTCATGAAGCCCCGGTTGTTCAGGTGCTCCTCCAGCGCGGCCTCGTCGAAGTCTCCCGAGCGCATCCGGCGGAACACCTTCCAGATCCCGGCCAGGATCACGAGGTTGATGCCGGCGATGACGTACAGGAAGGTCCCGGAGACGGTCGTACCGATCAGGCCCGTGACGTCGTGCAGCGAGGAGCCGTCGTCGCGGACGGGGCCCGCGAGAGCCTTCACGCCCAGCGCGAGCAGGAAGGTCAGGCCGAAGACGACGCTGGAGTGGCCGAGCGAGAACCAGAAGCCGACCGACAGCGGCCGCTTCCCCTCCCCCATCAGCTTGCGGGTGGTGTTGTCGATCGCGGCGATGTGGTCGGCGTCGAACGCGTGCCGCATGCCGAGCGTGTACGCGGTGACCCCGATGCCGATGCCGAAGGACTTCGCGCCGACGCTGTAGTGCCCGGGCGCCACGAGGACGACCAGGGTGAACCAGCCGACGACGTGCAGGAAGAGGATGAACGCGGCCATCCCCCCGACCCTGATCCACTCCTCACGCGTCATGGAGCCGAGGACGCGTTGCCGGACCCCGGCGCTTCGGGCGGCCGGGGCGGGGAGGGGCGGAGCGGAGTCAGGGGCGACCGGCATCGGGAGGATCTTTCGTTCGGCGAAGCGGCCGCTACAGGCAGCCTTGTGCCATCCTCCGGTAACTGCAACTCATGTGCAGTAAAGGCCGTGGCAGATCTTTCCCACGGGAGGGGAAAGAGCGTGGTGGCGGGGGTCAGGGTGTCGCGTTGGGGCCGTCCGGGCGGGCGCGCCGCTGCGCCACCATCTCCCGGCTGAGCTCCTCCGTCTCCGGCTCCGCCAGCCGCTCGAAGCCGTCCTCGGTGATGAGCGACACGATCGGGAAGATGCGGCGGCTGATATCGGGGCCGCCGGTCGCGGAGTCGTCGTCCGCCGCGTCGTACAGCGCCTGGAGGGCGGCGAGCGCGGCCTCGCGCCGGGACATGCCGCGCCGGAACAGCTTCTTCAGCGCGCCCCGGGCGTACGGCGAACCGGACCCCTCGGCGTGGAAGTCCTGCTTCTCGTACAGCCCCCCGGCGACGTCGAAGCTGAAGATGCGGCCCCGCTCACCCTCGGGTGCCGAGTCGTCGTACCCGGTGAGCAGCGGCACGACCGCGAGGCCCTGCATGGCCTGGCCGAGGTTCTGCCGGATCATGCCCGCCAGGCGCCGCGCCTTGGCGTTGAGGGTCATCGGGATGCCCTCGATCTTCTCGAAGTGCGTCAGCTCGACCTGGTACAGCTTCACCATGTCGAGGGCGAGACCGACGGTGCCCGCGAAGGCGACGGCCGTGTAGTCGTCGGCCGGGTGCACCTTCTCCAGGTCGCGCTGGGCGATGAGGTTGCCCATCGTGGCCCTGCGGTCGCCCGCGATGAGCACGCCGTCGCGGTAGGCGAGGGCCAGCACGGTGGTGCCGTGCGGGAAGCTGTCGGGGGCGGCACGGACGTGGTCCGGGAAGGGCTTGCGGGTGGGCAGCAGGTCCGGGCGGTGGGCGGTCAGGAACTCGGTGAAGGACGAGGTCCCGGGAGTGAAGAACTCCTCCCCCAGTCGCCCGCCTTGCTCACTCGCCGTCATCGTGTTCCCCCCTGGTCGTCTCCGGGCCGACAAACGAGTCCTACCTGAAGTCCACGGAGCGGAAACACGGGTCGGGGCCACAGGAGCCGCATCGGTCGGGCTCAGAGGGATCGCACGGGGCGGGCTCAGAGGGATCGCACGGGGCGGGCTCAGAAGGATCGCGCGGTCGGGCTCAGAGGGCTTTGCGGCGTACCAGTACGGCCAGGACCGCCAGCCCTGGAATCAGCGGCAGCCACACCGTCAGCAGGCGGTAGCCGAGGACCGCGGAGGCGGCGGCCGCGCCCGGGGCTCCGCTCGCCGTGAGGGCGAAGGCGAGGGCGGCGTCGAGGGAGCCGAGGCCGCCGGGCGTGGGCAACAGCGCGGCGGCGCTGCTGGCGGCGACGTACAGGAGGGCCACCCGGGCCGGGGCCAGGGAGAGGGCGACGGCCTGGGCGACGGCGATCAGGACGAGGGCGTGCAGGGCGGCGAAGGCCAGCTGGCCGCCCCAAAGTGCCGCCGCCCGGGGCGGGTTGGCGTGCACGGCCCTGATGTCCGCGAGGACGGTCGCGAGGGCGCGCCGGCACCGGGACCAGGCCAGCAGGAGGGTCACGCACACGACGGTGGCGAACAGGGCGGCGAGGACCGCGAGATGCGACAGCGGCATCCGCAGCACGCCGGGGCAGGCGACTACGAGGGTGACGATCAGGACCGCCCGGACGACCGCGGCGGTGGCCCCCTTGACGGCGAGGGCGCTCACGGCGCGCCCCGCGCTCAGACCGCAGCGCATGAGGAAACGGAGGTTCACCGCACCGGCGCCGAGCCCGGCGGGCAGCAGGTGGTTGGCGGCGCCGGCGGCGAACTGCGCGGCCACCAGCCGCCCTTGGGGCAACCGCGGTACGACCGCGCCCTGTTGGGCCAGCGCGGCGCACACCCAGGTCGCGGCGGCCGCGACCCCGCCCACCAGCAGCCAGCCCTGGTCGGCGACGGCGAGCCGCACGGCCCCGCGTTCCAGCATCGGCCAGTGCCGCCGGGCCAGACAGGCGGTGCCGACCAGGACGGCGAGGGTGACGGCGGTCTGGCAGCAGACCCGCCTTCGAGAAGTGCTGACGACGACCGGCCCGGACGTCACCGCACACCACCCGCGAACCCCGGCAGCGCCGGGAACACCGACCGCACGAGCCCCGCACGGGCCCTGAGCGACCCGAGCGTCTTCCGCCGCCGCCCACCGGACCAGACCGGTCCGGCGACCATTCGACACCAGCCTCCCGGCGGGACCGCCACGGGAACCATTCGCCGCCGACTTCCCGACCCGACCGGCGCGGACGCCACGCACCACCACCCGCCGGCCCTGACCGGCGCGGATGTCATGCGCCACCACCCGTCGACCCCGACCGACACAGGCGTCACTCGCCGCTGCCCGCCAGCCCCGACCGACACACGCTTCACTCGCCGCCACCCACCGGGACCGACCGGCCCGGATGCCGCGCGCCACCCCCACCCGCCGGCCCCGACCGGCGTGGACGTCATACGCCACCCCCCGCCGGCCCCGACCGACACGGGCGTCATTCGCCATCACCGTCCGGGCCCGGCGGTGCCAGTCGCACCAGTACGCCGTCCGTCTGGTACGGCGTCCAGTTCCGGGCGTACCGGGCCGTGCCGCCTTCCGGCGGGGTGAGGTACGCGACCGGGATGCGGCGGGCCGTGGCGCGGATCTCGGCCGCGGTGGAGTTGGCGTTGTGGCCGCCGGTCGCCGCCGAGGAGCAGCCGGTGTAGTAGGCCACGGGGATGGCCTCGTGCCCGGTGAGCAGACAGGGCGGGCGGACGCCGAGGCGGTGCAGCTCGGCCGCGGTGCGCTCCCATCCCTGCCGGGAGGCGGTGGAGTTGGACACCGTGCGGTGCAGGACGCTCAGCTGAACGGCCAGATGCAGGGTGAGGCCGAGGGCGAGCAGGGTCGCGGCCACGGGACGCCAGCCGCCGTTCGGCCTGGTGGCCAGGTGGAGCACCGCTTCGGCGACCGGGAGCGCGAGCAGCGCGTAGGCGGGCAGGAGGAAGCGCGGCGCGGCGTATCCGATCATGAACAGGTACGGGACGGCCGCCGTGACGGCGCAGGCGAGCGGTACCAGGCTGCGCTCGGTGCGGCCCGCGCGGACGGCGACGACGAGCCCGAGCACGGCGAGCAGCGGAAGGACGTACCACCACACGGTGATCAGCGGATTCGGCATCGAGCCGGTGCACGGCCGGCACAGCGCACGCCCCGCCAGGCTGCGCAGCTGGTCGTCGACGGCCATGTTCCAGCCGAGGCCGCCCTGGATGCGGGAGGCCTCGTGCAGCCGCTCGCCCAGGCCGCCGAAGGACACGTACGCCTCGATGATCCACTGCACCGCGCCGAGGGCGAGCCCCGTGACGAGCGCGGCGAGCGGCCGCCACCGCCGGGACATGACCGCGAACACGAACAGGGGCACCGTCACCCACACCGCGTCCGTGGGCCGCATCCACGCCATGAGGGCGGCGCCGGCCAGGACACCCCAGACACGGCCCTTCAGGAAGCAGCCCACGGCGATCAGCGCGCCGATGGCGACCCAGTAGTTGGGCATGGCCTGCGGGCCGTAGAAGATCGTCACCCACAGGGAGGCGAACAGCGCCCCCGCGCCCGCCAGGACCCGGAACCGGAACAGTCCGCGCCACACGCGCAGCCCCAGGTAGAGGCCGAGTCCTGAGAGCACGGCGAGGTAGACGCGCAGCAGTTCCGTGGACGTCGACCAGGAGGCGATCGGCGCCACCAGCAGGGAGACGCCGCGGGCGCGCGGTGCGCTGAAGAAGGCGGGTGGCGCTCCGGAGCCGACCTGGCTGACGTACACCGCCTCGTCCCAGCCGAGGCCCATCCCCGGCCGTACGAGCAGCAGCTGCGCGAGGACGAAGACTCCGGCGACGGCCGCGAGCAGCGCGTCGCCCCGCCAGTACCGGAGCGTGACGGGCACGGTCGCCCTGTCGCTTCGTCGTCCTTCGGCGAGCAGGGCATTCATGCCGTGCGCCATCGTCCACCCCTTACCCCGTCGATGCCATGGAGGTGCTCGGCTCTGGTCAGGAGCCGTCAAAAGAACAGAAACACAGCCAAATTAACCCGCAGCCACGCCGTGCGCAGCGCGATGTTCGCCCAGCTGTATGACGATAGGTCAAATGGACTGGTTCCGGTGGGGCGGGTCAGTCGTGCGGGAACGAGTGGTGCTCGTGCGCGACGAGCCAGCGGCCGTGCTCCTTGCGCAGACCGAAGGTCAGCCGCAGCCGCAGGGAGGGGTGTTCGGCGAGTTCCTCGGGGGTGCCGCAGCGCAGCAGCGCGTGGGCCCAGGCGACATCGGGGCCGGCGGTGACGTCCAGGGTCTCGATGTCGAAGCAGGCGCCCTGGGCCTGCCAGACGAAGAACGGCGGCCAGGCGGCACGGTAGGCGGCGAGACCGTGGATGCCGTGGTGGGGCGGCGGTACGTCGTACATGACGAGGTCCTCGGCATGGTCGGCGACGACGCCGTCGAGGTCGCCCCGGTGGACGGCGTCGGCCCACTTCGTGATCAGCGCGCGGATCTGCGCGGCGTCGTCGGTCTCGTCGTTCTCCTCGGACACGGTGGCGGCTCCCTCCTGCGTCCCCCTCTCCCTTGTCTCCCTGTGTCCCGGGCCCTGGTCACCGCATGACCGGGTGGCACACTCTCCAGTGTGCCGCTGACATTCGACGACCTGCTCGTTCGCGCCCGCTCCCTCGCGCGGGGCGACCGGCGCGCGATCCTCGGCATCGCGGGCAGCCCCGGCGCGGGCAAGACGACGCTCGCCGAGACACTGGTGCGCGAGCTGAACGCCGGCGGTGAGCCATGGGTGGCGCATGTCCCGATGGACGGTTTCCATCTGGCCGACGTCGAACTCGACCGGCTGGGGCTGCGGGACCGCAAGGGCGCGCCGCCCACCTTCGACGCGGCGGGCTACGCGGCGCTGCTGCGGCGCTTGCGCGCCGAGGAGGACACCGGTGACGTCGTCTACGCGCCCGGCTTCGAGCGGGTACTGGAGCAGCCGATCGCCGGTGCGGTGCCGGTGCCGCCGTCCGCCCGGCTGGTGGTGACCGAGGGGAACTATCTGCTGCTGGGCACAGGGGCGTGGCCGCGGGTGCGGGAGCAACTGGACGAGGTGTGGTTCTGCGAGCTGGAAGAGGGCGAGCGGATCCGGCGCCTGGTGGCCCGCCACGAGGAGTTCGGCAAGGGGCACGAGGAGGCCGTGGCCTGGGTCCTGCGCACGGACCAGCGCAACGCCGAGCTGGTCGCGTCGACCCGGGACCGGGCGGACCTGATCGTGCCGGTCGCCACGCTCGGCACACCGGGGCGTCAGGTGGTGTCGTAGGCGAGCGGACCAGGCGGTCGGGGTCAGCCCGGGGCACCGACGCGTGGACCGGCCGGCGGTGTGTCAGGCCTCGTCGTAGGCCTGCCTGGCCTGCTCCACCTCTCCGAGGTGCTCGGTCGACCACTCGGCCAGGTGTGCGAAGAGCGGGGCGAGACTGCGGCCCAGTTCGCTGATCTCGTACTCGACGCGCGGCGGTACTTCCGGGTGGTACGTCCGCACGACCAGCCCGTCCCGCTCCAGCTGGCGCAGCCGCTGGGTCAGCACCTTCGGCGTGATCCTGGTGATGCGCCGCTCCAGCTCGACGAACCGCTGCCGACCGTGCGCGTGCAGGCTCCACAGGATCGGTGTGGTCCAGCGACTGAACACGATGTCCACGACCGGCCCTATGGGGCAGGCGAGTTCGGGTTCCGTGGCGGTGTCCGCGACCTGCATCCGCATCCCTCCGAGGTAGTCACTTTCCTCTAGGTACCTACTATATCCACGGTGTTAGCGTCCCTTCATCGGCAACAAGGCCGGTTTCACAAGGGAGTTGCTCATGATCGTGGTGACGGGGGCGACGGGGAACGTCGGCCGGGAGCTCGTCCGCACGCTGGCCGCATCCGGTGCTCGGGTGACGGCGACGTCCCGGCGGATCGCCGAGGGGGATGTGCCGGACGGAGTCCGGGCGCAGCGGGGGGAGCTGACGGACCCCGAGAGCCTCAGGCCCGTGTTCGACGGCGCGGAGGCGCTGTTCCTGCACGACGGCGGTCCCGTCGCGCATCTGCTCGATGTGCCGCATCTGCTGGACGTGGCCAAGGCCGGCGGGGTGCGGCGGGTCGTGCTGCTGTCCTCGCTGGGCGTGCTGACCAGGCCGGAATCGGCCTCGCACGGCGGCACCGGCCGTGCCATCGAGGAGGCCGTACGGCGGTCCGGCCTGGACTGGACGCTGCTGCGGCCGGGCGGCTTCCACTCCAACGCGTTCCAGTGGGCGCAGTCCGTACGCGAACAGCGCACCGTCGCCGCGCCGTTCGGCGACACCGGGCTCCCCACGGTCGACCCGGCCGACATCGCGGCCGTGGCGGCGATCGCCCTGCGCGAGGACGGACACGCGGGCCAGGCCTACGAGTTGACCGGCCCCGTGATCGTGACGCCCCGTCAGCAGGCGGCGGCCCTCGGCGAGGTGGTGGGTGAGCCGGTCCGGTTCGTCGAGCTGGGCCGGGACGAGGCACGGGCGCGGCTGCTGCGGTTCATGCCCGAGCCGGTGGCCGACACCACCCTCGACGTCCTCGGCGCACCCACGGCGGTCGAGCAGCGGGTCAGCCCCGACGTCGAGCGGGTCACCGGCCGGGCACCGGGCACGTTCGCGGAGTGGGCGCGACGGAACGCGGCGGCGTTCCGCTGAGGCCTGTCCGCTGCCGCTCCGGGCGCGCGGCCGGGATCACACGTGCAGGGTCAACTCCGGTTCCCCGTGGGCGTCTCCGGCAGGATCGCCGATGACCGCCGTGAAGGCTTCGGTGCGGACCGTCAGGCCGGAAGCGCTCTGCTCGAAGGTGGGCACGAACTCCCTGCCGGGTCCGTAGCGCACCGCGAAGACGTGCAGGCCCTCGGGCGCGTCCGGCACCGGCCCGGCCTCCAGGGCCGTCGACGAGACCAGATGCCGCCAGCCCTCGTCGGGGTTGCCGTAACCCCGGGGGTCGGCGGCGAGGGCGAACGCCGCCTGTTCCTGGGTCTGCTGCGAACGGGCGTCGAAGTGGTCGACACCTTCCGACTCGGGGTGCGTCAGCCGCAGTTCACCGGCGGCGACGACCTCGGCGTCGGAGGTACGGCGCACCCGGTCGCCGTCGTCCGCGGCATAGGGCAGCCCGGCGAGCAGGTAGGGCGTGCCGGGGAGGCGTTCCACCGCGACCGTCGTCCACAGGCTCGTGCCGTCGGTGACGTACAGGGAGCGCACATGCCGCAGGACGTGGTCGCGGCCGACGACGGGCTTGGTCACCAGCTTGGCCGTGAGGCCGTCGGCGCGCAGGTCGCGGACGCGGACCTCGCCCATCGGCCGGCACAGCAGGAAGCCGTCGACGACCGGGCCGAAGCCGTGCTGGCGGTTGACGGCGGCGGGGAGGCAGTAGGTGCCCGCGGCCTCGACCAGCGCCGGGGTCATGTGGTCGTCGAAGGCCACCGAGACCGTACCGGCGCGCAGTTGGTGCCGGGCGAGGAGGGGCGACGGCTCGCGGTGCCAGCGTGAGGTGTCCTGGATCTGCCAGATCAGCATCCACGCGAAGTGGCCGTCGACGCCTCCGTCGTCCTTGACCGCGTGCCGGGCCCAGCGGCTGTCGCCCCGGTAGCGCCCGAGGTCGGAGCCGATGCGGGCACCGAAGTAGCGCAGTCCCAGGACCGATTCGAAGGCGGAGTGCTGCTCGCTGTAGCGCGGGCCGCCGTTGTCGAAGCCGCCGTTGGTCAGGCGGGCGTCGATGTAGCGGGCGAGCGCCTCGCCGTCCTCGGCGAACATCTCCGCGCCGCTGACCCGGTGGGCCTGGGCGAGGAAGGACAGGGAGATCGGACCGTAGTTGTTGTCGTACGCCCCGCCGTGCTCGGGCGGCAGCAGCGCGCCCCGGTCGGCGACCCTGTGGTCACGGATCTTCCCGACGTACAGCTCGATCGCGCGGGCGCGGACCGACTCGCCTTCCTCCGGCGGGAGATGGCGGGCGAGCATCAGGCCGCCGACGACACAGCCGATCGCCTGGTTGCCGGCCTCCTGCGGGTTGAAGAAGGTCGCCTCGGTGAGCCAGCGCCAGTAACCGCGGGCCACGTCGAGGAGTTCGGCGCGCTGGACGTCGTCGACCACACCGTCGGCCGCGTCGAGGAGGTTCACCGCCTGGAGCAGCGCCCACACCGTGCTCGGCCAGTCGCCGATGGGGTGGGCGCCGGCCGCCAGGGTGTAACGGGCGTACGGCAGACCGGAGTTGCGGAGCCTGAGATTCGGGTAGCCGGGGTTGTCGTCGACGTAGACGCGCTCGCGCAGATGGAAGGCGAGGCTGCGGCGGACCGCCTCCGGCAGCCGGTCGTCCTTGGTGCGCTGCCAGGCGAAGGCGAGCAGGGAGGTGATGCCGAGGGAGGTGTCGCCGATGTCGTCGTCGCAGTCGGGGTGTTCGAGGTTGCCCTCGGGGGTGAGGCGGGCGAGGGCCTGCTCGGTGACGTCGGCGAGGACGGCGTCGTACGCCTCGGGGGTGTCCGGCAGGTCGTGCAGCGGGCCGAGCTGGCGTGGGAGGTGCAAGGAGATCAGCCCTTCATGCCTGAGAGGTGGCGCGCAGTGCGAGGGTCAGTGTCTGCGGCCCGTGTCCACCGAGGTAGACGCGGTTCCCGGTCGTCGCGTCGGTGCCGCCGGTCACGGTGTAGTCCTGTCCCGGGTCGTAGCGCAGTACGTCGCTGCGGTCCGGTCCGGCGAGCGGTTCGCCCGCCTCGACGGCGGCCTCCACCCGGATCTCGTCGTCGCCGACGCGGTAGGTCAGCGGTTCGGTCGTCATGCACCAGCGGCCGTCGCCGAGCGGTACGGCGCCCTGCGGCTCGCCGCCCGGCCGGAAGGTCAGTTCGAGCGCCCAGGGCACCGTGGGGCCGCTGATGTCGATCCGCAGGTCGGCCCCGTCGTCCCGCAGGTCGACCTCGATCCGGGTGGTGTGGGAGACCTCGTCCTGCGGGCGGTCGGGGAAGGCCATCGCCGCGGAGAAGCGGCCCTCGTCCACCAGCCGGTAGGCGCCGTCGTCGCGTCTGCGGTCCTTCGGGAGCGGCTGGTAGTAGGCGCTGGTGAGGGTCTGGGTGAGCCGGTACCGGTGGTCGGCGAGCCGTTCCATGTCGGCGGCGCGGAACGGCCCCAGGTCGAAGAACGCCCGCGAGAGGCGGACCGCGTCGAGGACGGCGGCACCGGCGAACAGGCGCAGGAAGGTGGGGTTGCAGGCGAGGCCCGAGCGGATGCGCCGGTGCTCGGGCACGTCGGAGCCGCCGTACACCACGGTGTGCGCGCCGGCCGAGACGTGGGCGGCGAGGCGTGCGGTGGGGAGGTACCGGTCGCGCGGGAGCCGCTCCGCGTCCGGGGCCGGCAGGACGCGGGCCAGGTCCGGGGTGAGGAGGGTCTGGGCGAGCAGGTCGGGGTCGTGGATGCCGTCGGCGGCGGCCAGGCGGGCCGCGCGGGCGAAGTCGCCCCGGCCGGTGCGGACCGCGAGCAGCCGGTAGGGCGGCAGGTAGGGCCACAGCGCGAACGGCATCCGCTGGTCCTGGCGGCGCGAGTGGACGGTCTCCACGGTGGCGTCGGGTCTGATCAGGTCCAGGGTCGCGGTGAGGTTGCGTTCGACATGGTCCACCAGGTCGGGGCGCCCGAGCACCTCGGCCAGCAGCAGCAGCGCCGGGTTGGTCACGACGGAGGCGTAGACGGCGCTGCGTTCCGAGTACAGGCCGTCGGCGTCGATGTCGACGCCCTCGGCGAGCCACTCCTCGGCGCGGGCGAGCAGCCGGTCGTCGGGGAACGACCGGTGCAGCCGGGCCAGCGCCGCGGACAGCTCCCAGCGGTGGTTGGGGGTGTGCACCCCACCGGTCAGGAGGCTCTCGGTGGCGGCGCCGGCGATCTCGGCCAGCGCCGCGGTCACGTCGGCCAGTTCGGGCCCCGCGCCCGCGGCGAGGACGTGCGCGTCGCACACGTCGTTGACGGTGAACGCGGAGTCCGGCGGCGACTGCACGTTGTCGCCGCCCGCGAAGAGGCCGGAGGCCGTCTGCAGGGACCGCAGGGCACGCAGGTGGGTGAGCGCGGCGGCGACGGCCCGCTCGCTGCCGTGCAGGGCCGACTCCGGCGAGCGGTATGCCGCGACCAGGGTCTTCACCCGCCGGGCCAGGGCGCGGTGCGGCTCGATGAACTCCGCCGACGGGTCGGCCGACCCGTCGGCGGCGAGCGCCGCCGCGCGGACGAACTCGTGGTCGATCGCAGCGGGCAAGGTCAGTCCTTCAGACCGGCGTTGATGTCGGCGCCCATGACGTACTTCTGGAAGACCAGGAAGATCGCGATCAGCGGGATCATGGAGATGACGGACGCGCCCAGCAGGACCGACCAGTTGATGTTCTGCGCGCCGACGATGCTCTGGATGCCGATCTGGACGGTGAACTTGTTCGGGTCGTTCAGCATCAGCAGCGGCCAGATGTAGTCGTTCCAGCGCCACTGGAAGGACAGGATGGCGAGGGTCAGCATGATGGGGCGGGACAGCGGCACCATGATCCGCACGAAGATCGACAGTTCGCGGGCGCCGTCGATGCGGGCGGCCTCCACGAGTTCGTCGGGGACCGTCAGGAAGAACTGGCGGAACATGAAGCATCCGGTCGCGGTGAGCACGGCCGGGAGGATGATGCCGGCGAACGAGTTGTAGAGGCCGAGGTTGCGGACGACCAGGAACTCGGGGGCGAGCATGACCTCGCCGGGCAGCATCGTGGTGGCGAGGATGCAGAGGAAGAACGCCTTGAGCCACTTGTTGTCGTACTTCGCCAGCGCGTAGCCGGTGCAGCAGCTGACGCCCACCGTGAGGATCGTCGTGATCACGCACACGAGGGCCGTGTTGATGAAGTACTGGGAGAAGTTGGCGCTGTCCCAGGCCGCCTTGAATCCCGACAGGGTGGGGTTGTGCGGGACCAGCGTCAGCGGATAGGAGAACAGGTCGCTGGCCGGCTTGAAGGAGCTCAGGACGAACCACAGCACCGGAATGCCGTACAGGCACGCCATGATCCACAGCAGGGTCGTCGCGGCCACCGCCTGCCGGAGCCCCCCGGTGGGCGTCTTGCGGAGCCGCTTCTTCGCAACGCTCCGCTGGGAGGTGACCTTGGCCGGGCGCGGGATGTCTGTGGTTGTCATCGGTTCTCCACCCGCCGGTTGACGATCAGCTGGATGATCGCGACGGCCATCAGGATGAGCATGAGCACGAAGGACGCGGCGCTCGCGTAGCCGATCTGGCCCCGTTTGAAGCCGGTCTCGTAGATGTACTGGACGAGCAGGTTGTTGGACGTGCCGGGGCCGCCGTTGTTGAGGGCGACGAACACCGGGTACTCCTTCATCGCGTTGATCGTGTTGAGCAGGATCACGATGAACGAGGTGGGGGCGATGCTCGGCAGGGTGATGCTGAAGAACTGGCGCCAGGGGCCGGCGCCGTCGAGCGAGGCGGCCTCGTAGTACGACACCGGTACGTTCTTGATGGCCGCGATGAACAGCAGCATGGTGAAGCCCGTCCAGGCCCAGGCCGCCGCCATCACCACCACGAGCAGCGAGAGGTCCGCGTTCGACTGCCACGGCACGGCGTCCCCGCCGAACTTCTCGATGACGTAGTTGACCAGTCCGAAGTTCTCACCGAACATCCACCGCCACAGGACGCCCACGACGATCGGCGACAGCAGCCACGGGATGAAGAAGACGACCCGGGCGACCGACCCGCCCTTGGCGTGCTTGCTCACCACCAGGTTGGCGGCGAGCAGCGAGACCGCGAAGTTCAGCGGGACGAACAGGACGGTGTACAGCAGCGTCCGGGTCAGCGCGTCGTAGAACGTGGAGTCCCCGAACAGGTTGTGGTAGTTGTCCAGCCCGATCCACTGGAACGCACCCACGCCCGTGTAGTTCGTGAACGAGTAGAGGAGACCGATCACCGCCGGCCAGACGAAGAACAGCGAGAAGAGCACGACGTTGGCCGCGATGAGGACGAGCGGCGCAAGGGTGTACTTGCTGCGTCTCCTGGGCGGACTCGGCGAGCTCACCGACACGACCGAGGCGCGTTTTGTCATCTTCCTGTCTCCGTGCTGGTGGAAGGGATTGCTGTGGGCTCAGGCCCTGAGCCCGGCGTCGGGCGGGCGGCCGGGGCCGGGCGGCGGGGTGGGGACGCCGCCGCCCGGGCGCCGGTGGCCTGCGATCAGCCGCCGACCTGCTGGTTGTAGCCGTCGACGATGTTCTGCAGGGCCTTGTCGGCCGACTGCTGGCCGTTGATCGCCTTGCCGAGTTCCGTCTTGGTCGGGTCCTCGGTCAGGCTCTTGCCCTTCAGCACCCACTGCGTCTGCGCGTTGTTGAAGTAGCCGGAGATCGGGTCGTACAGCGGGATCTCCTCGTTGTAGAGCTTGAACGCCGCCTGCGCCGCCTCGGACTTGAAGGGGTAGGCCGGGTTCAGGCCGCTCTCGACCGGCAGGAAGCCGGACGTCTCGCACAGCACCTTGTAGTGGGCCGGCTCGTACAGCCAGGTCAGGAACTTCGTGGCGGCCTTGGCGGCGTCGCCGTTGTTGTTGAAGCCGACCACCATGCCGCCGCTGTTGACGTCACTGGCCTGCACCGGCTGGGCCGGGGTCGGGACGCTCGCCCACTCGAACTTCTTGATGCTGTCCGCGAAGGAGGCGACCTGCCACACGCCGGACCAGTAGGCGACCACGTCACCGCTCTGGAACATGGCGGACGGGTCGGCGCCGGAGGTCCACACCGACTTCGGCATGATCTTGTCGTCGTTCCAGCCGACGAAGGTGTTCACGGCCTTCTTGGTCGCCGCGTCCACCGAGAACTTGCCGGAGTCGTCGGCGTGGACGTACTTGCCGCCCAGCTCGTACACCATGGCGCGCAGCCGCGACGGCGACTGGTCGAAGGTCAGGGAGTACTTGGCCTTGGTCTTCTCGCGGACCGTGTTGGCCGCCTTGATGAACTCGTCCCAGGTCCAGGTCTTGTCGGGCGAGGTCGGGTAGTCGACGCCGGCCTTCTCGAACAGCGACTTGTTGATGAACATGCCGGACGCGGTGACGTCCGAGGGGATGGACAGCACCTTCCCGGAGGAGTCCTTCGCGAGGAAGTTCTGGTTGATCTTGTTGCTCTTGTTGTCGGCGATGGACTTGAGGTCGAGCAGCTTGTTCGACCAGATCGGGTCCAGCGCCGGGACGGCGGCCACGTCGGGCAGGGAGTTCGCCTGCGCGGCGTTGTGCAGCTTCGTGGTGTAGCCGTCGTAGGGAATGTTGACGAGCTTGATCGCGACGCCGGTCTCCTTCTTGTACTGCGCCACCATCTTCTTCCAGCCCGCGTCCTGTCCCGGAACCGTGGAGATCCAGAACGTCAGCGACTTGGAGGTGCCGCCCGAGCCGGAGCCGCCACCACAGGCGGTCAGCAGCAGGGCACCTGCCGAAGCCACGGCAGCGAGGGGAACCAGGCGGCGCACACCGCCGCGGCCGAGTCGGCGAGAGCGCCGCACACCCACAGTGGTCATCTTCGATCCCATTTCGTGATTAGGGGACGGAGCACGGCGCCGACAGGGGCGGCACGGGTGCATTGTGCAAGAAAGGGGTGCTTTCCCAGGGCGCGGCCTCGCCCGGCCGCGTCGCCTTGACGGGTGGGATCCCCGGCCATGAGGGCCGTCGTCGCACGAGCTCACCCTCGTGCGGCTGCCGTACGTCGCGTACGGCCGGGACGCTCACCCTGAGCCGGTGTTCCCGACCGGCTTAGAAAGCGCTTGTCCGGACATTGGCAGACCGATGCGGAACCGTCAATCCTTCGTCCGCAGGGTGTGGGTCACGGTTTGGACTCCCCGGGCCACCGCGAGCCGTGCGGCCCCCACCACGGTGCCTAGCTCGCCGAGCGTGCTGCTGACGACCTCGGTGGGCCAGCTCAGCCGCTGCAGCTCGGCCCGCACCCCGGGCAGGAGCTGCGGATCGGAGCCGGTGCTGCCGCCGAGGACGAGCAGGCCGGGGTCGAGTACGGCGGTCACGGCGGCGGCCAGCCGGCCCACGTCCACGGCGTGCCGGTCGACGACCGCGCGGGCCGCGGCCCGCCCCTCGCCGGCCAGCGCGAAGAGCTGCTCCGCGGTGTGCGGGCAGGGCCCCTCGCCGTCCCGCCAGGCCTCCTGGGCCCGGCGCAGCAGGGAGCGGGCGCCGATGTACTCCTCCAGCGCCTCGTGGCGCGGCTCGAGGTCGTCGTCCCAGGGATAGGGCAGCCGGGCGAGCTCTCCCGCGGCCCCGTTGGCACCCGAGAGCACCCGGCCGCCGACGACGATGCCGAGACCGATGCCGACGCCGATCCGCAGATAGCCGAAGGTGTGCCGGCCCTGGGCGGCGCCCTCGTGCAGCTCGGCGAGGGCGGCGCAGTTCACGTTGTTCTCGAGGTGGACGGGCACGCCCCGGGGCAGCGTGACGGCCACGGCGTCGAAGACGGGCCCGGCCTTGGCGGTGGCGGGCCGCATGCCCGCGCCGTCCTGCTGTGCGGCGACGTCACCGACGGCGACGACGATGGAGCGCACGGGCGCGTCGGCGGGCAGCGTGAAGAGCGCCTCGCGGACGACGTCGGCGGCGTCGGCCCGGGAGCCGGTGGCCTCGGCGAGCAGGGAGCCGTCCAGGGCGCAGCCACGGACCCGGGTGAGGGCCGGCCCCAGGTCGATGGCGAGTACGGCACCGGCGGCGGGTCCGAGCCGGTAGACGGCGGCGTTGCGGCCCGTGCCGCTGGACGCGGTGCCGGAGTGGGCGGCGAGCCCGACGCTCTCCAGCTCCGCGACGGCGGAGGACACCGTCGGCTTGGACAGCCGCGCCAGGCTCGCCAACTGCGGCCGGGTCGCACTGCCCGCCTCGGCGAGCACGGTGAAGACAGCGTTGGCGCTCTCGGTCAGACGGGGGGCGATCGCCACGTCGTGTTCCACATATCCCCCACAGGTCACGGGCCGCGCTCCCGGTTCGATCGCGTTCGATCGACTCGGCGGAAGGCGGCGACGGTATGGCTCGGGCAGCACGCGTTCCCGCCCCCGCGGCGGCCCGGACGGGCCTACCCAGGGGTCGAGCGTGTGAAGCCTCTTGACGCACTGTACTTCGTTAGTTAACTTCCTAACGAACGTCACGGTACTCGCCTGCCGTGGTCCGTCAGAAGCCCGTCCCGGGGCTTCCCTAGCTCCTCAACTGCCCTTCCTCCAGGCACGGTTCGCCCGCCGTCGCAGCACTACGCAACGACGAAAGAGGATCCGTGCAGGAAGCCTCGTTTTCCGGCCCTCTCGTGCTCGGCATCGACGTGGGCGGCACCAAGACGCACCTGCGTGCGCTCGCGGGAGACACCCCGGTGGCCGACCATGTGCGCTTCAGTGTGGGCTGGCGGCCGCACGACCCCGTGGCCGCCGCCGGCTGGCTGGCCGCGCTGATCGCCGAAGCCCTGCCGCCGGGCGTGCGCCCGTCCGCGCTCGCCGTGGGCGGGCACGCCTGCGAGACCCCTCGCCAGTGCGCCCAGATCCGCACCGCACTCCAACTCCACTTCGACGTCCCCGCGCTGGTCGTGGGCGACGCCGAACTCCTCGCGCCCGCGGCGGGCCTGGACAAGGGCGTCGGCCTGGTCGCCGGGACCGGTTCGGTCGCGGTGGGCAGGACCGCCGACGGCGCGCTCGTCCAGGTCGGCGGCTGGGGCGCGGTCCTCGGCGACGAGGGCGGCTCGGCCGGTCTGGTCCGCGAGGCCGCCCGCGCCGTATGGGCCGCCCACGACCGCGGTGAGGAGCCCGACGCACTCGCCGCCGGGCTCGTCGCCGCGTTCGAGGTGCCCGAAGTACCGGCCCTCGGCGCGGCGCTGGAAGGCGCCCAGGACGTCTCCGCCGAGTGGGGCCGCCGCGCCCCGGCCGTGTTCGCCGCCGCCGCAGCGGGCTCGCACCTCGCCCGCACGGTGATCGCCGACGGCGGCCGCGCACTCGCCGCCCTGGTCGCACGCCTCGCCGCACGCGGCGTCGCGGTCGACGACGTGGTGGTGGCGGGCGGCACGATCCTCGCCCAACCCCTGTTGTACGACGCCTTCACCACCGCCCTCGCCGAGAGCGTCCCGACAGCGCGGCCACAGCCGCTGCGGGTGCCGCCGGTCGCGGGGGCGGTGGCGCTGGCGCGTTCACTTCTGTGACACCCGCCGGACGCCGGGCCCACCCCCGTCCGACACGACTCGCCCGTAGATCTTCGCTCGTACGCCGCAGAAAGCGCATACGGCCCGTCCGTCCTCCCGCGCCCCACGGCGGTCCTTCGCACGACTCCCCCGGCCGCACGGCCGAGGAGCCCGAGAGCAGAACTCAAGAGAGGCAGCCGCATGCCGTCAACCGCCGGGCACCGCTCGCACTCGCCGGCCACTGAACCCGCCCCGAGCAGAAGGGGGTTCCTCCGCACCTCCCTGGGCGTGTCGGCCGGGGTACTGGCCGCGCCCACCTTCGCCTCCTGGCTGGGCGCCGCCGACGCCAAGGCCGCCACGGCCCCGCTCGCGTTCGTCGACGACTACAAGACGAACCTCCCGACGAACCTCACGCCCGAGACCAACGCGGTGGTCCGTGCGCTCGGCGGGTTCGCGCGGATATGGAAGACCGGCGGCGCCTGGAACACCGGCACGCCCCTGCGGCCCGAGATCCTGCGCGCCAACATGCGCTACTGCGCCCGCCTCACCGCCGCGCGCACGGACGCACAGGCGAAGGAGGCGTTCCTCTACGACCGCCAGCACCAGAGCTACGCGATGATCGCGGGCCTGGGGCCGCTGGCCGACCTGTACAAGGCGGGCGCCAAGGCCGTCACGTCGATCACCAGCGCCCCGGACGGCACCCCGCCCGCCAAGATCGACGACGCGGTCCCCGCGGACGCCCCGGCCGGCTCCGCGCTCGGCGCCGGCTCGCACGACTCGGCGCTCGGCAAGGTCGCCGAACTGGTCGACACGGTGCGCGGCAACTGGGCCTCGGGCAACCCGTCCAAGTACGCCTACCAGTACCCGCGTCCCTGGCGCATGAACGAGGACAGCGAGGTCGTCGACACCGGCGCGAAGGACGCGCTGGGCTTCCCCGTGTACGACTCCGAGGTGATCGTCGCTCCCCAGCTGCTGCGCCAGCGCAACACCTCCCCGACCGACGACGGCGGCTTCCCCAGCGGCCACACCAACGCCTTCCACCTGGCAGGCCTGGCCTACGCGTACGCCGTGCCGGAACGCTTCCAGGAGCTGGTGACGCGGGCCTTCGAGCTCAGCCACACGCGGATCATGGCGGGCATGCACTCCACGGTCGACGTCATGGGCGGCCGCATCATGGCCACCGCCCTCGCCGCCGCCACGCTGGCCGACCCGGCGAACGCCGACCTCAAGGCCGCCGCCCGCGCCCAGGCCCTCGCCTTCTTCCAGGCGAAGACCGGCACCACGGCGGACACCCTCTTCGCCTACGCCCACCCGGAGTCCGGCGACGCCTACGCCGACCGCGACGCCAACGCCCGCCTGGTCACACCCAAGTTGACGTACGTCCTCACCCGGCACGGCCGCAGCGAGCCGCTCACCGTGCCCAAGGGCGCCGAGGTGCTGCTGGAGACGCGGCTGCCCTACCTGGACGCGGACCAGCGGCGCGAGGTGCTGCGCACCACCGCGCTGCCCTCGGGGTACGTCCTGCTGGACGGCTTCGAACAGTGGGGCCGCCTCAACCTGTTCGCCGCGGCGGACGGCTACGGCTCCTTCGACACGGACGTCACCGTCACCCTCGACGCGTCGGCCGGCGGCTTCCGGGCGGCCGACAGCTGGCGCAACGACATCGACGGCTGCGGCGGCCTGACCAAGCGGGGCACCGGCACGCTCACCCTGACCGGGCACAACCGCTACACGGGCGGCACCGTCGTGAAGGAGGGCGTCCTGGCCGCGGCCTCCGCGCACGCCCTCGGCCACGGCGCCGTCCGCGTCTCGGGCGGCACGCTGACGGTGGCGACGGCCAAGTCGGTGCAGATCCACGGCGGTTACGCCCAGGAGACCGCGACGCTCGACGTCACGCTGCGCACCGGCCGCGGTCCCGCGCTGGAGATCACGCGGCGCGCGGTGCTCGGCGCGGGCAGCGTGCTGTCGCTGCGCCTGGACACCGAGAAGCCGCCGGCCGTCGGCAGTGTGGTCCGCGTGCTCAGCGCGGCGGGACTGCGCGGCCGGTTCGACCGGGTGGAGCTGAACTCCGAGACGCTGCGGGCCGTACCCGTCTACACGGCGGAAGGTCTGTCGGTACGACTCCTGAAGCGGTGACGTCCCCGCGGGGCGGGAGCTGATGCAGAGTAGGCGCATGAGGCGTCCTCGCATCGCTCCCGCTCCCGTGCGGCCCCGGTCATCGCGGGGCGGATGATGGCGCGCGAACTGCACACGGTCCTCGACCGGGAGCCCCTCCCCACCGCCCCCGCGCGCCCGCCGCGTCGGCGGCCCTGGCCCGTGCCGCTCCTGGTGTGCGTGCTGCTCGCGCAGATGGCCGTCGCGATGGTGACGACGGCGGTGCAGCAGACGCCGACGATCGACGAGCCCGTGTACGTGGCCACGGCCACCGACTATCTCCACGAGCACCGCGTCCGCTACAACCCCGAGCACCCGCCGCTGGGGAAGCTGGTCATCGCGGCCGGCCTGGCGTTCGCCGACCCGCACTACGATCTGTCCTTCGCCGGCGACCAGGGGCAGGTCGGGCGGCATCTGCTGTACGAGTCCGGCAACGATCCCTGGCGGGTGATGCTGTGGGCCCGGTTGCCGGTGATCGCGCTGACGCTGGCGTTCGGGCTGGTCGCGTTCGCGTTCGCGCGTGACCTCATGGGCCGGGCGGGCGGTCTGGTGGCCCTCGCCCTGTACGCCTTCTCCCCCGACCTCATCGCCCATGGCTCCCTCGCGACCCTCGACGTGCCGGCGGCCGGGTTCCTGCTGACGTCGGTGTGGCTGCTGTGGCGGGCCCGGCACCGTCCCCGGCTGTACGTGCCGCTCGCCGGGGTGGCGGCCGGGGCCGCGCTGGCCACGAAGATGAGCACGCTGGCGGCCGTTCCGGTGCTGCTGGCACTCGCGGCGTGGTCGGTGTGGCGCGCGGCCGCCGAGACCGGGGGCGGGAGCGGGGCCAGGGCCGGGGAGCGCAGCGCGGGGGGCGTGGCATCGGCTGCGGGGGGCGCTGCGGGAACGGCCGCGGGCGGCGCGGCGACGGTCACGGGCGGCGCGGCGACGGTCACGGGCGGCGCGGCGACGGTCACGGGCGGCGCGGCGACGGTCACGGGCGGCGCGGCGACGGTCGCGGGCGGCGCGGCGGAGACCGCGGGTGGCGCGGCAGAGACCACGGGTGGTGACGCGTCGGTCGCGGATGGCATCACGCCACTCGCGGGCCGCGCGGCGGCGGAGGTCGCGGGCGGCGGGGCGGAGACCGCGGGCGGCGGGGCGGAGACCGCGGGCGGCGGGGCGGAGACCGCGGGTGGCGGGGCGGAGACCGCGGGTGGTGACGCGTCGGTTTCGGATGGCATCACGCCACTCGCGGGCCGCGCGGCGGCGGAGGTCGTGGGCGGCACGGCGGAGACCGCGGGCGGCGCGGCGACGGTCGCGGGCGGCGCGGCGACGGTCGCGGGCGGCGTGGCGGAGACCGCGGGTGGTGACGCGTCGGTCGCGGGCCGTATCACGCCGCTCGCGGGCCGCGTCGCGTCGGCCGGCGACGGCATCGCGTCGGCCGGCGACGGCACCACGCCGACCGCCGCCGGCGCTGCGTCGGCCGTACGGAGTCGGCGGCGGGCGCTGTGGCGGGCGCTTGCCGGGGCCGTCGTCGTGGCGCTGGGCGCCCTGGTCGTCGTATGGGTGTCGTATCTCGTGGTCGATCCGCGGCTGCGGTGGGCGCCGGAGGAGCCGGTGCCGGTCGTGCACGGGCTGCGCGCGGTGCTCGTCGATCTGCTGCCGTTCCCGGAGGCCTACCGGGACGGGATGCGGGTGCAGTTCGGGTTCGAGGACTACCCCTGGCAGGGCTTCCTGTTCGGGCGGCTCTACACCGGGTCCCTCTGGTACTACCTGCCGGCCGCGCTGCTGGTGAAGACGCCGCTCGGCATGCTCGCCCTGTGGGCCGCCGGTGCCGTCGCCGTCGTGGCGGTGCGGCGGTTGCGGCCCGCGGCGCCCTACCTGCTGGTGCCCACCGCCGTGCTGCTCGGCGCGGCCATGACCGGGTCACGGGACTTCGGCACCCGGTACGCGATCTTCGTGCCGATGTTCCTGGCGGTGGCGGCGGGCGGGGTGCTCGCGCTGCGGCTGCGGAGGGCGGCGGCGGTGACCGGGGCGCTGGTGCTGTTCGTCGCGGTCAGCTCGCTGCGGACGTACCCGTTCTACCTGCCGTACTCCAACGAGGCGTTCGGGGGTCCGGACCGGACGCATCTGCGGCTGCACGACTCCAACGTGGACTGGGGCCAGGACCTGGGACGGCTCGCCGACCGGCTCCGGGAGCGGTATCCGGGCGAGCGGATCTGGCTCGTGTACAAGGGCGCCGGAGTGCCGTCCTACTACGGCATCGAGGCGGCCGATCCGCGCAAGGCGCCGGCGGCCGAGGTGCGCGGACTGCTGGTCGTGTCGGACTCGGCGGCCGCGAAGGCCACGGGCCGGCTGGCCGAACTGATCGACAGTGCCCGTTCGATCGACCATATTGGTCATTCGATCACGGTCTACCGACGATGACACCCGCCCCTCGTGAGCCACTTGAGCATGCGTCCGCCGGGCTCCGAGGGCCGGTCCACAACCCCTGGTCACGGCGGTGCGTGAGCTATGTTGAGGCACTGTGGAAGACAAAGGAGACGCACCCGTGCCGTCGCTGCAGCAGGCACGTGCGCAGGCATCCGCGATCACTTCGGGGAAGTCGGTTCCGGAAGCGGAGGCCTCACCGACTTCCCAGCTCAGGACCCTCTTCGACCGGCCACGGCTGTCTCCCGGGCAGCGCCGGATCGCGCAGTATCTGATCGAGCACATCACCGAGGCGGCGTTCCTTTCGATCACCGACCTCGCGGAGCGGGTCGGCGTCAGCCAGCCGTCGGTGACGCGGTTCGCGGCGGCGGTGGGGTTCAGCGGCTACCCGGCGCTGCGCGAGAAGTTGCAGTCGATCGCGCTGGGCACGCTGGCCGGCGGGCCCGCGGCGGCCGAGGAGAACCGGGGCAACGAGCTCCAGGCCGCGGTCGACGCCGAGATCGAGAACCTGGAGAACCTGCGCCGTGACTTCGCCGACCCCGACCAGGTCATCGACATCGGCCGCGAGTTGTCGGCGTCGACACCGCTGACCGTGCTCGGGGTGCGCATCTCGGTCTCGCTGGCGGAGTACTTCGCCTACGCGGCCCGGCGCGTCCATCCCGACGTGCGGCTGGTGACGCTGGGCGGGAGCGTCGCCTACGACGCGCTGCTGCAGTCGCGCGAGGCGGGCGGCACCTGGGTGCTGGCGTTCTCGATGCCCCGGCACGCGCAGGAGACGCTCACGGCGGTGCGGGTGGCGCGCAGCGCGGGCCTGAAGGTCGCTCTCATCACCGACCTGGCGCTCGGGCCGGTCGCCGACGAGGCGGACGTCGTCTTCGCCACCGGCACGGGCTCCCGCCTGGTCTTCGACTCCTACGCCGCTCCCGGCGTGATGGCCGCCGCGCTGCTCCAGGCCATGACCGACGCCGACCCCGAGCGCACGCAGGCGCGGCTCGAGGAGTACGAGCAGATCTCCGAGCAGCACCAGTTCTTCCTGCGGGACTGACCCGCACCCTCGGCCCCTTCGGCCACTCCCGACGAACATCCTCACAAAGGGATCAACCCGCCCAAATCACGCATGAATGTTTTCATACGCCTTGCAAAGAGGACGGCATATATAAATACTGCTCACGGATCGCGACCGGGCCGCTCCCGGAAGGCGTTCCGCACCCCCGTCCCCACAGCCGCCACACCCCGCAGTTCCCGCAAGCACGGACATCCGAAGCCCGCCGTCTCCTACCCGCGTCGGCGCCCCGGATGCCCGGTCGGGCCTCGCCTCAGCGAGTGCCCGTGGCGGCGGCCCCGGTCATCCCCTAGGCCGGGGCCGCCAAAAAAACCGTCGGACCACCCCACACGACGCCGCACACCCGGAAGCGATCACCATGACTGTGACGACGACGACACGCATCAGCCCGGACTGGCCCTGCCAGGTCAAGCTGCCCGGCAGCTACGACTGGGAACGCTCGGCCGCCAGGTGGCTGCGCGAGCTGGTGCCGGCGCGCTACGCCAGCTACCCGGCGTTCATCCGCCACCCGGTCCTGCTGGCCCGGCATGCGCAGATCCAGGTCCAGCACGAGATCCGGGTCGCGCGCACCGCGCTGCAGACGGCCCGCGCCGACCTGCCGGGGCTCGGGCTGCCCGAGTCGGTCATCGAGCACACGATCAAGCTGTACGCGGCCGAGGTGATGCAGCTCCAGCACATCGCGCGCAGCGTCCGCGCGGTCACCGGCGCCTTGATCGACCACAGCGCCGGGCGATGACGCCGTACGTGGGCGAAAGTTCCCCGACCGGGCACTTTCGCCTGAAGACGGTCCCGGCAAGACGACCGTCGCGGTGCGTTCCGTGTGCGATGCTCATGGCGTGACGAGCGAGCCCGCCATCCCAGCGGAGTCCGGTTCCGCGCCCGACACGGTCGCGCTGGCCAGGATCGTCGCCAGGCAGCGTGCCGAGATGGACCGGCTGCGGGACCAGGCTGCGACCTCGGCCGTCGTGGAGCGGGCGAAGGGGGCTGTGATGGCCCTGACCGGCTGTTCCCCTGACGCCGCCGGGGAGGAGCTGGCCAGGCGTGCCAAGGCCGCCCACCGCACGTTGCTCGAGGAGTGCTGGCTCACCCTCGGCGACCTGGTGCCGCCCCTGACCGCCGCGACGCCCGAACCCGGTACCCCTGCCACCGTGCCCGAGGTCCCGTTCGCCCTGCGCAGCACCGCCGACCTCGGCCGGCTCGGCAAGGCCCTGGTCCGCGTGGGCACACCCCAGGACCTGGCCCGCTGTCTGCTCGAACACCTGTCGCCGGGCGCCGAGGCCGACGCGATCATGATCTTCGCGCGGCTGCCCGCCGGTGGCCTGGAACTGATCGGGCACGCCGGCATGGACGAGACGCTGGCCGCCCAGTGGCGCCAGGTGCCGCCGGTCAGCGGGGTCGCCGCCATCGAAGCGCTCCGCAGCCGGGAGCCGCGCTGGCTGGAGGACATCGACGCGGACAGCGAGCGGTACCTCCTCATCGGCGACCCTCCCGAGCGCTGGCGGTCCCGCGCCTGGGTGCCCGTGGTCGCGCGGGAGACGGCCGAGATCTGCATCGGCTTCCTGCGCGCCCGGGGCGGGCCGTTCACGCCGCACGAACGGGAGCACCTCCTGGCGGTCGCCCGGCTGTGCTCCGGCCGGCTGCGCGCCTTCGACGCCCGCACCGAGCCGGCCGGCGCGGGCCCCGTGCAGGAGGTGTTCGACGCACTGCCCGGCGCCAGTCTGCTGCTCACCCCGGTGCGCGCCGCGTCCGGCGAGGTCGAGGACTACCGCGTCGCCGCCGCGTCCGCGGAGGCGTTCGACGCAGTCGGCCGCACCGGCCGCGAACTGATCGGCCGGCGGCTCCTGGAGTGCTTCCCGGACCTCGCGGGCGAACCGCTGTGGCACGGCTGCCTGCACACGCTGACCACCGGTGAACCGTACGACGGCGAGCCCTTCGCCCAGCAGGCGATGGTCGCCGGGGTCGCCGAACTGTCCACCTACACGGTGCGGGTGGCGAAACTGGGCGGTGCGCTCGCCGTCACCTGGATCCGGCACGACTCCTCCGACCTCCAGGAACAACGGCTCGCCGACGTCCAGCGACTGGGCAACCTCGGCTGGGCGAACTGGAACCTGCTCACCCATGAGGTCGGCTGGTCCTCCCAGGTCTACGCCGTGCTCGACCGCGACCCCGCCGCCGGCCCCCTGCGCATCACCGCGCTGCCCGAACTCGCGCTGGCCGAGGACGCGCCCGCGCTGGCCGGCGCCCTCGGGGACCTCGTGCGGCACGGCCGGCCGCTCGCCATGCCCTTCCGGATCAGGGCCGCGGACGGCGTCCGGCACCTGCGGATCGTCGCCGAGGCGGTCACGGACGTGCAGGGCAGCCCGGTCGAGGTGCACGGCTTCCTCCAGGACCTCACCGCGCAGCGCAGCGCCGAACTCGCCCTCGTCGAGAGCGAGCAGGCCATCATCACGCAGCACGACGTCCTGCGCGCCGAGCGCACCCTCGCCGCCAGCCTCCAGCACGCGCTGCTCCCGCTGCCCACCCGCCCGCTGCGGCTGGCCGGACTGCGCGTCGAAGTCGCCTATCTGCCCGCCCAGTCGGGGGTCCATGTCGGCGGGGACTGGTTCAGCGCCATCGAACTGCCCGACGGTGACGCCCTGTTCGTCGTCGGCGACGTCGCCGGGCACGGCCTCGACGCCGTCGCCACCATGGCCCAGCTCCGGTTCACCGCCAAGGGCATGGTCATCACCGGCTCGTCGCTGACCGGTGCGCTGGCCCGGCTCAACACCCTGCTGCTGCACTCCCGCGACTCGCACGGCACCGCCACCATGGTCCTGGCCCGCTACTCCCCCGCCGAACACCGGCTGGTGTGGGCCCAGGCCGGGCATCCGCCGCCGTTGCTGCACCGCGACGGCGAGATCCGCTATCTGGACCGGCCGGGCGGCATGCTCCTCGGGGCGAGCGCCTCACCGGCCTTCGAGGAGGCCGACATCCGGCTGGAACCCGGCGACCGGCTGCTGCTCTACACGGACGGGCTGGTGGAGCAGCCGCCGGAGGGCATCGACCGCGGGCTGAAGCGGCTCTCCGAGGCGGTCCTGAGCCATGGGGCCGACGGACCCGCCGCACTGCGCCCCCTGTTGACGGACCTGCTCGAAGGGGAGCGGCGCGACGACGTGTGTGTGGTGGACATCCGGGTGCCGCACGACGAGATCTGACCTCCCGACCGACCGGTCGCCGGTCACGGCGCGTCGTCGTCGCGGTGTCGCCAGTACCAGATCGCGCCGATGACGAGGGCCAGCAGGAAGACGGCCGGGAGGACGAGGCCCGGGACGCGGGAGAGGGACATCGGCGTGGCCTTCGGTGCAAGGTGCGCTTGGGTCACCCATGATGACGCCCCGCGCCACCTTGTCCGCGCTTCTTTTGCTGTGCGTTGCCCGGCGTTCGACAGGTCCCGCGCCGCAGTCAGCCGCCGCCGGTGGTCGTCCTGGATTCCAGGTCGCGGCGGGTGTCGTCGCCGTAGACGCCGGTCTCGTCGCCGCGGATGCCGTACCAGAGCTGGAATCGGGCGACGGCCTCGGTGAGGTCGGGGCCGTAGGTGCCGTTGGTGGAGCCGTTCTCGTAGACGTTCGGGATGCGCAGCAGGCGTTGCTGGAGGTCGGTCACCTCGGGGCCGCTGTCGCCTTCGCGCAGGGTGCCGGCGCCGTCCGGGTCGGTCGTGGCGGGTGCGGTCATGGCGGGTGCGGTCGGCGAGGCCGGCGCGGTGGAGGGCGAGGGGGACGGGGCGGGTGCGGCGGCGCCGTCGGCCCGGCCCGGGAGCAGCAGGGCGCAGCCGAAGCCGACCAGGGCCGCGGCGCTGACGGCGACCACGATCGCGGCGCGGCGCAGACCGGGACCGAAGCCGAAGCCGCCGCGGACGGGCGGCAGTTGCTGAGTCGCGCTCTGCGCACCGAAGTCCTCGTCGTCGGACAGTCGTCGCGGCATCACCACGGACTCGAAGCCGGTGACGCGCGGGGGCATGTCCTTCATGAGTTCGGCGAGGGCGTCCGTGCGGCGCGGGCGCAGCACACGGATCGGTTCGAGGACCGACCGGTCGTCCGGCTGCCCGGGCTCGGGCGTTGTCGACACGTGGTGCTCCTTCCGTCCCCCGTGCTTCACGTAGGGATACGGGTCGGACGACTCGGGAGTTCATCCCGACCTGCCGGCCTCCAGGAACCGGTGCAGGGACGTCTTCACCGCGGTGACGAAGGCGTCCCTCGTCCCCTCCGCCAGCACCTCCAGTGACAGATAGGGGTTCAGGTCCTCCAGCTCGACCAGGAGCAGTTCGCCGCCAGGGGCGCGGCAGGCGTCGACGCGCTGGATGCCGTGGTCGAGGGTGTTCCAGTCGATGAACCGGCGGGCGAACTCCAAGTCCTCCGCGGTGGGTTCGTAGGGCTCCAGCTGCCAGCGCCGGTCGGGGTGCGGGGCGTAGAGGGCGTACTGGAAGTCGTGGTCGACGAAATAGAAGGACACCTCGTAGGCGAAGTCGACGCAGGGCTGGACCAGGACGTCCCCGGTCGCGAGGGCGCGTGCCTCGTCGGCCGGGACGATCCTCAGGCCCATGGAGTCGGCGCCGAGTTTCGGCTTGACGACGTACCGGTCCGTGTCGGGCAGCCGGTGCAGGTCCTCGGCGCGGTCGACGGTGGGGATGACGGGGTGACCTGCCGCGTGGAGGTCGAGCAGGTACTGCTTGCCCGCCATGTCGGCCTTGCCGCAGAGCGGGTTGTAGACGCGCGCTCCGGTCGCCGACGCGCGCTCGCGGAAGGCGTCGTAGGACTCCTGGTACGTGAGCACCGGGCCGCTGTTGCGTATGACGACTGCGTCGAAGGCGTCCATGAGCGCCACGGCGTCCCGCGGGTTGCACAGGGCGAGATCGAAGTCCGCGCGCAGCCGTGAGGTGAGGAAGATGTCCTCGTCGCAGTACCGCCGCCCGCGGGCCTCGTAGGCGAGGTCGGTGACGTAGAGAATGCGGGGCATGCGGGCTTCTCCTCGGTGTGTCTCCCCGCCGACGGCGGGAGGCGATCGTATGCGGCGGGCGACCGTCGAACAAAATGCCGGATCGCCAGGTCACAGGCCTGCCGTCGTCCTCGTGGACGTCGGCGCGAGGTCGTCGGGCCCCCAGACGCAAACGCACCCCGAGTGCACTCAGTCCCCCATCCTGAGCGCACTGAGTGCCATTCGGGACGTACCGGTGCTACGTTCCCGTCCATGAGCTCCAGCAGCGCGGCGCCCCGGCGCGGCGAGAAGACGGAAACGGCGGCCGCCAAGCCGCCCATGCGGGACGCCCTGGTCGCGGCGGCGTTCCAGCTGTTCCTGGAGCGGGGGTACGAGCAGACCACGGTCGACGACATCGTGGCGCTGGCCGGCGTGGGCCGGCGGTCGTTCTTCCGCTACTTCCCCTCCAAGGAGGACGTGGTCTTCCCCGACCACGAGCGCTCCCTGGCCGACGTCACCGACTTCCTCGCGGCCGGCGACGACGCGGACGACCCGGTGCTGCGGGTCTGCGAGGCGGTCCGGCTGGTGCTGCGGATGTACACCGAGAACCCGACCTTCTCGGTGCAGCGCTACCGGCTCACCAAGAAGGTCCCCGGCCTGCGCGCGTACGAGCTGTCCGTGGTGTGGCGCTACGAGCGGGCGTTCGCGGAGTATCTGCGCCGCCGCCTCGCCGGGCGGCGCGACGGCTCGCTCCGGGCCGACGTGATCGCGGCGGCCGTCGCCGCGGCGCACAACAACGCGCTGCGGTCGTGGCTGCGCTCGGACGGCAAGGGCGACGTCGGCACGGAGATGGACCACGCGCTCGGCTACGTCCAGTCGGCCTTCGGCCCGTCCCCCGCACCCGCCGGCCCCGGACCGTCCGACGACTCCGAGGATGTCGTGGTCCTCGTCTCCCGCCGCCGGGCGCCGCTGTGGCGGGTCGTCCAGGAGATCGAGGCCACGCTGGGGCGCGAGCCGGGACAGGGCTGACCCGGCCGAGTCGACCGGCCACCGAAATTCTGGGGTACCGAGTGCCTTTACGGATGACACTGAGTGCCATACGCTGCGGATGTGCACGGTGGCACGGAGCGCCGCGCACGTCCGTGCCCGGGTGACCCGCGCACGGCGGATTCCGGTCGAGCGCAGGGAGTTGACCAGCGTGTACCACTACTCAGGAAGCGTTGCTCATCCGTCATCCGGTGCCGCGGCGGCCGTCCTCGAACCCGCGGCCCCCGACCAGAACGCCATGGTCTTCCAGCGCTGCAACTGGTGCGGCACCGCCATGTACCACCGGCTGCTGTGTCCGGTCTGCCAGGGCAGCGACCTGCGCACGGAGCGCAGCGAGGGGGTCGGGACGGTCCGGCACTCCACCGTGGTGCACCGCAACACCCCCGCCGCCCGCAACGTGTCGATGATCGAGATGGCCGAGGGCTTCGTCGTCCGCGGCCGGGTCATGGGCCCGCCCATCGGCATCCACAGCGGCGACCGGGTACGGCTGTCCACGGCCAAGGACCCCGTCCGCGGCGAGCCCGTCTTCCAGCTGCTCGACGAGCCCTACCGCGCCTGGACCTGACGGTCGGAGCAAGTCCGGCCGCTCTTCGCTGGCTTGATCGCATCGTTCGGCGGTTTTCCTCCCCTCACACAGACAACCCACAGGTCTTCCTCGCCCGTCCTCTGAGGCGCGAGAGGCTCCCGGGACCGACGGGACGCCTGCGCTCGGGGTTTTGAGGAGAGGGACTTGATCCGTGCCCGGCGAATATGTGTGACCGCCGTGGCGGTGCTGGCGGCCCTGGTGGGCTCGCCCGGACCGGTGCAGGCGCAACAGGCGCCTGATGCGGGGGTGTCAAGTGCGAGTGGGGAGAACGGGCTGCCGCCAGGGTGGCGGATCGACGGGGAAGGGCCGGCGCGGGAACTGATCTGGCGCGCCTCGAAGCCCGTCCCCATGGGAGACGCCCGCGTCGAGTTCCGGGCCGGGGACCGGCTGCTCGGGGTGCCCCGGCCGGCGAAGGACGGGCGCACCTTCCGGCTGGACCTGGCCGAAGCCGCCGGAGGTCTGACCGACCTTCAGGTGACGGCCGGCGGACGTCGGTTGGACGCGGCTACGAGCCACCGGGGCAAGGTCTCCGGGGCCGTTCCGCAGCGGCCGGCCGCACTGCCCGCCAACTCCGTCGACCCCGGCAGGCCCGGTGCGTACCGCACGGTCAGCGGGGAGTACAAGCTCGACTCGGTGCGGCTGCCCGGCTACAAGGAGCCGATCGAGATGCGGGCCGAGGTCGTGGCCCCGAAGGGCGCCACCGGCGCCCGGCCGCTCGCGCTGTTCCTGCACGGCCGCCACTACACCTGCTACAAGCCGGGCTCCGAGGACGACGTGACCGGCGACTGGCCCTGTGCGAACGGCTACAAGCCGGTCCCCAGCCACCTCGGTTACCTGCGCGACCAGCGGCTCCTGGCCTCCCAGGGCTATGTGACGGTGTCGGTCTCGGCGAACGGCATCAACGCCCAGGACGCGGACGCCGACGACGCCGGCGCCCAGGCGCGCTCCTCACTGGTGCGCCTGCACCTGGCCCACTGGGCCGACTGGGCCGCCCGGCCGAACACCGCCCCGGCCGCC
The DNA here is from genome assembly GCF_042668605.1 of Streptomyces sp. NPDC057280. NCBI lineage: Bacteria > Bacillati > Actinomycetota > Actinomycetes > Kitasatosporales > Streptomycetaceae > Streptomyces > Streptomyces sp. NPDC057280. The sequence continues at coordinate 859,329 of NZ_JBHUYR010000001.1, forward strand.
GTGCGCCAGGGGGCGAAGGCCGATCTGTCCCGCGTCCTGCTGGTGGGGCACTCGCGCGGCGGCGAGGGCGTCAACCGGGCCGCCATGGACAGCCTGTACCCGGCGCCCGCCGCCCAGGACGGCTATCGGGGTCCGGTGCGCTGGAAGGTACGCGGGACCGTGCTCATCGGACCGACGATCTTCGGCCAGAATCCGGTGGCGGACGTGCCGTCCGTGACGCTGCTGCCGGGCTGCGACGGCGATGTGTCGGACCTCCAGGGCGAGGTGTTCACCGATGGGACGCGCGGGATCAGCCGCGGCCGCGCGCTGCACAGCGCGGTCTACGTGGTCGGCGCCAACCACAACTACTTCAACAGCGAGTGGACCCCGGGCCAGGCCAAGGCGCCCGCCTGGGACGACTTCGGCAAGGACGAGGAGCGGCCCGACCCGGTGTGCGACCCGGGCACCGCGACCCGGCTGACCGCCGATCAGCAGCACAAGGCGGGCGCCACCTACATCGCCGCCGCGGCACGGCTGTTCCTCGCGGGCGACGACAAGGTGCGTCCGCTGCTGGACGGCTCCGGCAAGCGGGCCCCGTCCGCGGACCCGGCACGGGTGCTGACCCACGCGGTCGGCGGCCGGCGTGCGGGCGGCTTCCTGCCGGACGGCCCGGTCACGGTGACCGGCGCCCGGCTGTGCTCGGCGATCGACCCCGATCCCGCCGCGGCCTGTCTGCCCGCCGACACGAAGGGGGCGTCGCCGCACTTCGCGTGGTGGGAGACCGGGCGGGAGAAGGGTCGCCGCGCGGTCGACCTGAAGTGGTCGGCGCCGGGCACCGCGGCGCGGGTCACCCCGGACAAGCCGCTGTCCCTGGCCGGTTCGCAGAAGCTCGCACTGCGGGTCTTCGTGCCGCCGAACACCACCGGCACCAAGCTCGACGTGTCCGTCACCGACGCCGCCGGCCGCACGGCCGGTCTCGGCCGCGTCCAGGTGGACGGCCTGCCGGGCACCGACCGCACCGCCTCGTACTGGGCGCGCGAGGTACGCGTACCGCTCACCGCCGCGACCCGCGCGGGACTCGACCTCGGGCACGTCAAGTCCCTCGCGCTGACCCCGCGTTCCGGCTCGGGGCAGGCCTGGCTGATGGACGCCTGGGGCTGGGCCCCCGGTACCCCGGCGGTCACGGCGGCGGCCCTGCCCCGTGTCGACGTCGGCCGCACGGTCGTCAAGGAGGGCGACTCGGGCACCGTCACCTACCGCGTCCCGGTCCGGATCTCCGGGCACGGCAGCGGCCAGGTCCGGGTGTACGTGCTCGACCCCGAAACCGGCATCGGCACGGAGAAGCTGGTGACCATGCGCCCCGGCAGCACCGCCATCGACGTACCCGTCGAGGTCAAGGGGGACACCACCTTCGACTACGACCAACAGCACGACATCGCGGTCAAGGCGGTGCGGGGCGCCGTCGTGGGCGCGCACCGCGGCGGGATCACCGTCCAGAACGACGACCCCGAACCGGTGATCACCCTGGCCCCGGTCACCGACCGGGTGACCGAGGGCGGGACGCTCACGTGGCGGCTGTCGCTGGCCGAGCCCGCGGCCGTGGACATCTGGACGCCGGTCCGGGTGCTGCCGGTCGCGGACGGGGCCGAGCTGTCCACGAAGGACGTGGACCCGCAGTGGCTCCTGGACTACTCCGGTGACGTGCCGGACCCCGAGCGGCCGCTGTCCCGGGCGAACCTGTGGGTGTGGCTCAACATCCCGGCGGGACACCTGAGCACGGACTTCGACGTCGTGACCATCCGGGACCAGGTGGCCGAGCCGACCGAGTCGATGCGTCTCGCGCTCACCGACGACGACGCCGAGCCGCTGCCCGACCGCCCGGTGCTGACCGGGACGGTGCTGGACGCCTCGTAACGGGGCCGCACACACCCGAGGGGGGCACGGACGAGTCGGTCCGTGCCCCCCTTTTTCCGGTCGTCACAGGGTGATGCGGAGGCCCACGGTGCCTTCCGCACCCCGGCGCAGCCGACTGCCGAGGAGGCTGAGCCGGCCCATGATGCCGTACTTGCGTGCGATCAGTGTGCGGTACCGGGCGCTGGTCTCGGCGTCGCAGATCTCGGCGGTGGCCGGTACCGGATCGCCGGTCGGGTTGCCGCGCAGGTCACAGGGGCCGACGAGGACGTCGGCCCGGTTCCGGATCCGCTTGACCTTCCAGGAGTCGGCGACCGTCCACACCCCGAGGGCGTCCCCGTCACGTACCACCCACACCGGGGTGGGGACGGGGGTGCCGTTCTTGCGGTAGCTGGTGATCAGCAGGTACTTCCCGGCACCGAGCCGGTCCAGCGGTGTGTGACTCATGGCGGGAGTCTAGGCAGCGGGCGTGGGGGCCGCCGCCAGGGCACATGAACAATTCGGTTCACCTCTTGTTTCGTCCGAGGGATGCTGGTCATGACGGACCGGACAGGGGGCTTCTGCGTGACCTGGAATGCCGAGCACGACGTACGGGGCCCGCTGGAAGTCGTCTGCGACGAGTCGGGGTCGGACGGCGAGAACCTGACGCGCGGCAACACCGATGTGTTCGCGCACGGCAGTGTGTCCCTGCCGGTGAAGCTCGCCGCCGCGTACGTCCAGGAGGTCCGGGACCGGATCCGCTCACCCGCCACCGAGTACAAGGCGGGCCATCTGCTGCGGGAGAAGCACCGGGACGTCCTGGAGTGGCTGCTCTCGCCCTCGGGTCCGATCGACGGCCACGCCCATGTCCATCTCACCGAGAAGGCGTACTTCGTCGTCCACCGGACCGTCGACCTGCTGCTCGGTGACGGCACCGAAGCGCTCGTCCTGTACCGGGAGGACCGGCCGCTGGTCGGCGCGGAGCGATGGCGGGACTTCCTCGACGCCGCCAACCGGCTGCTGCGGGTGCGGCTCGACGGGGCGGCGGACGATGCCGTCGACGGCTTCTTCCGTACGGTGGACGTCTTGCGGTCCGCCGGTCCCCGGACGGACGTCCTGGAGCGGCTCACGGCGGCCCGGCCCCGCGCCGACGCCTACCGGGCGCGGCTGCTCGAAGGGCCGCCCCTCATCCCGGTACTGAATCCGCTGCTGCCCGCCGTCGTGCACACCGTCGCGCACTGGAGCGCGGGCGGGCGGACGGTGCGGGTGGTGCACGACCGGCAGAACATGCTCACCGAGCAGCGCATCGCCTGGATCGAGGAGCAGGCGATGCGGGCCGGCGTCGGATTCGACGGCATGGAACTGGTCCAGGCGCGGTGGGATCCGCGGATCCAACTGGCCGACTTCCTCGCGGGGATCGCCCGCAAAATCGCCTCCGACGTGCTGGGCGGCCATGTCGATCCGGTGCTCGTGGCCCTGCTGCGCCCCTATGTGGGGCGGACCTCGGTGTGGGGCGACGAGCGCAGCTGGGCGGTGCTCTCGCCGGGCCCGGTGGACGGAGTTGCCCCCGCAGTCTCGGCAGACGTCAACTTCGCGGTCTAGATTGCGCCTTGACGCCGTATCCGAGCAGGCACTCCAGGAGAACCGAGCCCCGTGACGGACCACTCGCCAACCGCCGCCGCGTCCCTGCGCGGCCGGATCAACACACTGCAGCCGCACACGGCGCGGATCTGGAACTACTGGCTGGGCGGCGGGGACTACTACGAGGTGGACCGGGTGGCGGGCGACCGCATCCGTGAACTCCACCCGGCCATCGACGAGTACGCCCGGGCCGACCGTCAGTTCCTGGGCCGCGCGGTGCGCCATCTCGTCGCCGAGGCGGGCGTACGGCAGTTTCTGGACATCGGCACCGGCCTGCCCACCGCGGACAACACGCACGAGGTCGCCCAGCGTCTCGCCCCGGACGCGCGGGTCGTCTACGTCGACAACGACCCGCTCGTCCTGGCCCATGCCCGTGCCCTGCTCACCAGCACGCCCGAGGGCCGCACCGACCACCTCGACGAGGACCTGCGCAACGTGGACGCGATCCTCCAACGGGCCGCCGTCACACTGGACTTCACCCGCCCGGTCGCGCTGATGCTGCTCGGCGTGGTCATCTTCATCGACGACGACGAGGACCCGTACGGCATCGTCCGCCGCCTCGTGGACGCGTTGCCCGCCGGGAGCCACCTCGTCCTGTCGCACACCGTCATCCACCCGGCGATGCCCGACGTGGACGCGGCCGTCCAGTTCTGGAACGCGCACGGCACGCCCCGGCTGACCCAGCGCACACCCGACGCGGTGGCGCGGTTCTTCGAGGGTCTGGAGGTGCTGGCGCCGGGCGTGGTGTCGTGCTCGCGGTGGCGGGCCGAGGGCGCGGACGGGTCCGAGCCGGCCGAGGTGGCGCTCTACGGCGGAGTCGGCCGCAAGAAGTGATCCCCGTCGTGGTGAACACGGCAGCCGTGGAGCGCGTATGAAGGGAGGGCACTCGACTTCCCCGAGGCCCCGCGGTGTTGCCGCCGCACGTTCGGGGTTCGGGAGCCATGCATGAGGCACGCACGACGACGGATGGTCCGGCGAGTGACACGGCTGGCCGCGGTCGGCGGACTCCTGCTGGGCGGCACGATGGTCACCCGCGCCGTCGCGAGCGAACCCGAGGGCCCCTCCGCCTTTCCCCGTACGACCGCGGCGTCCGCGGCGCAGACCGGCACCGAGCTGGTGTCACGGCTGGGCACCTCCCGTACCGCGGGCAGCTGGATCGGGGACGACGGCCGCGAGGTCGTCGCCGTCACCGACCAGGACGCCGCCGCCGAGGTGCGCAAGGCGGGTGCCACGGCGAAGGTCGTCCCGCACAGCATGGACCAGCTCAAGTCGGCCACGGGGACGCTGCGTTCGGCACCCCGGGTGGCCGGGACGGCGTGGGCCGTCGACTACCGGACCAACGAGGTGGTGGTACGGGCCGACCGCACCGTCTCCGCCGCCGACTGGAAGCGGCTCACCGAAGTCGCCGAGGGCATCGGCCGTTTCGTGCGCATGGAGCGCACCGAGGGCACCTTCACCCCGCGCATCAACGGCGCACAGCCCATCCTGTCGACGGGCGGGCGCTGTTCGGCGGGCTTCAACGTGACCGACGGACAGCAGGACTTCATCCTCACCGCCGGGCACTGCGGGCCCACGGGGTCGGTCTGGTTCGCGGACAACCGGGGCCGCACGCAGCTCGGCGAGACGACCGTGCAGAACTTCCCCGGCGCCGACTTCTCCCTGGTCAAGTACGACAGCATCCGGGCGGGCGACGGGGCGGCGGTGGTGTCCGTGGGCGGCGGCAAGGGTGTGCTGATCACCGGCGCGGCCGATCCGGCCGTCGGGCAGCGGGTGTTCCGCAGCGGCAGCACCAGCGGGCTGCGCGACGGTCAGGTGACGGGGCTCAACGCGACGGTCAACTACCCCGAGGGCACGGTGACCGGGCTGATCGAGACGAACGTGTGCGCCGAACCCGGGGACAGCGGTGGCCCGTTGTTCTCGGAGGGGATCGCGCTCGGTATCACCTCGGGTGGCAGTGGTGACTGCACGTCGGGCGGTACGACGTTCTTCCAGCCGGTGACGGCGGCGCTGAACCAGCTCGGGGTGCAGCTGCTGGTGTCGGCTCCCGCGGGCGGCGGGCAGCAGAGCACGGCACCGACTCCGTCCGCCTCCGCCCCCCAGGGCGCGGCCGCTCCGGGTGCGGCCACGCCGGGGTCGTCGGCGCCCGCGACGAGCGGTGGCGCGGAGGGTGAGACGTTGCTGGCCCGGCTCACGGACACCCGGAACGTCGGCCCGGGGCTGCTGGTCGTCGGGGGCAGTCTGATCGCGCTGGTGGCGACCCGGTACATCCGGGCGGAGCAGGACCGCAAGGCGTACCAGCGGTACTACTCGGCGACCTGGGGGTGACGCCGGACAGGGAAAAGGCACCCGTGGACACGGGTGCCTCAGGTGGCCTTGAGTGTCTTCCGAGGCTGGATGTCAGGCCGGCTGGGGGGCCGCGGCGGCCCACTCCAGGACGAGCCGCTGGTACTCCTCGCGCTGCTCGCCGCTCAGTGTCCCGCCCGACCGGAACCACAGGGCCCGGATCTCCTCGTTGACCTCGTCAGCCGACCTGTCGGAGGCGGGTTCAACACTGGTGGACATGATGTGAAGCATACGGGCCCTGACGTGAAGGCCACGTGAGTAAGTACGAGCAATACGGACATTTCGGACCGTGTTGCTGATCACGTCCATCTGTCCGCCCCGGTCAGGGAGTTCACGCAGCTCAGACGTGGCGGAACTCACGCTTCCGCGCTGCCGAGCACCAGGACCTGGATGGCCAGGACCGCCGCTCCGCGCGCCCAGTCGTGAAAGTCGGACACCTTGGTCTCCAGGTCGATCGGCGCGGCGAGCGGGTGCCGGTGGACGCGGATCGTGTCGTCCACGACCTTGCCGGCCACGTCCATCAGGCCCACGCCCTCACCGGCGAGCAGGATCTTCTGCGGCATCGCGAAGTTGGCGATCTGGGCGATCAGGGTGCCGAGTGCCCGCGCGGCCTCGTCGACGACCCGGGCCGGCATGGCCTCGCCCGCGGCGGCGAGGGCGAGGATCTCCTCGTAGCTGTGGTCGCGCCCGGTCGCGGCCCGCACCTGGTAGCGGATGCTGGGGATGGCCAACAGGGAGACGGCGCTGCCCCGTTCACCCTCGGGGGTGAGCGGGCCGTTGGGGGTGACGATCCAGTGGCGCCCGAAGCCCCGGTCCTCCTCGGCGTAGGGCACCCGCCGCCCGTTCAGCACGAGTCCGTAGCCGATGCCGGCGCCGATGGTCAGCACGACGAACCTCTCGAGGCCGCGGCCGGCGCCGAACCAGGTCTCCGCCTCGACGAGCGCGGCGACGTCGTTCTCCACGACGACCGGCAACCCCGTGCGGTCCTCGACGAGTTCGGCGAGCGGGACGTCCCGCCAGTCCAGGAACGGTGACTCACCCACGACGGCACGCTCCTGGACCAGCCCGCCCACACCGACGCCGATCCCGGCGACCCGCGAGGGGTGGGCTCGGGACAGCTCGTCGGCCATCTCCGCGAGCACGTCGGCGACTTCGGCGGGGTCGTGGGTGGTGAGGGCGCGGTCGTGGCGGGCGACGATCTCGCTGCGCAGGGTGGTGACGACGCCGTAGACCATGTCACCGGTCACCTTGAAGCCGATGAAGGAACGGGAGTCGGCGACGACGTCGAGCGGCTGCGAGGGGCGGCCCTGGCGCACCCCGGCGGGGCCGCCCGCCTCGGGGACCTCGATCAGCAGCCCGGACTCGATGAGCGGCTTGGTCAGCCGGGTGAGGCTGCCCGCGGACAGGTCGAGGCGACGCGCGAGTTCGGTGCGCGACAGCGGCCCGTGGACGAGCACCTCGATCGCCACCGAGCGCTCACCGGGACTCAGGGGGTGCCAGCTGGCGGCTGCTGCGGTCATGGCGATCAGTATCCCCCGGTTATTTCTTTCACGATGGAAGCAATGTGGCCACTCTAGACGCAGTCGATGGCCGAGAAAAGATACATGCACGCCCCTTGACGCCCTCATTCTTTCGCCACAAAAGTAAGTGGCCGAGGACGAGCCGCCGCAGACGAGGGAGTCTCCCGATGACCATCGCCTCCAGCAGCCCTCCGTCGCGCCTCCCCGTGGGTGGCGCCGAGGGCGTACGGACGACACCGAGGACTCGGAAGGCGAGAGCCCGGGAGGGCGGCGGGGACGGCCGGCTCGCCGCGGTGTTCCTCGCACCGGCGCTGCTGGGCTTCCTGGTCTTCCTGCTCTGGCCGACGCTGCGGGGCATCTATCTGAGCTTCACCCGCTTCAACCTGCTCACGCCCGCGGAGTGGGTGGGTCTCGACAACTACGACCGGATGGTCCACGACCCGATCTTCTGGGACTCGCTGCGGGTCACCGTCGTCTACGTGGTCATCAACATCGGGGTGCAGACGGTGTCGGCGCTCGCCATCGCCGTGCTGCTCCAGCGACTGACCCAGTCGGCGGTGCTGCGCGGCATCGTGCTCACGCCGTATCTGATGTCGAACGTCGTCGCGGGCATCGTCTGGCTCTGGGTCCTGGACACCCAGCTCGGCATCGGCAACGAGATCATCGCGGGCCTCGGTTTCGATCGCATCCCGTTCCTCAACGACCAGACGTGGGCGATCCCGACGATCGCGCTGATCAACGTGTGGCGGCATGTCGGCTACACCGCGCTGCTGCTGTTCGCGGGACTCCAGGCCATCCCGAACGACATGTACGAGGCCGCCAAGGTGGACGGCGCGAGCGAGTGGCGCATGTTCTGGCGGATCACCCTGCCGCTGCTGCGCCCGGTCCTGGCGGTGGTGCTGATCATGACGGTGATCGGATCGTTCCAGGTGTTCGACACTGTCGCCGTGACGACCAACGGCGGTCCCGCGAACGCCACCAACGTCCTGCAGTTCTACATCTACGGCTCCGCCTTCGGCCGCTTCCAGTTCGGCTACGCCTCCGCGATGTCGGTGGCGCTGCTCGTGGTGCTCAGCGCGATCACCGTGCTCCAGTACCGGATCACCCGCGCCGGCCAGACCGACCTCGGCTGAGGAGAGGGGAGACACCGACATGGCCGCTGCGACCGCCGTGACGAGTCCCGTGTCCGTACGACCGCTCAGGCGCCGCCCCTCCGTGGGCCGGATCGCCGCCTGGGTGGTGATGGCCGCGATCGTGCTCGTGACCCTGCTGCCCTTCTACTGGATCCTGCGCACCGCGCTGTCCTCCAACACCGCGCTCGCCGCCCACCCCGGCGACCCGCTGCCCGTCGACTTCACCACCGGCGGCTTCGAACGGGCGCTGGGCCTGCAGTCCGCGCAGGAGGCGATCGCCCAGGGCGGGGCGGGCGGCGGGCTGAAATTCTGGCGCTATCTGATCAACTCGGTCGTCGTCTCGACCCTGATCACCGTCTGCCAGATCTTCTTCTCCGCCATGGCCGCCTACGCCTTCGCCCGGCTGCGCTGGCGCGGCCGGGACAAGGTCTTCGGGCTCTTCCTGGCCGGGCTGATGGTGCCGACCATCTTCACGCTGCTGCCGAACTTCGTGCTCATCAAGCAACTCGGCCTGATCGACAACCTGTTGGGCATCGCCCTGCCGACGATGTTCATGACGCCGTTCGCGGTGTTCTTCCTGCGGCAGTTCTTCATGAACGTACCCCGCGAGGTCGAGGAGGCCGCCCTGCTCGACGGCGCCGGAAAGGTGAGGATCTTCTTCCGGGTGATGCTGCCGATGGCGTCCACGCCGATCCTCACGCTCGGCGTGCTGACGTACATCGCCTCCTGGAACGACTACTTCTGGCCGCTGATGGTGTCCTACAGCGACAGCTCGCGGGTGCTGACCGTGGCGCTCGCCATCTTCCGGGCGCAGACCCCGCAGACCGGTTACGACTGGTCCGGCCTGATGGCGGCCACGCTCATCGCGGCCCTTCCCATGCTGCTGCTCTTCGGCGTCTTCGCGCGCCGCATCGTCAGCACCATCAGCTTCACCGGCGTCAAGTAAGGGGCCAGGCATGCGAATTCGTACCGTGATGGCGCTCACGGGAGCGCTGACGCTGTCCCTGGTCTCCGGGTGCGCGCAAGGTGGCGCGGCCGGCTCGGGCGCCGGCTCCGTGACGTACTGGCTGTGGGACGCCAACCAGCTGCCCGCCTACCAGGCCTGCGCGAAGGGCTTCGAGAAGGAGAACCCGGGCCCCGACGTCAAGATCACACAGATGGGGTGGGCCGACTACTGGACCAAGCTCACCGCGAGCTTCATCGCGGGCACCGAGCCGGACGTCTTCACCGACCACATCCAGAAGTTCGGCCAGTTCGCCGACCTCGACGTGCTCGAACCGCTGGACGACCTGGGCATCGACGACTCCGCCTACCAGGCCGGGCTCGGCGCGAACTGGATCGGCCGGGACGGCCACCGCTACGGCGCCCCCAAGGACTGGGACACCGTCGCCCTCTTCTACAACAAGAAACTGACCGCGGCCGCCGGCCTCACCGCCGAGCAGCTCAACTCCATGTCCTGGAACCCGGAGGACGGCGGCACCTTCGAGAAGGCCATCGCGCATCTGACCGTCGACCGCAACGGCAAGCGGGGCGACGAACCGGGCTTCGACAAGAACCACGTCAAGGTGTACGGCCTCGCCACGGGCGGCGCCGGCGACAGCGACGGGCAGACCACCTGGAGCCCGTTCACCGCCTCGGCGGGCTGGAACTACACGGACAAGGCCCGCTGGGGCACGGCCTACGAATACGACAGCAAGACCTTCCAGTCGGTGATCGACTGGTACTTCGGGCTGGCGAAGAAGGGCTATCTCGCGCCCTACACCGACTACACCGACGGCGCCAACCCGGCCAACGCGCAGGTGGCCTCCGGCAGGGCGGCGGCGGCCTTCGACGGCGCCTGGATGATCTCGACGTACTACGGCACCAAGGGCCTCGACGTCGGCACGGCCGTCACCCCCACCGGCCCGAGCGGCAAGCGCGCCACCATGATGAACGGCCTCGCCGACTCGGTCACCAGACACGCCCGCAACAAGGAGGGCGCGAGGAAATGGGTGCAGTACCTGGCCTCGAACGAGTGCCAGAAGACCGTCGGCGGCTACGGCATCGTCTTCCCGGCCACCCCTGACGGCACCGCGGCGGCCGTGGCGGCGTACCGGAAGAAGGGCATCGATGTGTCCGCCTTCACCGAACCGGTCACCGACAAGCGGCACGCCCGGACGTTCTCGTTCCCGGTCACCGACTACGCGGCGGACGTGTACGCGCTGATGCGGCCGGCCATGCAGGACGTCTTCGCCAACGACGCCCCCGTGAGCGGGCTGACCAAGACCAACGACCAGATCAACTTCATCCTCGGCCAATGACTCGGCCCATGACTCGACCAGTGAAAGGCATCTCCTCCATGACGTTCTCCCTCGGCATCGTCGGCGCCGGGCAGTTCTCGGGCCAGTTCGCCAAACTGTTCCTGGCCCACCCCGGTGTCAGCGACGTCCATGTCACCGACCTCCTGCCGGATCGCGCCGAGCAACTCGCCGCCGCCGAAGGCCTGTCGGGCACCTTCCCCTCGTACCAGGCCATGCTGGAGTCGGAGGACGTCGACGCGGTCGCGATCTTCACCCAGCGCTGGACGCACGGTCCGCTGGTCCTCCAGGGCCTGAACGCCGGAAAGCACGTCTATTCCGCGGTCCCCATGGCGATCACCACCGAGGAGATCGCGGCGATCATCGACACGGTCAAGGCGACCGGGCTGACGTACATGATGGGCGAGACCAGCCACTACAACCCGGCGACCGTGCACGCCCGCAACCAGATCGCCGAGGGGGCCTTCGGACGGCTCTTCTACGCCGAGGGCGACTACGTCCACGACATGGACCTGGGCTTCTACGAGGCGTACCAGTACAGCGGCGGCGACAACTGGAAGGCCACCGCCAGCTATCCCCCGCTGCTGTACCCGACCCACTCGGTGGGCGGGGTGCTCGGCGCCTGGCAGACGCACGCGGTGAGCGTGTCGGCGATCGGTGTCGTGGACGACCGCGGGGACGGGGTGTTCGACAAGGAGGTCAGCCAGTTCGGCAACGACTTCTCCAACGCCACCGCGCTGTTCGAGGTGGCGGGCGGCGGTTCGTTCCGTACCAACGAGTTCCGGCGGGTGGGCTACCCCTCGCACATCCGCGAGTCCCGTTTCCGCTTCTTCGGCACGGAGGCGAGCATGGAGCAGCTCGCCACATACGCGCTGTGGCAGGACAAGAAAGGCGTGAAGGACATCAGCGAACTGCTGGAGCCCAAGCCCACCTTGTCCCCTGACGACCCGTCACTCCAGCACATCGCGCCGGACCTGCGGGCCGCCTTCACCTCCGGCTCGGCGCCGGTGCACGACCGCTCGCGGCTGCCGCGGGAGTTCGACCACCTGCACAACGGCCACGAAGGCAGCCACCACTTCCTGGTGGACGACTTCGTCACCGCGGTCAACTCCCGCACGCTGCCGTCCGTCAACGCCTGGGTGGCGGCCCGCTACACCCTGCCGGGCATCGTCGCGCACGAGTCCGCGCGGCAGGGTGGGGTACGGCTGGAGATCCCGGACTTCGGGGACGCACCGCGGTAACCGGCCTGCGCCGCAGGCCGGGTGGCCGATCAGGTGCCCGGCTTGCGGCCGTAGATGAAGACGTCGTCGCCCTTCTTCAGCAGCGACCAGTACTTCTTGGCGTCCTTCTTGGTCATGTTGGTGCAGCCGTGCGAGCCCGGCGGGTTCCACATGCTGAGGTTCACCGAGTGGAAGGCCTGGCCGCCGTCGAAGAACTGGCTGTACGGCATGGGCACGTTGTAGATGTTCGAGACGTGGTCGATGTCCCGCCAGTAGATCTTCTTCAGACCGGTGCGGGTCTCGTAGCCGTCACGGCCGGTGCGCACCGGGACGGGCCCGTAGACCAGCCGGTCGCCGTCCTGGATCCAGCTCAGCTGGAGGGTGAGGTTGACGCAGGCGATCCGGCCCTTGTTGGTCGGGCACTTGCCTTCCTTGTTGGGGTTGTTGCCGACCGCCTTCTGCTTCTTCATCAGGTCCATCACACCCCAGGTGACGGAACCGGCGTAGCCGACGTTGGGCTTGATGCCGTGCTTGTTCTGGAAGGCCTGGATGGCCTTGCAGTCGGTCGTCGACTGCTTGCCGTCGACCGTGAGGCCGAGGAACTTCTCGACCTGCTTCTGGTACGGCCCGGTCTGCGTGGTGCAGCTCGCCGCCTGCGCGGGCGCGGCGCCCATCGCGAGGGTGAGCGGTGCGACCAGCCCGGTGAGTGCGAGGGCGACGGCCCCTCGTCTGCGTATGTCCCCCATGGTGGGCGGTGCCTTCCTGTTCCGTGTCCGGTGCGATCTCCCTGTTTGACCGGTACACCGGGGCGGCGGTTGTATGCCGGCTCAGGCTGTGACCAAACGGTGAAATTCCAGCTCGTCGCAGCGGCGTAGCGGCTCCACCGCACGGCCGAGGACGTCCGGGCCGCGCGGGCCGCCGGCTCCGTGACCGGCGGATGTCCGCGGAGGACGTGGACCGGATCATCGGGGCTGTGGCACGGGTGCGGTGACGGGGGCGCGGTCCGGGAGTTCGCGGCGGGCGCGGACCGGCGAGAGGAAGACCGGCAGGAAGGCAGTCGCCAGCAGCGCCCCGCCGGCCCACAACGTGACCCGCACACCGGCCAGCTCACCGAGTGCGCCGGAGACCGCCGCACCGAGCGCGAGCGCGCCGGTCAGGACGAAGCGGAACGTCGCGTTCATCCGGCCGAGCAGCTCGTCCGCGGTCATCCGCTGGCGCAGGCTGACGCCGAGGACGTTGTCCGTGCCGGTCTTGAACAGGGCCAGCGTCCAGCCCGCGCCGGCGAGCCACAGCCACCCGCCCCGGTCGATCAGGGGCACCAGCAGCGCGGCGGGCGCGAGGGCGACACCGGCCAGCCCGAGGGACCGGCCGTAGCCCAGCCGGCCGGCGAGGGGGCGGGCGCAGCGGGCGCCCAGCAGGAGACCGAGGCCGCCCGCCGCCCAGAACAGCCCCAACGCGGCGGCGGGCAGGTCGAGTTCACGGACGAACACGACGGGCAGCATGGTGTTGACGATCTGCATGCCCACGTTGGTGAGGGCAGCGGTGAGCGCGAGGGCGCGCAGCTCCGGGTTGCCGAAGACGTGGCGCAGGCCTTCGGCGATCTGCGCCCCCAAGGTCGCCGGCCGTTCCCGTCCCGCGGGTACCTGCGGACGCCGGATCCGGGTGAGCTGGAGCGCGGAGGCCAGGTAGGTCACCGCGGTGCACAGCACGGCCACGGGGGCGCTGAGGAGCTGGACCAGAGCGCCGCCCGCGCCGCGCCCGGCGACGTTGCCCACGGCCTGCAGGCCGACCATGGCCGCGTTGGCGGGCACGAGGGCCTCGCGGCCCACGAGACGGGGCAGTGTGCTCTGGGAGGTCACGTCGAAGAACACGGTCGCCGCGCCGTTGAGCAGCACGACGGCGTAGAGCTGGCCGAGGGTGAGCGTGTCCGTCCACCAGGCGAGCGGGACGGAGGCGTACAGGACGGCACGGCCCAGGTCCGCCAGGATCAGCACCCGACGGTGGCGCATCCGGTCCACCCAGGCCCCGGCGGGCAGCCCGATGAGCAGGAACGCCAGTGTGCTGAGGGTGGCGAGCGCGCCGACCTGTCCGGGTCCCGCGTCGAGGGCGGTGACCGCGATCAGGGGGACGGCGACGTAGCTGACGTTCGCGGCGAGCTGGCTGAGGGCGCTGGCGGCGAAGAGGGTGCGGAAGTCGGGGGCGCGCCAAGGGGAGTCGGGCAGTGTGGCGGCGTGGGCGTCGGGTTGGGTCTCGGGCACACGAGAACGCTGCCCGACGCCGTCCGTGCAGCACAAGTGAATAGATCTACAGCGAATGTTAAGCGTTACTTCGCAGTGGGAGGCGTGCGCCGGGCGCGCCGGAAGCCGCTGTCGCCCGCGGTGAGGCCCCCGTCCACGACGAGGGTGGTGCCGGTGATCCAGGAGGCGTCGCGGGAGGCGAGGAAGGTGATGGCGGCGGCGATGTCCTCGGGCTCGCCGACGCGGCCGAGGGGGTACAGCGGGCGGAGGAGGGCGAGTTCGTCGTCGCGGCCCTCCCAGGCGGTGGTGCGGACGGTGCCGGGCGCGACGAGGTTGACGCGGACGCCCCGTTCGGCGGCGTGCCCGGCGAGGGTGCGGGTCAGGGAGCCCAGGCCCGCCTTCGCGGCGCTGTAGGCGTGGTTGCCGAAGTCCGCGAGGCCGTTGACGGAGCCGACGTTGACGATCGCGCCGCGGCCTGAGGCGGCCAGGTGGGGCAGGGCGGCGCGGGCGCAGCGGTAGGCGCCGGTGAGGGTGATGTCGAGGTCGGCCGTCCACGCCTCGTCGGGTTCGTCCTCGAAGAGCGGGGCGTCCGGCGTGCAGTGGAAGGCGTTGTTGACCAGGACGTCGAGGGTGCCGAAGGCGGCGACCGCGTGGGCGACCGCCGCCTCGACCGCCGCCCGGTCGCCCACGTCACAGCCGCACGCCTCCGCCGCCAGGCCCTCGTCCCGCAGGCTCGCCGCGGTCTTCCCGGCCGCCTCGGTGTCCCGGTCGGTCACCAGCACGCGCGCGCCTTCCGCGGCGAACCGTCGGGCGGTGGCGGCGCCGATGCCGCGGGCGGCGCCGGTGAGGAGGACTCCGTACCCCTGGAAACGTGTCATGCGGCCGAACCGTAGGCGGCCCCGCCCGTCAGCGGTAGCCGGTGACGTCGGCCGGCTTGCCGGCGTCCTGGACCTCCACGATGTAGCGCCACGCGTCGGGGCGGCTGCCGTCGAGGTCGGTGAAGCCGTAGATCCGGGCGAGGCCGCCGCTGGAGAGGGACTGTCCGTTGAGGCGGGACACGTCGGGGTCGGCGGCGAGGGCCGCGACCGCCCGGCCGACATAGCGCGGGGTCTCGGAGATGGCGAAGTGCGGGACCTGGGTGAGGGCGTCGCGCCAGTTGTCCTCACGTACGCCGAACCCTTCGAGCATCATCTCCGAGCGCAGCCAGCCCGGCGTGAGGGCGACGGCGGTCGCCCCGCGCGGGCCCACCTCGTGGCTGAGCGCGAAGGCCATCCGCAGGACGGAGGACTTGGCCAGGTCGTAGAAGAAGGTGTTGCGGTAGTTCGCGCCGTTGTACTCGGCGGTGCCGTCGGTCATCTCGACGACCAGGCCGCCGGGGTGCCGCAGGAGGAGGGGCAGGGCGTGGTGGCTGGTGATCGCGTGGGTCTCGACGCCGAGCCTGAGCAGCCGCAGTCCGTTGTCGAGGTCGTGCTCCCACACCGGGCTCTCCCACTCGAAGAGCCGCTCGCCGCCCCAGACGTCGTTGACGAGGACGTCGAGGCGGCCCTGTTCGTCGGCGATGCGGTCGACCAGCGCGCGGACCTGCGCCGGTTCCAGGTGGTCGGTGGGGACGGCGATCCCCTCGCCGCCCGCCTCGGTCACCAGGTCCGCGGTGTCCTCGATGGTCTCGGGGCGGTCGTACTCCGAGCGGCGTTCGCGCGTACTGCGTCCCGTGACGTACACGGTGGCGCCGGCCGCCCCGAGCTCCACGGCGATGCCCCGTCCGGCTCCCCGTGTCGCCCCGGCGACCAGCGCGACCTTGCCCTTCAGCGGCTGTGCTGCCATGTCCGAACCTCCCGTACGACCGTTGGTGTCGATTCCACGGTCTCCGGTAAGCCGGACATCTTCTGTCGCCTTTTACATCGGCTGCCGCGTTTTCAGGGCCGGGTCACCCGGCCGGGCGCAGCCGCTCGCCCAGTTCGTCGTCGTTCGCGACGATCCACACATGCCCGCCCTGGTTGGTCTCGCGCACGAAGTCGCGCAGCGCCGCGCTCTCGTCCAGGTGACGGGAGACGTCCCCCACGACGGCGAGTCGCACCCGGTAGTTCACGAACTTCTGCAGGACCGCCCCGGCGACCCCCGACCGCAGCCGGAAGAACTCCTCCGCGACGCGCTCGGCGGGCACGGCGACCACGTCGGCGCCCCGCCCCATGGCGTCTCCGATCAGATCCAGCGCGGCGCGCTCGCCGTCGAGCGCGGGTCCGTCGGGCGTGCAGCGCAGCACGGTGACGCCATGGAGGTTCATGAGTTCGTCTGTGGTCATGACAGGCGAGCCTAGCCGTGACCCGCCTTGGGCCCGGGGGGATTTTCAGTGCCCCCGGGCGATCCACTCCTCCAGGTGCGGGGCCTCCGCGCCGATGGTCGTGGAGTCACCGTGCCCGGTCAGGACCTTCGTCTCCGGCGGCAGCTCCAGCAGCCGGGCGCGGATCGAGTCGATGATCGTCGGGAAGTGGCTGTACGACCGTCCCGTCGCCCCCGGTCCGCCGGCGAACAGCGTGTCGCCCGTGAAGACGGTGGCGAGCCCGGGGTCGTAGAGGCAGACCGCGCCGGGCGCGTGCCCGGGGGTGTGCAGGACCCTCAGGTCGGCGCCCGCCGCCTCGATGACCTGGCCGTCCTGGAGGTGGGCGTCGGGGTCGCGGTCGGGGTGGGTCTGCTTCCACAGCGGCAGGTCGTCGGGGTGCAGCCAGATGGTGGCGCCGGTGAGGTCCGCCAGTTCGGGCGCGGCGTCGATGTGGTCGTTGTGGGCGTGGGTGCACACGATCGCCGTCAGACGGCGCTCGCCCACGGCTTCGGCGATCGCCCGGGCGTCGTGCGCGGCGTCGATGACGATGACCTCGTGTTCGTCGCCGACGATCCACACGTTGTTGTCGACGTCCCAGGTGCCGCCGTCCAGGCTGAACTGGCCGGAGGTGACGAGGCGTTCGATGCGGGCGGTCATCAGAGCACCACCACCGAGCGCAGGACATCGCCGTGGTGCATGCGCTCGAACGCCTTCTCCACGTCGGTGAGTTCGATGGTCTCGGTCACGAACGCCTCCAGGTCCAGGCGGCCTTGCAGATGCAGGTCGATCAGCATGGGGAAGTCGCGGCTGGGCAGGCAGTCGCCGTACCAGGAGGACTTCAGCGCGCCGCCGCGGCCGAACACGTCCAGCAGCGGCAGTTCGAGCTTCATCTCCGGGGTGGGGACGCCGACGAGGACGACGGTGCCGGCGAGGTCGCGGGCGTAGAAGGCCTGCTGGTAGGTCTCCGGGCGGCCCACCGCCTCGATGACGACGTCGGCGCCGAAGCCGCCGGTCAGCTCGCGGATCGCCTCCACCGCGTCCGTCTCACGCGAGTTGACCGTGTGGGTGGCGCCCATGGTGCGGGCCTTCTCCAGTTTGCGGTCGTCGATGTCCACCGCGATGATCCGCGCCGCACCCGCGAGGTTCGACCCGGCGATCGCCGCGTCCCCGACGCCGCCGCAGCCGATGACGGCGACGGTGTCGCCCCGGCCGACGTTGCCGGTGTTGATCGCGGCGCCGATGCCGGCCATCACTCCGCAGCCGAGCAGGCCCGCGACCTGCGGGGAGACCGACGGGTCGACCTTGGTGCACTGGCCGGCCGCGACCAGCGTCTTCTCCGCGAACGCGCCGATTCCCAGGGCCGGCGACAGCTCGGTGCCGTCGGTCAGCGTCATCTTCTGCTTGGCGTTGTGGGTGTCGAAGCAGTACCAGGGGCGTCCGCGCAGACAGGCCCGGCACTGCCCGCACACCGCACGCCAGTTGAGGATCACGAAGTCACCGGGCGCGACGTCGGTGACGCCCTCCCCCACCGACTCCACGACACCCGCGGCCTCATGGCCGAGCAGGAAGGGGAAGTCGTCGTTGATGCCGCCCTGTTTGTAGTGCAGGTCGGTGTGGCAGACACCGCACGCCTGGATCTGCACCACGGCCTCACCCGGACCCGGGTCGGGTACCACGATCGTCTCCACCCGGACCGGCTCGTCCTTGCCCGGTGCGATCACGCCGCGTACTTCCTGCGCCATGGTGGTGAACCCTTCCTTCGGCCCTGTCGTTCCTCCCCCGACCCTACGGGTAACCGATCAGTAACGGCACGGGAAGCGGAGCCCTCCGGCTCAGGTCAGGAACTCGCGTACGGCCCGGCCGAGCGCCGGCTCGTCGTGGGTGTCCGCCGCGCCCGGGACCAGCAGCCGGTGCGGTACATGGACCAGGGTCTCGGCGACGTGCCCCGCCGCGATCCCCGGTCGGCCCGGTCCGACGAGGACGACGTCCGCGCGGTCGGCGGCGAGGACGGCCGTGCGCGGGCCGATCTCGTCGAAGGGACGGACGGTGGTCGCGTAGAGCACCGTCACGTCCAGCCCGGCGGTGGCGCGCAGCACCGGGTCGATCGTGGCGCCGACCGCGAGGGCCACGCCGCCGAGCCCTTCCCGTACGCGTTCGAAGCCCTGCCCGCCGCCGCGCGGCTCGGCGTGGGACCCGGCGGAGACGTGCACGTACGCCCGCTCCCCGTCCCGCACCGTGCTCAGCACCCCCTTTGACAAGTCCACAGGAATGTGGCTGTCTCTTTGCCCGGTCCGGATGCCTCGAGTCCCCGACCTCGGCGGGGTGAACTCCGGGATCAGGGGCGGCGGTTGCGCTTGCGCACCAGGGCACGTACCGACCTCGACCCCACGATGCCGACCAGCATGCCCGCGAGCGGGAGCGCGAGGTCGACCCAGGGGTCGCGGATGGGCTTGTAGACGGCCGCGCCGTCCTTGATCTCGATATAGCCGAGCGGCCGGGCGTCGACACCGCCTCCCCCGCCGCCTCCCTCGCCGCTCAGCGCGGCGCCGCTCCCCTGCCCCGCACCGCCGCCGAAACCGAAACTGACCCGGGCGACGGGGACGACGGTGATGCCGTCCCCGGTGATCGGCTCGCCGTACACCGCACTGACGGTGGCCTTGCCACCGAGCTTCTCGGCGAGGCGTTCCAGCAGGGTGGTGGAGGCGTCGACGGCGCCGAGTTCGGTGGACGGCGTGGACGCGGAGGTCTCCTGGGCTGCGGTCATCGCCTCACCCTAGGCCGGAAGCCGCCGCTCCGGCAGGGGAGTTGGCGTTTGCCCTAGCTCTCCAGGCGGCGCAGCCGTTCGGCGTCACCGGTGCGCGGGCAGGTGGAGCAGGCCTCGGCCGGGCGGATCGCGTAGAACATGCAGCAGCCGGTACGGGTCCGGGTCGGATGGCGGCGGCCGTCCGCGCCGGCCAGATGGCGGAAGTCGGCGCCGGTGGGGTACGGCGGTACGGCCACCGGCAGCACCTCGGTGGCGGCTCTGATCGCGGCGCCTTCCTGGCCGAGCATCCGTCCGAGATACCACAGGGCGGAGACGAGGTCGTCGGAGACCATGCCCCACAGCGCACGTGAGCGGCGGCGCGCGACGGGGCCGATCGCGGCGAGCAGGGGACGCATGTGATCGGCGAGCGCCATCCTCAACTGGGCGCGCAGCTGCTCCTCCTGAGGAAGGGTCAGGGCGCCGGGCCGTCCGGCCACCGGGTCGTCGGCCAGACAGGCGAGTTCGCTTCCGGGGTTGATGGTGTACGTCCCCGAGGCGAGGTCGAGGCGGAGATCCTCGGGGCGGATGCGCGGCACCCGGCGTTCGAGGTACCAGGGGCCGCCCATGAGCATGCCGACGGTCCAGGCGTAGTCATGCAGGGCGCGGGAGGCGGCGACGTCCGGGCGGGGGCGCACACCGTAGCGATCGTGAACGCGGGCCGCCTCCGCCTCGACGAAGGCGTCCAGCGCGCCGCGTTCGGTGGCCAACTCGGCAGCCGTCACGCCGCCTTGCGCCCCCGCCGCACGGGCGAGCCGTACGTCCAGCGCGCCACAGACGCCCGCGAGCCGCCGATAGACGTCACCCAGGGCTTGGGCGACGGTACCGTCCGGCGAGGTCTTCAGGGCCACGGGCATCGACGCGCTCCCCACAGAGTGATTTCATAGGCAAGGCTTACCTTACCTCGATCAAGAGATCTCCACGTCAGGCCGCACCACAGCATTCTCACAGCCGGTTGAAAACTAAAGCAAGGCTCACCTAAGCTCACCGCTCGTGACTGCGACCCAACGGGGTGCACCCGCCACAGGTGTGCCCTTCCGTGCCTTCAGGCACATACCGCTGCTCCTGGCCGGCCTCGCCGCCCTGACCCTGTGCACCGCGCTGAGCCTCGCGCTCGGCGCCCGCTCCGTACCGCTCCCCACCGTGGTCGACGCCCTCTTCGGCGGCGCCCACGGGCGGGACGCGCTCGTCGTGACCGGTCTGCGGCTGCCGCGGACCGTCATCGGCCTCGCGGTCGGCGCCGCGTCGGGCGTCGCCGGTGCCGTTGCGCAGGCAATCACCCGCAACCCGCTCGCCTCGCCGACGACCCTCGGCATCAACGCGGGCGCGTCCTTCGCGGTCGTCGTCGCAATCTTCGCCCTGAAGCTCAACGACCCGGTCGAATATGTGTGGTTCGCGTTCGCCGGGGCCGCCGCGGCCGCCCTGTTCGCGCAGGCACTGGCCCGCCGCGCGGGGGACATCGATCCCGTACGGCTCGCGCTGGGCGGCACCGTGCTCCAACTCGTGCTGCTGTCCTGGACATCCGCGGTGATGCTGCTCAACCAGCGCACCCTCGACGAGGCCCGCTTCTGGCTCGCCGGTTCCCTGGCCGGGCGCCCGCTCGACACGCTGTGGCCGGTCCTGCCGACGCTGCTGCTCGGGATCGTCGTCGCGCTGGCCGTCTCCCCCGCTCTCAACGCCCTTGCCCTGGGCGACGATTCGGCCCAGTCCCTCGGTGTCCCGGTGGCCCGCGTCCGGCTCGCGGGCGGCATCGCGGTCGTCCTGCTCGCCGGGTCGGCGGTCGCGGTGGCGGGGCCGGTCGCCTTCATCGGCCTGGCCGCCCCCCATCTCGTACGGCCGCTGCTCGGCGGCGACCACCGGCTGCTGCTGCCCGGCTGTCTGATCGCGGGTCCCCTGCTCCTGCTGTCGGCCGATGTGCTCGGCCGGATGGTGCTGCGCCCCTCGGAGCTGGAGGTCGGCATCGTGACCGCGTTCCTGGGCGCGCCCCTGCTGGCAGTGCTGGCCCGGAAGGTGGCCCGATGAGCGGCATCCGTACCCGGGTCCCTCTCTTCGCCGCCCTCGGACTTCTGGCGCTCTTCGCACTGCTCACCGTCTCCCTGACGACCGGTGAGATGCGCATCCCGGCCGGCACGGCCCTGCGTGCCCTCGTCGGGCTCGGCGACCGGGGTGACGTCCTGGTGGTGCAGCAGTTCCGGGCGCCCCGCGCGCTGGCGGCGATCGCCGGCGGTGCCGGGCTCGGGGTCGCGGGCTGTGTGCTGCAGCGGCTGTTCCGCAATCCGCTGGCGTCCCCGGACGTCATGGGGGTGACCGGCGGGGCCTCGCTGGGCGCGGTCGCGCTCCTCGCGGCCGGCGCCTCGCAGACCCTGATCCCCGTGGGGGCGCTGGCCGGCGGGCTCCTGTCGGCCCTGCTGCTCGGCGTGTTCGCCTGGGGCTCCGGGCTCTCCGTCACCCGCCTTGTGCTCACCGGCCTCGCGGTCCAGGCGGGCCTCGCCGCCGCCGTGAACCTGATGATCGTGCGCTTCCCGGCCGAGCTCGCCGGCTCGGCGCTGCAGTGGACGACGGGGTCGGTGTACGGGCGGACGTGGACGGAGGTGTGGGGAGCGGGCGGCGCCCTGCTGGTCGCGCTCGCCGCCGCGCTCGTCCTGCACCGCCGCCTGGCCGTGCTCGACCTCGGGGACGACTCGGCGGGCGCTCTCGGCCTCAACACGGCCACCGCACGCCTCCAACTCCTCCTCCTGGCCGTCGTGTCGGCGTCCCTGGCCGCCTCCCTCGCCGGTCCCGTCACCTTCGTCGCGCTCGCCGTGCCGCACATCGTGCGCTTCCTCACCGGGCCGCCGACCGCCGTGTCCCTCGCCCTCGCCGCCCTCACCGGGGCCGTACTTCTGCTCGCCTCCGACCTGGTGGTGCAGCACCTGCTGCCGATCGAGGGGCTGCCGGTCGGCGCGGTGACGGCCACGCTCGGCGCGCCCTGGCTGCTGGTGCTGATGTTCCGGCAGAGCTCACCCGTCCGGAGGACCCACGCATGACCGCAAAGACGCCAGTGACCACGCCCAACCAGCTCGCCACCGAGGCCCTCGACCTCCGCTACGGCGACCGGCTCGTCGTCGGCGGCCTCGACCTCACCCTCCCGGGCGGTGCCGTCACCGCGATCGTCGGCCCCAACGCCTGCGGCAAGTCGACGCTGCTGCGCGGCCTGAGCCGCCTGCTGGCCCCGGCCGCCGGCACAGTCACCCTCGACGGCTCCGACATCCACCGCATGCCGGCGAAGGCCCTCGCGCTGCGCATGGGCCTGCTGCCGCAGCAGCCGGTCACCCCGGAGGCGATCACCGTCGAGGCTCTCGTACGGCTGGGCCGCTACCCGCACCAACGGCTGCTGAGCCCCTGGTCGGCGGCCGACCAGAAGGCGGTCGACGAGGCTCTGGAGCGCACCGGCACCGCGTCCCTGCGCGACCAGCCCGTGGACCGGCTCTCCGGCGGTCAGCGGCAACGCGCCTGGATCGCCCTGGCGTTGGCGCAGGACACCGAGCTGCTCCTGCTCGACGAGCCCACCACCTTCCTCGATCTCCGGCACCAGCTCGACGTGCTCGACCTGGTCGCCGAACTGCACGCCGAGGCGGGCCGCACCGTGGTGATGGTGCTGCACGACCTCGGACAGGCCGCCCGTTACGCGGACCACATGGTGGTCCTCAAGGACGGCCGGCTCGCCGCCGCCGGAGCCCCGGCGGAGGTCCTCGACGCGGAGCTGGTCAAGTCCGTGTTCGACGTGGACTGCCGGGTCGTCCCCGACCCGGAGACCGGCACCCCGCTGGTCGTCCCGAGAAGCAGCGCGGCCCGGCGCTCCACCGCGGCCGCCTGACCCGCTCACCTACCCAGAAAGAACCCACCCCCCATGTCCCAGCGCTTCACCCTGCCCGGAATCAGGAAGATTCTGGCCACCCTGCTCGCCGTGATACTCGGTACGACCGTCCTGGCCGCCTGCGGCGGCTCCGACTCCGGCTCCGACGGCTCCGCCGCCGCCAAGCCCGCCGCCGGCTCGGCCGCTTTCCCGCGCACCCTGAAGACCGTGATGGGCGACGTGAAGATCCCGTCCCAGCCGAAGCGGGTCGTCGTCCTCGACACCGGCGAGCTGGACGACGTCACCCTCCTCGGCATCGACCCGGTCGGCGCGGTCGCCCCGCACTTCAAGACCGAGGGCGGCTTCCCGACGTACCTCAAGGGCGAGTTGAAGGACACCGCCGACGTCGGCCCGCTCCTGGAGCCCGACCTGGAGAAGATCGCCTCCCTCGAGCCCGACCTGATCCTGTCCTCCAAGATCCGCCACGAGAAGGTCTACGACAAGCTCAGCGCGATCGCCCCGACCGTCTTCACGGAGACCACCGGCGGTGTCTGGAAGGAGAACCTCAAGGTCCACGCCGAGGCGCTGGGCCTGGAGAAGGAGGCCGCGGCCAAGCTCAAGAAGTACGAGACGCAGGCCAAGGCGCTCGGTGAGGCCATCAGGAAGAAGGACGGCGGCACCATGCCGACCGCGTCCGTGGTCCGCTTCATCGCCGGTCCGACCCGGCTGTACCAGTCCAACTCCTACAGCGGTGTCGTCCTGAACGACATCGGCTTCGAGCGGCCCGCCTCGCAGGTCTCCAACGACCCCGAGGTCACGATGAAGGACGTCAGCCCCGAGCAGATCGACCAGGCCGACGCCGACCTGATCTTCGTCACCTCCGCGGACGTCGACGACAAGACCCAGAAGAAGCAGGTCACCTCCAACCCGGTGTGGAAGGACCTCCCGGCCGTCAAGGCCGGCAAGGTCTTCGAGGTGCCGGACGAGACCTGGATGTCCGGCATCGGTGTCCAGGCCGCGGAGCAGATGCTCGCGGACGTCGCGAAGGCCACCGGCGTCGAACTCCCCGCCAGGTAACTCCCGCTGAACCGGGGCGGGCCGCACGGCTCCCGGCCGGGCCCGCCCCCGTCAACCCCCCACCCGCTAGCGGAAGTTCCCCCTCACTCATGCGCCTGTACCTGCTCGCCCTCAATCCGACCGACTCCGTCACCGAGGGCTTCCTGCCCGCCGCGCACCGGCTGGGCCTGGACGTCACCGTCCTCACCGACCAGCCCGCCGCCCACCGCGCCACGTATCCCGACGTCGAGGTCCTGGAGTGCGACGTCCGTGACTTCCGGGCCGTCGTCACCCGCATCTCCACCCACCACCACCCCGACGCGGTCTTCACCAACAGCGACCACCTCCAGACCCAGGCCGCCCTGGCCGCCGCCTACTTCGACCTGCCCGGCAAGGACTGGCGGACCGCGCTGCGCTGCAAGGACAAGGCGGAGATGCGCCGCCGGCTCGCCGCCGCGGGCGTGGACACGGTCTGGTCGACCGAGATCACCGAACCGAGCGCCGCCCTCACCGACGCCCCCTACCCCTGTGTGCTGAAGCCGCGCGAGGGCGTCGCCAGCGAGGACGTCGTCCTCGTCGACGGACCGGAGGAGCTGGCCACCCGCGCCAAGGAGATCTTCGCGCGCCGCCCGGACGCGGTCCTCGTCGTGGAGGAGTACCTCCCCGGCGAGCTCCACACCCTGGAGACCCTCGGCGACGGGCAGGTCCGGCACGTCCTGGGCGGCTTCCACACCGAGCTGTCGCCCCCGCCGTACTTCATCGAGGAACGCCTCACCTTCGTCCCGGCCCACCCCGAGGCGGTGGTCTCCCAGGTCCTCGCCCAACTGGACGCGCTGGGTGTCGGGTTCGGCGCCTGCCACACGGAGTTCGTGGTGCACGAGGGCCGGGCGCGGATCATCGAGGTCAACTACCGGGCCATCGGCGACCAGTGCGACCTGCTGCTGGCCCGGCTCCTGGAGATCCCCCTCTTCGAGCACATCCTCCGCACCCATCTGGGCGAGCCGCTCCCCGCGGACCTCGGCACCCGCCGCGACGGAGCCGCCCGCCTGGAGTACCCGTGCGCCGACCGCGCCGGCCTCCTCACCGAAGCCCCGCCTGCCACCGAACTCGTCGTGGACGGCGTTCACCTGACGTACCGTCCGCTACGGCCGACCGGGGAGCGGCACGAGCTGTACCGCACCAACCGCGACTACCTCGGTGTGCTGCGCGCCACCGGCACCGACCAGCCGACGGTGGACCGGGTGACGGCCGACTTCCTGGCGGGCCTGCGCTGGGAGATCCAGCCGTGACGGCCGACACGATCCGGGCCGAAGCG
The DNA here is from genome assembly GCF_042668605.1 of Streptomyces sp. NPDC057280. Classification (NCBI taxonomy): domain Bacteria; kingdom Bacillati; phylum Actinomycetota; class Actinomycetes; order Kitasatosporales; family Streptomycetaceae; genus Streptomyces; species Streptomyces sp. NPDC057280. Next base: position 884,915 of record NZ_JBHUYR010000001.1, read on the forward strand.
ACCTGTGACGCACAGCTGCTGACCCGTGTCCTGAGCGCTCTCCTCCGCGAGGACGTCGTGGGCCTGCGCACCCGCAGCAGCCTCGTCGAACGCCCGGACGGCCCCTGGCTGCGACTGCCCGCCGAGGGCGACGCGCTCCTGCTGCCCGTCGCCGAGGACGGCTTCCAGTGCGAGTACGCGGCCCGACTGCCCCTACTGGTCCGCGAGTCGGACGGCAGGGAGCTCAGCTCGTACGACACCGTCCTCACCGCGCTGCGCGCGCTCGCCGACCCTGTCGACCGTGAGGGCTACGACGCCTTCGCCGAGGAGTGCCGGCAGACGCTGGCCACCATGCGGCTGCACGCGACCTCACCGGTCGGCTTCGGCACGGACTCCACCCGGTGGCCGCCGCTCGCGTACGACGCCCTCGCCGCCCGCCTCGACCATCCCGTGTATCCCACGGCACGCGGACGCGCAGGGCTCACCGAGGATGACCTGCGCGCCTACGCACCGGAGTTCCACCCGTCCTTCGCCCTGCGCTGGCTGGCCCTGCCCCGCGAGTCCGTCACCGTCGCCGGCACGCTCCCGAAGTTCTGGCCCAGTTGTGGCGACCTCGGGCTGGCGGCGGCCGAGGGCACCCATCTGCCGCTGCCGGTCCACCCGTTGACCGTGAACGCCCTGCGGGAGGCGGGCCTTCCCGAGGGTGCCCTGTTCGCCGAGCGCACGCACCTCGACGTCGTACCGACCCTGTCGATGCGCACGGTGGCCGTGGACGACACGCACCATCTCAAACTCCCCCTCACCACCTCCACGTTGGGCCTGCGCAACAAGCGGTCCGTCAAGCCCGGCACCCTCGTCGACGGCGCGGCGGGACAGCGGCTCGTCGAGGCCGTGCTCGCCCGTGAACCCCGGTTCCGGGACACGATCCTGCACGCCGACGAGACCACGTACGCCCATGCCGGGCACGAGTTGCTGGCCGTGCTCTGCCGCCGCTTCCCGGCCGGTCTTGACGGCGCCGAGGTCGTACCGCTGGCCGCCCTGCTCGCCGAAGCGCCCGACGGTCGGCTGGTCCTCGACCACCTGGCCGACCGCTTCCACGGTGGCGACCGGCTCGCCCTCCTTGACGCCTTCCTGACGCTGCTCTTCGACTGGCAGACCACGCTGTTCGGGTACGGCATCGCGCTGGAGTCGCACCAGCAGAACATCTCGCTGGTGCTGCAGCCGGGACGTCTGCGGCTGCTGTTCAAGGACGACGACGGGCCGCGGATCAACCCCGAACGGCTGGGTGCGGTCCTGCCCGGCCCGTGGGGTTTCGACGACGCCCGGACCCATGTCACCGGCGACGGTCCGGTGGCCGACGTGTTCGCCACGATCACCGTCCATCTGTGCGCGGGCGCCTACGCGTTCGGGCTGCCGCGGCAGCGCCGGGCCGTGCTCGATCTCGTACGGGCCCGGCTGACGGAGGCGGTGGACCGGCTCGGCGGTGACGCCGGGGAGGTGCTGCGGGCCCGGGTGCTGCGGGCGCCCCGGCTGCCGGTGAAGGCGATGGTCACGGCCGGGACGCTGCTGTCCAAGGAGCGTTCGGGCGCCACCGACGTCAACAAGCACTACACCACCGGACCCAACTACCTGCTCCCGGACGGGGGTCCGGCATGAGCGCCGCGCAGGCCGTCCGAGTGCCGCGCGGCGGCTTCGGGCGGGGCCAGGTGCACGCCGTGGCGGGCTGCTACTTCGTGGCGTCCTTCGCGGCCCTCGGTCTGCCGCCGTATCTCACCGAGATTCTCCCGGAGTTGGGCGACCGCCAGGCCCGCTGGGCGGGGGTGCTGTATGTCGTGCCGACCGTGTTCGGCGCGCTGGCGGCCCCGCTGTGGGGGCGGCTCGCCGACCGCTACGGGCGCAAACGGCTGCTGCTGCGGGCCCAGTTGGGGCTCACCGTCGCGTTCCTGCTGGCCGGCTGGGCCGACTCGCTGGCGACCTTCACGCTGGCGCTCGTCCTCCAGGGCGTCCTGGGCGGCACGTTCGCCGCCTCCAACGGATATCTGGGCGCGGCCCTGGAGGGCCCGGCCCTGTCCAAGGCGCTCACCCTGATGCAGGGCAGCGCCCGGGCGGCGCTGGTGGTAGCGCCGATCGTGGTCGGCACGCTGTCCGGCTGGTTGTCGCCGCACCGCCAGTACGCGCTGCTCGCCGTACTGCCGCTGACGGCCGCGCTGCTGCTCGCGGCCCTTCCGGAACCGGGGGCAGCCGAGCACCGGGAGACCGACACCGTCGCCCCTCCCCAGACGGCTCCCGTGCTCTCGCTCCGGGCCCTGTACACACTGGAGTTCGCGTTCGTGTTCTCCACCGTCATCTCCTTCCCGTACCTCATCGCCCTGGTCGACGACCGGCTGCCGGGCACCTCGCCCACGCTGTCCGGCGTGCTCTTCGCCCTCCCCCACCTGTGCTATCTGGTGGGCGCGCTGGCCGTGCACGCCGCCTTCCGGGACCGCCCCCGGGCCGGGATCGTGCTCGGGTTCGCCCTCATCGCCCTCGGTCTCGCCGGACACGGCCTCGCCGCGCACCTGCCCGCACTGATCGCCGTACGGCTGCTGCTCGGCGCCGGTCTCACCCTCGGCCTGGTGTGCCTGCAGGTGCTGGCCGCGGAGTGCGCCAGAGGGCGGGCGCCCGGCGGCATGTTCGGTTCCCTCGAGTTCTTCTCCAAGGCCGGCGCGGTCGTCGCGGGCCTCGCCGCCGCCGCGGGCAGCGCCCGCTTCGGCCCGGCCGCTCCCGTGCTGACCGGCGCCGCCGCGGCCGCCGTCACCGCCGTGGCGGCCCTCCTCTCCTCCATGACCCCCCGCTGGAGCCGCTGATGCCCCCGCTCGCCCCCACTCCCGAGCGCACCGCCCTGCCCACGGCCGACGAGGTGGTGGCCCACACCCTGCTCAACTGTCTGCTGCGCGAGGTGTCCGGGCCGGAACGCCAGAGTGTCGTCGCCGACGGCACGCTCCTGCTCCGGCTGCCGCGCCGCGGGGTCCTGCTGCGCGTCGCCCTGCGCCGCACCTCGCTCCTCGGCGCGCACCGCTTCACCGGGCCCGTCCACGAACAGCGCGGCACCGACTGGGCCGAGGTGGACTGGCGGCGTCTCGCCGAGTACACGCGCGACGAGCTGTCGCTGCGCAGCGGCGTGCCCAACGAGGAGTTCCTGGAACAGGTCGCCTCCAGCCACGCCTCCGTGACGACCGCGCTCAGCACGCCGAGCACCTCGGCGACCGACGCCTACCTCGCCTCCGAGCAGTCCCTGTTGTTCGGCCACCGCTTCCACCCCACCCCCAAGGCCCGCACCGGCGACCCGCACGCCTGGTCCGCGTACGCGCCGGAGGCCGGGGCGGTCTTCCCGCTGCGGCACCTCGCCGTGCGCGAGCACCTGATCGCCGAGGAGGCCGCCGAGCCGTCGGCCGTGGCCCCTCTGGACCGTCCGCGCGCCGACGTCCCGGACGGCTACCGGCTGCTGCCCGCCCACCCCTGGCAGTACGAGACGCTGCGCGACCATCCGATCCTGCGCGCGGCCCTCGGACGCGGCGACGTCCTCGACCTCGGCCCGGGCGGGCGGCCGTTCGCGGCCACGGCGTCCGTGCGCACGCTGTACGACGGGGAGACCTTCCTCAAGTTCAGCCTGAACGTGCGGATCACCAACTGCCTGCGCAAGAACAGTACTTACGAGCTGTCGGGCGCCGTCGCCCTGACCCGCGCGCTCGCCCCGGCCCTGGCCGACCTCGCCCGCCGCTTCCCCGGCAGCGCCGTGCTCCGTGAGCCCGCCTACCGCACCGTCGCCCTGCCGGGCCCCGACGGCACCCCGGACCGGGAGCTGTTCGAGGGTTTCGGCGTCATCGTCCGCGAGGGCCTGCCCGCACGCCTCGCGCCCGGCACCACCCCGCTGCTGGCCGCCGCGGTGGCCGACGAGTACCCGACCAGCGCCGCGCAGATCTCCCGGCTCCTCGGCACCCCGGACGCCCGCGCGGCCCTCGACTGGTGGTCGGCCTATCTCGACCTGCTGATCCCACCGGTCCTGGCCGCCTACTTCGACCACGGCCTGGTCCTGGAACCCCACCTGCAGAACGTCCTGGTCTGCGTGGACCGTACCGGCCTGCCCGCCCAGGTCCTCTTCCGCGACCTGGAGGGCACCAAGCTGATCCCCGAGCACCACGCCGACGCCCTGGCCGCGCTGCCGCCCGAGGTCGCGACGCCGATGACGTACGACGCGCAGCGGGGCTGGGACCGGGTCGTCTACTGCCTGCTGGTCAACCATGTGGCCGAGCTGCTCGCCGCCCTCGCCGACCTGCACCCGCGGGCGGAGGCCGCGCTGTGGCACCGGGTGCGGGCGACGCTCCGGGCCTACGCGGACCGCCACGGCTGCCCGCCCCGCCTGGCCGCCCTCCTCGCCGGCGTCCCGCTGCCCGCGAAGGCCAACCTGCTCACCCGCTGGGAGCGCAAGGCCGACCGCGAGGCCGGGTACGTCCGCCTGCCGTCCCCGCTCGCCGAGGACATCCTGACCGGGAGCACCCGATGACAACGACACGCACGGTCCACGACCACGTCCGGTCCTTGCCCGCCGGCGAACTCCCCGCCTACGTCTACGACTTGGCGGCCCTCCGCGCCCACGCCGCAGCCGTCCGGGACGCGCTCCCCGAGCGCGTGGAGCTCTACTACGCGGCCAAGGCCAACCCCGAGCCGGAGATCCTCGCCGCACTCGGTCCGTACGTCGACGGCTACGAGGTCTCCTCGGGCGGCGAACTCGCCCACGTCGCCCAGGCCGTGCCGGGCCGCCCGCTGGCCTTCGGCGGGCCCGGCAAGACGCCGGACGAGGTGACGGGGGCACTGGAGCGGGGAGTCGACCGCTTCCACGTCGAGAGCGCCTACGAGCTGCGGATGCTGGCCGAGCTGGCGCGGCGCAGCGGACGGCGGGTCGCGGTGCTGCCGCGCGTCAATCTCCCGCTCTCGGACGGCTCGCTGGCGGGCAGCTCACTGGCGATGGGCGGGCGCCCGACCCCGTTCGGCATGGACCCGGACGAGGCCGCCGAGGTGGTACGCGCTCTCGCCGACGGCGCCTACCCGCACCTCGAACTCCGAGGCGTCCACGCCCACTTGGCGAGCGGTCTGGAGGCTCCCGACCTCCTCGCTGCGGCCGCGGCCGTGGTCGCCTGGGCCACCGGCCTGGGTGTCCCGCTCGCCGAGGTCAACGTCGGCGGCGGCATGCACGTCGACTACGCCGACCCCGGGCGCCGCTTCGACTGGGCGGCATACGGCGGCGGGCTCGCCCGACTCGCCGCGAGACACCCGGAGTTGACGCTGCGGATCGAGCCGGGGCGGGCGCTGACGGCGTACTGCGGCTGGTACGCCACGGAGGTGCTGGACGTGAAGCGCAGCCACGGCGAGGAGTTCGCCGTGGTCCGGGGCGGCACCCACCACCTGCGGACCCCGGCGACGAAGGGACACGACCAGCCCTGCTCCGTGCTCCCGGTCGAGGCGTGGCCGCATCCCTGGCCGCGCCCCGCCGCCGAGGGCCAACAGGTCACGTTGGCCGGGCAGTTGTGCACACCGAAGGACACCCTCGCGCGTCGGGTGCCCGCCGCCGGGCTGCGGGCCGGTGACCGGGTGCTGTTCTCGCTGGCGGGCGCCTACGCCTGGAACATCTCCCACCACGACTTCCTGATGCACCCGCGGCCCGGCTTCCACTTCCTGGACGCCGGGCCGGAGCAGGACCGCTAGAAGGGGTAGTGCGCCTGCTGGGTGGCGATGGTCACCCAGCGGGTGTTGGAGAAGGCCTCGATGCCCCAGCGGCCACCGAAGCGGCCGTACCCGGAGGCCTTGAAGCCGCCGAAGGGGGCCTGCGGCTCGTCGGCCACCGACTGGTCGTTGATGTGCACGATGCCGGTGCGGATCCGGCGCGCGACCGCGAGGCCGTGGGTGGCGTTCTCGGTGATGATGCCGCAGGTCAGGCCTTTGTCGGTGTCGTTGGCGACGGCCACGGCGGTGGCGTCGTCGGCGAACGTCTCCACCACGCACACCGGCCCGAACGCCTCCGCGTGATAGAGCTCGGCGTCCTTCGGCACGTCCGTGAGCACGGTCGCCGGGTGGACCGCGCCGTCCGGCTTGCCGCCGCCGGTGAGGACCTTCGCGCCCTTGGCGACCGCGTCCTCGACCAGCCCGGCCACGCGCTGCGCGGCGGAGGCGGCGACCAGCGGCCCGACCACGGTGTGCGGGTCGGAGGGGTCGCCGGCCTGGAGCGAGGCGGCCTTGGCGGTGAACTTGCGGGTGAACTCCTCGGCGAGGGACTCGTGGACGAGGATGCGGTCGCCGGACATGCAGATCTGCCCGGCGTTCATGAACACGCTGAAGGTGACGGCATCGACGGCGTAGTCCACGTCCGCGTCGGACAGTACGATCACCGCGTTCTTGCCACCCAACTCCAGGACGGCGGGCTTGAGATGACGTGCCGCGTGCTCGCCGATGATGCGGCCCACGTTGGTGGAGCCGGTGAAGTTCACGGCCCGGACCCGCTCGTCGGCTATCAGGGCCTCGGCGATCTCGGCGGCGTCCGCCCGGTCGTTGGTGATGACGTTCAGCACGCCGTCCGGCAGCCCGGCTTCACGCAGCACGTCGGCCACGAACAGAGCGCAGGCTATGGGCGCGTCCTCGCTCGCCTTGACGACGACCGTGTTGCCCGCGGCCAGCGGCGCCGCGACCGCGCGTACGCCGAGGATGACCGGTGCGTTCCAGGGCGCGAACGCGGCGACCACGCCCACCGGTTCACGCACCGCGAGACCGAGCGCGCCCTGCTCCTGTGCGGTGAGCACCTCGCCGCGCGGGGCCGTCACGGCGGCCGCCGACTCGCGCAGCATGTTGGCGGCGAGCGCCACGTTGAAGTACGCCCACGGCCGGGTGCCGCCGGCCTCGCCGGCCATGAGTTCGGCGACCTGGTCGCCCTTGCTCTCCAGCAGGTCGGCCGCCTTCAGCAGGATCGCGCGCCGGGCGAAGGGGGCCAGCACCGCCCACTCCTCGAACGCCGCGTCGGCCGCGTCCACGGCCCGCCGCACGTCCTCGGGGCCCGCCGCCGCGACGGTCGCGTACACCTCCCCGGTGTAGGGGTTGAGGTCCTCGGCCGTGCGGCCGGAGGCGGCGGGGACATCCTTGCCGCCGATGAGGAGTTCACGGGTGATGGGCATGATGCGGACCTCTTCGTTCGCCACCGATATGTGCGCATTGCGTGAATATGTTCGCCACGTGAAACAAGATTCACCTGCTCACCGCATGCTCCGCGCGCCCCCCGGGCAATGTCAAGGGCCGCCCGGATGCCCGGACGGCCCTTGGTGTGGACGTGCGCGTACGACTCCGTACGCGGATCAGACGACTACTGGATACCCGGCAACAGCCCGGTGACCGGGGCGGCCAGGTCGGTGATCTGGGTCAGCTGGTTGAGGTCGTTCAGACGGTTGAGCTGGGCCAGCTGCTCGGACGGGCGCGGGATCTCGGCCTTGCGCTCCGCGGGGATGTCGCTCACGGACAGTGAGTCGAGCGTGGCGATCGGGCTGAGCTGGGCGGCGTCGGCGTCCGCGGGGGCCGCGCTCGCCATCGGGGCGGCGAGGCCGGTGACACCGGCGGCGAGACCGACGACGGCGACGATACGTCGAGTGGAGATCATGTCGTGAGCAACGCCGGCACGCGCGGCGCGGACACGGGTGCCGGGCGGCTCTCACCCGTCAGGCGCAGTGCCCGGGTTGCGCTTGCCGAGACCGGCGGGGCGGAGGAGTCTCGAAGGTGAGACCCGGGCGGCCCCTCCCCTCGGGCCGCGGGCCTCACAGGAGGTCATCATGGGCGCGTTCAGCACGGAGACATTGCGTCAGGGCATCGAGGGAGACAAGGCCGCGAATCTGCTGTCGCTCTACGCGGACGACGCGGAGCTGCGCATCGTGGACCGCAACACCCAGCCCAGCAATCCACGGGTCCTGCACGGCCGGAGCGAGATCGGCGAGCTTCTGGAGGACGTCTACAGCCGCGACATCAAGGCGCACAAGCTGGAGAAGTGCATCATGCAGGGCGACCAGGTCGCGTACACGGAGTCCTGCGAGTACTCGGACGGGGTCCGGGTCTTCGCCGAATCCATGATCACGCTGCGGGACGGCAAGATCGCCGAACAGATCATGCTCCAGGCATGGGACGAGTAGGGAGAAGTCTGCCGAAGGTCCAGATCACGTCCCGGTTGACCTGGACCTTCTCGGCGCGTGCGGGCCTCGGCCGGTCGTTCCCGGTGCGCTCCCGGCGCACCCTGCCGGCCGCGACGGCGGCCCGGCTGGCGTCCGCCGCACTGCTGCGGTCGGCGCTACGACGGACCCGGCCCCGCGCGCTCCCCCCGACCCCGCACCGCCGGATCAGGAGGCGCCGGGGTTAGTCTGGGGGCGGGCCGTGACTGGCGCTGAGGTGGAGCACCACCGGGGAGCGGCCCGTACGACATGAAGCCGTGCGCCTGGGCGAACCCGACTGTCAGCCCAGGAGTGGATCATGACCCAGGCACGTCTCATAGACGGCACCGCGCTCGCCCGACGCATCGTCGAGGACACCGCCGAGCGCGCCGCCGACCTCACCGCACGCACCGGCACGACGCCGTGTCTCGCGACCGTACTGGTCGGTGCGGACCCCGCCTCCGTGACGTACGTCCGGATGAAGCAGAACCGTTCCCGCAAGGCCGGGATCGCCTCCCGGCACGTGGAGCTGCCCGCGGCGACCACGACCGAGGAACTGGTGAGCACGCTCCGGCAGCTCTCCGCCGACCCCGCCGTGCACGGCATCCTGCTCCAGCACCCCATGGGCGCCCACATCGACGAGCGGGCCGCGTTCGAGGCGATCGCCCCCGAGAAGGACGTCGACGGCGTCACCTTCGCCTCGTTCGCGACGATGAGCTTCGGGCTGCCGGGCTTCGTGTCCTGCACGCCCGGCGGCATCATACGGCTCCTCGACGCCTACGACGTCGACCCGTCCGGCAAGCGGGCCGTGGTCGTCGGCCGCAGCGCGATCCTCGGCAAGCCCGCCGGCATGCTGCTGCTCGCCCGGGACGCGACGGTGACGTACTGCCACTCCCGTACGGCGGACCTGTCGGCGGCCGTACGGGAGGCGGACATCGTGGTCGCCGCCGTGGGCCGGCCGAAGCTCATCAAGGGCCAGGACATCAAGCCCGGCGCGGTCGTGATCGACGCCGGCTACAACCCGGGCAACATCGGCGACGTCGACTTCGACTCCGCGGTGGAACGGGCCTCCCTCATCACCCCGGTGCCGGGCGGCGTCGGTCCGATGACGATCGCGACACTGCTGGAGCAGACCGTGGACGCGGCCGCCCGGCAGCTCGGGGTGGGTCAGCCCGTCCAGGCGCTGTAGTCCATGACGTCACCGGCTTTCACGCCGTACTCGGGCTCCGCCTTCGTGAAGGTGGTCTCCAGGCCGAGTACGGCGCCGGTGGCCGGGTCCATGATCAGCATGCGGCGGGTGCCGGACTGCTCGTAGACGTACGCCTGTCCGCGCCGCCCCAGCCGGTCCGTCACCTGCCCCACCGGCTTCAACCCGTCGGTGCCCGCGAGCAGTTGGGCCAGCGCGGCCGTCTCGCGGGCGCCGAGGTGCCAGGTGTCGAGCACGTAGTCCACGGCGTCCAGGAGTTCACCCGTGTCCAGCGGGGTCTTGCTGTACGCGGCCTCCTGGAGATAGGCGCGCAGCCGGGCCACGTCGTGCGGGGGCGGGGACTGCGGCGGGGCGTCGCTCCAACTGGGCGGGTACGTCCGGGTGGTGCGGTGCCGGCCGTCGTCGACGGTCTCCGTGTGGCTGTCGTCGGCGTTCCAGCGGACGATGCGTTCCTCGGGGTAGGTGATCGGCGGCTTGTCGTCACTCATGCCGAGGCTCCAGGTCCGCACGTGGGTGCCCTTGCGGAGCACGGCCGAACCGTCCGCCACCCGCGCCCGCTCCGCCAGGGTCTCCAGGGGTACGGGGGTGGAGTCGGCCCGTACGACCAGCGGGCGGGGCGCGGCGGCCGCCGGGGCGGTGGTCTGGCCGGTGAACAGCAGGGCCGAGACCAGCGCGGCGACGACTCCGCCGGCCGCCAGCCCCCAGTACAGTCGGGGGCGGCGGGCGGTCCGCTGCCGCAGCAGCGCGTCGAGCCGGCGCTCGGCGTGGTGGTCGAGGGGGCCGTCGCCGTAGTGAGGGCCGTCGGTGGGCACGGGGTTGGCGCGGCGCAGGAGGTCGAGTTCGTCAGCCATGGCCGTTCTCCTTCACAGCGGCGGTGGTCGTGGGGCACATCCGGTCGATCTCGGCTCTCAGCCGGCGCCGGGCCCGGTGCAGCCGCATCGACGCGGCGCGGCGGCCGCAGCCGAGGACGACGGCGACCTCCTCGATGCCGAGTTCCTCCCACGCGGTGAGCCGCAGCACCTCCCGGTCGGCCGGGGAGAGCCGGGCGAGGGCGTCGTGCACCCAGGCGCCGGGGGTCTCCGCTTCCGGGCCCTCCTCGATATGCCGCCCGTGTGCCGTGTCGTCGTTGCCCAGCCGGTCCACCAGGCGCCGCCGGCGCCCGTGTCCGCGTACCGCGTTGGCCAGGCAGTTGCGTGCCACGCCGTACAACCAGGGCAGCGGGGCCGGCGGCAGGTCGGCGCGGCGTCGCCAGGCGACGGTGAACACCTCCGCCACCACTTCCTCCACCTCGCTCGGCCGCCCGTCCAGTCGCCGCGCGACATAGCGGCTGACCGCCCAGTAGTGCTCGCGATAGGCAGCGGCGAAGTCGTCGTCGTTGCTCATGTTCCGTTCGTGTCCGGCACCCTCGGGATCGTCACAGCCGTCCTCGGTGATTCTCCTCGCCTCCCCGGAGTGTGACGTCCGGGCGGGGCGCGGACACAGGCGGGGCATGAGACACCTGAAGTGGCTGACGACCACGGATCACAAGACGATCGGGACGCTGTACCTCGTCACGTCGTTCGCGTTCTTCTGCATCGGTGGCGTGATGGCGCTGCTCATGCGCGCCGAGCTCGCCCGGCCCGGTCTTCAGATCATGTCGAACGAGCAGTTCAACCAGGCGTTCACGATGCACGGCACGATCATGCTGCTGATGTTCGCGACGCCGCTGTTCGCCGGCTTCGCGAACTGGATCATGCCGCTCCAGATCGGCGCCCCCGACGTCGCCTTCCCTCGCTTGAACATGTTCGCCTACTGGCTGTACCTGTTCGGCTCGCTCATCGCGGTCGGCGGCTTCCTCACCCCGCAGGGCGCGGCCGACTTCGGCTGGTTCGCCTACAGCCCGCTGTCCGACGCCGTCCGCAGCCCGGGTGTCGGCGCCGACATGTGGATCATGGGTCTGGCCTTCTCCGGCTTCGGCACCATCCTCGGCTCGGTCAACTTCATCACCACCATCATCTGCATGCGCGCGCCGGGCATGACCATGTTCCGCATGCCGATCTTCGTGTGGAACGTGCTGCTGACCGCCGTCCTGGTCCTGCTCGCCTTCCCGGTCCTGGCGGCCGCGCTGTTCGCGCTGGAGGCGGACCGCAAGTTCGGCGCCCACGTCTTCGACGCCGCCAACGGCGGGGCCCTGCTGTGGCAACACCTCTTCTGGTTCTTCGGCCATCCAGAGGTGTACATCATCGCGCTGCCGTTCTTCGGCATCATCTCCGAGGTCATCCCGGTCTTCTCCCGCAAGCCGATGTTCGGCTACATGGGCCTGATCGGCGCGACCATCGCGATCGCCGGCCTGTCCGTGACGGTGTGGGCCCACCACATGTACGTCACCGGCGGTGTGCTGCTGCCGTTCTTCTCCTTCATGACGTTCCTCATCGCCGTTCCGACCGGCGTGAAGTTCTTCAACTGGATCGGCACGATGTGGAAGGGCTCGCTGTCCTTCGAGACACCGATGCTCTGGGCCACCGGCTTCCTGGTCACGTTCGTCTTCGGTGGCCTGACGGGCGTGATGCTCGCGTCGCCGCCCCTCGACTTCGCGGTCTCCGACTCCTACTTCGTCGTCGCCCACTTCCATTACGTCGTCTTCGGGACGGTCGTCTTCGCGATGTTCTCCGGCTTCCACTTCTGGTGGCCGAAGTTCACCGGCAGGATGCTCGACGAGCGCCTCGGCAAGATCACGTTCTGGACGCTGTTCATCGGCTTCCACGGCACGTTCCTCGTCCAGCACTGGCTGGGGGTGAACGGCATGCAGCGCCGGATTCCGGACTACCTGGCGGTGGAGGGCCTGACACCCCTCAACACCCTGTCGAGCATCTTCTCGCTCGTGCTCGGCGCCTCGCTCCTGCCCTTCTTCTACAACATCTGGAAGACGGCCAAGTACGGCACACCGGTCACGACCGACGACCCCTGGGGCTACGGCCGCTCCCTGGAGTGGGCGACCAGCTGTCCCCCGCCGCGGCACAACTTCCTCACCCTGCCCCGTGTCCGCAGTGAGTCCCCTGCGTACGACATGCACCACGCCCCGGCACCGGAGTTGACGGCACAGTGACGTTCTTCAACGACATCGAGGGCCATCTGCTGCTCGCCGCCACCCGGCAGGAAGGCCGCACGGCCGCCGAGCGGTTCACCGCACCCCTGCACTGGCTGACGGACAGTCAGCGGACCGAGCTGGAGCATCGCTTCGAGGCGGAGTACCTCGCACTCGCCCGCACCTCCTGGCAGCGCACGGCAGTGCGGGCGGCGAGTCTGCGGGACGAGTACGAGGCGAGGTACCGGACGCTGCGCCGACGACTGCTGGCGGGTCTGCTGCTCACCTGCGCGGCGGTCGTCGGCGCCTTCGCCCTCTGTCCGCGCTAGTTCTGCGTCCACTTCTGGTTGCTCTGGCCGTTGCACGTCCACAGCACCATCAGCGTGCCGTTCGCCGTGGCGGCGTTGTAGGCGTCGAGGCACAGACCGGCGTTGACGTTGGTGATGGTTCCGTCGCTGTTGACGTTCCACTTCTGGTTGTTCTGGCCGTTGCAGGTCCAGATGATGACCTTGGTGCCGTTGGAGGTCCCGCTGTTGTCCGCGTCGAGGCACTTGTTGCCGTACACGACGAGTTCCTTGCGGGAGGTGTACGTCCACTGCTGGTTCTGGCCGCCGTTGCAGTCCCAGAGCTCGGCCTGGGTGCCGTTGGTGAGGGTGTTGTCGAAGACGTCGAGGCAGCGGCCGGAGCCGCTCCCCGTCACCAGGGTGCTGTTCGCGCCGGGCAGCGGGCGGACGGTGATGTCGGCGAGCGTGGGCGCGCCCGTGAAGGTCAGCGTGTTCGAGGAGCCCTTGGACAGGCCGGCCATGACCGAGATCGTGCCCTGGGAGGCTCCGGTGGGCGGGAAGGAGACGGTCGTCGAGCCCTGGCCGTTGACCTTGAGGGTGGCGGTGCGGGCACCGGAGGTGCTGTTGGTGTAAGCGACGTCGACGGTCTTGATCCCGGTGCTTCCGGCGGCCACGCCGGTGAAGCTCGCCGTGCCGGTGTAGGTGGTGGCCGGCTGCTCGGTGCCGCCGGTGACCGTCAGCATCACGGAGCCGCCCGCCGGGACACTGGTGGTGTAACTCGTGCCGTACGAGCCGAGGTCGGCGCGGGCCCACAGGTCACGGACGGTGGCGTTCGCGTTGGTGAGACCGAGGTCGGACCAGCGGACGGTGATGTTGTGCGCGGCGGAGGTGCGGTTCATCAGCACGACGGCACGGTTGCCCTGGCCGGACAGGACCTTGCCGTACACCTGAAGGCCTGTGGTGTCCTCGGCGACCTTGACGCCCTGGAGGCCGCGCGCGTCCTGGTCGACGGCGATGACCTCGGGGTTCTTGAGGATGTTCGCCGTCTCGGTGGACATGGTGGCCAGGTTGTTGCCGGCCAGGAGGGGTGCGCCGGAGAGGGCCCACAGGTTCATGTGGGTGCGGTTCTGGGCGGCGGTGAAGCCGGACGTGCCGACCATGAGCATGTCGGGGTCGTTGTAGTAGCCGGTGTGCTGGGCGAGCGGGTGCAGTCCCTGGTCGAAGTTGGACAGCATGTTCGTCTGGGACGGGCTGTTGCCCCAGAAGATGATGTCGGTGCTGGTCCGGTACATCGGCGCGAGCCCGGGGGCCCAGTTCCAGGGGTTCTGGTTGCCCCAGTTGCAGATCGAGAGGGTGAGCGGACGTCCGGTGGCGGCCGTCGCCCTGGCCACCGCGTCGCTGATCGACTTGTACGTCGTCGCCGCGTCGAGGCCTTCCGCGTCACCGCCGCACCAGTCGACCTTCACGAAGTCGAAGCCCCACTGCGAGAACTGGAGCATGTCCTGGTCGTAGTGGCCCTCGCTGCCGGAACCGGGGGCCGCGGGGCGGCCGGTCGGGTAGTAATAGCCACAGCCGTCCTTGCCGGCGTCGGTGTAGATGCCCGCCTTCAGGCCCTTGCTGTGGATGTAGTCGGCGATGGCCTTCATGCCGCCGGGCCACTCGGACTCGTCGACGGTGATGTTCCCGGCGCTGTCCCGGGTGCCCTGCCACCATCCCTCGTCGATGTTGATGTACCTGTAGCCCGCGTCGGGCAGCCCCGCCGCCACGAACGCGTCGACCTGCTGCTTGATCACGTCGTGGTCGATGGCGGCGGCGAAGCTGTTCCAGGAGGCCCAGCCCATCGGCGCGGCGGGCACGGCGATCTGCCGGCTCGTCGCCGCCTGGGCCGGGGCGGGCTGGGCGAAGAGCAGGGCGGCGGTGGCGGTCAGAGCGAGCACGACGGCGCGTACGACGGCGGATCCGGTACGGCGTACGCGCCCGTCGCGGGGCGTGCGGGGTGCGGGAAACATGCGGCTCCTTCGGAGGGGAGGAACGCTCGGCTCGGTCGATATATCGAACAAGGACCGGAGAGTCGAACGTATCGCGCGCCGAAAGTAGAGCGGCGGGAGTCGGAAGTCAACGGCTGTGACAGGCGTGAACTCGCCCTTTCGCACGGGTCGTTCACCCCTCGCGGGCCGCGTTCCCGACATACTGACGCTCGTGCGCGTAGCAATCATGACGGCGGGTTCGCGGGGCGACGTGGCCCCCTTCACTGGGCTCGGGCACGGCCTGCTGCGGGCCGGGCACGAGGTCACCCTGGTCACGCACGGCTCCTTCGAGCCGCTGGTGGCAGGCTCGGGGCTCGGCTTCCACGCCCTGCCGGTGGACCCGCGGACGGTTCTGGAGTCCGAGCGCGGGAAAGGCCTGCACCGCAGTGCCACCGGCCCCGGCAAGCTACTGCGAGCGGTCACGATGGCACGGGCACTGGCGGGCACGATGGCCGACGACCTGGTGGCGGCGGCCCGCGCCGCCGACGCACTCCTCCTGTCGGCCTCCCTCGCTCCCCTCGGCCACACCATCGGGGAGGGCCTCTCCCTGCCGACCCTCGGCCTCAGCCTCCAACCGGTGGCCGCGACAAGGGAGTTCGCCCCGCCCATGCTCGGCGGCGGCTCCTGGGGCACGCTCGGCAACCGGCTGGCCGGACACGGCGTGAGCATGGCCATCGAGCACGTCTTCTCGTCGGTGGTCCCCGAGGTGCGCACCCGACTGGGCCTGGGACAGGTGCGCAGCGGCACGGCGCTGCGCCGCCGGGAGCGCCGCAACTGGCCCGTCCAGCACGGCTTCAGCCCACTGGTGGTGGCCCGGCCGCACGACTGGCGGCCCGGTCTGGACATCGCGGGCTACTGGTGGCCGTACGACGTCTCGACCGAACTCCCGTCAGATGTACGGGAGTTCCTGGACGCGGGCCAGCCCCCCGTCTTCGTCGGCCTCGGCAGCGCCACCGTTCCCGACCCCGAACGCCTCAGCACCGAGATCGTGCGGGCACTGCGGCGGGCGGGGCTGCGTGGGGTGTTCCAGCAGGGCTGGGCCGGGCTCGCAGCCGACGGCGAGGACATGCTGACCGTCGGCGAGATCGCCCACTCGGTGCTCTTCCCGCACATGGCCGCGGTCGTCCATCACGCGGGGGCGGGAACGACGGGAGCGGGGCTGAGGGCCGGGGTGCCCGCGGTGCCGGTACCGATCCAGTTCGACGCGGGGTTCTGGTCGGAGCGGCTGGTCTCGCTGGGCGTGGCCCCGACGACGGTACCGCTCCGCCGCCTCACCACGGACAGACTGGCGTCGGCCTTGACGGCGATCGCGCGAGACGCCGGGTATCGGGAGCGAGCGCGAGAGCTGGGGGCACGCATTCGCAAGGAGGACGGGGTAGCCCCTGTGCTGGAGGCCGTGAACTGCCTGAGTGGGTGAGCAACAACGCCCTATAGGGGCGCGGGGGAACTGCGCGACCAGCCCCCACGGCGCCGCACAAGAAATCAGTCCCCCCACCCCACGGGCCGCAAGATCGCCAACAACTGCCGCACCAACTCCTCCACCACCTCGTCCAGCGAGGCATCAACCCACCCCGAACTCCAGTCATGGAGCAACCCATTGACGGCCCCGATGAACGCCGTCGCCGGCAGCCGATAGTCCCGAGGCACCGCCTCCCCCCGCACCACCGCCTCCCCCGCCTCCGCACACACCAGATCCACCCACTGCGCGCGCCGGGCCAGCCGTTGTTCCTCCATCCGCGAGCTGACCCCGATGATCTCGACGAACGTGATCCGGATCCGGCGCGGGTCACTGGTGACGTTCGCGGCGTACGCCCGGAAGATCGCGGCGACCCGCTCGGCCAGCGGCAGCGCCTCCGAGTCGGCCACCGCCGCCAGCACCGCCTCCTCCGCCCAGCCGTTGACCTGTAGGTGCAGCGCGGCGAGGACGTCCTCCAGCGTGCGGAACTCCTCGTAGAACTGCCGCGTGGACAGCCCTGCGGCCTCACTCAGCGCGGCCACCGTCGTGTTGCGGTAGCCCGGCGTGCCGCCGAACAGTTCCAGCGCGGCGTCCAGGAAACGGCGGCGCCGTTCGGCCTGCCGTTCCTCCGCGGTCTTGCCGCCGTAGCGGCCGGTCGGCGCCTTGAGCCTGCCCGCCACGGTCACCTCCGTTGATCGCCCACTGGCTCGCCAATTTTGTCGTGCGCGGAGTCTTGTGGACAGGGCGCCCCTTCCTTACTTTTCAGTAAGTTGACTCTGAAAGCATCTGTATTCAGTTTCCGAGAGCCGCCTTTCCGAGTCCCGATTTGGCATGTCCTACTCATGAACCCCACTCAGAGGAGAGAGCCGTCATGCCTGCCTTCAGAACCCGGCACCTGTGCACCCTGGCCGCCGCCGTCGCTCTGACCGCCACCGTCCCGGCGGCCTCCGCCGCCTCCGCGGCCGATGCCGCCGCCCTGCGCGAGGTGCTGTTCGTCGGCAACAACTGGGACGGCACCGCCGACGTCCTCCAGTCCACCGGAAGTCTGGCCAAGGTCGGCCGGATCAACGTCATCCCCGACAAGGACGCGCGGATGGCGGAGATCAACGCCGATCCGATCAGGTGGATCTACTTCATGGCGATCCGCAACGGCGTCGGCGAGGGCCACGACCAGTTCGCCGACGACATGTACACCACGCCGGACGGCACCTCGGTCGTCGTCTCCCGGCCGAGTTTCGCCGACGTCGTGTCGATCAACCTCGCCACCGGGAAGATCAACTGGCGCTTCCCCGTGTCGGGTTACCGCTCCGACCACATGGCCGTCTCGCCCGACGGCACGCGGGTCGCCGTGTCCGCCTCGACCGCGAACACCGTGCACGTCCTCGACATCAACACCGGCAAGCAGGTCGGCAAGTTCGCCACCGGCGACAAGCCGCACGAGAACATCTTCAGCAAGGACGGCAAGTACATCTACAACATGGCGATCGGTGACGTGAACACGAGCACCGACGCCCCGTGGCTGGACTGGACGAAGGGCGACCGGCACATCACGGTCGTCGACGCGACGACGTACCAGCAGGTCAGGACCATCGACATGCGGCCGAAGCTGGATGCGCTCGGTCTCACGGACTACTCCGACGCGGTGCGCCCGGCCGTGTTCTCGCCGGACGAGTCCAAGCTGTACTTCCAGGTGTCGTTCTTCAACGGCTTCTTCGAGTACGACCTCGCCACGGACCGGATCACCCGGACGAAGACCCTGCCGAAGAACCCGGCGACCAGCGACGACCGCACCACGTTCGTCAACGACTCGCGCCACCACGGGCTTTCGATGAGCCCCGACGGCAGCAAGCTGTGTGTCGCCGGGACCATGGACGACTACGCGACCGTCGTCAACCGCAGCACGCTCCAGGAGGGCCCGCTGGTCACCGCGTCCAAGCCGTACTGGGCGACGGTCAGCGGCGACGGCAAGAGCTGCGTCATCTCCGAGAGCGGCGCCGACCAGGTCACGGCGATCGATTTCGCCACCGGGCAGAAGACGGTGTCCGTGCCGGTGGGCGACCACCCGCAGCGGGTGCGGCTCGGCCATGTCGCGGCGAACTGGACGAGCCCGGCGTCCTGAGGGGGCGGGTGCGGTTGTGCGTCGGGTGCGGGCGCGTCGTGGCTTGTCGCGCAGTTCCCCGCGCCCCTGAAGGCACCAGAACTGGTCCGACCTCACCGACGCACCCCGCACCCGACACCCGACCGTCTCAACCGAACTTTGAGGCCATCCACGTCCCGAGTTCCGCCTTGGCCGCGTTCAGCACGTTCGCCGACGGCGTCGTCGCCCCGTTGGTGACCAGCGCGTAGTGCAGGGCACCGGAGTCCCCGTCAGTGAGCAGCACGCGTCGGCTGCCCGTGCCGCCAGGTTCGACGGCCGTGCCGATCGGGGTGGACGTCATATAGGCCGGCGGAGCGTACGCCGTGCCCAGGTCGGAGACGACCGTGGTCGTCGCGGTCGGGAAGGAGGCCGGCAGATGCAGTTCGGTGGGGGCCGTGCCGCTGCCCGAGCGCCACACCAGCAGGCCGTACTGTCCGGAGCCCACCAGGGCGGACACGTTCGGCAGTGAGCTGGGCACCGGGTTCCAGGTCAGGGTGGTGGAGCCGTCGCGGGAGCGGTCCTCGTAGGTAAAGGCGAGGGTGCTGCCGGAGGTCGCGCTCGGGTAGAGGCGGTCCAGGAGCCGGGCGTCCTGACGGAGCGTCACCGCACCGTTGCCGTCGAGGCGTACGGCGGACAGGTCCTCGTCGTTCCAGCCGTCCCCGCTGGTCTGCACCTTGTCGGGGTTGCCGTTCATCAGCTCGCTGTGGCGACCGTTGTAGATGTCCCACTGCCATTGCGAACCGGACAGCACCGGGCCCGAACCGGCCGGTGACGTCCACCAGTTGGCGCCCTTCACCCGGGAGTCCAGGGCCTGGTACATCGCCTTGAGGACGGTCGGCGCCTTGCCGGCGGTGGAGCCGTTCAGGGGGTGGCCGAACTCGCTGACGACGGCCGTGGTGCCGAGCGCGGAGGCGCGGTCGCGGACGGTGCCGAAGTCGCTCACGTACTGGCCGTCCGAGGCGTTGCCCCACATGAGGATGCCGGAGATGGCCTTCTGGTCGTAGAAGTGGGTGTTGAAGACGTACCGGGAGCCGAGGGAGCCGGCGTCGAGGAGACCGCCCTCCTCCTTGCTGACGTTGCCGTTCCAGAAGAGGTTGGGCTCGACCAGGGCCGGCTTGTCCTGCCAGCCCGCCGCGTCCATGCGGGCCCGGAACTTCACGTAGAACGGCCACAGCAGGTCACGTTCCCAACTGCGGCTGGCCTGACCGGAGTCGTAGGTGCCGGCGTACGGCTCGTTGTAGGGGTCGAAGCCGAGGACGCCGGCGAACTCCTCGGTGCTCACGTTCTGCCTGATGTAGGCCATGACCTTCTGGGCCGTGGCGAGGAAGGCGTCCTGGAGGCCGTACCTGTTGTGCCAGAAGTCGTACTGGGCGGCCTTCACCGCGCCGTTCTGGGTGATGTTCTGGCCCCACACGAAGCAGATCCCGCACGATTCGTCGGGGTAATCGCCCAGGTCCACAGCCCACTTGGGGGCACCGTCACCCGTGTACCAGCTGTCGTCGTCGAAGAGGTACCGGGAGTAGAGGTCCTGGTGGAAGTCGGGGTAGACGCGGATGCCCGCGTCGAGGAAGGCGCGCATCTGGGCGGTGGCGGCGGACAGGTACGCGGTGTCGACCTGGCCCTGCACCGGTTCGGCGTAGGCCCAGGAGAGCAGGAAGCGGACGGAGTTGCCGCCGCCGAGGGCGCGCAGGGCCTTGGCCGACTTCTGGGCGTCTGCGACGGAGGCGAAGGGCAGGCCGTGGTTCTCGGCGAGCTTGGTCTCACCGGAGACGTTGTAGCCGCGCAGTACGACCTCGCGGCCGAGTCCGTCGACGAAGCGGCCGCCGGACACCGTGAGCGCCGTGCCGTCGAAGGAGAGGGAGTCGGGGACGGTGGCCGCGGTGGCGGGCGGGGAGCCCGCCACCGTGAGGAAACCGCAGAGTCCGCAGAGGACAACCAGGACAACCAGCAGACGCGCCCGGATATTCGGCATGTTCACTACAGTCCGGTGATATCAGGACACCGTCAATACCTTCTGACTCATGAGTAAGTCTCAGGTTTTCTCGGCTCTTTGACCCCACTAACCCCTTCGGCCTGTTACGTTCAGCAGGTACTCCTTGCGGTTGAGGGGGTTGAGGTCGGTCCGCGGACGCTCGGGGACGTCGTCCCCGCCCGCCACCGGCGCGTAGTCCTCGAAGCCGCTCTCCCACTCGGCCTCGCCGCGGGTCAGCCCGGGCAGCCGCTGTTCGAGGCCGTGCACCCGGGCCGCCGGAACCACGCCCTCCAGCACGCACAGCGCACCCCGCGTCCGGGTGGTCTCCGGCACCGCGCGCGCCGCGGACAGCACCGGCAGCAGGGCGCCCAGCGTGTCCGCCGGGGCCTCCAGCCGGAAGCGGTGCATCGGCTCGTACACCCGCGTGCCCGCCCGCCGCAGCGCCTCGGCGAGGACCAGCGGGGTCAGGCCGCGGAAGTCGGCGCCGGTACTGGACATGCTCTTGTCGAAGCCCTGGTGGGCGTGGCTCTGCCGGGGCCAGTAGCCGGAGTGGGTCATGGTGACCGCGCAGTCGGCGACCTGCCAGCCGTGCAACCCCTGGGCGAGGGTCTCGCGGACGGTGTCCTCGACCGCCCGGAAGAACGCGTACGGCATCGCGCCCAGCTCCACCGCCAGGCCGAAGGTGACGCCGGTGCCGGGCGGGGCCGGGTCGACGCGCAGACCGACCGTGGCGAGGAAGGGGTTGGCGTCCTTCTTGATGAACTCGGCGGCGGCGCCCGTCCCCGCCGGGCGTTCGATGCACAGCGGCGTGGTCTCCCGGAAGCCGACGGCGAGCCCGAACTCCTCGGCGAGGGTGGCCTCGATGACCTCCTTCTGGACCTCGCCGTAGAGGGAGACCGACAGCTCCTGGCGTACCTCGTCGTGGCGCAGGTCGATCAGCGGGTCCTGCTCGGCGAGCCGGGTGAGGGCCAGGTGCAGGGCCCTGCGGTCGGTGCCCGGGCCGGGGACGACGACGGTCTCCAGGGTGGGCGGGGAGAAGAAGTGGCCGTGCTGTTTGCGGGGTTCGCCGATCGTGTCGCCGATGCGGATGTTCCCCAGCCCCCACAGCCGCGCGATCCGGCCCGCCGAGACCGCGTCCGCGCGGACGTCGGTGCCGTGGTCGAAGACGCTGACCGCGGTGACCCGGCCCTCCTCGCGCCGGGGACCGAAGGGCACACGGTCACGGGTGCGCAGGGTGCCGGAGAACAGCCGCGCGTACGCGACCTTCTCCCCCGCCGGGCCCCGCTCGACCTTGAACACGCTGCCGGAGACGGGCCCTTCGGGGTCGCCGTCGGCGGCGGGCAGCAACTCCTTGATCCCGCCGATCAGTTCGGGCACTCCGGCGCCGGTGACGGCCGAGCCGAAATACACCGGGTGGACGAGGGCCTGCCGGGTCTGGGCGACGAGAGCGGACCGCAACCGCTCGTCCGCGAGCGTCCCGTCGACGTACGCGGCGAGCAACTCGTCGTCGTGGTCGGCGAGGACGTCGGGCGCCACCGCGCCGGCCACGAACGCCGCGTCCCGCGTGCCGGGGTCCACGACTCGCCCCATCGGCACGATCGCGGGCGTGAGCCGCTCGGCGAGGGCGTCGAGGACACCGTCGTGGCGTGCCCCGCGGCGGTCGATCTTGTTGACGAAGATCAGCGTGGGGATGCGCAGCCGCTGGAGCGTCCGCATCAGGACGCGGGTCTGGGCCTGGACGCCCTCGACGGCCGAGACGACCAGCACGACCCCGTCGAGCACGCCGAGGACCCGCTCCACCTCGGCGATGAAGTCGGGGTGGCCGGGGGTGTCGATGAGGTTGACGGTGATGTCGTCGACCGCGAACGAGACGACGGCCGACTTGATGGTGATACCGCGCCGGCGCTCCAGCGCGAGGGAGTCGGTCTGCGTACTGCCGGCGTCGACGCTGCCGATCTCGTCGATCACTCCGACCGAGTGCAGCAGCCGCTCGGTCAGGCTGGTCTTACCGGCGTCGACATGGGCGAGAATCCCGAGGTTGAGCAAGTGCACGAAGCGTCATGTCCTTCGAAGAGGGGGTCATTCCTTCTTGGGTGGACATGCGTGCAGTGCGCACTACTGCTCTCCTTCATCGGTGGTCGACGGGGCCCTTGCAGTGCAGCAGATCGGCGCGCGGGGCGGCAACGGATTAACGCCCCACCCCCGTCTGGAGTGTGGCGATACGGAGCTGCCGGGGACCCGGATGCGACGCTTGCGGCGGTCGTGAGAGGAGCGGATCGTGCGTGAGATTCTCCCGGCGCTGAGCGCCTGGTACGCGGCGGGAGCGCCGTTCGGGCTGGCGACCGTCGTCGCGGTGAGCCGCAGCGCGCCGCGTGATCCGGGCGCGGCCATGGCGGTCGGGCCCGGGGACGAGGTCGTCGGCAGTGTGTCCGGGGGATGTGTCGAGGGGGCCGTGTTCGAGCTGGCGCAGGAGGTGGTGACGAGCGGGGAGGCGCAGCTCCAGACCTTCGGGTACAGCGACGAGGACGCCTTCGCGGTCGGGCTCACCTGCGGCGGCGAGATCACGCTGCTGGTGCGGCCCGTCACGCCCGCGCTGGACCCGGCGTTCGGCGAGGTGGCCGAGACCGTGGCCGCGGGGCGGCCGGTGACCGTCGCGACGGTCACCGACGGGCCCGCCCCGCGCGGCGCGACCCTCGCCGTGTGGCCGGACCGGGTCGCCGGAAGTCTGGGGGCGACCGGCCTGGACGCGGCGGTCACCGCCGACGCGCGCGGTGAACTCGCCCTCGGGGCGACGGGCCTGCGGCACTACGGTCCGCGCGGCGAGCGCCGGGAGGACGCGGTGAGTGTCTTCCTGCACTCCTTCGCCCCGCCCCCGCGGATGCTGGTCTTCGGCGCCATCGACTACGCCGCGGCCGTCGCCCGGATCGGCGACTTCCTCGGCTACCGGGTCACGGTCTGCGACGCCCGCCCGGTCTTCGCCACCCCCAAGCGCTTCCCGCCGGGCGTGGAGGTCGTCGTGGACTGGCCGCACCGCTACCTCCAGGGCACCGACACCGACGAACGCACCGTGATCTGCGTCCTCACCCACGACCCCAAGTTCGACGTCCCGCTGCTCCAGGAGGCGCTGCGCCGGCCCGCCGCGTACATCGGCGCGATGGGCAGCCGGCGTACCCACGAGGACCGGACGCAGCGGCTGGTCGACGGCGGACTGACCGGCCGTGAGCTGTCCCGGCTGCGCTCCCCGGTGGGGCTCGACCTCGGCGCCCGTACACCCGAGGAGGTGGCCGTCTCCGTCGCCGCCGAGATCGTCGCGCTGCGGTGGGGCGGCACGGGCACCCCGCTGACGGCGACCGCGGGCGCCATCCATCCCGAGGCGACCTGACGCAGGAAGCCGTGCGGGTGGTCGCCCTCGCGGCGGTCGTCGTGGCGCTGCGGGTACGGCGGCGGCACCGAACCGCAGCGCCGCCCGCGCCTCACCCGTAGCGCCGGTGATCCTCGACGACCTGCTCCAGGTGAGCGAGGGCCGCCGTCACCCGCGCCGGGTCCTGCTGGAAGAACGGGTCGTCCGGGACCGGCAGCGACCCGGCCAGTGCCCAGCCCCGGGCCCGCGCCCAGGTCGCGTCGTCGGCGTCGACCGCCTCGCGGAAGGCGTCGCGGCCCCGCGGCGGCAGGAACATCCACGCGGGCTGGAGGTCGACCGCCGGGTCGGCGACGGCGAGCGTCCCGAAGTCGATGACGGCACTCAACCGGCCGTCCCGCATCAGCAGATTGCCCGTCGCCAGATCACCGTGGATCCACACCGGCGGCTTGTGCCAGGCGGGCGCGGCGAGGGCCGCCTCCCACACCTCCGTCACGGCGTCGATGTCGACCATGCCCGTGCCCGCCAGCGCCGCCAGCTTGGGCCGGACGCGCGCCTCGGCGGCCAGTGAGTCGCGCGGGTCGCCCAGGGGGACGCCGCGGAAGGCGTTGCTCTGCTCGGGACCGGGACCGCCGGTCGCGTCGACGGCCTGGAGGGCGTTGACGAACCCGGCCAGGTCCAGCGCGGCCCGCACCGGGTCGGCGAGCGCCTCGGTGGTCGCCGTCTCGCCGTCCAGCCAGCGGTACACCGACCAGGGGTAGGGGTAGCCCTCGCCCGGTTCGCCGATCTCCAGCGGTTCGGACACGGTCAGGGGCAGATGGGGAGCCAGCCGGGGCAGCCAGCGGTGCTCGCGGGCCACCTGCCCGGCCCAGTGGGAGTAGCGCGGCAGCCGTACGGACAGTTCGTCGCCGAGCCGGAAGGTCGCGTTGTCCATGCCGGACTGCGGCACCGGGGTGAGCGGGAGGTGGGCCCATTGCGGGAACTGGGCGGTCAGCAGACGGCGTACGAGCGTGGTGTCGATCAGCACGCCGTCCATCTCAGCGGGGCGACGGCGGCGGCGTCCAACGAATTAGGGGGTTGAGACCCGCTCCCCTGGGTAGGCGGCGCGCAACGGAAGAGGACGTGCAGGCGATGCGCAGCCTCTTCGGCACACCTCTTCGTGGAAGGAGGTCCGTGACAGCGCACACACGCAGCGCCCGGGCCGCCTCCGGACACATGGAGCGGCCCGGATCCCCGTGAGGTGCCACGTCCGGCTACCGCGGAGGCAGCCGGTGCAGCAGCACATCGTCCAGGCGGCCGTCCTCGACGGTCGCCGTCATGTACGTGCAGTGCGGTTGACGCCGCCGGTCCGTCGGGGAGCCAGGGTTGAGCAGCCGCAGCCCGGTCGGGGCGGTGGTGTCCCAGGGGATGTGGCTGTGTCCGAAGACCAGCACGTCGGCGTCGGGGAACCGGGCGGCACAGCGTGCCTCGCGGCCCTGCGCGGGGCCGGTCTCGTGGACCACCGCGAAGCGCAGGCCGCCGAGTTCGGCGTACGCGACCTCCGGCAGCCGGGCCCGCAGGTCCGGTCCGTCGTTGTTGCCGTGGACGCCCACGAGGCGGCGGCTGAGCTGCTCCAGCAGGTCCAGGGTGGCCGTGTCGACCCAGTCGCCCGCGTGGAACACCACGTCGGCGCGCGGGAGTTCGGCCAGCAGCGGGGCCGGGAGCTGCTTGGCGCGCTTGGGCAGATGGGTGTCGGACAGAAGAAGCAGACGCACGCGGTCAGACTATCCGGGGAAGATCGTCAACCTTGACACGATCGGTATGCGATCCGAGCGGTGGTCGCAACATCAACCACTACGGCGTCGGGTTAGCATCTGGCCACAAGCACCGCACCATGACAGAAACGACAAGCGACCCAAGGGGGACCGAGCCTCATGCCGGTCAAGGTCAGCGTCGTCGTCCCCGTGTACAACCCCGGGGTCTACATCGAGGACTGCATCGCGTCTCTGAAGAGGCAGTCACTGCCTCCCGACGAGTACGAAGTGATCTTCGTCGACGACGGTTCCACCGACTCAACGCCCGGCCGGCTCGATGAGCTCGCTGCCGAGGACCCACGCGTCCGAGTCATCCACCAGGAGAACTCCGGCTGGTCCGGCAAGCCCCGCAACGTCGGGATCGAGGCCGCCCGGGGCGAGTTCGTGATGTTCGTCGACAACGACGACTACCTCGGCGACGAGGCCCTGGAGCGGATGTACGACTACGGCGTGGCGAACGGCGCCGATGTGATCGTGGGCAAGATGGCCGGCAAGGGCCGTCCCGTGCCCGTCGAGCTGTTCCGCCGCAACCGCCCGCACGCGAGCGTCGAGAACGCGCCGCTGATCGACAGCCTCACCCCGCACAAGATGTTCCGCCGGGCCTTCCTGGACGACATCGGCCTGCGCTTCCCGGAGGGCCGGCGGCGGCTCGAGGACCATGTCTTCATCGCCGAGGCGTATCTGCGCGCGGACAACGTGTCCGTGCTCAGCGACTACGTCTGCTACTACCACGTACGCCGGGACGACGCCTCCAACGCCGGTTTCCAGCAGTTCGAACCGGCCGGGTACTTCAAGAACCTGCGGGAGGCCCTCGACGTCGTCGAGACCTACACCAAGCCGGGCGATCTGCGCGACCGCCTCTTCCGGCGCTGGCTGCGCAACGAGATGGTCGAGCGGATGCGCGGCCGGCGTCTGCTCGGGCTGCCCGAGGACTACCGCCGGGCCCTGTTCGCGGAGATCCACTCGACCGTCGTCGACCGCTTCGGGCCCGGTGTCGCGGCCGGTCTGCCGCCCGCCCAGCGGGTGGTGGCCGCGCTGATCACCGCCGACCGCTACGACGACCTCGTGGCGTTCGCCGAGTGGGAGGCCGGGATCGCCCTGAAGGCCGTTCCGGAGGGCGTCGAGTGGCGGGACGGGGTGCTGGAGGTCTCGCTGAGCGCCGAGTTCACCTCGGGCGGCGAGCCGATGCGGTTCCCCGCGCAGGGCGCCCTGGCGACGGACGCGCCGCCGCTGGACGCGGCCGAGGCGGTCGCCTGGGTGTGCGCCGACTCCGTGGCCCGCTTCGACAAGGCCGCGGGCGATCTGCTGCTGCGGGAACGGACCAGCGCCGCCCAGCACTTCCAGCCCGTGCGGGTCGTCCGGGAGACGGTGTCCGACCGGGGCGGTGACCGCGTGCGGCTGGTGCTGCGGGCGACGGCTTCCGTCGATCCCGCCACGGCGGCGGGCGGGGCGGCGCCGGACGACGGTCTGTGGGACGCGTTCGTGCGGGTCCGGCTCGGCGGCTGGACCAAGGAGTGCCGGCTGGGTCCGGCCCCGGACGGGAACCGGCCCCGGCCGCAGGCCGGTCTGGGCGGCGGGCGCGTGGTCCTGCCGTACTGGACCCATCCGCACGGCAACTTCGCCCTCGACGTGGACCGGGCCACCAAGCGGCTGGGCCTCGACCGGGTCACGCCGGGCACCGTCGCCGTCGACGGCGCCCGGATCAGCACGGCCGTGCCGTTCCAGGTGGCCGAGGAGACCAAGGTCCTGCTGCGGCTCGGCGCGGCCGGGATCGTCGATGTGCCGGGCACCCTCTCCCCCGCCGCGGACGAGCGGCTGGGGTCGGTGCTGGAGGCCGATCTGCCGCTCGCCGAGCTGAGCGGCGCCCGGTGGCGGGTGGCGCTGAGCCCGGTGCCGAACGCGCCCGAGCCGCGCTTCCTCGTGCTGCCGCTCGCCCTGCGCGTCTCCGGGGACACCGTCCGTCCGGTGGCCGCGCCCGGCCACGGCGGCGCGCAGCGGCTGGCCCGCAAGGTCCGGCGCGCCCTGGGCAGGGTGCTGCGCGGGGCGGCCCACCGGGTCAGGAACCGCGGCAAGTAGGCGACAGCGACCGAGCGCGGCCCCCATGGAGTTCATGGGGGCCGCGCTCATGTGCTGTCCGGGACCGGGATCACTTCTTGGCGTAACGCGCCTTCAGCGCACTGCGCTTGTTGGTGCCCTCGGCGTTCTTGCCCTTCTCGATGATCACCAGGTTGTGGTAGAAGTGCACGCCCACGACGTTGAGGTCCGTGTAGCTGGGCTGGTAGTGCTCGTCCACGAACTCCTCGTAGTTGAGCCCGTCCGCCAGCCGCTTGAGCATCGCCATGCTGGTGTTGGGGTCGTCGAGGTCCTCGCTGCCCATCCACTCGGGCCAGTACGACGACTGGGTGTCTTCGACGACGTAGATGCCGCCGTCCTTGAGGCGCGGGAAGAGCGTGGCGAACGTGGTGAGGACGTGCGGGGGACGGTGGCTGCCGTCGTCGATGATGACGTCGAGGTCCCCGATCTTGTCGGCGACGGCGTTCAGCGACGAGGGGTCGGACTGGTCGCCGATGAACGTCGTGATGCGGTCCTCGTCGACATGGGACTTGTCCTGGATGTCCATGCCGAAGATCTGCGCCTTCGGGAAGAACGCCTTCCACATGCGCAGCGAGGCGCCGCCCTGACCGGGCCGGTTGTAGCCGCCGATACCGATCTCCAGCAGGTTGAACTCCTCGTTCTTCAGGTGCTGGAGGTGCTTCTGGTAGTGCTGGGTGTAGCGGTGCGCGCCCCACTTGTCCGTCTTGAAGTGCACGGCGAGTTTGTTGAGGTCGTGGGAGATGGCGTCGATGCCGGTGGGCTTCTTCTTGACCGGCTGGGGCGGCTGACCGGAGATACGTCGCTTCAACTGGCGCACGACACGCACGTTCTTGTCACCCAACACGTTCTTCACAGTTGTTCTGATCGACATAGCTCGACGTATTCCTTTCCTGGGGCCGGCTGTCGGGCCCACGGTCGGACCGTGCTTAGTGAGGGGTGATGCGTCGCTTGAGCGGCTCCCACCAGGTGCGGTGGGCGCGGTACCAGGCGACGGTGTCGGCGAGGCCGGTGGCGAAGTCGTGCCGGGGAGCGTAGCCGAGTTCGGTGCGGATCTTGGCCCAGTCGACGGAGTAGCGCAGGTCGTGGCCCTTGCGGTCCTCGACGTACTCGACCATGTCCCAGCCGGCGCCGCATGCCTGGAGCAGCAGCCCGGTGAGTTCCTTGTTGCTCAGTTCGGTGCCGCCGCCGATGTTGTAGACCTCGCCGGCCCGGCCCGCGGTGCGGACGAGGTCGACGCCCTGGCAGTGGTCGTCGACGTGCAGCCAGTCGCGGACGTTGCGGCCGTCGCCGTACAGCGGGACGTTCCTGCCGTCGAGGAGGTGGGTGATGAAGAGCGGGATCACCTTCTCCGGGAACTGGCGCGGCCCGTAGTTGTTGGAGCAGCGGGTGACGCGGACGTCCAGGCCGTGGGTGCGGTGGTAGGCCAGGGCGAGCAGGTCGGAGGAGGCCTTGGAGGCGGAGTACGGCGAGTTCGGCGCGAGCGGGTGGGTCTCGGGCCAGGAGCCCTCGTCGATGGAGCCGTAGACCTCGTCGGTGGAGACGTGCACGAACGGGCCGGTGCCGTGCCTCAGAGCGGCGTCCAGCAGGGTCTGGGTGCCGACCACGTTGGTGAGCACGAAGTCGGCGGCGCCGGCGATCGAGCGGTCCACATGGGACTCGGCGGCGAAGTGCACGACCTGGTCCGCGTCGGCCATCAGCTTGTCGACCAGCTCCGCGTCCCGGATGTCGCCCTGCACGAACTCCAGCCGGGGATGCTCGAGTTCGAGGTTGTCCAGGGTGCCGGCGTAGGTGAGCTTGTCCAGCACGGTGATCCGGGACGCGTCGGAGTCCGCCGAGGCCAGGAGCCTGCGCACGTACTGGGAGCCGATGAAGCCGGCGCCGCCGGTGACGAGGAGGTTCATGAACGGATCTGCACCTTGCTGTGGTCTCCGAGCACTAGACGGTGGGCAGCGGGCATACCGGTCGTCGGGGTCACCTCGACGTGCCGGCCGATGAGGGAGGACTCTATACGCCCCACGCCCCGGATCGAGGAGTCCCGCAGCACGATGGAGAACTCCAACTCGCTGTCGGTGACCCGGCAGTTCTCGGCGACCGAGGTGAAGGGGCCGACGTAGGAGTCCTCGACGACGGTGCCGGAGCCGATGATCACGGGTCCGACGATGCGGGAGTTGACGATCCGCGCGCCTTCTTCGACGACGACCCGGCCGACGAGTTCGCAGCGCTCGTCCACCTCGCCGTCGATGCGGTGCGCGACGGTCTCCAGGACGGTGCGGTTGACCTCCAGCATGTCGGTGACGTTGCCGGTGTCCTTCCAGTAGCCCCTGATCACCGTGGAGCGGACGTCGGCGCGTGCGTCGATGAGGTGCTGGATGGCGTGGGTGATCTCCAGCTCGCCGCGCCAGGACGGGGCGATGGCCCGGACCGCGTCGTGGATCACGGGCGTGAACAGGTAGACGCCGACCAGGGCGAGATCGCTCTTGGGGGTCTCGGGCTTCTCCTCCAGGCCGATCACCTGGCCCGCGGCGTCGAGCTCGGCGACACCGAAGGCGCGCGGGTCGGGGACGTGGGTGAGGAGGATCTGCGCGTCGGGGCGGTGGGCGCGGAACCCGTCGACGAGGGCGGCGATGCCGCCGACGATGAAGTTGTCGCCGAGGTACATCACGAAGTCGTCGTCGCCGAGGAACTCCCGGGCGATCAGCACCGCGTGGGCGAGGCCGAGGGGGCGCTCCTGGGGGATGTAGGTGACCTGCAGGCCGAACTTCGAGCCGTCGCCGACCGCTTCCTCGATCTCGGCGGCCGTGTCCCCGACGATCATGCCGACCTCGGTGATCCCGGCGGCCGCGATGGACTCCAGGCCGTAGAACAGGACGGGCTTGTTCGCCACGGGAACGAGCTGCTTGGCCGAGGTGTGGGTGATCGGCCGCAAGCGGGTACCGGCACCGCCAGAGAGGACTAGAGCCTTCATCTGGTTCACCTTAGTCCCGTTCACCCGTTGCCGACCGTGCGCGGCGTGGCTTGCATGCTACGCAAAGGCCGAGGTGGCACGGGGTGGCTTCGAGCGGCCGGCGCCGTGCGCGATCGGTTCATGGTGCACTCGTACGAGTGGTCAGAAAGTGACCTCGCTCCACACCTGCTTGCCGCCGCTGACCGGCAGGCTCCCCCACGCCGCCGACATGGCCTCGACCAGCAGGATGCCGCGGCCGCCGGTGGCCTCCCACCCGATGCTGGTCGGCTTGACCGGGGTGCGGGGCGAGGCGTCGGCGACGGCGACGCGCAGCCGGTGGTTGACGAGGGTGAGGTCGAGGCGGACCCGGCCGTCGGTGTGCACGAGGGCGTTGGTGACGAGTTCGGAGACGATGAGCAGGACGGCGTCCTGGGCGTCCTCGGGCACGTTCCAGGAGCGCAGGGTGCGCCGGGTGAAGCGGCGGGCGTGGCCGACGGCCTGGGGGACCCGCCACACCGTCCAGTTCTCGCGCAGCGGGTGCGAGGCCATTCCGTCGTAGCGCACGAGGAGCAGGGCGACGTCGTCGCTGCGCCGGGCGTTGCCGAGCAGGGCGTCGGCGACGAGGCCGAGGTGGGCCGGGTCGGAGGCGGACAGGCCGTGCGCGAGGCGGTCCATGCCCTCGTCGATGTCGGCGTCGGCGGACTCCACCAGGCCGTCGGTGGCCAGGGCGATCACGGTGCCGGGCCGCAGCCGCAGCGGCGTCATCGGGAAGTCCGCCTGGGCGACCACGCCGAGCGGCGGGCCGCCCTCGGTCTCGGCGATCTCGGTCGTGCCGTCCGGGTGCCGCAGCACCGGCGGGAGGTGGCCGGCCCGGACGCACCAGGCGGAGCCCTCCTCCATGTCGAGGTCGACGTAGGCGCAGGTGGCGAAGAGGTCGGTCTCCATGTCCGTCAGGAGCCGGTTGGCGTGGGAGACGACGACGTCCGGGGGGTGGCCCTCGACGGCGTAGGCGCGCAGGGCGGTGCGCATCTGGCCCATGAGGGTGGCGGCGCCGGCGCTGTGGCCCTGGACGTCGCCGATGACGAGGGCGACGTGGTTGTCGGGCAGCGGGATCACGTCGTACCAGTCGCCGCCGAGCTCCAGTCCGGCGGTGCTCGGCAGGTAGCGGGCGACGGCGATCGCGCCGGGGAGCTTGGGCAGCCGGCGGGGCAGCAGCTGGCGCTGGAGCATGCCGACGAGTTCGTGCTCGGCGTCGAAGGCGTGGGCGCGCATCAGGGCCTGTCCGGCGAGCCCGGCGGAGGCGGTGAGCAGGGCGCGTTCGTCGGGGCCGAACTCGTGCGGGGTGTCCCAGCCGATCAGGCAGGCGCCGGCCATGCGTCCCGCGGCGGGCAGCGGCAGCACGGCGAGGCCGCCGGGGCCGACCTCGGCGAGGGCGGGCTCCAGGGCGGTGCCGGCGGGCCAGATCTGGGCGCGGCCCTCGCTGAGGGCGGCGGCGAGGGTGGGCATGGCGCGCACGGGGGCGTCGGGCCACTCGGTACGCCACTCCAGGCGCCACAGCTCGGGCCAGGACTCGGGGTCGGGCGGGTCGAGGACGGTGACGACGAGCCGGTCGTTCTCCAGCTCGGCCAGCGCGATCCGGTCGGCGCGCAGCGGCTTGCGCAGGGCGGAGACGACGGCCTGGCTGACGTCGCGGACGGTGCCCGCGGTGGCGAGGGCGGCGGCCAGGCGCTGGACGCGGGCCACGTCGGTGACGTCGGAGCGCAGGGTGGAGGCGTCGGCGACGGTGCCGACGAGGCCGGCGGGGCGGCCCTCGCCGCCGGGCAGAAGCCGGCCGCGCAGTCTGAGCCACTTGGGTGGTCCGGTGGGCTGCAGGGCCCGGAACTCCAGCTCGCGGTCGCCCAGGGACATGTGGTCGGCCTCGGTGACGGACATCAGGCTGGGCAGGTCCTCGGGCACGGTGAGCGCCAGCAGGGTCTCCACGCGGCCGTCGAAGTCCTCCCTGCGCAGCGCGAACAGGTTCAGGATGTCGTCGCCGACCTCGATGAGGCCGGTGTCCATGGCCAGGCTGAACGCGTCCGGGGGCAGTTCCCCGCCCTCGGCGGCCGCGGCCGGGGCGGGGCAGGCCACGGCGTCGGCGAGGAGCTCCAGGCACTTGCGGTCGTCGGTGTCGAAGCCCTCGGGGCGCTCGCTCACGGCGACGAGACAGCCTCCGCCGTCGCGGCGGGCGGGCAGGGCCGCCAGATGGAAGTCCCGGGACGGCAGGCGCCGTGCCTCGGCGCACTCGGCGAGTTCCTCCGGGCCGAGCCAGGCCGGCCGGCCGCCGCGGTGCGCCTCGGCCACCGGGGAGCAGCCGCCCAGGGGATAGGCGTCCCGCAGCCCGTACAGGGTGCGGGGCACCCCGGCCGCGTCCACCAGGCAGAGCAGCTCGCCGTCCTCGCTCGGGGCGTACACGGCGGCCAACGAGGCCCCGGCAAAGACGAGCACCTGTTCGAGGACGCTCCGCAGCCGTTCGGGGGAGTCGGGACCGGCCGTGAGCGCTTTGAGGGCAACTTCGGCACGCAGCGTTCTCGTCCTGCGCCCCGCAGCTCCCTCACTGACCACGTCCGCCATTACAGCGCTTATGAGGCACGCGCGCAGCCCCTGTGACCGTTCCGTGGAGTGTCCGCGGGGGGGGTGGCGCGGGGTCGGGATCGAAAGTCCCCGAACAAGTCTCTACGCATGCGTTCCGCACGGTGATCTCGTGACACCGGTGACTGTCCGTGGCCGCCCTGCCCGCTGGAAGCTCTATTCCGGGCCAAGGAGGGGGAGGCATGGACAAGCGGTACGAGGTGTACGCGCTCGCCGACCGGCACTTCTACGACACGCCGGACCGGCTGTCCGCGGGAGCGCGCGAGGCGGCTCCGCTGTTCGAGGCGGCGCGGCGCGAGGTGCCGGCCGGCTGGGACGCGGCGCGCATCGGCGACTGGCTGACGCTGACGCCGCTCGGCCCGGACGGCCGGCCGGTGGCCGGTCCGGCGCAGGGCTGGAAGGTCCACGCCTCGGCCACCCGGGCGAACGCGGAGCGGATCGCGGAGGTCGTGTGGGACTACTGCGTGCCGCGTCGCATCCCGTTCAAGTTCGTGCCGGGACCGCATCTGCTGCATCTGCGGAACACCAAGTACGCGCCCCGCGACGGCAGCGGCAAGTTCGTGACCCTGTACCCGGCCGACGAGGAGCAGCTGCACACGGTGCTGCGCGAGCTGGGCAGGCTCCTGGAGGGGTTCGAGGGGCCGTACATCCTGACCGACCTGCGCTGGGGCGAGGGGCCGCTCTATGTCCGCTACGGGGCGTTCGCACGCCAGTTCGTGGTCGACGAGCGGGGCTCGCTGGTGCCGGCGGTGCGGGACGGCGAGGGGGCCCTGGTGCCGGACCGCAGGGCGCCGTCCTTCCAGGTCCCGGAGTGGGTGACGCTGCCGGCCTTCCTGGCCCCTCATCTGGCGGCGCGCAACACCACGACGGTGGGAGAGCTGCCGTACCGCATCGAGAAGGCGCTGCACTTCTCCAACGGCGGCGGGGTCTACGCGGGCACCGACACCCGGGACGGCGGCAAGGTCGTCCTCAAGGAGGGCCGGCCGCACGCGGGCCTCGCCGCGGACGGGGCGGACGCGATCGCCCGGCTGGAGCGCGAGAAGTACGCGCTGGAGCGGCTGGCGGGGACCGGAGTGGTGCCGGAGGTGCGGGACTGGTTCACGCTCGGCGACCACCGCTTCCTGGTCATGGAGTTCCTCGAGGGGCGGCCGCTGAACTCGTTCTTCGCCGAGCGGCACCCGCTGCTCACCCCCGACCCCGATCCGCAGGCGGTGGCCGACTACACCGCGTGGGCACTGCGCGTCCACGCCGGTGTCGAGCGGGCGGTCGAGGCGATCCACGCGCGCGGCATCGTCTTCAACGACCTGCACGTCTTCAACATCATGGTCGGGCCCGACGGGGAGTCCGTCTCCCTGCTCGACTTCGAGGCCGCCGCGCCCATCGACGAGCAGGGCCGCCAGGTCGTCGCGCACCCCGGCTTCTTCGCCCCGCCCGACCGCACGGGCGCCGACGTCGACCGTTACGCGCTGGCGTGTCTGCGGATCGCCCTGTTCCTGCCGGTCACCACGCTGTTCGTGGTCGACCGCGGCAAAGCGGCCCATCTGGCGGAGGTGATCCTGCGTCAGTTCCCGGACGTACCGAAGGAGTTCCTGGACGAGGCGGTCGCGGAGATCACCCGGAACACAGGGGCGTCGGCGCCCGCACTGGTCAAACCCTTCGTCGAGCCCGCCGACTGGCCCTACAGCCGCGACTCCATGGTGAAGGCGATCCTCGCCTCGGCCACCCCCGAGCGCGACGACCGGCTCTTCCCGGGCGACATCACCCAGTTCAACGACGGCGGCGGACTCGGCCTCGCGCACGGCGCGGCCGGCGTACTGTACGCGCTGGACGCGGTCGGCGCCGAGCGGTACGAGGAGGGCGAACGCTGGCTGCTGGCGCGCACCGCGCCGCCGCCGACGGGCACCCCGCTCGGGCTGTACGACGGGCTCGCGGGCGTCGCCCACGTCCTGGACCGGCTCGGCCACCGGCAGCGGGCCCTCGACCTGGTCGGCTCGATCCTCGCCGAACGCTGGCAGAACCTCTCCTCCGACCTGCACGGCGGGCTGGCCGGCCTGGGCCTGGTCCTCGCCGAACTCGCCCGCACCACCTGCGAGTCGGAGCTGCGGGACCGTGCCGCGGAGGCCGCCGACATCCTCGTACGACGTCTCGAGGAACCCCTCGCGGACAGCACCCGGCGGCGCCGGGCCGGGCTGTTGCGCGGGGCGAGCGGGCCCGCGCTGTTCCTGCTGCGGGAGTACGAACGCACCGGTGAGGAACGGCTGTTGAAGGCGGCCGGAGCCGCGCTCCAGCGGGACCTCGACGTCTGCGTCACGCACCCCAACGGGTCGCTGGAGGTCGACGAGGGCTGGCGGACGCTGCCGTACCTCGGCGAGGGCAGCGCGGGCATCGGCATGGTGCTGGACGACCATCTCGCCCACACGGGGAGCGAGTTGGCGGACGTCCGGGGCGGCATCCTCACCGCAGCCACCTTCCGCTTCTACGTACAGCCAGGGCTCTTCCAGGGCCGGGCCGGGCTGATCCTGCATCTCGCCCGTACCGCCACGCCCGGAGCCCGGGACCGGCTCGCCGGGCAGATCGACGGGCTCGGCTGGTTCTCCATGTCCTACCAGGGCCAACTGGCCTTCCCCGGACACCAGATGATGCGGCTGTCGATGGACCTGGGCACCGGCACGGCCGGCTGTCTGCTCGCGCTCGGCGCGGCCCTCGACGCCGGGGCGGATGCGCATCTGCCCTTCCTGCCGCCGCTCGGGCGGCCCCACAGCGCGGTTCCGCGAGTGACGGAGCCGTGATCCGACCCCGTCCCCACGGGTGACGACAACACCGATGAGAGGAAACCGACATGGCACTTCTCGACCTGCAGACCATGGAATCCGACGAGACGACGGGCGGCGGCGGCAACAGCAGCCTCAGCCTGCTGTCCTGCGTCAGCGCCGCGAGCATCACGCTCTGTCTCTGACGAGCGCGGGTGCCTGAGGCTCCGGGCGGTCCGCTCCCGCGAGGGAGGGGCCGCCCGGGGTCCGCACGTTCCCGGAAAAAGGCCGGTCCGGGGTGGGTCCGCACGTCGGAGGGAAGGGCTGTATGACGACACCACCGGCAGCGCGTACGACGGGGCTCGGACCGTTCGGACTGCTCGGGCCGGCGCCCGGACGGTGTGTGGCCCTGGGACTGGTGAGCACGGCGGCCGTCGGCGCCGGGCTGCTGCTGCCCGCCGCGCTGGGCCGCGCCCTCGATCTGCTGCTGGCCGGAGCGCCGGCGACCCGGTGGGTGGCGTACTGCGCCGCGCTCGTGCTGCTGCTCGCCCTGCTCGACGCGGCCGAGACCGTGCTCGGCGGCACCCTCGACGCCCGCACCACCTCCTGGCTGCGCAGGCGGCTGACCGGCCATGTCCTGGCCGTCGGCCCGCGCGCCGCCGAACGCTTCGGGCCCGGTGACCTCGTCGCCCGCCTCGTCGGCAACGCCGCCCAGGCCGGCACCGCGCCGACCGCCCGCGCCGCCCTGCCGGCCGCCCTCGCGGGCCCGGTCGGCGGACTGGTCGCCCTCGCCCTGATCGACCCGTGGCTCGCGGCCGTCCTGCTGGCCGGGGCACCCGTCCTGGCGCTGCTGCTGCGCGCCTTCGCCCGCGACACCCGCGAGTGTGCCGCCGACTACCAGCGCGAGCAGGGCCGGATCGCGGCGGCGCTCGCGGAGGCCGTCGACGGGCACCGCACCATCCGGGCGGCCGGTGCGGCGGAGCGGGAGAGCGCCCGCGTCCTGCGGCCGCTGCCCGCACTGTCCCGGGCCGGACACCGCATGTGGCGGGTGCAGGGGCGGGCCGCCGGCCAGTCCGTCGCCGTGGCGCCGCTGCTCCAGCTGGGCGTGGTCGCCGTCGCCGGTCTGCTGCTCGTCCGGCACCGGGTCACCGTCGGCGAAATGCTCGCCGCCTCGCGGTACGCCGTCCTCGCCGGCGGTGTCGGCATGCTCGTCGGGCAGCTCGCCGGCCTCGCCCGGGCCCGCGCGGCCACCGGCCGGCTCACCGAGGTACTGGCCGAACACGCCCCGCCGCACGGCGACCGGACGCTGCCGCCCGGCCCCGGCCGGCTGGAACTGCGCGGGGTGACCGCCCGGCGCGGCGACCGGGTGGTCCTGGCCGGCGTCGACCTCGTGGTGCCCGGCGGGACGACCCTGGCCGTGGTCGGCCGGTCCGGCACCGGCAAGTCCCTGCTCGCCGCGCTCGCCGGACGGCTCGCCGACCCGGACGCCGGGGAGGTGCTGCTCGACGGTGTCCCGCTGCGCGAACTGACCCACGACGAGCTGCGCGGGGCGGTCCGGCACGCCTTCGACCGGCCCGCACTGCTGGGCGGCACGCTGGAGGAAGAGATCGGCCTCGGTCCCACGCCCGCCTCCCCCGCGCGCGTCCGTGCAGCCGCCCGCACCGCGCACGCCGACGACTTCGTCAACCGGCTGCCCGCCGGGTACGCCACGCTCTGCGCCGACGCCCCGCACTCCGGCGGCGAGGCCCAACGCCTCGGCCTCGCACGGGCGTTCGCCCATGACAGCCGCCTCCTCGTCCTCGACGACGCCCTCTCCAGCCTCGACACCGTGACGGAGGCACAGATCACCACGTCCCTGCTCGGCTCCGGCACACACGGCACCCGCCTGCTGATCGCCCACCGCGCGGCGACGGCGGCCCGTGCGGACGCGGTGGCCTGGCTGGACGGCGGACGGGTCCGGGCGGTGGGACCGCACGAGAAGCTGTGGCAACTGCCGGACTACCGGGCGGTGTTCGCGGAGGGGGAAGAGCCGTGATCGCCCGGCGCGGGCTGCGCTTCCTGCGGGACCGGTGGCGGGTCGTCGTACGGCTCGCCGTGTGGTCCCTGCTGGAGACCGGGCAGACGTTCCTCACCGGGTACGCCCCCGCGCGCGCCCTGGACGACGGGTTCCTGGCGGGGCGGCTGCACACCGGGCTGGCCTGGCTGGGGGTGGCCGGGGCCGGGGTGCTCGTCGGGGCTTTCGGCACGGCCCGGGTCCACACGGCGGTGGCCGAGCTGGTGGAACCGCTCAGGGACGGGCTGGTGAGGCGGGTCGTGGCGCGCGGGATCCGGGAGGGGGACCCCGCGGCGCTGTCCGGGCTCACCCAGCAGACCGAGATCGCCCGGGACACCTTCGCCGGGCTGGTGATGGTGTCGCGCTCGTTCGTGTTCACCGCGGCCGGCGCGCTGATCGGCCTGTTCTCGCTCGCCCCGCCCCTCCTCCTGGTCGTCGGCCTCCCCCTGCTCGCCGGGCTGGCCCTCTTCCTGGCGACACTGCGTCCGCTGGCCCGCCGCCAGGAGGCGTTCCTCGTCGCCGACGAGGCGCTCGCCGAACGGTACGGCGCGCTCTGCCCGGGCCTGCGGGACATCACCGCGGCCGGGGCGGAGGAACGGGTGGCCGCCGACACCGGGCGCCACATCGACACCGAGCGACGCGCCGCGGCCTCGCTGGCCCGCTGGGGCGTGCTGCGGGTGGCCGCCCTGACGATCGGCGGCGAGCTCCCGATCGTGCTCCTGCTGGTGGCCGCCCCCTGGCTCCTCGGACAGGGCGTCACTCCGGGCGCCCTGGTCGGTGCGCTGTCCTACGTCACCCAGTCCCTGCTGCCCGCCCTGCGCAGCCTGGTCCACGGCCTGGGCACCAGCGGCTCACGGCTGGTGGTGGTCCTGCGGCGGCTGCTCCGCGAGGACGGCCCGGCATCCGCCACCCCGACCGGCCGGCCGCGCCACCCCGCCGACGGTCCGACCGATGTCGCGGCCCTCACCCTCAAGTCCGTCACCTTCGCCTACGGCCCCGCCGCGGCCCCCGTCGTCGACGGCCTCGACCTGGAACTGGCGCCCGGCACCCATCTGGCCGTCGTCGGCCCGAGCGGCATCGGCAAGTCCACGCTCACCGCGCTGGTCGCCGGAGTGCTGGAGCCCGGGCACGGCGTCATCCGGATCTGCGGGTATCCGGTGCCGGGGGCCGAGGCCGCGTCCCGCCGGGTACTGGTCCCGCAGGAGGCGTACGTCCACTCCGGCACCCTGGCCGAGAACCTGGGACTGCTGCGGCCCGACCCCGTGCCCGAGGCGGAACTCCTCGCCGCCGCCGAGGCGGTGGGGCTGCTCCCCCTGCTCGACGCGCTCGGCGGACCCGCCGCCCCGGTCGACCCGGCGGCGCTCTCCGCGGGGGAACGCCAGCTGATCGCCCTCACCCGGGCCTGGCTGTCGTACGCCCCGCTCGTGCTGCTCGACGAGGCGACCTGCCATCTGGACCCGTCCGCCGAGGAACGCGCGGAGCGGGCCTTCGCCGCGCGGCCCGGCGGCACGCTGGTGGTCGTCGCACACCGCATCAGCTCGGCCCGCCGGGCCGACCGGGTCCTGGTCATGGATGGCCGGACGACGGCGTACGGCACCCACAGAGATCTGCTGGAGCGCTCGGCGCTCTACCGCGACCTCGTCGGCGGCTGGTCGCCGGTGCCGTCACAGCCAGCCCTCGCCCTGGGAGATCCGGATCGCGTCGATGCGGTTGCGGGCCCCGGTCTTGCGGTTGATGGCCGCCATGTAGTTGCGCACGGTCCCGTGGGACAGGTGCAGGCTCCCGGCGATCTCCGCGACGGAGGCCCCCTCGGCGGCCAGGGATAACACGCTCAGCTCCCGCCGGGTCAGCGGCATCTCGGCGGCCTTGAGGAAGCCGAAGCCCAGCGAGTCGTCGACGAAACGTTTTCCTTCCGCGACCCGGCGGATCCCCCGGACCAGGCGCTCCGGCGAGCCCTCCTTGTCCACGTAGCCGAGCGCCCCCGCCTCCACGGCCCGTTTCAGCAGGCCGGGGCGGTTCGCGCTGGCGAGGACGAGGAGGCGGGGCGAGGACGTGCCGGCCGACCGGGCGGCGAGTTCGCCGAGCGGCGGGAGCCCGTAGCTGTCCGTGCACTCCAGGTCGGCCGCGCAGACGTCCGGCAGCAGGGATCGCAGCCGGCCCGGCGCGCTGCGCCACGGGGTGTCGTAGACCCCCAGGTCAGGTTCCCTGCGCAGCCACTCCGCCAGGACCGATCTGACCAGACACTCGTCGTGCACCAGAAGAACCCGGATCACTGCCCGTCCCCTCGCGTTGCCGTTCGCCGGTTCCATGGGTGAGAAACGTCTGCCCCATTGTTCGCGTCCGGCACCTTTCCCAGGCGCGAAGAACAAGCCATCAGGGTGCGCGGGGGCGCACTGGCGGCTCTCGTACGCCGCCGCGCGCTTCGACTGCAGGGGCATGGGCCAGGGCGGACGGGGTAAGGCGCGGCTGCCACCGGGTCCGGTCCGCTCGCCGTGCGCGTCCTGCCGCCAGGGGGCAGATTTGATCCCGGAGCCCGTCGCATGCCGGGCTCCGGGCCCTTCGGGGCGCGCGAGGAGGTGGTCGGCGTGTCCGACGGGCCGAGGGCCACGCAGGCGCCGGCGACCGCCCGGACGCGGGTCGGCAGGCCGCTGCTGTCCCTGGCGCTGGCCTCGATGATGGACGAGGTGCACGCCCACTCGGGCGCGGTGTACCTGCTGGCGTCCGGCGAGCCGGTCCTGGAGATGGCGGTGATGGCCGGGCTGCCGCGGGCCTTCGCGGCGCCGTGGGAGCGGGTCGGGCTCAGCGCGCCGATCCCGGTCGCCGAGGCGGTCCGGGAGCGGCGGCTGGTGTGGGTGGGCGGCGAGGAGGACATGGCCCGCCGCTATCCGCGGATCGCGGTGGTGCTCCCCTACCCGTTCGCGCTGGCCGCGCTGCCGGTGGCGACGGACACCAAGGTGCACGGCGCGATCTTCGTGACCTGGCCCGGCTCGCATCCGCCGGAGCTGTCCGACCGGGAGCGGGACCATCTGAGCGCGGCCTGCGGGCGGCTCGCGGTACGCCTGGAGCGGGCCGCCGAGGAGAGCCGCCCGGTGTTCCCGGAACCGGATCTGCTGGCCGGGACGGCGGTCGGCGGGGCGGCGGGCACACTCGGCACGGTGGAGGCGGCCCGGATGGTGTCCCGGCTGCCGTACGGACTGTGCTCGCTCGATCTGCACGGCCGGATCGCCTTCGCCAACGCGGCGGCGGCCGAGCTGATCGGCGTCCCCGTCAGCAGCCTGCTCGGCACCCAGCTGTGGGCGTCGGTGCCGTGGCTCAACGACCCGGTGTACGAGGACCGTTACCGGGCCGCGCTGATCAGTCAGCAGACGACGTCGTTCGTGGCGCTGCGGCCGCCCGGCGACTGGCTGTCGTTCCGGCTGTACCCGAGCACGACCGGACTGAGCGTGCGCATCAGCCGGGCGCGGGCGGTGGCGGAGATGAGCCGGAGCGCTCCGCAGGGGGACGGCGCCCCTGCCCGGCTGGTGACCATCTCGCAGGTGCTGAGCCTGGCCGGGGCGCTCACCGAGGCGGCGGGCGTGGAGGACGTGGTGCAGCTCGTCGCGGACGAGATCGTCCCGGCGGTGGGCGGGCAGGCCCTGGTCATGCTGGGGTCCCGGGCGGGGCGGCTGCATGTGCTGGGGCACCGCGGCTATCCCGACCCGCATGTCGTGGAGCGGTTCGACGGGCTGCCGCTGACCGAGCCGACGCCGGGGACGCACGCCCTGAACAGCGGGGTGCCGGCGTTCTTCGACTCGCGGCAGGAGCTGGAACGCCTGTATCCGGTCCGGAACGCGACCCCGGACGGGTTCGCCGCCTGGGCGTATCTGCCCCTGATCGCCTCGGGCCGGCCGGTGGGCACATGTGTGCTGGCCTACGCCGAGCCGCATCCCTTCCCTGCGGACGAACGGGCGGTCCTGACGAGCCTCGGCGGGCTGATCGCCCAAGCGCTGGAACGGGCGATGCTGTACGACGCCAAGCACCGGCTCGCCCACGGCCTCCAGGAGGCCCTGCTGCCCCACTCGCTCCCGGCGCTGCCCGGCATCCAGGCGGCCGCCCGCTATCTGCCGGCCACGCAGGGCATGGACATCGGCGGCGACTTCTACGACCTGGTGCCCTCGCACGGGGTGGCCTCGGCCGTCATCGGGGACGTGCAGGGGCACAACGTCACGGCGGCCGGGCTGATGGGGCAGATCCGGACCGCGGTACGGGCGTACACGACCGTCGGACAGGTCCCGCAGGACGTCATGAGCAGCACCAACCGGCTGCTGATCGACCTGGGCTCGGACCTCTTCGCCAGCTGTCTGTACCTACGGCTGGACCCGGCCCACGGGCGGGCCGTGATGGCGCGGGCGGGCCATCCCCCGCCGCTGCTGCGCCGCCCGGACGGCAAGGTACGCGTCCTCGACCTGGCCGGCGGCCCGCTGCTGGGCATCGACGGCTCGGCGGTGTATCCGACCACCGAGGTCGAGCTGGCTCCGGGCAGCGTGCTGGTCCTCTACACCGACGGCCTCATCGAATCGCCCGGGGTCGACATCGAGGACGCGCTCGCCGATCTGGGCCGGCGGCTGGCGGCGGCCGGGGATCTGCCGCTGGACGCGTTGGCGGACGAGCTGGTGGGGCAGGGTGGCGCCGAGCAGGAGCGGATCGACGACGTGGCGTTGCTGCTGCTGCGGGCGCGGTGACACGAACGCGGTCCGGCCCTCCCGCCGGAGGGTCGGACCGCGTGTCCGTGGAGCGCTGGTGAGGCGGGGTCAGTGCGTCTCGGTCAGGCCGGAGTCGCCGTTGTCCGCGCCGGCGCCGACGTCCTGGCCGGTGTCCTCGCCGCCGACCTCCTGACCGGCCTCTTCACCGCCGACCTCCTGGCCGGCCTCCTCGCCGCCCACTTCCTGGCCTGCGCCGGCCTCCTCGCCCGCACCGGCCTCGTCACCGGCACCCGTCTCCTGGCCGCCGCCCGCCGCGTCGCCCGCGCCGAGGGTCGCACCGACCGCCTCCAGGGCGGTGGTGACCGGCTGGAAGAAGGTCTCGCCGCCGACCGTGCAGTCGCCGCTGCCACCGGAGGTCAGGCCGATGGCCAGCCCGTCCTGGGTGAACAGCGAGCCGCCGCTGTCGCCGGGCTCGGCGCAGACGTCGGTCTGGATGAGGCCGGTGACGGTGCCCTCGGGGTAGTTCACCGTGGCGTCGAGTCCGAGGACCTGGCCGTCGTTGAGCCCGGTGGTGCTGCCCATCCTGAAGACCTGGAGACCGACCTCGGCGTCGGCGGCCTGGGAAATCTGCACGGTCCGGCCGTCGCCGACGTTGACCTCGCTCGGCGCGACGGTGGCCGGGTCGTCGTACTTCACGAGCGCGAAGTCACCGTCGCCGGGGAACGTGGCCTGGTCGACGGTGGCGATCGGCTGGCCGTCCTGCGCGTCGGACCACTCGGCCGCCGCGACCCCGCAGTGACCGGCCGTCAGGAAGGCCGGGCTGCCGTCGCCGGCGGTGACGTTGAAGCCGGCCGAGCAGCGGGCGCCGCCGCCGAAGATGGCGTCGCCGCCGGAGACGAAGGTCTTGAAGGTGCCGGCCGACTTCTTGATGGTGGCCATGCCCGAGCCGAGCGTGTCGACCGTGGACTCCAGCTGGTCCCACTTGGCGCCGGTGACCGTGCTGTCGGCGGTGACGAGGATCTTGTTCGTCCTGGGGTCGACGGCCCACGCGGTGCCCGGGATGGTCGCCTTGGCCTTCAGCGTCTGCGCGCCCGAGGCGAGTTCGGCGAGGCTGTTGTCGACCTCGCGTATCTTCGCGCCGGCCTTCTCGGCCTGGACGATCACGTTGTTGTTGTCGCCCGAGACCACGTTGACGACGAGCTGCTTCTGGCCGGTGTCGTAGTACGAACCCGCGAAGGCCTCGCCGAGCAGTTCCTGGAGCTGTGAGGCGAGATCCGATGCGTCCGACGCCTTCAGCGTCTTCGGGGCCGCCGCGGCCCCGTTGGACGAGGAGCCGTCCTGGGAGGCGTTGGCGTTGGGCAGGAGAATCGCCGCCGCTCCGAGCGCCACCACGCCGCCTGCCGCGATCGCGGTCTTGCGCTTGGGGATTCGCTTGTGACTCAAACTTCTCGACCTCCTGAAGGACGGGGTCAGTGCCACCGTTCGTCGGCGGCTGTTCGGGGCGCCTGGATGGCAGTGGGTACGCAGGAGGCACGTGGGGCGTTCAATTCCGTTTGTTGGCAGTCCCTTTGCAGTACCGAATCGGCCACGAGACCGGCCGGGGTCCGCGTCCGGCGGCGCGGGAGCGGGAACAATCCCCCATATGACGATGACCACCGCCGAAGCCGACAAGATCCTCTCCGCCAACTTCGCCCCTTGGGTGCTCGATCTGGGCCTGTCGGTCGAGTCCCTGGGCGACGACCGGGCGACCCTGCGCCTTCCCTGGTCGGACCGGCTGTCCCGGGAGGGCGGGGCGCTGTCGGGACAAGCGCTGATGGCCGCCGCGGACACCGCCACCGTGATCGCCGTGGCGGCGGCGCGAGGCGGCTACGGGCCGATGACGACCGTGCAGCAGTCGACGTCGTTCCAGCGCGCGGTGTCCGGTGCGGATGTCCTGATCCAGGCGGTGATCACCAAGCTGGGCCGGCGGATGGC
Source organism: Streptomyces sp. NPDC057280 (assembly GCF_042668605.1). Lineage (NCBI taxonomy): Bacteria > Bacillati > Actinomycetota > Actinomycetes > Kitasatosporales > Streptomycetaceae > Streptomyces > Streptomyces sp. NPDC057280. Next base: position 929,530 of record NZ_JBHUYR010000001.1, read on the forward strand.
GTTCGCGGACATCACGATGACCGACGCGGACTCAGGCGAACTCACGGCCCACGCGAGCACGGTCTACGCACTTCTCGGCTGACCACCCGACCTGACACGGTCCGCGACCGGCCGGCGACGGTCCGTCTCGAAGTTCCCGCGGAATCCCGGCTTCAGCGAATCTGCACATCCCATACCCAACCAAGTCACCGTGCGCGGCGGATCTGCACAAGCGTGCTCCGCCGCGTACGTCATTGGGGCGGGAGTGTCGGATTCACTTCCCGGGCCGCAAGTCCTTGTGTGAACCGAAGACGTGCCGGGTGTGAAGAAGTCGCCGCCGAGACGTGCGCACGCCTGCACGGTTCGGCACCTGTGGGACTCAAGTGCCCAGGTGAGGCGGTTGGTTGATTGGAAGCCCGGGCCCGGCGCGTGCTTACATCCATCGCACCGCGGCAGCCGCCGAGGCCTTCCGGAAACGGATGCCCGGCGCCTGCGGCACGCGGTCGCCCCAGCCAGGGGTCCGCTCCCCCCCTTGTGAATATCCATATGAAGGGAAGTTCCACCATGAACTCCACCCCCCAGGTTGAGACCGTCGAGATCTCCGACGCCGAGCTCGACAACGTCTCCGGCGGCCTGCAGCTGAACGCCCTGGGCACCGTCACCGGCCTGGTGGACGGCGTCGCCCCGGTCTCCGGCCTGGTCGACACGGTCGTCGGCACGGTCGAGGGCACCACCGGCCTCTCCGTGGCCCCGGTCACGAACCTGGTTGCCGGTCTCTGATCGCACCTCGTGCCGTGAGTCCCGGAGCCGCTCCCCGGCTCCGGGACTCACGGATGTCCTGACTGAGCCGGCTGCCGTCAGCCGGTCCTTCCTCGTTTTCAGGTGAGGGAAAGTTCCGTGCAGTTCCGCCAACAGGCCCTCGCCAAGCTCCAGTCACCGGAGGAGCTCGACCTTCCGGTGCGGTTCGCCCGCCCGCAGGGCTGGCTCGCGCTGTCCGTGACAGTGGTCGTGATGGCCGCCGCGTCGGTGTGGGCGGTGACCGGTTCGGTGGCGTCCACGGTGGCCGCGCCCGCCATCCTCACGCACGGGCAGGGCAGTTACATCCTGCAGAGCCCGGTCGCGGGCCAGGTCACCGCCGTCCTCGCGAAGCAGGGCGAGCAGCTGCCCGCCGACGCCCCCGTACTGAAGGTGCGGACCGCCAAGGGCGACGCCGTCGTCCGCTCGGTCGCCGCGGGCCGGATCACCGCACTCGCCGCCACCATCGGCCAGATCATCCAGACCGGCGCCGATGTGGCGGCCGTGGAGAAGGTCGCGCACGCCTCCGACCCGCTGTACGCCACCGTGTACGTCCCCGCCGAGAACGCCGCCTCGATCCCCGCGCACGCCGCCGTGGACCTGACGGTGTCGTCGGTGCCGACGCAGGAGTACGGCGTGCTGCGCGGCCATGTGAAGTCGGTGGACCGTTCGGCGCAGTCGGCGCAGCAGATCTCCGCGTTCCTCGGCGACAGCCAGCTGGGCGAGCAGTTCACGAAGGACGGCAGGCCGGTGGCCGTGACGGTGAAGCTGGACAAGTCGTCCGGCACGAAGAGCGGTTACCGGTGGTCGTCCGCGGACGGGCCGCCGTTCGCCCTCACCTCCATGACCGTGGCCCGGGGTTCGATCCGGCTCGCCGACCAGCGTCCCGTCGATTGGCTGCTGCCGTGAGCACCGCACAGGAGACCCGCGGCCGCCGCCGGTCGGCCCCGCCCAAGCGCCCGGTGCCGAAGGGCAAGGGCAGAGCGGTCCGCACACCCACCGTTCTGCAGATGGAGGCCGTGGAGTGCGGTGCCGCTTCCCTGGCGATGGTGCTGGGGCACTTCGGCAAGCACGTCCCGCTGGAGGAGCTGCGCATCGCGTGCGGTGTCTCCCGCGACGGCTCGCGCGCCAGCAACCTGCTCAAGGCGGCCCGCGGTTACGGCCTCACGGCCAAGGGCATGCAGATGGACACGGCCGCCCTCGCCGAGGTGAAGGCACCGGCGGTGCTGTTCTGGGAGTTCAACCACTACGTCGTCTACGACGGCATGGGCCGCCGCTTCGGCCGTCGCGGGGTCTACATCAACGACCCCGGCAAGGGCCGCCGGTTCGTGCCGATGGAGGACTTCGACTCCAGCTTCACCGGCGTCGTCCTGATCATGGAGCCGGGCGACGGCTTCACCAGGGGCGGGCGCAAGCCCGGGGTGCTGGGCGCGATGCCGGCCCGGCTGCGCGGCACGGCGGGCACCATGCCGGCCGCGGTGCTGGCGAGCCTGCTGCTGGTGCTGGTCGGCGCGGCGGTGCCCGCGCTGAGCCGGGTCTACATCGACATGTTCCTCATCGGGGGCCAGACCTCCCTGCTCGGCGTGCTGTTCGCGTCGATGGGGACGTGTGTGGCGCTCACCCTGGTCCTGACCTGGTTGCAACAGGCCAACCTGCTGCGCGGCCGCATCATCTCCTCCACCCTCTCCAGCGCCCGCTTCCTGCGCCATCTGCTGCGGCTGCCGGTGACGTTCTTCTCCCAGCGCAGCCCGGCCGACCTGGTGCAGCGCCTCCAGTCGAACGACGCGGTGGCCGAGACGCTGGCCCGCGACCTGGCGGCGGCGGGCGTGGACGCGGTGGTCGTCGTCCTCTACGCCGTCCTCCTCTACACCTACGACCCGCAGTTGACGTTCGTCGGCATCGGCGTCGCGCTGCTGAACATCGTCGCCATGCGGGTGGTCATCCGGCTGCGCGCCACCCGTACCGCCAAACTCCGGGCGGACAGCGCCCGGTTGACCAACACCGCCTACACGGGCCTGCAGTTGATCGAGACGATGAAGGCGACCGGCGGCGAGGACGGCTACTTCCGCAAGTGGGCCGGGCAGCACGCCACCACCCTGGAGGAGCAGCAGCGGCTCGGGGTGCCGTCCGCCTGGCTGGGTGTGGTCGCGCCGACGCTGGCCTCGCTGAACAGCGCGGTGATCCTGTGGATCGGCGGCATGCGCGCCGTCGAGGGTGGCATCTCGGTCGGCCTGCTGGTCGCCTTCCAGTCCCTGGTCACCCGCTTCACGGCCCCGATCACCCGCCTCAACGGCGTCGCGGGCCGCATCCAGGACTTCGCGGCGGACGTGGCCCGGCTGAAGGACGTGGAGAACTTCCAGGCCGACCCGCTCTACGGCCGGCCCGGCGGCGCCGAGTCGACGCGCCGGCTGCACGGGCACGTGGAGCTGCAGAACATCTCCTTCGGCTACAACCCGCTGGACAAGCCCCTGCTGACCGGCTTCGACCTGACGGTCGGCCCGGGTCAGCAGGTGGCGCTGGTCGGCGGCTCGGGCAGCGGCAAATCGACGGTCTCCCGGCTGATATCCGGGCTGTACGCGCCCTGGGAGGGGGTCATCCGCATCGACGGCCGGCGCCTGGAGGACATCCCGCGTGGTGCCCTCGCCTCCTCCGTCTCCTTCGTCGACCAGGACGTCTTCCTCTTCGAGGGCTCGGTCCGCGACAACGTGGCGCTGTGGGACCCGTCGATCCCGGACGACGCGGTGGTGGACGCGTTGCGGGACGCCGCCCTGTACGACGTGGTGATGCGCCGCCCCGGCGGCATCAACAGCCGGGTCGAGCAGGACGGCCGCAACTTCTCCGGTGGTCAGCGCCAACGCCTGGAGATCGCGCGGGCGTTGGTCCGGCGGCCCAGCATCCTCGTCCTCGACGAGGTGACGAGCGCGCTGGACGCCGAGACCGAGCTGACGGTGATGGACAACCTCCGCAAGCGCGGCTGCGCCTGTGTGGTGATCGCGCACCGGCTGAGCACCGTGCGCGACAGCGACGAGATCGTCGTGCTCCAGCACGGCACGGTCGTGGAACGCGGACGGCACGAGGAGCTGGTGGCGCGCGGGGGCGCGTACGCGGCTCTGGTCAGGGAGCGCTGAGATGACAACCGCACCCGAAGGGGACCTGGTTCTCCAGGCCCTCGGCTCGATGGGCACGCCGTACGACCTCGCCGGGCACAACCGCCTGGACCTCGAAGGGCCGCAGGTGCTGTGGCTGGTGGCGTCGGGGGCCGTGGACCTGTTCGCGGTGGACGCCGAACAGCAGGGCCACTGGCACCACCTGGGCCGCCTGGAGGCGGGCTCGCTGCTGCTCGGCCCGACGCCGGGACCCCAACACACTCTGGTGGCCCGCCCGTTGCGGGACTGCGTCGTCCACCGCATCGCACTGCGCGAGCTCTACCAGCCCGCGAACACCCAGACCTGGTCCTACGACGAGTACGGCAACCCGCAGTACGTCCCGCCGACGACGAGCCCGCTGGAGTACGCCCTCGCTCTCGGTGTCGGCCGCAGCCTGTCCATCCTCTTCCAGGCGCCGATGGCGAGCGAAGGCGCCGCGGAGATCACCGACGACGACGTCTTCTGGATGCAGGTCCCGCCGGGCAGTGTGCAGTACGGCTCGCTGTACGGCGCGGAGGCCGCCGCCGACCTGCTGATGGACCCGGCGGTGTGGCAGTCCATGGTCGACCAGCAGTACCGGCTGCTGACCACGCTGGACCGCTGGATCGAGCAGCTGGAGCGCACCCACGAGACGCGCACCGCCGAGGGCATCAGGGCCGGTGAGGCGGTCCGCGCGCAGGCCGACCGGACGCTGCTGGCGTCGATCGGGAAGTCGTCGGGCAAGCGGGCCACGGCGGCCGACGCGGACGCCTCGTACGCGGCGTGCAGGCTGGTGGCGCAGGCTGCCGGGATCACCCTGGCCGACCCGGCGCAGTCCGGCACCGGCAGCGACCGGCTCGACCCGGTGGAGCAGATCGCGCTCGCCTCGCGGGTGCGCGCCCGGGCCGTCCGGCTGGACGGCACCTGGTGGCGGGACAACGTCGGCCCGCTGGTGGGTCACCGGGCGCTGTCCGGGGCGCCGGTCGCACTGCTGTGGCGGCGGGGCGGTTATGTGGCGGTGCATCCGGCGACGGGCCGGGAGACGCCGGTCGAGAAGGCCAACGCGGAGGAGTTCGAACCGCGCGCGGTGATGTTCTACCGCCCGTTGCCCGACCGCGCTCTCAGTCCCCTGCGCCTGCTGCGGTTCAGCATGCAGAACATGGGCGGCGACCTGACGAACCTCCTGCTCAGCGGCCTGGTCACGGTGGCGATCGGCGCGATCGTGCCCATCGCCACCGGCAAGGTGCTCGGTGAGTTCGTACCGAAGGCCCAGACGCATCTGATCGTCCAGGTCTGTCTGGCGGTGATGGTCGGCAGCTTCGTCGCCGCCACCTTCATGCTGCTCCAGAACCTGACGATCCTGCGCCTGGAGGGCCGGATCGAGGCGACCCTCCAACCGGCCGTGTGGGACCGGCTGCTCAGGCTGCCCACCAAGTTCTTCACCGAGCGTTCGACGGGTGAGCTGGCGAGCGCGGCGATGGGCATCAGCGCGATCCGCCGTCTGCTGGCGGGAGTCGGTCCGGTGGTCGCCCAGTCGGTGACCGTCGGCGCGATGAACCTGGGGCTGCTGTTCTGGTACAGCGTGCCGATGGCGTTCGCGGCGATCGGCATGCTGGTCGTGATCGCCGGGGTGTTCCTCGGGCTCGGACTGTGGCAGGTGCGCTGGCAGCGGCGCCTGGTGGTGCTCGGCAACAAGCTCAACAACCAGGCCTTCCAGACCCTGCGCGGACTGCCCAAGCTGCGGGTCGCGGCGGCCGAGAACTACGCCTACGCGGCCTGGGCCGCGCAGTTCGCGCGCAGCCGGGAGCTCCAGCAGAAGGTCGGGCGCATCAAGAACCTCACCACGGTGATGGGCGCGGTCTATCTGCCCGTCTGCACGCTGCTGATGTTCATGCTGCTGGCGGGCCCGGCGCGCGGGTCGATGTCGGCGGCGGCGTTCCTGAGCTTCAACACCTCGGTGACGATGGTGCTGACGTCCGTGACCCAGCTGACGGGTGCCTTCGTGTCGGCGGTGGGCGCGCTGCCGCTGTTCGAGGAGATCAAACCGGTCCTGGAGGCCACCCCGGAGGTGCGCACGGCGAGCACCCGGCCGGGCCCGCTGACCGGCGGGATCGAGGCGCGCCGGCTGTCCTTCCGGTACTCGGACGACGGCCCGCTGATCCTCGACGACGTGTCCTTCGAGGTGAAGCCGGGCGAGTTCGTGGCGATCGTCGGCCCGAGCGGCTGCGGCAAGTCGACGCTGCTCAGGCTGTTGATCGGCTTCGACCCGCCGGTCTCCGGCAGTGTGCTGTACGACGGGCAGGACCTGGCCGCCCTTGACCAGTCGGCGGTGCGCCGGCAGTGCGGGGTGGTGCTCCAGCACGCCCAGCCGTTCACCGGGTCGATCATGGACGTCATCTGCGGCACCGAGCCGTACACCCCGGAGGAGGTGATGGCGGCGGCGCAGATGGCGGGGCTCGCGGAGGACATCCAGCGGATGCCGATGGGGCTGCACACGATCGTCTCCGGCAGCGGCGCCGTCTCCGGCGGCCAGCGTCAACGGCTCATGATCGCCCAGGCGTTGATCCGCAGGCCGCGCATCCTGTTCTTCGACGAGGCGACCAGCGCCCTGGACAACGAGACGCAGCGCACGGTCATCGAGTCCACCAAGGCCCTCAACGCCACCCGCATCGTCATCGCCCACCGCCTGTCCACGGTGCTGGACGCCGACCGCGTGATCGTGATGGAGGACGGCAAGGTCGCCCAGCAGGGCCCGCCCGCGCAACTCCTCGCGGACACGAACGGGCGACTGCACGAGCTGGTGCGACGGCAGATGGCGTAGGGGTCGCGAAGGAGAGACGGCGGGGCGCTGCGCGTCCTGCCGGGCCTGGACCGGACCAGACCAGACCAGACCAGACCGGACCGGGTCGGCGTGGATGCCGGTGTCGGCGTCGGCGTCGGCGTCGGCGTCGGCACCGGCATCGGCATCGGTGTCGGTGTCGGTGTCGGTGTCGGTGTCGGTCAAGGCATACGCGGTTCCCGCGGCCGGTCGTCCGCGTACGCCCAGGTCGCCAGCGCCCGCACCGCCGCCGCGAACCGGTCCGGGTGGCGCAGGAACTCCATGTGGATGCCGGGAAACTCCACCCAGGGCGCCCCGATCCTGCGGGCGATCTCGACAGAGGGGCGGGCGTAGTAGGTGTCGCGGTCCTCCACGCCGGCGCCGAGGACGATCGGGAACGGCGCCGACCGCAGCGCGTCCTCGTCGGGGCGGAAGCCGGCGAAGCCGGGCCACTCGGTGCCGAAGAGATGGTCCTGGTTGCCGAGGAACCGCCGCCACAGGTCGTCCGGCCAGCGATACGTCCCCTCGCCGCGGACCGTCTCGGCGAACCGGCGGCCCGCGGCCGCGGCTCCGCCCAGCGCGTAGCGGCCGGCCACGTCGGCGAAGAAGGCGCGGGCCGGGTCGTCCGCGGGCAGGACGTTCACGGCGGGGGGTTCATGGGCGATCAGGCCCACCAGGCACGCGGGGCGCAGGGCGGCCAGCGTCAGCCCGATGATCGCGCCCGCGCTGTTGCCGAACACCAGCGCCCGGCCACCCGCCGGCCCCTCGATGAGCGCGCGGGCGTCGGCCGCCTGTTCGGCGAGGTCCAACGGCGCCCCGGTGCGGCCGGTGCTGCGGGAGTTGCCGCGCCGGTCGTAGGTGATGACCGTGAACGCGTCGGCGAGGTCCGCCGCGACCTGCGTGTAGTAGCCCGCGTCCCCGCCCGCCCCGCTGATCATCAGCAGCGCCGGACCGCTCCCCCGCACCTCGTAGTACAGCTCCGCGCCCTCGACCTCGAACGTGCCGCTGGTCACACTCGACCTCCCTCCCCAGCGAAACGTTGCCGTTTCGCTGGAAGTGCTCTAGCCTCGACGTGTACGAAACAGTTTCGTTTACAGCCTCGTAAAATCCGAACGACTTCCCTGGAGTGGTTCCGCCATGTCCCAGAAGACCCTGACCGAGAACGCCCAGGCGGGCGCGGTAGAGGCGCCGTCCGACGCCTCCTCCGGCAAGCGGTGGTGGATCCTCGCCGTCATCGCCCTCGCCCAGCTGATGGTGGTCCTCGACGCCACCATCGTGAACATCGCCCTGCCCTCGGCGCAGGCCGACCTCGGGTTCTCCGACGGCAACCGGCAGTGGATCGTCACCGCCTACGCGCTGGCCTTCGCCTCCCTCCTGCTGCTCGGCGGCCGCATCGCCGACCTCTTCGGCCGCAAGACGGCGTTCCTGATCGGAGTCGTCGGCTTCGCCGGCGTCTCCGCGCTCGGCGGTGCCGCGACCAACTTCGAGATGCTGGTCACCGCCCGTGCTCTCCAGGGTGCCTTCGGCGCCCTCCTCGCGCCCGCCGCGCTGTCGCTGCTGAACACGACGTTCACCGACGCCAAGGAGCGCGCCAAGGCCTTCAGCGTCTACGGCGCCATCGCCGGCGCCGGCGGTGCGGTGGGCCTGCTGCTCGGCGGCATCCTGACCGACGCCCTCGACTGGCGCTGGACCCTCTACGTCAACGTCGTCATCGCCGTCGTCGCCTTCGCCGGCGGCTGGATCCTGCTGCACAACCACCGCGACGCCGAGAACGCCAAGCTGGACGTCCCGGGCACGGTCCTGGTCGCCGCCGGTCTGTTCTCCCTGGTCTACGGCTTCTCCAACGCCGAGACGCACGACTGGGGCTCGCCCTTGACCTGGGGCTTCCTGATCGCCGGCGGTGTCCTGCTGGCCGCCTTCTCCTGGTGGCAGACCAAGGCCGCGCACCCGCTGCTGCCGCTGCGCATCCTGCTCGACCGCAACCGCGCCGCCTCCTTCCTCGCCGTGCTGATCTCCGGCGGCGGCATGTTCGGTGTGTTCCTCTTCCTCACCTACTACCTCCAGCTCAACCTCGGCTTCAGCCCGACGAAGACCGGTCTCGCGTTCCTGCCGATGGTCGCCGCGCTGATGGTCACCGCCCAGGTCGGCACGACCAAGCTGGTGCCGCGGCTCGGCCCCAAGGCCGTCATCCCGCTGGGCTTCGGCATCGCCGCGGTCGGCATGGCCTGGCTGACCGGCATCGGAGTCGGGTCCTCGTACTCCAGCGCGGTGCTGCCGCAGCTGATCGTCGTCGGCCTCGGACTCGGTCTGGTCATGCCGCCCGCGATGCAGCTGGCCACCGGCGGAGTCGCCGCGGAGGACGCCGGTGTCGCCTCCGCCACCGTCAACGCCATGCAGCAGGTGGGCGGTTCGATCGGTACGGCGCTGCTGAACACCCTGGCCGCGAGCGCCGCGACCGACTACCTGGCCGGCAAGGACCCGAGCAACAAGCTGGTCCAGGCGCAGGCCACCATCGAGAGCTACACCACCGCCTTCTGGTGGTCGGCGGGCCTGTTCGCGGTCGGCACGCTGATCGCGTTCCTGCTCTACCGCCGCGGAGTGCCGGAGCAGGACCCGGACGCCGCACCCGTGGTCCACATGTAGTTCCCCCGAGCAGAGGGGCCGCCGTCACCAGGGAGACGGCGGCCCCTCTTCGCTGCCGCGCCTGGCCGGATAGCGCGCATCACACCCCGGCGCGGTGAGGGACGGCCCCGAAACGGGTACTCACGGGTCCATGCGAATCAGCGTGGTGGATGTGGGGTCGAACACGGTCCGGCTGGTGGTGGCGGACGCCGAGGGCGGGGTACCGCTGCCCGTGCACACCGCGAAATGGCGGCTCCGCCTGTCCGAACAGGTCAAGCCGGGCTGCCCGGTGCCCGAGGAGGCCGTCGACAGACTCGTCGCCGCCGTGGCCGAGGCGGACCGGACGGCGACCGAGTGGGGCTCGGCCCCTCCGCTGGCCTTCGCCACGGCGGTGGTGCGCAGCGCGCCGAACTGCCGTGATGTGCTGCGTGCCGTACGGACCCGTACCGGCGTCGAGCTGTGCACGCTGCCGGGTGAGCTGGAGGCGGAGCTGACCTTCCTCGGGGCGCGGCGCTGGATGGGCTGGCGGTCGGGGCCGCTGGCCCTGCTGGACATCGGGGGCGGCTCCCTCGAAGTGGCCTTCGGGCGCGGCAGGTTGCCGGACTTCGTGGCCTCGCTGCCGCTGGGGGCGGGCCGGCTGACCCACGAGTTCTTCGGCGCCGACGACCCGCCGTCGCCGGAGCAGCTGCGGGCGCTGCGGCGCCGGGTCCGGCATCAACTGCGGGACGTCGCGGCCCGGATCCGCTGGGAGGGGCCGCACTCGGCGGTGGCCACGTCCCGTACGTTCCAGCAGCTGGGCCGGTTGTGCGGGGCGCGGCCCGGACGGCACGGACCGTTCGTGGAACGGGAGTTGCGCCGCTCGGACCTGCGTGCGGCGATCACCCGGCTCGCCGGCCTGCCCGCCGCCGAGCGCGCCCTGCTCCCCGGCATCTCCGCGCCCCGGTCCGGCCAGAGCCTGGCCGGCGCGCTGGTCGGCCACACGGCGCTGAAGCTGACCGGCATCAAGGCCGTCAGCATCTGTCCGTGGGCGATCCGCGAGGGCGTCCTGCTGCGCCACATCGAGGACGGCCCGTCCTGGTGGGCCGGGATCAGCCGTCGCAGCGAGGAGAACGGCGGCCAGGAACCCGTGCCGCTGCGCATCGCGGCCGCGAGGAACTGAGAGGGCCCCGACGAACCGGGCGTCGCGACGGCCGGAGAGGGCCGCGACGATCTGAGAGAGGAGAGCGTGATGACCCACGACAAGAAGCACCCCGAGACGGTCACGGAGCAGGTCCTGCGCAAGATCGAGGAGGCGGAACGCCACACCCGGGACACCGAGGAACAGCGCCGCCGACGGGGCGAGGCCGGCGAGGCCATCACCCCCAACACCCGCGCCCAGGAGGAGTCCGAGGGCGAATAGCTAGGGCGCCCGCCGCGGGGACACGCTGTCGTCGGCCCCCGCGCACCAGACGCCGTGCCACACCACCCAGACGTGGCCCCCGGGCCCGTGGTGGACGTGCAGCCCGTCGACGACGGCCGACAGGGGCAGGTCCCGGGTCCCGTCCTCGTCGGCGCGGTCCAGGGTGATCGTCGTGTCGTCGGTGCCGGCGACGGTGATACCGGTGCGGTCCGCCGTGAGGACGATCCGGCAGATCTCGGCCGTCGTACGGGCGAGGAGACAGCCGTTCACGCGGTGCGCGGCGTCCAGGAGGGCGACGACGAAGGCCGTCGGCGCCTCGATCACGCCGATGACCGCGGCAGCGGCGGCGTCCGAGGCCGCCGTACCGCCTTGTCTCGGGAAGTGCGCCGTGAACTCCATCTCCAAGGCGGGCTCCTGGAGCCCGCACTCGGTGAGCAGCGGAGGCTCCTCCGCGCTCGTCCGTACCGGCGGGCCCACGCCCCACCCCCTGCGTCGAAGCGGATGCGGCCGGGGACCGGGGCAGCACCGCGACTGTACGACGCCGGGGGCCGCTTGAACAGGGCCCTCCGCGAGGGCTTCCAGCAGCTGAAATCCCGACTGGAAGTCAATGTCCCCGCTTGGAATTCACCGGGTCGGATGAAGCAGAGCTTGTCCGGAGCCAGAGCCGGGATGCCGGGTACCCGGCCGGGGTGAGAACGCACATCGAACACCGCCCCGTCCGAGGGGGAGCCGAGATGACACCGGAGTCCGGCGACCGCGCCCCCGATCCTGCCGACGGCACCGACACCGGCACCCCGGCGGCGAACCCGTACGCCCGCACCTGTCCGCACGGCACGCTCACGGTGGTCGAGGCCTCGGGCGAGATCGACATGGCGAGCGCGGGTGCCCTCGCGGAGCATCTGTCGGCCGCGACGGCGGGCCCGCGACCTGACGTCACGGTCGACCTGCGCACGGTCGCCTTCTTCGACTGCTCAGGGCTGCGCGTGCTGTGCCGGGCCGAGTCCCGGGCGCGCGAGCGCGGCGGCCGGCTGCGGGTGGTCTCGGAAAGCCCCCGTATACGACGGCTGTTACGGGCCTCGGGCCTGCTCGGCCGGTTTCCGCCGCTGCCTGGTGTCCCCGGACAGCGGCCGTGACTGCGAAGGCCGACCGGGTGGCCCCACTCCGCCCGGCCGGCCCTCGGTGCGAGATCACGGGGGTCCTCGTGACGGCGCCCGCGCTCCCCAGCCACGGGCGGCCGTCCGGTTGCACGGGAACCCCGCGACCCCGGCTCTAGAAGGTGAAGAGGCTCGCCCCGAGGGAGCCCTTCACACACTCGTTGGCGAAGGTGCGCTCGTAGGAGACGCGCTTGCCCTGCCAGACGCCGTCGACGGTGACGACCACGGGGTTGTACTCCTTGGTGCAGTGGACGTCGTCACGGGCCTGGAACGCGTCGAGGTCGCCGCCCACGCCGCGCAGTTCGGCGCAGGCCGCAGCCGCCGCAGGATGTGTCCCGGAGGCGGTCGGGGCGCAGGTCAGGGTGACCGCGCGGGCCGGGGTGGCGGTGGCGGCGCTGTCGCCGTGGCCCAGGGTGAGGACCAGGGCGGAGGGGGCGTAGAGCGAGTCCGGGGCGGCCAGCGCGGCTCCGGTGAGGGGGCCGCAGACGGCGCCGGCCGTGAGGGCGAGGGTCGCTGCCCAGCGCGCGGTGTTCCGCATGGTGTGCATCCTTCCGCTGATACGAGGGTGGTGCCGCGCCCGGCACGGTCGGTGCCGGGGCGGCGAGCGCGAGTCTGCCGAGTCCGCGGCCGGAACACACATCGACCCCACGCGTTTCAGTAACCTTTCGTGTTGAATCAGTGGCGCGAAGTCACGGAATTCGAACACCGGATCCCAGTAACCACGCGGTTCTTGATCGTCGTTCCCGACCGAATGGCCGGTTCATACCGGCTCTGCAATCGGCCTGAAACATTCCGGTTGAGCTCTCGGCGCACTCCGTCCCGTCCCCTTGCGTTCATGTTCCGGTGGAGTAATCGTCATTACATGATTACGACCGAGCAACGAGAGCAACTGCGCGGCTGGTTCGCCGGGCGCCTGCCCGACGACCTCTTCGAGGAACTGGCCGAACTGACCGTCGACCGTGAGGAGATCACCGTCGTAGGCCGCATCCCCGCACCCCGGCTGGCCGAGGGCGCCTCGGCCACCGAGCGGGAGGCGGCCGTACGGAGCCGGATGCAGGAGTTCCGGGAGCGCACCCGCGAGGCCCGGATCGAGGTGGCCCGCGAGGCCGAGCACCGGTTCCGCCGCAAGGTGTCCTGGGGCGTGGAGTGCGCCGGGGAACGCGCCCTGTTCACGCACGTGGCCGCGCCCGTGATGACCCGGCTGCGGCAGCCCGAGCGACAGGTGCTGGACACGCTCATCGCGGGCGGCGTGGCCCGCAGCCGCAGCGACGCGCTCGCCTGGTGCGTCCGTCTGGTCCAGAAGCACACCGACGACTGGCTCACCGAACTGCGCGACTCCCTCGAACACGTCCAGCGCGTACGGGCCCAGGGGCCCGACGCCGAGCCGGAGGACGCGCCCACGGACACCGAGTGATGGAGGTTTCGCACATCCGCGACACGAATGATGGACAAACCGTCCTCTGGTGCGGGCCTTGACCCCGGCCTTACCGTCGGCAGACCCCCGAGAGGACGGCCTCCTCTCCCGCCGCCCACCCCCGCGACGACGACCGGCCGCCCCCGACAAGCCCCTCCCCCGCGCCACGACGCGCTCCACCGCCGGTCCCCCTCGTTGGAGCCCCCTTGTCCCCGCAGCCCCCGCAGCCCGACCCCTCGTCCGCGCCGTCCCTGACCGAGGTCGAGACCCACGGTGTCGACCGCATCCCCGACGCGGACCGCACCGCCACCCCGCTGGACCTGTTCCGGCTCGCCTTCGGCGGCGCCAACACCTTCTCCACCTGTGTGCTGGGCGCCTTCCCGATCCTGTTCGGCCTCTCCTTCTGGCAGGGCCTCGCGGCCACCCTGCTGGGGGTCGTCGCGGGTGCGCTGATCCTGTGTCCGATGGCGGTGTTCGGACCGGTCAACGGCACCAACAACGCCGTCTCCTCCTCGGCGCACCTGGGTGTGCACGGCCGTGTGGTCGGCTCGTTCCTCTCCCTGCTGACGGCGATCGCGTTCTTCTCCATCTCGGTGTGGAGCTCCGGCGACGCCCTGGTCGGCGGCGCCCACCGGCTGTTCGGACTGCCGCGCGGCGATCTGAGCTACGTCGTGGCGTACGCGCTGTTCGCCTGTCTGGTCCTCGCCGTGTGCGTGTACGGCTTCCGGTTCATGCTGTTCGTCAACAAGGTCGCGGTGACCTCGGCGAGCGTGCTGTTCCTGGCCGGCGCGATCGCCTTCGCCGGCGACTTCGACCCGTCGTACGCGGGCGTCTTCACGGACTCGGCGGACGCGGCGACGCAGTCCCTGTTCTGGCCGTCCTTCATCGGCGCCGCCCTGATCGTGCTGTCGAACCCGGTGTCGTTCGGCGCGTTCCTCGGCGACTGGTCGCGCTACATCCCGGCGAGCACTCCGCGCCGCCGCGTCATCGGCGCGGCGTTCCTGTCGCAGATCGCCACGCTGCTGCCGTTCCTGTTCGGCCTGGCGACCGCCAGCATCATCGCGACCAAGGCCCCGGACTACGTCGACCCGGCCGCACCCGACTTCGTGGGCGGACTGCTCGCCATCTCGCCGAGCTGGTTCTTCCTGCCGGTGTGCCTGCTGGCGCTGATCGGCGGCATGTCGACGGGCACGACCGCGCTGTACGGCACCGGCCTCGACTTCTCCTCGGTGTTCCCCCGGCTGTCCCGGGTGCAGGCGACGCTGCTGGTCGGCGTCGCGTCGATCGCGTTCATCTTCGTCGGGCGGTTCGGCCTGGACCTCGTCCAGTCCATCTCGACGTTCGCCACGATGATCATCACCTGCACCACGCCATGGATGGTCGTGATGATCCTGGGCTTCTACACCCGGCGCGGCTGGTACGACCCCGACGCGCTCCAGGTCTTCAACCGCCGTCAGCGCGGCGGCCGTTACTGGTTCGCGCACGGCTGGAACTGGCGCGGCATGACCGCCTGGTGGGTCTCCGCGCTGCTCGGTGTGCTCTTCACCAACATCCCGGGCCAGTTCGTGGGCCCGCTGGGCGACCTCGCCGACGGGATCGACATCAGCCTGCCGCTGTCGCTGGTGGTCTCCGCGGTGCTGTTCCTGACACTGCTGCGGGTGTTCCCCGAACCGCGGGCCGTGTACGGGCCGGAGGGTGCGCGGCTGGCACGGACCGTCGACGTGCCGGTGCCCGCCATCACCGGGCCGGGCGCGGAGTGCGGCGAGCCCGAGCCGGTCACGGTGGCGAACGGCGGCTGACCCCGGTGTTCTGAGCGGCCCTTACTCGCCAGTATCGTCGGAGCGCAACGCGTTCTCAGCGACGAGAGGCGGGACCCACGGATGGCCAGGCACTGGGCGGATTTCCAGTACGAGATCTATCTCAACGGGCTCTCGGGGGCCGTACCGCGGCTCCCGACCGATCTGACCCGCCTGGAGGAGCTCACCGAGCAGCGGCTCGGGCCGGGGCCGGTCGGGTACGTCGCGGGCAGCGCGGGCGACGGCAGCACGGCCCGCGCCAACCGGGCCGCGCTGGAGCGGCGGCGGATCGTGCCGCGCATGCTGCGGGACGTGCACGAGCGGGACCTCGCCGTCGAGGTCCTCGGCCGGCCCCTGCCCGCCCCGCTGGCCCTGGCACCGGTCGGCGTGCTGTCGATCATGCACCCGGACGCCGAGTCGGCCGCCGCCCGGGCCGCCGCCGCACAGGGCGTGCCGTACATCCTGTCCTCCGCCTCCAGCACGCCGATGGAGCAGGTCGCGGAGGCGATGGGGGACGCCGAGCGCTGGTTCCAGCTGTACTGGCCCAAGGACCCGGAGGTCGCCCGGAGCTTTCTGCGGCGGGCCAAGGCGTCCGGGTTCACCGTGCTCGTCGTCACGCTGGACACGCCGCTGCTGGCGTGGCGGCCCCGTGACCTGGACCAGGCGTACCTGCCGTTCCTGCACGGCGTCGGCACCGCCAACTACTTCTCCGACCCGGCGTTCCAGGCGGCGCTGGCCAAGCCGGTGCACGAGGACCCGAACGCGGCGGTGCTGCATTTCGTGGGCATGTTCGCGGACCCCGCGAAGACCTGGCCCGACCTGGCGTTCCTGCGCGAGAACTGGGACGGCCCCATCGTACTGAAGGGCATCCAGCACCCGGACGACGCCCGGCTGGCCGCCGACGCGGGGATGGACGGCGTGATCGTCTCCAACCACGGAGGCCGGCAGGTCGCCGGGGCGATCGGCGCCGCCGACGCGCTGCCCCGGGTCGCCGAGGCGGTCGGCGACCGGCTCACCGTCCTGTTCGACAGCGGCGTCCGCACCGGCGACGACGTCTTCAAGGCACTCGCGCTCGGCGCGCGAGCCGTGCTCGTCGGACGGCCGTACGTCTACGGCCTCGGCCTCGACGGTCAGGCCGGCGTCGAGCACGTGATCCGCTGTCTGCTCGCCGAACTCGACCTCACCCTCGCCCTGTCCGGACACGCCACACCCACCACGGTGGGCCCCGCCGACCTCACCGAGGCCCCCGTATGACCGACCCCGAGGCCGAAGGTCCCGCCGTGGCCGACCCCGGATCCGAAGGGCCCGCCGTGACCGACCCCGAAGCCGAAGGACCCGCCGTGGCCGTTCCTGAGAACCAAGGGCCCGCCGCGACCGCCCCCGAGACCCAAGGGCCCGACACGACCGCCCCGAAGAACGTGCTCGCCGTCATCGCCCCGCATGTCGGCGGCCGTACCGCCGGTGCCGGGCTCGCCACGCTCTTCCCCGGCGAGGCCGAGGTCACGGTCGTCGAGCGGACCGACGAGGACCCCGAAGCCCTGCGCGCGGCGCACGTCGTCGTCACGGCCCTCGCCCCGGTCACCGCCGAACACCTCGCCGCCGCACCCGAGTTGCGGCTGGTGCAGTGCGCGAGCCACGGCTTCGACTACGTCGACGTCGAGGCCGCCCGGGAACTCGCCGTGCCGGTCTGCACCATCGGCTCCAGCGGCGCCGAGGCGCGGAACGTGGCCGAGCAGACCTTCGCCCTGATGCTCGCGCTGGCCAAGCAGCTGGTCCCGGCCCACAACGCCCTCGTCGAGGCCGACTGGGCGCTCCCCCGCCTCCAGCGGTCCCTGACCGAACTGTCGGGCAAGACGCTGGGCATCGTCGGCCTGGGGCAGATCGGGCGCGAAGTCGCCCGGCGCGCGGTCGCGTTCGACATGAGCGTCGTCTACGCGGGACGGCGCCGGGTGCCGGAGGAGACGGAGGCACGACTGGGCGGTGCCCGCCATGTGCCGCTCGACGAACTGCTGCGGGTCTCGGACTACGTCTCCCTGCACGCGCCCCTCACCGACGACACCCGCCGTCTCCTCGACGCCCCGCGGCTCGCGCTGCTCAAGCCGACCGCGTTCGTCGTCAACACCGCGCGGGGCGCGCTGATCGACCAGGACGCCCTCGCCGACGCCCTGGGGAAGGGCGCCCTGGCCGGGGCGGGCCTCGACGTCTTCGACCCCGAACCGCCCACCGCGGCCCTGCGGTTGCTGCGCGCCCCGAACGTGGTGCTGTCGCCGCACGTCGGGGGCGTCACCCGGGAGACGCTGGTGCGGATCGCCCTGGCCGCCGTCCAGAACGTGGCCGGCTATCTGGCGGGCGATCCGCCCCGGGACATCGTCAGCGGGCCCGCCCCCGCTCGCTGAGGTCGACGGCCCGCACGGACGGGGCGCCGGAGCCGGCATCCGAGAGGGCGCCGGTGCCGGGTGAGACGGGGTCCGTCACCCAGCGCTGCTGGTCGGAGCCGTCACGGACCTTGACGACGATGTCGGCGTCCGGCTCCCCGCTGGTGGAGGTGACGGCGAGCTGGTCGTCCCAGCGGGTGAGCAACTCGCCCTGCACGGTGATGTCGTAGCGCACATCGGCGGCCCGCTTGCTCTTGTCGTCCGCGCAGGTGCCGAGGATGACCACACCGGCGTCGGCGTGCGAGTCGAGGCACAGGTCGGGGTCGGCGGCACTGCGCAGCAGCCCGTCGTCCTCGTCGTAGGTCCATTTCTGGGTGTCGTCGTCCGAGCAGGTCTCCAACGCGGTCGCGGCGCCCTTCCGCACCGTGCCCCGGATATCGAGGCAGAGGTCGGAGCCGACGTTGCGCAGCCTGGATCTGCTGGGCGCCAGGGGGAGTTGGGCGGTGCCCGGCGGGGACGCGGAGACCCCGTCCGGGGCCGACTCGCTGCCGGTCGCGCTGGTGGAGGCGGCCGGGTCGACGCCGCCGTCGTCCGACCACAGGCTCGTGGCGAGCACACTGGCGATCAGCCCGGCGGAGGCGAGGCCCACACCGGTCAGCAGCACCCGGGAGGAGCGGGGGCCCTCGGGGGGACGGCGGCCGGGCGAGGGGATGCGGGACAGCAGCCGCCGGCGTCCGCCGCCGTGCCGGCCG
The DNA here is from genome assembly GCF_042668605.1 of Streptomyces sp. NPDC057280. Classification (NCBI taxonomy): domain Bacteria; kingdom Bacillati; phylum Actinomycetota; class Actinomycetes; order Kitasatosporales; family Streptomycetaceae; genus Streptomyces; species Streptomyces sp. NPDC057280. Next base: position 947,759 of record NZ_JBHUYR010000001.1, read on the forward strand.
CCACCCTGCCCGCGGGAGTCCGGCACGCCTTGCCCGCGCCGGGAGTCGAGATAGCGGCGGGCGCCCCAGCCGAGCACGGCCTCGGCGAGCAGCATGCCCAACCCGCCCTCGAAATGACTGAGTTGTTCGGCGGCGAATCGGCAGTAGGGGCACTCGTCCAGATGCTGCTGGACATCCGGCAGCAGTGCTCCGCCGCGGCGAATCGGGACGTCGAGGAGGCGGTTGTAGAACCGGCAATCCTTGGTCGGCGCGAGTTCCCGATGGGCATGTACACAACCCTCACGGAATTTGTCACGCGCCTGTTCGAGAGCGGCCTCGGCGCTGACGGTGTCCATACCGAGCAGGGCGGCGGGGACGGCTATCGGCTCGGCCTCGACCTCGGTGTGCCAGAGCAGACAGCGGGCGAGTCCGGGCAGCGCGAGGAATGACCGCTCGGCGAGTTTGCGATTTTCGGGCGTCATGGACTTCGCCGCCCGCATACCGCGACCGCCAGCGGGTTTCACGAGGTCCGGAAGAACGCCGGATATTCGGTCCTCGGTCGACCACTCGCGGACCGTGTCCCGCGCGCGTACGAGGAGGCGGGGGCGCAGCGCGGTGGCGGGCTCGCCGAGGGCGAGCCGGTCGAGGACTTGGTGGAAGGCGGCCGCGGTGACCATCGAGGCCACCTCCGAACGGGCGGCCAGGCAGATGACGGCGTACTCGTGGACCGGCTGCCAGTGGCGCGCCATCAGCAGCGCGGCCGACTGGGCCGCCTCGCCGTCCGGACGGCCGCGCAGATGGGCGGCGAGGTCGTCGTCGGATTCCCCCGGAACGCCGCCGGGCGGCGGGTACGGAGGGCGAGGGGGGTGGGGGGTGGGCACTGAGCGGGTTCCTTCCCACGCATGTGGTTCTGTGCTTCAACTCTCCGAAAAGGAGCGGGGACGGATGTCCTCTTCGGTGAGGCGCGAGGAGCGTGAATTCACGGCGGCTCGTCCGGCCCGGTTCCCCACGGGACGAATGAAGACCCGGCCTTTACCCCCCGCACGGGTAGTTCACCCTTGCACAACGGGGTCATGACCAACAAGGCACTTGAGCAACATCAGCATCATTGAAAGATAGTCAGAAACAGGGCCGGCGCAGCTCTCCCCGCCTGGCTTTCGCTATTCCACACGCCCCGTGTGAAACACGCGCACGCGCCGGGGCATCGCGCACGCTCCCGGCGCGCACCACCCCGTAGTGCACTGGTATCGGCCCCTCGGAGGCCACGCACAGGACGGCGGCTCTCCTGTGCGCAACCGGCCGCCGACCCCGATCCTCCCGCCCTCGGTCGGCGGCCCCGAGGGCAGACCGGGGTCGGCCAGGCCGGCCGATGCCTCGTGTGACGCGCCCTCAGATCTGCCAGGAGCGCAACCGGTCCGCGGCGCCGTAGACGTCGGTCTTGCCGGAGATCAGGTCGCGGGCGAGGTCGACGAGGGCGCCGTAGGGCGGGTCGATGCCGACGCCGCTGACGAACATGTACGCCACCGCCGTCGCGCAGGCGAAGCGGGCGTTGGCCGCGGGCAGTGGTTTGAGCAGGGCGAGGGTGTGCAGCAGTGCGGCGGCCCGCCAGGCGGGGTCGGAGTCCACGCCGAGCCGGGGCGGGTCGACGCGGTGCCGGGCGACGGCGGCCACCAGCGCCGAGAAGTCGTTGACCGTGGGCTGGTCCGGCAGGACCTCTTCATGGCGCTGGAGCAGCCAGGGGACGTCGATGTGGACGACGGAGGCCATCGGTCAGACGGCCCGCCGCTTGCCGTGCCCGGCCGGTTCGTCGTCGGGAAAGGCGGCGGCGAATTCGTCGGCATGGGTCGCGAAGAACCGCCGGAACGCCTCCGCGCCTTCCTTCAGGGCGCGATGCCGCGCGATGTCGGCGGCGGCCGCCTCCCGGACGAGGGCCTTCATCGACGTACCGCGCTCCTTGGCGATCTGCCGCAGGTCCTCTAGCTCACGATCACTGAACTCCACGTTGAGAGCTGGCATGCCCCAACGGTACCGCCGGGGTACTCAACCGTAAATACCCCCAGGTCACCGCCACTCCAGGCAGGTACCTCCGGCACCGAGCACGACGTCCGAATCCCGCCGGTGACCGGCCGCCCGGCGCAGCAGACTCGTAGCCATGGACACGGACACGCACACGCACACGGACACCCACACCGGCACGACGACCTTCACGACGATCGAGAGCCCGCTCGGCGTACTGCTCCTCGTGGCCCGGGCAGGAGTGCTCAGCTCGCTGTCGATGCCGGGGCAGCGCACCGCACCGGCCGTCCGCGCCGACTGGCGGCGCGACGACGACGCCTTCACCGAGGCCACCGACCAGCTCACCGCGTACTTCGCGGGCCGGCTCACCCGGTTCGACCTGCGGTTCGCCACCGACGGCACCGACTTCCAGCGGCGCGTGTGGCAGGCGGTCGACGCGATCCCGTACGGCACCACGACGACGTATGGAGCGCTCGCCGCGCAGCTCGGTGTGGCGCGGGCCGACACCCCGGCCGTGGGTGCGGCGCTCGGCGCCAACCCCCTGCTGATCGTCCGGCCCTGTCACCGGGTGATCGGCGCCGACGGCTCGATGCGCGGGTACGCGGGCGGCGTGCAGCGCAAGGTCCGGCTGCTCACGCACGAGGGCGCGCTGCAGCCGACGCTCCTCTGACGGGAGGCTTTCATGACCCTCACCCTGAACCAGGCGCGCCGCCGCGCCGCCGGGACCGACTGGGACGCGCTCGCCGCGGAGCTGGACGAGCACGGCAGCGCGTCCACGGGACCGTTGCTGACGCCCGCCGAGTGCCGTGACCTGGTGGCCCTGTACGAGAAGCCGGAACTGTTCCGCACCACCGTCGACCTGGCCCGGCACCGCTTCGGCTCGGGCGAGTACCGGTACTTCACCCACGACCTGCCCGCCCCGGTGGCCGCGCTGCGGGCCGCGCTCTACCCGCGCCTGCTGCCGATCGCCCGGGACTGGGCCGCCCGGCTCGGCCGTGCGGCACCCTGGCCCGACTCCCTCGCCGAGTGGCTGGAGCGCTGCCACGCGGCCGGGCAGGACCGGTCGGCGCAGATCCTGCTGCGGTACGGGGCGGGCGACTGGAACGCCCTGCACCGGGACGTGTTCGGCGAGCTGGTCTTCCCGCTCCAGGTCGTCGTCGGGCTCGACGTGTACGGCACGGACTACACGGGCGGCGAGTTCCTGATGGTGGAACAGCGGCCCAGGGCGCAGTCCCGGGGCACGTCGACCGTGCTGCGGCAGAGCCACGGCCTGGTCTTCACGACCCGGGACCATCCGGTGCGCACTCGCCGCGGCTGGTCCGCGGGCGCGATGCGACACGGCGTGAGCACGGTCCACTCGGGCCACCGGCACACCCTGGGCCTGGTCTTCCACGACGCCTCCTAGGCGCGCGCCCAGAGCCCCTTGCGCCGGTAACCGGCCTCCCAGAACAGCCGGTTGAGGACGCGGACCGGCGGGGGCATGCTGCCGAGGAACCTGGCACGGGCGGCGGGCGGGGCGCCGTCGACGACCCACGGCACGAACACCGCGGCCCCGCGCACCCCTTGGGTCTCCCGGATGCGGCCGATGAAGGCACCCCAGTCGGCGTCCGTCAGGACGTCCTGGAGCAGGGGCAGGGCAGCGTCCTCCTCGTGCTTGAGGTGGTCGTCGAGTGTGGCGGTCAACGCCCGGACCAGATCGCCGAGTTCGGGCGCGCGGTCGGTCAGCGCGGTGTCGACGGCGGCCAGCAGCGGGTCGATGCGGGCGTGCTCGTCCTCCATCGCGTCGAGCAGCGCGAGCTCGCGCGGCCGCCCGGCGACCCGCTCCCTGACGCGCGGCCACAGCCCGGCGTCCTCGGCGGTGTGGTGGACGTGCAGCTGGTGCTGGAAGTTCTGCCAGCCGGCCCGGACCGCGGGGGTGCCGGCCCGTCCTTCGGCGACAGCGTCGGCCAGCCGGGCCAGATCGCGGCGGAAGGCGTCGTGGGACGCGTACATGGCGGTGAAGTCGATGGGCACGGGTCCTCCTCGGTGCCCGCGGATGCGGACTCCCGGTCAAGAGGCCGCCGCGCCGCGACGGTGTGACAGGGCGCCCTTTCCGTGAGGCGCACGTCACATTTCGGCCTTTCGATGTCACATGCACGCCCCCGGAACCCCTCGCACTAGTGAGCGCGTACCGGGAGGCCCACGCATGTCCAAGATTCGTTTTCCCGAGGCCGACGAGGCGACGGACGTCTTCGTCGGCCATCGTGAGCTGCTGTTCGGCATCGTCTACAACATGCTGGGCAGCGTCGCCGACACGGAGGACGTCCTGCAGGAGACCTGGCTGTCCTGGACGGCCCGGCGCCGGATCACCGACTCGCCTCTGGACGGGATCGCCAACCCGCGCGCCTATCTCGTCCGTATCGCCGTGAACCACGCCCTCGGCCGACGTGCCGCGATCAACCGGCGGCGCGAGACCTACGTCGGCCCGTGGCTGCCCGAGCCGCTGGTCGCGGACGACACCGCCGACGACGCCGCGGTGCGCACCGAGTCGGTGTCCCTGGCGATGCTGGTGGTCCTGGAGTCCCTGACCCCGCTGGAACGCGCGGTGTTCGTGCTGAACGAGGTGTTCGGGTATCCGCACACCGAGATAGCCGAGATCCTCGGCCGCACCCCGGCGGCGGTACGGCAGGTGGCGCACCGGGCCCGGGACCATGTGCATGCCCGGCGGCCGCTGTACGAGGCGCATCCGCGGGTGCGGCGGGAGGCGACCGAGCGGTTCGTGGAGGCCGCGCTCGGCGGGGACATCGGCGCGCTGATGGAGATCCTCGCGCCGGACGTGACGGTGTGGACGGACGGGGGCGGCAACCGTCGGGGCGCGGGGCTGCGCCCGGTGCGCGGCCGGGACAAGGTAGCGCGCCTCATCGACGGGTTCCGCTCCCGCGGTGCCTCGCTCGACCTGGAACTGCGCTACGGGCGGGCCAACGGCGACGCGGCGGCCGTGCTGTTCGAGGACGGGATGCCGTACGCGGTGATGGTCATGGACCTCACGCCCGAGGGCGACCGGGTGTCCGACATCTTCATCGTCGCCAACCCCGACAAGCTCGGGCACATAGAGCGGCAGGAACGATGAGCGGGGAGCGGATCGCCGACTGGTTCGACGACCGGCTCGGCATCCACTCCCTCGGCCGGCGCTATCTGCGCAAGGTCTTCCCGGACCACTGGTCGTTCCTGCTCGGCGAGATCTGCCTCTACAGCTTCGTCGTGCTCATCCTCAGCGGCGTGTGGCTGACGCTGTTCTTCCATCCCTCGATGAACGAGGTGACGTACCACGGCAGTTACGTCCCGCTCAACGGCGTGCGGATGTCCGAGGCGTACGCCTCCACGCTGGAGATCAGCTTCGACGTGCGCGGCGGGCTGCTGATCCGGCAGTTGCACCACTGGTCGGCGCTGGTGTTCGTGGCCGGGATGCTGACGCACATGATGCGGCACTTCTTCACGGGCTCGTTCCGCAAGCCGCGCGAGGTCAACTGGGTGTTCGGCTGGACCCTGTTGTTCCTCGGGCTGTTCGAGGGCCTCTTCGGCTACTCGCTGCCGGACGACCTGTTGTCGGGGACCGGACTGCGGTTCGTCAACGGGGCGCTGCTGGCGGTGCCGGTCGTGGGGACGTATCTGTCGATGTTCCTGCTGGGCGGCGAGTTCCCCGGGAACGACATCGTGGCCCGGTTCTACTCGCTGCACATCCTGGTGATCCCGGGCATCATGGCGGCCCTCGTCGTGGCCCACGTCCTCCTGGTCGTGTACCACAAGCACACGCAGTTCGCGGGCCCGGGCCGGACCGAACGCAACGTCGTGGGCGCGCCGTTCATGCCGGTGTACCTGGCGAAGGCGGGCGGCTTCTTCTTCCTGGTCCTCGGCGTCCTCACGCTCATCGCGGCCGTGGCGGGCATCAACCCGGTCTGGCAGTACGGTCCCTTCCGCGCCGACCAGGTCTCCACGGGCGCCCAGCCGGACTGGTACCTGGGCTTCGCCGAGGGGCTGGTGCGGATCATGCCGGGCTGGGAGATCACCCTGTGGGGGCACACGCTGGTGCTCGGCGTGCTGATCCCGATCGTGGTGTTCCCGCTGCTGCTGGTGTTCATCGGCGCCTACCCGTTCGTGGAGGCCTGGATCACCGGCGACCGCCGGGAGCACCACCTCCTGGACCGCCCCCGCGACCGCCCGGTCCGCACGGCGATCGGCGCGTCCTGGATCAGCCTCTATCTGATCCTGCTGGCGGGCGGCGGCAACGACATCGTGGCGACCCGCCTCCATCTGTCGATCAACACGGTGACGTGGCTGGTGCGGATCGGGGTGTTCGTCGTCCCGGCGGCGGTCTTCGTCGTGACCCGGCGCATCTGCCTTGGCCTGCAACTCCGGGACCGGGAGCTGGTGTCGCACGGCCGGGAGACGGGCGTGATCAGGCGTCTCCCGCACGGCGAGTACGTCGAGGTCCACGAGCCCCTCGACCAGGCCCGCCGCCACACCCTGACCGCGCACGAACGGCCGAAGGAACTCGTGGAGCACGAACGCTAGTCACCAGGCCGGGCGGGGGTCGCGCAGGTGTTCCGGGGTCTGGTGGGAGCGCCAGCCCTCCCCATGCTGGTCCGTGCGGACGAGGTAGCCCGGACTCGGCGCGAACTCGAAGGTCTCCGGGGCCGGGTCGTGGAGGCGTACGGTCCGCGGGAGTTCGATCTCGACCAGCTTCCCGTCGTGGATCATCCAGAGCCCGAAGCAGTCGTCCTCCTCGTCGTGGATGAGGACCTGCACGGACTCCGGACGGTCCCACGGCAGCGACTCCAGATGCTTCAGCAGCCCCGTCCGCGACCCCACCCGGACGAACTCCGAGGCCCAGCTGTACATCGTGCCGGCGCCGAGGGAGCTGGGGACGGGCACGAACTTGCCCTTCCAGCTCCGCTCGTCGTCGTACTCCAGGAGGGGCTCCATGACCTGCCCGGAATTGCCCAGTGCCAGCACGATGACCTCCGCGATTCTGCTCATGGGCGGAGTATCACGGTGCGCGTGGAGCCCCCGCGAACCGTTTTCCGTCTACGCCTGGTCCGCCACGAAGGAGGCCATCCGGGCCAGGGCGGAGTTCCAGTTGATGGTGTGCTCGTTGGTCGACCAGGACTGGATGTCGTCGATGTAGCAGAACTGGCCGACGCAGCCCTGGAGCTTGCTCTGTGCGTAGGGGTCCTGGATGCCGGAGTTCGGCCCGCCGGCGAGGGTGCCCTTGGGCGGGTTCGGCAGGTTGGGGTCTAGCTGATGGGCGTACCAACGGCTGTGCTGGTTGTGGGAGTTCACCTCGCCGTAGCCGGTCACGTACGACATGTTCAGCGCGTTGCGGCCGAAGAGGTAGTCGACGCTCTGGAGGGCGCCGTCCCGGTACTTCGTGGCGCCGGTGATGTCGTACGCGGTGGCGATGACGATGCCGTTGTGCAGGATCTGGTGGTTGGAGCCCCAGTCGTAGAGGTTGTCGGCGGGCGCGTACGGCATGCCGTACGCCTGTGACTTCAGCGTGGTGAGGTAGCGGTCGGCGCCCTTGACGACCGACTGGCGGACCTTGTCGCGGCCGGGCAGCTTGCTCGGCACGGTCGCGAGGTCGAGGCGGGCCGCGGCGGCCGTACGGGCCCAGTCGTAGCCGAGCGGGCCGAAGATGTCGGCGGTGTGGACGGGCGAGTTGAGGACGTAGTCCGCGAACTGCTTCTCCCCGGTGGTGAGATACAGCTCGGCCGCCGCCCAGTAGAACTCGTCGGTGGCGTCGGTGTCCGGGTAGGCGCCGCCGCCGGTGCCGTCGTTCGGGTCGGCGTGCAGGGCGGGGTGCGCGAGCGCCGCGGTCCAGGCCGTGCGGGCGGCGGCCAGGGTCTTCGCCGCGAACGCCTTGTCGTAGGGCTTGTAGAGACGGGCCGCCTGCGCCGCGGTGGCCGCGAGGTTCAGGGTCGCCTCGGTGGTCGCCGGGTGCAGTTCACGCTTCTGCGGGTCCTCGCTCGGCAGCAGCGGCAGGCCGGTCCACGCCTCGTCGTGGATCTTGTGATGGGCCATCCCGGCCAGCGGCTGCCCCGCGGGCACCTGCATCTTCAGCAGGAACTCCAGCTCCCAGCGGCTCTCGTCGAGGATGTCCGGCACCTTGTTGCCGCTCTCCGGGATGGCGAGGGTGCCGTCGCCGAGCTTGCCGGGCCGTCCGGTGCGGGCGTGCAGGGCACGCTCGTAGGTGCTCAGCAGCTCCCAGGTGGAGATGCCGCCGTTGACGACGTACTTGCCGTGGTCGCCGGCGTCGTACCAGCCGCCGGTGACGTCGAGCTTGTAGTCGCAGACGCCGGGCTGGCAGGGGACGGCGGAGTCGCCCTGGTTGGGCGCCACGTCGACATGGCCGGCGGCGCGGCTGTAGCCGGGGCGCAGGTCGTCGCGGATCGCGATGCCGCTGCGCTGGGTGTAGTAGTACTTCAGCGCGTCCAGGCGGAGCTGCCGGTAGGCGTCGGTGCCGATGTCGAAGGGGCGGCTGGTCTCCCCGTCGGCGACCAGCGTGTAGCCGGTGCCGGCCTTCCGGTACGACCCGAAGTCGATCGAGTGGACGTTCTGCCCGGAGGACGCGTCTACGCCCCGCGGCGTGGTCGACCCCTTGGCCACGACGGTCCCGGAGGCGTTCTTCAGCTGCCAGGGCAGCTTGCCCGTCGCGTCCGTGACGAGCGTGGCGTTCTTCGGACCGGACGGCAGATAGGCGACCTGGTTCACGCGCACCCGCGGCCCGGTGTCGGGCTCGTACACCTCGGGCGGCACTCCGCCGAGCAGGGACACGTCGTCCATGCAGAACGTCCAGGGGTCCGCGCTGCCGCCGAGCTGGAAGCCGACCTGCGCCTGGGTGGCGTCCACGGGTGAGGTGAAGGTGTAGGAGTAGCTGTTGCCGGAGACGCTGAGCTGCGGGCTGACCTCGAAGTAGGTGTCGTACGGAGCCACTTGGAGCCCCACGATCGCGCGCACGACATGCCCGTCGGGCAGACCGTCCGCGGTGAAGGCGAACTTGTACGTCTCCCCCTTGACCAGCGTGACGTCGTTCTGGCCGACGGCGGCGTCCCAGCGGTTGGTGGTGCCGCCCGGCACGTCCGCGCACAGCTTCCCGCCGGACACGCCCGCGGTGACGTTGCTGGTCGCCCACCAGGGATCGGTGCCGTTGTCGAAGGTGCCGTTCTTGAGCTGCTCGACCTCGTCGGCGGTCGCCGGGGAGGTCGGCGCGGCGACAAGTACCGCTCCCAGCAGGGCCGTCAGGGACAGCAGGGTGGTGTTGCGTCTTTTCACGTCCGGGCTCCTCCGGTGAGCTACGGGCGGCGCATGGGAGCGCTCCCAAGAGACGGTCGGAGGCCATGCTTGTTGCAGGCATGACACCTCGTCAACGGTCCGGACCGGACTGGTTGCCCAGATCCCCCGGACGGGTGCCGAACTCCGGCACCACGCAGGGTCGTCGAGGGTGCGGAGCCGCATGGCCGCCCCCACCCGCCACATCGGCCGGATTTACCTCTTGACCCCCGGGCGGCCCCGCCATCGGGTGGCTGAGGGGGTTCCCGTCCGCGCCCGGGCCGGACGCACTAGGCTGGAACTCAAGTGACTGCCTTGTTCACTGTGAGTGTCCGCAATGGAGTGGCGACGATGAGCCCGGACTACCCGTTCGACGATGCCGCGACGGCACGGGCTGTCATCGACGAGCGGGGCAGAGTCGTGGAGTGGAACCGCGGCGCGGAGCGGCTGCTCGGACACCCGGCCGCCGACGTCGTGGGCCGTCCCGCCGAGGACCTGCTGGCCGACGACGACGTCCCGGGGGCCTTCACCCCGGCCGAGGCGCGCTGGGACGGCACGGTCACGCTGCGCCACCGCGACGGCGGCACCGTGTCCGTGTGGCTGCTCGCCCACCACCGCCCCGCCGAGGACGGCACACCGGGCGACTGGCTCGTCGTCACCCCGTTGGAGGGCGGCGGCCCCCGCTCCGCCGACGACCCGCTGGCCACCGCGGCGCTCGTGCAGTCGCCGTGCGCCGTCGCAGTCTACGACGACCGGCTGCGGCTGAGCCATCTCAACGACGCCATGACCGAGGTGATAGGGCTCCCGGAGGAGCGCATCCGCGGCCTGCGGCTGTCGGAGATCGGCGGCAAGCCGCAGAGCGCGGAGCTGGAGGGGCATCTGCTGCGGGTGCTCACTTCCGGCCGGGCCGAGGATGTCCAGGCCTACATGCGCACCGGCGGCGAGCCGCTGGCGCACGCCTGGCTGGCCCGGATGGCCCCGGTCACCGACCGTGAGGGGCGGGTGCGGGGCGTCTGTCTCGCGGCGCACGACTTCACCGAGAACTACCTCGCCCGCGAGCGGCTGCAACTGGTCAACGAGGCGAGCGTCCGCATCGGCAGCACGCTCGACGTCACCCGGACGGCTCAGGAGCTCGCCGACGTCTGCGTGCCCGCGCTCGCCGACTTCGTCAGTGTCGACCTGCTGGACCCGCAGGAGGACGCCGATCCGCTGCCGCCGGTCGCCGCGCCGATCGGGCTGCGCCGGGCGGCCCACCAGTCGGTCAACCCGGGCACTCCGGAGGCGGTGATCAAGCCTGGGCAGATCGAGGTGTACCCCGCCTCCTCGCCGCAGGCGGACTCGCTGGTGGCGGGCCGTACGATCGTCGCCACCGTGGCCTCCGGGCAGCTGGACGAGTGGCTGAACTGGAACCGGGCGCGCGGCGAGGCCGTGCGGCAGTTCGGCGTCCACTCCACGATGTCGGTGCCGATCCAGGCCCGCGGTCTGACCCTCGGGGTCGCGGTGCTGACCCGGTTCCGGCGGCCTGATCCGTTCACCCCTGACGACGTGCTGCTGGCCGAGGAGGTCACGGCCCGCGCGGCCGTCTGCATCGACAACGCCCGCCGTTTCTCCCGCGAGCGGGAGACCGCGCTCGCGCTCCAGCGCAGCCTGCTCCCCCGCTCGCTGCCGCGCACCGCGGCCGTGGCGGCGGCCTCGCGGTATCTGCCGGCCGCGCGGGCCGGGGTGGGCGGCGACTGGTTCGACGTGATCCCGCTGTCCGGGATGCGGGTCGCGATGGTCGTCGGCGACGTCGTCGGCCACGGCATCCAGGCCTCCGCCACCATGGGCCGGCTGCGCACCGCCGTGCGCACCCTCGCCGACATCGACCTGGCTCCGGACGAACTCCTCACCCACCTCGACGACCTGGTCGTACGGCTGTCCACGGAGGCCGGTGCCGAGGGCAGTCCGGGCGAGGTCGGGGCGACCTGTGTGTACGCGGTCTACGACCCGGTGTCACGGCGCTGCACGCTGGCCCGGGCCGGCCATCCCGCACCGGTGCTGATCCCGCCCGGCGGCGCACCCGAGCAGCTCGACCTGCCGTCCGGCCCGCCGCTGGGCGTGGGCGGGCTGCCCTTCGAGTCGACCGAGCTGGAGCTGCGCGAGGGCTCGGTGCTGGCGTTCTACACGGACGGGCTGGTCGAGTCCCCGGAGCGTGGCATCGACGCCGGGCACGAGCTGCTGAGCCAGGCGCTGGCGGTGTTCTCCGATTCGCTGGACGAGACCTGCGACCGGGTCCTGCACGCCCTGCTGCCGGCCGGCGGCTCCACCGACGACGTGGCCCTGCTGCTGGCCCGCACCCGGGGGCTGCCCTCGTCCCAGGTGGCGACCTGGCACATCCCCGCCGACCCCGCGCTCGTCGCCCCCATCCGCAAGCAGGTCGTCGACCAGCTCGCCACCTGGGAGATGTCGGAGGCGTCGTTCACCGCGGAGCTGGTGGTCAGCGAACTCGTCACCAACGCCATCCGGTACGGCGCCCACCCCATCCGGCTGCGCCTGATCCACGACGCGACCACGCTGATCTGCGAGGTGTCCGACACCAGCCACACGGCCCCGCATCTGCGCCGCGCCAAGACCTGGGACGAGGGCGGCCGCGGGCTGCTCCTGGTCGCCCAGCTCACCCAGCGCTGGGGCAGCCGGCACACCACCGACGGCAAGACGATCTGGGCGGAGATCGGGCTGATCGAGGAGGAGTGACCGTTCAGGGCCTGCCCTACGGCTCCTCGGTCAGCACCAACGGCTCGACCAGCAGCGGGTGTTCGCGCTCCAGCCGGTCCAGCGCCTCCAGCAGGTCGATCCGCGAACCGGCGACGACACGGGTGGTGCGCGGTTCGGCGCGTGGGTCGTCGACCGTCGGGGCGGGCTGTTCGACGGCGGAGGCGCGGGACGCCCTCGGCTCGGTGCGGGCCAGGGGCTGAGGCGTGAGCTTTTCCGGCCATGGACGCATCGGACTCGGCCGAGGGCGCGAACTTTTCCGGCCGTGGACGCATCGGACTCTCATGACGGGGCACAACGCGCCGTACGAGGAGTGAGACGACATGGTGAACACGTACCGGCCCGTACGCCGGGCCTCCCTGCTCGTCGGCGCGGCCACCGTGCTGAGCCTGCTGACCGCCTGCGGTGGTGGCGGCGCGGGCGACGCGGCGACCGCGCCCTCGACGCCGCCCGGCACTGCCGCGCCGGCCACCAGCGGCGTGACCTCGGCGACGCCCTCGGTGCCACCGAGCGCCGGCCCGACCTCACCCACCCCCTCGTCGCCGCCGATCGCGAGCCCGGCCGCCGGCACCCGCTGCCACACCTCCGAGCTGGAGGCGGTCCTCGGCCGCAACGACCCGGGGGCCGGGCAGGAGAACTTCCCCGTGATTCTCACCAACACCTCATCACGGACCTGCACCGTCCGCGGCTATCCGGGCGCCGCCTTCGTCGACGCCGCCGGCAAGCAGCTGGGGCCGGACCCCGAGCGCTCCCCCGGCACGCCCACGACCGTGCGCCTGGCGCCGGGGCAGAGCGCCTGGTCGGGCATCACGTTCGCCAACCCGCAGATCAGCGGCGCCCGCACCGCCAACCCCGACGCCCTGCTGGTGACCCCGCCGGACGAGCGGGAGCCGCTGAAGGTGTCGTGGTCGGCGGGAGAGGTGCCGGTCTCCGGAAACGAGTCCACGGTCTCCCTGACGGTGTTCGGCAAGGGGCCCGGCGCCTGACCGATCCCCGCGCCCCCTACCATCGCGATCTCTTACCCGGGCCTGCTCTCATCGCAGGGCACGGCTCGACCACGCTCCGAAGGATCCCCCCCCTGAACACCCCGCTCGCCGAAGTCCTGTCCATAGCCCTGCTCGTCGCCGTACTCGCCTGGGCCGTGAGCCGACCACGCGGTCTGCCGGAGGCGGTGCTGGCGGTCCCGGCAGCCGGGCTGGCGATCGCCACCGGCGCCATCTCGCCGGAGCACGCGTGGGCCGAGGCCGAACGGCTCGGACCGGTGGTCGGCTTTCTCGCCGCGGTGCTCGTGCTCGCCCACTTCTGTGACGTCGAGGGGCTCTTCCGGGCGTGCGGGGCGTGGATGTCCCGCCGGGCCGCCGGCCGCCCCGGCACCCTGCTGGCCTCGGTGTTCGTGCTCGCGTCGGCGATCACGGCGGTCCTCAGCCTGGACGCCACCGTGGTGCTGCTGACGCCGGTCGTGCTGGCCACCGCGGCCCGCAGCGGCGTACGGGCCCGACCGCATCTGTACGCCTGCGCGCATCTGTCGAACACCGCGTCCCTGCTGCTGCCCGTGTCCAACCTCACCAACCTGCTGGCCTTCGAGGCGAGCGGGCTGAGCTTCACCCGGTTCGCGGCCCTCATGGCGCTGCCCTGGCTGGTCGCGATCGGCGCCGAGTACCTGGTGTTCCGGCGCTTCTTCGCGGACGACCTCAAGGCCGCCGTCGCCGTTCCCGACGCAGGTGAGGCGCCCGAGCTGCCGGTGTTCGCGCTCGTCACCGTCGGCTGCACGCTCGCCGGGTTCGTGGTGGCGTCCGCCGTCGGTGTCGAGCCGGCGTGGGTGGCGCTCCTGGGCGCGCTGGTGCTGGCCGGCCGGGCGCTGGTGCGGCGGCGGGCCACGCCGCTCACCGTGGTGAAGGCAGCGGCGCCGGGGTTCCTGGCGTTCGTGCTCGCGCTGGGCGTGGTGGTGCGCGCGGTCGTCGACAACGGCCTCGCCGACGCCCTGCGCCGGGTGATCCCGGAGGGGTCCGGGGTGGTGGCGCTGCTCGGGCTCGCCGTGCTGGCCGCCGTGCTGGCGAACCTGATCAACAACCTGCCCGCGGTGCTGGTCCTGCTGCCGCTCACGGCGACGGCCGGGCCCGGTGCGGTGCTGGCGGTGCTGATCGGCGTCAACATCGGCCCGAACCTGACGTACGCCGGTTCGCTGGCGACGCTGCTGTGGCGGCGGATCGTGCAGCGCGACGGTCAGGACGTCGAGCTCGGCGAGTTCACCCGCCTCGGTCTGCTCGCCGTCCCGGCCGCGCTGGTGCCGGCCACGCTGGCCCTGTGGGGCGCGATCCAGCTGATCGGGGTCTGAGGGGCGCCGGCGTCAGTGCCGGCCGCCGCCGTGCCCGCCGTAGCCCCCGTAACCGCCGCCGTACCCGTACCCGCCGCCGTACTGACCGCCCCCGTCGCAGGAGTTCGTGTAGTAGCAGGGGACGTCGGTCGGATACGCGGTGCCGGTGGTCGGCGCCGCGGTCGACGGGGTCGGGGACGGCGTCGGTGTGGGGGCCGCCTTCTTCGGGGTGGGCGTGGGGGTCGGGGTGGGGCCGGACATGGCGTCCCAGTTGACCCACTCCATCTGCAGGTCGGCCTTCGAGGTGTCGAAGACCCAGCGCTGGACGGCGCTGTCGTCCTCGCGGGACTTCAGGACCAGGGCGCCGGTGCCGTCGGTGGCGGCGGGGGTCAGGGCCAGGTCCTCGTCCCAGCGCGGCACCAGGTTGCCGCGCGCCGTGAAGTCGTACCGGACGTCCTTGTCCTCGGCCTTCCCGGGGCCGGTGCACAGGGCCAGCTGCACCGAGTAGCCGAGGTGGGAGTCGAGGCAGAGCTCGGGGTCCGCGGCGCTGCGCAGCAGTCCGTCGGGCTCGTACGTCCACTGCTGCGCGGCGGCCGAGGAGCAGTCGGTCACCTCGGTCTCGGCGCCCTTGACGGCCTTCTTGCCGGCGACGGCGACGCACAGCCCGGAGTCGACGTTGTGGATCCGGCCGCTCAGGGTGCCCTGCCCCTTCTGGCCCGAGCCCACCAAGGTCGGGTCGGTGGTGGAGTGGTCCGTGCCGGCGCCGGGCGTGTCGGAGGCGCGGGCGCCCGCGGCCGGGGCGGTGTCGTCGCTGTCGCCGAGGGACCACAGGACCAGCGGGAGCACGACGAGGGCGCTCGCGGTCGCCACGGCCGCGGTGAGGTTGCGGCGGCGGGCGGCGGCCTTCTTCGCCGAGTGCCGTCTGCGGCTTCTGCGCGTCGACGCGGGGCCCGCGGCACGAGAAGCGGGCGGTGTGCCGGGGACGGAGGGGGCGGTACGGGGAAGGGGCGGCGCGTCGAAGAAGGGCTCGCCCGCGATGGTGTGGGCGCCGGCCGCCGCCGGTGCCTCCGGCGAGGGTGCGTCCGCCGCCTCCTGGGCGGCCCGGGTCTCCGCGTAGGCGCGCCCGCCCCAGCCGAGGACCGCCTCGGCCAGGGCGACACCAAGGCCCTGGTCGTTGAACTGGTTCAGCTGGTCGGCGGTGTGCCGGCAGTGCTTGCAGCGGTCCAGGTGGGCGCGCAGGTCGGGGTCGACGTCGATGCCGCCGCGCCGGTAGGTCACGTCGAGCATCCGCAGGAAGCTGCGGCACTCCTGCTCGGGCGCGAGTTCGCGGTGGACCTGGAGGCACTCCTCGCGCAACCGCTCGCGGGCGCGGCCCAGTTCGACGCGGACGTCCTCCTCCTCCAGGCCCAGCAGGGCGCCGGGTATCTCCAGCGGTTCGCCCTCGACCTCGCTGTGCCACAGCAGCGCGCGGGCGGACTGGGGCAGCCGCTGGAACGCGCCGGACAGCAGCCGCCGGTCGGCGGGCGGCAGCAGCCGGGCCGAGGCCCGCTCCCCGTCGCCGGCCCCGGAGCGCAGTTCGGGGTGGAGTTGTTCGCGTCGGCGGTCGGTGTCCCATTCGGCGGCGATGCGTCGCACGGTGACGAGGATCTGCGGGCGCCAGGCGGCCGTCGGTCCGTTGTGCCGCAGGGACTCGCCGAAGAGCCGGGTGAATGCGGCGGTGGTGAGCATTCCGGCGGAACGCGGTCCGTCGGTGCACAGCCGGGCATAGACGAAGGCCGCTTCCCAGTGCCGGTCGAGGAGTTCACCGACGGGGTGGAGGGCGGGCGCCGTTCCCGTCCACTTCTTCAGCTCCGCGCTGAGTTGTGCGTCCGTCACGTCGAAGAGGCGGCCCGGGGCGGTGGAATTCGGCAGGCCTGCGTCTTTCACGGCGGCATTCCTCTCGGGGGCGTGCACAAAAAAGTCCATACCAATAGGCATGGGGTCCCGCCGACGACAGCTCTTGTGGAGCGCGGGGGATCTACGGGAGGGGGCCGCGCACGAACCGGAATCTTCTTGTCCGCGCGCCGACAAGGCCCCACCTTTGCACAGGTCAGCGAGATGTAACAAGAGACCCCGCGGTTTTGTGCATTGCGTGCGCATCACGTGTTTTAGACGATGAGTCAATATGCGAGAGGGTTAAGGAAAGCCCTTCCTGCGACCAACCATTGAACCGCCACTCCAGCGAGTGTCCGGCGGGTCCACGCGCGTCACGTGTCAACCATTGGGCCGCGGGACCGGTACGCGCCGGGCGGCATGCCGAATCGCTCACGGAAGACACGGTGGAAATGGAAGGGGCTCACGAACCCCGATGCCGTGGCCACCCGTTCCACCGGCAGGTCGGTGGCCTCCAGCAGTCGCGCGGCGTGCCGCAGCCGCGCCTCGCGCAGGGCACGCATCGGCGACTGTCCGACCTGCCGGGTGAACAGGTGCGCCAGCCGGGAGGGCGACAGCGCGACACGCCCGGCGAGGGAGTCGACGGTGTGGGGCGCGCCGGGGTCGGCGGCCATGAGTTCCTGCACGCGGGCGATGCGCGGGTCGAGGCCGGGGGACGGGGGACGCCGGCGTGCGGCTCCGGCCGTCAGCAGGACGATCTCCTCCAGTGCGCACAGGGCGAGTTCACGCGCGACGGTGTCGTGCGCCACGGCGATGCGGTCGTCCGGGGCCTCGCCTCCCGGCAGCGGTTCCGCGGCGCCGGGAGGCCGGCGGGCGTCCGTGCGCATCCGGTGGAACGCCGACTCGACGCGGGCGCGCAGCGCGGCCGGGGCCGGGGTGACGACGTACAGGCCGGCGCCCAGGTCGTACGGGCGCAGCCAGGGCAGCCAGGAGGGGCGGGCCTGGCAGTGCGCCCACCAGAACCGCCAGTGCGGGGCGTCCGGCGCCACGCCGTAGCCGTGCGGGGAGCCGGGGGCGAGGACGACGAGGTCGCCGGCGCCGGCCCGGGTCGCGGCCGAGCCGTGGCGCAGTTCCCCGCCACCGGACGTGGTCCAGGTGAACAGCCAACTGTCCGACCCCTGCGGCCGGTTGACGACATAGCCCGGCGGCTCGTCGTAGCGGCCGAGCACGACCAGACCCGCGGGCGGCGCGGGCACACCCGCGGCAGCAGCCTCGGGCAGTCCGTCAGCGGTCACGGGCATCCTCCTGAACTCGCCTCCCACCTAGCGTGACACGCGGACGAACACCGGCCGAGGAGGGGACGCATGACCGTCATGGACAAGGAAGCCGCCGACCGTGTGAGGCAGTTCGAGGAGGAGGGGTTCCTCGTCGTCCGCGGGCTGTTCGGGGCGGACGAGGTCGACCGGCTGTGCGCGGAGTTCACGGCCCTGCACGCGGCCGGGCCGGTGCGCGGGCACTTCGAGCCGCGGCCCGGGGACGACCCGCTGGCGGTGTGGCCGCGGGTGATGCAGCCGCACGAGATCAACGCGCTCGCCCGGCGGATGCTGCTCGACGCGCGGCTGCGGGGTGTCCTGGAAGGACTGCTCGGCGAGGAGGTGCTGGCCGCGCAGAGCATGTTCTACTTCAAGCCGCCGGGGGCGCGCGGGCAGGCGCTGCACCAGGACAACTTCTATCTGCGGGTCGAGCCGGGGACGTGTGTCGCGGCCTGGGTGGCGTGCGATGTGATCGACCGGGAGAACGGCGGCCTGGAAGTCGTTCCCGGTACGCACCGGATGGACCTGTTCTGCCCGGAGGAGGCGGACGAAGGGGTGTCGTTCGCCCGCGAGTACGTGCCGCCGCCGGCGGGACTCGACGCGGTGCCGGTGGACATGGCGCCGGGGGACGTCCTGTTCTTCAACGGCAGTGTGGTGCACGGCTCGCAGCCGAACCGGAGTCCGTCGCGGTTCCGGCGCTCGTTCATCGGGCACTACGTGGGGGCGTCCGCCGAACGGATCGGGGCGTACTACCGGACGCTGTCGATGCGGGGAGAGCGCGTCGCCCTGCGGGAGAGCGAGGGCGCGGGTCCCTGCGGGACGGAGTTCGCACCGCAGGGACCGCACTGAGCAGCGGTCATCCGTGGCCGACGATCGGCCGGGCGGTGTACGGCTGCTCCAGTTCCTCGATCTCCTTCTCGCTGAGGGCGAGTTCGACCGCCGCGACCGCGTCCTCGATGTGGTGGGGCTTGGCCGCGCCGACGATCGGAGCCGCCACCGTGTCCTGGTGGAGCAGCCAGGCCAGCGCCACCTGGGCCCGCGGGACACCGCGGTCGCCGGCGATACGGGTGACCGCCTCGACGATGGTGCGGTCGTCCTCCTGGTAGAGGCGGTTGCCGAAGTTGTCGCCCGCGCTGCGGTCGGTGACCGTGCCCCAGTCCCGGGTCAGCCGGCCCCGGGCGAGCGGGCTCCAGGGCAGCGCGCTGACGCCCTGGTCGGCGCAGAGCGGGAGCATCTCGCGCTCCTCCTCGCGGTAGAGGAGGTTGTAGTGGTTCTGCATGGAGACGAACTTCGTCCAGCCGTGCTTCTCCGCCGTGTACTGCATCTTGGAGAACTGCCACGCGTACATCGAACTGGCCCCGAGATAGCGGACCTTGCCGGCCTTGACCAGGTCGTGCAGGGCCTCCATCGTCTCCTCGACCGGGGTGTGCGGGTCGTAGCGGTGGATCTGGTAGAGGTCGACGTAGTCGGTGCCGAGGCGGGTCAGGCTGTGGTCGATCTCGGTCATGATCGCCTTGCGGGACAGTCCGCCGCCGTTGGGTCCGGACCGCATCCGGCCGTGCACCTTGGTGGCGAGGACGATCTCGTCGCGGTCGGCGAAGTCCCGCAGCGCCTTGCCGACGATCTCCTCGCTGGTGCCGTCGGAGTAGACGTTCGCGGTGTCGAAGAAGTTGATGCCCGCGTCGAGCGCCTGCCGGATCAGCGGCCGGGACGCCTCCTCGTCGAGGGTCCACTCGTGCACACCGCGGTCGGGCAGGCCGTAGGTCATGCACCCCAGACAGATCCGCGACACGTCCAGGCCCGTCGAACCGAGCTTCACGTACTGCATCGTTGCTGCTCCTGCCTTCCGAGTGGTTACGAAGGGGAGCGTACGGTGTCCGGCCGCGCCCCCTCAGGGGTCACCGGTCGAGCAGGTCCAGCGCCCGTTCCCAGCCGAACTCCGCCCCCGGCTCGCCCGCGAACGGCGGCCCGAACCGCACGCCCATCCCCCGCAGTCGTATCAGGCTGTCCTGGTAGGCTGGGTGGGCGGCCAACGCGTCGGCCACACACGGCAGTACGGCCATCGGGACGCCCAGGCCGTACGCCTCGCACAGGGTGGCCACGGCGAGGGTGTCGGCGAGGCCGGCCGCCCATTTGTTGACGGTGTTGAAGGTGGCGGGCGCGACCACGACGGCATCCGGCGGCGGGAAGGGACGGGGCTCGCCCGGGGTGCGCCAGGCGGAGCGGATCGGGCGGCCGGTCTGCGCCTGGACCGCGGCGGTGTCGAAGAACCCGTTCGCCGCGACGGGGGTGGCGATGACGCCGACCTCCCAGTTCCGTTCCTGGGCGGCGGTGATGAGTTCGCCCACGTCGGCGGCGATGCCGGCGGCGCAGACGACGACGTAGAGGAAGGGTTTCTGAGCCTGTTCGATCACTCCGGAACCCTACTGAAGGGGGAACGACCGTCCGCGCTCGGCTTCGGGACGCGGGCCGACGATACGACGCTCCTTCTCCTCGATCGGGACGTCGTTGATGCTGGCCTCGCGCCGGGTCATCAGGCCGTGCTCGTCGAACTCCCAGAGCTCGTTGCCGTAACTGCGCCACCACCGGCCGTCGGCGTCGAGGGACTCGTACTGGAAGCGGACGGCGATGCGGTTGCCGTCGAACGCCCACAGGTCCTTGCGCAGGGCGTACTCCTGCTCACGCGCCCACTTCGCGGTGAGGAACGCGACGATCTCGTCCCGGCCGGTGACGAAGGTGTCGCGGTTGCGCCACACCGAGTCCTCGGAGTACGCGAGCGCCACCTTGTGCGGGTCGCGGGTGTTCCAGGCGTCCTCGGCGGCCTGCACCTTGCGGGCGGCGGTCTCGCGGGTGAACGGCGGCAGGGGCGGGCGGTCGGTCATGTCAACCTCCGTGACCAGAAAGGGAGAACGCACGTTCTCCTTGCTGCTGCTACCGTAGGAGAACGCACGTTCTCTCGTCAAGGGACATCAGTGGGGGACGTCAGCCAGCGTCAAGGAGTGCCGAGGAGTGACCCTCATGGACAGCGCGACCGCCCGGGAGCAGGCACTGGACGCCGCGGAGGAGCTGTTCTACGGCCGCGGCATCCAGTCCGTCGGCATGGACGACATCCGTGGCGCGTCCGGCGTCTCGCTCAAGCGGCTCTACCAGCTCTTCCCCGCGAAGGAGCAGCTGGTGGAGGCCTACCTGGAGCGCCGCGACGAACGCTGGCGCGGGCGGCTGGCCGAGCACGTCGAGGGCCACACGGACCCCGAGGAGCGGATCCTCGCCGTCTTCGACTGGCTGGAGTCGTGGTTCGGCGAGGACGGTTTCCGCGGCTGCGCGTGGATCAACTCGTACGGCGAACTGGGCGCGACCTCGGCCCGGGTGACGGCCCGAGTACGGGCGCACAAAGCGGCGTTCCGGCACTACCTGGACGGCCTGGTGGCGGACGCGGGACTGCCCGGCGCGTCGGCCGGGCACCTGTTCCTGCTCGCCGAGGGGGCGATGGTGACGGCGGGCATCACGGGGAGCACCGCCCCGGCGCGGGAGGCGCGCGAGGCGGCACGGCTGCTGATGCGGGCCGCGGCCCGGTGACGACAGGCCCTAGGTCACGGTGATGGCGCCCACGGGGCAGGCCCGGGCCGCCTCGCGGACCATCGGGCTGCCCGCCCCGTCCTCCCGGTCGGGCAGCAGTGCGCTGAACCCGTCGTCGTCCTGGGTGAACACGGCCGGGGCGGCCAGGGCGCACTGGCCGGCGCCGATACAGACGTCCTTGTCGATGTCGATGTGCATGGCCTCGAGCCTCTTACCAGGTCACGGGGAGTTCCAGCATCCCCTGGATCGTGTCGCCGGGCTTGAAGGGGATCTCGTCCGCGGGGACGGCGAGACGGAGTGCCGGCAGCCGGGTGAAGAGGGTACGCAGGGCGATCTCCATCTCGGCGCGGGCCAGGTTCTGGCCGAGGCACTGGTGGATGCCGAACCCGAAGCCGACGTGGTGGCGGGCCGGGCGGTGCCAGTCCAGGGTGTCGGGGGCGGGGTAGACGTCCTCGTCACGGTTGATGACCGAGGTCGAGAAAACCACTCCGTCGCCCGCCCGGATGGTCTCGCCGCCGGCCTCGATGTCCTCGGTGGCCAGCCGCAGCAGCCCGTCGGCGATCGAGAGCACGCGCATCAGCTCCTCCACGGCGACGGGCAGCAGCTCGGGCCGCTCACGCAACTCGGCCAGCCGCTCGGGGTGTTGGAGCAGGGTGAAGGTGCCGAGGGAGAGCATGTTGGCGGTCGTCTCGTGTCCGGCGACCAGCAGGATCGTGGCGAAGGAGATGACCTCGGCACGGTCCAGCTCCCCGGCGCGCAGCCGGTCGTGGACGAGTTCGTCCAGCACGCCGTCTCCGGGCCGCTCCTGCTTCAGCTTCCGGTCGATCAACTCCTCGAAGTAGGCGTCCAGTTGATCGCGCGCGTCCTGGGTGTCGGCCGCCCTCGGGCCGCGCAGCAGCCGACGCGACTGCCCCTCGAAGAACTCGTGGTCGGCGTACGGCACCCCCAGCAGGGCGCAGATCACCATCGAGGGCACCGGCAGCGCGAAGGCGCTCACCAGTTCGGCGGGCGGCCCCTGCGCGACCATCGCGTCGAGCCGCTCGTCGACGATCCGCTGGATCTGCGGCCGCAGTTCGGCGGCCCGGCGCAGGGTGAAGCTGGGCACCATCATCCGCCGCTGCGCGTGGTGCTCCGGGTCGTCGACGCCGAGCAGCGCCACCCTCCGGTTGCGTACCGCCGCGAAGCGTTCGGTGGGTGCGGGGAAGCCCGGGCGGGTGCGGTCGGCCGACAGGCGCGGGTCGGTGAGGAGGGCGCGGGCGAGGGCGTGCCCCGTCACCAGCCAGGCCGGCCGACCGTCGTAGAGGGTGATGCGGGCCAGCGGGCGGCCGTCGCGCAGGGGGGCGTAGGCGGTGGGCGGGTGGTAGGGGCAGGTGCGGTCCTGCGGAAAGGCGACGGGTTCCGTTTGCGTGCGGGGCGTTGCCGTCATGGAAGACCTCGCAGACGAAGTGAGCTTCGTGCCCGATGCTTGACGCGGCATCGCGCAGATCTTCATTAGATGCCCGGGGCATCTATGCGGCGACGAGAAGTTCGGCCAGATCGGCGGCGGCGGGAGGTTGGCCGGAGATGCTCGCTCGGGAATCGAAAACGGTTCGCCGGGGGCGGCTCGCTCGGGAATCGAGAACGGTTGCGCCGAAGGAGGCTCGCTCGGGAACGAAAACCGGTTGTGGGCGAAGCCGGCTCCGGCTCAGAATCCCGGCATGCCTACGACGCACCGCGCCCTTCTGCCGCTGACCGCCGCCGCCACGCCGGTGCGGTTCCAGCAGCAGTCCGGCCGTCCGGAGGGACCGACACCTCCCGCCCCGTGACCGGGGCGCTCGTCGCGGGCCTGCTGGCGGGCTACGGCATCGCCATGCCCGTCGGCGCCGTCGCGACGTACCTCGTCTCGCTCACCGCCCGTACGTCCCTGCGCACCGGTGCCTGCGCCGCCCTCGGCGTCGCGGCCGCCGACGGGCTGTACGCCCTGCTGGCCACGGTCGGGGGCACCGCCCTGGCCGCCGCGCTGCGTCCGGTGCTCGGGCCGCTGCGCTGGGCCTCGGCCCTGCTGCTGCTCGCCCTGGCGGTCCGGGGCGCGGTCGTCGCCGTACGCCAGTACCGCGGCCGTCGCCCGGGCGTCCGTACCGAGCCTCCACCGCCGAGCCCGGCCCGTGCCTTTCTGGCACTGCTGGGCATCACCCTGCTCAACCCGACGACCGTGATCTACTTCGTGGCCCTGGTGCTCGGCACCCGGACCGCGGACCCCGTCCGGCCACTGGAGCAGGGCGTGTTCGTCCTGGCGGCGTTCGCGGCGTCCGCGAGCTGGCAGCTGCTGCTGGCCGGCGGCGGGGCACTCCTCGGCCGGACACTGACCGGCCGGCGGGGGCGACTGGTGACGGGCCTGGTGTCGAGCGCGGTGATCGCTGCGCTGGCGGTGCGGATGATGCGGTGAGGCGGGCGGCCACGCGCCGCTCAGGAGCGGGAACCCGGGCGACGACCCGCCAGCGGGCAGAGATCCGGCCGGCGGCCCGCGAAGGGGCGGGGACCCGGGCGACGGCCCGTCAGCGGGCAAGGGCCCGGGCGGCCGCCGGCCAGGGAGCGAGGCCTGGACGACCTGCGGTCAGGGGGCGAAAGCCCGGGCCACCGCGAGGCTGTCCTCGTACACGTGGTGCCGGGCGATCAATCCGTCCTCGACCGTCAGGTGCAGGGCGAACCTGGCGCGATAGGGGCGGCCGGTCCCCCTCGCCGTCTGCCGGATCTCGCCGAGGACCACCGCGTCGGCACCGTCCACCAGGACCCGCTCGATCCGGGTGTCCGCCTCACCGGGCGCGTGGTGCGCGGCCAGCTCGCGGTAGTGGGCGGCGGCGTCCGCGCGGGTCGCGCGGTGGCGGATCCACGGGGTGGCGGCGCGACCGTGCTCGTCCTCGGGCCAGTTCAGTTTCCAGTCGGCGGGTTCGGCGTACAGCTCGGCGATCCGCTCCGGGTCGCCCTGGCCGATGCGCCGCAGCAGTTCGGTGATCACCGCGCGGGTCGTGGTCTCGGTGGTGGCGGCCATGGGTACTCCTCCCCTTCGGCGGTTGCCACTGTGCCCCGAGGGGACCGGGCGGGGCGATTACCCGCGAGGTCATGGCGGGGCGGATGAATCCGCTGCGCTCCGGTGTTGTGGGCGGAGGCGGTCAGCCGCAGGACACGACGACGATGGGACGGATGCCATGCCTCTCGAGGGCGAGTACGAACCCAGCCCGACCGCGTGGGTGCGCGAGCAGGTGGAGCTGTACGAGAGCTCCGGCGGTACCGAGGGAACGACCCTGATGGACACCGGAATGCCCGTGATCCTGCTGACGACCCTGGGCGCCAAGAGCGGCAAGATCCGCAAGACGCCGCTGATGCGGGTCGAGCACGGCGGCCGGTACGCCGTGGTCGCCTCGCAGGGCGGCGCGCCCACGCACCCGGTCTGGTATCACAACATCAAGGCCGACCCCCATGTGGAGCTCCAGGACGGACCCCGGAAGCGCGACATGATCGCGCGGGAGGTCACCGGCGCCGAGAAGGCCGAGTGGTGGGAGCGGGCCGTGGCGGCGTATCCCCCGTACGCGGACTACCAGAAGAAGACGGACCGCGAGATCCCGGTCTTCGTCCTGGAACCGTCCCCGGAGGCCTGACCGGACGGCCCCGGTGACCGGTGAGCTGCCCGGCCGGCCCCGGTAAAAAGATCTCCGGAAAAAAATTCCGGGACGGGGTGCATGAAGCCCCGTCGGCCGGGCACCAGAGCCTCAGGCCCCGCCGCGCTCCCCCGTCGCGGCGGGGCTTTCTCGTGCCTCGCGCGCGGGCCGGTCGGTGATGTCGAGGAAGATCTGGTCGGCCTCGGTGAAGGTGTCGGCGACGTGCCGCTTGATGCGTACGGCGACCTCCTCGACCCGCTCGCTGTCCAGCCCCGGCACCAGGTCGACGCGTGCCGCCACCAGGACCGATTCCAGCCCCGTCATCATCGTGAACAGTGCCTCCACGCTGTCGATCTCGGGCTGCTCCTGGAGCAGTGCCCGGATCCGGTCGCTCGTCTCCGCGTCGACGGCCTCCCCGATCAGCTGGTCGCGCGCCTCACGGCCGAGCCGGTAGGCGACGTAGACGAGCAGCGCCCCGATCGCGAGCGACGCGGACGCTTCCCATACGACCTGCCCGGTGACCATGTGCAGGGCCATGCCGGCCATGGCCAGGCTGACGCCCAGCACCGCCGTGCCGTCCTCGGCGACAACCGTGCGCAGCGCCGGGTCGCGCAGGCCGTCGCCCAGGCCGCCCTGCCGGTGCGTCTGATGGAGCGCCCGCGCCAGCGACGCACCCTCGGCGACGAAGGCGACGCCGAGGACGACGAGCCCGGCGATGTATCCGCTGAGCTCCTCCTCGGCTCCGTTGCGCAGTGCCTCGAAGCCCTGGAAGAAGGAGAAGCAGCCGCCCATGACGAAGATTCCCACGGCGGCGAGGAGCGACCAGAAGAACCGTTCCTTGCCGTAGCCGAAGGGGTGCCGTCGGTCGGCGGGGCGGCGGCTGCGGCGCAGGGCGGCCAGGAGGAAGACCTCGTTGAGGCTGTCGGCGACCGAGTGCGCGGCCTCCGACAGCAGGGCCGGGGAGTGCGCGAGCAGACCGCCGACGGCCTTGGCGACGGCGATGACCAGATTGGCGGCGAGCGCCACCAGGACGGTGACCCGCGTTCTGCGGTCCGCCTGGTGGCCCTCGGTCACTTCTGCCGGGGCCGGTGGTGATTCCGGGCGCCGCGTGTTCAGGGATGCGTTCGAGGTCGTGTTCGAAGATGTCCCACTCACCTTCGCCGACTGCCCCGACTGGCGGGGCTCACACGCCGAAATCTGGGAACGCGGTCATGGAACACCCGCACGGCGACAGGCACGACAGGAGGCGGCATGACTGGCTCGGACGGAGGCAACAGCGCGTACGGGAGCCGCACGTTCCAGCGGTCCAAGGCCCACTTCACGGACCGGATCACCGCGGACGGCCGCGACGGCTGGCCGGTGGAGCCGGGCCGCTACCGGCTGGTGGCCAGCCGGGCCTGCCCCTGGGCGAGCCGGGCCCTGGTCTCCCGGCGGCTGCTGGGCCTGGAGAGTGCCCTGTCGCTCGCGGTGGCCGACCCGATCCAGGACGACCGCAGCTGGCGGTTCACCCTCGACCCCGACGGCCGCGACCCGGTCCTGGGCATCCGCTGTCTCAGCGAGGCCTATGACCGGCGGGAGACCGACTACCCGGGCGGGGTGAGCGTGCCGGCGATCGTGGACGTGCCCAGCGGGAAGCTGGTCACCAACGACTACCAGCAGATCACCCTCGACCTCGCCACCGAGTGGCGCGCCCTGCACCGGGAGGGCGCCCCCGACCTGTATCCGCAGGCGCGGCGCGACGAGATCGACGCGGTGATGGCGGATGTGTACGAGGACGTCAACAACGGCGTGTACCGGGCGGGTTTCGCCACCGAGCAGGCGGAGTACGAGGCCGCCTGCTCGGCGGTGTTCCGGCGGCTGGAGCTGCTGACGCCGCGGCTCGCCCGGCAGCGCTATCTCGTCGGCGACACCATCACCGAGGCGGACATCCGGCTGTTCACCACGCTGGTACGTTTCGACGCCGTCTATCACGGCCACTTCAAGTGCAACCGCTGGAAGCTGGCGGAGAACAAGGTGCTGTGGGGGTACGTCCGCGACCTCTACCAGACGCCGGGCTTCGGTGACACCGTCGACTTCGACCACATCAAGCGGCACTACTACCAGGTGCACACCGGCATCAACCCGACGCGGATCGTGCCGCTGGGACCGGATCTGTCGGGCTGGCTGACCCCGCACCACCGCGAGGAGCTGACCGGCCGGCCGTTCGGCGACGGGACTCCGCCGGGGCCGCCGCCGCCCGACGAGCAGGTGTCACCGCAGGGCCGGCCCACACCGAAGTAGCGGAACGCACGAAGGAGAGACACATGGCCAAGAAGAACAAGAAGAAGCTGAAGCTCCCCCTCGCCTACAAGCCCCTCGGTTTCGTGCTGGGCTGGTCGAGCGGGGCGCTGGCCGGGATCGCGTTCCAGAAGACGTGGAAGGTGATCCGGCACGAGGACAATGCGCCCGACGCCCTGGACCGGGACCGGACCTGGGGCGAGATCCTGTTCGCGGCGGCCGTGCAGGGCGCGATCTTCGCGGTGGTGCGCAGCGCGGTGGACCGCACGGGCGCGAAGGCCATCGAACGGTCCACCGGTGTCTGGCCGACCGCTGACGACGGCGGCCGGGACTGACGCGACGTCAACTCCGCCTGCGCACCCCGCCGTCAGCCGGTCTTGGGCGCGGTCGGGGTGACGCGGCGCAGGGTGAAGGAGTGGCCCGCCGGGTCGGCGTAGCCGCGCTCCTCGAACGGGCCGGAGGCGTCCTTCGTCTCCAGCGGGCGCCCGCCGAGCCCGATGACCCTGCGCTCCGCCTCGTCCAAGTCGTCGACGACGAAGTCGAGATGGGCCTGCAGGGCGTTCTCGGGACGCGGCCAGCTCGGCGGCGTGGCGTTCATGTCCCGGCGGAAGGCCATCCGCATCCCGTCGGCCCCCCTGATCTCCACGCGGTTGGCGGTCGCGTCCGTCTCCTCGCCCTCCAGGAACTCCTTGTAGAACCCGGCGAGCTTCTCCGGCTCGGCGCAGTCGAGCACCACGACGCCCGCTTTCACCAGTGCCATGTCTCCTCCGTACGGTCCGGGGCGCGGGGCGTTCGTGCCCCGCGGCCCTGTACCTCACGGATAACCCCGTCCGCCCGGTTCAGTCGGCGACCAGCCACTCCCCGTCCCGCATCAGCTCCCGCCCGACGAGCTCGTCGGGCTCCCGCCAGGCCTGGACCCGGACCGGGCGGACCCTGAAGTACTCGTAGGGGGTGGCGAGTTGGCGGGGATCGAAGCCGGTCTTCGCCGCGAAGCGGTCGCCCTCCTCCTGGGACAGTTCGGCGAGGGGGATCGTGTCGACGGTGCCCTCGATCATCGTGACGTCCCTGGTCGGCCCGATGCCGAGCCGGGTGCGGCCGGTCGTGCGCAGATTGCGGCCGGTGGGGCTCTTGGCCGGAGTGGCGAGCAGCAGGGTGGCGCCGTCCCAGAGGAAGGACAGGGGGACGAGGAACGGCACTCCGCCGTCCGCGTCGGCCGTCGCGACCCAGACGTCCTCGTCGTGCTCCAGGCGGTGCAGGGTGTCGTGCTTGCGCTGTTTCGCGGGGCGTGCGGGCGGGTTCGCCATCGGTGGCCGGTCTCCTGAGGTCGTCGTGCAGGGTCATGGACAGTCTTGCGGTCAGGTGTCCGTCCCGTCCCGGATCTCGGTGAGCCGGGCCGCCGCCGCGCTCAGCAGCAGGTCCAGTGCCATCGGATACGAGCTGCGCGGCATGTCCGTCACGAGATGGCGGGCGGTCGCGGCGATGTGCGGGTGGGTGTCGGCGGGCAGCCGGGCGTACGTCGCCCGCCAGACGGCCGCCTCCGCCTCCCGGGCCGGCCGGGGCAGGGCGGTGCTCGCCGAGTCCAGGGCGGCGAAGGCGAGTGCCTGGTCGACGAAGGCGTGGTAGATCCGTACCGCTTCGGCGTCGGGGAACCCCGCGTCGCGCAGCACCCCGATGATGGTCTCCACGGCCTGGATCTCGTGGTCGCGCCCGGTCACCCGGTGTGAGCTGAGGACCGCGGCCCGGGGGTGGGCGAGCGCCCCGGCGTGCATGCGCAGGCCCAGGTCCCGCAGGTCGGCGCGCCAGTCGCCGGTGGGCCGCCAGCTGCGCAGGGTGCGCCCGATGAGCTCGTCGGCGACGGCGAGCATCAGGTCGTCGGTGTGCCGGAAGTACCGGTAGAGGGAGCTGGGGTCGGCGCCGAGGGCACGGCCGAGACGGCGCACCGAGAGGGCCTCGGCGCCGTGCTCCTCGATCAGCCGCATGGCCGTCTCGACGATCAGCCCCTCGGACAGGACGACACCCTGCTTGGTGGGCCTTCTGCGCTGCCGCGCGGTGGGCGGGACGACGCGGTCGGTCATGGCGTGCCTCCGTGGGTCCGATGGCCGCACCTTATGACAACACCGTTGACCTGTTAACCCCCCGGCCAGTTTCATGTCGCCTCACCGGGGCCGACCAGGCCCCCCGGTGCGAGCGGAGAACCGGCCATGCCCGACACACCCCCACCACCCCATGCGTCTCCCGCGCAGCCGGTGCTGCGCAGGTCCCTCGGCGTCCTGGACGGCGTCGCCATCGCCGCGTCCAGCACGGCCGCGACCACCAGCATCGGCATCGGCCTCGGCGTCACCGCCGGGGTCGTCGGACTGCACCTCCCGGCGATCATGCTGCTGGCGTTCCTGCCGGTCCTCGGCATCGCCGGCGCCTACGCCCGGCTCAACCGCGTCGAGCCGAACGCAGGCAACGGCTATGTGTGGGTGGGCCGTTCGCTCACTCCCTGGCTGGGCTTCCTGGTCGGCTGGGTGAACATCGTCGCCACGGTGGCGTTCCTCGCCTACACCACGGCCGTCACCGGCTCGGCCCTGATCCAGCTGGCCGGGGACGCCGGAGTGCACCGGCTCGGCGGACTGGCGCTGGACCCCGGATCGACGGCGCAGACGACGCTCCTCGGGGTCGTGGTCCTCGCCGCGGTCACCCTGACCGCCGTCACGGGAGTGCGGACCGCGGCCAGGTTGCAGGCCGGGCTGCTGGTCTTCGAGTACGTCGTGCTGCTGGGCTTCTGCGGATACGGCATCGTCACCGGCCCGCACGCCTTCAGCTGGAGCTGGTTCGACCCGTTCGGGATCCCGTCCGCGACCGCGCTGGCCCAGGGCCTGCTGCTGTCGGTGTTCTGTTACTGGGGTTTCGAGGCCGCGTTCAGCGTGTCCGAGGAGGTCCGCGACCCCCGGGACGCCTCCCGGGCGGGTCTGACGACACTGTTCACGATGCTCGGCCTGTTCCTCCTCGGCTCGATCGCCTTCCAACGCGTGCTGTCCGAGCAGGAGCTGGCGGGCCACGGCGCCGAGGGCCTGGCGTTCTTCGGCGACCGGCTGGCCGCGCAGCCGCTGGCCGCGCTCCCGCTGGTGGCGCTGATGTTCTCGGCCGTCGCCTCGCTCCAGGCCGGGGTGATCCCGACGGCCCGCGGGATGTTCGCGATGAGCCGGGACCGTACGCTCGGACCGGTGTGGTCCAAGGTCAGCCGCCGGTACGGCACTCCCGCCGCCGGGACCGTGCTGATCGGCGCGCTGGCGGCCGGGGTCGCGCTCCTCGCCCTGGTCATTCCCCGCCTGGCGGACATGATCATGGCCACGGTGAGCGCGATCGGCATCGTGGTGGCGCTGTCGTACGCGCTGACCGCCCTCGCGGCCGCCGCCCGCTTCCGTTCGCTGCTGCGCGAGGACTGGCGGGAGGGCGTACGGGCCGTGGTGCTGCCGACGCTCAGCGCGCTGGCCCTGCTCGGGCTCGGCGGCTATCTCGGCTGGTCCTTCTACACCTCCACCGATCACTTCGCGCTCCGCGCGGACAACGGCTGGTTCCTGCTCAGCACTCCCCTGGCGATGATCGCGTCCGGCTTCGTGGCGGCCGCGTGGGCCAAGTGGGTGCGCGGCTCGGCCTACTTCCGCACCGGCGAGGGCACCGACGCGGACTCCCCTCGGCTGCTCCCGACACCCCACTGAGGCTCCGCCCGCCCCTTGCGCGGCGCGCCCCTTCCGGGCGCACCGAAGCTCGACGCACCTCACACGACCTCCAGGAAACGGACCATGTACGCAGATCTGCTCTTCACCGGCGGCCCCGTCCTCACCCCCGAGGGCCGCACCGCGACCGCCGTGGCCGTCACCGGCGACCACATCACCGCCGTAGGACGGGACGAGGTCCTGGACCTGCGCGGGCCGCGGACCGAAGTGGTGGACCTCGCCGGGCGGTTGCTGCTGCCGGGGTTCCAGGACGCGCATGTCCACCCGGTGCCGGCCGGCCTCGAACTGACGCAGTGCGATCTCACCGGCACGAGGACCGCCGCGGAGACCGTCGCCGCGGTGCGCGCCTACGCCGACGCGCATCCCGAGCGGGCGTGGATCACCGGCGGCGGCTGGTCCATGGAGGCCTTCGAGGGCGGCACGCCGACGAAGGAGCTGCTCGACGCGGTCGTCCCCGACCGGCCCGTATACCTGCCCAACCGCGACCATCACGGCGCCTGGGTCAACAGCCGCGCCCTCGAACTGGCCGGCGTCACCCGCGACACGCCCGACCCGGCCGACGGACGCATCGAGCGGGACGCCTCGGGCTCGGGCGAGCCGAGCGGCACCCTCCAGGAAGGGGCGATGCAGCTCGTCGGACGCCTCGCCCCCGCGGCCACCCCGGCCGACCGGCTGGCCGCCCTGCTGCACGCCCAGCGCCATCTGCACGCGCTCGGCATCACGGCCTGGCAGGACGCGCTCGTCGGGGACTTCCTCGGCATGGACGACCCCGCGGAGGCATATTCGACAGCGGCCCGGGACGGCTCCCTGACCGCGCGTGTCGTCGGCGCGCTGTGGTGGGACCGGGAGCGCGGGGCAGAGCAGATCCCCGAACTCGTCGAGAAGCGGGTCGCGTTGAGCCACGGCCGGTTCCGGGCGGGCACGGTCAAGCTGATGCTGGACGGGGTCGCCGAGACCGGGACGGCGGCGCTGCTCGACCCGTATCTGGACCGGTGCGGCTGCGCCACCGCCAACCGCGGCACCAGCTTCATCGATCCCGGGCAACTCCCCAAGTACGTCACCGAGTTGGACGCACTCGGCTTCCAGTGCCACTTCCACGCCCTGGGCGACCGCGCCGTACGCGACGCGCTGGACGCGATCGAGGCCGCGCGTGCCGCGAACGGACAGAGCGACACGCGGCCCCACCTGGCACATCTTCAGGTCGTCCACCCCGACGACGTACCGCGGTTCGCCGCACTCGGCGCCACCGCGAACATCCAGCCGCTGTGGGCGGCGCACGAACCGCAGATGGACGAGCTCACCATTCCCTTCCTCGGGCCCGAACGGGCCGCGTGGCAGTACCCGTTCAATGCGCTGCTCAGCTCCGGCGCCAGGCTCGCGGCGGGCAGCGACTGGCCGGTGAGCAGCCCCGATCCGCTGGCGGGCATCCATGTCGCGGTCAACCGGCAGGCGCCGGACGCGGACGACGCGCCGGTGTTCCTGCCGGCCGAACGCGTCGGTCTCACCGAGGCGTTGACGGCGTACACGGCGGGTTCGGCGTATGTGAACCATCTCGACGACACCGGGGAGGTGCGCGCGGGGGCGCTGGCGGACCTGGTCGTGCTGGACCGCGACCCGTTCGACATTCCGCACACGGAGATCGCCAAGACGCGCGTGGCGCTGACGTACGTCGGGGGCGCGCGAGTATACGCAGCTCAAGGGGCATGAGCAGTAACGGAGATCACGGTCGGGTCACGGCGTAGATCATCTACTCTCTGGGAAGTCTCGTTCCGCTTCTCGATTCAACTTTCGCGCCACGAAGGCGAGTTCGAGTGCATGGGCGGTCTCCCCCTGGACCGCCCAACCGCAGGGGTGGGGGGTTCTGCGCGCCGTCTCCCGAAAGGAACCACATGCCTCAGGCCGTCACGTCCGACCTGCCCTCCGACGCCCCCACCGGCCACCACCAGTCCACGGAGGCGGCCGCCGCTCTGATCCGCCTCCTGACGCAGCACATCAAGGGGCTCACCGAGCGGCACCGAAGTTCCCAGACCTCCGTTCAACAGCGGCTGGACGCGCTCCGCTCCCCCCGCGCGGGGTCCGCGCTACGGCTGGAGGGAGCCCTCCGCTCGGCGCGGCCCGCGTACCTGCCTCCCGACGAGCAGGGCCTCGCCCGGCTACGGCAGCTGGATGCCGGCCTGCGGGTGATAGAGGCCGCCTTCCCCCAGGTCAGCACCGACGCCGAGATCTGCCGGCTGACGTGCACGATGCTGGAAGGCGCCTGGCGCAGCCGGGCACTCACCCCGCCGCGCGAGGAGGAGCAGGCGGCGGTCTGCGACTGCGCCCTGTGCCACCGGTTGCCGACGCCCCCCGTCCGCACACTGGACGACTACGACTGGCGGCACAGTGCCGGCCGTCCGCTCACCGTCAAGACCTGGCCGTACCGCCGGGAACTCGACAGCGTGCTGACCGGTGGCTGGTCCTGGACCCGGCAGATGAACGACCTGGAGCACGACCTCGGCCACCGGCACCGCTACGAGGACGACATCCTCGTCTTCCACGAGTACAAGCGCGTGATCGACACCATCGACACCACCCGCCTCACCCAGCTCATCGAGGACCGCTTGGCGGAGAACTTCAGCACCAACACGGCACGGGCCCTGGTGGCCGGGCTCTTCGCGGCCCACAAGCGGGCCGTCGACGAGTACTGGCTCCAGCAGCACAGCACGGGCAGCGTCACGCTCCCGCAGTCCAACCCGCTGAGCCACAGCACCTATTCGGCCCTGCAGATGATGGACTGCCTGTTCTGGCACGTCGCGCCCGACAGCGAGCTCTGGCAGGAGGAGAACCTCGCCTCGCTGCTGCTGTGCCGTGTCATCGACGACATGGCCGACGTCCGGGCCGACGCCCTCACCGGCGAGATCAGCAACTTCTGGCTCGCCGACCTGCCCACCCACACCAAGGCCCTCTACGGCGCCAGTGCCATCGCCCTCGTCAAGTACGGCTGCACGCCCGAGGCGCACGAACCGATGTGGAACACCTGGCTGATGACCACGACCATCGTGTGGATGGGGCTCACCGGCCGCCACGCCCTGTGGTTCGACGGCATCACCGAGGGCCTCCCGCCCGCCGAGGCCTGCCCGCTGTGCGAGCTGCAGCCCGACCCGTGCACCGGCATCCTCACCGACGGCACCGAGCTCACCCTCGCCCCGCGGGCGACCGTACCCGCGCTGAGCGCCCGGGCCGCCGAGCTGTCCGCCCGGTGCCAGGAGCAACACCCGCGGGCCTGGCCCCTGTTCGACGCGGAGCTGCACGCCTTCGAGGCCGTGCACGGGCCCTGGTCCGGCGACGTCGACAACGCGTGGGAGATCCTGCGCCGCACCTTCATAGCCGGGGTGGAGACCTCCATGGCCGCCTCACCGGGCCGCGCCCGTGCCGTCCAGGTGGACGCCGGCGTCGTCGGGTCCGAGAGGTTCCACGCCCTGCACGACCCGCGCACCGGCAGGGAGGACATCGCGCTGCTGGCGTACATGTTCGCCTGCGCGCACCCGCATTTCCTGTGGAACGCCATGGGATACGTGCCCGCGGACGTGGCCGGGGACTGGCTCGACGGCTGACGCCGCAGACACCGCCGCCGCCCGGGCCGGGGCTCCGGCCGGGCGGCGGCGGTGTCAAGAACGGCGGTGGTGTCAGACGGAGAACTCCACCGGCAGGCTGTCGAGCCGGGACTCCCAGGTGGAGGCGGTCGAGGAGAGCTCCTCCGGCGGGACGGCCAGCCGCAGGCCCGGCAGCCGGTGCAGCAGGACGTCGACGCCGATCTCGATGATGGACTGGCCGATGCTCTGTCCCGGGCACTCGTGGGGTCCGGAGCTGAACGCCAGGTGCGCCTGGTTGCCCTGCACGGTGACGGCCGCGTCGGGCCGCACCTCCGGATCGACGTTCCCGGCGGCCAGACCCAGGATCAGCAGTTCGCCCTCCTGGATGTGATGGCCGCCCAGTTCCAGGTCGGAGGCGGCGAACCGGCCCGGCAGCACCGACAGCGGCGGGGTGTCCCACATGACCTCCTCCACCACGGAGGAGATGGTCAGCTGCCCGCTCACCAATCCCGACAGGCGGCCGGCGTCGGTGAGGACCAGTTGCAGCACCCGGGCCAGCAGGTTGCTGGTGGTGGTGTGCGCGGCGATCAGCACCAGCCGCAGATGGCTGACGACCTCGTCGTGGTCGAGGCCGGCCGGGTGCTGGATGAGGGCCGTGGCGAAGTCGGAGCCCGGCTCGGCCCGCTTGCGCTCGGCGAGTTCGGAGAGGATCTGCATGATCCGGCCGTTGTGCTCCAGGGCGCCCTCGCCGCCCTTGAGGACCTGGGCGCACGACTCGACCAGACGCCGCCCTTCGGCCATGGGAAGGCCCAGGATCCGGGTGAGCACGAGCATCGGCAGGTACTCGGCGTAGTCGGCGACCAGGTCGGCGCGCCCCGTGTCGGCGAACGCGTCGATCTGCTTGTTCGCGAAGAACGTCGCATGGCGCCGTACACCGCGGCTGGACGCCGCGAGCAGCCCGTCGGTGACCGCGCCGCGCAGCCGGCGGTGCGGTTCGCCGTCCTGGGAGATGCAGTCGGGCCGCCAGCCGATCATCGGGATCAGCGGGTGCGTGTCCGGGATGTGTCCCTCGCGCCAGTCCCGCCAGATCCGCGCGTCCCGGCTGAACTGCCGCGGGTTGTCGAGCACCCGCCGGTTGTCCCGGTAGCCGAGGACCAGCCACGCGGGCACGTCGCCCTCCAGCAGGACCGGCGCGACCGAACCGTGCTCCTTGCGCAGCCGCTCGTAGATCCCCTGCGGATCGGTCGCCGCCTCCGGCCCGTACAGCCGCGCGACATCGGCTCCGCCGTGGGCGACGGGGCAGCCGCGCGGGGTGTCGGCGCCGTTTAAGGGCTGTTCGGTCATCGGGACTCCAGAGCGACGGCGGAGCGGTCCTTCAAGTGACGTATCAGGGTGACCAGTACGTCCCGGCTGGAGGCCCGGTCGCGGGCGTCGCACGCCACGACCGGGATGTGCTCGGGGATGTCGAGGGCGTCGCGGATCTCCTCGACCGGGTAGTCCTTGGAGTCCGGGAAGACGTTCAGGGCGACGACGAAGGGGACGTTCTGCCGCTCCATCTCCTCGATCGCCCGGAAGCTGGAGGCGAGCCTGCGGGTGTCCACCAGCACGACCGCGCCGAGCGCGCCCTTGAACAGACCGTTCCACAGGAACCAGAACCGCTCCTGGCCGGGGGTGCCGAACAGGTACAGCATCAGGCTGTCGTTGAGGCCGATCTTGCCGAAGTCCAGGCTGACGGTGGTCTCCGTCTTCTCCGCGACGCCGATCAGGTGGTCGACGTCGGCGCTGGCCTGGGTGAGGGTCTCCTCGGTGGTCAGCGGCTTGATGTCGCTGACCGAGCGGACCATCGTGGTCTTCCCGGTGCCGAAGCCGCCGGCGATCATCACCTTCACCGAGCGGGTGCCCTCGTCACCCGGCCCGCCGGGGTGGTCAAAGCCTTTCAAGTCCACTGAGTACCTCCTCAAGCAGCGCGAGGTCGGGCCCGCGGCGGGCGTCGTGCGCCGGGATGGGGTCACGGGCTTCCACGCGGTCTGCCTCCAGCAGGTCCGCCAGCAGCACCGCGAGTATGTTGAACGGCAATCCGAGGTGGGCGCCGAGTTCGGCGACCGACAGCGGATCACGGCAGCGCCGGAGGATCTCCTCGTGCTCGTGCTGCATCCCCGGGGCGGGGGCGGTGCGGGAGACGATGAGGGTCGCCACGTCGAGACTCGACGCCGAACCGCCCGGTCCGCTGCGTCCTCCGGTGAGGACGTAGTAACGCTCGAGACCGGACGGGTCCGTGGGCCGGCGGGGAGCACTCATGCAGAGTGCTCCTCCAGCCGCGGAGTGGTGCCGAGGAGCTCGCCCATCCTGCGGGCCAGATCCCTCATCTGGTGCCCGAGCAGGCCCTGGTCGAGGCCTTCCCGGGCGAGCACGCCGAGATACGTCTCCACGCCCGCGCGGACGACGAAGAGGTGGCCGCCGTCGACCTCGATCATCGCCAGCCGCAGCTGCCCCGCGTATTTGGGGAACTGCTCCGCGACGGGCTGGGCCAGCGCCTGCAGGCCGGCCACCACCGCCGCGAAGCGGTCCACGTCGTCGGGGTCCTCGGCGCCGAAAGAGGTGATGGCCTTGCCGTCGCTGGAGGCCACGAGGGCGAAACGGATCTCCGGGATGGACTCCACGAGATCACGGAGCGCCCAGCTCACGTCGGTTCCCTGTTGCGTCATGTCGACTCAGTCGCTCTCTTCAGTGCGGTGCTCGGTGGACTCGCGGCCGTCGGCCGGGGCGCCGTTGCCCCGGTCCGGGTCGGACTCGCGTCCGGCGGTGGCGAAGGCGGCCAGGCCGGCGAAGGACGCGTCCGGCGGGACGGCGGAGACGGCGGACGTCTCCTCCTGGGTCCGCTCGGTGCGCTCGCCCGGCTGGTGCCGGGCCTCCTCGCTCCGCCTGCTTCTTCGCCGGGGCAGTCCGCCGGGCGTGGTCTCCGCGGTCTCGCCGGCTTCGACGGTCTCCGCCGAAGCGGCCGGTGTCGTCGGGATCTCCTCCCTGACAGGGGCCGGGGCGGAGGCCTGCACCACCGGTGCCGCCGCGGGCAACGGGCTGAAGTACTTGTGCGGGACCACCACGACCACCGAGGTGCCGAGCCACGGCGAGTCCGCGAAGGTGACGCGGATGCCGTAGCGCCGGGCGAGGATGCCGACGACCCGCAGGCCGATGGTGGCGTCCTCGGAGACACCGCCCAGTCCGGGACCGGAGCCGGTGCCGGCGAGGGCCTGCTCGGCCTCGCGCTTCTTCTCCTCGCTCAGCCCCTTGCCGGAGTCCTGGATCTCGATGCCGACACCGTTCGGCACCTCCTTGCCGGAGACGAGCACCGGCTCGGTGGGCGGCGAATAGCGGGCCGCGTTGTCGAGGAGGTGGGCGAAGATCAGCGTGAGGTGGTCCACCAGACCGCCGTCGACGCCGAGTTCGGGCAGCTGGCGTACGTCGATCCGGTGGAAGTCCTTGATCCGGCCGATGCCGCCGCGGACCACGCTGAGCAGCCGCTGCGGTTCCTGCCACTGCCGGCCGGGCCGGTCCGAGCCGCCCAGCACGCCGATGCTGGCGGCGAGACAGTCGGCGGGGCCGATCTCCTGGTCGAGTTCCATGAGTCCCCGCGCCACGGACGGCAGCCGGCCGTGCTCGCCCTGCATCTCGTGCAGCCGGCCGCGCAGCTTGCTGGTCAGCACATGGATGCGGTTGCCGATACCGATGACGGCCTGCTCCGCGGCGGTGGACCGGTCGAACTCGCGCTCGACGCCGATGAGCGCGGTCCGCAGGACCTTGCGCAGCTCGGCCTGGAGCTCCGAACTCACCTTGGCGCACTGGCTGGTGACCGGCAGCAGGTCGTCGACGGCGTCACCGGCGCGCAGTTGCTCCAGCGCCTCCGGCAGCTGCTCGTCGGCGAGCCGGGCGACGGCGGCCAGCTGGTGGGCCAGCTGTTCCTGCCAGACCTCGGCCTGTTCGGCGAGCTGGGCCTCGTAGCCCGCGGCCTGGTCGGTCAGCCGCGCCTCGTAGGCGTGGGCCTGTTCGGCGAGCCGCTCCTCATAACCGGCGACCTGCTCGGCGAGCTGGGCCTCGTAGCCCGCGGCCTGGTCGGCGAGCCGGGCGTCCTGGGCGGCGTGCTCGGCGGCGAACTTCCGCTCCAGGCCCGCGACATGCTGCTGCCACTGCTGGGAGTGCTCGGCCTGCGCGCTGCGGAAGCCGCTCTCGGCCTGGTGGAGCCGCTTGCGGGTGCGGAGCAGGAGCCGGACGCACACCGAGCTCGCCGCCGTGGCGGCGGCGCCGGCGACGGCCGCGGTTATTCGCTCCGAGCTCATGAACGTGGCGGCAACCGTCCCGCCTCCTAAGGCCAGCGGCATCAGCCACCAGCTGTACCAGGCGACCGGGGCCCGCGCCGCCGGCGGCGGAGTGGCGAGTTCCATCTGCATCCTTCGAGGCAACACGATCGAACAGGGGGATGTGCAAGGGGGGAGCGCACTGTCCAATGCGCACCGCAAGACGACCGATCACGACCGGGTCAACTCGCAGCGCCGCAGGGGAGCTTATCGGGTTTGAACCCGAAAGGATCAACTCCCCGGGCCCGCCGGAGGTGAGGGTTCCGTCACTGTCCGCCAGTATCGAACAGTCGACAAATGCCCATACTGACCAGCACGGTTGTGAGAACGGACGTTGTCATCGGGTGACAAACCGCCACCCCACGCCTGTCCGACGCTGATAAGCCCTGACGTATTACTGATGGGTATCGTCGCCGTCGTGTCGAAGAGAGCCGCCATGGTGACCGACGACGGGGGCGGTCCGTTCGCGGAACTCCCCCCGGATCTGCACCATCACCTCAGACCGTTCTTCGCCGACATCACCGAGGAGGTCGTACGGGCGATCAGAACCGAGATCCCCGAGTACGCGCGCCCCGCGGACGACACCTACATGCAAGGGGTGCACCGGGGTGTGGACCACGCGCTGCGGGGGTTCCTGGAGCGGATGGCGAAACCGGACAGCGACTGGGAGCCGGTGCAGGAGACCTACCAGCGCATCGGGCGCGGGGAGGCGGAGGAAGGGCGCAGCCTGGACTCCTTCCAGTCGGCGCTGCGGCTCGGTGCGCGCGTGACGTGGCGCCGGGTGAACGCGCTCGTGGACGCCGATCTGCTGCCGCGGACCATCCTGGGCGCCTTCGGCGAGGCGTTGTTCCTGCACCTGGACGAGATGGCCGCGGCGACGACCGCCGGGTACACCGAGGCCCGGCTGCACGCCGCCGGTGAGCTCCAGCAGCGCCGGATGCGCCTGGTCGACCTGCTGACCGCCGACCCGCCGGCGTCGGCGGAGGCCATCGCGGAACTGGCGCACAGCGCGCGCTGGCCGGTACCGAAGTCCCTGGCGGTGGTGGCGATCGACCACACCCCCCGGACACCCGCACCCCCCTGGCCGACCCCACCCAGCACCGCCATGAACCCACCGGCATCGACGCCCGTGCCCCTTGCGAGGCCGTCCACGGCGACGGGCGGCCGACCGGACCCGAAGTCCGCACCCCCGCACGGCGGATCGGCTCCCGGGCCGACAGCCACGGTGGAGGGACGGGTTCCGAACTCGGCACCGCCGCCCGGCGGACCGGACCCGAAGCACTCGCCCTCGGCGGGTGGACAAGGCCCGCGGGCTGCGGTGGCGCCAGGCGGGCCGGCCGCCAGACCATCGCCGCCGCCGGGCAGGCCAGTCTCAGGATCGGCATCCGCGACGGGCGGGCCGGACCCGAAACGCTCGCCCTCGGCGGGCGGGCAAGGCCCGGGGGCTGCGGTCTCGCCAGGCGGGCCGGTCACCCGGTCATCGCCGCCGCCGGGCAGGCCGGGCCCGGGGGCGACAGCCGCGATGGGCGGGGCGACCCGGAGAACGTCGCCGGCGACGGGCGGCCCGGTCCCCACGGCGGCTCCCGTGGCGGGCGGGGGGAAGCCGTCGCCGCCGACGCACGGCCCTGCGGGGCAGCCGGCGTTCCCTACC
Organism: Streptomyces sp. NPDC057280; assembly: GCF_042668605.1. Lineage (NCBI taxonomy): Bacteria > Bacillati > Actinomycetota > Actinomycetes > Kitasatosporales > Streptomycetaceae > Streptomyces > Streptomyces sp. NPDC057280. Next base: position 988,094 of record NZ_JBHUYR010000001.1, read on the forward strand.
CGTGGGCCCATCGTGCCGCCGGAGTTTCTCGCGCGGTTCGATGTGCAGCCGGCCGTGCTCGTGGTGCCCGATCCGGAGGGGCCCGGGCGGGCGCGGGCGGTGGCCGGGGCGTTGCAGGGGCTGCGGGCCGCGATGGGGCCGACGGTGTCGCTGCAGGAGGGCGCGCGGTCGTTGCGCTGGGCGTCCGAGGCGCTGGAGCTGGTGCGCCGGGGTGTGCTGTGGGACGCCGAAATGGTGCGCTGCCAGGACCACTTGGCCACGCTTCTGCTGCTGCGCGACGACGCCCTGGTCGACGCCATGGCGGAACGCCGGCTGCGCCCGCTGGAGCAGGTGCGGCCACCGCAGCGCGAGCGCCTCGCGGAGACGCTGCTCAGCTGGCTGAGCAGCGGCCACAACGCCAGCGAGGTCGCCGTCCGGCTCGCGGTGCACCCGCAGACGGTGCGCTACCGCATGCGCCAGCTGGACGAGTTGTTCGGGGATCACCTCCACGACCCCGTGGCCCAGTTCGAGATGATGCTGGCGCTGCGGGCGCTGCAACTGCGCCGGGGTGTCAGAGGGTCCGGCGCAGAGTGAGCAACTGCGGGCCGAATCCGTTGCGTTCGTAGAAGCGGATGGCGTCCGTGTTGGCGCTGTAGGCGGTCACCTCGACCTGCTCGGCGCCCGCGTCCCTGGCCCAGGCGAGGAACTCCCCCATCAGGCGTGCCCCGGCCCGGGCCCGCCGGTGCGCCGGGCGGACGTACATGCTGATCAGCGTGGCCGAGCTGACCAGCCGTCTGTCCGTCGGCCCGCTCACCGCTCCCATCAGATGGCCGACGACCTGCCCGTCGTGGTCGACCACGAGCACCAGCCGGGTCGGGTCCTCGACGGCCGCGGTGAACGACTCCGCGCCGTGCTCCCGGGGCCAGTCCACGTTGATCGTCGCGTCCCGGGTGCCGCCGTCCTCCGCGAAGAGCCCCGCACTGGAGGCGACAAGTCCCGGTATGTCCTCCGCGCGGGCCCGCCGCACGATCACGTCCTGATCACTCATGCCCGCACCCTAGCGACCGCCGCCGACATCGTGGACACCTGTCCAGCTATAATGGACACCTGTCCAAGAAGCCAGAGACAGCTGCACACCTCGAGGGAGATCATGGAAGCCGTCGCGAACGTTCTGGTGGGCCTGGTGGCCGCGCTGCACGCGTACATCCTGGTGATGGAGATGTTCCTGTGGCAGAAGAAGCCGGGGATGCGCTTCCACGGCTTCGACCGGGACATGGCCAAGGCGACCGCCGCGATGGCCGCCAACCAGGGTCTCTACAACGGCTTTCTCGCGGCCGGCCTGGTCTGGGGCCTGATCGCCGCGGACCCGACCGGCTTCCGCGCCCAGGTCTTCTTCCTGTCGTGCGTGATCGTGGCGGGCGTGTACGGCGCGGTCACCGCCAACGTCCGCATCCTCGTCGCGCAGGCCCTGCCCGGTGCGCTGGCGCTGGGCGCGGTCCTGCTGGCGCGGTGACGGCCGCCGAGGACCCGCGGGCGGCCCGGACCCGCGAGAAGCTGCGCCGGGCGCTGCTCGCCGAGTGCGCCGAACGCCCGCTCGCCGAGGTCGGCGTGGCAGCCCTGGTGCGCCGGGCGGGGGTCGGCCGGGCGACGTTCTACGTCCACTACGCCGACCTGGAGGCCCTGGCCGTCGACGCCTGCGCCGATGTCGTACGCGAGGCCGTGGAGGCGCTGCACGCCTGGCGCGGCCGGCCCGACCCGGTGCACGCGCCGCCCGCGCTCCCGGAGTTCTTCGCCTCGCTCGCCCCGCACGCCGGCCTGTACCGGGCACTGCTGAGCCCGGGCGGCGGCGGTCCGCTGGGCCGGGTGCTGCACCGGGACCTGCGGGCCTACAGCCTGCGCGAGCGGGAACTGGCGGGCGCCGCCGACGCCCCGCTGGTGGCCTCGGCGGTCGCCGCCACCTTCGCCGGGGTGCTGGCCGACTGGCTGCACGGCCTCCTGGACGGCGACGCCCGGGACATCGCCGACCAGGTCTGGCAGTTGCTGGTCGCCCTGCACGCGAGTCGGTGACGGATCAGGCGCAGAGCTTGCCCGTCACCCGCGGCCAGGCCTCCACGCCGTCGGGCGTACGGACGTACGCCGTGCCCTTGTCGGCGGTCAGCCACAACTGCCAGTCCCCCCGGCGGTATCCGGTGTCCTCGGCGTCGGCGGGCAGACGGACGTCCCCGTCGTACGGGGCCGTCAGCATGTCGCTGCCGAGCACCCCGTGCGGATCGCGGGCGTAGATCCGGCCGTCCCTGCCCTCGCCCAGACCCAGGAAGTGTGCTTCCTGCCAGTCGCAGTGGGCGGAGCCCACCGAACTGCTGATGACGGTGAGCGGCACGCGCTTGCCGCCGCGGTCCGTCCAGATCTCGTACTCCTGGGAGTCGGTGAAACCCGGTTCGAACTCGGCGGGGTCGCAGGAGGCGCTGGTCTCGGGGCCCCAACCGGGCCTGTCCTTCTGGTCCTTGGCGACGATGACCGCCACCTTGGTCCGGCCGTCGACGTCGTACGAGAACAGGACGCGGCCGCCCTCCTCGCGCTCGACCCGGTAGCCCTCCCGCGGCACGCCGGGCTGCTCGATGTCGAAGTAGGCCTTCAGCCCCTCCTCCGGCGTCTCTCCCCCGTCGCCCTCGCTCCACGGCTCGCTGCCGCCGGCGGTGTCGATCGGCCAGTCGCACTCCAGCGCGCGGGCCGCGGCGCCGGTGTTCACGAGGTCGGAGCGGTCGTCCTTCTCCTCGTCCCAGGCCTTGCCGGCGATGTGGAGCGGCCCGCTGTACGGCGTGGGCGGGGCGGTGCCCTTGACCACGAGGTCGCCCTCGGCATCACCGCATCCCACCGCCGCCACGGCCAGCAGCGCCGTCACGGCCACGAATCCTCTGCGCATACCCACCCCTGTTCACCCGTCGCCGTTCCGTTCCTCTGACGCGGCAGTGCGGGAAAACGTTCAGCGGGCCGCCTGGAACGTACGCCGGTACGCCTGCGGCGACACCCCGATCGCCGCGTGCAGATGCTGGCGCAGCGAGGCGCCGGTGGCGAAGCCGACCGCGCCGGCGATCTGGTCCACCGACAGGTCGCTGGACTCCAGCAGGTGCCGGGCGCGGGCCACGCGCTGCTGGATCAGCCAGCGGCCGGGGCTGAGGCCGGTCTCGTCGTGGAAGCGGCGGGCGAAGGTACGCAGGCTCATCCTGGCGTGGGCGGCGAGCTCGGTGAGGGTGAGGGGCTCGTCGAGGCGGGTCAGGGCCCACTCGCGGGTGGCGGCGGTGCTGGTGGCCCCGCTCACCGGCACGGGCTGTTCGATGTACTGCGCCTGCCCTCCGTCGCGGAACGGCGGCACGACACAGCGCCGGGCCACCGCGTTGGCCAGTTCGCTTCCGTGGTCGGTGCGGACGATGTGCAGGCAGACGTCCACGCCGGAGGCCGCGCCGGCCGAGGTGAGGATGCGGCCGTCGTGGACGAACAGGACGTCCGGGTCCAGCTCGACGTCCGGGTGGAGCCGCCGGAACGGCTCGGTCACCTGCCAGTGCGTGGTGGCCCTGCGGCCCTTGAGGAGGCCCGCCGCCGCGAGCACGAAGGCCGCCGTGCAGATCGACACGATGCGGGCGTCCGGGCGGATCAGGGCGAGCGCGGCGGCGACCTCGGCGGGCAGCTCGACGGGGATGTGGTCCGAAGCCATGGAGGCGACCACCACGGTGTCGGCCGTGGCGAGGATCTCCGGGCCGTGTTCGACCCCGATCGTGAAATCCGCGTTGCTGCGCACCGGCCGGCCGTCGACGCTGCACGTCAGCACCTCGTAGTGCCCGTCGGCGGCGCCGAAGATCCGGCTGGGGATGCCCAGCTCGAAGGGGTAGACGCCCTCCAGGGCCAGGACCACGACGCGTTCGACCCGCCGCTGTGCACGCATGACACTCATGGCACGATCCTATCGAAGGTTGGCAATCATGCCATTTCCCGAGGAGGCGGGCCCCGGCAGGCTGGTTGACCATGAGCACTGTGAAGACGATGCGAGCCATCAGCCAGGACACCCTCGGCGGTCCCGAGGTCCTCAAGGAAGTGGAGCTGGAGCGGCCCGCGCCGCGTACGAACGAGGTACTGGTCCGGGTCCGGGCCGCCGGGGTCAACCCCACCGACTGGAAGCACCGCGCCACCGGCGGCTTCCTGGGCGAGCCGCCCTTCGTCCTGGGCTGGGACGTGTCCGGCGTGGTCGAGGCGGTCGGGATCGGCGTCGCCCGCTTCAAGCCGGGCGACGAGGTGTTCGGCATGCTGTCGTACCCGTGGGGCCACGGGTCGCACGCCGAGTACGTCACCGGTCCGGCCCGCTGGTTCGCGCACAAGCCGGCCTCGATCGACCACACCGAGGCGGGCGCGCTGCCGCTGGTCTCGCTGACCGCCTGGCAGGCGCTGGTGGAGTACGCCGACGTGCAGCCGGGCCAGCGGGTGCTGGTCCACGCGGCGGCCGGCGGCGTCGGGCACGTGGCCGCGCAGATCGCCAAGGCGCGGGGCGCCTACGTGATCGGCACGGCGAGCGCGGGCAAGCACGAGTTCCTGCGCGGGCTGGGCGTGGACGAGACGATCGACTACCGCGAGACGGACTTCACCGACGCGGTCAAGGACGTCGACGTCGTCCTGGACACCATCGGCGGTGACACGTCCGTGCGCTCGCTGCGGGTGCTGCGGCCGGGCGGCATCGTGGTGTCGATCCTGCCGGTCGGCTCGAACGAGTTCTTCGAGGAGGCCGAGCGGCTCGGCGTCCGGGCGCTGCGCATGCTGGTCGACGCCTCGCACAGCGGGATGGCGGCGATCGCGGACCTGGTCGAGACGGGCAAGCTGCGCCCCACCATCGCCGGCACCTTCCCGCTGGCCGACGCCGCCGAGGCGCACGCCCTCGGCGACACCGGCCGGACCACGGGGAAGCTGGTCCTCACGGTCGACTGAGTCGGACCTAGTCGGACCGAGTCAGAAAGTCAGGACCGGCTTGATCGCCTTGCCGGCTCCCATGTCCCGCACCGCCTGGTCGATGTCCGCGAACGCGTACGTGCTGACCAGGCGGTGCAGCGGGAGCCGTCCCTCCTTCACCAGCCGGACCAGGGCGGGGATGAAGGACTGCGTCTCGGCGTCGCCGAGGGTCAGCCCGACGACCCTCTTGCCGCCGAGCAACCCGTTGACGTCCAGGGCGACTTCGGTGCCGAACGGCGGGGCGCCGACGACGACCAGGGTGCCGCGGGCCCCGAGCGCGTCCACGCCCTGGCGGAGCACACCGACGTTGCCGGTGGTCTCGACGACCCCGTCGGCACCCTGGCCGCCGGTGATCTCGGCGAGGGCCTTGCCGAGGTCCTCGTCACCGGCGTTCACCACATGGGTCGCCCCCAGCTCCCTTGCCAGGGTGAGGCGTTCGCCGACCCGGTCGACGGCGACGATCGTCGTGGCGGGGGTCAGGGCGGCGGCCATGACCGCGGAGAGGCCCACCGCTCCGGCGCCGAGGACGACGACCGTGCTGCCGGTGACCGGCTTCAGTACGTTCCAGACCGCGCCGACGCCGGTCTGCACCCCGCAGCCCAGCGGGGCGATCGACGTCAGCGGCACCTCAGGGTCGACCTTGACGAGGCTGCGCTCGTCCACCAACGCCCGTTCGGCGAACGAGGACTGGCCGAAGAAGTGGCCGCCCAGCGGTTCGCCGCCCCGGCTGATGGTGCTGCTGCCGTCGGCCCGCCGGCCGCCGATGAGGTTGAGCGGCAGCCAGGTGGCGCAGTACGCGGGGTGGCCGCCGTCGCAGTTGCGGCAGGCGCCGCAGGACGTGAACGACAGCACGACATGGTCGCCCGGCACGACCCCGGTGACGGCCGGGCCCACGGCCTCGACGACCCCGGCGCCTTCGTGGCCGAGCACCCCGGGCAGCGGGAAGGGCAGGCCGCCGCTCGCGACGCCGAGGTCGGTGTGGCACAGCCCGGTGGCCACCATGCGGACGACCGCCTCACGGGGTCCCGGCTCGTCGAGCTCGACGTCGGCGAGGGTGAAGGGCGCCCCGCCGGACTCGACGACCGCGGCACGGGTGGGGATGGACATCGTACGGACTCCCTTTTCTTTGCTGCCGGTTCGGGGCGGTTCAGCCGAGCGAGACGACGACGGACTTGACCTTGGTGTAGGAGGCGAGCGCCTCGGGGCCGTACTCGCGGCCGAAGCCGGAGTCCTTGACGCCGCCGAAGGGGACGGCGGGGTCGAGCATGGCCCAGTCGTTGACCCAGACGATGCCCGCCTGGAGCCGGTCGGCGACGCGGTGGGCGCGGGCGAGGTTGCTGGTCTGGATGCCCGAAGCCAGGCCGTACGGGGTGGAGTTGGCGAGGCGGACGGCCTCGTCCTCGGAGTCGAAGGGCTGCACGGTGAGGACCGGGCCGAAGATCTCCTCCTGGATCACCCGGGAGTCGTTCGGGAGGTCGGCGATGACGGTGGGCTTGTAGTAGTAGCCGCCGTCCAGGTCGAGGCGTTCACCGCCGCAGACGATGCGGCCGCCTTCCTTGCGGGCGAGTTCGACGTATTCCTCGACCTTCTTGAGGTGCTTCTCCCCCGCCATCGGGCCGACCACCGTCTCCGGCTGCCGCGGATCACCCAACGGCACGCCGGGCACGGCCTGTTCGAGGATGCCGAGCAGGGTGCTGTACACCGAGCGGGCGACCAGCAGCCGGGGGCCGCCCATGCAGAACTGGCCGGAGTTGAAGACGAAGGCCTTGATGACCGCGCCGACGGCCTGCTCCAGGTCGGCGTCCTCGAAGACGAGGTGGGCCGCGTTGCCGCCCAGTTCCATGGTGACCGGCTTGAGGTTCTCGCCGGCGACGCTCGCGGCGTGCCGGCCGACCGCGGTGGAGCCGGTGAAGGCGATCTTGTCGACGCCGCTGTGCCGCAGCAGGGCCTCACCGGCGACCGGCCCGGTGCCGGTGACGACGTTGACCACGCCGTCGGGGACACAGGCCCGCCGGAACAGCTCGGCCATGTAGAGCGCGCTGAGCGGGGTCTCGTCGGCGGGCTTGTGCACGACCGTGTTGCCGGCCGCGAGCGCCGGGGCGATCTTCGAACCGGCCAGGATCAGCGGGAAGTTGAACGGGGTGATCGCGGCGACCACGCCGAGCGGCTCACGCCGGGTGTAGGCGAGGGCGTTCAGGGGGGTGTCGCGGTGGGAGCCGTGCAGGGAGTGGGCGAGGGCGGCGAAGTGCTCGTAGTCGTTGGCCGCGTTGGTGACGTCGACGGCATGGGCGAGCGTGATCGGCTTGCCGACGTCGAGGCTCTCCAGACGGGCGATGTCGTCGGCGTTCTCCCGGATGAGCTCGGCGATGCGGTGCAGCACCCGGCCGCGCTCCCGGCCGCTGAGGCCCGACCAGGAGCCGTCGTCGTAGGCCTCGCGGGCGGCGCGTACGGCCGCGTCCACGTCGGCGGCGCCCGCCTCGGCGACGGTGGTGACGACCGCGCCCCGCGACGGGTCGACCACCTCGGTGCGGGCCCCGTCGGCGGCCTCGCGCCACTGTCCCCCGATGAACAGCCGCCCGGGTTCGATCTCGAAGGTGGTCATCACCACTCCTCAGCCTCATTGCCAAGATTTCAACCAACAGGATTCCTGTTGGTTCGCAGGTATGTCCGCAGTCTCATTACAGACAGGTTTCCTGTCAATGCCCTAGGGTGAAGTCATGCTCGACTCCCAGGCGGCCAAGACGGCCCCGTCCCTGCTCTACATGGTCAAACAAGTGGAACTCGTCGTGCGGTCCCACCTCGACGAGCTGGTCAGGCCGTCCGGGATCACGGCACTGCAGTACACCGCGCTGACCGTCCTGGAGCGACACGACGGGCTCTCGGCGGCGCAGCTGGCGCGGGACTCGTTCGTGACGGCCCAGTCGATCGCCGATCTCGTCCGGTCACTGGAGAACCGCGGACTGGTGCGCCGGGAGCGCAATCCGCGCAATCGCCGGGAGCTGCTGATCCTGCTGACCGACGCCGGGCGCGAGCTGCTCGCGCAGTACGAGGAGCCGGTCCGCGAGCTGGAGGAGCGGATGGTCCGCGACCTCACCGGGCACCAGACCGAGCAGTTCCGCCAGGCGCTGTCCCGCGCGTGGCACGCCCTGTCCTGAGACTGGGTCGCAATTCACAGACATATGTCAATCGAACATGCTCAAATTCACTCCATCGAGGGTAACTTGCAGGGCGGGGAAAGAACTTGAACGCACTCCGGGGGCGGTGACACCGCGGCAGCTCGTACGCTCGCTGCACGATGTCACCCCAGCCCCCGGTGACCTGCACCCCGTCGCTCGAAGGGCCGGTTGGAGGCGATGTCGTCGTGCAGCAGGAACCTGCGCCGATCGGTCGACACCTGCGCGTCCGCGAGGACCGGGGGCACACGGTGCTGGAGTTCCGCGGCGAGATCGACATCGCGGCCGCCCTGGAGATCGTCCCGCACCTGGACCGGGCGACCGGGCGCGAGCACTCCCGGGTCGTGATCGACCTGCGGCAGGTGGAGTTCTTCGACTGCTCCGGCCTCCGGCTGCTCTACCGGGCCCGCAGCAGGGTGCTCGACCACGACGGGCAGCTGCACCTGGTCTGTGTGCACCCCCTCACCCTGCGCATCATGAAGGTCACCGGACTGCACCGATTACTGCCGCCGTACGCGACGCTGGACGCGGCCCTGGGACAGTCCGAGGCCACGTCCGGGTCGCTGTGACCGCTGCTACTTGAGGATCCTGGTGACCTGACCGGCGCCGACGGTCCGGCCACCCTCACGGATGGCGAACTTCAGCCCCTCCTCCATGGCGACGGGCTGGATCAGCTGCACGTTCATCGTCGTGTTGTCGCCCGGCATGACCATCTCCGTGCCCTTGGGCAGCGTCACCACCCCGGTGACGTCGGTGGTGCGGAAGTAGAACTGCGGGCGGTAGTTGTCGAAGAACGGCGTGTGCCGGCCGCCCTCGTCCTTGGACAGGATGTACGCGCGCGCCTCGAACTCCTTGTGCGGGGTGACCGAGCCCGGCTGGATGACGACCTGCCCGCGTTCGACGTCGTCGCGCTTGATGCCGCGCAGCAGCAGGCCCACGTTCTCGCCCGCCCGGCCCTCGTCGAGGAGCTTGCGGAACATCTCGATGCCGGTGACGGTCGTCCTGGTCTTCGTCTCGTGGATGCCGATGATCTCGACCTCCTTGTTGACGTGCAGGACACCGCGCTCGATCCGGCCGGTGACGACGGTCCCGCGCCCGGTGATGGTGAAGACGTCCTCGATCGGCATCAGGAACGGCTTGTCCACGTCCCGCTGCGGCTCGGGCACAGCCGTGTCGACGGCGTCGAGCAGCTCCAGCACCGACCGCGTCCACTGCTCGTCGCCCTCCAGCGCCCTGAGCGCCGACACCTTGATCACGGGCACGTCGTCGCCGGGGAACTCGTACTCGGTGAGCAGCTCGCGCACCTCCAGCTCCACCAGCTCCAGGATCTCCTCGTCGTCCACCATGTCGGTCTTGTTGAGGGCGACGACGATGTACGGCACGCCCACCTGTCGGGCCAGCAGGACATGTTCCTTGGTCTGCGGCATCGGCCCGTCGGTGGCGGCGACGACGAGGATCGCGCCGTCCATCTGGGCCGCGCCGGTGATCATGTTCTTGATGTAGTCGGCGTGGCCGGGGCAGTCGACGTGCGCGTAGTGCCGGCGCTCGGTCTGGTACTCGACGTGGGCGATCGAGATGGTGATGCCGCGCTGCCGCTCCTCGGGCGCCTTGTCGATCTGGTCGAAGGGCGTGAACGGGTTCAGGTCGGGAAACCTGTCGTGCAGCACCTTCGTGATGGCCGCGGTGAGCGTGGTCTTGCCGTGGTCGATGTGCCCGATGGTGCCGATGTTCACATGCGGTTTGGTCCGCTCGAACTTCGCCTTCGCCACTGGGGCCTCCAGGTCACCTGACGGGTGCCGGGCCGAACCCGGCTCTCCCTCCTGTCTATTCGCTCGGCCGCGCGTCGAACAGGGCGCTGACGGACTCGCCGTTGTGAATGCGCCGCACGGCCTCGGCGAGCGCCGGGGCGATGGACAGGATGCGCAGCTTGTCGGTGCGCTCCTCCTCGGGCACCGGCACGGTGTTGGTGCACACGATCTCCAGCACGTCCGGCTGCTCGCCGATCCGCTTGAGCGCGCCGGCCGCGAACAGGCCGTGCGTGCAGGCCACCCGGATCGAGCGGGGCTTCAACTCGCGCAGCCGGTCGAGGAGTTCGAGGACGGTGCTGCCCTTGGCGATCTCGTCGTCCAGGACGATGACGTCCCGGTCCGTCACCTCGCCGATGACGTCGCTGATGCTGACCCGGTCGTCCGCGAACCGCTGCTTGGCCCCGGCGGCGACCTGCGCGCCGATGAGCCGGGCGAAGGCGGCGGCCTCCTTGGCGTTGCCGAGGTCCGGGGAGACGACGGTGGTGCGCGTCAGGTCGTACTGCTGGAAGTGCGCGGCCAGTTCCCGCAGCGCGTGCAGGTGGTCGACCGGGACCGAGAAGAAGCCGTGGACCTGCGGCGAGTGCAGGGTCATGGCCAGCACCCGGCTGGCGCCGGCCGACACCATCAGGTCGGCGACGAGGCGGCCGCCGAGCGAGATGCGGGGCGCGTCCTTCTTGTCGGAGCGGGCGTAGGAATAGTGCGGCATGACCACGGTGATCCGGCGGGCCGAGGCGCCGCGGGCCGCGTCGCACATCAGCAGCAGCTCGACGAGGTGCTCCTGGACGGGCCTGACCAGCGGCTGGATCAGGAAGACGTCCCGTTCCCGGCAGTTGGCCTGGAGCTGCACCTCCAGACAGTCGTTGGCGAACCGGCTGACCCGCGTGGGGCAGAGCGGCACACCGAGATGCGCGCAGACCTCCGCCGCCAGCTCGGGGTGGGCACTACCGCTGAACACGGCGATGTCTCGCACGATCCGCTCCTCGCATGATCATCTCGGGCTGCCGTCCCTCATGCTACTGACCAGCGAAGTGCCGGTGACCAGCGATATTCGCTTGCGCCGCGCCCGCACCGCCCGGCCATGATGGAGCCGTCCGTGTTCCCTCACGTCAGGAAGACCCGCATGCGCCGACTCCTCGGAATCCCCCAGCCCCTCCACAGGCCCACGGTTCTCGAGGACTCAACTCAGCATGCACACCCTGAACATCGGAATTCTGGCCCACGTCGACGCCGGTAAGACCAGCCTCACCGAGCGGCTGCTGTTCGACCACGGCGCGATCGACCGGCTCGGCAGCGTCGACGCCGGTGACACCCGTACGGACGACGGGGTGATCGAGCGACAGCGCGGCATCACCATCCGCTCGGCCGTCGCCGCCTTCACGGTCGGCGACACCCAGGTCAACCTCATCGACACCCCGGGGCACTCCGACTTCATCGCCGAGGTCGAGCGCGCCCTGGCGGTCCTGGACGGCGCGGTCCTGGTGCTCTCCGCCGTGGAGGGTGTCCAGGCGCAGACCCGCGTCCTGATGCGCACCCTGCGCCGGCTGCGGTTGCCCACGCTCGTCTTCGTCAACAAGGTCGACCGGGCGGGCGCCCGCGCGGAGAGCCTGCTCGACGACGTCCGCCGCAGGCTGACCCCGCACATCGCGCCGCTCACCACGGTCCGCGGCATCGGCACCCCGCGGGCCCGCGTGACCACACTGCCGCTCGACTCCCTGGCCGAACCCCTCGCCGACGTGGACCCGGACATCCTCGCGGCGGTCGTCGACGGCCCCGCACCCACCCCGGCCGACCTGCACAAGGCCCTCGCCGCACACACCGCCGACGGCTCCTTCCACCCGGTCCTCTTCGGTTCCGCGCTCGGCGGCGAGGGCGTCGGCGACCTGGTCGACGCTCTCGTGCGGTACGTCCCGCCGGCACCGACAGCCGTGGGCGGCCCGCCGCGCGGCACGGTGTTCGCCGTCCGGCCCGGCCCCGGCGGCGAACGCACGGCCTATCTCCGGCTCTACGACGGTGAGGTGACCGAGCGTCAAAGGCTGACGCTGCTGCGGCGCGACGCCGACGGCCGGACCGCCGAGGTCTCCGGCCGGGTGACACGCCTGGACGTCATCGGCGGCTGCGGTCCCCTCACCGCCGGGAACATCGCGGCGCTGACGGGTCTCTCGGGCGTCCGCGTGGGCGACCGGCTGGGTGAACTCGGCGAGCAGGACCCCCAGTTCGCGCCGCCGACCCTGGAGACCGTGGTCACCGCCCGCCGCCCCGACCAGGCGGCCCGGCTCCGCTCCGCGCTGCTCGCCCTGGCCGACCAGGACCCGCTGATCCACGCCCGCCCGGCGGCCGACGGCAGCACCGCGCTGCTCCTGTACGGCGAGGTCCAGATGGAGGTGCTGGCGGCCGGCCTCGCCCAGGACTTCGGCATCGAGGCGGACTTCGCGCCGGGCCGGGTGCGGTTCCTGGAGCGCCCGCGCGGGGTCGGCGAGGCCTGGGAGGAGAACCCCTGGCTCGACGGCACCCGCCACTGGGCGACGATCGGGCTGCGCGTGGAGCCGGGCGAGCGCGGCTCCGGCGGGGTGTTCACGTACGAGACCGAACTCGGCGCCCTCCCCCGGGCCTTCCACCAGGCCGTCGAGGACACCGTGCACACGAGCATGCGCACCGGGCTGAGCGGCGCGGCCGTGACGGACTACCGGGTCACCCTGATCCGCTCCGGTTTCGTCGCCCCGCTCAGCACGGCCGGTGACTTCCGCGGGCTCACCCCGTACGTGCTGCGCCGCGCCCTGCAGCGGGCACGGACGCGGCTCTACGAGCCGTACCACGCCTTCGAGACGGAGATCCCGCTCGACGCGCTGGCGCCGGTGACCGCCCATCTCGCCTCCCTGGGAGCGGAGTTCACCGGCACGACCGGCGGCGGCACGGCGTGGGTGATCACGGGAGAGCTGCCGGCCCGGCGGGTGCGCGCGATGGAACTGCGGCTGCCGGGGCTCACGCACGGGGAGGGGGTGTGGTGGTCCCGCACGTCCGGCGACCGTGAACTGCGCGCGCACTGACCGGCGTCGTCACCACGACACGGGCAGCCGCAGCGGACTGCGGGTCATCTGTCCCACCCGCCACTCGATCGTCTCCGGCGTGAACTCGGCCCGCAGCTGCGGGAAGCGGGCGGCGAGGTGGTGCAGGGCGAGTTCGAGTTCCAGGCGGGCCAGCCAGGCGCCGAGGCAGTGGTGGGGTCCGGCGCCGAAGGCGATGGTCGGTGAGGTGAGGGGCGCGGACAGATCGGGCGGCCCCGGCGGGAAGACGTCGGGGTCACGGCCTGCGGCGTTGGTCTGGACGGCGACCACAGCGCCCACGGGGATCAGCACTCCGCCGACCTCGACGTCCGCGACCGCGCGCCGGATCAGACCGGGCAGCACCCGCCCCTCACTGAGCGGCACGGTGCGCAGCAGCTGCTCGGCCGCGGTCGCCGCGGCCTCCTCGTCGCGGGCGAGCAGCGGCCAGCCGTCGCGCCCGTCGGTGAGGAGGTAGACGACGGCGTTGCCGAGGGCGCTCATGGTGGTCTCGTGCCCGGCCACCACCAGGCCCAGCGTGAGGGTGATCAACTGCCGTTCCTCGATGCCCAGTTCGTCACCGGCTGCGACCAGGCCGCTGACCAGGTCGTCGCCCGGTTCCTTGCGCCGCTCGGCGATCAGTCCGGCGGCGAAGACACCGAACTCCGTCATCGCCGCCACGACCTCCTCGGCCGTGTGGGCGCCGCCGGACAGGGCGTGGCCGGCCCAGTGGCGGATGCGGTCGCGGTCCAGGTGGTCGAGCCCCATGAGCCGGCAGATCACGGACACGGGCAGCGGCCGGGTGAACCCCCCGATGATGTCGGCGGGTTGCGGCCGGGCCGCGAAGTCGTCGAGCAGCGAGGCCACCACGGAGGCCACCCAGGGCCGCCAGCGGGCGATGGCCCGCGGGGTGAACGCCCGCTGGACGGTGCCGCGCAGCCGCTGGTGGGCGGGGCCGTCCTGGTTGAGCAGCCCGTCGGGGTCGTCGAGCAGGTTCGGCACGACGAGCAGCGGCGGGGCGTCCTCCGCGTGCAGCGACCGCCGGTCGAACCGGGGGTCCATGAGCACCTGCCGCACCTCGGCGTACCGGGTCACGAGCCACACCGGGGTGCCGCTGGCGAGGGTGAGGAGCCGGGGCGGTCCGGACTCGGGAAGGCTGATGCGATGCATGGGGCACAGGGGCCGGGACGCGCTCTCCGCACTCATCCGGTTCTCCAGAAGCGCCGTTCGGAAGCGGCCTTCCACGCTAGTGCGCCGCCCGCGCTCCCGTCAGGGCGCCAATCGGCCAACGCCCCGGTCTGCCAAGGGCTTTGGGGGGCATTCGTTGAAGGAGGAAGGAGGGCCGTCGCATGACGACTCCCACTAGGAGCACGACTCCCACTAGGCGCGTGACTCCCATCAGGCGCATGTCCAAACGCATGCCCGGCTGGGCGAAGCTGGTGAGTGCCGTCGTTCTGGTGCTCGTCGTGTTCTTCGCCGGTATCCGCTTCAGCCTGCTCCCGGGCCTCAAGGACCTGTTCGGCACCGAGACCCACGACCGTTCGGGGCCCGCTCTGCTCCAGTCCATCCAGGACATCAGCCGCTACGACGCCGCCTCCGGCAACTTCCAGGTCGTCGTGGACCTGGAGAAGGACGCCAAGTACCTGCCCGACGCGATCCGCGGCAGCCGCACCCTGTACGTCGGGGCGGGCACCGTCGACGCCTTCGTGGACCTCGGCAAGGTGGGCGAGAACGACGTGAAGGTCAACGACGACCGGACGTCCGCCACGCTGGTGCTGCCGCACGCCCAGCTCGGCAAGCCCGCCCTCGACGCCGACCGCTCCTACGCGGTGTCGAAGCAGCGGGGTCTGCTGGACCGGCTGGGCGATCTGTTCTCGGACAACCCCAACAGCGAGCAGGCCGTGCAGAAGCTCGCGGTCAAGCACATCCGCGACGCGGCGAAGGAAAGCGCGCTGACCGGGCGCGCCGAGAAGAACACCACGGACATGCTCGAAGGCCTGCTGCGCTCGCTCGGCTTCAAGGAGGTGAAGGTCACCTACAAGGCCTGATCAGGAGGTCAGGATTCCCGGCAGGGCCAGCGCCCCGAGCAGTCCGGCGCCGACCAGCAGCCAGGCCACGTAGTCCCCGATGTGCCCGGACTGCAGCCGGCGCAGCGGCAGCGCCCAGCCCGGGGCGGCGAGCAGCTTCGGGCGGGTGACCGCCACCGCGGCGAGGCCCAGGGCCAGCAGCGTCGAGGTGATCCCCAGCAGGACACCGGGCGGCGTCCAGTGCACCGGGGCCACCACGACCCCACCGGACCCGGCTTCGTTCACGGCGTGGGCGACCACGTCACCGAAGCCGGGTGCCACGCCGACCGTGAGCGACCCGGCGAGCAGCAGTGCCGGGACCACCGTCATCGTGCCGGGGACCCGGCGCAGCCGTTGCCCGGTCTCGGGATCCTCGCCGGAGCCGGTCGTCTCGTAGCCGCCGTCGTCGGACGGCCTGGGCCCGAGCCCGAGGAACACACGGGCGGCGACGCGCAGGACGGCACCGGCCGTGACGGCGCTGACGGCGACGTAGAGCACGGTGAGGGGGCCGCCCGCGGCCTCCTCGGTGACGGCCTTGCCGAGTGCCGTGCCGAAGGGCGGCAGTCCGGCGAGTCCGAGGCCGCCCAGGGTGAACAGCACGGCGACACCGCGCAGTCGGCGTGCCCTGCCGTGCAGGGCGTGTTCGTCGACGCTGCCGTAGCGGTCGAGGAGGATGCCGGTGCAGGCGAACAGGGCGGCCTTCACGCCGGCGTGGCCGAGCAGGTACAGGGCGACCCCGTCGTCGGCCTCGGGCTTGAGGAGGCCGATGCCGATGAGGAACAGGCCGGTGTGGGCGACGGTCGAGTAGGCGAGCAGGCGTTTGATGTGGCGCTGGTACCAGCACATGACGGCGCCGACCGCGGCGGTCAGCACGCCGAGCACGACGAGCAGCCGGTGCAGGTCGGCGGCCGGGACGCCACCGGGCCCGGAGAACACGGTGGTGTAGACCCGCCAGACGCCGTAGGCGCCGAGTTCGACCATCACGCCGGACAGCACCATGCACACCGGGGTGGGGGCGACGGCGTGGGCGTCGGGCAGCCAGAAGTGGAAGGGGACGGCGGCGGCCTTCACCAGCAGCGCGGTGAGGACGAGGACGAAGGCACCGAGGACGAGCGCGTCGGGCGGACCGTGCGCGTCGAGGCCCCGCCCGATCTGGGTCAGCGCCAGCTCGCCGGTACGGGCGTACAGCAGTCCGAGGCCCATCAGCAGGGCGTACCCGCCCAGCGAGGTGATGACGGCGAAGGTGAGGGCGCCCTGCACCGCCTTGGCCTCCTCCACCCGGTGGCCGGTGAGGGCGTAGGCGCACACGCTCATCAGCTCGAACCACACGAAGGCGTTGAACAGGTCGCCCGCGAGCGCGAAGCCGCACATGCCGGCCTGGAAGAGCAGCATCAGCGCCGGGAACGAGCCCGCGTGCCGGCGCGGCGGTTCGTCGAAGTAGTGCCAGGAGTACGCGAGTGCCGCGAGCGTCAGCAGCGAGGCGAGCGCGGCCATGCCGAGCCCGGGCCCGTCGCCGACCAGGACGATGCCGACGCTCTCGCCGTTCACGGGCACCCAGCCGCCGGCCCACTCGACCATGGGCGGCGAGGAGTCGAGCAGCAGCACGATCGCGAGGGCGGCCGTGCCCGCCGACACCGCGCAGCCGGTGGACTCGGC
This sequence comes from Streptomyces sp. NPDC057280, assembly GCF_042668605.1. Lineage (NCBI taxonomy): Bacteria > Bacillati > Actinomycetota > Actinomycetes > Kitasatosporales > Streptomycetaceae > Streptomyces > Streptomyces sp. NPDC057280. Next base: position 1,004,806 of record NZ_JBHUYR010000001.1, read on the forward strand.
GACGACACGGGGCAGCCGGCGGCCCCCGGCGACCAGCAGCGCGGCCCCGCAGAGGGGGACGGCGACGAGCAGCGGCAGCAGGTCGTTCATCAGCCGCGCAGCTCCGAGAGTTCGTCGGGGTCGACCGTGCCGTGCCGCTTGGAGACCTGGACGACGAGCGCGAGCAGCAGCGCGGTGACGGTGGCGCCGACCACGACGTCGGTGAGGGTCAGCGCCTGGACGACGGGGTCGACGACCGGCCGGGAGCCGGGCTTCAGGTCGGAGAAGACCGGCGCGGTCGCGTCGTCGCGGTAGCCGACGGCCAGCAGCAGCACGTAGGTGGCGGACTGGCACACGGACAGACAGCCGACGGCGTGGATCAGATTGCGGCTGGTGGCGAGGCCGTAGCAGCCGGCCAGGAAGATCCACGCGGCGACGAGGTACGGCAGGACGCCCATCACGTCCCCTCCTCGATCTCGACGGCCTGGTCCAGGAAGCGGGCGAGCAGCACCACGACCGCGCAGGCGACCTCCATGCCGACGGCGGCGTTCAGCAGCGGGACGGTGCCGCCGGAGGAGAGGGTGTTGAAGGTTCCATACGGCAGCAGCGTGTTGGCGAGGAAGGCGGTGCCGCCGATCAGGCCCGCGATGCCGGTGACGAGGTAGGCGGAGACGGCGAGCGCGTCGCCGACCTCGTAGAGGCCGACCGGGCGGATGCGTTCCAGGGCGCGGTAGTCGGCGCCCAGGTAGAGCAGGTGCAGGGAGGTCGCGGCGACGACGCCGCCCTGGAAGCCGCCGCCGGGGCTGAGCTGGCCGTGGGCGACGACGTAGAGGCCGGTGAGCAGGGCAAGAGGGAGCACGGCGAGGGCGTAGCGGCGGACCGGGCGGGCCACCGGCTCGGGTTCGGGGCGGGCGCGGTGCTCGTCGCGGGTCTGGCGCAGCAGGACCACACAGCCGAGGACGGCCGCGAACAGGATGGTCGTCTCGCCGAGGGTGTCGAAGGCCCGCTGGTCGAAGTTGATGGAGGCGATGGTGTTGGCCGTGTGCCGGGCGAGGGATGCGCGCACGGCCCGGTCGCCGTACGGGTGCCGGTCGCCGCCGAAGGCCGGCAGGTCGAGGCACGCGGCCACGAGCAGCGCGGCGAGAGCGCCGCCGCCGACGGCCACGAGCCACAGCCGGGCGCGCCGGCTCACTCCGGGTGCCCCTTGCCGCGGGCGCGCCGTCTGACCTTGCGGACCGTCAGCAGCAGCAACAGCGGGGTGAGCGCGGAGCCCACGGCGAGCTGCGACAGACCCACGTCGGGTGCCTGGAGCACGGTGAACAGCACGGCGAGGACGACGCCGAGGACGGACAGCACGAGCGCCTGGCGCTCCGGGTCGCGGACCGCGACGGCCGTGGTGGCGGTGGCGCCGACCAGCAGGAGGACGACGACGATCACGGCGTCAGCCACGGCCGGCCCCGGGGAATCCGCCGGACAGCGCGCGGGAGGCGAGGACGTTGCCGCCGATCAGCAGGGCTCCGATCACGAGGAGTTTCACCATGGCCCGGCTCGGCCCGGTGGCCGCGCACACGACCCCGACGACCACGGCGCCGAACCCGGCGACGACCCAGGTGACGCCCCAGGCGCGGGGCGGGTCGTCGGCCAGTTCGTCGGCGAGCAGCCGGGCGAAGACGAGGGTGCCGACGGGGCCGAGCAGCGCGAGCACCAGGGCGAGATCGACGTACGACGGCCGGGTGTACCCCTGGGAGAGCAGCAGGAGGGCCGGGCAGACCAGTGCGGTCGACATGTTCTGGGCGACCACCCGGCGGCGCAGCGGGCCGGTGGCGACGCCCCACACGACGGTGCCCAGGCCCGCGCCGAGCGCGACGGTCGCGGCGAGGATCCAGCCGTTCACCGGGCGCTCACCACCCGCCGGGCGGCGGTGGCCGCGAGCGCCGCCACACCTGCGGCGCTCGCACCGACCACGAGTTCGAGGGTGTCCACCATGCTGATGAGGACCAGCCACAGGGCGGCGAGCGCGCACCACCAGGCGAGGGCCTCGGCGGCGATGAGGAGCGTCGTGCGCCGGTTCATGCGCCACCTCCTCGGGACCTGCCGGCACGGCTTGCGCGCCATCCAAACACCGTCCCGGGGGCGGGTGGCGGCGGCGCGCGCGGGTCTCAGCCCGGAGTGCCCCGCCCGTACGAAGGGAAACCGCGGGCGCTCTTGAGCGGACGGGGCGGCCCCGCATTCTCGGCGGGTTCGGGGGTAATCGCCTTACGACGCAGGGAAGTTGAAGTCTGGAGGATCGCATGGCCCGAGCAGCGCTACGTCCGCGTTCCGCGTTCCGCCTGCGCACCGCCAGGTCCGACAAGCCCGATAAACCCGATAAACCCGAGCCCGCCGCGAAGCCGCGGCGCAGTCCCTTGGCGGTCGTCCGCCGGGTGGTGGCGATGGTGGCCGCGTTCGCCTTCATGGTCGCGTTCGCGGTGGTGCTGGCCCGGCTGACGCTGGAGCCGTCGCCCGCGTCGGAGGCGCTGACCCACACCAATCTGCACCCGGGCCGGTCCCTGCGGGCCTATCTCGACCAGCCCGAACTGCGGGACGCCGTCAAGCAGATCGGCGGCAACCTGCTGCTGGGGGTGCCGTTCGGCGTGCTGGTGCCGATCCTCGCGCCGCGGACGCGCGGGGTGCTGCGGGTGCTGCTGCTGACGGCCGTCGTGATGCTGCTGGTGGAGTTCGCGCAGGGCGCGCTGATCACGGGGCGGGCCTTCGACATCGACGACGTCATCCTGAACACCACGGGTGCGCTGATCGGCTATCTGCTGCTGGGGCGGCGGCTGAGCCGGGCGGTGCACCGCTGAGGGTCAGCGCGTCGACAACTGGACGATGGCCACGGTGCCGACGACCACGATGAGGGTGCGCAGGACCGCGGCGGGCAGTCTCCGGCCCGCCGCGGCGCCGATCTGCCCGCCGGCGGCGGACCCGACCGCGAGCAGCGCGACGGCCGTCCAGTCGAAGTCGGCGGCGAAGAGGAAGAAGGCCGCGGCGACGGTGTTCACCAGGGCGACGAGGACGTTCTTGACGGCGTTGAGGCGTTGCAGGCTCTCGTCGAGGCGCAGGCCCATCAGGGAGACGTAGATGATGCCCTGGGCGGCGGAGAAGTAGCCGCCGTAGACGCTCGCCAGGGTCAGCCCGACGAGCAGCGCCGGGCCGCCGTCGGCAGGCACGGCGGCCGGGCCGGTGCGGGCGCGGCGCTCGCGGAGCCGTCGGCCGATCAACGGCTGGAAAGCGACGAGCACGAGCGCGAGGCCCACCAGCACGGGCACGATCGTCTCGAACGCCGCGGCCGGCAGAACCAGCAGCAGCGCGGCCCCCGTCAGTCCGCCGAGCACCGCGCCGGCGCTCCACTTGAGCACCCGGCCTCGCTGCCCCGCGAGTTCCCTGCGGTATCCGACGGCGGCGCTGATCGAGCCGGGGACCAGGCCGAGCGCGTTGGACACGGTGGCGGTCACCGGGGGCAGGCCGGTCGCGAGCAGCACCGGGAAGCTGATGAGCGTGCCCGACCCGACGGCGGCGTTGACGGCACCGGCGCCGACACCCGCGGCGAGGACGGCGAGTATCTCTCCGAGGCCTTCCATGGGGCGATCCTAGGAACCGGAGGCTTCGGCGCCGGCCGAAGTGTCCCGGCACCCGGGCACCACCCGCTCAACTCCTGGTCCGTACCAAGGTATTGACGGACTCTTATCTCACTCCTTAAATCAAGAGGCGACGCCTTCACCCCCCACCTCAGTCGGCGCATCAGCCGCCGTACGGAAGGGAGAGCCGTGGCAGCCCCACGCCTGCTCCGGAAGTGCCTGTTCGCCGCCCTGTCAGCCGTCCTCGTCGGCTCCGCCGCCACCGCGCAAGCCCAGACCCGGCAGCCGGACGCGGCAGCGGCAGCCGCGGCGGTGGTCTTCTCCGACACCTTCGACGGCCCCGCCGGCGCTTCCGTCGACACCTCGAAGTGGCAGATCGAGACCGGCGACAACGTCAACAACCACGAACGGCAGTACTACACGGCCGGCAACCGGAACGCGGCCCTGGACGGCCAGGGCCATCTGGTCATCACGGCCCGCCGCGAGAACCCCGCCAACTACCAGTGCTGGTACGGCACCTGCCAGTACACCTCGGCCCGGCTGAACACCTCGGGGAAGTTCACCGCGCAGTACGGGCACGTCGAGGCGCGCATGAAGATCCCGCGCGGGCAGGGCATGTGGCCGGCGTTCTGGATGCTCGGCACCCCCGTCAACTGGCCGGACTCCGGCGAGATCGACGTCATGGAGAACGTCGGCTTCGAACCCTCCACCGTGCACGGTACGATCCACGGCCCCGGCTACTCGGGTTCCGGCGGCATCGGCGCGGCCTACAGCCTCCCGGGCGGGCAGGCCTTCGCGGACGCCTTCCACACCTTCGCCGTCGACTGGGCACCGGACTCGATCACCTGGTCGGTCGACGGCACCGTCTACCAGCGGCGCACCCCGGCCGACCTCGGCGGCCGCACCTGGGTCTTCAACAAGCCGTTCTTCCTGATCCTGAACCTCGCGGTCGGCGGCTACTGGCCCGGCGACCCGGACGGCTCCACCGTCTTCCCCCAGCAGCTCGTGGTGGACCACGTCTCGGTGACCACCGGCGACACCGCCACCGGCGCCGCGATCAAGGGCCTCGCCGGCAAGTGCGTCGACGTCGCCGGCGCCAACCCCGCGAACGGCACCCCCGTACAGCTCTACGACTGCAACGGCACCGCCGCCCAGCAGTGGACCGCCGGCACCGACGGCACGCTCCGGGCGCTCGGCAAGTGCCTGGACGTGACGGGCGGCGGCACCGCGGACGGGACCGCCGTGCAGCTCTACGACTGCAACGGCACCGCCGCCCAGCGCTGGACCGTCACCGCCGCGCACGACATCGTCAACCCGCAGGCCGACAAGTGCCTGGACGTGACCGGCAGCAGCTCGGCCAACGGCACCCGGCTGCAGATCTGGACCTGCACGGGCGGCGCCAACCAGAAATGGACGGTCGGCTGACCTTCCCCAACGGCCGGCTGACCGGCCCTAGTGCCGGGTCCAGGTGAACTTGTCGCCGCCCACCCAGCGGACCACGTCCGGGTCGTCCAGGTCGTGGACCGTGATGCCGAACGCGGCGGCGGCCTCCAGGACGTCGGTGACGGTCTTCGCCTCACCGACCACTTCTCCGTCGATCTCCACGATGCGGAACGGCGGCGTTCCGGGCTGCACCCCGAGCACCATGATCCGCGGGTGGGAGATGTGCGGGCTCGCGACTTCGGTCATGCAATAGAGCGTAGAACGCATTCCGGACAGGGGAACCCTGAAGGGGACGCCGCGGAGGTGGTGGCATGGAGCCGGTGCAGGCACTCGACCGGATCGCCTTCCTGCTGGAGCGGTCCCTCGCGCCCACCTACCGGGTGCGCGCCTTCCGTACGGCCGCCCGGGTGCTGGCCGGCCTGCCGGAGGCCGAGCTGCGCGAGCGGGCGGCCGCCGGGACGCTGGAGACGCTGAAGGGCGTCGGTCCGAAGACCGCACAGGTGGCGGTCGAGGCGCTGGCCGGGCAGGTGCCGGGATATCTGCGGAAGCTGGAGGACGAGGCGGCGAAACGGCCCGCCACCCGGGGCGGCGAGGGCCTGCGGGCCCTGCTGCGCGGCGACTGCCATCTCCACTCCGACTGGTCGGACGGGGGCAGCCCGATCGAGGAGATGGGCCGGACGGCGGCGGAGCTGGGCCACGAGTGGGCCGTGCTCACCGACCATTCTCCGCGCCTCACCGTGGCCCGCGGCCTCTCCCCCGAGCGGCTGCGCGAGCAGCTGGACGTGGTGGCGGAGCTCAACACGACCTGGGCGCCGTTCCGGCTGCTCACCGGCATCGAGTGCGACATCCTCGACGACGGCTCGCTCGACCAGGAGGAGGAGCTGCTGGAGCGGCTCGACCTGGTCGTGGTCTCCGTGCACTCCAAGCTGCGCATGGACGCCCGCTCGATGACCCGCCGCATGGTGGCCGCCGTACGCAATCCGCACGCCGACGTCCTCGGACACTGCACCGGGCGGCTGGTCACCGGGCGCGGGCGGCCGGAGTCGGAGTTCGACGCGGACGAGGTGTTCGCCGCGTGCGCGGAGTCCGGCACGGCGGTGGAGATCAACAGCCGGCCCGAGCGGCTCGACCCGCCCCGGCGGCTGCTGCGCCGGGCCGTGGCCGCAGGCACGCTCTTCTCGATCGACACCGACGCGCACGCGCCCGGCCAGCTCGACTGGCAGATCCTCGGCTGCGCCCGCGCCGAGGAGTGCGAGGTGCCCCCCGAACGGGTGATCACCACGTGGTCGCTGGAGGAACTGCTCACCTGGACCGGGGAGCGCCGGACGCCGTCCCGAGTGACCGGCTCCTGAGGTGGTACCCGTGCGGTGAGGCAAGGAAAGGACGGGGCGCATGGAACGGGCTGCCGTGTTCGACGTCGACGGCACACTCGTCGACACCAACCATCTGCATGTGACGACCTGGTGGGAGGCCTTCCGCCAGGCGGGACACCGGGTGCCGATGCACGCCGTGCACCGCGCGGTGGGGCTCGGCTCCGAGGACCTGATCGCGCACCTGCTCGGCGACGACCGCGACAAGGACGAGGACGAGCAGCTCAGCGCCGCGCACAAGGCCCTTTACGGGCAGTACTTCGACCGGCTGCCCCCGCTGCGGGACGCCGGACGGCTGCTGCGGCGGCTGGACCACGAGGGCTGGACGGTGGTGCTCGCGACGTCGGCGGGCGGTGCGGAGCTGTCCGCGCTGCGCCGGGCGATCGGCGCGGACGACGCGATCAAGGCGACCGCCAGCGCCGACGACGTCACCGAGGGCAAACCGGCGCCGGAGCCCGTCGAGCACGCCCTGGAACTGGCGGGCGTCCCCGCCGAGCGGGCGGTGTTCGTGGGCGACACGGTGTGGGACATGAAGGCGGGCAGCCGGGCCGGGGTGCGCTGCGTGGGCGTGCTGTGCGGCGGCATCCCGCGCGCCGACCTCGTCGGGGCGGGCGCGGAGGCGGTCTACGACGACCCCGCCGACCTGCTCTCCTCGCTCGCGGACAGCCCGTTCGCCTGGCTCGCGTCCGGCGAGTGACGCACCTCACGCCATAACGCGACAGCCCGGGGAACACGCAAGGGTGGTTGCCCGTTGAACCACACGTGGGTACGGACGGGACAGTGTCCCCGGGCCTCACCTTTTGCCCACAGGGACGATCGTTCGGCTGAAGCCCTGTGGAGCCTTTCGCCGAGAGGCGACCGCCGTCCGTGCCCACCACAGACCGCCCCGACCGTGATTCCCCCGTCCGGTCGGGGCTTCCTCTTGTCCGCCGGCCGTACCGGCCCGGCGCGCGCTTGACTTCGAGCGCACTCCAATTCGTAGCGTTCCGGGCATGAGCACTGCACAGCACAAGATCGGTTCGGGATACGACGCCCACAGCACGGCCGACGACGTCCTCGCCGGCATCGACCTCTCCGGGAAGCTCGCCATCGTCACGGGCGGCTACTCGGGACTCGGCCTGGAGACCACCCGTGCGCTCACCAAGGCGGGCGCCCGCGTGGTCGTCCCGGCCCGCCGCCCCGACACCGCCCGTGAGGCGCTGGCGGGCATCGACGGCGTCGAGGTGGACACCCTCGACCTCGGCGACCTGGACAGCGTCCGCGCCTTCGCCGAGCGCTTCCTCACCTCCGGCCGCTCCATCGACCTGATGATCGACAACGCGGGGATCATGGCCTGCCCCGAGACCCGGGTCGGCCCCGGCTGGGAAGCCCAGTTCGCCACCAACCACCTCGGCCACTTCGCCCTGGTCAACCGGCTGTGGCCGGCGATCGCGCCCGGCGGCGCCCGCGTGGTCTCGGTGTCCTCGCGCGCCCACCACTTCTCCGGGATGCGCTGGGACGACGTCCACTGGCGGCAGGGCTACGACAAGTGGGAGGCGTACGGGCAGGCGAAGACCGCGAACGTCCTGTTCGCCGTCCACCTCGACAAGCTCGGCGCCGGTCAGGGCGTACGCGCCTTCTCCCTCCACCCCGGCGGCATCCACACCCCGCTCCAGCGCCACATCCCCAAGGAGGAGATGATCGAGCGCGGCTGGATCGACGAGGACGGCACCCTCCTCAACCCCGGCTCCTTCAAGACCCCGCAGCAGGGGGCGGCCACCCAGGTGTGGGCGGCGACGTCGCCGCAGCTGGACGGCATGGGCGGGGTCTACCTGGAGGACTGCGACATCGCCGAGCCCGCCGTCGACGGCGAGACGAGCGGCGTCAAGGCCTGGGCGACCGACCCGGAGCAGGCGGCCCGCCTGTGGGAGCTGTCGGCGGAACTGACCGGCGTGAACGCCTTCGCCTAGACAGCCTCAGTCGTCCTCCCCCGCGGCCGCGGGGTCGGGATCCTCGCCGACGGTGTACGTGTCCTTGACCTTCACCTCGGAGACCCCGCGGCCCTCCGGGAAGACCCGCCGCCAGTCACCGATGACGTGCAGCTCGTCGGTGCCCATGGCGCGCACGACCGTCAGGCCCTCCTCGTGGGCCTTGAGCGCCTTCATCCAGAGGTTGGCGAAGGCCTGCGAGCGGATGAGGTGCATCCAGTCGGGGCGGTACAGCTCCCGGTTGTAGTTCGACTCCCCCATCGTGGAGACGAACTTGGAGTACATCGCCTTCACGTACTCCAGCGTCACGTCGTCGTCCTCGGCGATCGCCCGGTCCCGGGCCTCCTTCAGCGCGACCCGGAACTTCTCCAGCAGACCCTCGGTGGCGCCCGAGGTGAACGACTCGTGGATCTCCGGCGGGTCGCACAGCCCGTACTTCGGCCCCGACAGTCGCAGCAGCAGCCGCAACGTCGGTTCCGTGACCCAGAGCGGGCCGGGCTCGTCGCGGTTGCCGATCGGGTTCGGCAGCTCGGCCTCGTGGTCCCAGGCCGGCGGGGTGATCAGATGGACGCCCGCCCGGCGGCGGTCGTGGTCGAAACCGGTGGAGTGCTCCAGCTGACCGATCGGCAGATGCGTCTTGAGCGCGGACAGATAGGCGCCGTTGATGTCGAGCGCGGTCACCTCGTGCAGGCCCGGCGGGAGTTCGGTGCGGGCCCACTTGGGGCGGGCCTCCCAGATGCGGTCGGCGCCCCGGGCGGTCTGCTTGCGCAGGATGTCCGGGATCCAGGGGTGCGCCACGACGTCGTACCGGCCGCCCTTGCGGGTCTCGTCCAGCAGCGCCATGGCGTCCGGGATCGCCTTCTTCACCAGCGCCGCGGTCGCGGCCTCCAGGTCCCCGCCGTGCTGGGCGAGGGCGGCGGCGACCGCGGAGGCGATGAGGTCGGGTTCCTGGGAGCCGGCGGCCTGCATACGGCGTCCTACGGGGACGACGCGGACGGGTTTGACGGCGTGAGCGGGCTTGGCCGCTTGAGCGGGCTTGGCGATGTGAGCGGGCTCGACCGCTTGAGCGGGCTTGGCGGCGTGAACGGGCTCGGGGGCGTGAGCGGGCTCGGCGGTGCGGGGCGGCTTTTTCTCCGGCCCGGGTTCCGGAGCGGGCGCCGCCGGTGTCGTCGTACCGCAGTCGGCCGGGTCCAGGTGCTGCGGGAACCCGGCGACCTGGTGGTGGGCCGGGGCCCCGCACAGCACGCAGGGCTGCGGCGCGGCGAGGGCCTCGACCTCGTCGGACTCATCCGTCTCGGCCTCGGCGGTCGCGGGCTCTGCGCCCTCCTCGGCCGCCTTCTCCTCCGGCCGGTCCGCCAGCTTGGCCTGGGCGCCCTCCAGGAAGTACGCGTACTTCTCGCGCACCTCCCCGCTCGGGTCCCGCCCGGTCTCCCAGCCGCCCACGGTCGAGGGGCTCACCCCGAGGGCCTGGGCCACCTGGGCGCGGGAGAGGTTGAGGCCTTCGCGCAGGGCGCGCCGTACGCCGACCGGCGGCAGCGGCACCTCCTGGCGGGCGCCGGCCAGCAGGGCGTCGATCGCGTCGAAGTCCGTCATCGGGCCACCGCCCTCGGGCCACCGGAGCGGCGCTTCCGTACGGGCAGGGTCTCGCAGGCCCGGGTGGGTCCGGCGAGGAGGTCGAGGACGTCGATGCCGAAGTGCGCGGCGAGCGCGTCGCAGTCGGCCAGGCTCCAGGCGGCGCTGCCGGACTGGCGGCGGCTCACCTGCGCCTGGCTCACGCCGAGCGCGACGGCGACGTCCGCCTGTGACTCACCCGTCGCGTGCATCAACGCGGCCACCGACGACCTCACCCGTTCTCCCAAGGACAGTCCCACCCCGCCAACCCTACCCGGCCTCATGCGTCAGCCGTATGAAGCATGCCCTCCACGCATGGGCGCGTCGGGTGCGGCTGCCCGGGTACTCGGGGTGCTTCCCGCAGCGCACGCCCGAGAGGAGCCGAAGGTGAGCAGCACAACGGGCAGCAGGATCGTCGTCACGGGCGCCACCGGCAACGTCGGCACCAGTGTGGTGCGGCTCCTGTCGGAGGATCCGGACGTCGGTTCCGTGGTGGGGCTGGCGCGTCGGGCCCCTGAGTGGTCGCCGCCGAAGACGGACTGGGTCACCGTCGATCTGTCCTCCGAGGAGACGGACCTGGCGGCGGAGTTCACCGGTGCGTCCGCCGTGGTGCATCTGGCCTGGGCGTTCCAGCCGACCCACGATCCGGCGACGACCTGGCGCACCAATGTCCTGGGGTCCATCCGGGTGTTCGAGGCGGTGGCCGCCGCCAAGGTGCCGACGCTGGTGCACACGTCGTCGGTCGGCGCGTACTCACCGGGTCCGAAGGACGAGGCCGTGGACGAGTCGTGGCCGACGCACGGCTGGCCGGACGCCGCGTACTGCCGGGAGAAGGCCTATCTGGAGCGGGCCCTGGACACGTTCGAGCGCGACCACCCCGAGGTGCGGGTGGTGCGGATGCGGCCGGCGTTCCTGTTCAAGCGGGAGTCGGCGAGCGAGCAGCGCCGCATCTTCGGCGGCCGTTTCCTGCCCGGGCCGCTGGTCCGCCCGGAGCTGCTGCCGTTCCTGCCGGACATCCCGGGCCTGCGGGTGCAGGCCCTGCACACGGACGACGCGGCCAAGGCGTACCGGCTCGCCCTGCGTTCAGACGTCCGCGGTGCCTTCAACCTCGCGGCGGAGCCGCTGGTGGACGCCGAGCTGCTGGGCGAGCTGCTCGGCGCCCGCCCGGTCCGCCTGCCGCGCACCGCGGCCCGCTCGGCGATCGCCGCCGCCTGGGGCCTCCATCTGCTGCCCGCCTCCCCGCACCTCTTCGACGCGGTCCTGCGCCTGCCCCTGATGGACTGCACCCGAGCCCGCACAGAACTCCGCTGGCGCCCGGACCACACGGCGACCGAGGTGCTGGAGGAGTTCCTGCAAGGGCTCCAGCAGGGGGCCGGGACGGCCACGCAGCCGATGCGGGGACGGAAGGCGGGCTGAGCCGGCGAGCACACAGCTGATTGCGCAGCTGATTGCGGGCCGGGAGACAGGCTCAGCCCGGGCCCGCAATCAGTGGACGGTCTCCGTCAGTCGGAGGGCTCCTGTGGCTCCGGATGTTCGGGGTGCACGGTGGAGGAGTGGGGTGCGCCCTGGCGGCCCGTGCCTGCCTGGTCCGTGTCGGGGACGTCGGTGGTGGGTTCGTTCTCGTCGGGCGGTTCGGGAGTCGCGTCCCAGCGGTCCTCCCCCTGTCCGGCCACCTGGTCCGGCAGATCCCTCGGGACGGGTTCGCCGTCCGGACCGAGACGGTGCTTGTCAGCCACGGCGTCCTCCCTTCACGTCGTACGGAAGACACGCGAGTACCTCCACCGGTCGCCGGTGAAACCCGGTGACCGGCATGCGGGCCCTCAGTGCGGGCTCCGCTCCTCCAGGGCCGTGCGCCAGGCGGGGTGCGGTCCCTCGGGGGCGGGTTCGGGACGGCGGCCGCCGCGGGCGAAGAAGTCGGCGAGCGGCAGGATCGCGGCGCCGACGGTGACCGCGTCGGGGCCGAGCCGGCCGAGGTCGATGGTGACCTTCTCGGCCGGGTGCCGCAGGGCGTACGAGGCCGCGTGGCGGCGTACGGCGGGCAGGAAGCGGGTGCCCAGCTGGAGACCCGCCCAGCCGCCGATGAGGATGCGTTCGGGCTGGAAGAGGTTGATGAGGTCGGACAGGCCCGCGCCCAGGTACTCGGCGGTCTCCTCCAGAACGGCCAGCGCGACGGGGTCGGCGGCGCTGTCACCGGCCGGGTAGGCGGCGGCGAGCATCGCGGTCAGCGCCGTCTCCTCGTCGGTGCCCTCGGGCGGCCGGCCACCCTCCTCGCGCCAGCGGTCGAGCAGTGACTCGGCTCCCGCGTACGCCTCCAGGCAGCCGAGTGCGCCGCACCGGCAGCGGCGGCCCCGTACCCGTACCGTCAGATGCCCCCACTCGACCGCCCGGCCGTTGTCCACCTCGGGCGTGACCAGGCAGGCGCCGACGCCGGAGCCGAAGAGGACGACGACCGCGTTGTGCGCGCCGCGTCCGCCGCCGAACCACATCTCGGCCTGGCCGAGGGTCTTGGCGCCGTTGTCGATGAAGTACCGGACGGTGTCGGGGAGCCGGGAGGTCGAGCGGAGCAGGGCCTCCAGCGGGACCGCGTCCCAGCCGATGGTCTGGCCGTGGACCACCGCTCCGCGCTCCGGGGTGCGCTCCACGATGCCGGGGACGCCGATGCCCACGCCGAGGAGCTGCTCGGGGGCGATGCCCGCGTCGGCGAGGACCTCGGCGACGCCGTCGCGGATGTGCCCGACGATGACCTCGACGTCGTAGCGCTGCTGGGTCAGCGGCCGTTCGGCGCGGGCCAGTTCGGTGAGGGTCAGGTCGAACAGCTCGACGCGGACCCGGGTCTCGCCGACATCGACGCCGATCATGTAGCCGCTGCCGGGGGCCACGCGCAGCAGGGTGCGGGGGCGGCCGCCGTCGGAGTCCACGCTGCCCGCCTCCTCCAGCAGGCCGTCGGCGACGAGGTCGGCGACGACGTTGCTGACCGAGCCGGAGCTGAGGCCGGTCGCCGGGCCGAGTTCGAAGCGGCTGAGGGGCCCGTCGAAGTAGAGCCGTTGCAGCACGGCTGTCCGGTTGGCCCGCCTCAGATCGCGTACCGTGCGCCCGTTCCGCCCCGCCATGTGGCTCCCCTCCGACCCCTGTCCGACCTGCAACATACCGCTGCGGGGGCACGGAAGGCGACTTTCCCCACCCTCTTAATTCACGATGTGAACTATGAAGGCCTCCTAGGCAGTCGTCTCGTCGGGCGCACCTGCGTCCGGGGCGTGGCCGGCCGACGCGTAGGCGTCTTCGACACCGTTGGCGGTGCCCGCGCCCTCCGGGGCGCCGTAGCGGGCGAGGGTGTGCCAGACCATCTTCAGGGCCTGGAGGTCGTGGCGGCCGGTGCGGGCGGCGTCGCCGAGGAGCCTCGGGTGGATGTGGCCGTCCTCGGCGATGCGGGCGCCCAGCTCGGCATATTCCTCGCCCCGGTAGTCCGCGCGCCGGCGCAGTTCCGGCACGCTCAGCCGGTATCCGGGGTGCCACTCCACGGGGCAGGGCAGCAGCCGGGCCGCCGCCTCGACGGGCGTGCCGCGGTAGCAGGCGTCCAGCACGAGCGCCTCCACGTCCCCGGCGAGGGTGACGCCGCCGTGGATCTGGGCCTCGATGTAGTCGTTGAGGGCGTCCTGGTGGTCCGCGTCGGCCAGGGCGATCAGGGACATCCCGGCGGCCACGCCGAAGTGGGCGGGCTCGGCGGCGCTGTCGGGGTAGCAGAAGGTGGCCCTGGGCAGGGCGGCGCCGGTCAGCCGGAAGTGCGAGGAGCCGAACCTCGGGGCCGCGCCGACGATCTGCCGACGGAAGTTCAGCGCGCCGTACACGGGCCGGTCGTGCGGGGCGGCCTCGTCGTAGGCGCCGCCGAAGATGCGGCTCTCCCACCGCCAGCGATCGCCGCCGGGGTGCACGGTCAGACCGCCGTTGCTCGTTCCCGTCACGAACTGGGAGTGGTAGCCGCCGTCCCGCAGCAGCGCCTCCAGGATGGGCAGCCCGCCGACCGACCGGTCCGGGTGGAAGTTCAGCGTGATGCGTACGTCGGGGTCGACGGCCGGCCCCGACGACCGTGCCGCCACGTGCCGCAGCGCCGCCCGGGCCCGCGGTGACCGGACGCCCTCGAAATTCACTGGCTCCTCCTCGGTGGGGGCGACTACCCTGACAGAACACAGAACCTAGGGGTACTAGGTAATTCGCCCACATGTTTCGCCTCAAGCGAGACTCCCAAGGAGGCTCCTCCATGAGATCACTCACCGAGCACGACATCCGCAATGCTTTCGTCAATTGCTCCAAAGGAGAGGCCAAGCGGCTGGCCGTGCCCCGCGATCTCGACGAACGCCCTTGGGACGATCTGGACTTCCTCGGCTGGCGAGATCCCGGAGCGCCGGACCGCAGCTATCTCGTCACCGAGCGGCGAGGGCGCCCGGTCGGCCTGAGCATGCGGCTCGCGTCCGCGCACCGCGGCTTTCTGCACCGCAGCATGTGCTCGCTGTGCCTGACGACCCACCCGGGCGGCGGCGTCGCGCTGATGACCGCCCGCAAGGCGGGCGCGGCCGGGCGTGACGGCAACTCGGTCGGCCTGTACATGTGCTCCGACCTGGCCTGTTCGCTGTACGTCCGAGGCAAGAAGGTGCCGCAGAGCACACTGCGGATCGAGGAGAGCCTGACACTGGAGGAGCAGATCGCCCGCACGACGGGCAATCTGTCCGCCTTCCTCGACAAACTGGACGCCTGACTCAGTCCAGGTCAGCCACGGCCAGCACGATCTTGCCGCGGTTCGCCCTGTCCTCCAGCCGCTCGTGCGCGGCGCGCGCCTGTGCGAGCGGCAGCACCGTCTCGACCGGCACCCGGTAGACGCCCGCGGCGACCCGGTCGGCCAGCTCCCGCAGGTCGGCCCGGGGGTCGTAGCCCTGCAACTGCCGGTTGGTGAGCTGGAAGCCGTGGATCGTCACGTTCTTCGGGTAGAAGTCGCGGGTGTCGATCGTGCTGGGCTCCAGCGCCACGTTGGCGAGCGCGACGACCCGGCCGCCCTGCCGGACCTGGCGCAGACTCCGGCCGAAGGCCGCGCCCCCGACGGTGTCGAGGACGACCTCGGCACCGCGCCCGTCGGTCAGCCGCAGCACCTCCTCGACCTCGGCGTCACCGGGGTGCGCGGAGGTGTCGACAGTGACGTCCGCCCCGAACTGCCCCGCCCAGGCGGCCTTCTCGGCCGATCGGGCGAGCGCGATCACCCGTGCCCCCGCGTCGGCGGCGATCTGCACGGCCGCGGTGCCGACCCCGCTCGCCGCGGCCTTCACCACCACGGTGTCGTCCTTGCCGACCTGGGCGAGATGCCGCAGGCAGTACCAGGCGGAGAGCCACGCGATGGGCAGGCCGGCCGCCTCGACCAGGCTCACGCCGTCGGGCAGCGCGACCACCTGGGTGGCGGGCACGACAGCCAACTCGGCATAGAAGCCAGGGGACTTCCCCGCGTCCAGGGCGACGACCCGCTGCCCGGCCTCGAGCCCTTCCACCCCCTCGCCCACCTCGGCGATCACACCGGACGCCTCGGCGCCCGGAATCAGCGGGGGCTTGCCGGCGCGGTGGTAGACACCGCGCCTGACGAGGGCGTCGGCGCGGTTCACACCGGCCGCCGCGATCCGCAGGAGCACCTCCCCCGGCCCCGGCACCGGCTCCGGCACCTCGACCTCGACCAGCACCTCGGGCCCGCCGAACTCGTCGATCCGCACCGCACGCATACCCCACCCGCTTCCACACGTCGTTGACACCGCTTGAACAGGTGTCACCTTGCGACACTGGTTCAAGGGGTGTCAAGGTCTGGCTCGCGGAAGGTAGGCTCGACGTCGTGACCGCGACCAGTACCGACCCCGATCTCGTCTTCCCGTTCATCGGGGGTCGTCCCTGCCTGAACTTCGTCGCCACGCTCGGCAAACGGCACGCCACGCCCAAGGAGCGGCTGCCGGACCCCGCCGCCCTGGCGCGCTGGCTGACCCAGGCGGAGCTGGCCGCGGGCGAGGAACCGGTGCGTGTGAGCGCGCGGGATCTCGCGGACGCCCGGCTGCTGCGCGAGGCCGTCCACCGCTTCGTGCGGGCCGCGATGGCAGGAGAGACGCCGGACGCGGCCGACGTCGAGCTGATCAACACAACGGCCGCGCGCCCGGATCTGGCACCCCAGTGGGGGGCGGTGCGCTGGACTGCGCGGCATCCCGCGCGGGCGGCTCTGGCCACCGTCGCGCGGGACGCCGTACTGCTGGCGGGCGGGCCGTTGATGGCGCGGGTCAAGGAGTGCGAGAACCCGGAGTGTTCCCTGCTGTTCCTCGACGACTCCCAGGCCCGGCGGCGCCGTTGGTGCTCGATGGAGCGGTGCGGAAACCTCGCGAAGATCGCCGGTTACCGGTCCCGCACCCGGACCGCCGGCACCGCGTGACCGCGGGGGCTCAGGGCTTCCAGTGCGGGTCGCGGCCGAGGAAGGCGAGCAGGGACTCGGCGCGTCCCGCGCCGTCCGGCACCTGCCGTGCGGGGGCGAACACCTGGTAGGAGTCGCGGAGATGGTCCACGAGGCGGTCCGCGACCGGCCGGATGCCCTCGGCGAGCTCCTCCGTGAGCGGTAGGTCCTGGCCCGTCGCGACGGCGATGTCCCAGGCGTGCACGGCCGCGTCCATCGCGGCCGCCGCGGCGGCGAACGGCAGGGGCAGCGGGCCGAGCGGCGTGGGCACCGCCTCGGCGTCCGCGGGCAGCCCCGCGTACGCGGCCGCCACCGCCCGCAGCACCTCGTCGAGCTGCCCCGACGGGTCCGCGGCGAGGGCGTCCTCGGGGTGGAAGGGGTCGGAGTCGGGGCGCCCGCCGGTGATCGCGAGACCGTAACCCTGCTGGTCGATCCGCGCGTGGTTCAGCACCTGGCGTGCCGTCCATTCACTGCACGGCGTCGCCGCTCCCCAGGCCCCCGCCGGCACCCCCGCGACCACCTCACGGAGATAGTCGTGCGCACCTGTGAGAACCTCGAACCCTCGGGTGTCCGCCATCACTGGTCTCCCCTCTTGCCGCCGACCTGCTGTTGCCAACAATCTAGGCATCCTTGCGGACAGCTACGGTCCGCAATGAGTACGACCCTGCACATGTGAAAGAGGAACTACCTGAGGATGCTGGATGTACGTGAGCGGATGACGTCACTGGTGCGCTTCGTGAAGCGCCGCAGAGACCCCGCGGTCGTCCATGCGCTGCGGTCCGCGGCCGCGGCGACGATCGCGTACGTCATCGCGCTGCGCCTGAGCCCGGAGCCGGCCCCGCTCACCGCGCCCCTGACCGCGCTGCTGGTCGTCCAGGTCACTCTCTACGCGACCCTCACCAACGGCATCCGCCGGGTCAACTCCGTGGTGGCCGGTGTGCTGGTCGCCATCGCCTTCAGCCTGCTGGTCGGACTGACCTGGTGGAGCCTCGCGCTGCTGATCCTGGCCTCGCTCGCGGTGGGGCATCTGGTGAAGGTCGACGAGTACGTGCCCGAGGTGGCGATCAGCGCGATGCTGGTCCTCGGGGTGACGACGGTCGGGGACACCGCGTGGGCGCGGGTGCTGGAGACGCTGATCGGGGCGGTCGTCGGGCTCGGCTTCAACCTGCTGTTCGCGCCACCGGTATGGGTGGACGAGGCGGGCGAGTCGATCGAGGGGCTGGCCCGCCGGGTACGCCAGTTGATGCTGCGCATGGGCGAGGAGGCGGCGGGCCGCACCCCCGTGGAGCACGCGCGGGAGCGGCTGCACGAGGCTCGCCGGCTCGACCACGACATCGTCGAGGTGGACGCCGCCCTGCGGCAGGCCGAGGACAGCCTGCGGCTCAATCCGCGCGTCCGGGAGGGGCTGCTGCACCGGGTGGTGCTCCGCACCGGCCTGGACACGCTGGAGATCTGCACGGTCGTGCTGCGGGTCCTCGCCCGCACCTTCGCCGACCTCGCCAAGGAACGCGACCCCGAGCCGCTGTTCGACGCGCAGTCGGGCGCCGCCGTGGACCAGCTGCTGTCCGAGATCGCGGACGCCATCGTCAGCTTCGCGGTGCTGGTCACCGCCCATGTCAGCCAGAGCGCCGAGTCGGCCGAGGAGCGGCTCGCCTCCGAGCTGCGGCAGGCCGCGGCCACCCGCGACAAGCTCGCCCAGCTGCTGCTGGAGGAGGTGCAGCGCGACGCCCGTCAGTGGCAGCTGCACGGGGCGGTGCTGACCGAGGTGAACCGCATCCTCGACGAGCTGGACACCGAGCACCGCTCGCGCCGGCTCCTGGAGGAGCTGGACCGCACGTCCCAGGACCAGCGCGAGCGGCTGCCGCGGCTGACCAAGTTCCAGGAGCGCGTACGCCGGAACCGGCTCGCTCCCGCGAGGCGTTCCCGGTGAGGTGACCGGCAGTGGCGTGCCGCGAGGCGTTCCCGGTGAGGTGACCGGCAGTGGCGTGCGCGGGTTTGCGTACGGGACGCGGTCCGGGTCATGGTGGCTGCCGACCGGGCAACCGACCTGAGGTGCGTGCATGGGCAGGGGCGACTGGAGCAGGCGTCGGTTCGTCGGCGCGCTCGCGGGCACGGCCACGGTGACGGTGCTTTCCTCCTGCGACGACGCCGGGCCCGAGCCGGCCCGGACACCGCGGGCGGTGGCGCCCGAGGCGGGTCCGAGCACCGCCGGCCCGTCGCCCTCCCCCGCCCCGCCCGGCCCCCGCCCCCTGGCCGTCGGCGCCTACACCTCCGTCGAGGACGGCGGCACCGGCATCGCCTTCGCCACGTACGACACCGAGACGGGCAAGGTGACCCGGGGCAGCACGCTCACCGGCGTCGGCGACCCGTCGTATCTCGCCCTGCACCCCGACGGCCGCACGCTGTACGCGGTGAACGAGCGCGAGAAGGGTGCCGTGACCGCCGTACGGCTCTCCGACCGCGTGGTGCTGGGCAGCCGGAGCACGGGCGGCGGGGCGCCCTGCCATCTGTCGGTGCATCCGGGCGGGCGCTGGCTGCTGAGCGCGAACTACGGCGACGGCAGTGTGGCCGTGCATCCCCTCGACCCCTCGGGGGCGATCGGCGAGCGCGCCGATCTCGTCACGCACGCCACGCCGAAGCCGGGGCCGGGGCAGGAGGGCCCGCACGCGCACCAGTTCGTGACGAGCCCGGACGGCGGTCATCTCCTCGCCGTCGACCTGGGCACGGACACGGTCTACACGTACCGCCTCGACGAGCGGACCGGAAAGCTCAGCGAGGTCGCACAGGCCCACACCCGGCCGGGAGCGGGTCCGCGGCATCTCACGTTCCATCCCGGCGGCCGGTACGCGTACCTCGCCAACGAGGTCGACAACACCGTCGCCGTCTGCGCCTACGACGCCGGCACCGGGCGTCTCACCATCGGCGGGGCGCAGTCCACGGGCACCGGCTCGGGGACCAGCTATCCGGCGCAGTTCGTGGTCGCGCCGGACGGCGGGTACGCCTACCTCGCCAACCGGGGGCACAACAGCCTCACGCGCTACGCGGTGGAGGCGGACGGCGCCCGGCTCAGGCTCCTGGACACGGTGCCGGTGGCCGGCGACTTCCCGCGGCACATCGCCCTGGCGCCGGACGGCACGCTGCTGTTCGCGGCGAACCAGCGGTCGGGCACGGTGAGCGTGTTCCACGTGGACCCGGACAGCGGTCGGCTGCGGCTCGCGGGCAGGCCGTTCGCGTCACCCGTCGCCGTCTGTGCGCTGCCGCTGTAGCGCACGCGGGCAGGAGGCCGAGGCGGCCTGGCCGAGCAGGACGTGCATGCGCTCGGTGAGCTGTCCGACGTCGTCGGCGGGCCGGTGGAAGGGCAGGCGTACGTCGCCGTGGGCGCGGGCGCGCTCGATGCGCAGGGTCAGTCCGTGCCGGTCGATCGCGACGGGCTGGACCTTGACGGCGCCGTGCAGGCTGTCGGGTTCGACGAGCCGGGTGAGGCGCTCGACCGCGTCGGAGTGGCAGTCGGCGAGATGTGTCAGCAGCCGGGCCTCGGCCGTGGCCAGCGGATCGGGCGCGGCGGCGGTGAACTCGCCGAGGTCGACGACGACGGCGCCGGACGGCTGCCGCAGGACGACCCGCGTCGCCGTGAACGCCAGCCGGTCGTCCTCGGGGGCGAACCAGCCGGCCAGCCACAGCCGGGCCCGGATACGGTTGCGCAGGGGAACGGGCGAGACGTCGGCGAACTCCAGCACGGCGGACGGCTCTCCGCGCGGTGCGCAGATCGCGGCCGCGAGCAGCGCGCTGTCGTCGGGGACGTCGAGGAGCACGCGGCCGTCCTCGGCGACCGCGTGCGCGCCGACGAGTTCCTCACGACCGCCGTCCGCGGTCACGGCGCACGACCATGCGGTGGCGAGCACCGAGCGCGCCCGCTCCGCCGCGGAAGGCGCGGCCGCCCAGCTGTGGCTGTCACCGATCCCAGCACCCATCCCAGACCTCCTTAGGTAAGCCTTGCCTAACCTATCGGAGATCGGAGTGCCCGCCAACCACCACCCCTGCCGCTTCGCGAAAGTTCAGACGCCGAGGACGCCCAGCAGCGCACGGGCACACAGGTCGCGCACCTGCTCCCGGGACAGCTCCGCGCCCCTCAGCCACTCCAGGCAGACCGCCGTGACGAACGCCAGCCAGCCGCGCACGGCGAGAGTGATCTCGGGCCGCGCCTCGAAGCCGGCGCCGAACTCGGGATCCGCGGCCAGCGCCGCCAGGATCTGGCGCTCCTGCGCGGCCAGCGCCTGCTGATAGACCTTGCGCACGGCCTGGTCCCCGGCCGCGTCGGCCCGGTGGAAGGCACGGAAGCCGTGCGCGTGGGCCTCGACGTACTCCAGGAACGTGTCGAGTCCCGCGGCCAGTTGCTCACGCACCGGGACGCCGGGGACCGCCGTGGTCATGCGCAGCATCCGGCCGCTCTCGCGCTCGACGACCGCCGCGAAGAAATCCCGCTTGTTCGGGAAGTAGTGGTAGAGCAGCCCGCGTGAGACACCGGCGATCTCGGCGACGCGCTCGATCCACACGTCGTCGTACGGGCTCTCCGAGAACAGCCGCGCTCCGACGGCGAGGAGTTGCTCCCGGCGCTCCTCGGTGCTGAGCCGGCGGCGGGTGCGCTCCCCCTGGTTGGCGGCCATGACCGCACCTTATCCCGACCACGGTTCCTTTACTTGACGCCGGTTCAACAACGGGACCAGACTTGAGCACGCTATTGAACCCACGTACAACACGCCCCAACCCGCCCCTGTACCGAGGGAGATCGCGTCATGGCGGAGACGAGCACCCAGGCGACGCTGCCAAAGGGGTTCCGCAGCGCCGAGCAGGGCTGGCCCGAGCTGCACCGCATCCCGCATCCGCCGCGGCGGCTGCCCCTCCTCGGCGATGTGCTCGGGGCGAACCGCCGCACCCCGCTCCAGGACTCCCTCAGGTACGCCCGTCAGCTGGGGCCGATCTACCGGCGCAAGGCCTTCGACCGGGAGTTCGTGTTCGTCTGGGGCGCCGAGCTGGCCGCCGACCTCGCGGACGAGACGCGGTTCGCGAAGCACGTGGGGCTCGGGGTGGCCAACCTGCGGCCGGTCGCCGGAGACGGGCTGTTCACGGCGTACAACCACGAGCCGAACTGGCAGCTGGCGCACGACGTGCTCGCCCCTGGCTTCAGCCGGGAGGCCATGGAGGGCTACCACCCGATGATGCTGGCCGTGGCGGGGCAGCTCACGGACCACTGGGACGCGGAGCTGGCGACGGGCCGCACGGTGGACGTGCCCGGCGACATGACCAAGCTGACGCTGGAGACGATCGCGCGCACCGGTTTCGGCCATGACTTCGGCTCCTTCGAACGCTCGCGTCCGCATCCCTTCATCGCGGCGATGGTGGGCACGCTGACCTATGCGCAACGGCTCAACTCGGTGCCGTGGCCGGGGCTGCTGCGCCGGGCGGGGCGCCGGAACGAAGCCGACATCTCCTACCTGAACCGCACGGTAGACGACCTGGTGTGCGAGCGCCGCAGGACCGACGCCGGCGATGGGGATCTCCTCGACCGGATGCTGTGGACCGCGCATCCGGAGACCGGTGAGCGGCTGTCCGCGGAGAACGTCCGCCGTCAGGTGATCACGTTCCTGGTGGCCGGGCACGAGACCACCTCGGGCGCGCTGTCCTTCGCCCTGCACTACCTCTCCCGCCACCCGGAGGTCGCGGCGCGGGCCCGCGCGGAGGTGGACCGGGTGTGGGGCGACGCGGAGTCACCCGGCTACGACCAGGTGGCCCGGCTCCGCTACGTCCGCCGGGTCCTCGACGAGTCGCTGCGGCTGTGGCCGACGGCGCCCGCCTTCGCCCGGGAGGCGCGCGAGGACACGGTGCTGGCCGGGAAGCATCCGATGCGGCGGGGCGCGTGGACGCTCGTCCTGACGCCGATGCTGCACCGCGACCCCGAGGTCTGGGGCGCGGACGCCGAACGGTTCGATCCCGACCGCTTCGACCCGAAGGCGGTACGGCAGCGCGCCCCGCACACCTTCAAGCCGTTCGGCACGGGCGCCCGGGCCTGCATCGGCCGCCAGTTCGCCCTGCACGAGGCCACGCTGGTGCTGGGGCTGCTTCTACGACGGTACGAGCTGGTCGCCGACCCGGCCTACCGGCTACGGATCGCCGAGCGGCTGACCCTGATGCCGGAGGGGTTGCGGCTGGGGTTGGAGCGGCGCCGGGCGGGGGTGCCGGTCGGGTCTGTGGCGGGGTCGGGGGCGGAGGCGGGGTCGGGGGCGGAGGCGGACTCGGTGGGTGCGGCGGGCTCGGGGGCCGAGGCGAACTCGGGGGCCGAGGTGGCCTCGGGGGCTGGGGCGGAGGTGACGCCGGGGGCGGAGACGCGGTGCCCGGTGCACCGGGTTGGGGAGTGAGTCCGGCGCAGGCGCCGGGCACCCGGCGGTCGTCGGCGCCGGAGAGGAGGCCGCTGTCAGGCGGCGCGGTCAACCCCGCGGTCTTCGAAGTTCGGTAGCAGGCCACCGTTACCGGACGGGCCTCAATCCCCCGCCCCTCGAAGCCCGGCGGCAGACCGCCGCCACCCGACGCGCCTCAATCCCCCTCGAAGCCCGGTAGCAGACCGCCGCCACCCCACACGCCTCAACCCCCCACCCCTCAAAGCCCGACAGCAGACCACCACCACCCGGCGCGAATCAGCCCCGCGTCCAGTGCTCCGGACGCGTGACCGATGCCGGCAACCGGGTGCCCGCGCTCCCCCTCGCCGCGTTCACCTGGGGCTGGGTCAGGAAGAAGGCGTCGGTGAGGTCCGCGTCCGTGAGGTCGGTGTCGCGGAGGTCGGCGCCGATCAGGTCCGCGCCGCGCAGGTCGGCGCCGGTGAGGTCGGCGGCGATGAGGTAGGCGCCGCGGAGGTTCGCGCCGCGCAGGTCGGCGTTGCGGAGGCGGGCGCCCATGAGGTCCGCGCCCCGGCGGTCCTTCTTCTTGCCGCGGGTGCCGGCCCGGACCAGTTCGCTGGTCCGCAGCAGGAGCACGTTGACCTCCTGGCGGTGCGCGCCCACATCCAGCGCGCCCAGTTCCTCGGGCGTCCGGAGCGTGAGTTCCTCCGTCCGCTCCAGCATGCGGCGCAGCTCGGCGTGGACCGGGCGGGCGGCGGGGAGGGTGAGCGCCTCAGTGAGATACCAGAGCAGTTCGTGCAGCTGGCGCACGACCGGGAAGACGTCGAACATGCGGCGCGCGTGCTCACGCCCGCCGGTCCGCCAGTCCGCGCCGCCGAAGGTCACCTGCGAGACCTTCTGCCCGGCGCCGAAGCAGTCGTAGACCGTACAGCCGGTGAAGCCCCGCTGCCGCAGCCGGGCATGGATGCCGCACCGGTGGTCGTCCTGGAGGTTGGCGCAGGGCTTGCCGGCCGGCTTGTCCACGGCGAAGTCCG
Organism: Streptomyces sp. NPDC057280; assembly: GCF_042668605.1. Taxonomy (NCBI): domain Bacteria; kingdom Bacillati; phylum Actinomycetota; class Actinomycetes; order Kitasatosporales; family Streptomycetaceae; genus Streptomyces; species Streptomyces sp. NPDC057280. The sequence continues at coordinate 1,028,676 of NZ_JBHUYR010000001.1, forward strand.
TGGAGGCCGTGAAGGGCAGGGCAACGCAGCACAGCCCGAAGCAGTTCCCGCAGTCCCCGCGCAGGGCTGTGTGATCTTGCATGTGTCCAGGATACGGAACGAGAACTCACCGATGAATTTCCCGCGGTGTGGGGGTCTCCACATACAGCGGAAAACAAACTCGGCTACCACTGAGGTGCAGCCGACGGAAGCAGGAGCAACCCCGCATCGAGGAGAGACGTCATGTGCAGCCACCAGCCCGCGTGCCCCACCGCCGAGAGCCCCGACCACCACGCCGCGGTGATCGTCTCGGCCCACCCCGAACAGGGCTGGAGCCTGCTGTGCAACGGCACCATCGTCTTCGACGACACCGGTGAACTCCTCCCCGACGGGCGGGCGGTGAGCCCGCACCGCCCGGTCGGCGCGATGCTGGTGGCCGCCTGACTCAGCCCTCGGTGGCCGGCACGTCGAGGCGGGCGAGCCGCTCGGGGTCGGCCAGGATGTGCAGTTCGGTGATCCGGCCGTCCACGACGGTGACGCCCATGACGGAGAGCAGCCGCCCCTCCTGGGCGTTGAACACCCCGATCGCGCCGTTGACCAGCGCCAGCTCCGCGTACTGCGCGAACTGGCGGAAGAGCATGGCCTGTTCGGCCACCGGCTTGGCACCGCGCACCAGCTTGGACACCGCCGCCCCGCCGACCAGCGCACCGGAGTCGGCTCGCAGCACGACATCCGGGTCCAGGACCGCGAGCAGGGCCTCGAAGTCCCCGCCGCGGGCGGCGGTCATGAAGGCGTCGACGACCTGCCGTTGCCGTCCGAGATCGGGTTCGGCGGACGGGGTGGCGCCCTTGACCCGGCGCCGGGCGCGGCTGGCGAGCTGCCGGGTGGCGGCCGGAGTCTTCTCCACGATCGCGGCGATGTCGTCGAACGGCACGGCGAACATGTCGTGCAGCACGAACGCGAGCCGTTCGGCGGGCTCCAGGGTCTCGAGGACCACGAGCAGGGCGAGCCCGACGGAGTCCGCCTGGAGCACCTCCTGCTCGGGGTCGATCCGCGAGAGCGGGGTGAGCACGGGGTCGGGGACGAAGGTGTCGTCCAGCGGGTCCTCGCGGCGCGTGGTGCGGGAGCGCAGCATGTCGAGGCAGACCCGTCCGACGACCGTGGTGAGCCAGCCGCCGAGGTTGCGGATCTCGTCCGCATCAGTCCGGCCGAGCTTCAGCCAGGCCTCCTGCACGGCGTCCTCGGCCTCGGCGAGCGAGCCGAGCATGCGGTAGGCCACCGCCTTGAGATGCGGCCGGCACTCCTCGAAGCGGTCGGCAAGCAGTTCGCTGTCCCTCATCCCATCCCCCACAGGTGTCAGTCGCGCACTCCATGATCACATCACACACCGGAGAACCGGACTTACCAGGAGGCACGTACACGCCCCATACTGTCCGCACTGCCGTTCTGCCCGGGGGAGCACGAGGTGCACGTTCGGTTCCGCGTCGCGCTGGGAGTTCGCCTCGCCGCGGTGCTGGGCGTGCTCGCGTTCCGGTACGGGGACTCGAGCATGTCGCGCGGCAAGCGCGGGGCGGGCCGCCGCCACTACACGTGCCCCGTCCCCGACTGCAGTGGCACGCGTTCCACGCCCAAAGGGCGTGCCGGCCCGCCCAGTTGTCCCGAGTGCGGCACACCCATGGTCCCCGACGGCTCGCCCTCTGGAGGATGAGACCTGTGCTGTCCGGGCTTTCCCAGGCTGCCGGAAAAGCCCTCGGTGGCGCGCGTTTCACCGTGGTGAGCGTGTTGCCGGTGGCCGTGCTCACCGGCTACGTGACCGCGCTGGTCGTGTCCGGCGCGTACGCGGGTGACACAGTCGACGTCGGGCATCTGGCCGACCGGGCGAAGGAACATCCCGAATGGCTGGCCGTCGCCGCCTTCGGGTGCCTTCTGGTGGGGCTGTTGCTGCGCCCCTTCCAGGTCGCTCTGGTGCAGATGCTCGAGGGCTACTGGCGGGGGCGGGCGGTGCCGGAGGTGGCAGCGGCACTCGCGACCGAGCGGCACCGACGACGCCTGCACACGGCCTTGGTGGTCAGCGACGTGGTGGTGCCCGAGACGCCGGTGACGCACTTCCAGGACGCGGTCCTCCTGGCGCGCCGCAGGAGCCGGGCGGCTCGGATCGCCGCGCGGGCCGAGGACCTGATGCTGCGCTATCCCACGGGTCCGCATCCGATACCCAGCGCCGCGGACGAGGACGACGACCGGCTGATGCCGACCATGCTCGGCAACATCCTGCGGGAGGGGGAGGACACGAGCGGCCGACGGTACGGGCTGGATCTGTCGACCGTGTCCCACCGCCTGTACCCGCAGCTCTCCCCCAAGCTGACCACCGCCGTCAACCAGCAGCTGGATCTGCTCGACACCACCTGTGCGCTGAGTGTCTGCTTCGGACTCGCCACTGTCGCCGGCAGCCCGCTGCTGGGCCGCCTCGACCTGTGGAGCCTGGCACCCCTGGTGACCGCCCTGCTGAGCATGGCCGCCTACCGCGGCTCCCTGCGGGTCGCCGCCGACCACGCGGAACTGCTGGCCGCCGCGTTCGATCTCCACCGGTTCGACATGCTGACGGCGCTCCATCTGAAGCTGCCGTCCACCCCGGACGAGGAGTACGAGTGGAACACGGCGCTCACGGAGTTCCTCGCAAGTCCCAAAACCCTGGCCAAGGACGAACTTCCCGGCCTCACGTACGAGCACCCTGCGTCAGGCCCCGCCGGTCAGGGTGACGGCTCCGCCTAGGCCCTGGACGTTCACCACAACCGTCCTCGTCTCGCCCGGGGTCGGCAGCGCCGACGCGAAGACCGGCTGCGACAGGTCCCCGAAGAACCGGACACCTGACGTCAGTTCGACCCGCCCGGCCAGAACCGTCCACTCGGGCGGCAGCGTGATCTTCACGTCCGCCCACAGCACCGTGACATCGACGACCATGCGCGGTTCCAGAGGGAAGTCACAGCCCGACAGATCGATGTGCACCCTGCCGAACAGCAACGCCCGCACGATCAGCTTCTTCGGCGCGGTACCCGCCATCCGCGGCTTCACCGGCGGATGGAGCAGCGAGGTGAAACGCCGGACGCCGGTGTCGATACGGGTGTCGGACCTGCCACGGAACAGCGCCACGACGACTCCTCCCACGATGAGGGCGACCGGTGCCTGGCGCGACAGGTCCGGCAGCCGCGGTACGTCGAACCGGAGCGCGAGGACACCGGCGCCGACGCTCATGAGGGCCAGGGGCCCGCCCAGTTGTCCGCGTGGTACGGCCGCCCGCAGCACCAGGACCATGCCGGCGAGGACCAGCAGCGTCGGTACGGCCACCGACAGGGCCGCCAGAACCTCTCGCAGGCCCGCCACACCACCGACCGCCCAAGCCGTGCCCATGGCCACCGCACCGAGTCCCAGCGCGACACGTATCCGACTCACTCCCGGTCCCTCGTCCTGCACACGGGCGGGGTCGCCCTGCTCATCGGGTCGCACGAGGATAGCCGCGCACCGCTGAGGTCCCGCTACCGGGCGAAGACTTCGAAGGCCACGGCCGGTTTCCCGCCGAACCGCTCCCCCGTGGCCGTGGTGTTGCCGGTCAGGAAGCCGCGGACGTACGTCTCCGGGTCCTCGTCGGTCAACGCCTCGATGTACGTGCGGTGTTCGAGCAGCGAGCGCACCGCGCGCTCCAGGCCGGGCGTCGCGTCCACCGCGTGGGTGGGTGAGGACGAGCCGGCGACGGCGACCCAGCGGACGCCGTTCCAGGGCTCCAGGCCCTGTTCCGCCAGTTCCGGGAAGATCCAGCGGTTGCCCGCGTCGCCGGCCGCGTCGAGGGTGGCCCGGCCCACCGCGACATGGTCGGGGGTGTTCCAGGCGACGCCGCCCCACGTGTCACGGTGGTTGAGGGTGATCACCAGCTCCGGCCGGTGCCGGCGGATCGCGGCGGCGATGTCCCGGCGCAGCGCGGTGCCGTACTCGATCACACCGTCCCGGTGATCCAGGAACTCCACGGCCGACACCCCCACGACCGCGGCACTGGCCCGCTGCTCCTGCTCGCGCAGCGGGCCGCACTTCGCCGGCTCCAGGGTGTCGATGCCCGCCTCGCCGCGGCTGGCCAGGACGTAGGCGACCTCGCGTCCGGCGTCCGTCCAGGCGGCGATCGCCGCGGAGCAGCCGTACTCGAGGTCGTCCGGGTGGGCCACGACGGCGAGGGCGCGCCGCCAGTCCTCGGGCATGGGCTGGAGCTGAGTGATCGTCGGCTCGGTCATGCCCGCACAGTAACGTCACACCTCGTCGCGCGTCAGCGCCAGCAGCCGGTCGAGGACGCGCGGGCCGCCGGCCCGGACGCCGTCGTGCTCGAACTCGTCGGTGACCCAGGTGCGCAGGCCGCGGACGGCGCGGGCGGTCTGGAGGGAGTGGGTCGTGTCGACGTACATGTCGTCGTGGTAGACCGCCGCGGCGACCGGGACCGTGTTGGCGGCGAGGCGGGCGCTGTCGTAGAGCGGCTTCCAGTCGGTGCGGGCGGCGAGGAGTTCGGCGGTCTCCCGCAGGGGGCGCAGGGCCGGGTCGGTCTCGAACATCCAGGGGTGGATCGACTCGCCGGTGAACAGCACGGGCCCGTCGCCGGTGAGCGCCTTCGCGGCGTCGAACTGGGGGAACTCGGCGCGGACGCGTTCCGCGGACCAGGCGGTGGGGCGGTCGTCCTGGCCGTAGATCGCCTCGTGGATGAGAGCGTACAGGGGGTGTCCGGCGTACGACAGGAGGCCCTGGACCTCTTCCTGGAAGGCGTCGGCGAGGGCCGGGCCCTGCGGGGTGCGCACGAAGGCCTGTTCCAGGAGGAAGTGCAGGCGGTGGCTGCCCTCGCCGCCGCCGAGGACGATGCCGAGGGACTGGAAGGCCTCGACGGTGAGGCGGTAGCCGTTGGGGAGGACCACCTCGTGGTGGAGGAGGTGGTCGGCGATACGGCGGGCGCGCTCGACGTCCTGCGGGTAGCGGGCGTAGTGGGCGGCGACCTTGCGTTCGATGCGCGGGTAGGCCGCCCGGTAGACGTCGTCGGCGTGGGCGTCGAGGGAGGGTAGGCCGCCGGTGATCACGGCGGCGCTGAGGCCCTCGGGGGCGGTCGAGAGGTAGTTGACCGCGCAGAAGCCGCCGAAGCTCTGGCCGAGGACGGTCCAGGGGGCGCCGCCGGTGAGCTGCGGGCGGATGGTCTCGCAGTCGCGGACGATCGAGTCGGAGCGGAAGTGGGTGAGGTAGTCGGCCTGTTCGGCGGGGCCGCCGCGCAGCGGGAGCGTCTGCCGGTTGGCGGGCGTGGAGTGGCCGGTGCCGCGCTGGTCGAGCAGGAGGACCCGGTACTCCTTCAGGGCACGGCCGAGCCAGGCCGGCTTGCCGACGAAACGGTTGGCGCCGAAGCCCGGGCCGCCCTGGAGGTAGACCAGCCACGGCAGGTCCTGCCGCGCCTTGTCACCGGCGACCACCTCACGGGCGTAGAGCTCGATCGTCTCCCCGTCGGGGGTGTCGTGGTCGAGCGGCACGGTGAAGTGGTGGTCGGTGAGGACGACGCCGGGCTGGCGGTAGGTCGCGGTCAACGGGGCTCCCGGGACGGACGGACGTGCGGACGCGTCCCAGTTCAGCACATGCCCGTCCGATATCCGATGCCTGGGATCATGAAATCGGACTGAACGGCGGATCAGCGGGCGGAGAGGCTGGAGCGGCGTACGACCAGTTCGGGCTGGAGCACGACCCGGCGGTGCTCGTGCCGGCGTGGCGCGGTCTCCGCCTCCGTCTCCTCCAGCAGCAGTTCGGCGGCCAGGGCGCCCATGGTGACCGCGGGCTGGCGGACCGAGGTGAGCGGGACGGCCGCGGCGGCGGCGAACTCGATGTCGTCGTACCCGACGATGGCGAGGTCGTCGGGGACGTTGATGCCGGCCGCGTACATGGCCTGGAGGACGCCCAGGGCGAGCAGGTCGTTGGCGCAGAAGACGGCGGTGGGGCGGTCGGCGAGGCCGAGGAGGCGGGCGCCGGCGTCCCGGCCCGCGGCGACGTCGAGGCGCTCGGTGGGCAGTTCGCGCAGCACGTCGGGGCCCAGGCCGGCCTCGGCGAGGGCGTTGAGGGCGCCGGTGCGGCGGTCGCGGACCTGGTTGAAGCCGGGCGGGCCGCTGACGTACGCGATGCTGCGGTGTCCTGCGTCGATGAGATGCCGTACGGCCAGGGCGCCGCCGGCCACGTCGTCGACGGAGACCGAGCACTCCGTGGTGCCCTCGGCGACGCGGTCGACGAGGACGAAGGGGATGCCGTGGCGCCGGAAGCTCTGGATGTTGCGGCCGGTCGCGTCGGCCGGGGTGAGCAGCACACCGCGCACCCGCTGCTCGGCGAAGAGCGAGAGGTACTCGGCCTCCTCCCCCGGGCTCTCCGCGCTGTTGCAGACCATCACGCCGAGCCCGGCGTCGCGGGCGGCCCGCTCGGCGCCGCGGGCGACATCGACGAAGAAGGGGTTGCCCATGTCGAGGACGAGCAGCCCCATGATCCGGCTGCGTCCGGCGCGCAGCTGGCGGGCGGACTCGCTGCGGACGTAGCCGAGCCGGTCGATCGCGGAGAGCACGCGCGCGCGTGTCTCGGTCGCGACGGAGTCCGGGCGGTTGATGACGTTGGAGACCGTGCCCACCGACACTCCGGCGGCGCGGGCCACGTCCTTGATACCCACCGACTGGGCCATCGGGCAGGAACCTCCAGGTGAAAGAGGGGCGGCGGGCCGGCCATCACATTACCGGCACTCCGCCCCGAAGCGATCCCGGTCAGGCGGGCAGCGCGAAGTCCACGACGTGGAGCGCCGACGGCGTCGTACCGCTGGACTTCTCCTGGTACATCACCGACAGGACGTTGTCCTGGGCGATGCGCGTCTCGTCGATCACGACCTCGCCGAAGGCGTTGAGGCCGCTGCCGTCGTACAGGAGCGTCCAGTCGGTGTGGCCGGAGGCCTTGGAGGCGCCGGCGATCCGGCCGAACGGGAAGATCGCGTAGGCGTTGTCGTACTTGTCCAGGACCAGCTTGGTGCGCTGGCTGGAGTTGAGGGGGACGGGGATCTCGGTCTTCTGCCAGGTGCCCGCGGCGTTCTTGCGGACGTGGAAGGCGCGGCCGTTGGCGGTGCGGTCGGCGACGTAGTCGGTGGTGCACTGGCCGAAGCGGCCGGGGACATAGCTGATGATCGCGTGGGGCAGGCCGGCGGAGTCGGTGAACTGGCTCTCCTGGTTCATCAGGGAGTGGTCCGGGTTCAGCGCGTCGATCACCAGGCCGGAGTCGGTGACGGCGACCTTGTCGCTGCCGCCGGTGGTGCCGACGACGGTGCCCGCGTTGTTGCGCCAGGTGCGGCCGCGGTCGTCGGAGTAGACGTAGCCCGTGTCGTGGTTGGTGATGCCGCCGGAGGAGCACATCACCGCGCCGTTCTGCTCGCGCCAGGTGAAGAACGAGTGCAGCCGGCCGTTCCGGTCGTAGTCGATGCCGTGCAGATACATGTTGCGGGCCGTCGAGGAGCCGTGCTCGCTGGTGTATGTGCCGGTGGAGCTGGACCACTCCCCGAGGGCGGTCCAGGCCGACCCGTCGTACTCCGCGAGCGCGTTGCGGCCGTTGCCGGAGATCGCGACGCGGTAGCTGAGCTGGAGCCTGCCCTCGGGGGTGGCGACGAACTGCGGGTAGGTGAACTGCGACGTGAGGGCGAGCCCGTCCAGGGTGGACTGGGGGGCGCCGAAGCGGGCGGCCGTCCAGCTCAGTCCGGCCGGGTTGTCCATGAGCCCGGCGACGGACTTGACGTAGGTGAAGCCGTCGCTGTGCGAGTCCATGTTCAGGTGGAGCCGGCCGTCGGTCCTGGAGACGCCCATGGAGATGACGTTGTGGGAGTCGTCGGCCTTGAGGGTGTGGCCGACCCGGACCGTGGACCAGGTGCTGCCGCCGAGGACACGGCGGCCGACGACGGCGTTCTTGTCGGCCGTGTACCAGACGGCGTACTGGTAGCCCTTGTAGGTCAGCAGCCCGTTCTTCTGGAACGAGTTGTTGTTGACCAGGCCGTCGTAGGAGACGAAGAAGACGGCCTGGCCGTCGAGGGTGGTGCTGCCCGTCTGGGTGACGGAGGGGCCGGGAACGGCGGCCCGCGCGATGCCCGGTGTTGCCACGGCGGCCAGTATCGCGGACGCGAGGACGGTACGTCTCTTCATGCAGGCGGCTCCTGAAGTCGGAAGTCAGGCGAGGTGGAACACTTCGGTGAGCGGTTTCATGGCCTCGTCGGGGCGGGCGCCGTCCAGCGACTCGAAGAACGGCGCCATCTCCCGCTGCCAGCGGGCGTTGACCTCGGTGGCCTCCATGCCGGCCTGGGCGGCGGCGAAGTCCTCGGTCTCCAGATAGCCGACCAGCAGGCCGTCTTCTCTGAGGAAGAGCGAGTAGTTGTGCCAGCCGGTGGCCGAGAGCGCGTCCAGCATCTCCGGCCACACGGCGGCGTGCCGTTCGCGGTACTCGTCCAGGCGGTCCGCACGGACCTTCAGAAGGAAGCACACGCGCTGCATCAACGACCCTCCAGGGCCTAGAAGTTGAACTGGTCGATGTTCTTGGCGTCGAACACGGTCGGCTTGCCGAGGTTGATCACCCCGTCCTTGCCGATGGTGTACGTGGTGTCGCCGGCCTTGAAGGTCTCGCCCTCCTTGCCGGTGATCTGGCCGGAGGCCAGGGCGACGGCGGTGCGGGCGGCGAGGTCGCCGAGCTTCGCCGGGTCCCACAGCTCGAAGCCCTCGACGGTGCCGTTCTTGACGTACTTGCGCATGTCGTTGGGGGTGCCGAGGCCGGTCAGCTTGACCTTGCCCTTGTACTTGGAGCCCGACAGGTACTGGGCGGCGGCCTTGATGCCGACGGTGGTCGGGGAGATGATCCCCTTCAGGTCCGGGTACTGCTGGAGCAGGCCCTGGGTCTGCTGGAAGGACTTCTGGGCGTCGTCGTCGCCGTAGGCGACCTTGACGAGCTTGATGTCCTTGTACTTCGGGTCCTTCAGCTCCTCCTTCATGAAGTCGATCCAGACGTTCTGGTTCGTCGCGGTCTGCGCGGCCGACAGGATCGCGATCTCGCCCTTGTAGCCGATCTGCTCGGCGAGCAGCTGCACCTCGGTGCGGCCCAGGTCCTCGGCGGAGGCCTGCGAGACGAAGGCGTTGCGGCAGTCGGGCTTGGTGTCGGAGTCGTAGGTGACGACCTTGATGTCGTTCTTCATGGCCTGCTTCAGCGCGGTGCACAGGGCACCCGGGTCCTGCGCGGACACGGCCATCGCGTCGACCTGCTGCTGGGTGAGGGTGTTGACGTAGGAGACCTGGCCCGCGGTGTCGGTGGCGCTGGAGGGGCCGACCTCCTTGTAGCTGGAGCCGAGCTCCTTCAGGGCCGCCTCGCCGCCCTTGTCGGCGGAGGTGAAGTAGGGGTTGTTGACCTGCTTGGGCAGGAAGCCGACGGTCAGACCCTTCTTGGTGGCCGCGTTCGGATCGGCCTTGGCGGTGGAGGCGGCCGAGGCGCTCTCGTTCTCCACGTCCTTCTTGGTGGTACCGCCACAGGCGGTAAGCGCGAGGGCGAGAGAGGTTCCGGCGGCGAGAGCCGCGCAGGCATGGCGGAGGGATGACTTGCGCATGGCGAGGGTTCCTTTGAAAGAAGGGTGAGTGGAGATACCTAAGGGGCGCGGGGAACTGCGCGACCAGCCACGACGGACCGGCAGCTTCAAACGGCGCTAAGACGTGAGCCTTCGTGCCCTGGCCACTGCGATCTGCTTGGCAACTCGCGGCCCAAGCACCGACAGCACGAGCAACACACCCGTGACGACGATCTGCGACTGCGCCGAAACGTCCTGAAGGCTCATCACGTTCTGCAACGCCCCCAACAGGAACACCCCGGCAATGGCGCCACCGAGCGTCCCCTTGCCACCGTCGAAGTCGATCCCACCGAGCAACACCGCCGCGATGACAGACAGTTCAAGCCCAGTCGCGTTGTCATACCGAGCGGACGCGTAGTGCAGCGCCCAGAAGACGCCGGTCAGCGAGGCCATCAGCCCGGTCACCGTGAACAGGATGAGCTTCTGCCGCTTGACGCGGATGCCGGCGAACCGCGCGGCCTCCTCGCTCGCGCCGACGGCGAACGTGGCCCGCCCGAACGCCGTGGCGTGCAGCACGATCACGGCGATCACGAGCAGCACGAGGAAGGGTACGAAGGCCTGCGGGACGAACGTGTCGCCGATCCGGCCGGCCGCGAAGTCCAGGTACTGGGTGGGGAAGTCGGTCACCGAGTCGGAGCCGAGCACGATCTGTGCGATGCCCCGGTAGGCGGCGAGGGTGCCGATGGTGACGGCGAGGGAGGGCAGCCCGAGCCGGGTGACGAGCAGGCCGTTGATGAGGCCGCAGACCACGCCGAGCAGCAGGCAGACCGGGATGATCGTCTCGATCGTCATGCCCTGGTTCCACAGGTAGCCCATCACGGCGCCGGAGAGACCGGCGGTGGAGGCGACGGACAGATCGATCTCGCCCGAGACGACCAGAAGGGTCATGGGGAGGGCGACCAGGGCGATCGGAAGGGTGTTGCCGATCAGGAACGACAGGTTGAGGGCGTTTCCGAAGCCGTCGACCGTTGCGAAGGACAGCAGGAGCACGACGATCAGAACGGCGCCGACGACCGTGTCCCAGCGGACGGCTCGCGTCAGAGACTCAGGCATGGCGGGCGTTCCTCTTCTTCAGGGCCGAGGCCACGCGCAGCGCGACGATCCGGTCGACCGCGATGGCGAGGATGAGCAGGATGCCGTTGATGGCGAGCACCCACACGGAGCTGACGCCGAGGGCGGGCAGCATGCTGTTGATGGAGGTCAGCAGCATGGCGCCGAGGGCCGCTCCGTAGACGCTGCCGGAGCCGCCGGTGAAGACGACGCCGCCGACCACGACCGCGCTGACGACGGTCATCTCGTAGCCGGTGCCGGTGCCGGAGTCGACGTTGCCGAACCGGGCCAGGTACATCGCGCCGGCGAGTCCGGCCAGGGCCCCGCAGAAGGTGTACGCGGCGAGGATCCGCTTGCGGACCGGGATGCCGGCGAGGCGGGCGGCCTCGGGGTTGGAGCCGAGGGCGTAGAGCTCGCGGCCGCTGCCGAAGTGCTTGAGGTAGTACGCGGTGGCCACCAGGACCACCAGTGCGATGAGGGCGAGGTAGGGGACGGCGGAGATGCCGCCGGAGCCGAAGTCGATGAAGCCGTCCGGGAGGCCCGCCGCGGTGATCTGCCGGGAGCCGACCCAGATGGAGTCGATGCCGCGGATGATGTAGAGCGTGCCGAGGGTGACGACGAGCGCGGGCACCTGGCCGAGGCTGACCAGGAGGCCGTTCAGCAGGCCGAATCCGATGCCCATGAGGACGGCGAGGGCGATCGCGACGACCGTGTTCCCGCCGCCCTGGAGGTAGGTGCCGGCGGCGAAGGCGCTGATGCCGAGGGTGGAGCCGACCGACAGGTCGACGTTCCGCGTGATCACGACCAGGGACTGCCCGGTGGCGACCAGCACCAGGATCGTCGCGTTGAGCAGCAGGTCCTTGATGCCCTGTTCGGAGAGGAACTCGCTGTTGCCGGCCTGGGTGATGACGATCATCACCAGGAAGACGACCAGGATGGCGAGTTCGCGCATCTTGAAGACGCGGTCCACCAGCCGGGTGCCGCTGGACCTGGGCACCTCGGTGACGGGCGCCTTGTCGGGGGTGGTGACCGTCATGCGGCGGCCCTCCGGAGGACAGGGGACGTCGTGGTGGGCCTCATGCGGCGGCCCTCCCGAGGACAGGGGACGTAGTGGTGGGCCTCATGCAACGGCCCTCCCGGTGGCTGCGGCCATCACGGTTTCCTCGGTGGCTTCGGAGCGCGGGATCTCGGCGGTGAGCCGGCCCTCGTGCATCACGAGCACGCGGTCGGCCATGCCGAGGATCTCGGGCAGGTCGGAGGAGATCATCAGGACGGCGACGCCGTCGGCGGCGAGTTCGCTGAGCAGCCGGTGCACCTCGGCCTTGGTGCCGACGTCGATGCCGCGGGTGGGCTCGTCGACGATCAGCACCTTGGGGCCGGTGGCGAGCCACTTGGCGAGGACGACCTTCTGCTGGTTGCCGCCGGACAGGGTGTTGACCGTGTCGGCGATGCGGGCGTACTTGACCTGGAGCTTGGCGGCCCAGTCGAGGGACCGGCTGCGTTCGGCGCCGCGGTCCATCAGGCCGGCCTTCACGGTGGTACGAAGTCCGGTGAGGCCGATGTTGCGCTCGATGGACATGTCCATCACCAGGCCCTGGGCGCGCCGGTCCTCGGGGACGAGGGCGAGGCCCGCGGCCATGGCGGTGGAGGGGGCGCCGTTGATCAGTGGCTTGCCGTCGACGGAGACATCGCCGGCGTCCCAGCGGTCGATGCCGAAGACGGCCCGGGCGACCTCGGTGCGGCCGGCGCCGACGAGTCCGGCGAGGCCGACGATCTCACCGCGGCGCACCTGGAAGGAGACGTCGGTGAAGACACCCTCCCGGGTCAGCCGGTTCACCGTCAGGGCGACTTCGCCGGGGCGTACCTCCTGCTTCGGGTACAGCTCGTCGAGGTCGCGGCCGACCATGCGGCGCACGAGGTCGTCCTCGGTCATGCCGTCGATGGGCTCGCTGGAGATCCAGGCGCCGTCGCGGAGCGTGGTGACCCGTCGGCAGATCTGGAAGATCTCCTCCAGGCGGTGGGAGATGAACAGGACGGCCGCGCCCTGTTCGCGCAGGGTGCGCACGACGCCGAAGAGCCGGGCGACCTCGCTGCCGGTGAGGGCGGCGGTCGGCTCGTCCATGATCAGGACGCGGGCCTCGAAGGAGAGCGCCTTGGCGATCTCGACGATCTGCTGGTCGGCGATGGACAGGCCGCGCGCGGGGCGGTCGGGGTCGAGTTCGACGCCGAGGCGCCGCATCAGGGCGGCGGTGGCCGCGTGGGTGGCCTTGTGGTCGATCCGGCCGAGGGCCTTGCGGGGCTGGCGCCCCATGAAGATGTTCTCGGCGATCGAGAGGTCGGGGAAGAGCGTGGGCTCCTGGTAGATCACGGCGATACCGGCGTCGCGGGCGTCACCGGGGCCGTGGAAGACGACGGGCTCGCCGTCGAGGAGTACCTGACCGGCGTCCGGTCGGTGCACCCCTGCAAGGGTCTTGATGAGAGTCGACTTGCCCGCGCCGTTCTCGCCGGCGAGGGCGTGCACCTCACCGGGAAACAGCTCCAGGGAGACGTCCCGCAGGGCGCGTACGGCTCCGAAGGACTTCGAGATGTCCTTGAGCGCCAGCACCGGGGCCGGTCCCGCGTCGGACGGGTGGGTCATGAGGGGCTCCTCGACGACGCCCGGGGACTGCCCTCACGGCGTCGTGAAAGGTTTCAACTTGGTTGCCGGGACGTTAGGCATGGCGCCCATGTCACGTCAATGGGTTCGTGTCGAAAAAATTTCGAGACTCATAGGTCACGGCCGGGTCACGTGCAACAGGCTTGGTCGCAGGGCTTGACACCCCACCGGTCGACTCATACTTTCCCGTCTTGAATCGTTTCACAGTGAAGCTGTTCAGGAACCCTTCGGACCCGACGTCACAGGAGCCCTCAAGTGACCGAGCTCGCCGCGGTGAAGGCCGCGCTCAAGACACAGGCAGTCGAGACGCCGTCGTGGGCGTACGGGAACTCGGGAACGCGTTTCAAGGTGTTCGCGCAACAGGGCGTTCCGCGTGATCCCTGGGAGAAGCTCGACGACGCCGCACAGGTGCACGCGTTCACCGGGGTCGCGCCGACCGTGGCGCTGCACATCCCGTGGGACAGGGTGGCGGACTACGCGGCCCTGGCCAAGCATGCGGAGGAGCGCGGGGTGAAGCTCGGCGCGATCAACTCCAACACTTTCCAGGACGACGACTACAAGCTGGGCAGCATCTGCCACCCGGATGCGGCGGTGCGCCGTAAGGCCGTCGATCACCTGCTGGAATGCGTCGACATCATGGACGCGACCGGGTCGAAGGACCTGAAGCTGTGGTTCGCGGACGGCACGAACTATCCCGGGCAGGACGACATCCGGTCCCGGCAGGACCGGCTCGCCGAGGGCCTCGCCGAGGTGTACGAGCGGCTGGGTGACGGGCAGCGGATGCTGCTGGAGTACAAGTTCTTCGAGCCGGCCTTCTACTCGACGGACGTGCCGGACTGGGGGACGGCGTACGCCCACTGCCTCAAGCTCGGTGAGAAGGCGCAGGTCGTGGTCGACACGGGGCACCATGCGCCGGGCACCAACATCGAGTTCATCGTCGCGACGCTGCTGCGCGAGAACAAGCTCGGCGGATTCGACTTCAACTCGCGGTTCTACGCGGACGACGACCTCATGGTCGGGGCCGCCGATCCGTTCCAGCTGTTCCGGATCATGTACGAGGTCGTGCGCGGGGGCGGGTTCACGCCCGAGGTCGCGTTCATGCTCGACCAGTGCCACAACATCGAGGCGAAGATCCCAGCGATCATCCGGTCGGTGATGAACGTGCAGGAGGCCACGGCGAAGGCGCTGCTGGTCGACCGGGACGCGCTGAGCGCGGCGCAGGCTTCGGGGGATGTCCTTGAGGCCAATGCCGTGATCATGGACGCGTACAACACGGATGTGCGGCCGTTGCTTCGTGAGGTGCGCGAGGAGATGGGGCTGGACGCCGATCCCATCGCCGCGTACCGGCGGTCGGGGTGGGCGGCGAAGATCGTGGCTGAGCGGGTGGGTGGGCAGCAGGCCGGGTGGGGGGCGTAAGCGCATGTCTGGATCTGTTTCGTGGCGGGGTGCGGGCCGGATGTGGCTGGTCGCGCCCGCGCGGCGGTAGCCGCACATTCGACACAGCCCCGCGCCCCTTGACACCTCATCCCCCTTCTAGAAGGAGCCGAAAGTCATGGCTACCCATCCCGAAGCTGCTGCCCTCCTCTCCCGCTCCCATCGGCTCGGTGCCGACCCCCGTAACACCAACTACGCCGGTGGCAACGCGTCGGCGAAAGGTATCGACAGTGATCCCGTCACCGGGGGTGATGTGGAGCTGATGTGGGTCAAGGGGTCCGGTGGGGATCTCGGGACGCTGACCGAGGCGGGGCTAGCGGTGTTGCGGCTGGACCGGCTGCGGGCGCTCGTCGATGTCTACCCGGGTGTCGAGCGCGAGGACGAGATGGTCGCCGCCTTCGACTACTGCCTGCACGGCAAGGGCGGCGCCGCTCCCTCCATCGACACCGCGATGCACGGGCTGGTCGACGCCGCGCATGTCGATCATCTGCACCCTGATTCCGGGATCGCGCTGGCCTGTGCGGCGGACGGGGAGAAGCTGACCGCGGAGTGTTTCGGCGACACCGTGGCCTGGGTGCCGTGGCGGCGGCCCGGGTTCCAGCTGGGGCTGGACATCGCCGCGATCAAGGAGGCCAACCCGCGGGCGATCGGTGTCGTCCTGGGCGGGCACGGCATCACGGCCTGGGGCGCGACCGCCGAGGAGTGCGAGCGGAACTCGCTGCACATCATCCGGACCGCCGAGAAGTTCCTGGAGGAGCGCGGCAAGGCCGAGCCCTTCGGGCCGGTCATCGAGGGCTACGCGGCTCTCGGCGAGCGTGAGCGGCGCGAGCGGGCCGCCGCGCTGGCTCCTCATGTACGGGCCATCGCCTCGCAGGACCGGCCCCAGGTCGGGCACTTCAACGACTCGGACGTGGTGCTGGAGTTCCTGTCCCGGGCCGAGCACCCGCGGCTCGCCGCGCTGGGCACCTCCTGCCCGGACCACTTCCTGCGGACCAAGGTGGCGCCGCTCGTCCTCGACCTGCCGCCCACCGCCCCGCCGGCGGAGGCGATCGCGCGGCTGAAGGAGCTGCACGCCGCATACCGTGAGGAGTACGCCGCCTACTACCAGCGGCACGCCCTGCCCGACTCCCCCGCGATGCGCGGCGCGGACCCGGCGATCGTGCTGATCCCGGGGGTCGGGATGTTCTCGTTCGGGAAGGACAAGCAGACCGCCCGGGTCGCCGGGGAGTTCTACGTCAACGCGATCAACGTGATGCGGGGCGCGGAGGCCGTGTCGTCGTACGCGCCGATCGAGGAGTCCGAGAAGTTCCGGATCGAGTACTGGGCCCTTGAGGAGGCCAAGCTCCAGCGGATGCCGAAGCCGAAGCCGCTGGCCACCCGGGTCGCGTTGGTGACGGGTGCGGGCAGCGGGATCGGCAAGGCGATCGCGCAGCGGCTGGTCGCCGAGGGTGCGTGTGTCGTGGTCGCCGATCTCAACGGTGACAACGCGGCCGCGGTCGCCGAGGAGCTCGGTGGGGCCGACAAGGCCGTCGCCGTGACCGTCGACGTGACCTACGAGGAGCAGATCGCCGAGGCCTTCAAGGCCGCCGCGCTCGCCTTCGGCGGGGTCGACCTCGTCGTCAACAACGCCGGCATCTCCATCTCCAAGCCGCTGCTGGAGACGTCGAGCAAGGACTGGGACCTCCAGCACGACATCATGGCCCGCGGCTCCTTCCTCGTCTCGCGCGAGGCGGCCCGGGTGATGATCGCGCAGCAGCTGGGCGGCGACATCGTCTACATCGCCTCCAAGAACGCCGTGTTCGCCGGGCCCAACAACATCGCCTACTCCGCCACCAAGGCCGACCAGGCCCACCAAGTCCGGTTGCTGGCAGCCGAGTTGGGCGAGCACGGCATCCGGGTCAACGGCGTCAACCCGGACGGTGTGGTGCGCGGTTCCGGGATCTTCGCCGGTGGCTGGGGTGCCCAGCGGGCGGCTGTGTACGGCGTGGAGGAGGAGAAGCTGGGCGAGTTCTACGCGCAGCGGACCATCCTCAAGCGCGAGGTGCTGCCCGAGCACGTCGCGAACGCGGTCTTCGCGCTGACCGGTGGGGAGTTGACCCACACCACCGGTCTGCATGTCCCCGTCGACGCCGGCGTCGCGGCCGCCTTCCTGCGGTGAGCGCGCCCGTGAAGTCGTACGCCGCGGTCGACCTCGGCGCGTCCAGCGGGCGTGTCATGGTCGGCCGCGTCGGCCCCGACAGCCTGGCGCTGACCGAGACGCACCGGTTCGTGAACCGGCCGGTGCGGCTGCCGGAGGGGCTGCGGTGGGACGTTCTCTCGCTGTACGCCGGGGTGCTGGACGGGCTGAAGGCGGCGGGGCGGGTCGACTCCGTCGGCATCGACAGCTGGGCCGTGGACTACGGTCTGCTCGACGCCGACGGGACGCTGCTCGGCAACCCGGTGCACTACCGCGACTCCCGGACCGAGGGGGTCGCGGAGAAGGTGTGGGCGACGGTCCCCGCGGCGGAGCTGTACGCCGCGACCGGGCTGCAGTACGCGCCGTTCAACACGCTGTACCAACTGACGGCCGATCAGCTCACGCATGCTCAGCGGCTGTTGATGATCCCGGACCTGCTGACGTACTGGCTCACCGGCGAGCAGGGCACCGAGCTCACCAACGCCTCGACCACCCAGCTCATCGATCCCCGGACGCGCGACTGGTCGTACGACATCGCCTCCCGGCTGGGAATCGACCTCGGGTTGTTCGCGCCGCTGCGACAGCCCGGTGACCCTGCCGGGGTGCTGCGGCCCGAGGTGCTGGAGGAGACGGGGCTGCGCGGACCGGTGCCGGTGACGACGGTCGGTTCGCACGACACCGCGTCCGCGGTGGCCGCCGTGCCGGCCGCGGCCGGTGAGCGGTTCGCGTACATCTGCACCGGCACCTGGTCGCTGGCGGGCCTCGAACTCGACGCCCCCGTGCTGACGGAGGAGAGCCGGGCCGCCAACTTCACCAACGAGCTGGGGCTCGACGGCACGGTCCGGTATCTGCGCAACATCATGGGGCTGTGGCTGCTCCAGGAGTGTGTACGGGCCTGGGGCGAGCCGGAGTTGGGGGCGCTGCTCCTCGACGCGGCGAAGGCGCCGGCGCTGCGCTCGGTGGTGGACGCCTCCGATCCGGTGTTTCTGGCGCCGGGCCGGATGC
The DNA here is from genome assembly GCF_042668605.1 of Streptomyces sp. NPDC057280. Classification (NCBI taxonomy): domain Bacteria; kingdom Bacillati; phylum Actinomycetota; class Actinomycetes; order Kitasatosporales; family Streptomycetaceae; genus Streptomyces; species Streptomyces sp. NPDC057280. Next base: position 1,046,646 of record NZ_JBHUYR010000001.1, read on the forward strand.
CGGAGCGGATCGCCGAGGCGTGCCGTGCCTCGGGGCAGCCGGTGCCGCGGACGCCCGGGGAGATCACCCGCTGCATCCTCGACTCGCTGGCCCTCGCGCACCGCAAGGCCGTCGCCGAGGCGCAGCGCCTCGCGGGGCAGGAGGTCGATGTCGTGCACATCGTCGGCGGCGGCACCCGCAACGCGCTGCTGTGCCGGCTGACGGCCGACGCCTGCGGGCTGCCGGTGGTGGCGGGCCCGACGGAGGCCGCGGCCCTCGGGAACGTGCTGGTGCAGGCGCGGACGCACGGGCTGGTCGGCGACCTCGCGGACGGGCGGGCCCTGCTCACCCGCACCCAGCCGCTGACCCGGTACGAGCCTCAGGGTGACACGGCGCCGTGGCGCGCGGCGGAGGCCCGGCTCGCCACATGGTGAGCGGGGTCTCCCCCCGGCGGCGAGTCCGCATTACCCTGCACTCATCCGATGATCGATCACAAGGAGCCGCGATGCGTGTCGCCCTGTTCCTGACCTGTGTCAACGACACGCTCTATCCGGACACCGGGCGCGCGGTGGTGAAACTGCTGACCAGGCTGGGCGTAGAGGTCGACTTCCCGATGGCCCAGACCTGCTGCGGGCAGGCCCACTACAACACCGGGTACCGGCATGAGACGGAGCCGATGGCCCGGCATTTCTCCGATGTTTTCGGGGAGTACGAGGCGATCGTCACCCCGTCCGGTTCGTGCGGGGCGATGGTGCGGGAGCTGTATCCGCGGCTGGGTGAGCGGGCGCGGGCGGAGGGGCGCGGGGACGGGCTCGCGACCGCGCTGGCGCCCGTGGTGCCGAAGACGTACGAGCTGACGGAGTTCCTGGTGGACGTGCTGGGGGTGACGGATGTGGGCGCGTACTACCCGCACAAGGTGACCTATCACCCGACCTGCCACGGACTGCGCGGGCTGGGGCTCGGCGACCGGCCCCGGCGGCTGCTCCAGGCCGTGAAGGGGCTGGAGCTGGCGGAGCTGCCGGGGGCGGAGGAGTGCTGCGGTTTCGGCGGCACCTTCTCCCTGAAGAACTCCGACGTCTCGGCGGCGATGGGCGCGGACAAGGTGCGCAACGCCGAGTCGACCGGCGCCGAGGTGCTGTGCGCGGCCGACAACTCCTGCCTGATGCACATCGGCGGGACGATGGCCCGGCTGCGCACGGAGATGCGGCCGGTGCACATCGCGGAGATCCTGGCGAGCACCGAGGAGGAGCCGGCGGCATGAGCGGGACCTTTGTAGGGATGCCGGCCTTCCCGAAGGCCGCGCACGAAGCGGTCAACAACCCGACGCTGCGCGGCAATCTGCGGCATGCCACGCACACCATCCGCGCCAAGCGCGAGAAGGCCGTCGCCGAGGTCTCCGACTGGGCCGAGCTGCGCGAGGCGGGCAAGCGGATCAAGGACCACACGCTCCGCCATCTGGACGACTACCTCGTCCAGTTGGAGGAGTCGGTGACGGCGGCGGGCGGCATCGTCCACTGGGCGGCCGACGCCGACGAGGCCAACCGGATCGTCACCGAACTGGTCAAGGCCACCGGCGAGTCGGAGGTCGTGAAGGTCAAGTCGATGGCCACGCAGGAGATCGGGCTCAACGAGGCGCTGGAGGCGGCGGGCATCCACGCCTACGAGACCGATCTCGCCGAGCTCATCGTGCAGTTGGGCAAGGACCGCCCCTCGCACATCCTGGTCCCGGCCATCCACCGCAACCGTGGCGAGATCCGGGACATCTTTGCGAAGGAGATGAGCGAGTGGGGGCGCCCGGCCCCCGAGGGCCTGACCGACACGCCCGCCGAACTCGCCGAGGCCGCCCGCCTGCACCTGCGCGAGAAGTTCCTGCGCGCCAAGGTCGGCGTCTCCGGCGCCAACTTCATGGTCGCCGAGACCGGCACCCTGGTGGTCGTGGAGTCCGAGGGCAACGGACGGATGTGTCTGACCCTGCCGGAGACGCTGATCTCGGTCGTCGGCATCGAGAAGATCGTGCCGACCTGGCAGGACCTGGAGGTCTTCCTCCAGACGCTTCCCCGCTCCTCGACGGCCGAGCGCATGAACCCGTACACGTCGACGTGGACCGGAACCACCGACGGCGACGGGCCGAAGACCTTCCACCTGGTCCTCCTGGACAACGGCCGCAGCGACACCCTCGCCGACGAGGTCGGCCGCCAGGCTCTGCGCTGCATCCGCTGCTCGGCCTGTCTGAACGTCTGCCCGGTCTACGAGCGGGCCGGCGGCCACGCCTACGGCTCGGTGTACCCCGGCCCGATCGGCGCCATCCTCAGCCCCCAGCTCCGGGGCACGGCAAGCGAGATCGACGCCTCGCTGCCGTACGCCTCGTCGCTGTGCGGGGCCTGCTATGAGGTGTGCCCGGTCGCCATCGACATCCCCGAGGTGCTGGTGCATCTGCGGGAGCGGGTCGTGCAGGGCGGGGAGGTGACGCGCGAGGGCAACAAGGTGGTGCTCAAGCCGGCCAAGGGGCATGCCGCCGAGCGGGCGGCGATGCGGGCGGCCCGCTGGGCGTTCGCCCGTCCCGGCGCGGTGCGCGCGGGGCAGCGCCTCGCCTCCCGCACCCGTCGGCTGCATCCGCGCCGGCTGCCGCTGCCGGGCCCCGGCAAGGCGTGGAGCGAGACACGGGATCTGCCACCCGTGCCCGCGGAGCCGTTCCGTGACTGGTGGCAGCGCACAGGCGGCGGAAAGGGCGGTGCCAAGTGAGCAGCAGGGAACGGATTCTGGGCCGGGTGCGGCGCGCGCTCGCCGATGCGCCCGGCGAGGACGCCCCGATCGAGCGCACGTATCTGCGCGAGCACGGTGACCGTACGGTCGAGGAGACCATCGAGCTCCTGGCCGAGAACCTCGCCGACTACCGTGCGATCGTCCACCGTTGCACCCCGGACGACCTCGCGGTGACCCTCGCGGGGATGCTGGCCGCGCGCGGCGCGAAGACGGTGCTCGTGCCGCCGGGGCTCGACCCGTCGTGGCTCACGGACCTCGACGCCGAGCAGGTGCCCGACCGGCCGGAGAGCAGCCCGCACGAGCTGGACCGCATCGACAGCGTGGTCACGGCCTGCGCGGTCGCCGTCGCCGAGACCGGCACGATCGTGCTGGACGGCGGTCCGGACCAGGGCCGCCGCCGGATCACGCTCGTGCCCGACCACCACATCTGTGTCGTCCGGGTCCCGGACCAGGTCGTGGGGTCGGTGCCGCAGGCCCTCGAACGCCTCGACCCGGTCCGCCCGTTGACGTGGATCTCCGGTCCTTCGGCGACCAGCGACATCGAGCTGGACCGGGTCGAGGGGGTGCACGGTCCGCGCACCCTGGAGGTGGTGCTGGTCGGCGCTCAGCCCAGCGCCGAGGCCAACTCGTAGCGTCCGGAGGGCAGTCGGTAGGAGGCGGTGCCGTCCGTGAAGTCCCAGGACGCCACGCCCCGGACGCGGGACGGGGGCGTGCGGCCCTCGACGCCGGGTGAGTCGCGGTCCTTGACGGGGGCGCTTCCCGGGCGTCCTCACCCCGGCGGAGCTGCACGAGGCGCCGCGGCGGTCGGTGGACGCGGACGCGCTGGGGGTGGCGCGATCAGGTGCGGTTCGCATCGGTGGCGGACGCCCAGGCGGGCTGACACGCGAGCCGGCATACGAAGGGCGAAGAGTTCAGCAACTCTCCGCCACTATCAAGCTATAGCGCACAGGGGGGCTTGCCGCAAGGCCCCCCTCATGCCGCAGAATCTCCGGCCTGACCGCCTGGACCAGCGGAAACGGGAGTGTCGAAGTGCGTGTGTTGCTGATGTCGTACGGGTCGCGTGGGGATGTCGAACCGCTTGCGGGGCTGACGGCGGCGCTGCGGGAGCTCGATGTGGAAGTGCGGGCGTGTGTGCCTCCGGACGAGGAGCTCGCGGCGCTGCTGACCGGTGCCGGGGCGGAGGTGGTGCCGTTCGGCTCGTCGGTGCGGGCGCTGGTGACGGGGGCCCGGGGGCCGTCCCCCGATCTCGCGTTCAAGGTCGCGGCCGAATTGGTCGCCGGCCATTTCGGGGAGGTGGCCAAGGCGGCCGAGGGGTGTGACGCGCTGCTGGCGACCGGCCTGATGCCGGCCGGCGCACGCTCGGTGGCCGAGCATCTGGGCATCCCCTACGTGCTCGCCTGCTTCCACCCGTGCGGGCTGCCGTCGTCGCGGTACGCGCCGCTGAAGCGGCCGGGCAAGCCCAACCCGCCGGGCGTGACCGACCTCAAGGAGCTGTGGCGCCTGGACGCGGAGCGCGTGAACGCGCTGTACGGCGAGGCCCTGAACACCCACCGGGCCGCCCTAGGGATGCCGCCGGTGGACAACGTCCGCGACCACGTCCTCACCGAGCGGCCGTGGCTCGCGGCCGACCCGGCGCTGGGCCCGTGGCAGGAGATGACGGACCTCGAACTCGTGCCGACCGGCGCGTGGATCCGGCCGGACGACCGCCCGCTCCCGGACGACCTGGCGGCGTTCCTGGCCGCCGGTGCGCCGCCGGTGTACGTGGGGTTCGGCAGCATGGCCATGCATGCCGCGAGCGATGTCGGACCGGTGGCGATCGAGGCGGTCCGCGCGCAGGGGCGCCGGGTGCTGCTGGGGCGCGGCTGGGCCGATCTGGCGCTGGTGGACGGCCAGGACGACTGTTTCGCCGTCGGCGACGTCAATCACCAGCTGCTGTTCCCCCGGGTGGCCGCCGTCGTCCATCACGGTGGCGCGGGGACGACCACGACGGCGGCGCGGGCGGGCGCTCCGCAGGTGATCGTGCCGCAGGTCGCGGACCAGCCGCTGTGGGCGGCCCAGGTGGCCGAGCTGGGCATCGGCGTGGCGCACGACGGCCCGCAGCCGACCCTGGCGTCCCTGTCGGCCGCGCTGGAGACGGCGCTGTCCCCGGAGACGCGTGAGCGGGCCAGGGCCGTGGCGGGCAGGATGCGCACCGACGGGGCGATGGTCGCCGCGAAACTGCTGATCGACGAGATCCGCCGGGAGAGGCCGCCCGTGCGGGCGTGAGGGGCGCCGGTGCCGGGCCGGTGCGGTCGTCCGTGGTGTCCCAGGGGTTTCGGCGAAGGGCCGTTGTCAGTGGCGCGTCCTAGGCTCGGGGCATGAGAGCTTCGGGAACGTTCAAGGTCGCGGACTTCACACCGGCCCCGGTGCCGGCGCCGGGCATCGAGACGGCGGTGCCGGTCGGTGTCGCCACGATGGAGAAGACGTACGAGGGCGAGGTCACGGGGCGCTCGGCAACCCTGTTCACCGCCGCGTACGACCAGGGCACCGGGGTCGGTACGTATGTCGCGATGGAGTCCTTCGAGGGCTCGCTCGGCGGCCGCGCGGGCGCGTTCAACTTCGCCCACTCGGCCACGACCCTGGGCACGGACCGACAGAGCGAGTTCTTCGTGATCGTCCCGGGCAGCGGCACGGGTGCGCTGGCCGGGATCACCGGTTCGGGCGGCATGGCGATCGACGCGGACGGCACGCACCGGGTGTGGTTCGACTACGAGCTCGACGCCCAACGGACGTCCGACGCCTAGCCCTTGCTCAGCCGACGCCCAACGGACCTCTGAGGCCTAGCCCTTGCTCTGCCGCCGGGCCGCGTCCCGTCCCAGGATGCCGAACGCCCACCGTTCGTTGAAGCCCGCCACGAAACCGACGGCGCACCAGAAGCCCCAGAAGTCCGTGCCCTTGACCGGTGACCCCGGCTTCCCGGGCGCCGGGCAGATGTCGGCCGCCGTGGCGGGCACCTCGAAGACCGGCACGATGCCGCCGGTGAACAGGAAGTACACGGCCAGGGCGAGCACCCAGCCGACGAACACCCGGTAGAGGCCCTCGTGCCGCATGCTGCGGGCCATCTGCCCCGGGACGACCACGCCCTCCCGGCCGTTGGTCTGCCGCCGCGCCAGCTGGTCCGCGCTGCCGCGCAGCCGTACCAGCACACTGAGCACCGCGCCGAACGCGCCGACGCCACCGCACACCACGGCGCCCAACAGGCTCCAGCGATCGGTGCAGTTGAGGGTGACGCCGAGCGCGCCGAGCAGGCCGACGCCGCCCAGCAGCGGCACCGCGAGCAGCACCAGGCTCGCGGCCGAGCCGAGCCCGAGGCCGATGTTGAGGCCCCGGCTGACGGCCGTCGCGCTGTCCTGCGCCAGCCGTCCCCGCAGGTCGGCGATCTCCTGGTCGAGATACTCGGTCAGGTGCTCGTTGGGCTTGGCGTCGCCGAGCCGGGGGTCGCTCAGCGCGTTGCCGAGCACCCGCAGGACCGTGACGCGAGCCGACACTCTCGTGTGCGGCTCGAAGGCGCTCTGCGAGGCGCCGTAGAGCAGTTGAAGCTGAAGCTGCTGTTCGGGATAGAGATCACCGAATTGCACATAGGCCCGGTCCAGTCCGACCGGCACCACATCCATCAGTCCTTCGGGCCGCAGCTCGCTGTCCGCCCGGTCGGCCGATGCACGCGTTCCCCGCCACCACGGGTGACGGTATCCCCCGTTGTCCCCCATGGACTGGGTGTACCCGCCCGGGCGGGCGCCGGGAAGGCCCGCCGCCGCACCAGTACGGTCACCGACGTCACGGACCCGTCACGTCAGCTGAAGACGATCGGGCAACCGCGGCGCACGGAGTGCTGGGCGGCGCGGAGGTAGAGGGCGACGTAGAAGGCGGCGTCCAGGTCCTCGGCCCAGGGGCCGGGACGGGCGGCGGCGATCTCCTCGGCCTGGCCGTCGAGGAACCAGTTGGTCAGGTCGAGGGTGGTGGCCGGGACGGGCAGCATCGGCGGCAGCCCGATCGCCGTCGCCAACCGCTGGGCGAGGGCGAGCACTTGGGGCGCTCCCGCCACCACGGTCGTATCGGTGTAGGCGGAGCCCACGGGCAGTTCGATCGTCTCGTCGAGCGGGACCGGCACCAGCACCGACCAGCCGCAGAGCATCTCTTCCTCGTCCGGGGTGAGATGCGCGCGGCAGAGCGCGACGAAGCCGTCCATGGAGGGGCTGAGCTTCTCCTCGAACTCCAGCCCCTGGCATGCCGCCGGCACCTCGAACCGCGGCAGGCCTCGCCCGCTCAGCCTCTCGTCGAGGGCCGCAGCGATCTCGCCGTACCCGCCCTCGTACCCGGCGCGCCAGTCCTCCGCGCCGACATCCACCAGATAGACACCCATGGCGGCAATCTACGAGGCCCCACTGACACTTCACTCCAGCAGCCCTCTGTCCTCCAGAGAGGCCCGCGCCACGTCCCGCGCCAACCGCCGTCAGCTGTCCACCTGTTGGTGTACACGGCCAGAGGCAGGGAGAACATCGCCGGGACGGGATCGTGCAGTGGAGATGCTGGACGACCGCGTCCCAGAGGATGTAGCGGCGGGTACTCGGATACTCGCCGCAGCTCCCCTCGTTGCGCGCGAGGCAGCCGTCCGGAGGCGCGGTCATGGAGCCGTTGCATCGGGCGGGGCAGCGGGTCGGCGCGTTCGGGTGACCCGCACGGGGTGGTGCTGAGTACACCTCCGGATACGGGTTCTGCGCCCCGTGTGGCCTGGCCTTCGTCTCCGTAGCTTCGTTGGCGGGGCACAGGGGGTGCCCGGCCGAGAGGTGATGACGATGTTTCGCACAGGCTCGCGACGCAGGCACGACACGGGACCCGCCGCCGAGGCGCTGCGGCTGGTCAAGGTCACCAAGACCTACGGCAGCGACGACAGCGCCGTGACCGCCCTCGACGGGGTCACGCTGGGCCTCGCCCGGGGCACCTTCACCGCGGTCATGGGACCGTCGGGGTCGGGGAAGTCCACGCTGCTCCAGTGCGCGGCCGGACTCGACCGGCCCGATCACGGCATCGTGGTCGTGGACGGCACCGAGCTGACCGGCGGCACGGAGGCGGAGCTGACGAAGTTCCGGCGCGGGCGGGTCGGCTTCGTGTTCCAGCAGTACAACCTGCTGGACACGCTGACCGTCGCGCAGAACACGGTGCTGCCGCTGAAGCTGGCCGGGCGGCGCGTCGACCGCGGACGGGCCCGGGAGATCCTGACCCAGGTCGGGCTCGGCGACCGGCTGGGCCACCGCCCCGACCAGTTGTCCGGCGGTCAGCGGCAGCGGGTCGCGATCGCCCGGGCGCTGGTCTGCGAACCCCGGGTGATCTTCGCCGACGAGCCGACCGGCGCCCTGGACACGCGCAGTGCGCGCACGGTGCTGCGGCTGCTCCAGGAGGCGGTGCGGGTGCACGGGCGGACCGTGGTGATGGTGACGCACGACCCGGTCGCCGCCAGTTACGCCGACTCGGTGCTGTTCCTCGCGGACGGCCGACTTGCCGGTCAGCTGCACGCGCCGACCGCGGACGCGGTCGCCGAACGCCTCGCGCACCTCGGCGACGACGTGACGGCGGGGGTGTGAGCGATGTTCGTACTGGCCCTGCGGTCGATCCGGCGACGCCCCGGACGGTTCCTCGCGACGCTGCTGTCCGCCTTCCTGGGCGCGGCGATCATCATGACGTTCAACTCGATGCACGACACGGCGGCCGGGAGCGGCGTCGACTCGGTGAGCTCGAACACGCTGACGACCGCGGCGAGCGTGGTGGGTGGTTACGGCTCGCTGCTGGTGTTCTTCGCCGTCGCCTCCACGCTGACGGTGAACGTCCGTCAGCGGGCCGCCGAGCTGGAGCTGCTGCGCTGCTCGGGGGCGACTCCGGCGCAGCTGAAGCGGATGGTCGTCGGTGAGGCGCTGGCCGTCGCCCTGGTGGGCGCGGCGCTGGCGATCGGGCCCGCGATGCTGGGCGGGCGGGCGCTGCTTGAGGTGTTCCGGGACAGCGGCCAGGTGGCGGAGTCGGTGGACTACTCGTTCGGCTCGATCGCGCTGCTGACGGGCGTCGGCATCACGCTGGTCGCCGCGGTGGGCGCCGCGTTCCTCGCCGTGCGGCGGGCGACACGGGGGCAGCGGCGGCGGGCCAGGGCGCGGACGTTCCTCGCGTACGCCGCACTCGCGACCGGCGTCCTGGGGGTGTGCGGCACCTTCCTCATGAAGGCGACGGACGAGGCGCTCATGGCGCCGCCCGCGTACGGGGCGATCCTGCTGTCGGTGGGCTTCGCGCTGCTCTCGCCGCGGCTGCTGAAGGGGCTGCTGGACCGGCTGGCGCTGTCCGGGGCGAGCGGCTGGCTGGCGGTGCGCAATCTGCGGGAACGGGCCGGTGAGCTCGCCGGGACCCTGATGTCGCTGATCCTGTTCACGGCGGTGGCCGCGACCACGCTCACCGTGCAGGCGGTGGAGAGCGACGAGGTCGCGGCCTCGGGGCTGGTGAAGTCGGTGGACGCGAAGAATCTGGAGACGCTGAACTTCACGGTCGTCGGGATCATCGTGGTCTTCGTCTGCGTGATGCTGGTCAATTCGCTGTACGCGGCGACCACGTACCGCAGCCGGGAGTTCGGCCAGCAGCGGCTGGCCGGCGCGACGCCCGGTCAGGTGCTCGGCATGGTGGGCGCCGAGGGGCTGGTCCTCACGGTCGCCGGGGTCTTCTTCGGCACGGTCGCGGCGCTGGCGGGGATCGTCCCGTTCACCGTGGTCCGCAGCGACGCGGTGCTGCCGGGGCAGGCCGTCGGCATCTGGCTCGCGGTCGTGTCCGTCGCGGCGGCGGTGACGGTGGGGACGGGCCTGGCGACGGCCCGGAAGGTGCTGCGCACCCCGGCGACGGAGGCGGTGGCGCTGGCGGCGTGAACGAACGGTCTGCGGGAGAGGAGGGGCGGCCCCCTGAGCGGCCGTCCCTCCGCTCCCGCCGCACCGCGCCGGAAACCGATCGGTCCACCGGGTGACAGAAGGACTGAACAAGCGCTTAGATAGGTGGACCAGCACGCGACCCCAGGACCCGCCACCGCCCAGGAGGCCCCGTTGTTCAGTTCCGTCGACGACGTCTCCGCACGCCTCGCCGAGACCGGCTACCTCGCCTCGCCCGCGGTCGCCACCACCGTCTTCCTCGCGGACCGCCTCGGCAAGCCGCTCCTCGTCGAGGGCCCCGCCGGCGTCGGCAAGACCGAGCTCGCCAAGGCCGTCGCCGAGATCGCGGGGGCCGAGCTGGTGCGGTTGCAGTGCTACGAGGGCGTCGACGAGTCCCGGGCGCTGTACGAGTGGAACCACGCCAAGCAGCTGCTGCGCATCAGCGCGGGCCGCGACGAGACCTGGGACGAGACCCGCACCGACATCTTCAGCGAGGAGTTCCTGCTCACCCGACCGCTGCTGACGGCGATCCGGGGCGACGAGCCGAAGGTCCTGCTGATCGACGAGACCGACAAGGCGGACGTCGAGGTGGAGGGCCTGCTCCTGGAGGTGCTCAGCGACTTCCAGGTGACGGTGCCCGAACTGGGCACGATCACCGCCACCCGGCGCCCCTTCGTGGTCCTCACCTCCAACGCGAGCCGTGAGCTGTCCGAGGCGCTGCGCCGCCGCTGCCTGTTCCTTCACATCGGTTTCCCCGAGGAGGAGCTGGAGCGCCGGATCGTCCGGCTCAAGGTGCCGGGCCTCGACGCGGCGCTGGCCGAGTCGGTGGTCCGGGTGGTGGGCGCGTTGCGGGCGATGGATCTGCGCAAGGTGCCGTCGGTCGCGGAGACCATCGACTGGGCGCGCACCCTGCTCGCGCTCGGCGCCGACTCGCTGGACGAGACCGTCGTACGGGACACCCTGGGCGTCCTGCTCAAGCATCAGGACGACGTCCTGAAGGCGGCCGCGAAGCTCGACCTGGACGCGCTGTGACCACGCCCGTCGCCGAGCGGCTCACCTCGCTCGTCGCCGCGCTGCGCGCCCATGGCATCCGGATCGGGACGGGCGAGACCGTGGACGCGGCGCAGGCGATGGCGGCGCTCGGGTTCCAGGACCGGGAACTGCTGCGCGAGGGGCTGGCCGCGACACTGCTGCACGGCACCGCCCAACGGCCGGTGTTCGACCCGGTCTTCGACCTGTACTTCCCGCGCGGTGTCGGCGCGCCGGAGCCCGGGACCGCGGACCGGGACGATCTGCGCGACCGGCTGGCGGCGGCGCTCGCGGCGAACGACGAGGCGTTGCTGGCCCGGCTCGCGGTGGAGGCCGTCGACGGCTTCGGCGGCTACGGTTCCTCGCCGGGCTCGGACGGCTGGTCGTCCTACCAGACCCTCGACCGGATCCGCCCCCAGACGCTGCTCGCGCGGGTCCGCGCCGACGTCCGGGCGCAGAACGGGAGTTCGGGGTTCGCGGACCGGCTTCTCGACGACGAGATCCGGCGCCGGATCGAAGCGTTCCGGGGGATGGTGGCGACGGAGGCACGGCGGCGGGTCGCCGAGCGGCGCGACCGGGACCAGATCGCCCGCCGCGCGGTGGCGCCGACGGCGGACCGGGTCGACTTCCTGTTCGCCGGGAAGGACCGGCTGGCCGAGCTGCGCAGGACGGTTCAGCCGCTCGCCCGGAAGCTGGCGACGCGGCTGGCCGCCCGTCGGCGCCGGGCCGCCCGGGGCAGCATCGATCTGCGGCGGACCCTGCGCGGCTCGCTGTCCACGGGCGGGGTGCCGATGCGGCCGGTGCTGCGCCGGCGCCGCCCGGCACGGCCCGAACTGGTGCTGCTGTGCGATGTGTCGGGCTCGGTGGCCGGGTTCTCCGACTTCACGATGCTGCTGGTGCAGGCGCTGCACGACCAGTTCAGCAAGGTGCGGGTGTTCGCCTTCGTCAACCGCATCGACGAGGTGACCGGACTCCTGGAGCACGGCGCGGCCGACGCGGCGGGACTCGGCGCCCGCATCCAGGCCGAGGCGACGCTCACCGGCTGGCACGGCAGCAGCGACTACGGCGTCGCCCTGGGGGAGTTCGCGGAGCGGCACGGCGACGCCATCGGCCCCCGCACGACCGTGTTCGTCCTCGGTGACGCCCGGACCAACATGAGCGATCCGAACCTCGCGGCCGTCCGGCACATCAGCGAACGGGCCCGCCGGGTCTACTGGTTGAACCCCGAGCAGCGCTCCCAGTGGGGCACGGGCGACTCCGCGGCACCCGAGTACGCCGAGCTGGTGGAGATGCACGAGTGCCGCAACGTACGGCAGTTGGGCGCGCTGGTGGGACGGCTGCTGCCGATCTAGTCGACAGCAGCCCTTCTCGCCGTGCCCGTCACCCCTCGGCAGGCTTGGCGTACTCGTTGGCCATGCTTCCGGCGAAGTCGTAGACCACGCACTGTTCGTCGCCCACCACCCAGGCGTCGTGGCCGGGCGAGATCACGAAGACGTCGCCGGGCCCCACCTCGGCCTCGCCGCCGCCGTCCATGACGACGTGCATGCGGCCCTGGACGACATAGCCGTTGTGGTGCACTTCGCAGCTCGTGGTCCCGGCGAGGGGTGCCACGGACTCGGACCAGCGCCATCCGGGTTCGAAGGTCCCCACGGCGAAGTCGAGGCCGGTGAGGTGGACCGCTTCCAGGTGGCCTCGCGGGAAGTCCCGCCGTTCGTCCGGCTTGTCGAGGGTTTTCGTCTCCAGCATGTCGGCTCCCTTCACCACACGCCCCACTCCATCGTCCGCCTGTCCACTCGGCGCCGCCATTCGGGTGAGGCGTCAGTCCCCCGCGGAGCCGCAGAGCTCGGCGAACCGCGCCGCGTCGACGTTCCCCCCGGAGACGATCACCCCGACGCGGCGCGGCAGCCCCGCCACCCGGCCGGACAGCAGCGCGGCCAGCGGTGTCGCGCCGCTCGGCTCGACGACGATCTTCAGGTGCTCGAAGGCGAAGCGCATCGCGTCCCGGATCTCGTCGTCGGTGACCAGCGAGATCCCGTCGACGAGCCGCTGGTTCACGGGGAACGTCAGCTCGCCCGGGGTGTGGAGGGCCTGCCCGTCGGCGATGGTGCGGGGCACCGGGATCTCGACGCGCCGCCCGGCCTCCAGCGACCTCTTGGTGTCGTCCCCGGCCTCCGGTTCGACGCCGACAACGCGGACGCCGGGATACAGCCCCTTGGCCGCCGTGGCGCTCCCGGCGATGAGCCCGCCGCCACCGACGGGCACCAGGAGGGCGTCCAGCTCCCCTGTCTCCTCCAGGAGTTCCAGGGCGGCCGTGCCCTGTCCGGCCATGACATGCGGATGGTCGTACGGCGGGATCAGGGCGAGGCCGCGCTCGGCGGCCAGGGCTTCGGCGATGGCCACGCGGTCGCCGGTGTAGCGGTCGTACGAGATGATCTCGGCGCCGTATCCGGCGGTGGCGGCCCGCTTGGAGGGCGGGGCGTCCTCGGGCATGACGATCACCGCGGTGCTGCCGAGCTCACGGGCGGCGAGGGCGACCGCCTGGGCGTGGTTGCCGGAGGAGTAGGCGGCGATGCCGCGGGCCAACTGCTCGGGGGTCAGGCGGGAGGCCGCGTTGTAGGCGCCGCGGAACTTGAAGGCACCCATCCGCTGGAAGTTCTCGCACTTGAGGAAGACCTCGGCGCCCACACGCCCGTCGAGGCTGCGCGAGCGCAGTACCGGGGTGCGGTGGGCGACGCCCTTGAGCTGGTCGGCGGCGGAGCGGATGTCGTCGAGGGTGACGGGCGGGGGCGCGGTGGTCACGCGGGTCCTCCGGGAGGGGTCGTGGCGCGGGCCTGGGAGAGGTAGCTGTAGGCGGAGGCGCGGGAGATGCCGAGGCGGGCGGCGACCTGCTCGATGGCGCGGCGCACGGCGAAGACGCCGCGCTCGTCGAGGCTGCGGAACAGCTCGAGGCGGCCGGCGCGGTCGAGCGCGCCCCACGGCTGGTGCCGGTGGGTGTCGAGGATGACGTCGACGACGGAGTCGATGTCGTCGCCGAAGGTGGTGACCGGCAGTTCGGCGGGGGCGGCGGCGCCTCCGGCCAGGGCGCCGAGCAGTGCGTGGGCCTCGCTGACGGCGGTCACGTCGAGATTGACGCACAGGGCACCGAACACGGTGCCCGTGGAGTCGCGCAGCACCATCGTGGACGACTTCACGGTTCTGCCGGTAGCCGTGCGCGTGACGTAGTTCAGCTCGTCGTGTGCCGCGTCGCCGCGGGCCACGATCCGCAGGCCGATCTCGCTCATCGCCCCGCCCACCGCCCGCCCGGTCACCGATCCGGCGAGGGCGACGACGGACTTCTCAGGCTTCCGGTAGTCGTGCAGCACCACCTCGCACAACGGCCCGAACGTCGCCACCAGCCCGTCGACGACCGGCGTCAACGCGGCGACGATCGCGTCCCGCTCGGCTTCCAGGGCTCGCTCGGACGTCATGGCGTACTCCCGACACTCTCGCGACCGACCAGCGAATTCAGACTACACGTCTAGCCATTGGACGTACAGTCCAGCCCTGTCCATCGCTCCCGGGAATACGCGTGGGCTGCGCGCGCCCACGACAAAGCCGCCCGCCGGTTTCCCGTGGCGGGCGGCTGGTGCCGTGGTGTCCGGAGGGCGGAGTCAGCGCACCCTTCCACGCGGCTTCAGCGGCACCGGCGGCAGCTCCGGGGCGGGCAGCGGAGCCCCGTCGTACCCCTTCACCTCGCCGAACCGCGTGCCCGTCATCCAGTCGGCGCGGGCCTGCTCGATCTCCTCCTGGGACCGCCCGATCCAGTTCCAGAACATGATCAGCTCCTCCTCGAACGGCTCCCCGCCCAGCAGCATCAGACCCGCGTCCGACGCGGCGCGCAGCGGCAGTTCGGTGCGTCCGCAGCCGAGGTAGAGCATGGAGCCGGGCAGGACCGGGACACCGTCCACGTGAGCCTCCCCGGACATGGACAGCACCGCGTACTCGAAGTCCGGTTCCAGCGGGAGGCGTACGTCCGCGCCGGCGGCGAGCGCCAGGTCGGCACCGACGATCGGGGTGTACGTCGTCCCGGGCGAGGTCGCGCCGTCGAGGTCGCCGAGGATGAGGGTGGCGGTCACGCCGGGCGCGGTGATCCGGGGCAGCTCGGCGTGGTGCTCGAAGCGCGGGTCGGTGTGGCGGTGGCCGTCCGGGAGGGCGACCCACAGCTGGGCGCCGTGCAGGAAGCGGGCGTGCGACTTGGGGCTCTCCTCGGAGTGGCTGATGGCCCGTCCGGAGGTCATGAGGCCCAGTTCGCGCGGGCGGATCGTCTGGAGGCTGCCGGTCGAGTCGCGGTGCAGGACCTCGCCCTCGTGCAGCCAGCTGACCGTCTGCAGGCCCATGTGGGGGTGCGGGGGCACCTGCATGCCGGGCTCGTCGGCGATGTCGTCGGGGCCGTAGTGGTCGACGAAGCACCACGCGCCCACCATGCGGCGCCCGAGGTTCGGCAGCAGCCGGCGGACCTCGCTGGACTCGCCGAGCTTGACGGTGCGCGGGCTGAGGAGTTCGCGAACGGGCTCCGCCACCACGAAGCCGCGGCCGCCGCACAGGGCGGGAGCCGCCTCGCGATCAAGATTGCTCATGACGCCCAACCTAGCCCCGAGGACGGCATCCCGTCAGTCCGTCGTCCGGGCTGCCTCACCGGACGGCACCGCCCCGCCTCGACTTCCGCGGCGCCTTCCGAAAATAGTAGCCATGTATATAGTAGCCATGTAATGTATCCGTCATGAGCAAGGGCTACGAGAAGGCGACACCCGGTTTCCTGGTGTGGCGACTGTCGATGAAGTGGCGGACCGCGGTCGACCGCGCGGTGGCCCCGCTGGGCCTCACACACGCGCAGTACTCCCTGACCGCGTCCCTCTACGGCATGCAGCGCGCCGGCGAGCGCCCCAGCCAGCGACGCCTGGCCGACCAGACCGGCCTGGAACCGCTGTACGTGTCCAAGCTGGCGCGCTCCCTGGAGTCGGCGGGCCTGCTCGAACGCACCCGGGACCCGCGCGATCCGCGCGCCGTCCAGCTGGCGCTGACCGAGCAGGGCCGGGACACCACCCGGCAGGCCATCAAGGTCGTCCAGGGGCTGCTGGAGCAGCTCCTCGCACCGCTCGGCGGGCTCGACAGCCCGCGCACCCGGGAGTTCAGCGCCGAACTCGCGACCCTGCTCGACGCACCTCTCGATCCACCAGCCGGCATCAGTGAGTCCGACAAGGAGCAGTCATGACCACCACCACACCTCCCCTGCTGAACCCGCGCGTCATAGCCCTGGCCCACTATGCGGCCCGAGCGGTCCTGGAGCAGGTGCTGGCCCGCCACGACGTGACGTTCCAGCAGTCCGTCTCCCTCCGCCTCGCCGCCGTCGCCGACGGGCCGATGGAGCGGAAGGAACTCGTCGACGGCGTCGTCAGCTCCCTGAAGATCGACGCCGCGGAGGCCTCAGCCGTCGTCGACGAGCTGATCGCCGCGCGGCTCCTGGCCCCCCAAGAGCCGTCGCGGGTGCGGATCACGGACGCCGGACGGAAGCTGTACGACACGACGTCCGCCGAGACCGCTCCCCTCAGCGCCCGCGTCTACGCCGACATCCCCGAGGAGGATCTCGCCGTCGCCGGACGGGTCCTGACGCTCATCACCGAGCGGGCGAACGCCGAACTCGCCGCCCTGAACGGTTAGTGGAATATTCAATCACCGCGCTCCGTTGACGGCGTCGAAGGAGGTCAGAGTGGACATGACGTACTACGACCACGGAACGCCGGCGGAGCGCTGGGAGCGCGCGCGGATGTTCTTCGACGCCAAGGACTACGCCGCCGCGGCGCGCGTCCTGGGCAAGCTGGTCGAGGAGGTGCCGGAGCAGACCGGACCGCGGCTGCTGCTGGCCCGCTCCTACTACCACTCGGCCCAACTGCGCCGCGCGGAGGCCGAGCTGCGCATCATCGTCGAGCGCGACCCGGTCGAGCACTACGCCCGTCTGATGCTCGGCCGCACGCTGGAGCGGCAGAGCCGGCACGAGGAGGCCGAGCCGCATCTGCGCCTGGCGTCCGCGCTGGCCGGCGACTTCGACGAGCTGTAGCCGAACCCGAAGCACACGACCGGGGCCCGGTTCCCTTCAAGGAACCGGGCCCCGTCGTCGTACCCGCGTCAGGCGTGGCGCTGCCGCCGGTGCGCGATCTCGCCCAGCACCACGTCGACCACGAGGAACCCCGCCAGCGGAATGCCGAGCAGCGGCACGAAGTAGCCGAGGACCGCGATGACCGCGACGCACGGCAGCAGGATCTGCGGGGGCACCTTCTGCCAGGCGCCGCGCGGGATCGGACGGCCGAAGGCGCTGCCGCGGCCGCGCATCCACCACATGCGGTAGCCCCACACGATCAGCAGGATCAGGGAGAGCGCCACGAGCATGAGGACGATCTGGTTGCCGAGGCCGAAGAGGGTGCCGGTGTGCAGGTCGATGCCCCAGCGGGTGAGCTTGGCGAGCACCGGGTAGTCGTCGAACCGCAGCACGTCGGTGACCTGGCCGGTGGCCGGGTCGACGGCGACCGCGTCCTGCTTCTCGGGCCAGCTGCGCTGGATCTGCTTCACGACGTACGCCGACGACGCGTCGGCCGGCGGGACGACCTCGACGGGATCGCCGAGGCCTTCGGAGCGCGCCGCCGCCAGGACCTTGTCGAGGCCTACGCCGTGCTCGGCGTCCCCCGTCGAGGCGGCGGCGCCGTGCCCGGAGTGGTCGCCGCCGGCGGCCGCGGACACCGAGGGCGTGGTCTGGTTGAGCGAGCTGCGCAGGTCGTCGATGCTCGCACCGGCGTAGGTGGACCAGGTCAGACCGGTCACGGACAGGAAGAAGAAGCCGAGGGCGGCCCAGGCGCCGACGGTGGCGTGCAGCCCGAGCGTGCGGCGCCGTCCTTCGGTACCGCGCACCTTGCGCCGGGCCCGGCGCCGGCTGAACCACAGCACCAGGCCGGCCCCGGCGATGACCCACAGCCAGCTCGCGGCGAACTCCGAGTAGAGGCGGCCGGTCTCGCCGAGGTGCAGATTGCGGTGGAGCTCGGAGATCCAGGTGCGCAGCGGCAACGCGCCCGTGGAGCCGTACTGTTCGAGGGCTCCCTCGACCTTGCCGGTGTACGGGTCGACGAAGACGGCAAGGGTGTGGTCGGGGTCGACGCCCTTGACGCCGGACAGCAGGACCCTGGTGGTCGCGTCGTCCGCCGGGGAGGGCCGGACGGCCGCGACGGAACCTTCGGGGTGGGCCTCGCGGGCGGCGGTGACCTGCTCGGATATCGGCAGCTTGGCGTCTCCGACGGCGGAGACGGTCATCTCGTCGGCGTACAGGATCTTCTCGGCCTGGAACGAGGTGGTGTACAGGAATCCGGTGACCGCGGCCACCAGCAGGAAGGGCGCGACGAACAGGCCGGCGTAGAAGTGCAGGCGCAGCACCAGCGGGCGCAGCGGCGCCCAACTGCCGGATGTCGGCGGCGGGTCGGCGGCTTTCGGGGCCTCGTCGGCGGTCGTCGCGGGAGCGGAGGTCATCGGCGGTCTACTCCGGGGGGTGGGGACGTGCGTGGCTTGTTTCGGTCGGTCCAGTAGTCGGTTGAAACCCGCCCTGAGTTCCCGGGGGTTGAAGTGGTCTGCGTCACACGGGTGGACGGCATGGCATCCTGGCGCGATGGCAACTCCCCCTGATCACCAGCCCCTTGCCGAGCTGGTCGAGGAACTCCTCGCCACCGACGGTCCGCTGCCGATCGTGGCGGCCGGCGATCCGGTGCTGCGGCGCGGTACCGAGCGCTTCGAGGGCCAGCTGGACTCCGCGCTGCTGGCCCGGTTTGTCGAGGCACTGCGCGTCACCATGCACGCGGCCCCCGGGGTGGGCCTCGCGGCCCCGCAGGTGGGGGTTCCGCTGCGGATCGCGGTGATCGAGGACCCGGCGCCGGTGCCGGACGAGGTGCGCCTCGCGCGGGGGCGGGTGCCGCAGCCGTTCCGGGTCCTGGTCAATCCGTCGTACGACGGGGTCGGCACCGTGCGGGCCGCGTTCTTCGAGGGCTGTCTGAGCGTCCCGGGCTGGCAGGCGGTCGTGGACCGGTTCGACCGGGTGCGCCTGACGGCCGAGGACGAGCACGGGCGGTCGGTGGACGAGGTGTTCTCCGGGTGGCCCGCCCGGATCGTGCAGCACGAGACGGACCATCTGGACGGCACGCTGTACCTGGACCGGGCGGAGCTGCGCTCGCTGTCCTCGAACCAGGCGGTGGCGGAGCGCTGGGCGCAGCCCACGCCCAGGGAGGCCGCCGCCTCCCTGGGCTTCCGGCTGCCGGAGTGACGGTCAGCCTTCAGCTGCCAGCTGTCAGCTGTCAGCTGTCAGCTGTCCCGGAACGCCTCCAGCAGGCGCAGCCACACCTCGCTGATCGTCGGGTAGGCCGGAACGGCGTGCCACAGCCTGCCGATCGGCACCTCTCCGGCGACGGCGACGGTCGCGGAGTGGATGAGCTCGCCGACGCCCGGGCCGACGAAGGTGACGCCGAGCAGGATCTCGCGTTCGAGGTCGACGACCATGCGGGCGCGGCCGCGGTAGCCCTCGCCGTACAGGCCGGCGCCGGCGACGTTGGCCAGGTCGTAGTCGACCGCGCGGACCCGGTGGCCGGCCTGTTCGGCTTCGGCGAGGGACAGGCCGACGGCGGCCGCCTCGGGGTCGGTGAAGACGACCTGGGGTACGGCGGAGTGGTCGGCGGTCGCGGTGTGCGCGCCCCACGGGTCGGCCTGCACGTCCGTGCCGGAGGCGCGGGCGGCGATGGCGGCGCCGGCGATGCGGGCCTGGTACTTGCCCTGGTGGGTGAGGAGGGCGCGGTGGTTGACGTCGCCGACGGCGTAGAGCCAGTCGGTGCCGGTGACGCGGAGGCTGTCGTCGACGTCGAGCCATGAGCCGGGTTCGAGGCCGACGGTGTCCAGGCCGATGTCGTCGGTGCGCGGGGCGCGGCCGGTGGCGAAGAGGATCTCGTCGGCCTCGATGCGGTCGCCGCTGTCGGTGACGGCCACGACGGTGCCGTTCTCCCGGGTCACCGACCGGACCGAGGTGCCGGTGCGGACGTCGACGCCGGCCTCGGTGAGCGCCTCGGCGACCAGTTCGCCGGCGAACGGCTCCATGCGGTTGAGCAGGCCCTTGCCGCGCACGAGGAGGGTGACCCGGGAGCCGAGGGCCTGCCAGGCCGTGGCCATCTCGGTGGCGACCACTCCCCCGCCGACGACGATCAGCCGGCCCGGCGCGGCCTGGGCGCTGGTGGCCTCGCGGCTGGTCCAGGGCTTGACCGCGTCGAGTCCGGGCAGGCCGGGCAGCACGGCGCGGGTGCCGGTGCAGACGGCGACGGCGTGCCGGGCGGTGAGGACCTTGTCGCCCACCGTCACGGTGCGCGGGCCGGTCAGGCGGCCGTGGCCGCGGTAGAGGTCGGCCCCGATGCTGTCGAGCCACCGGATCTGGCCGTCGTCCTTCCAGTGGGAGGTGTACTCGTCACGGCGGGCGAGGACCGCGGCGGTGTCGAGGGGGCCCTGTACGGCCGGGGCGAGGCCGGGCAGCCGACGGGCGTCGGCCTGGGCGATGACCGGGCGCAGCAGGGCCTTGCTGGGCATACACGCCCAGTACGAACATTCGCCGCCGACCAGTTCGCTCTCCACGACCGCGGTGGAGAGGCCGGCCGCGCGCGTGCGGTCGGCGACGTTCTCCCCCACGGGCCCGGCTCCGAGGACTACTACATCGTAAGAGGAGTACACAGTGGATTCCGTTTCCGTCATAGGGGTCAGTCTGCTGGGTGGTGTGCGCTCGGGCCACATGGGTACGCGCGCGGAATACGTACGCGACGGGCCGTGTTTGTGCGCATGGCTAGGGCCCGACATCAGGAAGAGGGATGCACGCCATGAGCAACACCGTGGAGCTCACCAAGGAGAACTTCGACCAGACGGTCACGGACAACGACTTCGTCCTGATCGACTTCTGGGCGTCCTGGTGCGGGCCGTGCCGTCAGTTCGCGCCCGTGTACGACAAGGCCGCCGAGGAGAACCCGGACCTGGTCTTCGGGAAGGTGGACACCGAGGCGCAGCCGGAGCTGGCCGCGGCCTTCGGTATCCAGTCGATTCCCACGCTGATGATCGTCCGTGACCGGGTGGCCGTGTTCGCGCAGCCGGGCGCGCTGCCGGAGGCGGCTCTGACGGATGTGATCGGTCAGGCCCGCAAGCTGGACATGGACGAGGTCCGCAAGGCGGTCGAGGAGCAGCAGGCGAACGCGGAGCAGAACGGCCAGTAGTGGCGCGGTACTTGCCCTGGGGTGCTCACGGCTCCAGGGGAAGTCCCGTGTAGTTCGCGGCCAGTTCGGCGGCGGCGTGCCGGGACGCGGTGATCCGCCGCAGCCGGGCGAGCTGGAGCCGGTCGTCGAAGGGGTCGGCGTCCGGGCGGGTGTGCAGCATCGCCGTCATGTCGTACGAGAACCGGGTGGCCTGCCAGACCCGGGCGAGGGCCGACTCGGAGTAGCGGTCCAGGAGTTGCCCGGAGCCGGTGCGGTGCAGTTCCGCGAAGGCATGGGCGAGCAGACGGACGTCGGAGACCGCGAGGTTGAGGCCCTTGGCGCCGGTCGGCGGGACGATGTGGGCGGCGTCGCCGGCGAGCAGGAGCCGGCCGTGCCGTAGCGGCTCGTGGACGTAACTGCGCATCGGAGTCACGGACTTGGCGGTGATCGGGCCGCGGTTCAGCGTCCAGTCGGCGTCGATGGCGAAGCGGGCGGCGAGTTCGTCCCAGATGCGGTCGTCGGGCCAGTCGGCGGTGTCGGTGCCGTTCGGGACCTGGAGGTACAGCCGGGACACCTGCGCCGAGCGCATGCTGTGCAGGGCGAAGCCGCCCGCGCCGCGCGCGTAGATCAACTCGTCGCAGGACGGGGCGACATCGGCGAGGATGCCGAGCCAGGAGTACGGGTGGTCGTGGGCGTAGGCCCGCCCCGTCCCGGCCGGGAAGGTGTCGCGGGCGATGCCGTGGAAGCCGTCGCAGCCGACGACCCAGTCGCAGTGCACGGTCTGCTCGCGGCCCTCGTGCAGGAACCGTACGACGGGCGTCGCGGACTCCGGCTTCTCGATCGTGAGCGCCTCCGCCTGGAACAACAGCGGCGGCCCGTCGGCCAGTTGAAGCGCGACGAGGTCCTTCACGATCTCGGTCTGGGCGTAGATCGTCACCGTGCGGCCGCCGGTGAGGACGGGGAAGTCGATGTGGTGGCGTTCCCGGTCGAAGCGCAGCTCGATGCCCTGGTGGACGAGGCCCTCCGCGCTCAGCCGGTCGGCCGCGCCGCACGCGCGCAGGGCGTCGACCGTGCCCTGCTCCAGCATTCCGGCGCGCTGGCGCTGCTCGACGTACTCCCGCGTGCGCGCCTCCAGGACGACGCAGTCGATGCCCTCGTGGTGCAGCAGCCGGGCGAGGAGCAGTCCGGCGGGGCCGCCGCCGATGATGCCGACCGTCGTGCGCATGACCCGTCTCCCCTCGGTGAGCGGTTGCGCGACAGCCTTTCAGCTCGACTCGCGGTGCACCACCGTGGCTTCCAGCACCTTGTGGGTCTCGGGCGGCGCGGCGGGGTTGCGCACCGCGCGGTCGACCAGTTCGGCGAGGTCGCGGCCGGAGGGCAGTTCCAGGCGGACGGTGCTGAGCCGGGGGCGGAGCAGCCGGCCGAGCATGAGGTCGTCGGCGCCGATGACGGCGGTCCGGCCGGGGATGTCGATCCCCTGGTCCTGCAGGGCGCGCATCAGCAGCATCGCGTACTCGTCGTTGTACGCGAACACCGCGTCCAGGCCGAGTTCGGGCCAGCGGGCGGCGAGTCGGGCGGCGGCCTCCTCGGTGTACGCGAGGGGCAGGTCGGTGACGGTGGCGCCGGTGCCGCGCAGGGCGGCGCGCACGCCGGCCAGGCGGGGCAGGGAGAAGGCCTCCAGGCCCTTCTCCTCGGGGACGACGACGCCGATCCGGCGCCTGCCGCGCTCGTAGAGGTGGCGTCCGGCGCGGTGGCCGACGGCCTCGTGGTCCATGAGCAGCGCGTGGGCGCCCTCGACGGTGTCGGGGCCGAGGGTGACGACAGCCCGGGCGCCGGAGCGCTTGAGGACGGCGACGCCGTTCGGGCCGAGTGCGGCGCCGGGCACCAGGACGGCGACGGGCCGCAGCTCGGCCCAGGCACGGGCGGCCTCGTCGCCGTGCAGGCCGACACTGCCGTGCTGGACGACGGTGTAGTCCAGGCGGCTGAGGGCCCACTGGAGCTCGTTGATGAACTGGCCGTAGAGCTGGCCGACGGGGATGGTCGGGGCGGGCATCAGGACCAGGCGGCTGTGTCCGGCGCGCAGGCTGCGGGCGGCCGCGTGCGGCACGTATCCCAGCTCTTTGGCGGCCTCGTGGACCCGGCGTCGGGTGGGTTCGCTGATCCGGACGGCGCTGGTGTTGTTCAGGACGTAGGAGACGGTCGCGCGCGAGACGCCTGCCAGGCGGGCCACATCGGCGCTCGTGGGCACGGAGCGCGGTGCGGGGGCCCCGGGGGCGGGCGTTTTCGGTATCTGCACCATGACGGGACGCATCTTTGCAGAACCTGTGGAGGCCGCTCCCGGCGGGGCTCTCAGGCGGGCGGCGCGGTCTGCGTGACCCGGGCGACGAGGTCGGTCCAGCCGGCCTCCAGCCGCTCCATGGGCATCCCGCACTCCCTGGTCAGGTGGTGGATCTGGGCCGGGTCGAGGTATGCCAGCAGCGTCCGCGCCAGCAGCTCGCAGTCGGCGTCCGGCACGATCTGGCGCAGCAGGAGCGTCACGTGCATGCCCACGGCCCGGTACGAGGGGTGGGAGTACCGGCGGGTGGGCTCCGGCTCGGCGGCCAGGTGGAGGTCCAGCTGCTCCACCGAGCGGTACAGCATGGCCACGCCGAAGGCGCGCAGCCGCTCCAGGGGCGGTGCGCCGGGCCCCAGGGGCGGCGGGCCGCTCATGAAGTCCGCCTGGAGCTGCCGCGCCGAGTGGTCCAGCAGCGCCATGAGCAGGCCGGTGCGGTCGCCGAAGCGGCGGAAGACGGTGCCCTTGCCGACCTGGGCGGCGGCGGCCACGGCCTCCATGGTGACCCCGGCCGCGCCGTGCTCGGCGATCAGCCGGGCGGCGGCCTCCAGCAGCCGGGCCCGGTTGCGCGCGGCGTCGGCGCGCAGGCACGGCTCCTCCTCGCGGGTGCCGAGCTGGAACAGCTCGGTCTCACGAAGAGGATCTTGGGACCGCGGGAACGGCGGCAGATCGGCGGACATGACGACAGCGTAAAGCATCGGGAATGAAACTGGACCACGGTCCGGTTAGGGTGATACACAGTAAACGGACCCCGGTCCGGATTGTGACGGCAGTGTTTCAGCATCCCTGGAGTTAGCATGTCTGTTCGTATCCTTGCGCTCGTCGGCAGCCTTCGCGCCGGTTCGCACAACCGCCAGCTCGCCGAGGCGGCCGTCAAGTTCGCTCCCGAGGGTGCGACCGTGGAGCTGTTCGAGGGCCTGGCCGACATCCCGTTCTACAACGAGGACATCGACGTCGAGGGCAACGTCCCGGCCCCCGCCGCCAAGCTGCGCGAGGCCGCCCAGGCCGCCGACGGCTTCCTGTTCTTCGTCCCCGAGTACAACGGCACCATCCCGGCCGTCCTGAAGAACGCCATCGACTGGCTGTCCCGCCCGTACGGCGCCGGCGCCTTCGGGGGCAAGCCGGCCGCCGTGGTCGGCACCGCGTTCGGACAGTTCGGCGGCGTGTGGGCGCAGGACGAGACCCGCAAGGCCCTGGGCATCGCCGGCGCCAAGGTGCTGGAGGACGTCAAGCTCTCCATCCCCGGTTCCGTGGTCCGCTTCGCCGAGACCCACCCGGCCGACGACACCGAGGTCGCCGAGCAGCTGACCGAGGTCGTCGCCCGCCTGCACGGCCACGCCGGCGAGACGGTCGCCGCCTGATCGTCAGCACCTCGCGGAAGGGGCCGGAGCTCTTGGAGCTCCGGCCCCTTCCGTATGCGGTTCGGCGTGTCAGGCGACCGCGGTCGGGGCCAGCTCCCTCAGCTCGGTCAACGCGGCCTCCACCGCGGGGCGTTCATGACCGCCGCGCCGGGTGCAGGTGAGGAACCTGCGGTGCGGGTCGCGCGTGCACGGCACCCGGGCGATGGGCAGGTCCGGGGTGAGCTGGGCCAGCCGCGGGATGAGCGCGACGCCGAGCCGATGGGCGACGAGCTGGGCGGTGACGTTCCAGTCCACGGCCTGATGCACCACCTCGGGACTGAACCCGGCCTCCCCGCAGGCGGAGATGACGTGCGTGTGGCAGGGGCTCTCCGGCATGGGCGCGATCCAGTCCTCGCGCGCCGCCTCCGCCAGGTCGACGCGGTCCCGGCCGGCCAGCGGATGGCCGGCGGGCACGACGAGGTCGAACGGGTCGTCCAGGAGCGGCCGTTGATCGAATCGGGCGTCGCTCAGCGGCGGGTTGGACGGGGTCGCCTCGACGATCGCCAGGTCGACCTCGCCCTCGAAGAGCAGGTCGAAGCTCTCCGGCACCTGGGCCTCCCGGATGCGTACGGCAAGCCGCGGATACCGCTGCTGCAGCCGGACCGCCATCGGAGCCAGCAGCACCGAGATCGCCACCGGATACCCGCTCACCCGCAACGGCCCGGCCGGGGCGCCCCGTTCGGCCCGCAGATCGAGCTCGGCCTGCTCCCAGCGCGCCTGGATGGCGTCGGCGTGCGTGAGCAGGCTCTCGGCGGCCGGAGTCAGACGTACCCCCCGGCCCTGCGGTTCGAGGAGGTCGACGCCCAGGTCGCGGGCGAGCTGACGGATCTGCTGCGAGGCGGCGGACGGGGTGAAGTGCAGGGCGCGGGCGGCCGCGGTGACCGTGCCGTAGTGCGCGACCGCTCGCAGGACGTGAAGCCGGCGCAGGTCAATCATGAAGGCCACGCTTCAAGGTGCCGTCCAGAAAGTCAACCTGGACGTGTACGAAAGCGATGCCGCACCCTGGATCGTGTCGCGACGGTCCCATCCGTGCCGGCCAACCGGCCACGACGTACGAGGAGTTCTCATGTCCAGCACGACCCGCACCGGCTGCCCGCACTGCGGCTGGCCGGACGACGCCGAGCCGTTCCAGGTGGTGTCCCGGCACGCGACCGCCGCGGGCAGCACGCTGTGGACGCGGTGCGGCTGCGGTTCCCTGCAGGTCCGCACCGTCGACGACCGCGGGACGCGCATCGTCTCGCGCAGCGGCCCCGCGTAGCGCGTGGTCTCCCGGCAGACCCGGCCCGGCCTCAGTCGAGCCCGGCGAGCCGCTGCACCGCCGGAGCCGCGAAGCGTTCGATGAAGGCGGCCGGTTCGGCGGTGCGCGGTGAGAGGATCACCGTCTCGATGCCGAGCTTGGTGTAGCCCGTGATGTCCCGGGTGAAGGCGTCGAGGTCGCCGGTCGCGAGCGGCTCGCCACTGTAGGCGACGGTCTTGCGGATCGTGTCGTAGTCGCGGCCCTCGGTGTCACAGTGGCCGCGCAGGACGTCCAGCTTGTGCGCGACCTCCTCCGGGGTGGTGGTGAAGAGGTTGCAGGCGTCGCCGTACCGGGCGACCAGCCGGAGCGTCTTCTTCTCACCGCCGCCACCGATCATGATCTCGGGGCGCGGGCTGCTGACCGGGGCCGGGACGCACAGGGTCTCGGCGAGCCGGTAGTGCTTGCCCTCGAACGGGCCGTTCGCCTCGGGGTCCCACATCTGCAGGCAGATCCGCAGGGTCTCCTCCAGCCGCTCGAAACGCTCGGCGACGGGCGGGAACGACACCCCGAGGCCCGCGTGCTCCCGGTCGTACCAGGCCGCGCCGATCCCGAGCGTGGCCCGGCCGCCGGACAGCACGTCGAGGGTGGTGGCGATCTTGGCGAGCAGTCCGGGGTGGCGGTAGGTCACCCCGGTGACCAGGGCGCCG
The DNA here is from genome assembly GCF_042668605.1 of Streptomyces sp. NPDC057280. Classification (NCBI taxonomy): domain Bacteria; kingdom Bacillati; phylum Actinomycetota; class Actinomycetes; order Kitasatosporales; family Streptomycetaceae; genus Streptomyces; species Streptomyces sp. NPDC057280. The sequence goes on from NZ_JBHUYR010000001.1 coordinate 1,073,305, forward strand.
AGCCGCACCGTGGAGGTACGGCCGGCGAGGTAGCCGAGGGTCGTGTACGCCTCCAGCATCGGGTCCTCGGCGCCGCCGTTGAACTCCATCTGGAAGTAGTGGTCCATCACCGACAGCCAGCCGACCCCCGCGGCCTCGGCGGCGGCGCCCGCCGCGCCGAGTTCGGCGGCGAGCGCCGGGCCGCCTCCGGGGTGGTCGAACCGGTTGATGTGCACGCCGACCCGCATGGCGGTCTCCGTTCCGCTGGACCTTCGTCGTCCTTGCCGACGCTAGAACTTCGAGCGCTCTCGAAGTCAAGGGCTACGGCTGAGAGACACGCTCCCGCTGCTCCTGCTTCTTGGCGGCGCGCAGGCTCGTGAAGGTCGTCACCGCGAGGACGAGCACGATGAAGCCGAGCGAGAACGGGATGCCGATCTCGGGAACGTGCACGCCGGACTCGTGGAGCGCGTGCAGCAGCAGCTTCACGCCGATGAAGCCGAGGATGATCGACAGACCGTAGCTGAGGTGCACGAGCCGCTTGAGCAGCCCGCCGATGAGGAAGTACAGCTGGCGCAGGCCCATCAGGGCGAAGGCGTTCGCCGCGAAGACGATGTACGGCTCCTCGGTGAGCCCGTAGATCGCGGGGATGGAGTCCAGGGCGAACAGCAGGTCCGTGGAGCCGATGGCCAGCATCACCACCAGCATCGGGGTCATGACCCGCTTGCCGTTCTCCACGATCCACAGCCCGGTGCCGTGGTAGCGGTCGGCGACGCCGAAGCGCCGCTCGACCATCCTGAGCATCGTGTTCTCCTCGTACTCCTCCTCGTGGCCCCCTTTGCGGGCGTCCTGGACGAGCTTCCAGGCGGTCCAGATCAGGAAGGCGCCGAACAGGTAGAACACCCAGGAGAACGCCGAGATGACGGCCGCCCCGGCCGCGATGAACCCGGCGCGCAGCACCAGGGCGAGCAGCACGCCGACCATGAGCACCCGCTGCTGGTACTGCGACGGCACCGCGAACTTGGACATGATCAGGACGAAGACGAAGAGGTTGTCGACGCTCAGCGACTTCTCGGTGATGAACCCCGCGAAGAACTCCCCGGCCGGACCGCCGCCGCTGAAAACGAGCAGGCCGATCCCGAAGAGACAGGCCAGCAGCACCCAGACGACGGTCCAGACACCGGCTTCCTTGACGGACACGTCGTGCGGTGTGCGGCCGATGAAGAAGTCGACGGCGATCAGCACGCACAGGGCGGCGACGGTCACCAGCCAGGTGGTGAGGGAGACGTTCACGTGATTGCTCCTGGAGCGGGTGGGGCCGCGGGCGGGGCCTTGACAGCGTTGTCCCAGGTTCCGATCCCTTCCCCCACCGGAAGGTGAACAACGGGTCACGACCTGGCAAGATCGGCGTTCACGCCGGTGCCACCCGCCGTTCGGCGGGCAGGTTCCGCCGGACGGCGGCATCCGGAGTGCGGGACACCGGGCCAATGATGGGCACTCGAGCCGCCGCATCCCCGCGTGAGGAGAAGACATGAGCCTGGTCCCGCCGCCCTTCGATCCCGAGCTGGCCGCCGCCCTGGAACTGATCAAGGACGTGGTCTCCCCCGGCCTCACGCTCGACCAGATCGACGAGATACGCCAGGGACCGGGGATCGCGCTGCTCGCCGAGCTCGACCTCACCCTCGACGGCTTCTTCGAGGTCGAGGACCGCACGGTGCCGGGCCCCGAGGGCGCCCCCGAGATCTCGCTCCTGATCTGCCGCCCCGCGGCTCCGCCCGCCTCGGGTCCGCGGCCCGTCATCTACCACGTCCACGGCGGCGGCATGGTCATCGGCACCAACCGGGTGGGTGTCGACGTCCCGCTGGCCTGGGCGAAGGAGCTGGACGCGGTCGTGGTGTCGGTCGAGTACCGGCTGGCTCCCGAACATCCGCATCCCGCGCCGGTGGAGGACGTGTACGCCGGGCTGGTGTGGACGGAGGAGCACGCCGCGGACCTGGACGCCGACCCGGAGCGGATCGTCATCGCGGGCGCCAGCGCGGGCGGCGGCCTGAGCGCGGCGCTGGCCCTGCTCGCGCGGGACCGCAAGGGGCCGCAGGTGACCGGGCAGGTCCTGATGTGCCCGATGCTGGACGACCGCAACGACACTCCGTCCGCCCACCAGATGGCGGGCGTGGGCGTCTGGGACCGCACGGCCAACGAGACCGGCTGGACGGCCCTGCTGGGCGAGGCGCGCGGCGGCCCGGACGTCCCGGCGTACGCCGCACCGGCCCGCGCCGAGGACCTCTCCGGCCTGCCGCCCGCTTTCCTCGACGTGGGCTCCGCGGAGACCTTCCGGGACGAGGTCGTCGCCTACGCGTCCCGGATCTGGCAGGCGGGCGGAGTGGCGGAGCTCCACGTCTGGCCGGGCGGCTTCCACGGCTTCGACGGCTTCGCCCCGCAGGCGGCGTTGTCCCAGGCGGCCCGGTCGGCTCAGCTGCGGTGGCTGCGGCGGTTGCTGGGGAGCTGAGGGGGCGGGTTCGGCGCCGGGGCTCTGAAGCCTGTGCGGTGAGGGACAGCACGGCCCGCACTCGTACCCACACCCGCCGCCCTCCCCATTCCCCACCCTCATCGCGCACCATGGACCCATGAAAGAGCTGGCCGGGCGCCTGACCGCGCTGGACCCGGACGCCGGGGCCGCGGTGCAGGTCATCGCCTACTTCGATCGGCTGGCCGAGTCGCGGGCCGGGCTGGAGGCGCTGGTGCGGGGCGCCGCCGTGCTGGCCGGGGTGCCCGCGCGGCTCGTCGACGGGGAGCGGCGGGTGCGGGTGCGCATCGAGGCCGACGGCACCCGGCGGGACTCCCCGGTGCCGCCGGACCCGGCGTGGCCGTCCGCCGCGTTGTCGCCGGACGGTGTTCCCGCGCTGTGGCTGGAGCGGGCCGGGGCGGAGCCCAGCGTGGTGGACGCGGTGATCCTGGAGCGCGCCGCCGGTGCCGTACGACGGGTGCTCGACCGTACGCGGGGGCGGGTGCCGGCGGATGATCCCGCGTTGGTGGAGACGCTGCTCGACGCCACGGCCCCCGAGTCGGCGCGGCTGCACGCGGCACGTCGGCTGGGCCTGGCCCCGGAGGCACACGCGCGTGCCCTGGCCCTGGCCGACGGTCCGCCCCAGGTCGTCCCCGAGCCGGCCCCGGACGAGCCGCCCGCGGGAAGAGTCGGCGTGGGCCCCGCCGTCCCGGTGCTCCGGTTGCCCGAGTCCTGGGGCGCCGCCCGTATCGCGCTGCGGTTCGCCGCGGAGGAGCCCGGCCGTCGTGTCGTGCGCGCCGAGGCGCTGGGCAGCCTCGCGCTGCTCGCCGACCTCGTCGCGCCCGGCGCCGAACCCCCCGCCGACGTACGGGCGTTGGAGGCGGCAGCGGCGACGGCGCCCTGGCTGCTGGCGACGCTGGACGCGGTCGCCTCGACGACGAGCCTCAGGGCGGCCGCCACGGAGATCAACGTCCACCACTCGACGCTCCAGGACCGCCTGGCCCACGCGGAGCATCTGCTGGGCTGGCCGGTACGCACGCCGCAGGGCCGCTTCAGGCTGCAACTGGCGCTGACGCTGCGCCACTTGGCTCGCGCTTAGGCTTGGAGCATGTTGGGTGGACCCTCCGAGAACCCGGAGCTCTGGACCTTCCTGGAATCACTGCACCTCGGCGAGTTCCTCTCCGGCACCGTCGCGGCGATCGAACCCTTCGGTGTGTTCGTGGCGCTGGACGACGGCCCCGCCCATCCGGTCTTCCCCGGCGTCGGGTTCATCTCCGTCGCCGAACTGTCCTGGCAGCGCTTCGAGACCGCCTCCGATGTGGTGCGGGTCGGACAGCGCGTGTCGTGCGAGTTCCTCCAGTTCGACACATGGAACCTGGAGGCCCGGCTGTCCCTGAAAGCGGCACAGCCGGACCCCTTCCAGCGCTTCGCCGACGCCGTCGCGGTGGGGCAGAAGCTGTCCGGCCAGGTCACCAAGCTGATCCCGTTCGGCGCCTTCGTCGAGGTCGCCGACGGGCTGGAGGGGCTGGTCCACCTGCGGGAGCTCGCCTGGACACCGGTGGAGACCCCGTCGGATGTCGTGCGGGTCGGCGACGAGGTCACGGTGGTCGTCACCGAGATCGACCGGGAGCGACGCAGGATCTCCCTCTCCCGACGGCAAGTCACCGGAACTCGTGGACGACCTCGATCTCCCCGATGATGTGGGCGTTGAACTCGTCCAGCTCCTCCGCCGGTACCCACAGCTCCAGGATCGTCCGGCCGCCCGCCTGCTGGACGGGGTAGCGGCGCAGGAAGTCCGCGTCGACCTCGAAGCGGGTGACGTATCCGACGCCGCTGTGCCTGACGTTCCAGTCGCGGGCGATCTTCACGGCGTAGTCCTCGTTCAGGACGGGGTAGAAGATCGGCTGCTCGGGCAGCCGGGGCGGCCAGGCGCGCCAGTTCAGCTCGCGCACCAGGGCCAGCTCCTCGGGGCCGGTGGGGCGCCAGAGGGTGGTCGTGTCGGGGCGGGGGCTGGTCATGGCTGTGCTTTCGGTCGGGGTGGAGCCGCGTCGAGTGGGCGGTCGTCGTCGTGAACATATCCGCTGATCAGGACCCGGGGCACATCATTTTCGTCACGGCATACCCGCGTTTGCAATTAACCCGCGTCTGCAATTACAGTCGCCTGCATGAGTACGTCTTTCCCCACCGTGACCCTCAACAACGGCATCGAGATCCCGCAGCTCGGCTACGGCGTCTTCCAGGTCCCCGACCCCGAGACCGCAGCGGCCGTCACCTCGGCCCTGGAGGCCGGCTACCGCAGCATCGACACGGCGGCGATCTACGGCAACGAAGCGGGCGTCGGCCAGGCGCTCGCCGCGTCCGGCATCGCCCGCGACGAGCTGTTCGTCACCACCAAGCTGTGGAACGCCGACCAGGGCTACGACGCCACCCTCAAGGCCTTCGACGCGAGCCTCGCCAAGCTGGGCCTCGACTTCGTCGACCTCTATCTGATCCACTGGCCCACCCCCGCCCGTGACCTGTACCGCGAGTCGTGGCGGGCCATCGAGAAGCTGGCCGGCGAAGGGCGCGTCCGCGCCGCGGGCGTCTCCAACTTCCAGCCCGCCCATCTGCGGCGGCTGCTCGACGGCAGTTCGCTCGTCCCGGCCGTCAACCAGATCGAGCTGCACCCCGGCCTCCAGCAGCGCGAACTGCGCGCACTCCACGCCGAACTGGGCATCGCCACGGAGGCCTGGAGCCCGCTCGCGCAGGGCGCGGTGCTGGGTGAGCCGGTGCTGACGTCGATCGCCGAGCGGTACGGCAAGTCGCCCGCCCAGGTGGTGCTGCGCTGGCACCTCCAGCTCGGGAACGTCGTGATCCCGAAGTCCGTCACCCCGGCCCGCATCCGCGAGAACGCCGACGTGTTCGACTTCGCCCTCAGCGACGAGGAGATGACGGCGATCGCCGGGCTCGACCGGGGGCTGCGGACGGGCCCGCACCCCGACACCCTCAACTAGGGGCGTCCCGACGCGCGGCTCGGACGGGCTCCGCGAGGAGCCGATCCGGGAGGAGTCGCCGCTCGACGCCATGGGCAAGGTGTTGGGGGACCCATCGCGATGAGGCTGGTCGCGCCCGCGGGAGAACGGAGAAGCATCGTGACGACCCACCACGCCGCCGACCTGACGGCGGACCCTTCACCGGCACCGATAGAGCGACTGGACGAGGAGATCATCGCCCTGCTGGCCCGCCGCCGCGCCATGGCCCAGGAACTGCCCCCTCCCTCGCGTGCCCGCGCGGTGATGGTGCTCTGCCATCCGAGCCGCCCATCGTGACCACGTGAGGGGGGAGAGGACGCGTACGGGCTGCGCGTCCTCCCTCCGGATCCGTCACGGCCGGTGTGTGGTGCGTTCCGCACCGGGGGCGGGTTGGCAGGGGCGGAAACCGGGCCGTACAAATGGGCCGCATGAGCCTACCGAAGCTGCCCCTCTCCGGGATCACGGTCGTCAGCCTGGAGCAGGCAGTCGCCGCTCCCTACGCCACCCGGCAGCTGGCCGACCTGGGGGCCAGGGTCATCAAGGTGGAGCGCCCGGGCGACGGCGACTTCGCACGCCGGTACGACACGACGGTCCACGGCCACTCCAGCTATTTCGTCTGGCTGAACCGCTCCAAGGAATCCCTCACCCTGGACCTCAAGGACCCCCGGGGACTGGAGATCCTGCACCGGCTCCTCGACGGCGCCGACGTCTTCGTACAGAATCTCGCCCCCGGAGCGACCGACCGGCTCGGCCTCGGCACGGACGCGCTCGCCGAGCGGTACCCGCGGCTGATCCCGTGCACGATCTCCGGGTACGGCACCGACGGACCGTGGGCGGACCGCAAGTCGTACGACCTGCTGGTGCAGTGCCAGACGGGGCTGGTGTCGCTGACCGGGACGCCCGGGGAGCCGGCACGGGTCGGGATCTCCGTCGCGGACATCGCCGCCGGGATGTACGCCTACACCGGCGTCCTCACCGCCCTCTACACGCGCGCCACCACCGGCACGGCGCACGCGGTGGAGGTGTCGCTCTTCGAGGCCCTGGCCGAGTGGATGAGCCAGCCGGCCAACTACACCCGCTACGGCGGCTCCCAGCCCCCGCGCCTGGGCACCCAGCACGCCACCATCGCCCCGTACGGCGCCTTCACGGCCGCCGACGGCAAGGACGTGCTGTTCTCGATCCAGAACGAGCGCGAGTGGGCCGCCCTGTGCGCGGAGTTCCTCGAGGACCCCGGGCTGGCCGAGGACCCGCGCTTCGCCACCGGTTCCGACCGGGTCGCCCACCGCGACGCGATCAACGCGATCGTCGCCGAGCGCTGTGCCCGGTCCGGGGCCGCCGAGATCCTCAAGGACCTGGAGGCCATCGGGATCGCGTGCGCCGGGGTCAACGACGTGGCCGCGTTCCTCGACCACCCGGTGCTGGCCGCCCGCGGCCGCTGGCGCGAGGTGGGCGTGCCGGGCGCCACCGTGCAGGCGCTGCTGCCGCCGGCCGACCTCGCGGGGCTGCCCGCGCGCATGGACCCGGTACCGGCCGTCGGCGAGCACACGGAGGCGATCCTGCGGCAGCTGGGCCGTACCGGCGACGACATCGAGGCGCTGCGCGCCGACGGTGTGGTCTGAGACCCCGGGTTCAGGCCTCGGTTCGCTGTGCGAGGCGTTCGAGGACGGTGTCGGCCCAGCGGAGGTTCCCGCGCTCGAAGGCCATGCCGCCGAGGAGGGTGAGGTAGGGGCCGATGCGGTCGGCCTCGGCGAAGTACTCGTCCTCGGTCCGCCCGGCCAGCATGCGTTCCTGCATGCGCTCGTAGCGGGCCAGTTTCGCGGCGGAGCGTTCCCTGCGCTCGGCGACCGCTTGCAGTACGGCACGGATGTCGTCGCGCTCGGCGATGTCGAGGCACTGGACCTTGACCATGACCTCGTCGCGGATGGCCGTCGGCTTGGCGGGCGCGTGGGCGACGTAGGACCGCAGGACGTCGAGCCCGGCGTCGGTGAGGGAGAAGAGCCGCTTGTTCGGGCGGCGTTCCTGCTGGACCACGCGGGCGGAGACGAGCCCTTCGCTCTCCATGCGCTCCAGCTCGCGGTACAGCTGCTGCGGGGTGGCCATCCAGAAGTTGGCGACGGAGGCCTCGAAGCCCTTGGCGAGGTCGTATCCGGAGGCCTCGCCCTCCAGGAGGGCCGCCATCACCGCGTTGCGCAGAGCCATGCACTCAACCTAACAGCCGGTTCGATCAGTCCAGGGCGAGGACCGGGAGCAGTTCGGGGCGCTTGGCCCGCCGTCCGTCACCGGACGAACGGCCCCGCACCCGCCGTACCAGCCACGGCCCCAGGAAGGAACCGGCCCAGCGCAGTTCACCGCCGACGGCCCGCAGCCCCGAGGCCGCGCGGGGGTCGGCGGGCAGGTCCCGGGTCCAGCTGTCGTCGCTGCCCGGCAGGGCGAGCGTGTGGGCGACCGCGGCGGCGATGCGGGCGTGCCCGAGGGGACTGGCGTGCAGCCGGTCGGGGCTCCACAGCCGGGGGTCGGTGACGACCGGGGGGCCGGCGGTCTCGGCGACCAGGACGCCGTGCCGGGCCGCCGCCTCCCGGATACGGGCGTTGAGGGCGGCGACGCGGGGGCCGACCGGGCGGGCCAGCGGGGTGATCCGGGAGACGTCGGGGAAGGTCAGCGTCACCACGCGGGCGCCCTGGCCGGTGAGCGCGGCGAACATCGCCTCCAGCTGTCCGGCCACCTCGTCGGCGTCGAAGCGGGGCCGCAGCAGGTCGTTCACCCCGGCGACGACCGTGGCCAGGTCGGGCTTCAACGCGAGGGCGGGCGCGAGCTGTTCGGCCCGTACCTGTCCGGCGAGGCGTCCACGGACGGCGAGGTTGGCGTAGAGCAGCCCCGGCGATTCCCGTACGAGCTGCTCGGCGAGCCGGTCCGCCCACCCGCGCAGACCCTGCGCGTCGTCGCCGTCACCGAGCCCTTCGGTCTGACTGTCGCCGAGGGCGACGTACCGCGCGTACCGGCTGTCCACCATGGCCGCCCCGCTTCGTCATCGAGCACTGAACTACACACCTAGTCGCATTATTGACTATAGCTGCTCCGTGCGTTCACTCCGTGCGTTCGCGGCACCTCCCCCGTTCGGACGCGGTCGCGTCGCGCGGCGACCTGTGCTGTGCTGGAAGCAGTCGCGGGAGAGCACGCCGATGCGTCACAGCCGTACGTCCGTCGTCGCCTCCGCTCCGCCGGTCGCGCCGACCGGAGCGGGCGGCGGGCTGCTGCCGGCGAAGGATCTCGCGGCCGCCTGGATCCTCGTCGTGCTGATCGCGGTGCCCGCCTGGGTGCTGACGATCGGCCAGGCCCGCGACATGGGGGTCGAGCCCGGCACCATGGGGATGGCGCTGCCGCTGTTCCTGCTGCTCTGGGTGACGATGATGGCGGCGATGATGCTGCCGTCCATGGCGCCGGTGGCGATCACCTGGGTCCGGGGCATCGGCCGGCAGTCCTCCGGCTGGGTCCGGACCGCCCGCACCGTCGCGTTCATCGCGGGATACCTGCTGGTGTGGACGGCGTTCGGGCTGCTCGCGTACCTGGCCCTCGCCCTCACCGGAAGCCTCGTCGACGACCACCCCACCGCCGGCCACTGGATCGGCTCGGCCGCCTTCCTGCTCGCGGGCCTGTACCAGCTGGGCCCGCTGAAGCACGTCTGCCTGCGGCACTGCCGCGACCCGCTGAGCCATCTCGTGCGCTACTCGGGCTTCCGCGGGCCGGTCCGCGATCTGCGGGTGGGCCTGCACCACGGCGCCTACTGCGTCGGCTGCTGCGCCGGGCTGATGGTCGTCCTCGTGCCGCTGGGCGTCATGAACGTGGCGGCGATGGCGGGGCTGGCCGTGGTGATCTTCCTGGAGAAACTGTCGCCCCGCGGTGTGCTGCTGGGCCGCTTCGTGGGCGTGGTGTTCCTCGTCCTGGCCGTGCTCGCGCCCTTCCAGGACTGGCTGCTGCCGGGCCTGCAGGACTCGATGCCGGCGATGGACGACGGCATGTGATCCCCCGCGCGTGACCGGGTGGGTTCCGCGTGAGGGGCGGGAGGTGCAAGCTGGAAGGGAGACCGTCTCCCGATCCCGGGACGACCGGGCTCGGCACACGCGGTCTCGCCACTCCGAGTGAGCTCCCCGGGGCTCGGCAGGAGGGAAGCGAGATGACTGAACAGGCCACCACCACTGTGCCGCGCTGGCATCTGACCGGCGACTGGTTCGATGTGTGCAAGTGCGCCATCCCCTGCCCGTGCACGTTCGCACAGCCCCCGACGTACGGCGACTGCGAGGGCGTCCTGGCCTGGCACATCCGGGAGGGCAGCTACGGCGACGTCCGGCTCGACGGCCTCAACGTCCTGATGCTCGGCTCCTTCACCGGCAACGCGTGGGCCGGCGAGCACACCGACCCCTACGCCGCGGTCTTCCTCGACGAACGCGCCGACGAACAGCAGCGGGCCGCGCTCGGAGCCGTCTTCGGCGGCGAGGCGGGCGGCTGGCCCGCGCAGTTCGGGGAGATGTTCCACCCCGAGATGCGCGGCATGGACGTGGCCCCCGTCCACATCGAGGTCGACGAGGACCTCGCCACGTGGCGGGCCGAGGTGCCGGGCCGGGTCACGGCGGTCGCCGAGGCCCTCGGCGGCCCCACCACTCCCGACGGCGCCCGCGTCCAGGTCCACAACGCCCCCGGCGCCGAGGTCGGACCGGGCCAGATCGCCACATGGGGCCGGGCCACCACCGACCGCGCCAACGCCTTCGGCTTCACCTGGGACCGCTCGGGCAAGTCGAGCAAGCACTTCCCGTTCGACTGGAGCGGCCCGGACTGACCAGGGTGGGTGCGGCCCGGACCGACCCGGGTGGGGGCCAGGACTGACCCGGGTGGGGTGGCCCCTTCCCCGGACCGGCTCAGCTCAGCGCGGCGATGCCGTACGACGCCCCCAGCGCGGCGGCCAGTGTGCCGAGCAGCAGGCGCAGTGCGGTCTCCGGGACGTGGGGCTGGAGGTGGGCACCGAGGTAGCCGCCGATCAGGCCGCCGAGGCCGCAGGCCAGGCCGAGCGGCCAGTCGGGGGCGACGTCTCCTGAGCCCGTCAGGGACAGCAGGGCGAAGGCGCCGGCGCCGACCAGCGAGGTCGCGAAGGTGGAGGCCAGCGCGGCCGGTGCGACCTGGGCGACCGGCAGACCGCGGCCGACCAGCAGCGGGCCGAGCAGCGAACCGCCCCCGATGCCGTAGACCCCGCCGACGATCCCCACCGCCAGGGCGAGACCCGTCACGGTGCGCGGGGACGGCATCGCCGCCGCGGTGACCCGTGCCGGACGCAGCGTCCTCGTGATCAGCCACAGGCCGAGCGGCAGGAGGAGCAGCGCCACCAGGAGACGGAACACACCCGGCCCCGGCACCGCGAAGACCCGTACGACAGCACCGATCAGCACTCCTGGCAGCGTGCCGGCCACCAGCAGCCGCGTCAGCGGGCCCCGCAGCCGCCCGGCCCGGTGGAAGCGCACCAGCGCTCCCGGCCCGGCCACCACGTTGAACAGCAGGTTCGTCGGCGTGACGGCCGAACTGGGCACGCCGAACACGCTCAGCTGCACCGGCAACAGGAACACCGCGCCGGACACCCCCACCGGCGAGGTGACCACCGCGATCAAGAGCCCGGCGACCAGCCCGCCGATCTCCGACTCTCCCAACCCCGCCCCCTGTGCCGAGCCGCTCTCCCCTGCGAACACCGGACACCCTGCCCCAACTGCCTCCCCCACCGCACCCTCACCTACCCTGAGACCTCGAAAGGGCGGGGAATCGACGATGCGTGCGCGGCGGCGGACCGGAGCCGTGGTGTGGGGCCTGGTGGTGGCCCTGGCCACGCTGCTCGGCGTGGCCTGTCTGTGTGCCCGGGGCCCGCAGCCGCCGGCGGAGCACGCACCCACGGCCGTCGTCCTCGACATGCCGGGCCAGCAGGTACGGGAACACGTCTGCGTCTCCTCCGGCCACGACCGGTGCGGCGGAAAAGCCGTCGTCGGCAAGCCGAGCACCGCACCGGGCCCGCACCCCCAGCCGCTCGCCCCTCCCACCCGGGTGGACACCCGGCCGGCCCTCGCCGTACCCGCCCGCGCCCCGTACACGGCGGAGCCGCGCGCCCCCGACCTCCACGCCCTGCAGGTGCTGCGGACCTAGACCGGACGCCGATCCCCGTCCGTCAACCGGCGTCCGCCGGTCTCCGCTGCCCACAAGGGACTTCACCATGGCCTCCGCCAACTCCAAGAGCACCAGAACGAACCCGAAGAAGAACAGGAACTCCCACGCCTCCAAGGCCGAGGCGCGCCGCGCCCGCGTCGAGGAACAGCGCCGCGCCGAGCAGGCCCGCGAGCGCCGCAACCGGATCATCACCGTCACCGTGTCCGCCGCGATCCTCGCCGGCCTCGTGGGCGGCGGCTGGTATCTGCTCGACGCCGCCGACGCGAAGGAACAGGCCCAGGCGGCGCCGGTCTCCGGCGAGAAGACGTGGGCGAAGCTGAGCCAGACCCACGTCGACAAGACGGTCGACTACCCGATGACACCGCCCGTCGGCGGCGACCACGCCCCCGTCTGGCAGAACTGCAACGGCGACGTCTACACCGACCCGATACAGAACGAGAACGCCGTGCACTCCCTGGAACACGGCGCGGTCTGGATCACGTACAACGACAAGGCCTCGGACGCGGACGTCAAGGCGCTCTCCGACAAGGTCGCCAAGACGCCGTACACGCTGATGAGCCCCTACCCCGACCAGTCCTCGCCGATCACGCTGTCCGCCTGGGGCCACCAGCTGAACGTGACGAAGAAGTCCGATCCCCGGGTGTCCGAGTTCCTGGAGAAGTACGTCCAGGGCAGCCAGACCCCGGAGCCGGGCGCCGCCTGCACCGGCGGCAAGTCCGCGTGAGCACGGTCGCATGACGACCGGCGGCCGGGTGCCACGCACCCGGCCGTCCGGGCATGCTTGCCCTCTCCTTCGAAACCGCCACCACCACCCAGGGGGACGACACCGGTGAGCGACGACAGCCCTCGCACCTACGCTCCGCTTCCGGACCGCCCGGGCGACCGCCGTGCCGCCTTCCAGGCGCACGCGGCGGAGCTCATCGAGTTCCTCGGCGCCGAGCCGCCCGCCACGGCGGGCCCGGGCCGGGAGTGGGAGCACGAGGCGCGCTCGATCGTCCGGCGCACCCTGCGCGCGGCGGACGCGCCCCCGGACGGACTTCTCGAGCGGCTGGTCCGCACCGGGGTGCACGACCCGGACCCCAGCTTCAACCGGCAGTTCATCGAACCGGCCGTCCGTCTGTACGGCCGTCGCCGGGTGAAGGCGGCGCTCATCGACGTGCTGCGCACCGGCAGCGACGAGGAGCGGGCCGGCGCCGCCCGCGCCTGGTACTGGACGGGGGTGTCCGTGCGCTACCTCGACGGGGAGAACCGCGTCATGACGCCCGAGAGCCGGGCCGAGGTCGACTCGGTCGCCGATCTCGGGGCCGAGTGGCAGGAGGCGGCGCTCCGGGAGTTCGTCGCCAACGAGGACCTCGACGTCCGCCGCTGCATCCTCCCGGGCCTCGTCCTGAACGCGCAACGCCAACCGGCCGAGCTCCACGGCCTGGTGACCGAGGCGGTGCGCATCGCCCGCACCCATCCGGACGCCTACCTGCGGCATCGAGTCGAGATCCAGGTCGGGGGGTAGGGGCCGGGGCGCGTCATGCCGCCCCGAGTCCGCCGCTCAGGCCCGGCAGCGCAGCATCACCAGGGGCGGGTGGGCGAGCAGGCCCGTCCCCCTCGAAGGCCTCACCGATCGCGTCGTACCGCTGGACACTCACGCGGCGGCGAGTCTCCCTCCGCGCGGTCCGGCGCCCGTACTGGCAGATGCCACGAAGAGGCCGGCCGCCCGACGCTCGTGTCACCCAACACGTCTCACCTCACACGTCCGGGAACAGGGATCGGCCCCGCGGGTGTTGAAGGCGGGGTTCTGTTCCCGACTGCGAGGTGCGGTGGTCAAGTGATGAAGGCGGTACGGTTCCACGCGTACGGCGAGATCGACGTGCTCCGCGTCGAGGACGTGCCACGCCCGTCACCCGGGCCGGGGCAGGTGCTCGTCGAGGTCCGGGCGGCCGGCATCCAGCCCGGCGAGGTGATGATCCGCAGGGGCGCGCGGCACGGCCGCTGGCCGGCGACGTTCCCCTCCGGGCAGGGCAGTGATCTGGCCGGAGTCGTGGTGGGCCTCGGCCCCGAGGTGCGCGGTTTCGCGGTGGGCGACGAGGTGCTGGGTTTCACCCACAACCGGGCGAGCCATGCGGAGTTCGTCGTGGTCGACGACGTGAACCTGGTCTCCCGGCCGCGGGGGCTGCCCTGGGAGGTGGCCGGGTCGCTGTACGTGGCCGGCACGACCGCGTACGCCACCGTGTTCGCCGTGGACCCCGGCCCCGGGGACACCGTCGTGGTGTCCGGCGCGGCGGGCGGTGTCGGGTCGCTGGCCGTGCAGTTGGCGCGACGGCGCGGTGCCACGGTGATCGGGCTGGCGAGCGAACGCAACCACGCGTGGCTGAAGGAGCGGGGGGTCCTCCCGGTCGCGTACGGCGAGGGCGTGGCCGATCGGGTCCGGCAGGCGTCCGGCGGGCGGGTCGACGCGTTCATCGACACGTTCGGCGACGGATACGTGGACCTGGCGGTGGAGTTGGGCGTGCGGCCCGAGCGGATCAACACGATCCGCGACTGGCAGGCCGCCGCCCGGGTCGGCGCACGGACCTACGGCGAGGGCTCGGCGGCCTGCGCGGTCGTCCTCGGCGAACTGGCCCGCCTCGCCGCCCGCGGCGAGCTGGAGGTCCCGGTCGCCCGCACCTACCCGCTGGAGCAGGTGCGGGACGCGTACCGCGAACTGGAACAGGGCCACACCCACGGCAAGATCGTGCTGCGCCCCTAGGCCCAGGCTCCCACCGGGGTGAACGAGCTGTCCTGGCGGAACAGGGCCGTGCCGTCCGAACGCTCCACCCTGAGCTGGTAGTTGTAGTGGCGCAGGTAGTAGCCGGGGTAGTTGTACGACTCGAAGCGGAGCGAGCCGGTCGCCGTGCCCGTGCGGGCGATGAACGTGGCGTCCTTGGCGAAGGTCGAGGTGCCGTCGTTCGCGCCGAAGCGGGCCCGGAAGTCCCAGTGGCGCAGGTAGTTGCCGGAGGAGTCGCGGAACGAGTAGCCGTTCGCGTCGGCCAGGCCCGCGACGACCGTGAAGGTCGAGGCCGTCTTCTCGGCGGTGGTGCTGGAGCCGGTCACGACCGGCAGGTTGAGCAGGGCGGACTGGTTCTGCCAGTACCGGGTGGTGTAGTTGGCCGACTGGAAGGAGCGCGTGACGTTCTTCGCCAGCGCCGGGCCGCCCGACACGGTCTCCTTGATGACCGTGAAGTGCCGTGCCGTACCGGAGATCGCGGGCAGGGCCGTCGGCGCGGACCAGGTGGCGAAGGTGTCGTAGCTGTCGCTGTAGTAGTACTTGCCGTCGCCGTAGCCGTCGAAGAACAGCCGCCAGGCGCCGTTGTCGAGCTGTACCAGCGCCGGGCCCTCGCGGTAGCTGCCCCAGCCCGCCCAGTCGCCGGTCCTCGAGATCGTGTAGGGGCCGGCCAGCGACGCGGCCGTGGCGTACTCGATGTACTTGGTCGTCTCGTTCTTGGTGAAGGCGTGGTAGGTCGAGCCGATCCTCACGATGAACGTGTCGATGTGGTTCGCGCCGATGCCGGACAGGGCCGCCGGTGAACTCCACGCCGTGAGCACGGAGTTGGTCGCCTTCAGCAGATACGGCGTGAAGATCCACTCGTCGCTGGTGAGCGAGCAGGACACGATGACGTTGACACTGCCGTCGCTGTCGACGAACCACTCGGGTGCCCACGCCCGGGACAGGTTGGCGATGGGGACCGTGTAGTCGTACAGGAAGGTCCAGTTGACCCGGTCGGAGCTGCGGGCGAAGCCGATGGTGGTGCTGACGTCCTGCCAGGTGTGCGTGGTGTAGGTGAGGTAGTAGTAGCCGTCGGTGTGCTTGAAGACGCTGGCGTCACGGATCCTGTTGCTCGGCGGCGTGTAGGCGGACGCCTGGACGAGCCGGAAGTCGGTGGCGTCGTCGGCCTGGTAGACGTTCACCGTGCCGTCGTTGCTGTCGAGGAACGGCACGATCGTGTAGCGGGTGGCGGAGCCGCTCGGCGGTGCCGCCGCGAAGGCCGCCCCGGGCAGCTCGCCCAGCAGGACGGCCGAGGCGGGCAGCACCGCCATGGCGCGCAGCAGGGTACGGCGTGACGGCATGGGGGGTCGTGTGGTCACGGGCGGCTCTCTCTCGGACAGGACGCGGCTCAACGTCCGGAATGCCGAACAAGGTTCGGAAAGTCGATCAGAAGGTAGAGGTGAGGCCCCGGTGCGTCAATGGTTTGCGCACGACCTCACGAGCCCTGTGAGGCGGCTGTGCCGAGCGTCGAACGGCCGTCCCCGCGGCGGGTGTTCCGGCGAAGCGCTTGCAGACGTTACCGTTCGGTAGGCAACGTCACCGGAGGTGTCCCGTATGACGCACGACCGTTCCGCCGGCCTGGTGGAGACCGCACGCGCGCTGGCCGACGGCACCGTCACGGCACGGGCCCTCGTCGAGCGGACGCTCGCCAGGATCGAGGCCGGGCAGGGCTCGCTGAACGCCTTCCGGATCGTCCGTGCGGAGGCCGCGCTCGCCGAGGCGGACGCGGCTGACAGGGAACTCGCGGCCGGCGTGCGGAGGCCGCTGCTCGGGGTGCCGGTGGCCGTGAAGGACGACATGGACGTGGCGGGCGAGCCCACCGCGTTCGGCTGCCGGGGCGAGTTCCCGCCGGTCGCCGAGGACGGGGAGGCGGTACGGCGGCTGCGGGCCGCCGGGGCGATCGTCGTGGGCAAGACCAACACGTGCGAGTTCGGGCAGTGGCCCTTCACCGAGGGGCCCGCCTTCGGGGCCACCCGCAACCCGTGGAACGCGGACCACACGCCGGGCGGGTCGTCGGGCGGATCGGCCGCCGCCGTCGCCGCGGGACTCGTGCCGGCGGCCCTCGGCTCCGACGGCGCCGGGTCGGTACGCATCCCGGCCTCCTGGACCCACCTCATCGGCATCAAGCCGCAGCGCGGCCGCATCTCCACCTGGCCGCGCGGCGAGTCCTTCCAGGGCATCACCGTCAACGGCACCCTGGCCCGCACCGTCGCCGACGCCGCCCTCCTGCTCGACGCGGCGAGCGGCAACCACGCCCTCGACCCGCACCGCCCGCCGTCGGTGGACGCCTCGGGGGCCGCCCGCCGCGACCCCGGCCGCCTCCGCATCGCCCTCGCCCTGAAGCCGCCGTTCACCGCCCTGCCCGCCCGGCTGCAGCCGGCGGTACGGGCGAAGGTCGTCCAACTCGCCGAGCAGCTGGCCGCGTTGGGCCACACGGTCGAGGAGGCCGACCCGCCGTACGGCCAGATCGGGCTCACCTTCATCCCGCGCGCCACCGCCGGCCTCGCCGAGCGCGTCGGCGAAGCGCCCTTCCCCGCGCTCCTCGACCGACGCACCCGCGACGCCGCCCGGCTCGGCCGCCTTCTCGGCGGGGCACCGCTGCGGGCGGCACGGCGGGCGGAGGCGGTCCTGCACCGCCGTATCGGCGCCTTCTTCACGTCGTACGACGTCGTCCTCGCCCCCACCACGGCCGCTCCCCCGCCCCGCATCGGCTCGATGCTCCCGCTCGGTGGCTTCGCCACCGACCGCGCGATGATCGCGGCCTGCCCCTACGCCTGGCCGTGGAACGTGCTGGGCTGGCCCGGCGTCAGCGTCCCGGCGGGATTCGTGGACGACGGCCTGCCGGTGGGGGCGCAGTTGCTCGGGCCGGCCCACAGCGAGCCGCTGCTGATCTCGCTCGCGGCGCAGCTGGAGGCGGAGCTGCGCTGGCACGAGGCGTGGCCGCCGCTGCGGGTCGACGCCGACTCGCCGGCCGCGTAGCGGGGTCGGGCCCGTACCCTGTGACCATGGACGATGCGTCGATGGTCGGGCTCATGGGGCGGGTCACCGGAACGGTCGGGCCCGGGCTCGTCGGCGAGGTGATCGTCCGGGTGCGCGGCGGTGCCGAACACTTCCTCGCCTATCCGGCCACCGGCAGCGACCGCACCGAGCGGGGTACGGTCGTCATGGTGGTGGAGTACCAGCCGCCGAGAACGGTCTACGTGCAGGCGGCGTACGACAGTTGAGCGAGCCTTGTCGCAGGTGAGAGCCGTTTGCGTCAAGGTTGCGACAAGAGTTCGTCAGGGTCTGTACCCCGGCTGCGCCGAGGCGCACACTCCCTTCGTTCGGTGCCGAAAGGGCACCATGCAAAGGGGGCGTATGCCGATGGTCATCGGCGTCGTTGCGGGGATCGCAGTGGGTGCTGTCCTCGTTCTGATCGGTGTGTTCAAGATGATGTGGCGGGTGGCCGAGCCCAACGAGGCGCTCATCATCTCGGGTTCCAAGCACAGGACCGAAGGCCTCGAAGAGGGCATGGGATTCCGTATCGTCACGGGGCGCGGCACGCTGGTGCTGCCCGGCGTGCAGGCGGTGCGCAAGCTGTCTCTCGACCTCAACGAGACCGAGCTGCACGTGGACTGCGTGACCCACCAGGGCATTCCGCTGAAGGTGCGGGGCGTGGTCATCTTCAAGGTGGGCGACGACTTCGTGTCGATCGCCAACGCGGGGCGCCGCTTCCTCGACCAGCAGAAGCTGATGTCGGAGCGGGTGCACAACGTCTTCGCCGGTCATCTGCGGTCCATCGTCGGCGGGTTGACCGTCGAGGACATGATCCGCGACCGGGAGAAGCTGACCGGGCAGACCCGGGCCGCATGCGGCACGGAGATGGAGAAACTGGGCCTGATCGTGGACTCGCTGCAGATCCACGAGATCGAGGACCCGACCGGGTACATCCAGAACCTCGCGATGCCGCACGCCGCCGCCGTCCAGCGGGACGCGCGGATCGCGCAGGCCGAGGCGAACCGGCTGGCCACCGAGGCCGAGCAGCAGTCGTTCGCGCGGATGGCGGAGGCCACCCGGGACAGCGAGATCCTCCAGGCCGGCTACCAGGCCGAGCGCGACAAGGCCGCCGCCAAGGCCCAGCAGGCCGGACCGCTCGCCGACGCCGCCGCCCGGCAGGAGGTCGTCGTGCAGATGACCCGGGTCGCCGAACTGGAGGCGCAGCGCACCGAGCAGCAGCTCCAGGCGGACGTGCGCAAGCCCGCGGACGCGAGGGCGTACGAGAAGCGCACCCTGGCCGAGGCCGAGCGTGACGCGCGTATCTCGGCGGCACAGGCCAAGGCGAAGGAGACCGAGCTGGCCGCCGCGGCCGAGGCGACGCGGGTCAAGGCGGCCGCGGCCGCCGAGGCCGAGGCGACCAAGGCACGCGGTACGGCGACGGCGGCCTCGACCCGCGCCACCGGTGAGGCCGAGGCCGCCGCGGCCCAGGCCAAGGGCCTCGCGCAGGCCGAGGCGACGAGGGCCAAGGGACTCGCCGAGGCGGAGGCCATCAAGGCGCGGGCCGCCGCCCTCGCCGAGAACCAGGAGGCCGTGGTCGCCCAGCAACTCGCCGA
Source organism: Streptomyces sp. NPDC057280 (assembly GCF_042668605.1). NCBI lineage: Bacteria > Bacillati > Actinomycetota > Actinomycetes > Kitasatosporales > Streptomycetaceae > Streptomyces > Streptomyces sp. NPDC057280. The sequence goes on from NZ_JBHUYR010000001.1 coordinate 1,092,376, forward strand.
GAACTGGCCGGAGATCGTACAGGCCGGGGCGTCCGCGTTCGGGAACGTCGACAACATGGTGGTGCTCAACGGCGCCGACGGCATGGCGGACATGTTCGCCAAGGCGCTCACCATGGGCGGCACGGGCCTCGGCCTGGCCCGCCAGCTGCTCGCGTCCATGAACCAGAACGGTCAGGCGCCGGCCGGGACTTCGTCCCTGAACGGGCTCGCGCCGCAGCCACCGGCGCAGAAGGTGCCCGTGGCGGAGAGCTAGCCGGCAGCGGACACGGGGGCACCCCTTAGGGTGCCCCCGTGACTGCGTTTACCCATGAGACCGATGAGAACGTCCCCGGCCGCTTCGGCGCCACCGCCACCACCGAGGCCGACCCCCGCGAGGTGGGCCGGGTGCGCACCGAGTACTCGCCCGCGCACGACGGCGACCCGGACCCCGGGGAGATCGTGTGGACCTGGGTGCCGTTCGAGGAGAACGACGGGCGCGGCAAGGACCGGCCCGTGCTGGTGGTGGCCAGGGAGGCGGCCGGTACCTTCCTCGCCGTGCAGCTGTCCAGCAAGCGGCACGACGGCGACCGCGAGTGGGTGGCGATCGGGAGCGGGCCCTGGGACCGGTCGGGCCGCGACTCCTGGGTGGATGTGGACCGCGTGCTGCGACTGCACGAGGACGGCATGCGCCGGGAGGCGTGCGCGCTCGACCGCGGCCGGTTCGACCTGGTCAGGAGGCGGCTGCACGAGCGCTACGGCTGGACCTGAAAACCCCTTACGGCCAGCCTGAAGCGTCTTACGGCTGGACCTGGAACACCTTCTCGAAGGCGCCGCGCACCACGGTGCCGGACGTGCGGTCAAGGACCCCGAAGACGACGTGCTCGAACGCCGTGTGGAACCGACCTCCGGGGGCCAGCAGCGCCTGGAAGGCACCGGCCACCTGCACCGGGTCGTTCTGGAACACCCCGCATCCCCACGCCCCGAGCACCAGCCGCCGGTACCCCTCGGCCGCCGCCACCTCCAGCACCCGCTCGGCGCGGACGGCGAGGGCCCGCGGCAGCTCGCCGGCCCGCTCCGGCGCCGTACGACGCACGACACCGGCGTTGGGCGCGGCGGCCGTCAGGAAGCCGCAGCGGTACGGCTCGTCCAGGAGCCGTCCGCGGTCGTCGCGGAAGACGGGGACGGCCGGTGAGTGGATGACCCGGTCCGTGTAGAACGGGTCGCGGTGGGCCCGGTGGTGGTCGTAGAAGTCCCGGGTCTCCCGCACGCACGCGTACAGCGCGGAGGCCCGGCACAGGGCCTCCTCCTGGGCCTGGGCGCCGTTGAGATAGCCGCCGCCCGGGTTGCGGGCCGAGGCGAAGTTCAGGACGGCCGGGCCGCCGCCGAGCCGGCGCGCGGCCTCCAGGCTGCTCTCGCCGGTGACCTCGACGAACAGCTCCACCGGTGTCCAGGACGGCACGGCCACCTGCTCCGGCCCGTACAGCCGGGTACCGGCCCGGGCCGCCTCGACATCCGCCGCGACGGACACCTGGCGCCCGTCGGAGGCGCGGTAGAACCCCGCCTCGACGATCTGTTCCGTCTGCTGTGCGATGCCCCGCAGGCGCGCGCTCATGGCGCCACCCCCGTGGGCGCCTCGATCGCGCGCCGTGCGCGCTCCCCCGTCGTGCTCATGCCCGCATCGTGGGCGATGCTGGTCGTACGGTGCAACGGAGTTTCCCCACCTCGAGAACACCCGGGAAACACGCAGGAAACGGAGATTACCGACCCCGAACGCGGCAAGGCGCACCCTTGTGCGATTCGCTTCGAGGGTTTTGGGTGGGACGAGCAATGCCGGTCCGGCCAACATCATCCGGGCCGGTGGCATGGTGGAATCTCAGGAGGATCCCGACATGTCCGATTCGGTTACCGACTGCAGCGACTGTACGGAGCCCCGCACCGCTCTGTCCGCCGCCGAGGTGGAGGCGCTGGTCAGGGGCATCTGCTTCAAGACCGGACCGCCCCGCACCGTCGGGGTCGAGGTGGAATGGCTCGTCCACGAGCTGCGCACTCCGCAGCTCCCCGTCACACCCGAACGACTCGAAGCGGCCTACGCCGCACTGGGGACCGTGCCCCTGAGCTCGGCGCTCACCGTCGAGCCCGGCGGCCAGCTGGAGCTCAGCTCGCCGCCCGCCGCCTCCCTCATGGAGTGCATCGGCACCGTCTCCGCCGACCTCGACGCCGTCCGCACGGCGCTCGCCGGGCATGATCTCGGCCTCGTCGGCCTCGGCAACGATCCGTGGCACTCGCCCCGCCGGTATCTCCACGAACCCCGCTACGACGCCATGGAGGCGTGCCTCGACCGCACCGGTCCGGCCGGCCGCGCCATGATGTGCACCTCCGCGTCCGTGCAGGTCTGCCTGGACGCCGGCTACGAGGAGCCGGGCCCGCTCGGGCACGGGCGGCGCTGGTGGCTGGCGCACCAGCTGGGCGCGGTCCTGGTCGCCGCGTTCGCCAACTCTCCGCTGGTCGGCCGCGAACCCACCGGCTGGCTCTCCACCCGGCAGCTGCTGTGGATGGAGATCGGCGCGGGCCGGGCGGGCGGACCCCCGCTGGCGGGCGACCCCCGTGCGACCTGGGCGCGGCACGTGCTCGACGCCCCGGTGATGTGTATACGGCGGGACGAGGGGGCCTGGGACGTCCCGGACGGCATGACCTTCCGGGAGTGGACCCGCTCCGGCGTGCCGAGGCCGCCCACCCGCGAGGACCTCGACTACCACATCACCACCCTCTTCCCGCCGGTCAGGCCGCGCGGCTTCCTCGAGCTGCGCATGATGGACGCCCAGCCCGGCGAGGACGGCTGGATCGTGCCGCTGGCGGTGACGACGGCGCTGTTCGACGACCCCGAGGCCGCCGAGACCGCCTACCGCGCGGTGAAGCCGCTGGCGGAGCGGACGCAGGGGCTGCCCGCCCCGCACAACCCGCTGTGGCTGGACGCGGCCCGCACCGGCCTCGCCGACCCGGAACTGCACGAGGTGGCCGTGGAGTGCTTCACGGCGGCCCTCGACGCCTTGCCGAGGCTCGGCGCGACCGACGAGGTCCGGGACGCCGTGGCCGCGTACCTGGACCGCTACGTCCGCCGGGGCCGCTGTCCCGCCGACGACCTGCTGGACGGGCTGCACGGCACGGACCGTGCCGACGACCTGCTCCTCGGCGCCCTCGAGGCCCGCGTCGGTACGGACCGGCCGCACGGCAAGGACCCCGCCGGCACGCCACCGGACCGGCCGCACGACGACGACCTGGCCGACGACCTGCTGAACCGGCCGCACGGCACAGGCCACGCCGACATACCTCTGGACCGGCCGCACGGGAAGGACCTCCGCACATGACCGACGCCGCCGAGACGCTCCGCGTACGGGCGCTGACCACTCTCACCACGGCCCGCGACCGCACGACGCTGCTGACCAGCTGCGTCGACGACCCCGACCTCACCGCCCAGCACTCGCCGCTGATGTCCCCCCTGGTGTGGGACCTCGCCCACATCGGCAACCAGGAGGAGCTGTGGCTGCTGCGCGGGGTCGCGGGCCGGGAGGCGATGCGCCCGGAGATCGACGGCCTGTACGACGCCTTCGAGCACCCGCGCGCCGAACGGCCCAAGCTGCCGCTGCTGCCGCCCGCCGAGGCCCGGCAGTACGCGGCCGAGGTGCGCGGCAGGGTGCTGGACCTGCTGGAGTCGACCGCCTTCGGCGGCACCCGGCTCACCGAGGCCGGTTTCGCCTTCGGGATGATCGCCCAGCACGAACAGCAGCACGACGAGACGATGCTGATCACTCATCAGCTCCGCAAGGGCCCCCAGGCCCTGACCGCGCCCGACCCGGAGCCGGCCCCGCTGCACACCGGTCCGGCCGAAGTCCTCGTCCCCGGCGGCCCGTTCACGATGGGCACCTCCGACGAGCCCTGGGCACTGGACAACGAACGCCCCGCGCACCGGCGCGAGGTGGCGCCGTACTGGATCGACACCGCGCCGGTCACCAACGGGGCATACCAGGAGTTCATCGAGGACGGCGGCTACCAGGTGGACCGCTGGTGGTCGCCGGCGGGCTGGGCGCACATCCGGGAGCACTCGATCGACGCCCCGCTGTTCTGGCGCCGGGACGGCGACCAGTGGCTGCGGCGGCGGTTCGGCGTCACCGAGGTGGTGCCGCCCGACGAGCCGGTGGTGCACGTCAGTTGGTACGAGGCCGACGCGTACGCCCGCTGGGCGGGGCGCCGGCTGCCGACGGAGGCCGAGTGGGAGAAGGCCGCCCGGCACGACCCGACCACGGACCGCTCGATGCGTTACCCGTGGGGCGACGCCGACCCGGCGCCCGAGCACGCCAACCTCGGTCAGCGGCATCTGCGCCCGGCCCCCGCGGGCAGTTACCCGAAGGGTGAGTCGCCGCTGGGCGTACGCCAGTTGATCGGCGACGTGTGGGAGTGGACGTCGAGCGACTTCCTGCCGTACCCCGGTTTCCAGGCGTTCCCGTACAAGGAGTACTCGGAGGTGTTCTTCGGCCCCGAGTACAAGGTGCTGCGCGGCGGCTCGTTCGCCGTGGACCCGGTGGCCTGCCGGGGCACGTTCCGCAACTGGGACTACCCGATCCGGCGGCAGATCTTCTCCGGCTTCCGCACCGCCCGGTCCGCGGAGGGCGTCTGATGTGCCGTCACCTGGCCTATCTGGGGCCCGAGGAGCCGCTCGGCACATTCCTGGTGGCGCCCCCGCACGGCCTGTACCGGCAGTCGTGGGCGCCGCGCCGCCAGCGGTACGGCACCGTCAACGCCGACGGTTTCGGCGTCGGCTGGTACGCGCCGGGCGATCCGGTGCCGGCCCGCTACCGGCGGGCGGGCCCGATCTGGGCGGACCTGTCCTTCGCCGACCTGGCGCGGGTGGTCCGCACCGGCGCCCTCCTCGCCGCCGTCCGGGACGCGACCCTCTCGGGCGCCGACGCCGAGGCCGCGGCGGCGCCGTTCGCGAGCGGTCCGTGGCTGTTCAGCCACAACGGGGCCGTCAAGGGCTGGCCCGGCTCCCTGGCACCGTTGACGGAGACCCTCCCGGCAGCGGACCTGCTGGCGATGGAGGCCCGCAACGACTCGGCGTTCGTGTGGGCGCTGGTCCTCGCCCGGCTCCGGGCGGGCGACGAGGAGGGGCAGGCGCTGGCCGACACGGTCCTGGAGGTCGCCGAGGCGGCCCCCGGGTCCCGGCTGAACCTGCTGCTCACCAACGGCGAGTCCATCGCCGCGACCGCCTGGGGCGACACGCTCTGGTATCTCGCGAGCCCCGGCCGCAGCACGGTCGTGGCCTCCGAGCCGTACGACGACGATCCGCACTGGCAGGAGGTCCCCGACCGCACCCTGCTCGCGGCCAGCGGCACGGACGTGCTGCTCACACCGCTCAAGGAACCGTCCATGGAACCACCGAAGGAGCCCCGCACGTGAGTCCGTTCCTTCTCACCCGCACTCTGCCCGAGGACGCCACCGAGGCCGCCCTGCGCGCCGACGTCCTGCACGGCCTGACCCGCACCCCGAAGACGCTCCCGCCGAAGTGGTTCTACGACGCCCACGGCAGCGAACTCTTCGACCGGATCACCGAGTTGGAGGAGTACTACCCCACTCGCGCCGAGCGCGAGATCCTCGTCGCCCGCGCCGGTGAGATCGCCGCGGCGACCGGGGCCCGCACCCTGGTCGAACTGGGCTCCGGCTCCTCGGAGAAGACGCGGTACGTCATCGACGCGCTCACCGGGCTGCACACGTACGTGCCGGTCGACGTCAGCGAGAGCGCGCTCACCCAGGCCGGTCACGCGCTCATCGCGGAGCGGCCGGCGCTGAGCGTGCACGCGCTGATCGCGGACTTCACCGCCGAACTGGCCCTGCCCGAGACGCCGGGCCCCCGGCTGGTGGCGTTCCTCGGCGGCACGATCGGCAACCTGCTGCCGGCCGAGCGGGCGGTGTTCCTGGCCTCGGTCCGCGCCCTGCTCTCCCCCGGCGACGCCCTGCTGCTCGGCACGGACCTCGTGAAGGACGAGAAGGTGCTGGTCAGGGCGTACGACGACGCGGCGGGCGTGACGGCCGCGTTCAACAAAAACGTCCTGACGGTCGTCGACCGCGAGCTGGGCGCCGACTTCGACCCCGGCGCCTTCGACCATGTGGCGCTGTGGGACGCGGAGAACGAGTGGATCGAGATGCGGCTGCGGTCCCGTACCGCGCAGACGGTGAAGATCCCGGCGCTGGACCTCGCCGTGGACTTCGCGGCGGGCGAGGAGCTGCGCACCGAGATCTCGGCGAAGTTCCGGAAGGACGGCGTGCGGGCCGAACTGGCCGCCGCGGGCCTGGAGTTGTCCCACTGGTGGACGGACGAGGAGGGCCGCTTCGCGCTGTCCCTGAGCCGGGTGGGGTGACGGACGGCTCGCGCTCGGCCGTCGCCTGGGGCACGGTGGTTCCATGACGAATCACACCTATCGGGTGACCGAGATCGTCGGCACCTCGCCCGACGGCGTCGACCAGGCGATCAGCAACGGGATCAGCCGCGCCTCCCAGACCCTGCGGAACCTCGACTGGTTCGAGGTGACGCAGGTGCGGGGCCAGATCGAGAACGGTCAGGTCGCGCACTGGCAGGTGGGGCTGAAGGTCGGTTTCCGCCTGGAGGAGTCGGACTGACCGTCCGGCTCAGGTCCGTCCTGCTCAGGTCCGCCCCTCCCGCTCCTGCGCGTTCTTCAGCGCGGCGGAAGGGGCGGTCCAGCGGGCCCGTACCACCGTGAAACCGGTCTGTTCGGCGTCGGCGCAGACCAGTTCGTCGTCGTCGACCAGCACCCTCACCTCCCGGGTGCGGTCGAGGCGGCGGAGGATCTCCAGCTTGGTGCGCCGGGCGGGTCTGCGGTCGTTGTCCCGCCGCATGTAGATGCGTCCTTCGGGCAGCCCCTGCGCGGCGAGCCAGTCCAGCGTGTCCTGCCGGCAGCGCTCGGGCCGGCCGGTGAGGTAGACGACCTCGCACTCCTCGGCATGCTCCAGGACCAGTGCGATCCCCTGCGGGATCGGCGGGTCGGCGGGCGCGGCGGCGAAGAACCCGTCCCAGTCCCGCGGCTTCCGCTCCAGGAAGTGCTGCCGGTGGGCGGTGTCCGCGAGGGTGTTGTCGAGGTCGAACACGGCCAGGGGACGCTTGCTGCTGTCGTTCACGGCACTCACCCTAACCAGAGATCAGCAATTGTTAATGGGATCCATTTTCATGTAGCGTCCTCGGTGCTCGCTGCCCCACCGAGGAGGTCCCTGTCATGGCTGTCCCCAAGCGGAAGATGTCCCGCAGCAACACCCGCCACCGCCGCGCGCAGTGGAAGGCGGCCACGCCGTCGCTGGTGCCCGTCACGATCGACGGCGTGCGTCACCTCGTACCGCAGAACCTGGTCAAGGCGTACGAGCGCGGCCTGCTGCGTCCCGAGGGCTGAGCGCCTGATGCCTGAGCTCGTCCGTCTGCCCGTCACCGTCCTGTCCGGCTTCCTCGGAGCGGGCAAGACCACGCTGCTCAACCACGTCCTGGCGAACCGCGAGGGCCTGCGGGTCGCCGTGATCGTCAACGACATGAGCGAGGTCAACATCGATGCCGCGCTGGTGCGAGGCGGCGAGGCGGCGCTGTCGCGCACCGAGGAACGCCTGGTCGAGATGACCAACGGCTGCATCTGCTGCACACTGCGCGACGACCTGCTGGAGGAGGTCGACCGGCTGGCCCGGGAGGGCCGGTTCGACCACCTGCTCATCGAGTCGTCGGGCATCTCCGAACCCCTGCCCGTCGCGGCCACCTTCGCCTTCGCCCGTGACGACGGGGCCACCCTCGGGGACGTCGCCCGTCTCGACACCATGGTCACGGTCGTGGACGCGGCCAACTTCCTGCCCGAGCTGGACAGCGGCGACGAACTCGCCGAGCGCGGCCTCGCCCCGTTCGAGGACGACGAACGGACGGTGAGCGATCTGCTCGTGGACCAGATCGAGTTCGCGGACGTCCTGGTCCTCAACAAGCTCGACCTGGTCGACGCGGACGCCGCGGCCCGGCTCCGTGCGGCCCTGCGCCGGCTCAACCCCGTCGCCCGCATCATCGACGCCCGCCACGCCCGGGTGGACCTCGGACAGGTCCTGGGCACCGGCCTGTTCGACCTGGACCGCGCGCAACAGGCGCCCGGCTGGGTCCAGGAGCTCAACGGCGAACACGTCCCCGAGACCGAGGAGTACGGCGTCTCCTCCACCGTCTTCCGCTCCGAACTCCCCTTTCATCCGGGTCGGTTGTGGAACTTCGTGACGGAGGGCCTGGACAGCGGCATCTACGGCCGGATCCTTCGCTCGAAGGGCTTCTTCACCCTGGCCAGCCGCCCGCACGTGACGGGCCTCTGGTCCCAGGCCGGTTCGGTGGCCCGCTTCGAGCCGTCGGCGGCACGCGACGACGAGGCGCCGTACGCGCAGGAGCTGGTGTTCATCGGCACGGGGCTGGACCCCGCGGGGCTGCACAGGGCACTCACGGCCTGCCTCATGGGGCCGGACGACGGTACGCCGTTGCCCGATCCCTTCCCGGCGTGGGACACGTACGGGATCGACGACGCCTGCGAGCACGGCTGACGGAATACCGGCCCCCTGCTCAGCGTCATGACAGACGTGAGCCTCAGCCAGCAGACCGTCCGGTTCTCCGTCCTCGACCGTTCCCGCACCCGCGAGGGGCACTCGAACGCCGAGGCCCTGCGGGACACCGTGCGGTTCGCGCGGGAGGTGGAGGCGCTCGGCTATCACCGGTTCTGGGTGTCGGAGCATCACGGCGTGCCCGGTGTCGCCGGTTCCGCGCCGACCGTCCTGGCGGCGGCCGTGGCGGGCGCCACGCGACGCATCCGGGTCGGCACGGGCGGCGTGATGCTGCCGAACCACCGGCCCCTGGTCGTGGCCGAACAGTTCGGCGTGCTGGAGTCCCTCTTCCCCGGCCGCATCGACATGGGCCTGGGCCGCTCGGTCGGCTTCACCGACGGCGTCCGCAAGGCGCTGGGCCGCGACAAGGACGACGCCGACGACTTCGCCGCCCAGCTCGACGAACTGCTCGGCTGGTTCGCCGGCACCTCTCCGACCGGGGTCCACGCCCGCCCCACGGAGGGCCTGACCGTCCCGCCCTTCGTCCTCGCGATGGGCGAGGGCGCCGCCATCGCCGCCCGGGCGGGACTGCCGATGGTCATCGGCGATCTCCGGAACCGCGAGAAGATGCGCCGCGGCATCGACCACTACCGCGCCCACTTCCGCCCCTCCCCTTGGGCGAGCGAGCCGTACGTCGTGATCTCCGGCACGATCGCCGTGGCCGCGACACCCGAGGAGGCCCACCGCATCCTCGTCCCCGAGGCCTGGTCGATGGCCCACTCCCGCACCCACGGCACGTTCCCGCCCCTGCCCCCGGCCGACCGCGTCACCTCCCTCCCGATGACCCCCAAGGAGCGCGGCATCTACGAGTCCGGTCTCACCGGCCACCTCGCGGGCACCGAGGAGCAGGTCGCCCACGAGCTGGAGACGGTGCTCAAGGAGACCGGCGCCCAGGAGGTACTGGTCACGACGAGCACGTACGACCGCGACGCACTGCTGGACTCCTACCGGCGGCTGGCCACGATCGTCTCCGACTAGAGTTCCCCCTCATGCACACCCCACATGACCCGTATGTCCGTGTCCGCGGTGCCCGGGAGCACAACCTCAGGAACGTGGACGTCGACATCCCCCGGGACATGGTCGTCGTGTTCACCGGGGTCTCCGGGTCCGGGAAGTCGTCGTTGGCGTTCGGGACCGTGTACGCGGAGGCGCAGCGGCGGTACTTCGAGTCGGTGGCGCCCTATGCGCGGCGGCTGATCCATCAGGTCGGGGCACCGAAGGTCGGGGAGATCACCGGGCTGCCGCCGGCCGTGTCGCTGGAGCAGCGGCGGGCCGCGCCGACGTCGCGGTCGTCGGTCGGGACCGTCACCAATCTCTCCAACTCGCTGCGGATGCTGTTCTCGCGGGCCGGTGACTATCCACCGGGGGCCGAGCGGCTCGACTCGGACGCGTTCTCGCCGAACACCGCGGCCGGGGCCTGCCCGGAGTGTCACGGGCTGGGGCGAGTGCACCGGACCAGTGAGGAGCTGCTCGTCCCCGACCCGTCCCTGTCCGTCCGCCAGGGTGCGATCGCCGCCTGGCCCGGGGCCTGGCAGGGCAAGAATCTGCGCGACATCCTCGACGCGCTCGGGTACGACGTGGACCGGCCCTGGCGTGAACTCCCCGCCGAGCAGCGGGAATGGATCCTGTTCACGGACGAGCAGCCGGTCGTCACCGTGCACCCGGTGCGGGACGCCGACCGCATCCAACGGCCGTACCAGGGCACGTACATGAGCGCGCACCGCTACGTCATGAAGACCTTCTCGGACTCCAAGAGCCCGACCCTGCGGGCGAAGGCGGAGCGGTTCCTGAGCAGTGCGCCCTGTCCGGCGTGCGGGGGCAGCCGGTTGCGGCCGGAGGCGCTGGCGGTGACGTTCGCGGGGCGGACCATCGCCGAGCTCGCCGCCCTGCCGTTGACCGACCTGGCCGGGCAGCTCGTCGCGGACGGCGAGACCGCCCGTGTCCTCACCGACGACCTGCGGTCCCGTATCACACCCGTCCTCGAACTCGGCCTCGGCTACCTGAGCCTCGACCGGGCGACCCCCACCCTCTCCGCGGGCGAACTCCAACGCCTGCGCCTGGCCACCCAGTTGCGCTCGGGCCTGTTCGGTGTGGTGTACGTCCTCGACGAGCCGTCCGCCGGGCTCCACCCGGCCGACACGGAGGCGCTGCTGACCGTCCTCGCGCGGCTGAAGGCGGCGGGCAACTCGGTGTTCGTGGTGGAGCACCATCTCGACGTCGTGCGGGGCGCGGACTGGCTGGTGGACGTGGGGCCGCTCGCCGGTGAGCACGGCGGCCGGGTGCTGCACAGCGGCCCGGTGGCGGAGCTGGACTCGGTCGAGGAGTCGGCCACCGCCCGGTATCTCTTCGACCGCTCGCCCGCCCCGGTGCGTGAAGTACGCAGCCCCGGCGGGCAGTTGAAGGTCGGCCCCGTCTCCCGCCACAACCTGCGTGCCGTGACCGCGGAGTTCCCGCTCGGTGTCCTCACCGCCGTGACCGGCGTGTCGGGTTCGGGCAAGTCCACCCTCATCGGGGAGATCGCGGAGGATCTCACGGGCATGGGCCGGCTGGTCTCGGTCGACCAGCGGCCCATCGGACGCACCCCCCGCTCCAACCTCGCCACCTACACCGGCCTGTTCGACGTCGTCCGCAAGGAGTTCGCGGCGACGCAGGAGGCCCGCCGGCGCGGCTTCGGTGTGGGGCGGTTCTCCTTCAACGTCAGCGGCGGGCGCTGCGAGACCTGCCAGGGCGAGGGGTTCGTCAGCGTGGAGCTGCTGTTCCTGCCGAGCACCTACGCGCCGTGCCCGGACTGCGGCGGCGCCCGCTACAACCCCGAGACCCTCGAAGTGACGTACCGGGGACGGAACATCGCGCAGGTGCTGGACCTCACGGTGGAGTCCGCGGCGGACTTCTTCGCCGACACCCCGGCCGTCGCGCGCAGCCTGCGCACGCTGCTCGACGTGGGTCTCGGCTATCTCCGGCTGGGCCAGCCCGCCACCGAGCTCTCCGGCGGCGAGGCGCAGCGCATCAAGCTCGCGAGCGAACTCCAGCGCGGCCGTCGCGGCCACACCCTCTACCTCCTCGACGAGCCCACCACCGGCCTGCACCCCGCCGATGTCGACGTCCTGATGCGCCAGTTGCACGGCCTCGTCGACACCGGCAACACCGTCATCGTCGTCGAGCACGACATGTCGGTCGTCGCGGGCGCGGACTGGGTGATCGACCTGGGCCCGGGCGGCGGCGACGAGGGCGGGCGGATCGTCGCGGCCGGGCCGCCGGCCGAGGTGGCACGCGCGGAGGGCAGCGCGACGGCAACCTATCTGGCACGCGCCTTGGGCTGAACTCCCCTCACAGGCCTCACTGTTCCAGGACCGTATGCCCCTGCCCTCCGGCGTCGTGCAGCTGCCACAGGCGGTCGGCGACCCGCGCCGGTTCGACCCGGCGGACCACCATGAGGTGGACGGCCCGCAGCGGGCTGCCGGCGAGGTCCCTGGACAGCAGCGCGGTGTACGTCCGTAGAGCGGCCCCGGCGACCTCGCTCGGCGCGCGGCCGGGATCCGGGTGCTCCGCGGTGCCGTCGGTGACGAACAGCAACGCGCCGCGTCCGGCCGCCCGCATGCCCGGCAGCACGGCCTGTACGGCGGCCGCGGCACCGACGACGTGCGACGCCAGCGCCCGCTCCAGCTCGGCCGCTCCGGTCTCCAGCACCGACGCGCCCGGGACCGCGTCCGAGGGCGGGCCGAAGCACAACACCGCCGCGGGGCCCTGCCGTTCGGCGAGCACCGCCAGGGCCCGCGCGAGTTCGACGGGGTCGCTCGCGTCGGCCGGGTACGACTCCGTCGCGACGCCCTCCGCGGTCAGGTCCAGGGTCAGCGCGGCGAGCCGGGCGGGGTCGCGGGCGACGAGTCCCACGGGGTGCCCGGCCCGGGCGAAGCGCCGGGCGACCGCGGCGCCGACCCCGGGCCCGGCGCCGACGACATGGACCGGTCCGGGGTGCGCGCTGTTCATGTCCACTCCCTCGATGGCGTGTTCGCCGCAGGCATGGCCTGCCGAGGAAGAGTCTCAGGACGGTCCGCCGGTGTCGACCGATCGGCCCGCGCCTACGTCACCACCGCCGAGTGGATCCACCCTGGTTGGACCGTCGCTCCCGGCTGGGCGGCCCGGGCGAGCGAACGCCGGTCGGGATGACTGCCGTACGGAATGGCCTCCCGTATCTCCACCTCCGCCACCAGCCCCCGCGCCGACACCACCCGCCACACCGAGGCGAGCAGACTGTCCTCGCCGACGAACGCGGGCGCGGTGCTCGTGCGGTGAGCGGGCGCTGTGCCTCCGAGGCGGGCACCGGAGGCCGTACCGCCGTCCAAGCGGTAGCGCAGACGTACCGGTTGGACGGGGACCCGCGCGTCCAGGGCGGCCTGGAAGGCGGCCCGCCGGAAGGTGCCCTGGGCGCGTCCGCACCAGGTGCTGCCCTCGGGGAAGACGCCGACCGCCTGGCCGGCGCGCAGCGCGCGGGCGATGTGGTCGACCGTGTCCGGCAGGCCGCGCAGCCGGTCCCGGTCGATGAACAGGACTCCGCCCCGGGCGGCGAGCGCGCCCGCCACCGGCCACCGCCGGATCTCGGCCTTGGCGACCATCCGCGCCGGGCGCACGGCGCCGAGCAGCGGGATGTCCAGCCAGGAGATGTGGTTGGCGACCAGCAGGGTGCCGCCGGTGGGCGCGGCGGTGCCGGTGACACGGACCCGGACCCCCGCGGCCCGTACGATCCACCGGCACCACCGCCTGACCAGCTCGGCGGGGATCCTCCCGCCGAACGGCAGCAGCACGACCCCGGCGAGCACCAGGGCCACGACCGCCGCGAGCCGCAGCACGGCACGCGGTACGGCCGTGGCGGACCCCGTCGGCTCCACACACGTCCCCGGGGTGCAGGGCGCGCTCGGCAGCCAGACGCTCATCAGGCCGGTACGAGGGAGAGGAAGTGCCGCAGATAGCGCGGGTTGACCCGGCGCATCGACAGCAGCACGTACAGATCGGCGACCCCGAAGTCCGGGTCGTGGGCGGGCTCCCCGCAGACCCAGGCGCCGAGCCGGAGGTAGCCGCGCAGCAGGGCGGGCAGCTCGCTGCGTCCGGTGGCGGACGCGCCGGGGACCCACGGCAGCAGCGGGCGTACCCGGTACTCCTCCGGCGCCAGGTGCTTGGCCCGCACCCGGTCCCAGGTCGCGGAGGCCAGCGCGCCGCCGTCGGCGAGCGGGACGGAGCAGCAGCCGGCCAGCCACTCGTGGCCGCGGTCGACCATGTAGCGGGCGATGCCGGCCCAGATGAGCGAGATGACGGCGCCGTCGCGGTGGTCGGGGTGCACGCAGGAGCGGCCGACCTCGACCAGGCCGGGGCGCAGGGCGTCGAGCGGGGTCAGGTCGAACTCGCCCTCGGAGTACAGCCGTCCGGCGACCGCGGCCCGCTCGGGCGGCAGCAGCCGGTAGGTGCCGACGACCTGTCCGGTGAGGGTGTCGGTGACGAGCAGATGGTCGCAGTAGGCGTCGAAGGCGTCGGCGTCGAGCCCCGGCTGGGGGCCGGCGAGCAGGGCGCCCATCTCGCCGGCGAACACGTCGTGCCGCAGCCGCTGAGCGGCACGCACGTCGGCCTCGTCGCGGGCGAGGGAGACGGTGTAGCGGGTGGGGGCGGCGGAGAGGGGCGGGGAGTCCAGAGCGGATACGGCGGTCATGGCTCACTCCAGGTCACGGGCCGGTCGGCCTGAGGGGGAAGAACAGGCCGGCGGGTACGGCCTGCGCGTACCTGTTCTTCCGATGCCGTCTGGCCGGTACATGACCGAGGGCGGGAGCCGGGATGTGAGGTTGTTGAACGCCGTGGTCCGTGGCCGTCACGTGGCCGGGACGCAACCTCCCAGCCAGTAGCGCGTCTCCGCCTCGTCGAGGACGCGCTCCAGGACGAGGTCTCCGGTCATGTTCGGGAAGAACCGGCCGGACGGCCAGCTGCGCTCGTAGGCCGGCGGGTCCAGCACGAGCAGGCGTACGCCGTCGACGACGGGGATGTCGGCGGGGGTGCCCTCGTTCCACACCCATTCCCCGCCGGGCGTCATGAGGTTGAAGGAGCCCACGGTGTGCACCTGTCCGGGCGCGTCCCGGCACACGGCGACCTCCTGCGGCGACGGGGCGTGGCCGGGCACGTGACCGCCGCCGACGAGGAGGTCCGCGAGGAGGGTGTGCAGCTGGAAGTTGTCGCCTATGCCGTGCATGCGCATCCGGTAACCGGTGCCGGACGGGCGGTGCAGGACGACCAGCGGTTCGTCGTCGAGGACGAGCAGGGCGTACTTCAGGCACTTGAACTGGTGCCCGGTCGTCTCCTCGACCGCCGTGACCGCCCGTACCAGCCGGGCGCGCAGCGAGCTGTCCAGCGTGGTGCGCACGCCGGGGTCGTTGAGCAAGGCGAGGCAGGCCATCTCGAACTGGGGCAACGACAGCCAGGCCAGGGCCGCTTCGGGTCCCACCCGTTCGAAGAGGGCCGGGTGGGCGTCGCTGTCGTCCGGGTGGGGGTGGTCGCCGCCGCCGGTCTCCTGCCAGCGTTCGCAGAACTCCCCGATCTCGGCGAGCGTTTCGGCCAGTTCCACGAAGACGTACGGTGCGCAGGGCCGCGGGTCCGCGCCGCGCTCCACGCACGCGCCGACGATCACCGCCACGACGCCGCGCGGCCCCGGCGGCACCTCCGGCAGCAGCGCGGCGAGCCGGGGTGCGGCCTGCGCGGTCTCCTGCGGGCCCGCTTCGCCGAGGCTGCGGTGCAGCTCCTGGAACGCGCGCTCCGCCCCGTCCGGGTCCTGTCCGCGCACCGCGGTCTCGAAGGCCGTGACGGCGTCGAGGAACCGCTCCCCCGTCTGTGTTCCGAAGATCATGCGCACAGGCTATCGAGGCAGGGACGGCGCCAGGCCATCGAGGCGGGGAATGCGAGACGGGGCCGGGGAGCACCACTCCCGGCCCCGCCCGTCCGCACCGTGCCGGCGAACGTCCTTGTCCGGCCTACCTCTTGGCGACCTTGCGCGTGGCCCGCAGCCACTCCTTGTTCATGCTCGTGATGGACACCAGCGGGATGCCTTTGGGGCAGGCGGTCGCGCACTCGCCGGTGAGGGTGCAGCCGCCGAAGCCTTCCTCGTCCATCTGCGCCACCATGTCCAGCACCCGCGTCTCCCGCTCCGGCGCGCCCTGCGGCAGGACGTTGAGGTGGTTGATCTTGGCGGAGGTGAACAGCATCGCCGCCCCGTTCGGACACGCCGCCACGCACGCCCCGCAGCCGATGCACTCGGCGTGCTCGAAGGCGAAGTCGGCGTCCGGCTTGGGCACCGGCGTGGCATGGGCCTCGGGAGCGGCACCCGTCGGCGCGGTGATGTAGCCGCCGGCCTGGATGATCCGGTCGAAGGCGGAGCGGTCCACGACCAGGTCCTTGATGACCGGGAACGCGGAGGCCCGCCAGGGCTCGATGTCGATGGTGTCGCCGTCTTTGAAGGACCGCATGTGCAGCTGGCAGGTGGTGGTGCGCTCCGGGCCGTGCGCGTCGCCGTTGATGACCAGGGAGCAGGCGCCGCAGATGCCCTCGCGGCAGTCGTGGTCGAAGGCGACCGGGTCCTCACCGCGCAGGATGAGCTCCTCGTTGAGGGTGTCCAGCATCTCCAGAAACGACATGTCGGAGGAGATGCCGTCCACCTCGTAGGTGGACATGGCGCCTTCGGCGTCGGCGTTCTTCTGCCGCCAGACGCGCAGGGTGAGCCTCATGCGTAGCTCCGCTGGGTGGGGTGGACGTACTCGAAGACCAGGTCTTCCTTGTGCAGGACGGGAGCGGAGCCGGTGCCGGTGAACTCCCAGGCGGCCGCGTAGGCGAACTCCTCGTCCTTGCGGGCGGCCTCGCCGTCGGGGGTCTGGGACTCCTCACGGAAGTGGCCGCCGCAGGACTCCGCGCGGTGCAGCGCGTCCAGGCACATCAGCTCGGCGAGCTCCAGGTAGTCCACGATCCGGTTGGCCTTCTCCAGCGACTGGTTGAACTCCTCGCCGGTGCCGGGGACCTTGATGCGCCGCCAGAACTCCTCGCGGATCTGCGGGATGCGCTCCAGGGCCTTGCGCAGTCCGGCGTCGGTGCGGGCCATGCCGCAGAACTCCCACATGAGTTCGCCGAGTTCGCGGTGGAAGGAGTCGGGCGTGCGGTCGCCGTCGACGGCGAGGAGCAGGTTGATGCGGTCCTCGGTCTCCGCCAACACCTCCTGGACGGCTGGGTGTTCGGCGGTCACCTGGCCCTGGTTCGGGTTGCGGGCGAGGTAGTCGTTGATGGTCGCCGGCAGCACGAAGTAGCCGTCGGCGAGACCCTGCATCAGCGCCGAGGCGCCGAGCCGGTTCGCGCCGTGGTCGGAGAAGTTGGCCTCGCCGATCGCGAACAGGCCGGGGACGGTGGTCTGGAGGTCGTAGTCGACCCACAGCCCGCCCATCGTGTAGTGCACGGCGGGGTAGATCCGCATCGGGACCTCATAGGGGTCCTCGTCGGTGATCCGCTGGTACATGTCGAAGAGGTTGCCGTACTTGGCCTCGACCTCCTTGCGGCCCATCCGCCGGATGGCGTCGGCGAAGTCCAGATACACACCCTGCCCGCCGGGGCCGACCCCGCGCCCCTCGTCACAGACGTTCTTCGCGGCGCGGGAGGCGATGTCACGCGGGACCAGGTTGCCGAAGGAGGGATAGATGCGCTCCAGGTAGTAGTCGCGCTCGTCCTCGGGGATCTGGTTCGGCGGCCGGTCGTCACCCTTGGCCTTCGGCACCCAGATCCGGCCGTCGTTACGCAGCGACTCACTCATCAACGTCAGCTTGGACTGGTGGTCGCCGGTACGCGGAATGCAGGTGGGGTGGATCTGCGTGAAGCAGGGGTTGGCGAAGTACGCGCCGCGCCGGTGGGCCCGCCAGACGGCGGTGGCGTTGGAGTTCATGGCGTTGGTCGACAGGTAGAAGACGTTGCCGTAGCCACCGCTGGCCAGGACGACAGCATCCGCGAAGTACGTGTCGACCTTCCCGGTGATGAGGTCCCGCGCCACGATCCCCCGCGCCCGCCCGTCGACGACGATCAGATCCAGCATCTCGGTCCGCGGGTGCATCTCCACGTTCCCCGCGGCGATCTGCCGGCTGAGCGCCTGGTAGGCGCCGAGCAGCAGCTGCTGACCCGTCTGGCCGCGGGCGTAGAACGTCCGCGAGACCTGCACGCCGCCGAAGGACCGGGTGTCGAGCAGCCCCCCGTACTCCCGCGCGAACGGCACACCCTGCGCCACGCACTGGTCGATAATCTCGACGGAGATCTGCGCGAGCCGGTGCACGTTCGACTCCCGCGCCCGGAAGTCGCCACCCTTGACGGTGTCGTAGAACAGCCGGTGCACGGAGTCGCCGTCGTTGCGGTAGTTCTTCGCCGCGTTGATGCCTCCTTGCGCGGCGATGGAGTGGGCGCGGCGCGGGGAGTCCTGGTAGCAGAACTGGACGACGTGGTAGCCCTGTTCGGCGAGCGTGGCGCCCGCCGAACCGCCCGCGAGGCCGGTCCCCACCACGATCACGGTGTGCTTGCGCCGGTTGGCCGGGTTGACCAGCTTGGCCTCGAAACGGCGCTTGTCCCAGCGCTCGTTGACGGGCCCGGCAGGCGCCTTGGTGTCGGCGACCGGTTCCCCGGTCACGTACTCCGCATAAGAGGTCATGTTCAGCTCACCACTCCGGTCATGACGCCCACGGGTACGGCGATGAAGCCGGCCGTGAGCAGCAGTGCGAGGACGTCGGCCGTGGCCTTCAGGGCGCGGTCGCGAGTGCGGCTGCCGGCGCCGAGGGTCTGGGCGGCGCTCCAGAAGCCGTGCCGGACGTGCAGGCCGAGGGCGAGCATCGCGACGATGTAGATGACGTTGCCGTACCAGGTGGAGAAGGTGTCCACGACGTTCTGGTAGGGGTGCCCCTCCTGGAAGCCGCCCGAGTGCACGGTGCCGGTGGTCAGGTCCAGGAGGTGCCAGACGATGAAGAGGCCGAGGATGATGCCGCCCCAGCGCATGGTGCGGGTCGCGTAGCTCGCCCGCGGCTTGCTGTGGACGTACTTGGTGGGGCGCGCCCGGATGTCGCGGCGGCTGAGCTGGTAGGCGGAGACGGCGTGCGCGACGACCGCGACGACGAGGACGACGCGGATGACCCACAGCGTCCACTCGTAGTGCATGAAGGGCTCGCCGAGGGTGCGCAGCCAGTGCGCGTAGTGGTTGAACTCGCCGGCCCCGAAGAAGATCTTCAGGTTCCCGATCATGTGGACGACCAGGTACGACAGCATGATCAGCCCGCTGACGGCCATCACCGTCTTCTTGCCGACGGAGCTGTCCCACACGGTGCGTGCCATGGACGGCCGTCGGTCCGTCCGCGTTGCCAGTGCCATGTTCATGAACGCTAGGGCCGTCCGGCCCCATCGGTCCAAGACATGGTCCGGCTCGTTTCCATAGGCAGGGCCTATCCTACGAGGATGCAGTTCACCCAGCTCCAGTACTTCGTGGCGGTCGCCGAGACCAGGCACTTCACCCGGGCCGCGGACCTGGTCCACGTCGCCCAGCCGTCGCTGTCCCAGCAGATCAAGGCGCTGGAGCGGGAGCTGGGCGCGGACCTGTTCCTGCGGGCGCGGGGCAACATCACCCTCACCGACGCGGGCGAGGCCCTGCTCCCGCTCGCCCGCCGCATCCTGGCCGACGCGGACACCGCCCGGTACGAGGTGCAGGAACTGGTCCAGCTGCGCAGCGGCCGGGTCCGCCTGGGCGCGACCCCCAGCCTGTGCACCGGCCTCCTCCCGGACGTCCTGCGCGCCTTCCACGACCGCTATCCCGGCATCCGCCTCCTCATCGAGGAGGGCGGCTCCCACGACCTGGTCCGCGAACTGGCCCGCGGAGCCCTGGACCTCGCGCTGGTCGTCCTCCCGCTCCCGACCCCGTCCCCCGCGCTGACGACGGTGGAGCTGCTGCGGGAGGACCTGGTGGTGGTCTCGTCACCGGAGGCTCCCAAGCCCGGCGACGGCCGCCGCACCGTACGCATCGCCGACCTGGAGGGCGAGCGTCTGGTGATGTTCCGGCACGGCTACGACCTGCGCGAACTGACGGTCGCCGCGTGCCGCGCCGAGGGCTTCGAGCCGGACTTCGCGGTGGAGGGCGGGGAGATGGACGCGGTGCTGGGGTTCGTGCGTGCCGGGCTGGGGGTGGCCGTGGTGCCGCGGATGGTGGCGGCGCGGTCGGGGCGCGGGCTACGGGTCACCCCGCTGGCCCGTCCCGGACTGCACCGGACGATCGCCCTGGCCCACCGCAGCGACGTGGCTCCGCCGCGTGCCGCGCGGGAGTTGCAGCGGATGCTGCTCGAGAGGTGACCTACCGCGCTCTGCGCTCCGCCGCGGCCTGTCGTACGGCGTCCAGCGGGACCTTCGCCTGTTCGCACAGCGTGGCCAGGTCGAAGTAGATCGTCTCGCCGGCCATCAGGCCCTGTGCGAAGGGGACGACGTTGGTGAAGGGCACCTCGAAGGCACCCCCGCCGGGCGGGACCCCGAGCCAGTCGCCCCGGCTCGTGCCGCGCAGGGTTCCCCACACCACGATGACCTCGTCACCGAAGGCGATGCCCTCGTCCTGCGGGGCGAGGTCCGGGAAGGCGACGAAGTACTGCTGTTCGTACGCGGCCCGCACCGCGTCCCGTCCCTGGCTGCGCAGCCCCAGGGCCTGCGTCTCCAGGAAGCAGTCGTCGACGAAGGTCTGCAGGATCGAGTCGATGTCCCGCGCCGCCTCGGCCTCACGGTGGGCCTCGAAGAGGCGACGCATGTTGGTGACGTCCATGTCCGCGCTCCCTCAGGGTGCCGGTGACCCCTCTTCGATCGTAGGAAGGGGGGCACCGGACAGCCACCGCTCAGGGCACCGGACAGCCACCGCTCGGGTCACCGCACGGCCGGGGCCCTCACCCCGTCGCGTCCACCAGCGCCAGCTCGTGCAGCCGCTCCGGCGGGCCCGGGCGGGCGTAGTACCAGCCCTGGGCCGTGTCGCAGCCCAGTATCCGCAGCTGCTCGGCCTGGGCGCCGGTCTCCACGCCCTCGACCGTGACCGCGAGGTCCAGGCTGTGCGCGAGCGAGACGATGCCCTCGACGATCTTCAGGTCGACGGGGTCGGCCGGGAACTGCTGCATGCTCTGGGTGAAGGAGCGGTCCAGCTTGAGGATGCTCACCGGCAGACGGCGCAGGTTCGCCAGGTTCGAGTAGCCGGTGCCGAAGTCGTCCAGGGCGATGTCGACGCCCATCTCGGCCAGCCGGCGCAGCGGCTTGAGCAGGTCGTCGTCCGCGCCGATCAGCGCCGACTCGGTGACCTCCAGGCAGAGCGCGTCCGGCTCGACGCCCGTGCGCTCCAGGATGTCCACCGTGTCCTGCACCAGGCCGGGGTGGGTGAGCTGGCACGGCGAGAGGTTGACGTTGATGCGCATCGGCCCCGCGTCCGCGTGCCGCTCGCGCCAGTCACGGGCCTGGCGGACGGACTGTTCCAGCACCCAGCGGCCCAGCGGGACGATCAGACCGGTGTGCTCGGCGAGCGGGATGAACCGGTCGGGGCCGAGCACCCCGTGCTGCGGGTGCAGCCAGCGGACCAGGGCCTCGGCGCCGCGGACGCTGCCGTCGCCGAGGTGGACCAGCGGCTGGTACTCGATGAAGAACTCGCCCCGGTCCAGGGCCGTGGGCAGCGCGGTCGTCAGGCCGTGCCGGGTGATCGCCCGCGCGTCCGCCTCCGCGTCCGCCAGCTCGAAGCGGTTGCCGCCCGAGGCCTTGGCCCGGTACATCGTGATGTCGGCGCTGCGCAGCACCTCGGCCGCGCTGCGCTCCCCCGCCGGGCCCTCGACGATGCCGATGCTGCCGCGCACGGTCAGCTCACGGCCGTCGACGCTGACCGGGGCGACGAGCGCGTTCATGATCCGCGAGGCGAGTTCGTCGACCTCGCGCTCGGTGTCGGTCCCCGTCGTCAGCGCCACGAACTCGTCACCGCCCAGACGGGCGACCATCTCACCGGGCGCGGTCGTGCACGACTGGAGCCGGTCGGCGACCTCCACCAGCAGCCGGTCGCCGGCCGCGTGGCCGAGGCTGTCGTTGATGGTCTTGAACCCGTCGAGGTCGAGGTAGCACAGCCCGAACCGCTGCCCCTCGCCCGCGCCGAGCGCCTTCTCCAGGCGCTCGAAGAAGAACGTGCGGTTGGGCAGGCCGGTGAGCGCGTCGTGCGTGGCCTCGTAGCGCAGCCGGAGGTTGAGGAGCCGGCGCTCGGTGGTGTCCTCCATCAGCGCCAGCTGGTACTGCGGGTTGCCGTCCGCGTCGCGCAGCAGGGAGACCGTGAGGTTGGTCCACAGGACCGTTCCGTCAGGGCGGGAGAACGCCTTCTCCACGTGGTAGTGCTCGCGGTCGCCGCGGACGAGTTCGTCGTAGAGGGTCCAGGTCTGCGGCGCGTCCTCGGGGTGGGTCCACTCCGCCACGTTGCGGCCGAGCATCGTCTGCTCGGTGATGCCGAACATCCGCAGCAGCGCCTCGTTGACCTGGAGGATGTTGCCTTCGAGGTCGGCCATGCCGATCCCTATGGCGGCGCCCTCGAAGACCGCGCGGAAGCGGGCCTCGCTCGCGTGCAGCGCCTGCGCGACCACGCCCTGCGCCTTCAGGGCGGCCGCGGAGATCGCCTCCTGCTCGGCCAGCGTCCGCTCGCGCAGCGCCTGCGCGAACCCGGCGGCCATGGCGTGCTGGAGGCGGGAGGCGCGCACCCGCAGGTCCTGCTGGTCGCCGTCGCCGCCGCAGTACAGCACCAGATAGGCGTCGACGCAGTCCAGCGTCCGGCTGAGCGCCTCCGGGTCCGTGCAGTGCACCGTGACGAGGGCGGCACCGACGGCCCGGGCCTCGTCGGCGTCGAAGGTCCTGGCCCGCAGCGCCTCGCTCAACCGGCGGGCCAGCGGCAGGAGTTGCTCCTCGAACTCGGGCCGGGTCGAGGACGTCGTGGTCACCGGGAACACCGCCCGGCTCCAGATCGTCGCGAACCGGCGCAGTCTGTCCTCCGGCCCGTCCGGCTCGGCGATCACGCGGTACGCCCCACGCCGGCGAACCCGGAGAACGCCCAGGGATCCTCGTCCTCAGGGTCCCAGGTCTCCGTCTCCGGCCGCCAGTGCGGCATCGGCACCAGTCCCGGTTCCACCATGTCGTACCCCTCGAAGAACCGCGCGATCTGTTCGCGCGAGCGCATGATCAGCGGGTTGCGAATGTCCTTGTACACGTCCACCGCGCCCCCGGCCCGCTCCGCGGGCAGCGGGATTCCCTCGTACGAGGCATGCGTGAGCACCAGCAGGCTGCCGGGCGCGAGCGCGTCGCGCAGCTCGGCCACCGCCCCGTACGGGTCGTCCTCGTCTTCCACGAAGTGCAGTATGGCAACGAGAAGCAGGGCCACCGGCCGGTTCAGGTCGATCAGTTGCTGTACTTCGGGGCTCGCGACGATCTCCTGCGGCTTGCGCAGATCCGCCGCGACGACGCCCGCCCGCTCGTTCCCGGCGAGTACGGCTTCGCTGTGGGCGACGGCCACCGGGTCGTGGTCGACGTAGACGACGTGCGCGTCGGGCCTGGCGGCCTGGGCCACCTCGTGGACGTTGCCGAAGGTCGGGATGCCCGAACCGATGTCCAGGAACTGGGAGATGCCCTGCTCGGCGGCGAAGCGCACCGCCCGCCGCATGAACGCCCGGTTCGCCTGCATGATCTTGGGCAGTCCCGGCATGAACTCCATTGCCTTGCGAGCGGCTTCCCGGTCGACCTCGAAGTTGTGCGAGCCGCCCAGGTAGTAGTCGTAGATCCGCGAGACACTGGGCACCGAGATGTCGATGCTCCGTGGGGCCCAGGCGGGACGCTCCATCTAGCTCTCCAAGGCTTCAGGCGATCCGGTGTTCGAGCTGAGGCTACTGATCGCCTGCCAAAGGAGCGAGCGGAACCGGAAATTGACCGTCCGTTCCCGGTCACTGCCTGCGGCACGTGCCGAGTTGACGTTGCCACAGAAGCGGTGATTCACGGCAAACCGGTCCGCCCCCTGCGTGCGGTGCGCAGGGGGCGGACCGGTGGGTCGCGCACGCCGGCCGTTCGTCCGGCACTCTCGCTGAATCCTCGTGCCTCCCTTCCGCGATGCGTCACTGACGGGAGTCGGGCGGTCAGCCCTGGGGAGTTGACCTTCGGGTCGGCCGGGAGGGGCGACCCGCGTTCCTGCTCACTTCTTCGGCGCGCCGACCGGCTTTCCGTCGGGCGAGACGGCGTACCAGGTGCCGCCGACGCCCTGACCGTTGGTGTCGCCCGGCTCCTTGTCCTGGGCGAAGGTGTAGATGGGCCAGCAGTTGATGGTCTGCTGCTTGACCCCGTCGGGCCGGGTGAAGCTCATCAGGCCCTTCTTCTGGACACCCTTGGTGTCGTTCGCCTCGACGGGGCCGACGGCCGGCCACTTCTCCAGGCAGGCCCCGGTGCACCGGGAGATCGGGTCGGGCCAGGCGGTGTCCTTGAGGAAGCGGTAGACCGTCATGCCGTTCTTGTCGACGACGATCTCGCCCAGGTTGGGGTCCTCACGGGTGGACAGTCCGGGCAGCGAGGCCAGCGAGGCCTTCTTGCCGGTGGGGGCGAGCGCGTACCACTTGCCGCCCACGCCCTGGCCGTTGACGTCGCCCGCGTTGACGTCCTTGGCGTAGCGGTACGCCGGCCAGCCGGCGATCGTCAGCTGCTTGCTGCCGTCGGCGCGGGTGACCTCGCCGAGCAGCGCCTTGTCGATGCCCTCGCCGGCCGAGGCGTCGTCGGCCGGCACCGGGGGCCAGGTCGTCGCGCAGTCGCCGTCGCAGTTGGACTTCGGCGGCTCGGCGGTGTCCGTGTCGAAGCGGTAGAGGGTGAGGCCGGCGTTGTCGGTCAGCACCTTGCCGAGCTCGGGGTTGGTGACGACGGCGAGCTTGCCCGCGGACTTGGCCGGGGACTCCGGGCTGCTCGCCGAGGGGCTCGCGCCAGCGTTGCCGATGCCGGAGCCGATACCGGAGCCCGCGTTTCCGTAGTCACCGGCCGCGGCCGTCGCGCCCACGTTCTGACTGCTCGCGGACGGGGCTGCTTCCTGGCCGCACGCCGTCGTCAGCGCCAGCACCGCCGCAGCGCTCGCCACGAGCGATGCACTCCGCCAGGAGGTCTTCATCGTCAACTCCCCATGTTCGTACTGGTGTTGCAGCGCCCTGCTGCGCCGCCGCACGGCCATGGGTACGGACGGAAGTGGCTGTTGTGTTCAACCGGGGCACATTTTTCTTTCCGGAAGCTGTGACAGCGGTCCACCGCGAGACGCGAGATCCCCTCCTCAAACCCCTGCGCGGCTCGCTCACTCCTTTGGGGCAATCACCCGCCACCCGGGCGCACCGCGGCGCGTTCTGGGTTCATGATCTGCGTCGTGCATCGACCCGAACCGACCCAATACGCCCCTGCCATACGGGTGTTGGCCGCCCTGGCGCTGGCGTGGCTGTGCGTCGGCGCACCGGCCGGCACCGCGCGGGCCGACGCCTGCGCGTCCGCGTCGACCGGTCCGGACGGCACGGTCGCGGTGGCGGTCGCCGGCAGCGGCGGCCTGACCTGGCCCACGCCCCCTCCGGGGTGCCCCACGCCGACTCCCCCGCCGCCGTGCCCCACGCCGACCCCCACACCGACACCGACCCCCACCCCGAAGCCGACCCCCACGCCCACGCCGACCAAGGCGAGCCCCACCCCCAAGCCCACCCCGAAGCCCCCGCCGAAACCGACCCCGCCACCCCCGGCCCCGCGGCCCGCGGCCCCCGCCCCGCGCCCGACCCCCACGCCCACCCCTACACCGACCCCGACACCCGAGCCGTCGCCGAAACCGACCCCGCGACCGACTCCGACCGCGACCCCGACTCCGGTGACCTACCCGGCGTACCACGCGCCGGCCCCGCACCGGACCCCGCACCACGGCACCTCGCCGCTCACCTTCGTCCTGCTCATCGCGGCGCCCGCCATCGCCGCCGTCGCCGCGCTGCGTCCGCGCTGATCCCTGGAGGCCTCCCTTGCCGGAATGGCTTGTTCTCACCCTCGCGATGCTGGCCGCCTGCGCCGTGGTGGTCCTCATCACCGTCATCCGCCATGGCGCGGCGTCGGAAGACGAGGACCCCGACGAGACCCCGGACGTCATCGAGTACATGACGATGTGGATCGGCGTGGTGTACGCCATCGTCCTGGGCCTGGCCATCGCCGGGGTGTGGGAGGGGCGCGGCGCCGCCGAGGACCACGTCCAGGCGGAGGCCGTCGCCCTGCACGAGGTCTCGGAGCGGGTGCGGGTCTATCCGGCCGACGCCCGTGACCGTATTCGGGAGGATGTCAACGCCTATGTCGGACACGTCGTGAACACCGAGTGGAAGACGATGGCCGACAAGGGTGAGGTGACCGAGCGCGGCGCCCAGCTGCTGGAGAAGCTCCGCCAGGACGTCACCGACTACGAGCCGGCCAACGACTTCGAGGCCCAGGCCTACCAGCCGCTGGTCGACCAGGTGGCCGCGGCCGACGCGGCGCGCACCGCCCGGACCAACGCGATGGGCGCGACGATGCCGGGGGTGGTGTGGTTCGGGCTGATCGCCGGGGCCGTCATCACCATCGGCATGGTCCTGGCCCTCCAGATCCGCAGAACGCCGCGCGAGCTGATCCTCGCCGGACTGTTCTCCGCACTGATCGCCTTCCTGCTCTTCCTGATCTGGGACTTCGACGCGCCCTACAGCCGGGGCATCACGGCATCGGCAGAACCGTTCCTGAACCTGTTCCCGGGCATCAAGGGCTGAACCTGTCCCTGGGCATCAAGGGCTGACGGGGGCTGACAGCCCCTCACCTGACGGGCACCCAGCGGGGACGCCGCCACGCCGTCGGCGTCCCCCGGCCGGCCCACAACCGTGCCCCATTCGCCCGACAGCGTTCGCGCAGGTGTGCGCACCTTCCTAGCGTTCCGATCATCGAGGTGCATTTCCGGCAAAGGCGGAAAAGGTCCGCAGCTGCTCCTCGGGGACCCGGAGGACTCACCATGCGCGCGATACGCGTAGCTTCGGCCGCACTGCTGGGCGTAGGCGCCCTCGCCCTCTCCGCTCCGGCCGCCGTGGCGTCCGGCGGCGGCAACATCACGCCGTTCGGCTTCAGCGTCATGCCCTCCACGATCGCGGCGGGCGGCCAGGTCACCCTGCAACTGGACCGGGACAGCGGTGGCTGCACGGGGTCCGCGACCGTCAGCTCGGGGGTGTTCGACACGATCACCATCCCGGGCAACCGGTCGTCGGCGACGGCGGTGGTGGACTGGGACGCCAAACCGGGCGCGGTCTACAAGGTGACGTTCTCCTGCAACGGCGTGAGCGGTTCGACGGAGCTGACCATCGCCACCGGCCGCACCACCCCGACCAACCCGACGCCGTACCCGTACCCCGACCGGGGCGTACACGCCGGTGAGGGCGGCAGTGTCGCCGGTTTCGACCTCAAGGAGATCGGACTGGGCGCGGCGCTCATCGCCGGCTCGGTCGGGGCGGCGTACCACTTCTCGCGGCGCCGCACCGGCGAGGACGGCGCCTGACCGCACCCCGGCGGCACCGCACAGGCCTTCGCCCCGGACCTTGGAAGAGGTTCCGGGGCGAAGGCCTGTGCGGTGCGCGTCCGCGAAGAGGGAACGGAGCTCAGATCCGCTTCTCTGAGCGGCGGCGCATCCAGAACAGGCCGCCGCCGATGACGGCCGCCGCGACGAGTCCGCCACCGATGGCCATGTCGGTCGGGGTGGCACCGCTGGAGCTGCTGCCGCCGAGACCGCCGCGGACGGCGCCGATGACGGTGAAGGCGGTCGGGTTCGTCAGACGCCCGTTGGCGCACATGACGGTGATGCTGTGCGTTCCCTGCCGGGCGTTGTTGTCGACCCTGGCGGTGCCGCTCGCCAGGCCGCCGGACGAGGTCAGAGTGACCGTCGGGAAGGCGTCGGAGCTGGCGGTCGCGGGCGCGTTGCAGTTGTTGACGGTGATGTTCAGCTGCCCGCCGCGGGCGATGGCGCTCGGCAGGGCGGTGACGTTGGACGGGGTGTTCATGCCGTCGGCGACGGCGGTGGGGGCGGCGAGGCCCAGGGCGGCGACCGCGGCGCCGGCGGCCACCAGGGCACGGGTAGTACGCATGTGATCCTCCGCGGGAGGCGCCCCGGGAACCGTCCCCGGTGGATCGGCGAGAAAACGCCTCCCAGAAAGACCCTCAGATGCCGTGCACGCGGGCGCATTTCGGCGATGGTCCGTCCTGGTGAGAGGACACGCCGACCGAAAAGCGCACAATCGGATATTGCCGCAGGTCACGGACCGTCAGAAATTTCCTGTGCGCGTCGACTCGGATGGCGCACCCACACCGGTGGCGGCCACCCGTTCGCCTTTGCCCCGTCGCCGGTTCCGTGCCCGGCATTTAGCGTGCTCGTATGCGCGAATGACGTGGCGACGGCCGCGTCGAGAGGGGAATGCGAATGTCTGCGTCCGAGTTGGCCGATCTGGCCGAAGAGGAGGAGCAGCGGAAGAGGCGCGCTCCTTGGGGCGTGATAGCGCTTGTTCTGCTGACCGGCCTCGCGCTCATTCGGAACGGTTCGGGAGAGTTCGACGTGGGTCCGCCGCAGCCGGCGACGGCGGCTGCGGCGGACAGCCGTGTGCCCGGGACCTTCTCCGGGTCGGCGGCGCCGCTGTCGTTCTCCGAGCCCGAGCGGGTGCGGATTCCCGCGATCCAGGTGGACGCGCCGGTCATGCCGGTCGGTCTGGACAACGAGGGCTGGGTGGGCGCGCCGCCGCCGGAGGACCCGAACCTGGCGGGCTGGTTCACCGGCGCGGTCTCGCCCGGCGAGAAGGGCACCGCCGTGGTGGTGGGCCATGTCGACAACAGGTCGGGCCCCGCCGTGTTCTACGGACTCGGTGCGCTGAAGAAGGGAAATCGCGTCGAGGTGCGGCGCAAGGACGGGAAGACGGCCGTTTTCGAGATCTACGGCATCGAGGTCTTCGAGAAGCAGAACTTCCCGGGCGACCGTGTCTACGGCTCCAAGGGCACTCCCGAATTGCGGGTCATCACCTGCGGGGGCGGTTTCTCGAAGCAGAACGGTTATGCCGGGAACGTCGTCGCGTTCGCCCGCCTGGTCGAGGTCCGCTGAGCGTTCCCCGACCGGGCGGGCCGGCGGTCCGGCTTATGCGTAGTGCCGTCTGGGGACGGTCACGTGATATCCGGAGTCCAGGAGCTGCGGCAGATACTCGCGCAGCGCCCGGACGCTCTGGGAGCGGTCGCCCCCGGCGTCGTGGGAGAGCACCACGACGCCGGGGGCGGCGCCGTTCTCGACCCGTCGCTCGATGGTGCGGGCGCCGGGTGTGGTCCAGTCGAGGGTGTCGACGGTCCAGGCGAGGGGTTCCATGCCGAGTTCGGCGCCGAGCTGGAAGGCGGCGCGGTTCCAAGCGCCGTAGGGCGCGCGGAACCACTGGGGGCGTTCGCCGTAGGCCTCCTCGATGACGTCGCTGGTGCGTTCCATCTCGGAGCGGATGCGGCCGCGGCTGAGGCGGGTCAGCAGCGGGTGGGACCAGGTGTGGTTGCCGACGATGTGCCCCTCGTCGGACATGCGTGCCAGCAGGTCCTTGTTGTCGACGGCCATCTCGCCGCAGACGAAGAACATCGCGCGGACGTCGTACTCGGCGAGGGTGTCGAGGACGGCGGGGGTGTAGCGGGGGTCAGGGCCGTCGTCGAAGGTCAGCACCATGGCCCGGCCGCGTCCGTGCATGCGCAGCAGCGGTTCGCGGCGGACCGGGGTCCGGCCGGGGGCGGTGCGGGGCGGGCCGTATCCGGTCAGGGGCTGGAGCCGGTAGGCGGAGGGCTTGAGCGGGCGGCGGGCCGGGGGGCCCGCGGCCGGGAGCGGGGGCTTGACCGGGTCCTCGCCGCCGAGCGCCGCGACCAGCCCGGCGGTGCCGGCCGCCCCGACGGCGGCGGCACCGGCGAGCAACGCACGGCGTCGCGTGAGCAGCCGGGTGAGCAACTGATCCTTCGTCATGACAAATCAGTCGCCCGAACCATGGCCGACGCACCAGGACAGCACCGGTGCGGCGGCAGGAATTAACCCGCCCGGCCTATGACGGGCCGTCAGTGGCGGCGTACGAGCGGGAACGGGAGGGTTTCCCGGATCGTCAGCCCCGTGAGGAACATGACCAACCGGTCGACGCCGATGCCGAGCCCGCCGGTGGGCGGCATCGCGTATTCGAGGGCGTCGAGGAAGTCCTCGTCGAGTTCCATCGCCTCGGGGTCTCCGCCGGCGGCGAGCAGCGACTGCGCGGTGAGGCGGCGGCGCTGTTCGACGGGGTCGGTGAGTTCGGAGTAGGCGGTGCCGAGTTCGGTGCCGAAGGCGACGAGGTCCCAGCGCTCGGCGAGCCGTGGGTCGTCCCGGTGCTGGCGGGTGAGCGGGGAGACGTCGGTCGGGAAGTCCTTGTAGAAGGTGGGCAGCTGCGTCTTCTCCTCGACGAGGCGTTCGTACATCTCGAGGACGACGTCGCCGCGGCCGTCGTCGGGGGTGTACGGCACTCCGGCGCGGTCGCACAGCCGGTGCAGCCGGGCGAGTCCGGTGTCGGCGGTGACCTCGTCGCCGAGGGCCTCGGAGATCGCGCCGTAGACGGTCTTGACCGGCCAGGCCCCCGAGATGTCGTACTCCTGCCCGTCCTTGCGGGCGATCGGCGAGCCGAAAGCGGCCGTGGCGGCGCCCTGGATCAGCTCGCGGGTGAGGTCGAGCATCACGTCGTAGTCGGCGAAGGCCTGGTAGGCCTCCAGCATCGTGAACTCGGGGTTGTGTTTGTAGGAGACGCCCTCGTTGCGGAAGGTGCGGCCCATCTCGAAGACCTTCTCCAGGCCGCCGACGCAGAGCCGTTTCAGGTACAGCTCGGGGGCGATGCGCAGATACAGGTCGAGGTCGTAGGCGTTGATGTGGGTGGTGAAGGGGCGGGCGTTGGCGCCGCCGTGGATCTGCTGGAGCATCGGCGTCTCGACCTCCAGGTAGCCGCGCTCCAACAGGCCCTGGCGCAGGGCCTGTACGGCGGTGGAGCGGGCGCGGACGACGTCGCGGGCTTCGGGGCTGGCGACGAGGTCGAGGTAGCGCATGCGGACCTTGGTCTCGGGGTCGGTGAGGCCGCGGCGTTTGTCGGGCAGGGGGCGCAGGCACTTGCCGATCAGCTGCCAGGAGGTGACGAAGACGGTCGGTTCGCCCTTGTCGCTGGCGCCGGCCGTGCCGGTGGCGGTGATGTGGTCGCCGATGTCGGTGTCCGACCTGAAGCGGTCCACGCCGTCCTGGGTGAGGGCCAGTTGGTGGTCCCCGGACCAGTCGCGCAGCGTGACGAAGACGATGCCGCCGAAGTCCCGCACCCGCATGATCCGCCCCGCGACGGTGACGTGCTCGCCGTCGCGGACGTCGGCGAGGGCATGGGTGCGGGCGGGGACGCCCACCGGGTAGGGGTCGATGCCCTCGGCCCTGAGCCGGGTCAGTGTGCGGCGGCGTACGCGGGCCTGTTCGGGCAGGCCCGCGTCCGGATCGGCGGCCCGGGCCTCGTCCCCTCCGGCGAGGCCCAGCGCCGACAGCGACGGCAGGCCTTCCGTGGTGGCCGGCCGCGGCCCGGCCTTCGGGTGCCCCTTTCCCCAGAGTTTGCGCAGCGACGGTACGGAGACGAAGCCCTCGGCGATTCCGGAGGCGAGGCCGATGCGGGCGAGGGCGCCGGTCTCGCCGTAGCAGATGAAGCGGGGGTACCACTCGGGCCGGTACTTGGCGTTGGAGCGGTACAGGGCCTCCAGTTGCCACCACTTGGAGAAGAACAGCAGCAGGCGGCGCCACAGGCGCAGGACGGGTCCGGCGCCGATGCGGGCGCCCTCCTCGAAGACCGAGCGGAAGACGGCGAAGTTGAGGGAGATCCGGCGGACGCCCAGCTTGGGGGCGGCCGCGCAGAGTTCGGCGACCATGAACTCCATGACGCCGTTGGGGGCGCTGCGGTCACGGCGCATCAGGTCCAGGGAGACGCCGTCGCGGCCCCAGGGCACGAAGGAGAGCAGGGCGAGGAGCTTGCCGTCCTCGCTGAGCGCCTCGACGAGGAGGCAGTCGCCGTCGGCCGGGTCGCCGAGCCGGTCCAGGGCCATGGAGAAACCCCGTTCGGTCTCGGTGTCGCGCCAGGCGTCGGCCTTGTCGACGACCTCTTCCATCTCGGCGTCGGTGAGGGCGGAGTGGCGGCGGATGCGGCAGTGGGCGCCGGTGCGGCGCACGCGGTGCACGGCCTGCCGGGTGACGCGCATGTCGCGGCCGTTCAGGTCGAAGTCGGCGACGTTGAGGATCGCCTCGTCGCCGAGTTGGAGGGCGCCGAGTCCGGCGCGGGCGAAGGCCTTGGCGCCGTCCTCGGAGGCGCCCATCGCGGCGGGCGCCCAGCCGTGCCGGCGGGCCGCGTCGAGCCAGGCCGCGATGGCGTGCGGCCAGGCCTCGCGGTCGCCCACGGGGTCGCCGCTGGCGAGGCAGACGCCGGCTTCGACGCGGTAGGTGACGGCGGCCTTGCCGCTGGTGGAGAAGACGACGGCCTTGTCGCGGCGGGTGGCGAAGTAGCCGAGGGAGTCCCTCTCGCCGTAGGCCCCCAGCAGGGCGCGGATGCGGTCCTCCTCGTCGCCGTGCAGGGCGGCTTCCATGCGCTGGGAGCGGAAGAGGGTGGCGGCGGCGTTGAGCAGCGCCAGCGCGCCGAAGAGGCCGAGCAGGAAGTACAGGGCGCGTGGCGGGGTGCCGTCGAAGGAGCGGCCGGAGACCAGACCGCCGCAGACCCGGTTGGCCGCCCACAGCAGCCGCTGGCCGCGGGGCAGTGTGCCGGGGAAGAGTTCGACCAGGCCCCAGCCGACGAGGATGCCGAGGACCAGGCCGAGGATCAGCACCCCGACGGCGCGGCGCACCGCGGCCCGGCGCGAGTCGGCGTAGAACTCGCCGCGGGCGACGACGAGCAGGGCGAGGGCCAGGCAGCACACCACCAGGGACGGGACGGAGTCGGCGTACAGGCCGACGGCCACGCCGAGGGCGTCGACGAGGACGAGCAGGCCCAGGTAGACGACCACCAGCCACCAGGCGACGCGTTTGCGGGCGGCGGTCGCGCCGGCGAGGAGGAAGAGGAAGACGGCGTAGGCGAGGTTGGCGGAGACCGGGACGATGAGGACGTCGAGGAAGCGCACGACGGGGCGCAGCGGTCCGCGCAGCGGCGGGATGAAGGCCAGCAGCAGACAGAGCAGTCCCAGGGCCCCGAAGAAGGTGGCGAAGCCTTCCGGGACCCTGCTGAGCCGGCCGATGCCGGGCCGTCGTATCGGCCCCTTGGTGTCCTTCGCCCGGGCGGACTCGACGGTGGCGGTCATGTTCCGACTGTAGGAACTGCCCGGCGACCTCGCCCGTCGGGAGGTCCCGCGTGGGGGCGGGGCCGGTGCTGTCCGATAGCCTCCGTGCCGTGACGGAACAGCACTCGCCCCAGTTCGAGCGGGGCACGGACGGGCCGAAGGTCATCGTTGTGGGAGTGGACGGCTCCGATTCCTCCCTCCGGGCCGCGGCATATGCCGCCGGCCTGGCCCGCCGCCAGCACGCGCTCCTCGCGGTCGTGTACGTGCGGCCGGTGATGACGGCGGGTGCGGCGATGGGCGCGCCGGTCGCCGAGACGACCGACGAGATCGCCGAGGAGCTGGTCGCCCAGATCCGGGAGGCCACCGAGCGCACGAAGGGGATATTCGACGTGCGCTGGGAGTTCCACACCTTCCCCGGTGACCCGTACGGCGGCCTGGTGAAGGCGGCGGACGAACTCAAGGCGGACGCGGTGGTGGTGGGCGCCTCGGAGCAGGCCGGCCACCGGATCGTCGGCTCGGTGGCGGTGCGGCTGGTCAAGGCCGGGCGGTGGCCGGTGACGGTGGTGCCCTGAGGTCCGCCGCCGTCGTCATGAACCTGCGGGGGCCAGCCGGATGATCTGGAAGCCGGCGGTGGCGAGGACGACCGGCAGGACGCGTACGGCCTCGCGGTCCTTCTCGCGCGCGGTCTCCGTGAGCTCGGCCCAGTCCTTCATGTCGGGGTGGGTCCTCGCGTCGTCATCGCGGTCCGGACCGTAGACGTAGCCTTCCGCGCGGTGTGCCCGCAGCCAGCGCTTGTGCTCCATTTTGGCGAGCCGTTCGACCTCGGTGTCGGCCAGCACGAAGGGGGGCGCGGGGTCCACGCGGGGAGCGATCGCGCAGTCGATCTCCCGCAGTTTCTCGCCGATGGCCACGGCCGCCCTCCGGTTGTCCTCCTGTTTCGGCGGGGACAGCCGGTCCCACGGAACCACCGACGCGTGGGTCTGTTCCGAGTCCCCTCGGTTGCTGCGTGCCGCCTGTTCGTAGTGCTCGTGCATGACCCGTGCGAGGTGTTCCACCAAGTCGTCCCCGAGGAGATCGGGACGGCAGGCGGCGTCGAGGACGCCGAAGGTGCGCAGCCGCCCGTCCAGGTCGTCCAGCAGGGCGGAGTCGTCGTGGCCCAGGGACACCCCGAAGGGACCGGGCTCCCGCAGCTGGAGGACGAGGCCGCCGGGCGCGACGCGCCATGCCTCGAAGGCCGACAGCGCTATGGAGAGGGACGTGTCGTCGGAGGGGCCGGCGACGTAGACGCGCTGAGCCGGTGAACCCGTCGCGGACAGCAGGGCGTTGACCGCCGAGCCGGTCTCCTCGATCTCCTTCGGCTCGATCCGGCAGACCTCCGGGAGGAAGCCGTACTGGTCCCTCAGGCGGCGGAGTTCCGCCGTGGCCGAGGCTCCGGCCCAGGTGATCGGCAGCTTGTCCGTGCCGGGGCGCAGCCGCCAGCGGCGGGCGAGTTCGACGACCAGGGCACGGGCGAACGGGGAGACGCCGACGATCAGACAGTGCGGCGGCGGGGTGGCCGCGTCATGCTCCTCGATCCGTTCCGTCGCGGCGAGTCGCCGTGCCGCCAGCACGTCCACGTTGAAGAAGTCGAGGCGTACCCGTCCCCGTGACGCGCCCATGAGGTGGCGGGCCTGGAGCGCGCTGCACAGGTCCTGGTCGCCGATCGCGGCGTGGACGTGGAGGGCGTGGGTGGGGTCCTGGACGAGTTCGCGGACCGTCGCGGCGATCAGTACGTTGTCACCGCTGTCTTCCGCGCAGGCGTAGACGGCGCTCGCGCGGGCCACGCCCGCCGCCCGGAGCGCCTCGAGGCTGCTGGGATCGCCGGCCACGGACAGACCTCCGTCGTCCTCGGTCCCGGCGGCGGACACGACCACCACGGTCCGGCCCGCCTCGCGCAGCCGGGCCGCGAGCATCTGGGCCGCGCTCCCGGCACCGCAGACCACGCTGTGACCGCGCAGCCGGGCCAGCCGCAGCCGGCGCAGTTCGTCGGCGCCCAGCAGCCGCACCGCCTCGACGAGAGCGGAGAGGGTGGCGAGCGGTGCGAGGAAGCGGGCCCATTCCAGGGCCCAGGGCAGGGACCCGGTCCCGTTCAGGGGGTCGGCGTCGAGGACGAACAACTGGCAGGAGTAATAGAGCAGATCGAAGAAGCCGTGCCCGAACTCCGGGTGCTCCTCCAGATACTCGCGGAATCCGACGTAACCCAGCACGAGCCCCGTCACGGCGAGGACGACGGAAACGAGCTGGAGAACCGGGACCCGGCGAACGAGCCGGCTTCGTTGCGTGGTCATGCCCCACCCTGTGCGTCGGCGTGGCACCGACCCCCCTGGTGACAGCGGCGCCACAGGTCACTCATGGTCGAGCCCTGCGTACGGACCGTCAATCCCCATGCTCCGTTGGACTGTTGAGCGACCGGGCCGCGGCACCCGTCACCCTACAGGTCGCCGAGGAAGTCCAGCAGGAGGGCGTTGAACTCCTCGGGCTTCTCCAGGTTCGGGAAGTGTGCGGCGCCTTCCACGAGGACCGAGCGGCCTTGGGGGGCGGTGTGGGCGTAGAGCTCCGCGTCGGCGATCAGGTCCGGTGAGTCAAGGGCGCCGTTGATCATGAGGACCGGTATGGCGAGCTTGCGCACCCGGGGCCAGGTGTCGGTCATGGGGACGTGCCAGTCGCGCTCGCCGGGGGTGTGCTTGGCGATGGTGTGCAGGGCCATCTCGCGCAGCCGGTCCAGGAGGGCCGGATCGATGTCGGCCGGGGTGCGGAACGGGCCCGCCATGGCCCGCAGGAACACGTTCAGCCAGGCCTCGATGTCACCGGAGTGCAGGGTGCGGGCCGACTCGGCGACGATCTCCCTGGTCTTGTCGTAGGTGTACTCGAAGTCACTGACCGAGGCGCCGCTCAGGACGGCCCCCCGGACCAGCTCCGGGTACTCGATCGCGGTGTCACCGGCGATCGCCCCGCCCATCGACACGCCGACCAGGACCGCGGGACCGGCATCCAGGTGCTTGAGCAGGCAGGCGAGGTCGTCGGCCCAGCGGAAGGGCTCGCCGGCGTTGGCGGACCAGCCGTGTCCGCGGACGTCGGCGGCGACGACCCGGTACCCGGCCTCGACCAGGGCCGGGGTCTGGTCCTCGAAGAGACGGTGGTCGACGTAGCCGGAGTGGAGCAGGACGACGAGGTCGCCGGTGCCGGTGTCGCGGTAGGCGAGGTCGCCGTCGGTGGACGGGAAGCGGACCAGTTCCGAAGCAGCTGTCATGACACCCAAGGTGTCATCTTCAGAGGATTTTGACAACCTAGTTGTCATGATGGGTTCGGGGCATGATGTCCCGGTGAACGACATCGACGCCCCGCTCCCTCCTGACGACCTCGGCCACCGCGTCTCCGAGGTGTTCGACCTCGTCGGCGCCCTCTACCGCCGCGGCCTGCGCAAACTGGAGCAGAGCGAGAAGGACGAGGGCGTCTCCGTCGGCGTACGGTCCGTGCTCGTGCTGCTGCGCCGGTACGGGCCCATGACGGTGCCTCAGATGGCCCGGCTCATGGCGCTGACCCGGCAGTTCGTACAGCGCATGGTCAACGACGCGGTGGCCGAGGGGTGGGCGGAGGTCACGCCAAACCCCGCGCACCAGCGCTCCTCGCTCATCCGGATCACGAGCGCGGGCGAGGTGCTCATCGACGCGATCCTGGCCCGCGAGCACGCCGTGAACCGGCAGGTCGGAGGGGGTCTGACCGAGGCCGAGCTCACGGCGTGCCGACGTGTGCTGAAGGAGATGCTGCGGACCTTCGACGAGGTGGACGTCGACTGAGCTACTCCCCCATCGTCAGCCCGTCCTTCGCCGCACCCCGGCTCAGCACCACGTCCCGGATGCGGTCGCGTACGCCGCCCAGTTCGGCACCGCCCTCGATCGCCTTGTTGAGGTTGACGACCCGGCCGGCGTCGATGTCGAACAGTTGCGGAACGAACTCCGCCTTCCGCACCTCCCAGCGGCCACCCGGCCGCGCGGGCGGGGCGAAGGTGAAGCGGCCGACGGTCGACTGATTGCCGCGCGGGTCCTGGGCGCCCTCGTAGTTGAACATCTCGCCGGCGATCTGGTCGCCCATGCCGTAGATCACCCAGGTGCCGTTGACCTTCTCGTAGGCCTGCGGGATGTGGGCGTGGGTGCCGAGGATCAGGTCGATGTCGGGGCGGTCGCCGGTGCGGGCGGCGGTGAGCGAGCGGGCCAGCGCGAGCTGGCGGTCGTCGGGGGCGTCCTGCCACTCCGTGCCCCAGTGCACCGAGACCACGACCACGTCGGCGCCCGCCGCCCGGGCGGCCCGCGCGTCGCCGACGATCTCGTTCTCGTCGATGAGATTGACGGCCCAGGGCTGCCCGGCGGGCAGCGGATAGCCGTTGGTGTCATAGGTGTAGGAGAGGTGGGCGACCTGGGCGGCGCCCGCGCGCAGGATCGTGACCGTGCGCGCCTCGCCTTCGGTGCGGGCGGTCCCGGCGTGCCGTACGCCTTCGCGGTCGAGGGCGTCGAGGGTGCGGCGGATGCCCTCGGCGCCGTCGTCGAGGCTGTGGTTGGAGGCGGTGGAGCAGCCGTCGTAACCGGTGGCGGCGAGGCCCTGGGCGACCTCGGGCGGGGACTTGAAGGCGGGATAGCCGGTGTAGTCCCCGTTCGCGCCGTAGACGGTCTCCATGTGACACAGCGCCAGATCGGCCCGGGAGACGAGCGGTTCGACGCCGGAGAGCATCGGGCGGAAGTCGTAGCCGTCGCCGCCCGCGTCGAAGCGGGCGCGGTCGATGATGGAGGAGTGCGGGAGGACGTCCCCGGAGGCGACGAGCGTGAAGCCGCGGGCGGCGCCGCCGGACGGGGCCGGGTGGCCGCCGCGGGCGGACGGGTCGGGTTTCTCGTGGCCCCGGGCCTGGCAGGCGGCGCCCGCGGCGAGGAGCACAGTCAGGGCCAGGGCCACTTGTCGACTGCGTGCAATCATCAGCTCACCCCACTGTGATCATATTTACGCACAAATAGGTACGAAGCTGAGCACGGCCGCAAACGGACCGGCGGCCTTCTTTCAACCGTTGGGCGAGGCGGAGGGGACCGTTCGTCGTACCGTTCGTCGACGCGATCGACCGCCCGCCGCAGATCCGCGCGCACGCCCTGTCCCTCACCGTCACCCTGCGATGCC
The DNA here is from genome assembly GCF_042668605.1 of Streptomyces sp. NPDC057280. Lineage (NCBI taxonomy): Bacteria > Bacillati > Actinomycetota > Actinomycetes > Kitasatosporales > Streptomycetaceae > Streptomyces > Streptomyces sp. NPDC057280. The sequence goes on from NZ_JBHUYR010000001.1 coordinate 1,130,641, forward strand.
ATACGGCCATGACGGCCGGAACCACGCTCACGAACGGGACGACGACCGCCGAGCACGAGCTCGCCGCACTGCAGCGGGAGCACGGCCGGCCTCTCTTCGCGCTGCTCCTGCGGCTGTGCGACGGAGACCGGCAGCGCGCCGAGGACCTGGTCCAGGAGACCCTCGTCCGCGCCTGGCAGCACCCTGAGGCGCTGCGCGCCGACGACTTCGACTCCGTACGGCCCTGGCTGCTGACCGTGGGGCGGCGGCTCGCGATCGACGCGCGGCGGGCCCGGCAGGCGCGGCCGGCGGAGGTCGGGGACGCGGTCCTGGAGAACGCGCGGGTGTGCGCCGATCACGCCGAGCGGGCCGCCGCGGCCCTCGATGTGCGGCAGGCTGTGAAGACACTCACTCCGGAGCACCGTGAAGTCCTGGTGCTCGTGTACTTCCAGGGGGCGAGTGTGGCGGAAGCCGCGGAAACCCTCGGAATTCCTCCCGGTACGGTGAAGTCCCGCGCGTACTACGCGCTGCGCGCCCTGCGCCGGGTCCTTCCGGGCTACGCGGCCGACCTGCGATGAAACTCATGGTGAAGCAAAGCCTTCGCAAAGCGCCTTGCTGAGGACCATGGTTGAGTAATCGGCTGTCTTCATCCGTGTTCCCGACTGGGAGCCCGGCGACGGGCGACGCGCACGCACCGGAGGAAGGCAGGAAGGGATGCAGCACAGAGGTCAAGAGAGCACGGACGGCGCCGGCGGCGGTGAACTCACCGTTCCCATGGCCTGGTTGTACGCCGAGTACATCGCCGACGAGCTGCTGCGGACCGGCGATCTCATGCCGCCGACGTCCTTCGAGTTCCGCGCCGGGCGGGACGCCCTCGCGCTGACCATCTTCCTGTCCGACACCGACGGCGAGCTGTCCGGCATCCGGGTCGTCTCCCAGCTGGAGACGTGGCTGTCGCTGACGGCGTACGACCAGCCCTGGCAGGACTGGGTCCGCGGCCGCATGGCGCGGCTCGCGGCCGAGGCCCGCGACCGCGGCGGCCCCGCGCCCGATCTGGACCTCGCGGAGGCGGCCTGGCGCTGGCTCCAGGAGACCGAGCTGCTCGCCCCCGATCTCAACGCGGTGCCGGGCGGCGGCCCGGTGATCGGCGAGGACGAGGGCCCGAAGGTGTGGACGCCGGCCTGGCAGCTGGGACTGCCGCTGGGGCATCTGGCCATCCACCTGTTCTAGCCACACCCCGCCCGCGTTCAATCCGTCCCGGACTTTTTTCGGACGGGACCAATCCTCGTGCCCGGCCGCTCCGAATCCCTTGGTTGCGATTCTGTCTGGGGCTTGAGTGATTCGGCGGTCCGGTGCGTACCGGTGGGAGCAAGGAGTAACCCCACCCGCACCCAACGGCACGAGGATTCCGCATGAGGTCCCAGGAGAGGCATCGCGACGTCGCCGCGTACGCGCTCGGCGTGCTGGACGAGGCGGACGCGTTCCGTTTCGAGGACCACCTCATGGAATGCCCGAGGTGCGCCGCGGACGTCACCGAGTTCGGCCCGATCACCCGGCAGTTGCTGCTGTACCGGCGTTCCACGCCGCAGTTCGTGCACCCGATGGCCAAGCCGGGCCCGCGGCTGCTGGACCGGCTGCTCTCGGAGGTCGGGGCGCGGCACCGGGCCGGCCGCAGGCGCTTCCTCTGCGCGGTCGCGGCCACCGTCGCCTTCGCGGTGGCCGGCCCCGGGCTCGTGGCCCTCGCGGGCGGCGGCGAGAGCGCCGTGCAGATCGACGCGACCGACGCGCGGTCCGGCGTCTGGGCCCAGGTGACCGCCGAGGACTACACCTCGGGCAGCCAGCTGGAGCTGAAGGTGAAGGACGGGGCGGGCCCCCGCACCTGTCGCCTGGTCATCATCGGCACGGACGGCTCCGAGGAGACGGTCACCACCTGGAGCGTCCCCCGCCACGACGCCCGCGAACTCACCATGCAGGGCTCGTCGTCGCTGCACCCCGACCAGATCGCCCGCTACGAGGTGCGCTCCTCGGACGGCGAGCATCTGGTGACGCTGAAGTCCGGCTGAGTCCGGGCGAACGCGGGACCCGCCTCCCGCGTCTCAGGAGCGACACGTCTGCCGTCTGCTCCCGGGGGAAAACATGCGGGCATCCATCGCGCGAACTCTCGCCGTCCTCGTACCCATCGCGCTGTTCACGGCCGGATGCGGCAGCGAGAAGGCCGGCACCGGCGACGCCCGGTCCGCCCCGACCGGGGACCGCGCCCGTGAGGTGGCAGCCGCGTGGGACGGCTCGAAGGCCGCCGGGGTGTGGCGCGCGGGCTACTACCCGCTGTCGGACGTCGTCCAACTCCCCGAGAACGCCTTCCGGAACGAGGACGACAAGATGGCGTACTCCGCCGAGAACTACGTCCTGGACGCCGAACTGCCCACCGGATCACCGCAGAAGGGCAAGGTCGAGTGGGAGAGCGGAAGTTCGCTCAGCCTGCCTCTGATGGACGCGCGGAAGGCGTACGACAGCGTCGCCCGCGGTGGCGACGACGGACCGCATCTGACCGTGACGTCGGTGAAGCTCGGCAGGACGACCCTCGTCACCAGCCGCGGGCCGGCCACCGTGCCGGCCTGGCTGTTCACCCTGGACGGATACGACACCCCGCTCAAGCGCGTCGCGCTGGAGCCCTCGGTGCTGCCCGGGTCACCGATCGAGCCGCTGGAGAACGCCACCGATGATCTGATGGAACTCCAGCAGCTGGTCGAGGTCGGCCGGGACGGCCGGTCCGTCACGGTCCTCGCGGGACACGGCGCCTGCGACGACGGGGCCGGCGTGGAGGTCCTGGAGACGGCCGGCAGCGTGGTGCTGTCGGGGTCGATCGTCGGGGCGAGCGACGGGGACTGCACCGCCCAGCTGCTGTTCCAGAAGGTCACGGTGAAGCTGAAGCGGAAGCTCGGCGACCGGGTCCTGCTGGACGCCTTCACCGGAGCGCCGGTCACCCAGCGCCGCCTACCCACTACTTGAGCAGCCGCGACAGCCTGCGGTCCGCGAGCGGCTTGCCGCCGGTCTGGCAGGTGGGGCAGTACTGGAGCGAGGAGTCGCTGAAGGAGACCTCGCGGATGGTGTCGCCGCACACCGGGCACGGCTCGCCGGTGCGGCCGTGGACGCGCAGGCCGCTCTTCTTCTCCGCCTTCAGGCGCCCGGCGGCCACACCGTGCGAGCGCTCGACGGCCTCGGTGAGCGTGGCACGCAGGGCCGCGTAGAGGCGGGCCGTCTCCTCGGGGGTGAGGGACGCGGCGAGTTTGAACGGGGACATCTTCGCCGCGTGGAGGATCTCGTCGCTGTAGGCGTTGCCGACCCCCGCGATGAGGCTCTGGTCGCGCAGGGCCCCCTTGAGCTGACGGCGTTCGTTCGCCAGAAGTCCCGCGAGGCGCGCCTCGTCGAAGTCGTCGGCGAGCGGGTCGGGGCCGAGGCGGGCCACGCCCGGGACCTCCTGGGGGTCGTGGACGACGTACACGGCGAGGCGCTTCTGCGTCCCGGCCTCCGTCAGGTCGAACCCGGCGCCGGTCTCCAGGGCCACCCGCAGGGCGAGGGGGCCCTTGCCGGGGCGGGGCATACCGCTGGGCAGCTGGTCCTTCCAGTGCAGCCAGCCCGCGCGGGCCAGGTGGGTCACGAAGTGCGGGCCGCCGTCCGTGACCAGGTCGAGGAACTTGCCGTGCCGCCGCACCTCGGTGACCTCACGGCCTTCCAGGGCGGCGAGCGGCGGATCGTACGTCTTCAGGACACTGATCGCGACGGGCAGCACCCGGACGATCTCGTGGCCGACCAGGTGCTCGGTGAGGAAGTCCTTGAGCGCTTCCACCTCGGGGAGTTCCGGCATACGTCCAGGGTGCCATCCCCCGTCACGCGCGTCCCGGGACGACGAACTCGCACCACACGCACTTGCCGCCGCCCCGCGCCTCCACACCCCACACGTCCGCGAGCAGGTCGACCAGGAGCAGACCGCGGCCGGAGACCCCCGACTCGCCCGCCTCCCGGCGGCGCGGCAGGGCGCTGGAGGAGTCCTCGACCTCGACGCGCAGCCGGCGCTCGGAGCCGGCCAGGACCCGCAGGGTGACGATGGCGGAGCCCTCGGTGTGCATGAGGGCGTTGGTGATCATCTCGTCGGCGACCAGCTCGATCTCGTCGGCCCTCTCGCCCGAGCCCCAGGCCCGGACGGCGGCGCGGATCATGTGCCGGGCCTCGGACAGCGCCTCCGGGTCGCCGGGGGCGACGTGCTGCTGGAGCCGTCCGCCGGACTGCGGGGCTTCCAGGCCCCGGCGGCGCAGCAGGAGCAGCGCGACGTCGTCGTCGCCGCCGCGTTCCTCGGCCACGTCGATGAGCCGGTCGGCGAGGTCGCGGACGTCGGCGGGGCCGGTGCCGATGAGCGCGGTGAGGGTCTGCATGCCGTCGTCGAGGTCGGCGCCGGGCTGTTCGACGAGGCCGTCGGTGCAGAGCAGCAGGGTGTTGCCGGGGTCGAGCTCGAGGGTGGCGACGGGGTACTCGAGGCTGTCGAACTCGGCGGACAGGCCGAGCGGCAGCCCGCCCGCGACGGGGACCCGGCGGCAGCTGCCGTCGACCTGGCGCACCAGCGGGTCGATATGGCCGGCCCGAACCACCTGGACGACCCCGGTCGCGAGGTCGGCCTCGGCGTAGAGGCAGGTCGCGAAGCGGTCGGTGTCCAGTTCGTGGAGGAAGACGGAGGCGCGGGCCATGACGGTGGCGGGCGTGTGGCCTTCGGCGGCGTAGGCGCGCAGCACGATCCGCAGCTGGCCCATGACGGCGGCGGCGTGGGTGTCATGGCCCTGGACGTCGCCGATGACCGCGCCGACCCGGCCGCCGGGCAGCGGGATGAGGTCGTACCAGTCGCCGCCGATGTCCCGGCCGAGGGAGCCCGCGGCGGAGCCGGCGCGGTAGCGGACGGCGACGTCGGCGCCGCGCACACTGGGGATGGTGCGCGGGAGCATGGCCTGCTGGAGCCCGGAGGCGAGGTCCTTCTCCTGCTCGTAGAACATGGCCCGTTGCAGGCTCTGCGCGATGCTGCTGCCGAGGGCGACCAGGACGTTGCGGTCCTCGGGCGAGAACCCGCTCCGGTCGCTGTAGAGCAGGCCCATCGCACCGATCGGTCGGGCCTGCGCGATCAGCGGAAGGTAGGCGGCGGCGGTGATGTTCAGGTCGGTGAGGTGCGGCCACAGCAGCGGGTAGCGCTCGGCGAACTCCTCCGGCGACTCGATGAAACGCGGGGTCAGCGTCCGTACGACCTCGCTCATCGGGTACTGCTCGTCGATGCCTGTGAGGTCGGTGCCGGGCACGAAGCTGCCCGCGGGGCCCTCGGCGATCAGCCGGATGCGGCCCGCCTCGACCAGACCCATGACCAGGCTGGTGGCGCCGAGGTGGGTGAGGCCGTGGGTGTCCTTGAGGACCTCGATGACGTCGTCGACCGAGCGGGCGTAGGCGAGGGCGGCCGTGGTGAGCTGGACGACGTTGGTCTGCTCCTGGCGGGCGGCGTCCAGGCTGGCCTGTTCGCTGCGGGCGGCCAGGTCGTCGAGTTCCTGGGTGGCGTCCCGGACGATGCCGACGATCCGGCGCGGGCGGCCCGTCTCGTCGCGCCGGATGTAGCCCTGGGTGTGGGCCCAGCGCAGCGATCCGTCGCGGCAGCGGATGCGGAAGTAGGTGCCGTAGTTCTCGCTGCCGTCCTTCATCGCCTGGGAGACCAGGGCGTCCAGCCGGTAACCCTCGGGCGCCGGGACCCGGATCGCGAGGGTCGCGGGGTGGCCGTCGTATTCGTCGGGGCGCAGGTCGAAGACCTCGTGGGCCTGTGCGTCCATGTGGAACAGGCCGGTGTCCAGGTCCCAGTCGAAGCTCCCCATGCGGTTGAGCGCCAGAATCGGGTCCGGGTGGGCGGGCCAGTCGTCCGGGAGTGACAGGGCGCTCGCTCCCCGATCAACCATGGGCCCACCTTGCCAGCATTTGTCCGATTCTTCGACTGGGGACCGTCAGTCGCCGAAGACGTCGGTGGGGCTGTCGAAGATGCTGTCGGTGGCGGCGGGCTCGTCGGCCCCGCTCGGTTCGTCGGGGCTGTCCGGGATGAGCCCGCCGCCGTCGGGCAGGTCGGGGGTGTCCGGGACGGTCTCGGGGCCGATGTCCTGCCCGGTGTCCGTGGGCTGCGCGGCCGAGGGCGGGGCGGGGACGGTCTGGGTCTGCGGCGCGGTCGTCGGGGGCGGCGCCGTGACGGTGGCGGCGGGGCAGGCGGGGTCCTGCGTGCCGGGCGCAGCGGCGACGGGCGTGCCGGGGGACGCGGCGACGGGCGTGCCGGGGGTGGGGGTGACCGTCGGGGTGACGCAGTCGGGCGTGAGTGGCAGCTCGGCGGAGGGCGGCGCGCTCGCACTCGGCCCGGTCGTCCAGGGACTGGGGGTCGGCGTCGGCGGTGGTGCCGACGTCAGCGGCTCCGGCCGGGGTACGACGTGGTCATGGCGTACGTCGTCTCCGCAGCGTCGCTCGATCCAGGTGTTCTGGACGACGTCGAGGATCGTGATGCGGGTGGCGGCCTGCGGTGCGGGGGTCACCACGATCACCCGGTCGGGCCGGTAGCCGGACCAGGACTGCCCCTTGGTCCCGGGGTTCCCGCTCGGCATCGCCGAGGGCGTCAGCGGGTTGCCGCAGGCGCAGCGGACCCGCGGTACGCCCCGGTTGTCGACTAGGACGGCGGTGCCGGACTGCAGGACGGCCGGGAAGCTGGTGGCCTGTCCGGCCCGGTAGCCGTGGTCGGTGACACGGGTGTCCGCGCGCAGCACGACCGAGGTGAGGGAGCGCAGATAGGCGGGGACCGAGGCCTGTGCGACGCCCGCCACCTGCGCGAAGGCGCGCCCCTTGGCCGGGTCGGCGCTCAGGTGCGCGATCTGCCGGTTCACGTCACAGCTGCCGGTGCGCGCGGTGCCGCCGTAGAGGCCGGGTGTGGCGCCGGAGACGGAGCGGACGCCCGGCTGCCGGGATGGCTGGGGTTGCTGCGTTCGGGTGACGGGCGCGGGGGTGGCCGTCGCGGTCGCCGTGGACGCGGTGAAGGGGTCGGGCCCTTGGGCCGCGACGGGCTGGAGGAAGAGTTCCCCGCTCGTGCTCGCGCTCGTGTCGTTGCCGCCTGCGCAGCCGGCGACGATCAGCGCCGCCGAGAGCGCGCAGGACGTGACGAAGGTTCCGGTGAAGGTACGCACCGTGGTCTCCCGCCTCATGCCGGGCAGTTCGTCACCATTGTTTGCTTCACTCACTTGGGTTACGCAAGCGGAGCTGCGGTACACGCAGAGTGACCTAGGCTTCCCGCGCGACAATGGCAGGGAGGAGCACCTGGCCGTGGACTGGTTCACCGCATCCGGCTACTGGCTGAGCCGACTGGTCTTCCAGCGGGCTCTGGCCGGCGTGTATCTCGTCGCGTTCCTCACCGCCGCCCTCCAGTTCCGGGCACTGCTCGGCTCACGCGGTCTGCTGCCGATCCCCCGCTACGTCCAGCGGATGCCCTTCAAAGCGGCCCCGAGCCTGTTCCATCTGCACTACTCGGACCGCTTCTTCGCCGCCTGCGCGTGGACGGGCTGCGCGGTGTCGGCGGCGCTGCTCGCCGGCCTGGACTCCCGGCTCCCGCTGTGGGCGGGCATGCTGCTGTGGCTGCTGCCCTGGCTGCTGTACTTGTCGATCGTCAACGTCGGCCAGACCTGGTACGCCTTCGGCTGGGAGTCGCTGCTGCTCGAAGTCGGCTTCCTGGCCGTCTTCCTCGGCAACGACGACGTGGCGCCGCCGGTCGTGGTGCTGTTCCTGCTGCGCTGGATCCTGTTCCGGGTGGAGTTCGGCGCGGGGCTGATCAAGATGCGCGGGGACGCGTGCTGGCGGAAGCTGACCTGCCTGGACCACCATCACGAGACCCAGCCGATGCCGGGCCCGCTGAGCTGGTTCTTCCACCATCTCCCGCGTCCGCTGCACCGGGTCGAGGTGGCCGCGAACCACGTCACCCAACTCGTCGTCCCCGTCCTCCTGTTCACCCCGCAGCCGCTGGCCACGGCCGCCGCCGCGCTGATGATCGTCACCCAGCTGTGGCTGGTCCTGTCCGGCAACTTCTCCTGGCTGAACTGGATCACCATCGTGCTGGCCCTGTCCGCGGTGGAGTTCCCCTACGACGCCCCGTCGACGCCCGACGCGCCGCTCTGGTACGAGATCGTCGTCCTGGCCGTCGCCGCGCTGCTCGTCTGCCTCAGCTACCACCCGGTGGCGAACATGGTCTCCCGCCGCCAGGTCATGAACCGCTCCTTCGACCCGCTCCATCTGGTCAACACCTACGGCGCGTTCGGCAGCGTCAGCCGCGTCCGCTACGAGGTGGTGGTCGAGGGCACGGCCGACGACGTACCGCGGGAGGACTCGGACTGGCGGGAGTACGAGTTCAAGGGCAAGCCCGGCGACCCACGGCGCTGGCCCCGCCAGTTCGCCCCCTACCACCTGCGGCTGGACTGGCTGATGTGGTTCGCGGCCCTGTCGCCCGGGTACGCGGGGTCCTGGTTCGGCACCTTCGTGGAGCGACTGCTGGAGAACGACCGCGACACCCTGAGGCTGCTCCGCCGCTCCCCGTTCCCGCCCGACGCCCCGCCCCGCTACGTCCGCGCCCGCCTCTTCCGCTACCGGTACACGAGTTGGCGCGAGCTGCGGGAGACGGGCGCGTGCTGGGAGCGGACGTATGTGCGGGAGTATCTGCCGCCGACACGGCTGGCCGGGGCGGCTCAGAGGCCGTAGCCGCGGCGGTCATACGTCGCTGCAGGGCGATCCTCAGGACGGCTCCGTCAGCAGTCCCGTCTCCCGCAGCTCCTGCCAGAAGGCCTCCGGTACCGGGGTCGCGAACTGGTCGGCGCCGTCGTGGACTTCGGCCGCCGAACGGGCACCGATCAGGACGCTCGTGACGGCGGGGTGGGCGGCGCAGAAGGCCAGGGCGGCGGCACGCAGGGTGATGCCGTGCCGCTCGGCGACCTCCTTCATGCGCAGGGCACGGCGCAGCACCTCCTCGGGCACCCGGGTGTAGTCATACGTCGCCCCGGGCTTCGGGTCCGCCAGCAGACCGGAGTTGAAGGCACCGCCGACGACGACGGAGACGCCCTTCGCGAGCGCGGCGGGCAGCAGTTCGGCGGCCGCGCTCTGATCGAGCAGGGTGTAGCGGCCCGCGCACAGCACCACGTCGACGTCCGTGTCACGGACGAAGCGGGTGAGCATCCCCGCCTGGTTCATGCCGGCGCCGATCGCGCCGACGACACCCTCGGCGCGGAGCTTCTCCAGGGCCGGGTAGCCCTCTCGGAAGGCCTGTTCGGCGTGGTCGTCGGGGTCGTGCAGATAGACGAGGTCGACGCGGTCGAGGCCGAGGCGTTCGAGGGAGGCGTCCAGCGTGCGTCGGATGCCGTCCTCGGTGAAGTCCCAGACGCGGCGGTGGGTGGCGGGGACGGCGAAGCCGTGCGCCAGGTCGTCGCCGCGGTCGGCCGACGGCTCCAGGCGGCGGCCCACCTTGGTCGAGATCAGGTACGCGTCGCGCGGGTGCGCGCGCAGGGCCGCGCCGAGGCGGCGTTCGGACAGGCCGAGACCGTAGTGGGGCGCGGTGTCGTAGTAGCGGATGCCGCGGTCCCAGGCGGCGGTCACGGCCGCGTGCGCCTGCTCCTCGGGGACCTCCGAGAAGAGGTTGCCCAGGCCGGCGCCTCCGAGGCCGAGCCCTCGCGGGGGTCTCACCGGCCCGCCGGTCGCAGTCGCAGGCCCTGCATGCCGCCGTCGACGGCGAGGGAGGTGCCGGTGGTGGCGCCGGAGAGGGGGCTCGCCAAGTAGGCGATGGCACCGGCGACTTCGTCGGCGGAGACGAGGCGGCCGGTGGGCTGGCGGGCCTCCAGCGCGGCGCGTTCGGCGGCGGGGTCCGGGGCTTGGCCGAGGAGGCGGCCGATCCACGGGGTGTCCGCCGTGCCGGGGTTGACGCAGTTGACGCGGATGCCCTCGCGGACGTGGTCGGCGGCCATGGCGAGGGTCAGCGAGTACACCGCGCCCTTGGTCGCGCTGTACAGGGCGCGCTGCGGGAGGCCCGCGGTGGCGACGATGGAGCAGGTGTTGACGATCGCCGCGTGCGACGACCGGCGCAGGTGCGGGAGGGCGGCGCGGGCCGTGCGGACCATGCCGACGACGTTGACGTCCAGGACGCGGTGCCATTCGGCGTCGTCGTTGTCCTCCACGGTGCCCTGGGCACCGATCCCCGCGTTGTTGACCAGGACGTCGAGGCCGCCGAACTCGGCGACGGCGGCGGCGACCGCATCACGGACGGAGGCGTCGTCGGTGACATCGGCCCGCAATCCGAGCAGGGGCTTGGTCACGGACGACGGGTCGAGGTCGAGGACGGCGACCTGGGCGCCGCGCGCGGCCAGGAGTTCCGCCGTGGCCCGGCCGATGCCGGAGGCGCCACCGGTCACCAGGGCCTTGAGACCCTCGAAGTCGGTCATGCCGCGTGTCCCTTCTCGTTCGCTTCGTCGGCGAGATCTTCTGCCCAGAAGGGTCCCTCCGGGAACGTGTGGCGCGCGATCGAACCCGGGCGCCAGGGCGGCCGAGAAGACCGGCACGCCGAACTCGGCGGTGTGCTCAGTCGCCGGAGAAGCCGAACACCCCCAGGTGGCTCGGCTCCGCACCGGTGTGCAGGACGACGTACAGGCCGGTCCACCGCACACGGCACTCGTCGAGGAGCGTCCCGCCGGGGCCCGGCCCCTGGTCGAGGGACGCGTAGGCCCGGGTCACCGCCTCCTGGAACTGGTCGGGAGTGGGGTGCTCGGTGCCGAAGTGGTGTCTGACGCGGTCCGGCGCGAGCGGGCGCAGGGTTCCGTGGTCCTGGACGTCGTGGTCCGAGGGGGTGGTGGCCGTGTGGACGACCCGGTCGACGTCCAGGATCGTGTGGGTCCCCTCCTCCTCCATGAACTCCTCGTCCGCCCAGAGCTCCGCGAGGCTCCCGTACGTGTCGTCGTCTGCGTACTCCTCCTCGAAGACCTGCGCGTGCAGTGCCTTCAGGGACTCCTCGACGGTCCCCTCGAACGGGGTGACGTACTCCCAACCGCTGGCACCCATGCGTGCCCCCCTCCCGATGCGACATCCGCAAGATCGATGCCACTCTAGGCATCGCCACTGACAACGCCGCGGGCGGTCAGCCGGGCAGCACCCGTGCCTGTCCCGCGGGCAGCTTGGTCCACCAGTGGGCGTAGCGGCGGTAGACCGACGGGTCCCTGTCCGCCAGGAACGCGAGCAGGGCGCGCGCCTCCTCGGCCAGGGCGTCCCACGCCGCGTCCGGGAGGTCGTGGAAGGCGGTCGCCTCGATGCCGCCCCCCACGGGACGCCAGACACCGGCCACGTACCCGTCGACGAGCAGCGTCGGCAGGACGTCGCCGTTCACGCGGGTCACCAGCTTGCGGTACTCGGGCGGGACCACCCGGCTGCGGTCGTCGTACGCCAGCAGGACGCTGTCCCACATGGGGAGGAGGCGGGGTGGGGCGGCGGTGTCGGCGGGTGGGCGCGGGCCGCCCCGGACGTCGTACAGCATTCCGCCCTCGGGGCCGGCGATCACCTCCAGCGTGTCTCCCAGTTCCTTCAATGCCGCCCGCACACGCGCCCGTTGGACCATGGCGAACTGGGCGATGTCCGCCGCCGACGCCGGTCCGAAGCCTTCCAGGTAACGCAGGACGAGGTCGGACAGTGCTCCCTCAGGATCGCCGGTGAAGCGGCCTTCGGGCGCGGCGACGTACGACGGGGAGTACTCGAACGACCATGGCCCGCCGGTCGGTACGTGCACCAGTGGGACGTACGACCGCAGCCCCCACCACGCTCCGTCCTTCTTCTCCTCTCCCACCCGCTCCGCCAGCCAGCCCGCCAGGTCGCCGTTCGAGCGCGGGGAGGCCGCGAACTCCAGGAGCCCCGGCTCCAGTTCGGCGGCGTCCGCCGGGGTGAGCCCCGCGGCGGCGAAGCGGTAGCCGAGCCGGGAGGCGTACAGCGTCGGCTGCATCGCCTCCCGGACCGTGCGGTAGTCGTCGCGGTGGACGGTGTGCAGGGTGATCCGCAGCAGGGTCGCCTTGACGAGCGTGCGGTCGGCGAAGGCCGCGTCCAGCTCGGCCGGGTCGAAGCCGTCGAGCCGGTTCCACAGCGCGAGATACGGTGACGCCGGCTGCTGCGCCTGGAGGGCGAGGAGCCGCCGGACGGCATCGGCGGCGCCCAGCGGCTCGCGGCGCAGGAGCAGCTGGCGGGCGAGGGTGGCCCGGTTGAGTTCCCGCGCGGTGATCGTCACGAACGGGATTGTGCCCTTCGGAACCTCAGCGTCACCAGTTGGAAGGGGCGCAGTCGCAGGGTCACCCGGTCGCCGTCACGGGCCACGATCTCCGTCAGCGGCCGCTCCAGCAGGTCGGTCGCCACCACGTCCGCGACCTCGAAGCCGGTCGTCAGGGTGGCCCTGGCCCGGCCTCCATGGGCCTCGTGCAGGCGGATCACCACATCGCCGCTGCCGTCGTCGGCCAGCTTCACCGCGGTGATCACGACGGCGTCCCGGTCGACCGTGACCAGCGGCGTGACCTCGCCGGCGCCGGTGAGCCGCCGTTCGGGCAGGTTGATCCGCCAGCCCTCACGGACCGCGTCGCCGATGCCCGCACCGGGGATCAGGGCGTGCCGGAAGCGGTGGACGCCCTGGTCGGTCTCGGGGTCGGGGAAGCGCGGGGCACGCAGCAGGGAGACCCGGACGGTGGTGGTCGTACCGCCGTCGCCGTCCGTCCGTACCGTGCGGGTCACGTCGTGCCCGTACGTCGAGTCGTTGGCGACGGCGACGCCCCACCCCGGTTCCTCCAGGTGGACGAAGCGGTGGTTGCAGGCCTCGAACTTGGCCGCCTCCCAGCTGGTGTTGGTGTGGGTGGGGCGGTGGAAGTGCCCGAACTGGGTCTCGGACGCGTACCGTTCGGCGTGCACGTCCAGCGGGAAGGCCAGCTTCAAGAACTTCTCCGTCTCGTGCCAGTCGACCTCCGTGTCAAGGAGCAGCCGCCGATCCCCCGGTGCGAGGGACAGCAGTTGGGTGACGCGGGAGGAGCCGAAGGTGCGGACGATCCGCACGCCGGTCTCGCCGTCGGCGACGACCTCGTCCGCGGTCGTCAGATCGGTGACCGTGTGGCGGTAGAACTCGTCGACGTCCCAGGCGTCCCACATGTTCGGGAAGTCGGGGTGGAGCTGGAGGAGGTTGGCGGCGGTGCCCGGGGCGATCGTCTCGCGGTCGGCCTCGATGTCGTGGACCGAGACGACCAGTCCGTCGCCGTCGATCTCGATGCGCAGGAGGCCGTTGTCGAGGAGGTGACCTCCGGCGGGGCGCGGGGTGATCCGGGTGCGGCCTTCGGCGGCCGGGGTGCCGGCGCCGCCCGCCGGGATGCCGGCACGGGTGTGCGGGGTGGCGTTGAAGACCAGCTCCCGGTCCCCCTCCCCCGCCAGGGCCCGCTGGGCGGCGTCGACGATCGCGTTCAGTTCCCCGGCGATCCGCTCGTACGTCTTCCGCGCCTCGCGGTGCACCCAGGCGATGGACGAACCGGGCAGGATGTCATGGAACTGGTGGAGCAGGACGGTCTTCCAGATGCGGTCCAACTCCTCGTAGGGGTAGGGGAATCCGACCCGCACGGACGCGGTCGCCGCCCACAGTTCGGCCTCCCGCAGGAGGTGTTCGCTGCGCCGGTTGCCCTGCTTCGTCCTGGCCTGGCTGGTGAGGGTGGCGCGGTGCAGTTCGAGGTACAACTCCCCTACCCACACCGGCGGTTCCGGGTACTCTGCCTCGGCCTTCTCGAAGAACTCCGCCGGGCTCTCCCACACGACGGTCGCCGAGCCTTCCAGGTCGCGCAGCCGGGCCGCCTTGGCGATCATCTCGCGGGTCGTGCCACCGCCCCCGTCGCCCCAGCCGGTCGGCGCGAGGGAGTGCCGGGCGAGGCCCTTGTCCTTGAAGTTGCGGGCCGCGTGGGCGATCTCGCTGCCCTTCATGGAGCAGTTGTAGGTGTCGACGGGCGGGAAGTGCGTGAAGATCCGGGTGCCGTCGATGCCCTCCCAACGGAACGTGTGATGCGGGAACTTGTTGGTCTGGGACCAGGAGATCTTCTGCGTCAGCAGCCACTTGGAGCCCGCCGCCTTGATGATCTGCGGCAGGCCCGCCGCGAAGCCGAAGGTGTCCGGCAGCCAGGCCTCGTCGTTCTCGATGCCGAACTCGTCGAGGAAGAACCGCTTGCCGTGCACGAACTGGCGGGCCATCGCCTCCGAGCCCGGCATGTTGGTGTCCGACTCCACCCACATGCCCCCGGCGGGCACGAACCGCCCGTCCGCCACCGCCTTCTTCACCCGCGCCCACACCTCGGGCCGGTGGTCGCGGACCCACGCCCACTGCTGGGCCTGCGACATGGCGAACACGAACTCCGGCTCGTCCTCCAGCAGAGCGGTCATGTTGGAGGTCGTACGGGCCACCTTGCGGACCGTCTCGCGCAGCGGCCACAGCCACGCCGAGTCGATGTGCGCGTGGCCGACGGCGCTGATGCGGTGGGCGGACGGCACGGCGGGCTCGGACAGGACAGTCTCCAGGCGTACCCGCGCCTGTGCGGCGCTGCCGTTCACGTCCTGGAGGTCGACGGCGTCCAGGGCCCGGTCCACCGCCCGCACGATGTCCCAGCGGCGCGCCGAGTCCACCGGCAGCTCGTGCATCAGCTCGCCGAGCACCTCCAGGTCGAGGACGAGCTGCCACACGGTCTCGTCGAAGACGGCGAGGTCCATGCGGGTGAGCGTGTACTGGGGCTCGCTGCCCGCGGTCTCCTTGTCGCCCAACCGCGTGGGCAGGAAGGGGTGGTAGTCGAGGATGACGGGGTTGGAGGCGGCCTCGACGTGCAGCCGCACCTCCTCGCCGCCCTCGACGGGCGCACCGATCCTGACCCACTGGTTGCGCGGGTTGAGGCCCTTCACCGGGGTGCCGTCGGGCCGGTAGACCAGGCCCTCGCACTGGAAGCCGGGCATGTTCTCGTCGAAGCCGAGGTCGAGGAGGGCCTCGACGGTCTTCCCGGCCCACGCTTCGGGGACCGTCCCGGTGACCCGGAACCAGCTGGTGCCCCAGGGGGCGCCCCAGCGGGCGCCGACCTCGATCGGTACGGGCTCGGCCGCCAGCCCTTCGGCGACCGGCACCGGCTCGCCGGGGGCGTGCCAGACCGCCACCTCCAGCGGCACGGACTCGGGGTACACGGCGGGGCGGACGCGCTCGTCGAGGACCCGCTTGAGCCGGGCCTCGACCAGACGGCGGTCGTCATGCATGGGGCACTCCAGGGTGAGGGTGGTGGGTTACCAGGTGTGGGTGACGGAGACGGGCGCCGACGACGTGTACAGCTCCCCCACGGCCCGCAGTTCGAACCGCGCCGCCCGCTCGCCCTGTTCGGGCTGGAGGCCGCCGACGAAGTAGGCGTTCTGGCAGGTGCCGCCGAGGAAGCGCCGGGTGCCGTCGGGGAGGACACGGTGCAGGGTGTGGTGGCGTACGGCGTCGGGGGCGGGGTTCCAGGCGAGGCGGAGGTCGCCGCCGGACGCGGCGGTGACGCGGAGGCCGGTCGGAGGCGCGGGGGTCTCGACCGCGTCCCTGACGGCGATGCCGCCCAGCCGCCACCGCACGGGGCCGCCCTCCGTCGGGGTCAGCCGCACGCCGAGCGCATGGATCATGCCGGTCAGGCCGGTGAGCCGTACCGTCGCCGTCTGCCAGCCGGCGACCGCACCGCCGTTGACCGGGTTCACCGGCAGATACCTGTACGGCGGCGTCGACCCGGCCGACGCGGGCTCACCCGTCGCCACCGCGAGCTCGACGTTCACGGCGCCCGCGTCGGTCCGATGCGTCAGCTCGACCACCGTGTCCTCACCGATCGGCAGCCGTGTCGCATACACATCCACCACCGTCGGCGCGTCCAGTTCACCGTCCACCAGGACACTGCTCCCGCCGCGCCACGCGTCCGCGAAGTCGAAGCCGACCACCGGCCGCCGCCCCTCCGTGCGGACCACCCACTGCCGCGACGGCAGCCGGTCCTGGAGGCCGAGGTGGTTCCAGGGCCTGTCCGAGGTGACCGCGCCCTCCTCGTACCATCGCAGCCCGCGCCCGGTGTTGAACACGCTCGCGAAGGGCACCGCCGTCACCGTGGACCGGTCGGCGACGGACACGGCCGGTGCCCGCCAGGAGTCCGTGGTGTCCGGCCGGGACGGGTCGAGTGAACGGCCGCTCCAGAAGCGGTCGTCGGCCGCGTGGAAGTCCTCGGGCGTACGGGTCGCGGGCAGGTGGTTGCGGGTCCACTCGGGCCGGTACAGGCCGAGCGAGGTGATGTGGGCGCGCCCGCTCGGCACGATCGCGTCCCAGTTCACGGACGTGTTCCAGCCGTTCGCCTCGACGTCCACGCCCGCCCACAACTGGTGACGGCTGCGCCCCAGTTGGTCGGCGCGGGTCCCCGAGGAGGCGAGGCTGCCCGCCGTCCACCGGAAGTCCACGAACATGTCGTCGGCCGCCTCGAAGAAGGCCTGGTTGCTGCTGTTGAGGGCGCCCTGCCAGCTCACCGACCCGTTCACGGTCATCGAGTCGTACCAGGTCACCCGCTGTCCCCGGGCGGCGGCAAGCGACTTCAGCTCCCGCACGAAGCCGAGCATGGCGGCCCCGAGCGCGCTGTCCCCGCCGCCGGTCTCGGCGTTCACGAACCACCCGTCGAAGCCGTACGCCGCGGCGACGGCCACGAGCCGGTCGGCCAGCGGATACCGCCCGGCCGCGTCCTTCTGCACCAGATCCCGCGTCCACCGCAACTGCCCGCCGTACGCGACCGGCGGCAGGAAGACGTTGCCGAGGACGGGCACGCCGTGCCGGTGCGCGGCGTCCACGATCGGCGCGTTCGGCGCGAGGATCAGGCCCTCGCCGGAGGAGCCGCCCCAGAAGACGAGTTCGTCGACGTACGCCCAGTGCGCGAACGCGTAGTAGTCGGCCGTCGCCGCACCCTGCGAGGGGTTGCCCGACGTCGGCCCGAAGGAGACCAGGGACTGGATACGGGCCTGCCCGGAGCGGGCGGTCGGGTTGGCCGGGGTCGGCGTGAAGCGTGGGGCGAGCGGGACGGACGCGGCGTTGAAGGCGAGGTCGGGGTCGTCGGCGGCGCGCCAGGACTTCAGGCTGCGCCAGGTGATGCCGGTGCCGGGACTGCCGGAGGGCAGCGAGTCCGGGTACCAGTAGGACGCGTACGGCTGGAGTGCGGCCGCCGCTCTCGGAGCCGCCGTGGCGGGCGACGAGGGCAGTACGGTCGCCGCGGCCGCTGCGAGCAGGACCGTGCGTCTGGTGGGGTTCACGAGCGGGTGCCTCCTTGTGGGGTGGGGAGTACCTGGTCGGACGTGACGGTTTCGGTGATGCCGCGGGCGGCGAGGTGGTCGGCGTCGGCGGCGTGGGTGTCGAGGACGGTGGTGGGTCGGGCCCCGTCGGCGACGAGCCGGAAGAAGGCGTCGTAGACGGGTCCGCCGGGGGCGCACATCGACCGCCTCGACGGGTGCGCGGGGACGACCAGGGCCGTGGTGCGCGGGGCCGGGGCGTAGGTGTGCTCGCGCGCCGCCTTCGCCAGGACGCGGGCGATGTCCTTGGGCCGGCGGTCGTTGGTGAGGAGGCCGAGACCGTATTCGAGCGACGGGAAGTCCGCCAGTTCCCTTGACACGTCGTGCGAGCACCACCAGGTGATGCCCCACAGGCCGGTGCAGTCCAGGGCGCCCGCGACGGTCGCCTCGGTGAAGGCGGCGGCGTGCTCGGGCGGGACCAGGGGCGCGGGGGCGCCGACCTCCTGGAGCCAGACGGGGCGGTGCGGGTCGTCGGCCCAGGCCTTGCTCAGCTCGACGAGGTAGGCGGCGTGGTGTTCGGTCGGCACGGAGGTGCGGCCGTGGCGCTGGGCGGTGCCGTTGAACACCCAGGAATGCACGGCCGTGACGGCACCGAGGCGGGCGGCCTGGGCCGGGGTGAAGGGCTGGTCGTCCTGGTACCAGGTGGCGTCGTACTCGGCGTGCAGATGCAACCGGCCCGGCGCGCCCTCCTCGCACGCGGCCAGCAGCCGCGTCAGCCAGGCGTCGATCTGGTCGGACGTGGCCCGGTCGGGGTCGGGATGGGGGCCTGCCGAGAACTGGTTGACCTCGTTGCCGAGGGTCATGCCGATGAAGTTGGGCCGGTCGGCCAGGGCGGCGGCGAGCGTCCGCAGATAGGCCGCCTGCCCCTCGACGACGTCCGGGTCGGTGAACAGATTGCGCCGGTGCCAGGTCCTGGTCCACGCCGGCAGGAAGTCGAAGCTGCTCAAGTGCCCTTGCAGGCCGTCGACGTTGACGTCCAGGCCGCGTTCGGCGGCGGCGTCGGCCAGCCGCACCAGCTGGTCGACGGCGGCGGGACGGATCAGGGTGCGGTTGGGCTGGAAGTACGGCCACAGCGGGAAGACCCGGATGTGGTCGAGGCCGAGCTCGGCGATCGAGTCGAGGTCGGCCCGTACGGAGTCCAGGTCGAAGTCGAGCCAGTGGTGGAACCACCCTTCGCTGGGGGTGTAGTTGACGCCGAAGCGCACGGCAGAAGGCATGCGGTGTCCTTGCGACTCAGGAAGTGGCCCAGGGGGTGGTTCAGCCCTTGACCGCACCCTCGCCCACCCCGCGGAAGAAGTACCGCTGGAGACAGGCGAAGAGGGCGATCAGCGGGGCCACGGCGATGACCGTGCCCGCGGCGACGAGGCGTTCGTCGTTGGCGAAGGTGCCGTGCAGGTAGTTGAGGCCGATGGTGAGCGTGAACTTGGACGGGTCGCTCAGCACGATGAGCGGCCACAGGAAGTCGTCCCAGGCACCCATGAAGGCGAAGATCGCGACGACGGCCAGGGTGCCCTTGACGGACGGGACCGCGATCCGCAGGAACCGCTGCCACACGTTGGCGCCGTCGACGTAGGCCGCCTCCTCGATCTCGTACGGCAGGTTGAGGAAGGCGTTGCGCATCAGCAGCACGTTCATCGCGCCGATGCAGCCCGGCAGGACCACCCCGATCAGGGTGTTGTTCAGGCCGAGCTCCCGCATGGTCGTGAACTGGGCGATGATGATGCCCTCCACCGGCACGAGCATCGCCAGGATGAAGGCGAGGGTGGCGACCCGGCGGCCCCGGTAGCGCAGACGGGCCAGGGCGTAGCCGGCGAGGGCGGCGCCGACGCAGTTGGTGACGACGTTGGCGGTGGCGACCTTCAGCGAGTTGAACGCGTAGTCCCAGACGGGGATGGTTTCCGAGACCCGTTCGTAGTTGTGCAGGGTGGGGTGGTGGGGCAGGAAGGCCGGCGGGGAGCTGTAGATGTCCTCGGTGGGACCCTTCAGGGAGGTCGACAGCTGCCACAGGAACGGGCCCACGGTCAGGGCGAGTACGGCGAGCAGCAGCACGTACCGGAGGACCAACTCCCCTGTGCGTACCCGGGTCATGACGCACTCCTGCGGTCCGCCCGCAGCACGAGCAGCATCAGGGCGACGGTGACGACGAAGACGACGACGGAGATGGCGGAGGCGTAGCCGACGCGGCCGGTCAGTCCGGTGCCGGTGCGCTGGACGAGCATCACGAGCGTGGTGTCCTCACCCGCCGGGCCGCCGCTCGGGCCCGCCATCAGGTACACCTCGGAGAACACCTTGAAGGCGGCGACCGAGGACAGCGCCCCGACCAGGGCCATGGTCGAGCGGACGGCCGGCACGGTGACCGTGAGGAAGCGCCGTACCGCACCCGCCCCGTCCACGGCCGCGGCCTCGTGCAGTTCACGCGGGACGTTCGCCAGCGCCGCCAGATAAATGATCATGTAGTAGCCGAGGCCCTTCCAGACCGTGACGGCCATCGCGCTCATCAGGAGCAGCCACTGGTCGCTCAGAAAGCCGACCCGGCCCACCCCGATCGTCTCCAACAGCGCGTTGATCAGGCCGCGTTCGTCGAGGAGCCACACCCAGATCAGGCCGACCACCACGATCGAGGCGACGACCGGGGTGTAGAAGGCGGACCGGAAGAAGGTGATGCCGGGGATGTTCTTCTGCACGAGCAGGGCGAGCAGCAGCGGCAGGACCACGAGGGCGGGGACGACTCCGAGGACGTACACCGCACTATTGCGCAGGCCGATCCAGAACATGTCGTCGTGCAGCAGCTCACGGAAGTTGGCGAGCCCGACGAACTCGCCCGGGATCAGTGTGCGCCGGTCGGTGAAGGCGTTCACCAGGGTCGACACGAACGGGTACAGGATGAACGCGCCGATGACGAGCAGGCCGGGCGCGGCGAAGAGCCAAGGGCTGGTGGGCAGTTGGCGCCGGACACGCACGGCACGTGTCCGGGGCCCGGTCGACGGCATCAGCATGACTAGCCCTGCTGCCGGAGCAGTGTGTCGCAGGCCTTGACAGCGTTGTCAAGAGCTTCCTTCGGGCTCTCCTTGCCCTGGAGCGCCTTGGCGACCTCGTTGCGCAGCGCCGTCTTCATCTGCTCGCTGAACAGCACCGGCGTGTAATTGACCGCGCTCTTCAGCGACTTGGCGGCGGCGACCCGCACCCGTGTCTCGTCCGTCCCGTCCTCCTTGGTGAAGTACGGGTCGTCCAGGGAGCCGGCGGTGCTCGGGAAGATGGCGACCTGCTTGGCGAAGGACATCTGGTGCGCGGCGTCGGTGACGTAGTGCGCGAAGGCGACCGCGGCCGGCTTCCTCTTGGTCTGCGCGTTCACCATCACGCCCATCACGTACATGTTGACGTGGCCGGTGCTGGTGATCTGGTCGGTGATGCCGATGTTCTTGTACAGGTTGGGCGCCTGCTTCTTGAAGTTGCCGAGGTCGAGGGCGCTGCCGGGGTTCATGGCGACGGCCTCGGTGAGGAACTTCTTGCCGGACGACTCGGGGGTGGCGGTCAGCGCCTGCGGGTCGAGGGCCTTGGCGTCGTACAACTGCTTGTACTTCGCTAGGAGTTCGACGCCCTTCGCGTCGTTGAAGGCGAAGGCGGTGCCGGCGGGGTTCATCAGCGGGACGCCGTAGCGGCCGAAGTCCTCGATGGTGGGCACGTTGGCGAGGGTGGAGACCTCGCCGTCGCTGTTCTTCGCGATCTGGAGGGCGTCGCTGAAGAGTTCGTCGTACGTCTTCGGCGGCTGGTCGGGGTCGAGGCCCGCCTTCTCGAACAGGGACTTGTTGTAGAACAGCGGCCCGGTGTTGAGGTACCAGGGGAAGGCGTACGTGCCGGTCATGCCCGGTATCCGATGGCTGGCCCAGGCCCCCTCCAGGTACTCCTTCCTGTACTGCCCGGCCGCCTTGTCGAGGTCGAGCGCGAGGCCGGCCTTGGCGAGCGGGGCGACGAGGTCCGGGGAGACGTTGACGACGTCGGGCAGGGTGCCGCCGGCGGCGTCGGCGCTGATCTTGTCGGCGTAGCCCTCGGCGGGCTGGTCGACCCATTTGACCTCGGTGCCGGGGTACTTCTTCTCGAAGTCGGCGATCAGGCCCTCGAAATACGGCTTGAAATTGGCCCTGAGGTTCCAGGTCTGGAAGGTGATGTCGCCCTCGACCTTGCCGGAGGCGTCGGTCGAGCCGCCGTCGTCGCCTCCGGAGCCGCAGGCGCTCAGCGGCAGGACGAGACAGACGGCGGCGGCGACCAGGGCTCTGCGGGAAACGGGCACGGCGAACGGCCTCCTTGGGCAACGGGTCGGTGCGGCGGAGTGGACGGATGTGCGGTGGGTCGGCCGACGACGCAGACCCTGCACGCCCCGCCGAGGGCCCGTCAATAACCCTCACAGAGCTAATCGAATTAGTGACTAATGCGGTTTAGCTTCTTGAGCGCTGAACCGTATTAGTGCATGCTGGCGCGAAATCCTTCGCAGGAATGGGGAAGCACGGTGTCAGGCAAGCGCTCACCGGCCCGTCGGCCCACGATGAAGGACATCGCGCGGCATGCCGGCGTCTCCCAGAGCGCGGTCTCCTTCGCCCTGAACGGCCGGCCCGGGGTCTCCGAGGAGACCCGGGACCGGGTGCGGCAGGTCGCCGAGGAACTGGGCTGGCGGCCCAGCACGGCGGCCCGCGCCCTGTCCGGCGAGGGCGCGGCCACGGTCGGTTTCGTGCTGGCCCGCCCCGCGGACACCCTCGGCGTGGACTCGTTCTTCCTCCAACTCGTCTCGGGCATCCAGGAGGTGCTCGCGGAACGTCATCTCGGGCTGCTCTTCCAGGTGGTGGAGGACGTCGCCGACGAGTGCGCGGTCTACCGGCGCTGGTGGGCCGAGCACCGGGTGGACGGCGTGCTGGTGGTCGACCCGCGCACCGCCGACCCGCGTCCCGATCTCCTGGACGAACTCGGCCTGCCCGCCGTGGTGATCGGCGGCGCGCCCGACGAACGCCACCCCGGACTGTCCACGGTGTGGGCGGACGACGCGGGCGCGATGGCCTCGGTGGTGGACGGCCTCTACGCCCTCGGCCACCGCCGGATCGTGCACATCGCGGGCCTGCCCGGCCTCGCCCAC
The DNA here is from genome assembly GCF_042668605.1 of Streptomyces sp. NPDC057280. Classification (NCBI taxonomy): domain Bacteria; kingdom Bacillati; phylum Actinomycetota; class Actinomycetes; order Kitasatosporales; family Streptomycetaceae; genus Streptomyces; species Streptomyces sp. NPDC057280. The sequence goes on from NZ_JBHUYR010000001.1 coordinate 1,153,178, forward strand.
ACCGAGCGCCGCATCCGCACCCTGCGCGCCGAGGCCGAGCGGCGCGGCCTCACCGGGGTGCGGTCGGTGACCACCGACTACTCCGACGCCGAGGGCGCGGCCGTCACCCGCCGGGTCCTGGAGTCCGCCGACCCGCCGACCGCGCTGATCTACGACAACGACGTGATGGCCGTCGCCGGCGCCGCCGCCGCGACCGAGCTGGGCCGGTCGGTGCCGGCGGACGTGTCCGTGGTCTCGTGGGAGGACTCGGCGCTGTGCCGCATGGTCAAGCCGTGGCTGTCCGCTCTGTCCCGGGACAGCGTCGAGTTCGGACGCACGGCGGCCAGGGAACTGACCGCGCTCCTGGACGGCGGACCGGCACGGACTGTGCGCGTTCCGGTGCCGCGACTGATCGAACGGGGCAGCACGGGAGCGGCCCGCGAGGCCTGACGCCGGACCCGGAGGGCGGGTCGGCGTCGGACAGCGTCGCCCTCTCGACTCCGCGACCGAGCCGGGGCACAGTTCTCCCTACATACTCGCCAGTACGAGGAGAGACCGTGACCAGCTGGACCGGCCGGACCGCCGCCGAGATCGCCGCCGCCGTGCGGGAGAAGCGGGCCACGCCCCGCGAGGTGGTGGCCGAGCACCTCGCCCGGATCGAGCGGCTCGACGGCCGCGTCGGCGCCTTCCGCACGGTACGGGCCGAGGCGGCGCTCGCCGAGGCCGACGAGGTGGGGGCCCGTGCCGACCTGGCCGAACTGCCCCTCGCCGGGGTGCCGGTGGCCGTCAAGGACAATCTCGCGGTGCGGGGCGAGTCCAAGCGCGTCGGCTCGGCGGCCACGCCCGACACGCCGTCGGCGGAGGACCATGTGACGGTCGCCCGGCTGCGTGCCGCCGGCGCGGTGGTCGTGGGCCTGACCAATGTGCCCGAGCTGTGCGTCTTCGGTACGACCGAGGGCGTCCACGGCACCGCCCGCAACCCGTGGGACACCTCGCGCACGGCGGGCGGCTCCTCCGGCGGCAGCGCGGCCGCCGTCGCCGCCGGCCTGGTCCCGATCGCCCTCGGCAACGACGGCATGGGCTCCTTGCGCATCCCGGCGGCCAACTGCGGCCTCGTCACCATCAAGCCGGGTCACGGCGTGGTCCCGGCGGGCGTCAGCGACGGCGACTGGTTCGGCATGTCCGAGAACGGCCCGCTGGCGACGACGGTGGAGGACGCGCGGCTGATGCTGGGCATCCTGGCGGACGCCGAGTTCGTACGACCGGCCGAGTCCGGGATGCGCAAGGTGGCCGTCTCCCTGCGCAGCCCGATCGCCGGCATCGCGATCACCGCGCCCTACAGGACGGCCGCCCGGGACGCCGCCGAGGTGCTCATGAAGGCCGGCCACCAGGTGCGCCGCGCCGACCCGTCGTACCCTATGTCGCTGAGCTTCACCTCGCTCGCCCACTGGACGGCGGGCACGGCGGAGGACGCCCAGGGCCTGGACCCCTCCCTGCTGACCCGGCGCACCCGGGTGCACGCGGCGGTCGGCCGCCGTTTCGTGAAGACGGTCGGCACCGGCACGGCCCGCGAGGAACTGCGCCGCCGTTTGGAGCCGTTCTTCGAGGAGTACGACATCCTGCTCACCCCGGCGCTGGCCCGCCGCTCCCCCGCGTCGGCGCCCTGGCACGAGCGCGGCTGGCTGCGCAACGTCCTGGCCAACACCAACTACTCGCCCCTGACCCCGCCGTGGAACCTCACCGGCTGGCCCGCGATGGCGGTCCCGTTCGGCACCCTGCCGTCCGGCGCCCCCACCGCCGTGCAACTGGTCGGCCGCCCGGGCTCGGAGGCGGTGCTGCTGGAGACGGCGGAGCAGCTGGAGAAGCTGCATCCGTGGCAGCGGACGGCACCGCTGGACTGAGCCGGGTCAACCCCGTTCGTGTGGGTGCACATGCGGATCGGCATGGGCGTGCGTGGCGCACACCCATGCCGACGGCGATCGCGAAGGGGACCGACCGGGTCAGTCCACGCTGGGCAGGATGTGGGGCTCGGCCAGGTCTTCTTCGTAGCCCGCGAGGCGGATGGGGGCGGACCGCGCCCAGACGTCGAGGCTGCCGAGCTGGCCGGGCCTGCGGCCGGCGCGCTCCGGACGTTCCTTGGGGCGTTGCTCGCGATTCGTCTTCTCCGGTGTCACCGCGCACTCCTTATGTGTCGGGTCACCCTCGGGGCGTACCAGCCAGGATGCGGCCTGGCGCCGGACGCCCGCTCGGGTCTGAGTCAAATCAGTTCGGACGCGGTGGCGCCGGTAACTCTGATGAGTACAGGCCGTGGTGATCGGCTTGCCCCAGGACGGACCGTGGGTGTGGGTGGGACCCCGTACTGCTGTCCGTCGGCTACAGATTAACCAAATGAGCAGGGGTCCGCTCTATGGGGCTGAAAACATGGGGTAACTATCACAAGTCCCCTGTGTTGATTGGCTCGTTTATGCAGGTATTTGCCCTGATATGCCCTGCCGACGAGCTCACCCGTTCGGCCTACACGCCTGTCGGCTCCCCTGTCATCTGACGGTCCGTCATGAGACGGTACGCCGATGACGTCGTCGTACGGGCTGGCCGGGAAGGCCGCCGTCGTCACCGGTGGGACGCGTGGCATCGGGCGCGAGGTCGCCCGGCAGCTGGCGGACGCCGGGGTGCTGGTGTGCGTGACCGCGCGGGACGCGGCGGACGTCCGGCGGACCGCGGCCGAGCTGGGCGGCGTCGGGGTGGCGGGCAGCGTGGCGGACCCCGCTCATCTGTCGGAGGTGACCGCGCTCGCCCTGCGGGCGTTCGGGCGGATCGACGTCGTCGTCAACAACGCGGCGACCAACCAGCCGTACGGCCCGCTGATGGACGCCGAACCGGACGCCTGGCGGACGGCGTTCACCGTGAACGTCGAGGCACCGCTGCGGCTCGTGCAGTGCGCGTGGCGGGCGTGGATGCGGGAGCACGGCGGTTCGGTGATCAACGTCTGCACGGAGGGCGCCACGCACGTCGGGCCGCACATCGGCGCCTACGGCACCAGCAAGGCGGCCCTCCTCCATCTGACCCGGCAGCTCGCCGGGGAGCTGGCCCCTCGCGTCCGCGTCAACTCCGTCTCGCCCGGTCTCGTCCGCACCGAGATGGCCCGCTTCGTGTGGGAGCCGGGCGAGGCGGAGGTCGCCGCGGGGCTGCCGCTCGGCCGGATCGGGGAGCCGGCGGACGTGGCGCGGGCCGTCGTGTGGCTGGCCTCGGACGCGGCCGAGTGGATCACCGGGGCGGATCTGCTGGTGGACGGCGGGACGCGGGTGCGGGCGGCGCACCCGGGCGGGTACGCCGTCCACGACCGGCTGCGGTCGTACACGCCGCCGCAGCCCTGAGCGGGCGCTTACGGGAAGAGCGCGATCCCCATGAGGACGATCAGCACGACGAACGCGACGAGCGCGATCGTGCCCCAGGTCCAGGGGTGTTTGTAGGGGTCGTGGGCGCCGCCGCGGGGCCGGTCCTCGGGGAGGACGGGGTGCGCCGGGCGGTCGCTCGCGTAGAACTGCTCGTCGGTGGGGTAGTGGTTGCGCGGGTCACCGAGAGCGCGCGGATCGATGTTGTGCGGACTGGCCATGACTCACTCCTGGCGCGGTAGTCACCAGGGTCCGGGTTCCCATTCGGGCGCCGCGTGACACGTCACGGCCGGCGCGTCACCACTTCCCGGGCGCGTAGTCCTTGAGGAAGACGCCGTAGAGGTCCTCGCCCTGTTCGCCGCGCACGATCGGATCGTAGACCCGGGCCGCGCCGTCCACCAGGTCGAGCGGGGCGTGGAAGCCCTCCTCGGCGAGGCGCAGCTTGTCGAAGTGGGGGCGCTCGTCGGTGATCCAGCCGGTGTCGACGGACGTCATCAGGATGCCGTCGGTCTGGAACATCTCCTGGCCGCTGGTCCGCGTGACCATGTTCATGGCGGCCTTGGCGGCGTTGGTGTTGGGGTGGCCCGCGCCCTTGTAGCCGCGGCCGAAGACGCCCTCCATCGCGGAGACATTCACGACGTAGGCCCGGCCGCTCGCCGCCTTCTTCGCGGCCTCGGCCATGCTCGGGCGCAGCTTGCTGATCAGGATGAACGGCGCCGTGTAGTTGCACAGCTGGGTCTCGAGCAGTTCCACCGGGGAGATCTGCTCGATGGTCTGCACCCAGGTGTTGGTGTCGACGACGTCGGGGACGAGGCCGCCCGCGTCGATGGCGGTGCCGTCGAGGTGCTTGGCGACGCTGGCGTTGCCCGCGACGAGCGCGAGGTCGGCGACCTGCTGGGCGTCGATGCCGGAGATCCCGGCGGGCAGCGAGGCCAGGCCGTCGACGGCGCCGGAGCCGAAGGCGCCGATGACGTGGTGGGCGGGCAGCTCACCGGCGGGCAGCGGGGCGCTCTCGCCCTCGACCAGGGCGGCGTACGCCGAGGGCAGGCGCCGTACGGTCTGGGTCGCGTTGTTGACCAGGATGTCGAGCGGACCGGCCTCGGCGACCTGGTCGGCGAGGGCGACGGCCTGGGCCGGGTCGCGCAGGTCGATGCCGACGACCTCCAGGCGGTGCATCCAGTCCCCGGAGTCGTCCATGGCCTTGAAGCGGCGGATGGCGTCCTTGGGGAAGCGCGTGGTGATCGTGGTGTGGGCGCCGTCGCGCAGCAGCCTGAGCGCGATGTACATGCCGATCTTGGCGCGGCCGCCGGTGAGCAGGGCGCGCTTGCCGGTGAGGTCGGCGCGGACGTCGCGCTTGGCGCGGTTCAGCGCGGCGCAGTCCGGGCAGAGCTGGTGGTAGAAGTAGTCGACTTCCACGTACCGGGTCTTGCAGGTGTAGCAGGAGCGGGGGCGCTGGAGTATCCCGGCGATCTTGCCGGCCTCGGTGACGGACGACGGCAGGATGCCCTCGGTCTCGTCGTCGATGCGCTGGGCGGAGCCGGTCGCGGTGGCCTCGGTGACCGCCTTGTCGTGGGCGGTCTTGGCGGCCCGGCGCTCCTGGCGGCGGCGCTGCTTGACGGTGCGGTAGATCCCGGCGGTGGCCCGGCGCACGGCGATCGCGTCCGGGTGGTCGACCTCCAGCTTGTCGAGCTCGTCGAGCACGCTGAGGCAGACGGCCAGCCGCTCGGGGTCGATCCCGGGGCCGTACACGACCTCGTCCACGGCCTCGTCCGTGATCGCCGAGCCGTCCTCTGTCACCGTCATCGCGCTGCCGTTCCCTGCTGCCCCGTGCGGCGCTCCGACCGCGTCCGCTTTCGAACGGGGAATTCTACGGAGCGCCGGGCCGGTCCTCCAAAAATCGGGAGGGTCAAGCCTCGCAGGCGGTGATGAGCGTCTCCACCTCCGCGGTGAGCGCCCGGGCCAGGACGTCCAGATCCGGCACCGCCTCCGCGTCGGCGACCAGGCCGTAGTGGACCTGGCCGCGGTACGTCGAGACGGCGATCGCCAGGGACTGGCCGCGGGCCAGCGGGGCGAACGGGAAGACCTGGGTGACCGGGTTGCCGCCGAGCTTCAGGCCGAGGCTGGGCAGCGGCACGCTGGTGACGAGGATGTCGAACCAGAGCCGGGCGGCCTGGCTGACCAGAGGCCCGCCGAGCCGGTGGCCGAGCGCGGGGACGTGGTCGGCGAGGAGCGCGACGGCACCGGCGCCCCGGTTGGGTCCGGCGTCCTTCTTGCGGTCCATGGCGGTGCGCACGGTGTCCAGGCGGGCCAGCGGGTCGGGGTCGTCGACCGGGAGCCGTACGAGGTAGCCGGAGAGGCGGTTGCCCTGTGGGTGGGCGGTGCGCGGGCGGCGCTTGGAGACGGGGATGAGGGCGCGGGGCGCGACGCCGTCGCTGCCGTCGCCCCGCTCGTCGAGCCAGCGCCGCAGGGCCCCCGCGACGACGGCGATGAGGACGTCGTTGACGGTGCCGCCCCGTATCTTGCGGACGCGGTGCACGTCGTCGAGGTCGATGACCACCCCAGCCGTACGGCGGGTGCCGCTCGGCTCGGCGGTGAGGGCCGCCGAGGAGCGCACGCCGACCGTGGAGAGCGCGACGGACGCTCCGATGTCGAGAGCCCGGCCGACGTCGGAGACGGCTCCGCGGACCAGCCCGGGCAGCTTGCGCACGTCCGGGAAGAAGCCCTTCGACGGCTGCTCGGGGCGCGGCGTGCGGGCCGGCATGTCCATCGGGTCCAGGATCGCCGCGGCCAGCGTCAGGGCGCGCAGACCGTCGGCCAGGGCGTGGTGGAACTTGAAGAGCACGGCGAAGGAGGCACCGTCCTCCCCCGGCAGGACATGCGCCTCCCACGGCGGCCGGCCGCGTTCCAGCGGGCGTTCCATGAGCCGGCCGGCGTCGGTGTGGAAGTCGGCGGTGGGCGCGTGCAGCCGGACGTGGTCCAGGGGGTCGAAGTCGGGGGCGGGTTCGCGCGTCGCCCCTCCGAAGGCCAGCGGCTGCCAGACGTCCCGGATGCGCATCCGCAGGCCGGGCACCGCGGCGGCCCGGGCCGCGAGCAGGTCGGCCGCGTGGGCGCCCGCGGTGGGCGAGTGCGCCGAGAAGACGCCGAGGGCACCCAGGTGCATGGGGTGCTCGGCGGACTCGATGTTCCAGAACGCCAGGTCGAGAGGGGCGAGCAGATCTGAAGTCAATGGCTTGCCTCGCGTCGACGACGGGTGAACAAGCAGTCAACCGCCCCCGGGCGATTACGGTCAAGTACGATCAAGCTACGCACAGTTAACAGCAGATTAAGTCCGGCCCTCCGCGCCCCAGGGTTCACTGGCGCATCGGAGGCGGAGCTCAGGACACCTGCTGGCCCTTCCCGAGTGCGATCACCCCGCCCTTGGAGACCGTGTAGAGCTCGGCGTCGCGCTCAGGATTCACCCCGATCGTGGCACCCGGTGGCACCTCCACGTTCTTGTCGAGGACCGCGCCCCGCACCACCGCACCCCGCCCGATCTTGACGTTGTCGTGCAGCACCGACCCCTGCACGACCGCCCCCGGGTCGACCACCACCCCGGGCGACAGCACCGACCGGGTGACCTGCCCCCGGATCAGGCAGCCCGCGCTGATGATGGACTCGCTGGCGATGCCGCCGGCGTTGAAGCGGGCCGGGGACAGCTGGCCGGAGTGGGTGTAGATGGGCCACTGCCGGTTGTAGAGGTTGAAGGCGGGACGCTCGGCGATGAGGTCCATGTGGGCGTCGTAGTACGCGTCCAGGGTGCCGACGTCCCGCCAGTAGCCGCGGTCCCGGTTGGTCTCGCCGGGGACGTGGTTGGCGCTGAAGTCGTACAGCTGGGCCTCGCCGCGCTCGGTGAGCTGGGGCAGGATCGAGCCGCCCATGTCGTGCACCGAGCGCTCGTCCTCGGCGTCCCGCTGGAGAGCCTCTATCAGGGCCTTGGTGGTGAAGATGTAGTTGCCCATGGAGGCGAAGACGCACTCCGGGTCGTCGGCGAGACCGGGCGGGTCGGCGGGCTTCTCCAGGAAGCGGTCCACCGTGAGCCCGTCCGAGCCGGGGGTGATCACCCCGAACTGCGACGACTCCGAGCGCGGGACGCGGATCCCGGCCACCGTCACGCCCGCCCCGCCCTCGATGTGCTGGGCGAGCATCTGGCGCGGGTCCATGCGGTACACGTGGTCGGCGCCGAACACCGCGACGTACTCGGGCCGTTCGTCGTAGATCAGGTTGAGGGACTGCAGGATCGCGTCCGCGCTGCCCAGGTACCAGCGGGGTCCGAGCCGCTGCTGGGCCGGGACGGGGGTGACGTAGTTGCCGAGCAGGCTGGACATCCGCCAGGTCGTGGTGATGTGCCGGTCGAGCGAGTGCGACTTGTACTGCGTCAGCACGCAGATGCGCAGGATGTCTCCGTTGACGAGGTTGGACAGGACGAAGTCCACCAGGCGATACGTTCCGCCGAAGGTGACCGCGGGTTTCGCGCGGTCACCGGTCAGGGGCATCAGGCGCTTGCCCTCTCCGCCCGCCAGTACGATCCCGAGCACCGAAGGTCCACCACGACGCATGGTCGCTCCCCTCACCCTGGTTGTGACCCATGCCTGCCCCTGCCCGGGGCGCACTACGCCTGTTTGAGGATCTCCTCGTAGAGCCGCACCGTCCGCCGGGCGACCGCGTCCCAGCCGAACTCCCCCACCGCGCGCTCCCGTCCGGCCTCGCCCATCCGCCGGGCGCCCTCCGGATCACCGAGGACCGAGTCCAGCGCGCGGGCGAGGGCTGGCTCGAAGTCGTCGTCCACCGGCACGAGCAGCCCGGTCTTGCCGTCGTCGACGACCTCCGGGATGCCGCCCACGCGCGAGGCCACCACGGGGGTCCCGCACGCCATGGCTTCGAGGTTGACGATGCCGAGCGGTTCGTACACCGAGGGGCAGACGAACACCGCCGCGTGGGTGAGGAGTTGGATCACGTCGGGGCGGGGCAGCATCTGCGGGATCCAGTGCACGCCCTCACGGACCCGGCTCAACTCCTCGTACAGCTGCCGGAATTCACGGTCGATCTCCGGGGTGTCCGGCGCTCCGGCACACAGCACGACCTGGGCGGCGGGGTCGATGTCCCGTACCGCGCGCAGCAGATGGGGCACGCCCTTCTGGCGGGTGATGCGGCCGACGAAGAGCACGAAGGGCCGGTCGGGATCGAGACCGATGCGGGTGAGGGCATCGGTGCCGTGGTCGGGGCGGTAGAGGGTGGTGTCGATGCCGTTGTGCACGATGTGCACCCGGGCCGGGTCGAGGGCCGGGTAGCAGGCGAGGATGTCCTCGCGCATGGCGCCGGAGACCGCGATCACCGCGTCGGCGGACTCGATCGCGGTGCGCTCGGCCCAGCTCGACAGGGCGTATCCGCCGCCGAGCTGCTCGGCCTTCCAGGGGCGCAGCGGCTCCAGGGAGTGGGCGGTCATCACGTGCGGGATGCCGTACAGGAGCTTGCCGAGATGGCCGGCGAGGTTGGCGTACCAGGTGTGGGAGTGCACGAGTTCGCGGCCTTCGAGGCCCGCGGTCATCGCGAGGTCCACGGAGAAGGTGCGCAGCGCATCGTTGGCGGTGTCGAGCACGGACCAGGGGCGGTGGCGCACCACGCCCACGCCGCGGCCCTCTCCCCAGCAGTGCACCTCGACGTCGGCCAGGGCGGCCAACTCCCGGGCGAGGAACTCGACATGGACGCCCGCGCCGCCGTACACGTCCGGCGGGTACTCCCGGGTCAGCAGGCCCACTCGCACCCGGAACCCCCTGTTCTCAGCGGCTGGTTGCCCTTCATGGTCACCCAGATGCGGCGCGCGGGGAAGAGCGCGGGGGTCGTGTGAAGCAACAGTCGCCGCAGACGCCTCCGCCGGGGACGCGGTAGTAGAGGCAGCAGCTGCGGCGCCGGAAGGCGGTGCCGGTCAGGGTGCCGGTGCCGGCGAGGAGGGGGTGGGCGAGGAGTTCCGTGGTCAGGGCGCGGGTGCGGGCGGCCACGTCGGTACGGCCGTGCGCGCGGGCCCAGCCCGACAGCTGGCGGGCGGCTCCGGCGAGCGCGGAGGCGGCGTTGCCGCGCAGCAGGCCGGGGGCGAGGCGGTGGCGGGCCCGCAGCGCCGCCGCCAGCGGCTCCAGGTGCCCTTCCATCACGACCGCCGCGAGGGTCCCCGCGTCGCCGGGCAGCGCGTGCACCTCGGTGAGCCACAGGTCGTCGGGGGCGCTGCCCTCGGCGTCCCAGCGCAGCAGCCGGGCGTCGAGGTCGGGGACGTGGCCGTAGAGCACGGCGCAGCCGAGGGCCGCGGACCACAGGCGGGCGGCGAGGCCCTGCTGGGCGATCGAGGCGGCGATCCGCATCTCCGGCGCCTGAAGGGAATCGGCCACCTTGCGGATACGAAAAGTCACGGATTCTCCGTAAACGTCCGACTTTTCGATGTCGTACGCCCGTGCGAGCGTCGGCAGCGTTGAACGCGGCGGCGCACCCGTGCGTAGTAGGAAGAAGCCGCCGAGCGGGCGGAGCGCGGCGAGATCGGCGTCGAGGTCCACGAGGAGCAGTAGTACCAAGGCCCTTAGGGGGCGGCATCAGGGGGGCGCGGGGCAGTGTCACCCACCCTGGGGAGGACTGACCCTCCGTAGTACTCCATCGGCAGTAGGACCCATTGCGTGCTCAGGTACGACGACGGGAATGGCATTCCACGGCATCGTGTTGCACATGGAAGCCGACCGTTCGCCGCGCCGGGGCCGAAAGCCCCGCTTCACGCAGAGGAGCTGCTGATGAGCGCCCTCGCGTTGTCCGTCGTCCTGTCGCTCGTCTCCGCCGTGGCCTACGCGGGCGGGGCGATCGTCCAGGAGCAGGTCGCGGTGTCCTCCCCCGAGCAGCAGTTCGCGCCGCTGCGCCGGCCCAGCTGGTGGGCGGCGGTCGCGCTGAACGGCCTCGGCGGACTGCTGCACGTGGTGGCGCTGGCGTTCGGCCCCCTCAGCCTGGTCCAGCCGCTCGGCGCCCTGACCATCGTCTTCGCCCTGCCCATGGCCGCGCTGTTCGTCGGCCGCAGGGCCGGGGCGACCGCGTGGCGCGGCGCGATCATGGCGACTGTCGGTCTCGCCGGTCTGCTGTCCCTGGTCGGCGCATCCGACGCGCAGTCCCTGGACACCGCCCAGCGGGTGGCCGTCGCGACGGTCACCGGCATCACGGTCGTCGCCCTGATGATCGCGGGCCGGGCCGCCCACCGGCACCCGGCGGTGCGCAGCATCCTGCTCGCCACCGCCTCCGGTATCGCGTTCGGCATGTCCTCGGTGTTCACCAAGACCGTCGCGGTCGACTGGACCGGCGGCGTCTCGGTGGCCGACGTGCCCTCCCTTGCCGTGATCGCGGTCCTGGCCACGGCCGGCATGCTGCTCTCCCAGGCCTCCTACCGGGGCGCCGGCCTCGCGGCTCCGCTGGCCACGCTGACCGTCGTGAACCCGGTGGTCGCGGCCGTCGTCGGCATCACGATGTTCGGCGAGACCTTCCGCTACGGCACCACGGGCACCGCTCTCGCCCTGAGCTGCGGTGTGGTGGCGGCGGGCGGCCTGATCCTGCTGACGTCGGAGCGGATCGCCCGCACCGAGTCGGTACCGCAGGAGCCGGTGCGGCTGCCGGCCCAGGCCGGGGACCCGCAGGCGGACGAGCTGCGGGTGCAGGTGCCCGCCTCGGCCGCGGAGCTGCTCGCGTCCCTGCCCGGTCAGCCCGGTCAGACCCGCGAAGAGGTCCTGGTGTCGGCGGCCGGGTCGGCGGTACGGGAGGACGTCCTCGTCGCGACCGCCGAGGCGGCCCTGGAGGACGTCGACGTCCTCGTACCGGCGCCGCAGCCGGACGACGCCGACGCCCTGGACACCGAGGAGCGCCCGATCTTCTACGTCGGCCCGCTCTACGGCGCCTCCTACATCCCCATGCCGGTCCTCGACCGGCACCGCATGAGGGTCAAATCCTGAGGGGCGGGGTCCTGATCCCGAGTCCCGGGATCAGACCCTGACCCCTCCGGCCCGGAGATAGGCGACCGGGTCGACATCGGTACCGAAGCCGGGCCCCGTCCGCACCTCGAAGTGCAGATGCGGGCCCGTGCTGTTGCCCGTGGAGCCGGAGCGCCCGATGCGCTGTCCGGCGCTCACGCTCTGCCCTGCCTTCACCGAGATCGCGGAGAGATGGGCGTACTGGGTGTAGCGGCCGTCGGAGTGCCGGATCACCACCTGGTACCCGAACGACCCGGCCCACCCGGAGGCGACCACCCGTCCGGCGGCGACGGCCTTCACGGACGTGCCCGTGGGGACGGCGAAGTCCACGCCGGTGTGATAGCCCTTCGACCAGGCGGAACCGGCCTTGTGGTACGGGGTGCCGGTGGGGGCGTCGACCGGGGCGACGAGCCGGTGGCCGGTCTCCTCGGTGTCCTTCGCCTTCTTCTTCTCGGTGGCCGGGCTGGTGGACGTCTGCGTCGTGACCGTGGCCGCCTTGCCGCGCAGGCTGAGCCGCTGCCCCGGCAGGATGAGGTCCGGATCGGCGCCTATGGTCTTCCGGTTGGCGGCGTACAGCCCGCGCCAGCCGCCCTTGACGTCCTCCCGGCCGGCGATGCCGGAGAGGGTGTCGCCGTGGACCACGGTGTACATCTCGGCGGAACCGGCCCTGGACTGCGGCGTGGTCTGCGGCTGCACGTCCGGGACGGCGGCCTTGGTGCCCCCGGCCGGATGGATGTCGGGGGTGTCCCCGCCCCGGGTGAGCCCGGCCCGCACCGAACACACCGGCCAGGCGCCCGACCCCTGTCCGTCCAGGACCTTCTCCGCGACGGCGATCTGCTGGTCCTTGGTGGCGAGATCGGCGCGCGGGGCGTACCGGGTGCCGCCGTAGGCCTCCCAGGTGGACTGGGTGAACTGCAGCCCGCCGTAGTAGCCGTTGCCGGTGTTGATGCTCCAGTTGTTGCTCGACTCGCAGGCGGCGACCTTGTTCCAGGTGTCCACGTCGGCGGCCTGCGCGGTGCCGGCGCCGATGAGCGGGATCGCCATTCCGGCGCCGCCCGCCGTCACAGTGAGCGAGGCGCGGTTGATCCTGTTCGGCTGATACCGGCGGTGCCGGCCGCGTACGGCCATGGAGCTCCCCCTACGACGTACGTCAGAAGGGCCAAAAGTAAGCGCCCCGAACAGGCCATGACAAGACAGCAATCGGCCGCCTCTTGCCGAATACCGTTCCCGCAAAGGGACGTTGGCGGCTCTACGACGGCTGCACTCCGCGCCGTCCGGGAAACTGCGCAGCTGAACAGGACAGGGCCCGCGATCCGTATCTGCGTAGGCTGCTAACCAGCACGACCGGCACCACCGGCATAACCGATACACGACCTACGCGATCCACTGGATCTTTGGGAGCAGACGGTATGAGCACTACAGCGCAGATCGGCGTCACGGGCCTCGCGGTCATGGGCAGTAACCTCGCCCGCAACTTCGCCCGCAACGGCTATACGGTCGCGGTGCACAACCGGACGGCGTCCCGTACGCACGCCCTCGTCGAGGAGCACGGCAGCGAGGGCGACTTCATCGCCGCCGAGACCGCCAAGGAGTTCGTCGCCGCCCTGGAGCGGCCGCGCAGGCTGGTCATCATGGTCAAGGCCGGTGATCCGACCGACGCGGTGATCCAGGAGTTCGCCCCGCTCCTGGAGCCCGGCGACATGATCATCGACGGTGGCAACGCGCACTTCGCCGACACCCGGCGCCGCGAGCGCGAACTCCGTGAGAAGGGCATCCACTTCGTCGGCACCGGCATCTCCGGCGGCGAGGAGGGCGCGCTCAACGGGCCCAGCATCATGCCCGGCGGCTCGAAGGAGTCGTACGACTCGCTCGGCCCGATGCTCGAGAAGATCTCCGCGAAGGCGAAGGACGGCGCGCCCTGCGTCACGCACGTCGGTGCCGACGGCGCCGGGCACTTCGTGAAGATGGTGCACAACGGCATCGAGTACGCCGACATGCAGCTCATCGGTGAGGCGTACCAGCTGCTGCGCGATGTCGCCGGCTACTCGCCCGCGCAGATCGCGGAGATCTTCCGGACCTGGAACACCGGCCGCCTCGACTCCTACCTGATCGAGATCACCGCCGAGGTGCTGTCCCACGTGGACGCGGCCACCGGCAAGCCCTTCGTGGACGTGGTGGTGGACCAGGCCGAGCAGAAGGGCACCGGCCGCTGGACCGTGCAGATCGCCCTCGACCTGGGCGTGCCGGTGTCCGGCATCGCCGAGGCGGTCTTCGCCCGCTCCCTCTCCGGGCACGCGGCGCTGCGCGAGGCGTCCCGCGGCCTCGCCGGGCCCTCGGCCACGCCGCTGAGCGAGGCGGAGGCGGGCGCGTTCGCCGACCGGGTCGAGCAGGCGCTGTACGCCTCGAAGATCGTGTCGTACACGCAGGGCTTCCACGAGATCGCGGCCGCGCGCGAGGAGTACGACTGGGACATCGACCTCGGTGCCGTCTCCGCGATCTGGCGCGGCGGGTGCATCATCCGGGCCGCGTTCCTGGACCGTATCCGCGCCGCGTACGACGCCCGGGCCGATCTGCCGAGCCTGCTGTCCGACGAGACGTTCGCCCGGGAGATCGCCGACGCGCAGGACGACTGGCGCGAGGTGATCGTGGCGGCCACGCGCCAGGGAGTGCCGACGCCGGGCTTCTCGGCTGCGCTCGCGTACTACGACGCGCTGCGCGCGGAGCGGTTGCCCGCGGCGCTCACGCAGGGCCAGCGGGACTTCTTCGGGGCGCACACGTATCGGAGGGTGGACCGGGACGGTTCGTTCCACACGCTGTGGGGCGGGGACCGGTCGGAGGTCGACGCCTGAGGAAGAGGCCGACTTGGTTGGCGGTGCGTCTGCAGGGGCGTGGGGGTTGGTCGCGCAGTTCCCCGCGCCCCTGCGGCGTTCAGCTGCCCGCTGTCATCAAGTGCACGTCCCTCAGCTCAACGGTGGGCCGGGTTCCGGGTTGGGGACCGGTTCCGGGCCCGGTGGGATCGGTGAGGGGTTCGGGGGCTGCGGAGGCTCCGGCGTCGGGCCCGGGCCCGGTGGTGGGGTCGGGTTCGGGGGCTGCGGGGGCTCCGGAGGGGGACCCGGGGTCGGGGTGGGGCCCGGGGTCGGGTCCGGGTGGACCGGGTCCGGGTAGGGGGTCGGGGGGTTCGTCATCGTGTCCTCCAGCCAGGGGGAACGTCGGCTCTGGACTTCTCCCCCGCCTACCCGGTCCGTGGCGGGCCAGTCACTCGTACGGGGGGGATCAGAATCCCTCCGGGTGGGCCTTCAGCCACTCCTTCGCCGCGCGCAGCAGCTCGGGGTCGGCGGCCGGGGCCTCGTCGGGGTGGCGGGCGGCCCACTTGACGACGTACGGGCACAGGGGTGCCACGGGCACGCCCTCGCGCGCGGCGATGGTGTAGAGCTCGCGGGCCAGGGAGCCCGCGATGCCCTTCCCCTCGTGGGCCGGTTCCACGATCGTGTGGACGGGGACCAGGGCGCGCGCCGGTGCCTCGAGGACGAAGTACTGGATGTGGCCCACGACTTCGCCGCCGCCGATCGCCTCCAGGCGGCCGGCCGGCCGGTCGTCGCGGATCTCGATGTCGTCGCTCATGGGCACGCTCCTGGTGTCGGCCGTGTGTGCCTCAGGCCGGTACGGCCTGCGGGCTGCGCTCCTGGTCCGAGCCCGGCACCGGCTCCGACGGGTCCGCGCCCAGGGCCACGATGCGGTTGTCGTGGTCCACGTGCACGACCCGGGGTTTCAGTGCCCGCGCCTCGGCGTCGGTCACCTGAGCGTAACTGATGATGATCACCAGATCGCCGGGATGGACGAGATGGGCGGCGGCCCCGTTGATGCCGATCACCCCGGAGCCGCGCTCGCCCTCGATGACGTACGTCTCGAGGCGGGCACCGTTGGTGATGTCGACGATGTGGACGAGCTCGCCGGGCAGCAGGTCGGCGGCGTCGAGCAGGTCCGCGTCGATGGTCACCGATCCCACGTAGTGCAGGTCGGCCTGGGTGACGGTGGCGCGGTGGATCTTGGATTTGAACATGGTTCGGAACACGGAAACTCCCGATTCGTCTGCTCCCTGCCCGCTTTGTGCAGGTCAAGGGCGTCTCCGGGAGCGTACAACCATTCGCATGTCCGGTCAGCCGTTGCCCCTCGACGTGTGACGGCAGCCACTTCCACTGATTTACTAGGACGTCCTAGTATCTTCTGTGTCCCGCACCACCACGCCCTGCCGGGAAGGCCCCCATGAGCGCTCTGCATCGACCCGTGCACCCCGTCCGCCTGGTCACCGCCTCGGCTCTGTTCGACGGGCACGACGCCTCGATCAACATCATGCGGCGCATCTTCCAGTCCCAGGGCGCCGAGGTGATCCACCTCGGACACAACCGGTCGGTGCGGGAGATCGTGGACGCGGCGCTGGAGGAGGACGCACACGGCGTGGCGGTCTCCTCCTACCAGGGCGGGCACGTCGAGTACTTCGAGTACCTGGTCGAGTCGCTGCGCTCCCGGGGAGCGGGGCACATCCGGGTGGTGGGCGGCGGAGGCGGCGTCATCGTGCCCGACGAGATCGCCCGGCTGCGCGGGAGCGGGGTGACCATCTTCTCCCCGGAGGACGGACAGCGGCTGGGCCTCGCCGGCATGGTCAACTCGGTGGTGCGGGACTGCGACTTCGACCTCTGGGACGACGGGCCGGCCGATCCGGCCGCCGTGCTCGCCGGTGACCGGTTCGCGATCGCCCGCGCCATCACCGGCGCCGAACTCGGCAAGCTGCCCACGGGATTCCTGGAGCGGCTGCGTTCCGCCGCGGCCCGGGTGGTACCGGTGCTCGGCATCACCGGCACCGGCGGCTCGGGCAAGTCCTCGCTGACCGACGAACTGGTGCGCCGGTTCCGCGTCGACCAGCAGGAGAAGCTGCGGATCGCGGTGATCGCGGTCGACCCGACGCGCCGCCGCGGCGGTGGTGCCCTGCTCGGCGACCGGATCCGGATGAACTCTCTGGACGGCGACCGGGTGTTCTTCCGGAGTCTGGCCACCCGCGGCAGCCACGAGCTGCCCGAGCACCTGTCCGAGGTGATCGACGTCGTGAAGGCCGCCGGGTTCGACCTGGTGATCGTCGAGACGCCGGGCATCGGTCAGGGCGACGCGGCGATCGTGCCGTTCGTCGACACCTCGCTGTACGTGATGACGCCGGAGTTCGGCGCCGCCTCGCAGCTGGAGAAGATCGACATGCTCGACTTCGCCGACGTGGTGGCGATCAACAAGTTCGAGCGGCGCGGCGCCAAGGACGCGCTGCGCGACGTGGGCCGCCAACTGGTCCGCAACCGCGAGGCGTTCGGCATGCGGCCCGAGGACATGCCGGTGTACGGCACGTCGGCGGCGACCTTCAACGACGACGGGGTGACCGCGCTCTACCAGCATCTGCGGACCGCCCTGGCCGAGAAGGGGCTGCCGCTTTCCGAGGGCGCGCTGGCACCGGTCGACGTGCGCCACTCCTCGGGCATCCGGCAGGTGGTCCCCGCGGACCGGGTGCGCTACCTCGCCGAGATCACCGACACCGTCCGCGCGTACCACGCGGAGACCGCGCGGCTCGCCGAGGCGGCCCGGCGGGTGCAGCGCCTGGCGGCGGTCAAGGACGAGCTCGTCGCGGCGGGCTCCGACGCCGGGAACGTCCAGGCGCTGCTCGACGACGCCCACAGGCGGCTCCCGCTCGACGTCCGGGAACAGATCGACGGGTGGCCCGCCGTCGTCGCCTCGTACTCCGGCGACGAGCAGGTCGTGACGATCCGCGACAAGGAGATCCGCACCAAGCTCACCCGCGAGTCCCTGTCCGGCAACAAGATCCCCCGCGTCGCCCTGCCCCGCTTCACCGACCACGGTGAACTGGTGCGCTTCTGGCGCGCCGAGAACCTGCCCGGCCGTTTCCCCTTCACGGCCGGGGTGTTCCCCTTCAAGCGCGACGGCGAGGACCCGGCCCGGATGTTCGCCGGCGAGGGCGACCCGTTCCGCACCAACCGCCGCTTCAGGATGCTCTCCGAGGGCCAGCCGGCCACCCGGCTGTCCACCGCCTTCGACTCCGTCACCCTCTACGGCCGCGACCCCGACGAACGCCCCGACATCTACGGCAAGGTCGGCACCTCCGGTGTCTCGGTGGCCACCTTGGAGGACATGAAGGCGCTCTACGACGGTTTCGACCTCGTCGCGCCGACGACCTCGGTCTCCATGACCATCAACGGGCCCGCGCCGACCCTCCTGGCGTTCTTCCTGCACACCGCGATCGACCAGCAGATCGAGAAGTTCCGCACCACGGAGGGCCGGGACCCCTCGCCCGAGGAGGCGGCCGGACTGCGCGCCCACGCGCTCGCCACCGTGCGCGGCACGGTGCAGGCCGACATCCTCAAGGAGGACCAGGGCCAGAACACCTGCCTGTTCTCCACCGAGTTCTCCTTGCGCATGATGGCGGACATCCAGGAGTGGTTCATCGCCCACCAGGTCCGCAACTTCTACTCGGTGTCCATCTCCGGCTACCACATCGCCGAGGCCGGCGCGAACCCCATCAGCCAGCTCGCCTTCACCCTGGCCAACGGCTTCACCTACGTCGAGGCCTACCTCGCCCGGGGCATGCACATCGACGACTTCGCCCCCAACCTGTCGTTCTTCTTCTCCAACGGCATGGATCCCGAGTACTCGGTGCTCGGCCGGGTCGCCCGCCGGATCTGGGCGGTGGCGATGAAGGAGAAGTACGGCGCGAACGACCGCTCCCAGAAGCTGAAGTACCACGTCCAGACCTCGGGCCGGTCCCTGCACGCCCAGGAGATGGACTTCAACGACATCCGCACCACGCTCCAGGCGCTCATCGCGATCTACGACAACTGCAACAGCCTGCACACCAACGCCTACGACGAGGCGGTCACCACCCCCACCGAGGACTCCGTGCGCCGCGCCTTGGCCATCCAGCTCATCATCAACCGCGAGTGGGGCCTGGCGATGAACGAGAACCCCCTGCAGGGCTCGTTCGTCATCGACGAGCTCACCGATCTGGTGGAGGAGGCGGTCCTGCAGGAGTTCGAGCGGATCAGCGAACGCGGTGGTGTGCTCGGCGCCATGGAGACCGGCTACCAGCGCGGCCGCATCCAGGACGAGTCGATGCTCTACGAGCAGCGCAAGCACGACGGCACCCTGCCCCTGATCGGCGTCAACACCTTCCGCAGCCCGCACGCCGACACCGCCGAGCCCGCCGTCGTCGAACTCGCCCGCGCCACCGAGGAGGAGAAGCAGTCCCAGCTGGAGCGGGTCCGGGACTTCCAGACCCGCCATCAGGAGCCCGCCCACGCCGCCCTGGCCGCCCTCAAGGAGGCGGCGGTGAGCGGGGACAACGTCTTCGCCGTCCTCATGGACGCCGCCCGCGTCTGCTCGCTTCAGCAGATCACCGAGGCGTTCTTCGAGGTCGGCGGCCAGTACCGCCGCAACGTCTGACCAGGGACGGGACAACAGAGAACACAGTCACCCGGCTGGGAGCCGTCGGCGGGCGACGGCGAGGGCACGGGCTCAGACGGTGCGGACGACCGTGCCGCCGTCCTCGAGCGCGGTGACTTCGTCGCTGGGGGCGGTGAGGTCGGTGACGAGGGTGTGCACGACGGTGGCGGGGCCGACGTGGGCGTGGGCGGTGTGGCCGAGTTTGCTGCCGTCGGCGGCGGCGATGACACGGCGGGCTGAGGTGATGGCCGCCTTTTTCACGGCGGCGTCGTCGAGGTCGTAGGCGGTCAGGCCGTCTGCCGCGGTCAGCCCGCAGCAGCCGATGATCGCGGTGTCGAAGCGCAGCGCGGCCAGGGAGGCGAGGGTGAGGGGGCCGGTGAGGGCCCCTTCGGCGGCGCGGGGCCGGCCGCCGGGCACGACGAGGGTGGCGGGTCCGGGTGTCTCGGCGAGCAGGTGGATGGCCTGCAGGGACAGGGGCATCACGGTGACGGGCCGCTCGCGCAGCAGGCGGGCGGCCTCCAGGCAGGTGGTGCCGCTGTCGAGGACGACGGTCTCGCCGTCGGCGACGAGGGCGCAGATCTCGGCGGCGATGCGCTGTTTGGCGGCGATCGCCTCGTGGGCGCGCAGGGCGAAGGGGGGTTCCTCGCCGCGCAGCAGCAGGGTGCGGGCGCCGCCGCGGACGCGTTCGAGGACGCCCTGGGCGGCGAGGGTGTCGAGGTCGCGCCGGATGGTCATCTCGGAGGCACCGGTCAGCTCGGCCAGTTCCTGGACGGTGGCGCGGCCGGAGTCCCTGACGGTCTTCGCGATCAGCCCGTGCCGGTCTGCGTTGCTCATGCCGCGATTGAACACCATCGAGAAATGAACAAGCAATCTGTTCATTTTCCCGGCTTTCAAACATGGACAATGTTCGTTACGGTGTCGGCATGGACCGTCCCCTGCGAGCCGCCCGCGCGGCCACCTATGTCTACTTCGTCCTGTGCGGCACCCTGCTGGGCACCTGGGTGGTGCAGATCCCCGCGATCGAGGAGCGCGTGGGCATCAGCCACGCCACGCTCGGTGGGCTGCTGGTGGTGCTCGGGCTCGGGACCTTCGTCGGGATGCAGGTGGCCGGTCCCCTCACCGACCGGCTGGGCGCGCGCATCGTGGTGCCCGCCGGCGGTGTCCTGTGCGGCGCGGCCCTGGTCCTGCCCGGTCTCGCCCACGATCCGTGGACGCTGGGCGGTGCGCTGCTGGTCTTCGGGCTCTGCAACGGCTGCCTGGACGTGAGCATGAACGCCCACGCCGTGCACGTGGAGAAGGCGTACGGCCGTCCCGTCATGTCCGGCTTCCACGCCACGTTCTCCGTCGGCGGCGTCCTCGCCGCACTCGCCGGAGCGGGCACGGCGGCCGCGGGTCTGCACCCGGCCGCGGCCATGGCCGCCACGGGAGCCGTGGGCATCGTGATCGCCCTCATGGCCGCACGAGCCCTCCTGCCCGCAGCCGCCCCCGCTCCCGCCGAGGCGCCCGCCGAGGGCAGCGGCACCACGGGCCGGGTCTGGCTGCTGGCCGCCCTCGCCCTCATGGTCATGCTGTGCGAGGGCGCCGCCAACGACTGGAGCGCCCTGCACCTCAGGGACGTCCTGGGCGCGTCCGCCGGCACGGCCGCCTTCGCCTACGGCACCTTCGCCGCGGCCATGACCGTCGGCCGGCTGCTCACCGACCGCCTCGCGACCCGGTTCGGTTCCCTGGCGATCCTGCGCCACGGCGCGGTCATGGCCGCCGCCGGCATCACCCTGGTGGCCCTCGGCCCGTGGCTGTGGGCCGCCTTCACCGGCTGGGCCCTGTTCGGCCTGGGCCTGTCGGGCTGTGTCCCGCAGCTGTTCAGCGCCGCCGGACACGCCGACCCCGCGGCCGCCGGCGCCAACGTCTCACGCGTCGCCGGACTCGGCTACCTCGGCATGCTCGCCGGCCCCGCCGTCATCGGCTGGCTCACCCATCTTCTCGCGCTCAACCACACCTTCCTCCTGCTCACCTTGCTGTGCGCCACCACCGCCGTGGCCGCCGGCGTCCTGCGCACCGGACCCGACCGCGCCGGCCGGCCCGAGATGGTGTCCGGCACCCACTGACCGGTTGTCGGCACGGCCCCTGACAACCGTGCCGACAGCCACCGACCTGCAGGGGACGGCCTCCGACGCCCCCTCCCGACAACCACCCGCCCACCTGCACGGCACGCCCCCGGAACGCCGACGCCACGGAGCCTCATGTCCGCCGACCGCCGCCGCATCGTGCTCTTCGACCTCTTCGGGGTCATAGCCCGCCACCAACGCCCGGGCGCCCTGGAGAAGATGGCCGCCCGCTGCCACGCCTCCCCCGACGCCTTCGCCACGGCCTACTGGACCCACCGCCCGCCCTACGACGCCGGCCTGCGCACCGCGTCCGCGTACTGGACCGACGTGCTGCACGCACTGTCCCGCCCCGCCGACGCCGCCACGATCGAGGAGCTGCGGCTCACCGACATCGACAGCTGGTCCCGCGTCGACGACGGCATGGTCACCTACGTACGGACCCTGCGGCACCGCGCCCGGGTCGCCCTGCTGTCCAACATCCCGGCGGACCACGCGGACGCCTTCCCTCGCCGCCCAGCCCTGGCTGCGCGACCTCGACCACGTCGCCTTCTCCGGGAAGACCGGTGCGGCCAAACCCGGCCGGGCCGCCTACCTGCACTGCGTCCTCGCCCTGCGGGCGACCCCCGCCGACTTCCTCTTCGTCGACGACCGTGAGGAGAACGTCCGCGCGGCGCGGGCCGTCGGCATGGACGGACACCTGTTCACCGGCCAGGACGCACTCGCGGGCGTCATCGACCGATGGCTGGCGCCGCGTTCATGAGCAGTCCGCTCACCGGCCGCCGGGCACCCCTCCGGCCCGGGCAGGTGCCGGTCCGCGGTCAGCCGAACAGGCGCCGCTGGATCTCCCGCCGGTAGTCCTCCAGCGTCCGGTCGAGGTGGACGGCGGTGGCCTCCGCGGCCTCGTCCGGGCGGCCGTCGCGGATGGCCCGGTAGATCGCCTCGTGCTCCTCCACCGCGGCCGCGGTCCCCTCGTTGAAGCTGTCGTGGATGCCGATCGCGCTGGACTGGCGCTGGAGCCGGCGGGCGTCACGCACCGCGCTGCCGAGGAAGGTGTTGTGGGAGGCCGCGGCCAGCGCCGCGTGGAAGTCGTCGTCGCCCTGGTTGAAGACGTCGACCTCACCGTTGACGTACCCGTGCCGGCACTGCTGCATCGCGACCTCGATGGCGCGCAGTTCGGCCGGCGTGGCGCGGGTGGCCGCGAGTCTGGCGGCGGCCGTCTCCTGGACACGGCGGAACTCGAACAGCATGAGCACGTGATCCAGGTCCACGGGCCGGAAGAAACCGCCCCAGCGGCTGGTGATCAGCATGCCTTCGTCGTCCGCGACGAACAGACCGCGGCCCTTGTGCGCCCGGACCCGGCCGAGCGCCGAGAGGATCTTCACCGCTTCCCGGACCACCGCTCGACTGGTGTCCAGCTGCTGGGCCAGGTCGATCTCCGTGGGCATCCGGTCGCCGGGGACCAGGCGCGACTCCGCGATGAACTCGAGGATCCGCTCGGCCACGACCTCGTATCCGGGCCGGTAATCGCGTCGCTCGTCCGCGCCGTTCACCACTGCTGGCACGGCGGGCGTCTCGTTCATGTGTCCTGCCTCCGGTGACTGCGGCGAGGGTGAGTGATCAGGTTTGAAGCCGCGCTCATCGTACCTCGGCCCAGTATAAGTCGTACTCATTCTTTCGAACTTGATCACGAACTCCTGGGCAACTTGGCCGCGTTAATGAGCTTTTGCCCAGTTAAGGCCGCCCAGGGAGTCGCTCCGATTCCTCTACTGGACTCCAAAAAAAGCCGTACACACCCCTTGACGCCTCCTTCGATATGGCGGCTAATTTCTTCCGCAGCGGCAATGACAGAGCCGTCAGCCTCACGCAAAACGAGTGGAGTCGCACATGTCCGTCTACAAGCCTTCCGTCACCCGGGAGACAGGGACCAGCAGGAGACGTGCCGCACTGCTGGCCGGCTGTGCCGCCACCGTGCTGCTCACCGTGACCGCCTGCGGCGGGAGCGGCGGTTCGGGCGGCACGGCCAAGGACGGATTCACTCAGGCCGCCCAGAGCGACGGGGCGTTGACCGTGTGGGTGGACGCGACCCGTATGGCCGCCGCGAAGCAGTACCAGGCGTCGCACCCGAGCGTGAAGCTGCACATCGTCAGCTACGACGGCGACGCCAACGGGTCCAACTACCTCCAGACGAAGGTCCAGTTGTTCAACCGCACGGGCAAGGGCTGGCCGGACGTCGTCTTCAGCTCCCAGAACAACGAGGCGAGCTGGGCCGTCGACGCGAACTTCGCTGCGCCGCTCAACAAGGGCCTGATCCCGCAGGCGACCCTCGACGGATTCGCCAAGGGCGCCAACGACGTCTGCACGGTCAACGGCACCCTGTACTGCCTGCGCAACGACCTCTCCCAGACGGTGCTCTGGTACAACGCGCCGCTGCTGAAGAAGTTCGGCTACACCGTCCCCACGACCTGGGAGGAGTACCAGGCGCTGGGCGAGAAGGTCGCCAAGGAGCACCCCGGCTACCTCGTGGGCGACGCGGGCGACTCCTTCACTCCTGAGATCTACCTGTGGGCGAGCAAGTGCGGCGCCAACCACATCACCGGCCCCAAGGCCGTCTCGGTCAACACCACCAGCGAGGCCTGCACCAAGATGGCCAAGCTGCTGGACGTACTGATCAAGAACAAGTCGATGTCCATCAGCGGCGTCTTCAGCACCGACTTCACCAAGAACAAGGGCCCCAAGATCCTGCTCATGCCCGGCCCGGCCTGGTACGGCGGCGCGGTCTTCCAGAGCGGGCTCAAGACCCCGGCCAAGCAGATCGCGGTGGCGCCCATGCCCCAGTGGCAGGGTGACAGCTCGCCGTCCACCGGCAACGTCGGCGGCGGCACCTGGCTGCTGTCCCAGCACTCCACCCACCTCAAGGCGGCCACCGACTTCCTGAAGTGGGTCACCACCGACAACGCCTACCAGGGCGAGAAGGCCCCCGGCTTCCCGGCGTACGCGCCCGCCGCCGAGAACTGGCTGAAGGCGCAGGCCGCTTCCGGGTACTACGCCAGTGACCTCACGGCCCTCAAGGACGCCGCCTCGCAGGTGTGGTCCGACTGGGGATCGGGCCAGTTCAGCCAGGAGGCGATCTGGGCCGCCACCGTCAAGCCCGGCCTGACGCAGGGCAAGACCATCGAGTCGCTGCTGCCCGCCTGGCAGGACTCGATCGTCAAGTACGCCAAGTCCAACGGATACAAGGTCTCCGAGTGACCGTCACCCACTCCTCCGCCGGCTCTGTCCGGGGGCGCCCTCGCGGCACCTCCCGGCAGAGCCGGGCCGGCATGGCCTTCGTCGCCGGCTACGTACTGCTGCTGATCGCCTTCGGCGTCCTTCCCACCTGTTACGCCATCTACTTCGCGTTCACGAACGCCGGAGGCGCCTTCACCGGCTTCTCCAACTTCGTCACCACCGCGCAGGACTTCCGCTTCGTCGACTCCCTCGGCCACGTGGCGATGTACCTGGTCTTCTGGCTGCTGTCGCTCGTGGTGTTCGTGGTGGTCCTGGCGCTGCTCCTGCACCGGCTGTCCTCCGGGCCGGTCAGTCAGGCGCTGCGCTTCCTCTACTACATCCCCGGAGCCCTCGCGGGCGCCGCGAGCGTCCTGGTGTGGCTGTTCATGCTCGACCCGACGGTCAGCCCGGTCAGCTCGCTGCTGGAGACGCTGGGCTTCCACACCTTCGGCGAGGTCATCGCCCCCGGAAACCTGGCGCTGCTGTTCACGATCATCGCGTTCTGG
Source organism: Streptomyces sp. NPDC057280 (assembly GCF_042668605.1). NCBI lineage: Bacteria > Bacillati > Actinomycetota > Actinomycetes > Kitasatosporales > Streptomycetaceae > Streptomyces > Streptomyces sp. NPDC057280. Next base: position 1,177,939 of record NZ_JBHUYR010000001.1, read on the forward strand.
ACCGGCGCGGGCGGCTGGATCGTCGTCATGTACGGCGCGCTCAACAACATCCCCAAGGACGTCATGGAGGCCGCGCGCATCGACGGCGCGAACGGCTGGCAGACCGCCTGGCGGGTGCAGATCCCCATGCTCCGCAAGTGGATCGTGTACATGGTGATCCTGGCCTTCGCGGGCGGCGCCCAGCTCTTCGTCGAGCCGCAGCTGCTCTCCCTCGCCAGCACCGGCGTGGCCGGCCGCGACTACTCGCTCAACCAGCTGACGTACGACTTCGCCTTCCAGATGAACAACATCAACGGCGCCGCCGCGGTCTCGGTGGAGCTGCTGGTCGTCAGTGTGTCGGTCGCCGGTGTCTTCGTCGCACGATCGGGGTTCTTCGATGCCGACTAAGACCCGACCCACTCCTCCTCCCACCGCTCAGGGCGCGAACGCGACCAGCCGCACCCGGCACGGGGAAGCGCGGCAGCGCCGCCGGCCCCCGCGGAACGTGGCCTCCCGGCTGCTGGCGGGCTCGGTCCTCACCGTGTTCGTGGTGTTCTTCGTGCTGCCGGTGGTGTGGCTGCTGCTCGCGGCGACCAAGACCGACCAGCAACTCGTCCACGACAACCCGCTGTCCTTCGGCTCCTGGCACGCGCTGAAGGCCAACTGGCACGCGCTCACCGCCTTCCAGGACGACGCCATCCTGCTGTGGCTGCGCAACTCCGCCGTCTACGCCGCCATCTCCCTGGTCATCACGCTCTGCCTGGCCATCCCGGCCGGCTACGCGCTGGCGATGACCGAGTTCCGCGGCCGGCACACGCTCCTGATCGCGACCCTCGTCGTGATGCTGATGCCGAACGCCACGCTGGTGGTGCCGCTGTTCCTGGAGATCAACGCGGTGCATCTGATCGGCACGATGTGGTCGATCATCCTGCCGTACTCGTTCTACCCCTTCGGCGTGTACCTGACGTACATCTACTTCACCACCGCCGTGCCCAAGGACCTGCTGGCCGCGGCCCGGATGGACGGCTGCTCCGAGTTCGGCGTCTTCCGCCACGTGGCCCTGCCGCTGGCGACGCCCGTCATCGCGCTGGTCGGGTTCTTCAGCTTCGTCGCCAACTGGACGAACTACTTCCTGCCGTACGTGATGCTCCCCGAGAGCGACCAGATGCCGGTCCAGGTCGGCGTCGGCAGCCTCCTCAGCAACGTGCCCTCGTTCAACCCGACCGCCGGCGACCTCGCGATCGAACGCCCGCAACTGGCACTGGCCACGCTGGTCGCCATCACCCCCGTACTCGTCGTGTTCCTCTTCGCCCAGCGCTTCCTGGTCAGCGGAATGCTCGCCGGCGCCACCAAGGAGTAACCGCTCTCATGTCCTTCAGCCCGCACTCCGACGCCTCCGGCGACCCGACACCCGAGGTCGAGGCCACGGTCCCCGTGCTCGAACCCCCCGGCTGGGCCGTCTCGCAACGCGCCCTGTTCGACCTCCTCGACCACGCCTGGCGCCGCTTCGCCCGCGACTTCACCGGCCCCGACGGACGTCTGAACTACACCGGCCCGCTGACCACCCGCGACGGCGTGGACGACTTCTACGAGGTCTTCTTCAACTGGCCCCAGCTGTACCTCCTCGGCGGCGCAGACGACCTGCTGCCCGCCAGCGAGAAGCACTGGGAGGGCGTCACCAAGCAGCTGACCGAACTGGACATGCTGCGCGACGAGTACGAGCGCGGCTACGACTGGTTCCACCAGGGCGAGAGCCTGCTGCTGCTCTACTTCCTGTGCATGGCCGCCCCGGACCGCTGGCGGGAGCGCGCCCTGCGCTTCGCCGAGTTGTACGTCGACCCCGCCAAGGGCAACTACGACCCCGGGCACCGCATCATCACCCGCCCCCACAACGGCAGCGACCCCGAGCGCACCGGCCTGTTCGACGGTGACGTGTACCCGTGGCTCCAGAAGGAGGCCGACACCTACGGATACCCGCTCGAGTGGATCCCCGAGGCGCAGGGCGGCGGCCCGTTCCCGCTCTCCTCCGACCCGCGTCTCGGCGCGCAGATGCGCGACCGGATGGGCGTCGGCGACACCGCGATGAACCTCGCCGCGGCCGGTCTGGTCCTCAACGCCTGGATCCTGACCGGCGAGGAGCGCTACCGGGACTGGATCGTCGAGTACGTCGGCGCGTGGCGGGAGCGCACCGAGGCGAACGGCGGTGTCCTCCCCGACAACGTCGGCCCGGACGGCGTCGTCGGCAGCCTGCTGGAGGGCCGCTGGTACGGCGGCCACTACGGCTGGTCCTGGCCGCACGGCTGGCACAGCCTCGGCCACGCGGCCTGTGTGGCGGCGCTCGCGGCGGCCACGGTCACCGGCGACGACGACTACCTCTCCATGATCGCGACCTCGCTCGACACCCTCATAGGCAACGCCAAGGTCATGCCCCACACGGAGGCCGACTCCAGCCTGCCCTCCAAGTGGGCCGTGGAACTCGGTCCGGACCGGCACACGCCGACGCCGCACCTGCCGTTCCGCCACAACGACTCCGGCTGGTTCGACTACAACCCGGCCACGCCGCCCGTGCCGGTGGCCCTGTGGCACCACACCTCCTCCGAGGCCGACCGGGCCCGGCTGGAGGGACTGCGCGAAGCGGACGGCATCGACTGGCGCACGGTGCGGCCGTTCCGGTCCAAGGAGGACTCCGGGCACGAGAAGGCGTGGTTCGCCTTCCTCGCCGGCGACGACCCCGACTACCCCGAGCGCGTCCTCGCCATGGCGCAGGCCCAGATCCGGCACCGGCTGCGGCGCATCGACCGCTACCGCGACCTGGACGTGCCCGAGGCCGACATCCATGTGTGGCAGCTGTGCAACCCGGTGGTCACCGAGGCCCTCGTGCAACTGACCTGGGGCGGCCCGCAGGTGCTCTATCAGGGCGGCCTCCAGCAGGCCCGGCTGCGCTACCACGACGCCGACGCCCGCCGGGCCGGCCTGCCCGCCGACGTGGCCGCCCTGGTCACCTCCATCGACCCCGAGGCGACCACCGTCGAGCTGGTCAACCTGGCCCCCGAGACCGACCGCACGGTCATCGTCCAGGCCGGCGCGTTCGCCGAGCACACCATCACCGGCGTCCGGTACACGGCCTGCACGGACGACGGCTGGATCGGCGACATGTACGACTACGGACACTCCGAGCCGGTGGTCTCCGAGGCGGAAGTCCCCTACGAAGGCTCGTATCTGACGGTGCGCCTGCCCGCCTCCACCCGTATCCGGCTCACCCTGCGACTGGGGCTGCGCACCCGCACCCCCAGCTACGGCACGCCGTTCGACGCGTCCAACTCCCGTGACACGACAGGGGAATCGGCATGAAGCGCATCGCCCAGACCATCAGGCTCCGGCCCGAGCACCGCGAGGAGTACCTCCGGCTCCACTCGGCGGTGTGGCCCGGCGTCGAGGCCGCCCTGCTCCGGGCGAACATCCGCAACTACAGCATCTTCCTCCACGGTGACGTGCTCTTCGCCTACATGGAGTACATCGGCGACGACTTCGAAGGGGACATGGCGTCCATCGAGGCCGACCCCGAGACCCAGCGCTGGTGGAAGCTCACCGATCCCTGCCAGGAGCCCTTCCCCGACCGGGGCGAGGGCCGCCAGTGGACCGAGCTCCCCGAGATCTGGCACCTGAACCCGCCCAGCGACGACGCCACCGCCTGAGCCGACGTGGACCCCCTTGTGAACGCACCCGTGCTGGTCGACGCCCACCACCACCTGTGGGATCTCTCCCACCGCCCGCAACCCTGGCTCGACGACCCTTCCGTGGCGTCGATCCGCCGCACCTTCACCCCCGACGACCTGCGCTCCACCGCCACCCACGCGGTCGCGGGCCGGCGCCTGCACGGCACGGTGGTCGTCCAGTGCATCCCGGACGTGCCCGAGACCGAGGACCTGCTCGCGCTCGCCGATCAGGAGCCGCTGATCCAGGCCGTGGTCGGCTGGGCCGACCTGGCCTCCCCGGCGATCGGTGACGTGCTCGACCGGCTGACCGCCGGACCGGGCGGCCGGTATCTGCGCTCCCTGCGACACCTGGTCCAGGGCGAGACCGACCCCAACTGGCTGCAACGACCCGATGTGGAACGCGGGTTGGGGGCGGCCCGCGACCGCGGACTGCGCTACGACGTGCTCGTGCGCGACCACCAGCTCGGCCAGGCGGTCCGGCTCGCGGAACGCTTCCCCGACCTGCCCCAGGTCCTCGACCACGCGGGCAAGCCGGACCTCGTCCGCCAGGAGGTCGCCGACTGGGAACGCGGCATCCGGCGGCTGGCCGCACACCCGCACGTGGTGTGCAAGGTCTCCGGGCTGATCACCGAGGCCGACCATGAGAAGTGGACCGTCGACGACATCCGCCCCGCATGGGACGTCCTGGTCTCCGCCTTCGGCCCCGAGCGGTTGATGTTCGGCTCCGACTGGCCGGTCGCCAACCTGGCGGGCGGCTGGAACCGGTGGGCCGCCACCGTGGACGAACTGCTCACCGGCTGGAGCGAAAGCGATGTCCACGCGCTTCTGGCCGGCACCGCGACCGCGTTCTACGGACTCGCCCCCGTCGCCGGAGCCGGCGACGCGACGATCCGCACGACGACCTGACCCCGCCCCGCCGACCCTCGCACCGAACCCGCGCCGGACGCACCACCCCGCCTGCTCCGGTCCGCGCCGAAGGGACTCCGCACCCATGCCACTTGCCGCCCGCTACTTGTCCGCCCGCACTCTCGACACGGCTCCGGCTCCCAGCACACCGCCGGGTCCCGGCGAGGTGGAGTTGGCCCCCGCTTACGTCGGTATCTGCGGCACCGACCTGCACATCTTCCACGGCGACATGGATGCCCGGGTCGCCGCACCGGCCGTCCTGGGGCATGAGATGGCCGGGCGGGTCGTCCGTGTCGGCCCGGGCGTCGAGGGCTGGGCGCCCGGGGACGCGGTCACCGTGATGCCGCTGCGCTGGGACGACACCTGCCCGGCCTGCCGCGCGGGCCACCAGCACATCTGCCAGCACCTGGACTTCATCGGCATCGACTCCCCCGGCGCGATGCAGCAGCGCTGGACCGTGCCCGCCACCACCCTCATACGGCTGCCCGACACCCTGCCCCTGGACCGGGCCGCGCTGGTGGAGCCCACCGCGGTCGCCGTGCACGACGTGGGCCGGGCGCAGGTCGCCGCCGGTGAGAAGGTGGTGGTGGTCGGCGGCGGTCCGGTGGGTGTCCTGATCGCGCTGGTGGCGCAGGCCGCCGGCGGGGATGTGCGGGTGGTGGAGCTGAGCGCCCACCGGCGGCTGCTCGCCGAGGAGTTGGGGCTTGTTGTGTGGGACCCGGCCACCGACCACGTGGCCGACCTGGTCGGGGAGTGGAGCGGGGATGCGGGTGCGGACGTCGCCTTCGAGGTGTCCGGCGCGCAGGGCGGCGTGGACACCGCGGTCGATGTGCTCGGGGTGCGGGGGCGGCTGTGTCTGGTCGCGATCCATCCGAAGCCGCGTGAGATCAATCTGCACCGCTTCTTCTGGCGCGAACTGACCCTCGTCGGCGCCCGGTTGTATGACCGCTGCGACTTCGAGAAGGCCGTCGCCCTGGTGGCCGAGGGCACGGTTCCGGCCGACCGGCTGATCAGCAAGGTCGTCCCGCTCACCCAGGCCCCGGCCGCGTTCGAGGCGCTGGAGGGCGGCGGTGACGTGATGAAGATCCTGGTGGACTGCACCGACGAGGCCCGGGAGGCCGCTGTATGAACGCCTTCGACCTCACCGGGAAGCTGGCCGTGGTCACCGGGGCCCGGCGCGGCATCGGGCGGGCCATGGCCCGCGCGCTCGCCGAGGCCGGCGCGGACATCATCGGGGTGAGCGCCTCCCTGGAGGCCTCCGGCAGCGCCGTGGAAAAAGACGTGCTCGCCGCGGGCCGTACCTTCGAGGCGATCCGCACCGACTTCGCCGACCCCGCCGCGGTGCGGGAACTGGGCGCGGACCTGGCGGGCCGGGAACGGCCGGTGGACATCCTCATCAACAACGCGGGCACCATCCGCCGCGCCCCGGCAGGCGAACACACCGACGCGGACTGGGAGTTGGTCCTCCAGGTCAACCTCAGTGCGCAGTTCGCGCTGACCCGGGCGGTCGGTGCGGCGATGGTGGCCCGCGGCCAGGGCAAGGTCGTCTTCACCGCCTCGCTGCTGAGTTTCCAGGGCGGCATCACGGTGCCCGGTTACACCGCCGCCAAGCACGGTGTTGCGGGTCTGACCAAGGCGCTGGCCAACGAGTGGGCGCCGCACGGGGTGAACGTCAACGCCATCGCGCCGGGTTACATCGCCACCGACAACACCCAGGCCCTGCAAGACGACCCGGTGCGCAGCAAGGCGATCCTGGAGCGTATCCCGGCCGGCCGCTGGGGCAGCGCCGACGACCTCGCGGGCGCCACCGTCTTCCTCGCCTCCGACGCGGCCGCCTACGTCCACGGCGTCACCCTGCCCGTCGACGGCGGATGGCTGGGCCGATGAACGCCGACCTCGCCGGCCTGCTCACCGAGGCGCGGATCGTGCCGGTCCTGACCGTGCCCGATGCCGCCATGGCCGTTCCGCTGGCCCACGCCCTGGCCGCGGGCGGTGCCCGCTGTGCGGAGGTCACCTTCCGCACCCCGGGCGCCGAGGAGGTCGTGAAGGCGATGGCCGCCCAGGGCGACCTGGTCGTCGGCGCCGGTACGGTGCTCACCGTCGAGCAGGCGGAGCGGGCCGTGGCGGCGGGAGCGCGCTTCGTCGTTTCCCCCGGACTGGATCACGAAGTCATCGCGTGGTGCCAGGAGTGGGGTGTGCCGGTGGTGCCGGGCGTCGCCACCGCGACCGAGGTGATGTACGCCTTGCGGGTCGGGCTCGACGCCGTCAAGCTCTTCCCCGCCGAACCGCTCGGTGGCCGGGCGATGCTGCGGGCGCTGGCGGCGCCCTTCCCCGGGCTGCGGTTCATGCCGACGGGCGGGATCGATGCCGCCGCGCTGCCCGGCTATCTCGCGGAGCCTTCCGTACTCGCGGTCGGCGGCAGCTGGATGGCCACCCCCGCTCTTCTCAAGAGCGGTGACTTCGCCGAGATCCGCCGACTGACCGCCGAGGCCGTGGAACGGAGCACGCCATGACCGACGTGATCGCCCTGGGCGAGGTCATGCTGCGCTTCGATCCCGGTGAGGGCCGCATCCGCACCGCCCGTACCTTCCAGGTGTGGGAGGGCGGCGGCGAGTACAACGTCGTGCGCGGGCTGCGGCGCTGCTTCGGCCTGCGCACCGCCGTCGTGACCGCGCTGGCGGACAACGCGGTGGGCCGTCTCGTCGAGGACCTGATGCTCCAGGGCGGCGTCGACACCTCGCTGATCTGCTGGGTGCCCGACGACGGCATCGGCCGCACCGCCCGCAACGGCCTCAACTTCGTCGAGCGCGGCTACGGCATCCGCGGCGCCCTCGGCGTCAGCGACCGCGCCCACACCGCCGTCTCCCAACTCCGCAAGGGGGACATCGACTGGGACGCCCTCTTCGCCACGAAACCCCGCTGGTTCCACACCGGCGGCATCTTCGCCGCCCTGTCGGACACCACCGTCGACGTGGCCGACGAGGCGATGGCGGCCGCGCGCCGGCACGGTGTCACCGTCTCCTACGACCCCAACTACCGCCCCAGCCTCTGGGCCGACCGCGGCGGACCGCAACGCGCCCGCGACGTCGACCGCCGCCTGGCCCGGCACGCCGACGTCATCGTGGGCGCCCTCGGCCTGGCGGGCGAACACCCGGGCGCCGTGCGGTTCACGGCCGACGAGATGCCGGACGCTCTCGCCGCCGTGACCGACCTGATGCCCGACGCCCGGGTCCTCGCAACGACCCTGCGCGAGGTGCCCTCGGCGGGTGTGAACGACTGGACCTCGGCGGCCTGGTCCGCCGAGACGGGATACGTGACCGGACCGCACATGCCCGGCCTGCACGTCCTGGATCGCATCGGCTCCGGCGACGCCTTTGCCGCCGGGCTGATCCACGGCCTGCTCGCCGGTCACTCCCTGGAACGCGCGCTCGCCTACGGCACGGCCCACGGCGCCCTGGCCATGACGACCCCCGGTGATGTCTCGATGGCCACCCTCGCGGAGGTCGAGGCGCTCATCGCCGGCGGCTCGGCCCACGTCCGACGCTGAACGACCCTCAGGAGCATCCCTTGCACCGCCGGAAGATCCCTCACACCCCCGTCGAACTCACCGAACTCGGCTTCGGCGCCTCGGTGATCGGCAACCTCTACCGGGTGACCGAGCCGCAGGCCGCGGCGGACGCCGTCGACGCCGCCTGGGACGCGGGCGTCCGCTACTTCGACACCGCGCCGCACTACGGCCTGGGCCTCTCCGAACGCCGGCTCGGCGCCGCCCTGCGCGACCGCCCCCGCGATGAGTACGTCATCTCCTCCAAGGTGGGCCGCCTCCTGGTCCCCAACGAACACCCGACCGGCGTCGACGACCAGGGCTTCGTCGTCCGCGACGACCTGCGCCGGCAATGGGACTTCAGCCGCGACGGCGTACTGCGCTCCCTGGAGGCCACGCTGGAGCGCACCGGCCTGGACCGCATCGACGTCGTCTACCTCCACGACCCCGACGAACACTGGCAACAGGCCGCCGACGAGGCCATGCCCGCCCTGGCCGACCTGCGCGACCAGGGCGTGATCGGAGCGATCGGCGCCGGCATGAACCAGTCCGCCATGCTCGCCCGCTTCCTGCGCGAGACCGCCGCCGACGTGGTCATGCTCGCCGGCCGCTACACACTGCTCGACCAGTCCGCCCTCGACGACGTCCTGCCCGCCGCACAGACCCACGGCAAGAGCGTCGTCGCCGTCGGCGTCTTCAACTCCGGCCTGCTCTCCAAGGACCGCCCCGCCGAAGGCATGAAGTACGACTACCAGAACGCCCCGACCGACCTGGTGCGGCGGGCCCGGGCCATCGCCGAGGTCTGCGCGGCGCACGGCACCACGCTGCCGACCGCCGCCATCGCCTTCCCCTTCGCCCACCCCGCCGTCGTCAACGTCACCCTCGGCATGCGGACCGCGGAACAGGTCCGGCGCAACGTCGAACTGCACGCTAGGACCGTCCCCGACGGCCTCTGGGCGGCACTGCGTGAGCAGGGCCTGATCAGGGCCGACGTCACTCCGCCGCCGTCGGCCGCCGGGACAGCTGCGTCGCCGCGGTGACGTCCGTGATCGGGCGCAGCCGGTAGGTGTAGGTGTAGTCCCGGTCGGCGAACAGCTTGTATTCGTCGTGCGTGTGCGCGCCCCAGCTGTTGTCGCCGCCGACGCCCATCTGCCGGTGGTTCACCCGCAGGACGACCTCCTGGCGCGGGGTGAGCTGGTAGTCGTGGCGGGCGCCCACCGAGAGGTCCTCCGGGGTGAAGCGGGAGGCGTTGACCTCCAGCAGCGGCTCGCCGCTCACCAGCAGGCCGGTGCCGCCCCGGCCAGTGAGGGCGGCCCAGCGGACATCGGTCCTGTTGCCGTTCTCCTGCGGCCGGATGTAGGAGGTCCACTGCTCGGCGACCGAGCCGGAGCAGAGGCCGACGTCGGTGCCGTCGTTGCGGTCCCAGTGGTTCTCCTCGGGGCCCCGGCCGTAGTAGTGGATCTGGTCCAGACGGCCGGGGAGGAACAGGAGGGTGCCCACCTCCGGGATGTACGGCAGTGAACTCGCCCCCGGGTGCAGCGTGTTGTCGACCTTGATCTCGCCGTTGCCGAAGACCGTGTAGGTGGTGGTGTACGTCGACTCCGTGGTCGTGGGGAGCGTGCCGCCGACCTCGATCCTGACCGCCCTGTCCCGTACGGCACTCACGGTGACGTCGGTGACCTTGCGGCGGGCGCCCGCGTCGCGCCACGTCTGGTTGCGGGTGTGCTGGCCGTTGCCGTGGTCGTTGTCGGTGGGCGCCCGCCAGAAGTTGGGGACGGGACCGGTGGCGATGAGCCGGCTGCCGTGGGCCTCGTACGACGTGATGACGCCGGTCTTCTTGTCGATGGTGACGGTGAAGTCCGTGCCGGTGACAATGACTTGTGTCGGGCCGTCGTCGTAGGTCAGGTGCGGCACCTCGTCCAAGGGCAGCGGTGTGACGGCGGGGCTGCCCGCGTCCAGCGGGAGTTGGGCCTTGGCCACCTCGAAGCCCGGCCCGGCCCATGGTGTGCGTTCCTTGGTGGTGAAGGACAGCTCCAGGAAGTACTCCGTGCCGGGCGCCGGGTCGGCCGGCAGCCGTACGGGGACGGTGATCGTCTTGCTGGACAGGGGTGCCACGTCCAGCTGGTCGCGGCTCAGCCTGCCGTGCCGGACCGGCTTCCCGTCGGCCACCAGCGTCCAACGTCCGTCGAATTTCCGGAGGTTGGTGAACAGGTACTCGTTCGTCAGAGTCACCGCGTCCGCGTCGCCCGTGGCGTTGATCGCCTGGTAGATCCGTTTGATCTCCGCCGCTTTGCCGGTGTGGCCGCGGTCGGCGGTGATGATGCCGTCGGCGACGAAGTTGCCGTCGTTGGGGTTGTCGCCCCAGTCGCCGCCGTACGCCAGGAAGGTCTTTTCGCGGGGGCGTTGTGCCGTGCGACCGACGCTCGCCGCGTCGAACCAGAACCGGACGCCCTCGTCACCGGGGCCCCGGCTGCCGGAGGCCAGCTCGGCGGCGCTCAGGGCCCGGGCGTAGACCCGCGCCTTGCGGATGGTGCCGCTGAACTCGCGGGTGATGTTGTCGACGTCGGTGGCGAGGGCGAGCGGCGCGGTGTTGCTGCTGGGCCGCCGCGTGGTCGTGCGGGTGGCCCGGACCGTGCCGTCGACGGACAGGGTCAGGGTGCCGGCCTCCGCGTCGAAGACTCCGGCGACGTGGTGTTCGCTGCCCGTCCAGTCGCCCGGTAGGGCCCAACTGGTGGATACCCACTGGCCGCCGCCGTAGATGAAGAACTCCAGGTTTCCGTCGCTCTGCTTCAGGGCGTACTGGGTGTCGCCCTTGGCGACGATCGGCTGGTGGTAGCCGAGGACGTGCGGGGTGATCCAGGCTTCCAGGGTGAGGGAGCCGGTGAGGTCGAGGCGGTCGTCGCGGGCGAAGACCGTGCCGCCCGAGACGCCCCTCGCCCGGTCGAACGAGCCGCTGGGCGCGATGAGTTCGCCCCGTATCCCGCCGGGCCCCTCCTCCGTGAACCGCTGTCGCGCGGGCGTCGGCCAGTTCAGGGACTGGTCCACGAAGTCCCAGATCCAGCCGCCCTGGAGGACGTCGTGGGCGCGGATCACGTCCCAGTACTTCTTGAAGTTGCCGTTGGAGTTCCCCATCGCGTGGCAGTACTCGATCATGACGTACGGCCGGGTGTCGGTGGTGTCCTTGGCGCGGTCCTCGACGCGGGCGGGGCTCTCGTACATCTCGGAGCGGATGTCGCTGACGCCCGGGCGGTCGTCGCCCTCGTACTGCACGACGCGGGTGGTGTCGTAGGACTTGATCCAGTCGTGCATGGCGGTGAACGTGCTGCCGGCGCCCGCCTCGTTGCCGAGGGACCAGATGACGACGGAGGCGTGGTTCTTGTCGCGGTGGACCATGTTCTGGGCGCGGGCGACGCAGGCGGCGGACCAGTCGGCGTGGTTGCCGGGGTACTCGCCGCGGATGCCGTGGGTCTCCAGGTTGGTCTCGTCGACGAGGTAGAGGCCGTACTCGTCGGCTAGTTCGTACCACTGCGGGTTGTTGGGGTAGTGCGAGGTGCGGACCGAGTTCATGTTCATCCGCTTGATGATCTCGATGTCCCGGATCATGTCGGCGCGGGTGAGGGCGGTGCCTCGGTCGGGGTGCATCTCGTGGCGGTTGGTGCCGCGGAAGGACACCGGCCGGCCGTTGATGCGCATCAGGCCGTCCTTGAGCGCGAACTCGCGCAGTCCCACCCGGTGGGAGAGCGTCTCGGTGACCTTGCCCGACGGGCCGCGCAGCCGCAGCACCGCCGTGTACAGGTACGGGTGTTCGGCCGACCAGAGCCGCGGCTCGGGTACGGCTCTCGCCGTCCGTACGGTCGTGTCCTCGCCGACCGTCCGCACGTCGGCGGACTGCTGGAGCGGGCGGGACCAGACGGGGTGGCCGTCGGCGTCGTACAGCTGGGTCTCGACGGTGTACGCACCGGCGTGGCCCGCCGCGTAGGCGCGGACGCTCGCCGTCACCGACAGCTGCGCGGAGGCGTAGTCGTCGCCGAGCGGGGTGTCCAGCTTGAAGTCGCGCAGGTGCACGGCCGGGGTGGAGTAGAGGTGGACCGAGCGGAAGATGCCGCTCAGCCGGATCATGTCCTGGTCCTCCAGCCAGTCGCCGTCGGAGTAGCGGTAGACCTCGACGGCGATCTGGTTGGTGCCGGGCCTGAGATGGTCGGTGATGTCGTACTCGGCGGGGGTGAAGGAGTCCTCGCGGTAGCCGACGAGTGCGCCGTTGATCCACACGTAGTGCGCCGACTTCACGCCCTCGAAGTGCAGGAAGGTGCGCCGCCCGGACCAGCCGCGGGGCACGGTGAAGGTCCTGCGGTACTGCCCGACGGGGTTGTAGCGGGTCGGGGCTGCGGGCGGCTGCGGCTCCTCGCCCAGGCCGTTGGGGCCCCAGTAGGGGTAGGTGATGTTGACGTAGATCGGGCGGTCGTAACCGTGCTTCTGCCAGACGGACGGGACGGGGATGGTGTCCCAGTCGCTGTCGTCGAGGTCGGTGGCGAAGAAGTCGGGGTCACGGTCGTCGGGGCGCTCGGCGTGGGCGAACTTCCACCGGCCGTCGAGGCTCAGCCGGTAGGGCGAGTCCGTGCGGTCGGCCGCGAGGGCCTGGCCGAGGGTCGCGTACGGCATGAGGGTGCTGTGGGGCGGCTGGGTGCCGAGCCGGAAGACGTCGACGCGGCCGTTCCACTCGGGGGACTCGGCGGCGGCACGGGCCGTGCCGGCGGTCCAGGAGGGGAGGGCCAGGGCGCCGGCGAGGGCGGCCCCGCCCTCCAGGAGCCGGCGGCGGCTGACGGGCGTCCGGGTGGGGGACTCGGAAGTGTGCGACATGACCGTTGCCTTCCTCACTACGGCCGGGTGACCGTGCGGCTTTGAGGGAGCGTCAGATCCTGTTCGGCGATGTTGGGAAACCGAACGCACACTAGGTTCTGTGTCAGATGGTGGCAATGATGCTGTCGAGCTTTGTGTCCTTCTGATCGATGTCACGGCCGACCTTGGCCGGATCCCGTTCCTCGAACTGGGTGCGGTGCAGTTCGGCGTAGCGTCCGCCGGCCGCCAGCAGCTCGTCGTGCGTGCCGCGTTCGACGATCTGTCCGGCCTCCACGACGAGGATCTGGTCGGCCGCGCGGATCGTGGAGAGCCGGTGCGCGATGACGATCGCGGTCCTGCCCTCCAGCGCCTCCGTCAGCGCCTCCTGCACCGCCGCCTCCGAGGTGTTGTCGAGGTGGGCGGTGGCCTCGTCGAGGATGACGACGCGCTGGCGGGCCAGCAGCAGCCGGGCGATGGTCATGCGTTGGCGTTCGCCGCCGGAGAGCCGGTAGCCGCGTTCGCCGACCACGGTGTCGAGGCCGTCGGGCAGGGACCGTACGAGATCGTCGAGGCGGGAGCGGCGCAGGGCGTCCCACAGCTCGTCCTCGGTCGCGGTGGGGCGGGCCAGCAGCAGGTTGGCGCCGACCGTGTCGTGGAAGAGGTGGCCGTCCTGGGTGACCATGCCGATGGTCTCGCGCAGGGAGCGGGCGGTCAGGTCGCGGATGTCCTCCTCGCCCACGCGCACGGCGCCCTCGTCGACGTCGTACAGGCGCGGCAGCAGCTGCGCGATGGTCGACTTGCCGGCGCCGGAGGAGCCGACGAGGGCCACGGTCTGGCCGGGTTCGGCGCGGAAGGAGATGCCCTTGAGGACCTCTTCACCCCCGCGGGTGTCGAGGGAGGCGACCTCCTCCAGGGAGGCCAGCGAGACCTTGTCGGCGGACGGGTAGCCGAAGCGGACGGCGTCGAACTCGACCGCGACCGGCCCCTCACCGACCTCGCGGGCGTCCTCCTTCTCCTCGATGAGCGGCTTCAGGTCCAGCACCTCGAAGACCCGCTCGAAACTGACCAGCGCGCTCATCACCTCGACGCGGGCACCGGCGAGGGCGGTGAGCGGGGCGTAGAGCCGGGTCAGCAGCAGGGCGAGGGAGACCACCGCGCCCGGTTCCAGGGTGCCGCGCAGGGCGAACCAGCCGCCGAGGCCGTAGACGAGCGCGAGGGCCAGGGCGGAGACCAGGGTGAGGGCGGTGATGAAGACGGACTGGGCGGTCGCCGTGCGCACGCCGATGTCCGCCACCCGCCGCGCGCGGGCCGCGAACTCCTCGGATTCCTGCTCCGGACGGCCGAACAGCTTGACCAGGGTGGCGCCGGGCGCGGAGAAGCGCTCGGTCATGCGGGTGCCCATCGCCGCGTTCAGGGCGGCCGCCTCACGCTGCATGCGGGCCATCCGGCTTCCCATGCGGCGGGCCGGGATCACGAAGACCGGCAGCAGGGCGAGCGCGAGCAGGGTGATCTGCCAGGACAGGGTGAGCATGACGGCGAGCGTCAGCAGCAGGGTCACCAGGTTGCTGACCACTCCGGAGAGGGTGTTGCTGAACGCCCGCTGCGCACCGATGACGTCGTTGTTGAGTCGGGAGACCAGTGCTCCCGTACGTGTCCGTGTGAAGAACGCGACCGGCATGCGCTGCACATGATCGAACACAGCCGTCCGCAGATCGAGGATGAGTCCCTCCCCGAGCGTGGCCGACAGCCGCCGTCCGAGGATGCCCAGGGCCGCTTCGGCGACCGCGATGAGCGCGATGAGCAGGGCGAGCCGGACGACCGTGCCCTCGTCGTCGCCCGTCACGATCGCGTCCACGACATGGCCGGCGAGGACCGGGGTGGCGACGGCGAGCAGCGCGGTGGCCACCCCGAGCACCACGAACTGGGCGATGCGGGTGCGGTGCGGGCGGGCGAACGCGCCGATGCGGCGCAGCGTCGCGCGGGCGAAGGGGCGGGTCTCCGTCTGCGCGTTCATCACGCTGTGCAGCTGTGTCCAGGCTGTGGTTTCCATGCTCATGGGAGCGAACGTAGGACCTCAAGCGTTGTTGAGGTCAACGTTCCCGGAAGAATCACACACCGCCCCGGAAGAATCGCTCACCGTACGTCCGCTCACCGTACGTCCCCCTCCCCCGCCGCGTCCCCCTCCCCGAAGGATCCGATGACCGTCAGCAATGCCCCGTCCCCCCTGCCGCAACCCGCAGTTGGTGCGGCGCGGAAAACCTCTGAGGACGTGAGCCCCCGCCGCGTCCCCCTCCCGCTTCCCGGCCGCAGGGTCCGGCAGATCCTGTGCCTGCTGCCGCTGCTGCTCGTCTCCGTGGTCGCCGTGCGGCACCGCTCGGTGCTCGCCGAGGGCTTCGGTCATCTGCGGTCCGCCGAGTGGCCGTGGCTGCTGGTCGCGGTCTGCGCCACCTGTCTGACGTGGGTCGCCGCGGCCTGTACCCGGCAGGGCGCGGTGGTGGAGCGGCTGCCCAGGCGGCGGCTGCTCGCCACGCAGTTCGCGGCCGGCGCCGCCAACCATCTGCTGCCGACGGGGCTCGGCGCGAGCGCGGTCAACCTGCGGTTCATGACCGTGTGCGGGGTGCCGCTCGCCCGCTCCTCCGCCGCCCTCGCGCTGTATCTGCTCGCGGAGTCGGTCGGCCGGCTGGGGCTGCTGGCCGCGCTGCTGCTGATGTTCCCCGACGCGCTGAGTCTCGGTTCGCTGCTTCCCGAGGAGGCGGTCGGCGTACTGCTGCCCGCGCTGGGGGCGGTGCTGCTGGTGGCGGCCGGGGTGCTCGTTCTCGTACGCCGGGTGCGGGCGGCCGTGACGGCGTTCCTGCGCACGGCGCTGGGAGAGCTGCGCGAGGTGCACACCCGGCCGTCCAGGGCGCTGGCGCTGTGGGGCGGGTCGCTGGCCTTTCCCGCGCTCCAGGCGGCGGGGCTGGCCGCGGTGGGACAGGCCCTGGGGCTGCCGGTGCCGCCGCTGCACATGGCGGTGGCGTACCTGGCGGCGACGGTCGCGGTCGCCCTGGTGCCGACACCGGGCGGACTGGGCTCGGTGGAGGCGGCGCTGGTGGTGGCGCTGGTGGCGGCGGGCGGACCGGCGGCGGTGGCGACGGCGGTGGTGCTGGCCTACCGGATCATCACCGTGTGGCTGCCGCTGCTGCCGGGGGCGTTGACGCTGGGGGCCCTCGTGCGGCTGAAGATCATCTGATCGACCGCGCTCGAAGATCGTCTGCGGTACAACGGCCGCATGGACATCACCGCTCTCTCCGAGGCCCTCGACCAGATCGAGGACGGCGCTGTCGTGCACCACGGCTTCACCGACTACCTGCGGGACTACGAAGTCGTCGTCTACATGACCGCCGATCCGACCACGAGCATTCCCCCGGCCCACCTGCGCTATCTGTTCCGGTACTGCGTGGCGGCGCGCTGCGAGACGTCCCTCGTCCCTCGGGTGTGGCAGAAGTCGCTGGACGACCGTCTCATCGACCACGCGACGGCCGACGGCCTCGACGGCTGGGTCTGGGGTGTGAAGTGGGCCAATCTGGAGAGAGCGCGGGTGCTGCCCGAGTCGGACGCCGCGCGGCGATGGGCCGATGAGCTGGGGATCGACCTCCACACGGTCCGCATCGAGATGCAGGTGCACGACCTCGACCTGGTCTTCTCCGAGCTGGAGATCACCGAACTGCCGGCGTCCTGGGAGAAGTAGCCCCGGTCGGGCCCGTCGCCGCCTTCCGGGAGTTGAGGCGGACGAGAAGGCTCGGGTGGCGGTGCTGTGGGGCGAGGGCGGCACGTTCTGCGCGGGCGCCGACCTCAAGGCCCTCGGCACCGAGCGGGCGGCAACCCGGTGACGGAGGACGGCGACGGCCCATCACGAATCCACGACCGCAGCGGCAGCCTGGGCCCCCGGAGGGCGCAGGGCCGCGGCGGCGGCCCGGGCACCCGAGCGGGCAGCTCCGGCCGCGCTCTCCCCCGGGTGCGTCAGGCCTCCGGCGGCGAACACCCCGGGGCGTGACGTCGCCCCGGCGTCGGCGACGAGCCTCAGCCCGCCCCGCCGCGCCAACTCGTTCTCGGGCACGAAGCCGCCGGTGAACACGACGGTGTCACAGGCGAGTTCGGCCGTACGACCGTCCCGGTGCCGGACGCGGACGCCCGACAGGCGGCCGTGGCCGAGGAGTTCGGCGACGCCGGCCCCGGTGAGGAGGGGAACCCCGCGACGGAGGCGGGCGTCCTGGGCGCGGACGAGCGACACCTGCGCGCGCTCGGCCTCGGTGACCAGCGCGACGACCTCCGCTCCCGACGCCCGTACGGTGTCGGCGGCCCGGTACGACACCGGCTCCGCGCCGACGATCACCGCACGGGTGCCGATCCGCTGCCCGAACAGATGCACCGCCTGCTGGAGTTCACCGGTGGTGTAGACGCCGGCGGGACGGGTCCCCGGCACCAGGCGGGCGGCGCGGGGGCGTTCGCGGGCGCCGGTGGCGAGAAGGATCACGCGGGCCTCGATCGTCTCCGGCCCGCCCGGGCCGACGGTGTTCAGCGCGAGGGGGCCGGCCCAGTCGAGGGCGGTCACGCCGGTCCGTACGACCGCACCGGCGCTCATTGCGGTCTCGACGAGCCGTCGGGCGTACGCCGGGCCGGTCAGGGGGCGCCGCCAGGAGCCGAAGCCGCCGTGCGCGCAGTGCCGCGGCACTCCCCCGGCCCGCTGCTCCCGGTCCAGCACCTCCACCCGCCCGGCGCCGGAGGCGGCGAGACGGGCGGCGGCGGTGAGCCCGGCGGGGCCCGCGCCGACGACGAGGACGTCGACCTGTCGCGTCATCCGCGGGCCTCCTCGAACAGCTGCCGCACGGCCGCCCCGCAGTAGAACCCCTGGCAACGCCCGCCCCGCGCCCTGGTCCGGCGCCGCAGCCCGTCCAGGCTGCCCGGCGGGATCGCACTCGCGAGGGCGTCACGGATCTCGCCCCGCGACACGCGCTCGCAGTGGCAGACGAGGGTGCCGTACTCCGGGTCGGCGGCGATCAGGTCGGGACGTCGGTACGGGCGCGGGAGCGCCTCGCCCAGGTTGGGCATGCGGACCGGTTCCAGTCGGCGCGACGGCCCCAACTCCACCCCATTGTGGTCCAGTTGCCCGATCACGTACGCGGCGATGGCGAGCGACGCCGTCAGCCCGGTCGAGCGGATGCCGCCCACCGTGAGGTACGCCTGCTCCGGGTGGGCCGTGATGCGGTAGTCGTCGTACTCGGTGGCGGCGCGCAGGCCGGCGTATACGGCGGTGACCTCTTCGTCGAGGAGCTCGGGCAGGATGCGGCGGCCCTGCTCGCGCAGGCGCGTCAGACCGTCGGCGGTCGACTGCGTGGCCCGCTTGTCGTCGAGGTCCTCGGCGGTGGGGCCGAGCAGGACGTTGCCGTACACCGTGGGCGCGACCAGGACGCCCTTGCCGAGTGCGGTCGGGACGGGCAGCAGGATGTGCCGGACGAGGGCGCGGGCGAACTTGTCGAAGACGACGAGCTGGCCGCGGCGCGGGGTGACGGTGAAGTCGTGGTGGCCGAGGTCGCGGTCGAGGGTGTCGGCGTGGAGGCCGGCCGCGTTGATGGTCCAGCGGGTGCGCAGGTCTCCCCGGTCGGTCGAGAGTACTCCCTGACTCACCTTCCGCACACGGCAGTTGAGGTGCAGGTCCACGCCGTGCCGGACGGCCTGGGTGGCGTACGCCAGGGTCGTCGTCCAGGGACAGATGATGCTCTCGCCGGGGACGTGGAGGGCGCCGAGCGCGCCGGGGCCGAGATGCGGCTCGCGGTCGTACAGTTCGGCCCGTCCCAGCAGGCGGGTCTCCTTGTGGTCGTTGCGCTCGGCCTTCTCCGCGAGACGGGGCAGCGCGGCGAGTTGCTCCTCGTCCCAGGCGACGAGCAGGGCGCCGACGGGTTCGACGGGGATGCCCGACTCGGCGGCGTACTCGGCGAGCCGGCGGGAGCCGTCGCGGACGAGGCGGGCCTCCAGGGAGCCGGGGACCGCGTCGAAGCCGGTGTGGAGGATGGCGGTGTTGGCCTTGGAGCTGCCTTGCCCGACGTCGTCCTGGGCCTCGACGACCGCTGTGCGCAGCCGGGGACGGCGGGCCAGTTCGCGGGCGATGGCACTGCCGACGACTCCGGCACCGATGACGACCACGTCGTACGGCGTGCCGGGGAGGGGGCCGTGGGTGGTGACCGTCATGCGGGGGTCCGGTCGAGGAGGGCGCTGACCTCGGCGCGGAAGCGGGCGCGGCGGTCGGCGGCCTCGTCGGCGGTGATCCGGGGTTCGTGGACGACGGACGGCTGCCGGTCCGGAAGGACCTCCGTGACCTTCTGGCCCGGCTCCGCGCCGAGCCTGGCCAGGGCGGCGGCACCGAGGGCGGTGGCGTCGGGCAGGGCGGACACCTCGACGGGGCGTTGCAGAAGGTCGGCCTGGGTCTGCATGAGCAGGGCGGAGCGGGTCAGGCCGCCGTCGACGCGCAGGGTCTCCAGCGGGGACTCCAGGGCGTCCACGAGCTCGGCGACCTGCGCGGCGATCCCCTCGCACAGCGCCCGCACCAGATGGCCGGCGGTCGTGTCGAGGCCGAGCCCGGTGAGCGAGCCGCGCAGGTCACCACGCCACCAGGGGGCGGCGAGTCCGGCCAGCGCGGGCACGAAGGTGACTCCGCCGGTGCCGGACACGGAGCCGCCCACCACGTCGAGGTCCGCGGCGCCCTTGATCACCCCGAGGTCGGCGAGCCATTGCACGGCGGACGCGGCCGTGTACACCTGACCGTCGAGGCAGTAGCTGGTCCGGCCGTCGAGGCTCCAGGCGACGCAGCTGACCAGTCCCGAACTGCCGCGCCTCGGGGTGTCGCCGGTGTGGGCGAGCAGGAACGCGCCGGTGCCGTAGGTGCATTTGGCGCCGCCGGGTGCGGTGACGCGCTGGGCGAGGAGCGCCGCCTGCTGGTCCACGGCGAGTCCGGTGAGGGGGATCTCAGGGCCGAACTCCGCTGTGGTTCCCACCGGTTGAGCGTTGCCGACGATCCTCGGCAGGCGTTCGCCGGCGAGTCCGTACAGGTCGAGGGCGCGGGGTGACCACTGCGTGCGGTCGAGGTCGAGGAGCTGGGTGCGGCTCGCGGTCGCCGCGTCGGTGACGTAGGCGCCGGTGAGGCGGTGGACGAGCCAGGCGTCGGTGGTGGTGACGACGCCCTCGCGGGTGAGGTGGCGGCGGATCCACGCCATCTTGGGTGCGGCGAAGTACGGGTCGAGCGGCAGGCCGGTCAGTGCGCGCAACTCCTCGGCGTGCGGGGCGAGTTCCTCGCAGACGCTCTCGGCGCGGCGGTCCTGCCAGACGAGGGCCGTGGTGAGCGGGCGGCCGGTGGCGGGGTTCCAGGCGAGCACGGTCTCGCCCTGGTTGGCCAGGCCGAGCGCCACCACGGGTTCCCGGGCCTCGGCGAGGGCGCGGCGGCCCGCCTCGACGACGGACGCGTACAGCTCCTCGGGGTCGACCTCGACGAGACCGCCGGGCAGGTGCCGCGGGCGCACCTCGGCGAACCCGGCGCCGATCACTCCGCGTTCGGGGCAGACGACGAGCGCCTTGGTGCCGGACGTGCCCTGGTCGACGGACAGCACCGGACCGGTCATCGGGCCCCTCCCTCGGCGATCACCACGGCGCCAGCCTGCCGCCGCCCGCCGCACCGCGTCAAGCGACCCTGACCGTCGGTGAATCTTCAACCACCAGATCTTTCAACTTCCTTTCATGTCAACGGAGTTGGAAGAGATCGGGAAATCGAAGGAGCTGCGGAACCTCCCCCTCTATAGTGGCCGCCGACCGGCACGAGCTCCTCGACCGCCGCCCGGAGGAGGGCTGTTGTTACTCCACCCTGCCGTCCCGCCCCGCCCGCCGAACGGGACGGACGGCTGATGGCCAGAGAAGGAGCACGCCCCGTCTACGACCCCGCGGGCCAGGACACCGCCCTGCGGGCCACCCTCCAGGAGGTGCGCACCGGACGCTGGATGTCGATGCGCCGGCTGCTCGGCGAGACGACGTCCTGGTGGCAGTGGACGCAACGCACCCAGGTCCTGGCCGCGGCCGCCGCGGGCACCGACGTGGTGCGGACCTGGCTGGCGGAGGAACCGCACAGCGTCCCGGGCACGGTCATGCACGCCAGGGTCGCCGTCGAGCGGGCGCTGCGCGCCCATCGCGAGCAGCACGCCCGCACCCTCGACCTGTGGCGGGAGGCCTGGCAGGCGAGCCACACGGCGACCCAGGCGGCACCCCAGGACCCGGTCCCGTGGGTGTGTCTGCTGGCGCTGGCCCGGCTCGACCGGGAGCGGCGCTGGGAGGAGCACCGGGTGGCGCCGCCCGGGCCGATGCTGCCGCCGGGCCCGTGGGGCCTGCTGGCGGAGGCCGACAAGCGGGACCCGTACAACCGCGAGGCCCACCACCGGATGCTCCAGTTCCTCTACGAGCACGGCACCTCGGGCCGGCTCGCGGAGGCGGTCGGCTACGCCCACTGGGCCGCCGACACCGCGCCGCCGGGCTCGGCGCTGCACGTCCTGCCGCTGTACGTCCGGGTCGAACGCTACCGGCGCTCCGGCGGCCGCGACGCCGCGCTCGACCTGCACTGGGTCGCCGAGGATGCCACCCGGGAGGCACAGCGGGCGCGGTACGCCTGGTTCGAGCAGACCTTCCCCGCCGAGCGCTCCCCGCTGGACCTGAACCACCTCGCGCACGCCCTGTGGGGCGCGCTGCAGTTCCCGGAGGCGGCCCGGGTGTTCGACGCGCTCGGCCCGTACTGGACGCCCGTGCCCTGGGCGTACCGCAGCCCCGCACCCGGCGACCGCGGGCAGGCCCTGGAGGTCTTTCTCCAGGCCCGGGCGCGCTGCCGCCCCGCGTAACCCCCCACCACCCCGTTCTCTTCCGGAGGTTTCCGCATGTCCCGTACCAGCCACGGTCCGTCGAAACCGCACGACGAGGAACAACGCCTGCGGGAACTCGGCTACCGGCCCGTCCTCGCCCGCCGCATGGGCGGCTTCGGCAACTTCGCGATCAGCTTCTCGGTGATCTCGATCCTGTCCGGCTGCATGACCCTGTACGGCTTCGGCCTCGGCGCGGGCGGCCCCGCGGTGATGCTGTGGGGCTGGGCGGGCGTCGGCCTGTTCGTGCTGTGCGTGGGCCTCGCGCTCGCGGAGGTCACCAGCGCCTATCCGACCTCGGGCGCCCTGTACTACATGGCCGACCGGCTCGGCGGGCGCCGCTGGGGCTGGTACACCGGCTGGCTCAATCTGCTGGGCCTGCTGGGCGCGATCGCCGGAATCGACTACGGCGCGGCCCTGTTCACCGGGGCGTTCATGAACCTCCAGTGGGGCTTCGAGCCGACACCGGAGAAGACGATGCTGATCTTCGTGGCGATCCTGCTGCTGCACGCCGTGCTGAACCTGTTCGGGGTCCGCCTCGTCAGCCTGCTCAACTCCGTCAGCGTCTGGTGGCACCTGGCCGGTGTCGCCCTGATCGTCGGCGCGCTGGCGATCGTGCCCGACCACCACCAGTCGCCGTCCTTCGTGTTCACCGAGTTCGTCAACGACACCGGCTGGTCAAGTCCCCTGTACGTGGCGGCGATCGGCCTGCTCCTCGCCCAGTACACCTTCTCCGGCTACGACGCCTCGGCCCATCTGTCCGAGGAGACCTCCAACGCGTCCGTCTCGGCCGCGCGCGGCATCGTGCGCTCCATCTGGGTCTCCTGGATCGCCGGTTTCGTGCTGCTGACGGGACTGACCTTCGCCATCCAGGACTACGACGCCACCCGGGCCACCGACACCGGGGTGCCGCCCGCGCAGATCCTGCTCGACGGCCTCGGCACCGACGGGGCGAGCGCGCTGCTCGTCGTGGTGATCGTCGCCCAGCTGTTCTGCGGCAACGCCGAAGTGGCCGCCGCCAGCCGCATGGTGTTCGCGTTCAGCCGGGACGGCGCGCTGCCGGGCTCCGGGCTGTGGCGCAAGGTCAGCGCCCGCACCCAGACGCCGGTCGCCGCGGTGTGGCTGTCGGTGGTGGTCGCGGGTCTGCTCGCGCTGCCCTCCCTGTACTCGGCGACGGCGTACGGCGCGGTGACCGCCATCAACGTCATCGGCATCACCCCGGCGTACGCCATTCCCGTGCTGCTGCGGCTGCGCGCCGGGGACCGTTTTCAGCCGGGTCCGTGGAGCCTCGGCCGGTGGAGCAGGCCGATCGGCTGGACGGCCGTGACGTGGGTGGCGTTCGTGACGGTCCTGTTCTGCCTGCCGCAGTCCTCGCCGGTGACGGTCGACACGATGAACTACGCGTCCGTCGCCCTGGCCGTCGTACTGATCCTGGCCACGGTGTGGTGGTACGCCGCCCGTCGTACGTACGGAACCCCCACCACCGCCGCCTACTCCGACCAGGAACAGGCCGAACTCGCCGAAGGCATCGTCTGAAACCCCGCCGTCCGGCTCCCGACCGGCTACGAACTCCTGTGCCCGATACGGCAGGATGAGCGGTCGCGCCGACCCCACGACCCGCGCGGTCGGCGCGAGCGCACATCCAGCAACTCGAACAGGTGGCAACGTGACGGCATTTCAACGGGATCTCACCATGGACGACCTGGTCGTCGCCGGAATCCCCGTGGTCGCGGGCTTGGTGGCGGCGTTCCTGCTGCGCATGGTGCTCAAGTGGCTCGGCAAGCACGCGGACCGCACGAAGTGGACCGGTGACGACGTCATCGTGGCGGCGCTGCGGACGGTGGTGCCCTGGGGTGCGATCGTGGGCGGGATCGCCGTCGCGGCGGCGGCGCTGCCGCTGCGGTCGGGGTTCCAGCGCAACACCAACAACGTGCTGACCGTGCTGATGATCTTCGTGGTCACGGTCGCGGCGGCCCGGCTGGTGGCCGGTCTGGTGCGGACGGTCACCCAGTCCCGCTCCGGGGTGGCGGGCTCGGCCACGATCTTCGTGAACATCACCCGGGTCCTGGTCCTGGCCATCGGCTTCCTGGTGGTGCTCCAGACGCTGGGCATCTCGATAGCGCCCCTGCTCACCGCCCTCGGCGTCGGCGGTCTCGCGGTCGCCCTCGCCCTCCAGGACACCCTCGCCAACCTCTTCGCGGGCATCCACATCCTCGCCTCCAAGACCGTCCAGCCCGGCGACTACATCCGGCTGAGCAGCGGAGAGGAGGGCTATGTCGAGGACATCAACTGGCGTCAGACGACCGTGCGCGCCCTCTCCAACAACCTGATCGTCATCCCCAACGGCGAGCTCGCCAAGTCGAACATGACCAACTTCATGCGTCCCGAGCAGCAGTTGACGATCCTCGTCCAGGTAGGTGTCGCCTACGACAGTGACCTGGAGCAGGTCGAGCGGGTCACCTGCGAGGTCGTCACCGAGGTGATGACGCAGGTCGAGGGCGCCGTCCCGGAACACGAACCGCTGGTCCGCTTCCACACCTTCGGCGACTCCCGGATCGGCTTCACGGTGATCCTCGGCGTCGGCGAGTTCAGCGACCAGTTCCGCATCAAGCACGAGTTCATCAAGCAGCTCCACAAGCGCTACCGCCAGGAGGGCATCCGCATCCCGGCACCCGCACGGACGGTGGCCCTCCAGCAGGGGTCGGTGACGATCCCGCAGCAGCGCGACGCGCACATCGAGGTGACTCCGTAGGGTCCGGGGCGGACCGGTCCCGGGGACCGGTCCGCCCCGGACCGCTAGCCGCGCGTCACAGGGTCGCCGAGTTGTCGTGATGCCCGCTCGGCCGGTTCTGCGGCTGCCGCAGCGACGAACTCACCGGCGTCACCGTCCAGTCCGGGTGGCCGGGCATGCGCGGGGTCTTCGTGCCGTAGAGCCAGTCCCGCAGGAAGCCGGACTGGTCCTGGCCGGAGATCTCGGAGGCGACGGCGATGTAGTCGGCGGTCGACGCCGAGGAGTTGCGGAAGCGGTCGAGGAAGGTGCTCTCGATCGAGGCGAAGACCGGCTCGCCGACCTGCTGGCGCAGGGCGTACAGGACGAGGACGCCGCCGAGGTAGCGCTGGCTGTCGAAGAGGTTGGCCGCGTTCGGGGCGGCGACCGGGCCGGAGCTCCGACGCCACAGGTCGCCCTTGGCGTAGGTGTCCTTCATCCGGGCTTCCATGGTGGTCAGGCCCAGCGAGTCGGCCCAGCCGCGCTCGTAGCGGTAGAGCAGCCCGTAGAAGTCGGCGTGGCCCTCGTTGAGCCACAGGTCGGCCCAGGTGGCGGGGCTGACGCTGTTGCCGAAGTAGGAGTGGACCAGTTCGTGCATCATGTGCGAGCCGATCTTCGGCTCGGCCTGGAGCAGGTAGTTCGGCTTGTAGAGGGTCAGGGTCTGGGTCTCCAGGCCCGTGAAGTCGAAGGCCGTCGAGGAGTCGTTGTTGCACGGCAGCAGGCCGTACGTCTCGAAGGGATAGGCGCCGAGCCGCTGCTCGAGCCAGCTCACCAGGTTCGGGGTGAGGGCGAGCGCGGGCTCCAGGGCCTCGGCGCGGGCGACGGGGACGACGTCCCGCAGGGGCAGGCCGTTCGGGCCCTGGCGGTCCTTGACCACGTAGTCGCCGACCGTGATCTGCACGAGTTCGGTGGCGATGGGTTCGCGGGAGCGGTAGGTGTACGCGGTCCGGCCGTCGCCGAGGTCCTCGGTGCCGGTCAGGCTGCCGCTCGCGACTCCCTTCAGACCGGCCGGGACGGTGATGCGGACGGTGAGGTCCGCCTTGTCCGCCGGGTGGTCGTTGCACGGGAAGACGGTGTGCGCCGAGTTCGGCTGCGGGCAGACCGCGAAGCCGTCCGGGGTGGGCACCCAGGCGGTGTGCGCGAGGGTGCGGCGCGGGTCCGCGGAGTACGTCACGGTGACCGTCGCCCGGCACCCGGCGGGGAGACAGCGGGCGGGGGTGATCCGCAGCTTCTCTCCCGCCTGCTCGAAGGCGGCGTCCCGGCCGCCGACCGTCACCGTGCGTATGTCCAGGCCGAGCGCGTCCAGCGAGAAGCGGGTCAGGGCCTCGGTGGTGGTGATCGTCAGGGTGACGGTGGCGTCGACGAGCCTGGTCGTGGCGTCGTAGGCGAGGTCCAGGTGGTAGGCCGACACGCGGTAGCCGTCGTTGCCGAGGTCCGGGTAGACGGGGTCCCCCAGGGTCTCCGGGCCCGCCACGCCGCTCCTGGCCGCGGCCTGCGCCGGGGCTCCCCCGATGGTCAGGGCCGCGGCGGTGCCGATCAGCGCGGCGGGTGCCGTCACTCTGGTGCGATATCTCATGGTCCGCTTTCGCTCGGGCGGCCGGGGTGGTCGGTTCCGGCCGTCGGATGAGTGTGATCACCTTCCTTCACTCCAAGATCGGGTGCGCGGGTTGCATGAGTGGGCACCCGAAATCCGACCGTGCGTGCGAGGACCCCTGTCGAGCCGGGCTCGGTCACGAGATATCTTGATGTCGAGCAATGTTGCAGACGTGGAGCGGAGCACCCGGTGACTGACTCGACCATCATCTATACGCACACTGACGAGGCCCCGGCCCTGGCGACGTATTCCTTCCTGCCGGTGGTCCAGGCGTACGCCTCGCAGGCGGGTGTCGCCGTGGAGACGCGGGACATCTCGCTGGCCGGCCGCATCATCGCGGTGTTCCCGGAGTACCTGACCGAGGACCAGCGCATCCCGGACGCCCTGCACGAGCTGGGCGAGCTGGCGAAGACGCCCGAGGCCAACATCATCAAGCTGCCGAACATCTCGGCCTCGATCCCGCAGCTCAAGGCCGCGATCGCCGAGCTGCAGGCGCAGGGCTACGCGCTGCCGGCCTACCCGGACGACCCGAAGACCGACGAGGAGCGGGACATCCAGGCCCGCTACGACAAGGTCAAGGGCTCCGCCGTGAACCCGGTCCTGCGTGAGGGCAACTCCGACCGCCGCGCCCCCGTCTCGGTCAAGAACTACGCCAAGACCCACCCGCACCGCATGGGCGCCTGGTCCGCGGACTCCAAGACCAACGTCGCCACCATGGGGCAGAACGACTTCCGCTCCACCGAGAAGTCCGTCGTGATCTCCGAGGCCGGCTCGCTGAAGATCGAGCTGGTCGCCGAGGACGGCGCCACCACGGTGCTGCGCGAGTCCGTACCGGTCCTGGAGGGCGAGGTCGTCGACGCGTCCGTGCTGCACGTGGCCGCGCTGCGCGAGTTCCTCACCGCGCAGATCGCCGAGGCCAAGGCCCAGGGCGTGCTGTTCTCCGTGCACCTGAAGGCCACGATGATGAAGGTCTCCGACCCGATCATCTTCGGCCACGTGGTGCGCGCGTTCTTCCCGAAGACGTTCGCGAAGTACGGCGAGGTCCTCGCCGGCGCCGGTCTGTCCCCGAACGACGGTCTGGGCGGCATCTTCAAGGGCCTGGAGACGCTCCCGCACTTCGGCGAGGAGATCAAGGCCTCCTTCGACGCCGAACTCGCCGAGGGCCCGGCCCTGGCGATGGTCGACTCCGACAAGGGCATCACCAACCTGCACGTGCCGTCCGACGTCATCGTCGACGCCTCGATGCCGGCCATGATCCGCACCTCCGGCCACATGTGGGGCCCGGACGGCCAGGAGGCCGACACCCTCGCGGTGCTCCCGGACTCCTCGTACGCCGGTGTCTACCAGGCCGTGATCGAGGACTGCCGCGCCAACGGCGCCTACGACCCGTCGACCATGGGCTCCGTCCCGAACGTCGGCCTCATGGCGCAGAAGGCCGAGGAGTACGGCTCCCACGACAAGACCTTCGAGATCAAGGCGGCCGGCACGGTCCGTCTGGTCGACCAGGCCGGCAACGTCCTCATCGAGCAGCCGGTCGCCGAGGGCGACATCTTCCGCGCCTGCCAGACCAAGGACGCGCCGATCAAGGACTGGGTGAAGCTGGCCGTCACGCGCGCCCGCGCCACCGGCGACCCGGCCGTGTTCTGGCTGGACGAGACCCGCGCGCACGACGCCAACCTGATCGCCAAGGTCAACGCGTACCTGCCGGAGCACGACACCGAGGGCCTGGACATCCGCATCCTCGCCCCGGTCGAGGCCACCAAGCTCTCGGTCGAGCGCATCCGCCGCGGCGAGAACACCATCTCCGTCACCGGCAACGTGCTCCGCGACTACCTGACCGACCTCTTCCCGATCCTGGAGCTGGGCACCAGCGCCAAGATGCTGTCGGTCGTCCCGCTGATGGCGGGCGGCGGCCTGTTCGAGACGGGCGCCGGCGGCTCCGCGCCGAAGCACGTCCAGCAGCTGGTCAAGGAGAACTACCTGCGCTGGGACTCCCTCGGTGAGTTCTTCGCGCTGGTCCCGTCCCTGGAGCAGTACGCGACGGCCACGAACAACCCCAAGGCCAAGGTCCTCGCCGACACCCTGGACCGCGCCACGGCGACCTTCCTCAACGAGGACAAGTCCCCGACCCGTCGCGTCGGCGGCATCGACAACCGCGGCAGCCACTTCTACCTGTCCCTGTACTGGGCGCAGGAGCTGGCGGCCCAGACGGACGACGCGGACCTGGCGAAGGCCTTCGCCCCGCTGGCGGAGGCGCTCTCCGCCAATGAGCAGAAGATCGTCGACGAGCTGAACGCCGTCCAGGGCAAGCCGGCCGACATCGGCGGCTACTACCAGCCCGACCCGGCGAAGGCCGCGGCGGTCATGCGCCCGTCCACCACGTGGAACGAGACGCTGGCGTCGCTGAGCTGACGCGGCCCCGGTCGAACGACGTCCGCCCCGGTCGGCACCTGCCCGGCCGGGGCGGACGTGTGTCCGCGGGGGCCCGTCCGTACGGCAAAGAGACTTCCGGGACGCAATTGCGTGGACCAAATGTCTCGACTCAACTCCTCGCGGGTACAGGTAGGTTGAGTGCGGGGCACAATTGCGTCGAGCAATGCTCCGCGGCGCCGATTGCGAGGGGTGAGGCGATGGCCACGGCAGGGGGGCCCACGGTACGACGGCGTCAACTCGGCGCGGAGCTGCGGCGATTGCGGGAGCAGGCGGGCAGGCGGATCGAGGATGCCGCCACCCACCTGGAGTGCTCGATGTCGAAGATCAGCCGGGTGGAGACGGGACAGGCCCCGATCAAGGCCCGGGACGTGCGCGACCTGCTGGAGTGGTACGGGATCGCCGACCCGCAGCGCATCGAGACCGTGATGCAGATCCACAAGGACGCGCAGCAGCAGGGCTGGTGGGCCCACTACGGCGACGTGCTGCCCTCGGGCATGGCCACCTACGCGGGCCTGGAGGCCGACGCCCGCGTCCTGAGGTCGTACGAGTCGATGGTGGTGCACGGCCTGCTCCAGACCGAGGACTACGCCCACGCGGTGATCGCCGCGTTCCAGCCCAACCGGCCCGACGAGACGGACCAGTTGGTGCGCTTCCGCAAGGAGCGCCAGGCCCTCCTCACCCGGCAGCCCGACCCGCTGGAGCTGTGGGTGGTGATGGAGGAGAGCGCACTGCGCCGACCGGTCGGCGGCAAGGAGGTCATGACCGCACAGCTGCGGCATCTCGCGGAGGTCACCGCCCTGCCGAACGTCACCCTCCAGATCATGCCGACGTCGAAGGGCGCCCACGCGGCCCTGTCCGGCGCCTTCTCGCTCCTCGAGTTCGAGCCCCACACACCCACCGTCGTCTACGTCAACTCCATGGCAGGCAACGTCTATCTGGAGAAGGAACGCGACGTCCGCTCCTTCATCCAGACCTTCGACCTGCTCCGGGCCGCGGCTCCGGACCCGCAGGAAGCGGCCGTCCTCCTGGAACAGATCACAAGGGAGATGCAGGACTCATGAACCCGCACGCCATATGGCACAGGAGCAGCTACAGCGCGGGCAACGGAGCGTGCGTCGAGGTCGCCCTCATCGAGGGGGCGGTCACGGTCCGGGACTCCAAGGACACCGGTCTGCCGGTGCTGGCCTTCACGCCACAGGGGTGGCGCGCGTTCCTCCGAGCGGCCGGCGACGACCGCCCGCACCGAAGCTGACCGACCGACCGGCCAGGGGGGCTGCCCGTGTACGACGTCTTGACCACTCAGACCACCGCGTCCGACTCGTTCTACGCGGCGGACACCGTGGTGGCCGCGGCCGGGGTCGTCGCCACCGTCGTCGTGGGCTGGTTGGGGATCTGGGCCGTCCTGCACGTGGCACATCCCCGGCGCCGGCTCACCTACACGGTCACCTACGCCCCGCTGGTCCCCGGTGTCCACGACGGGAGCCTGGTCATCAGCCACAACGGCACCCCGCTGGCCGACCCGCACATGGTCACGGTGACGCTCACCAACCCCGGGCGGCGGGACATAGCCAGCAGCGCCTTCGACCGCGGCGAGCCGTTCCGCATCCGGCTCGCCGTGCCGTACGCGAAGCTGACGAAGACCGCGTCCGAGCCCAGCGACGCCCAGGCTCCCCCGGCCCGGGTGCGCGACGCCGAACTGCGCATAGGCCCCGGGCGCCTCGGTTCCGGGACGACGGTCACCTATCAGGTCCTCGTCGACACCGTCCCCACCCACGAATGCCGGCACTCCCTCCTGGACGTCCAGGTCCAGTGCGTCAGCGCCTCCTCGCCGAGCATGGTGTGATCGTGTCCCGCACCCTCCGCGACGCCCCTGGAGCAGCCGCATGTCCTTCGCCGCACCGCCCTTCGACCTCCTGACCGGCGCGGCCCGCTCCCCCGTGATCCTGCACGTCCCCCACTCCGCCCGCCGCATCCCGGCGGACGTGCGGGCCGGGATCGTCCTGGACGACTCCGCGCTGGAGCGGGAGTTGGACCACATCGTGGACGCGCACACCGCGGAGCTGGCCGAGCGGGCGGCCGGGCTGTCGGGGGTGACGCCGTGGCGGTTCGTGAATCGGCTGGCGCGGCTGGTCGTCGATCCCGAGCGGTTCCCGGACGAGCGGGAGGAGATGCTCGCCGTCGGAATGGGCGCCGTGTACACGCGGACCACCGACCGGAACGTGCTGCGGCCAGCGGACACCGACCCCGAGCCGCTCCTCGCGCGGTACTTCCGGCCGTACGCGCGGGCGATGAGCGAGGCCGTGGCCGAGCGGCTGGCCGCGGCGGGGCGGGCCGTGATCGTCGACGTGCACTCCTATCCGAGCGCGGCCCTGCCCTACGAGCTGCACGGCGACGGTCCGAGGCCCCCCGTCTGTCTCGGCACCGATCCCTTCCACACGCCGCCCGAACTGGTCGCCGCCGCGCGTGCGGCGTTCGGGGAGGTGGGGCTGGACAGCCCGTTCAGCGGGACGTACGTGCCGCTCGAGTTCCACGGACGTGATCCGCGGGTCTCCGCGCTGATGGTGGAGATCCGGCGGGACACGTACATGACCGAGCCGGGCGGGCCCGCCGGTCCCGGGCTGGAGCGGCTCGCCTCGGCGCTCGCGGCGCTCGTCGACGCCGTGTCCCGCTGACCTCCCGCCGGCCTCCGGCTGCCGTGTCCCGCCGGCCTCCCGCCGACCTCCGGCTGGAGCACTCCCGCGCGACACCCGGCCGCACCGCGGTGAGGGTGGAAGGCATGACCGAGGAGACCACCACGCTCACCGGCCCTCCCGTACGGGACTGGCCCGCCCTCGACCTGGCCGGGACGGAGTTCGACCCGGTGCTGGCGGAGCTGATGCGGGAGGGGCCGCTGACCCGGATCCGGCTGCCGTTCGGAGAGGGGTGGGCGTGGCTCGCCACCCGCTACGAGGACGTCCGGCGGATCACCAACGATCCGCGGTTCAGCCGTACCGCCGGCATGGACCGCCAAGTCACCCGGCTCGCCCCGCACTTCGCCCCGCAACCGGGCTCCCCCGCCTGGGCCGACCAGCCCGACCACAACCGGCTGCGCAAGGCCGTGGCCGGCGCGTTCACGGTCGCTGCGATGAAGCGGCTGCGGCCCCGCGCGCAGGAACTCCTCGACCCGCTGGTCGCGGGGATCGTACGGGACGGTCCGCCCGCCGATCTCGTCGAGCGGGTCCTCGAACCCTTCCCGGTGACCCTGATCTGCGAGGTCATGGGGGTGCCCGCCGCCGACCGGCCCCGGATGCACGCCTGGGCGGCGCAGATCGTCTCCACCAAGGGCGGGGCCGAGGCCTCCGCCGAGGCCAAGAAGGGCATGTTCGGCTGGATCGCGGACACCGTCCGGGCCCGCGCCCACAGCGACGGCGACGACGTGTACTCGCTGATCGGCGCGGCCCTGCGGCGCGGCGAGATCAGCGAGAGGGAAGCGGTCGGCCTCGCCGCGCCCCTGCAGATCGGCGGTGAGGCGGTCACCCACAACTGCGGCCAGACGCTGTACCTGCTGCTGACGCGCCCCGAGCTGATGGAACGCATGCGGCACCAGCCCGAGGCGCGGGCGACCGCCCTCGACGAACTGATGCGCTACATCCCGCACCGCACCGCGGTCGGGCTCGCCCGGATCGCCCTGGAGGACGTCGAGGTGGGCGGGCAGCTGATCCGCGCGGGCGACCCGGTGTACGTCTCCTATCTGGCCGCCAACCGTGATCCGGACGTCTTCCCCGACCCGGACCGCATCGACCTCGACCGGGATCCCAACCCGCACCTGTCCTTCGGCAACGGCCCGCACTACTGCACGGGCGCGGTGCTGGCGCGGCTCCAGATCGAGCTCATGGTCGGCACGCTCCTGGACCGGCTGCCGGGGCTGCGGCTCGCGGTCCCGGCCGACCAGGTGGCCTGGCGCCGGAAGACGATGATCCGCGGGCCGCAGTCCCTGCCCGTCACCTGGGACTGACCCGGGCGACGGGCACGGCTCAGACCGTCAGCCAGTCGGTGACGATCGCCTCCCTGCCGGTGCGCAGCCGCAACGCGAAGGGACCGGCGGGGGAATCGGCGTACGTGAAGCGCCCCATGTCGTCGGTGGTCAGCGGGGCTCCGGTCTGCGGCCCGCTGAGCACCTCGACCGACGCCTGCTGGGGCGGCAGCACCTGCCCCATCAGACCGTCCCCCGTGACCTCCACGTCCACGGTGACCTCACCCGCGCGGAAGGTCAGCATCCGCGGCACGTCCGTGGCTCCCCTGACGGGGATCGCGTCCACCACCGAGTCGAAGGTCAGCTCGGCGATCCGGGCGTCGAGGTCATGTAAGGCATAGGCCTCCACGGCGATCTGCCGCAGCTGGGCCGGTACCGGGTCGAGGATGCCGGCGGCCCGGCGGAGCTCCTCCTCCAGCAGGTCCGCGTCGGCGTCCTGACCGTCGTAGGCCTCGTCGAACGTCTCGTCTTCGTCCATCTCGTCCCTCATACCGCCCCCCGTGCCTCGAGTCGGGCCCGCAGCCGGCGCAGACAGCGCTGGCGCAGCGGTCCGATGCTGCCCACCGCGATACCCAGCGCGGCGGACACCTCCTGGTAGCTCGGCGGCGGCGACGCCATCAGGATGCGCAGCAACTGCCTGCACCGCTCGCCGAGTTCCTCGAACTCCTGCCACAGACGCCGGACGCGCTCGCTCTCCACGGCCGCCTCCTCGGAGTCGAGGAGTGACTGCTCCGGCGTACGGTCCTCGCTGACCCGGTCGAGCAGCTGCGGATCGTCGGTGGGCGTCAGCCGCCTTAAGCTCTTGAGCACCTTCAGGCACTCGTGGCGCGCGGTGCTGGCCAGCCATGAACCCGCCTTCTGCGGTTCACGGATGCGGCCCAGGTGCTGGGCGAAACGGAACCACACCGTCTGGTAGACCTCGTGCGCGTCGGCGTCGCTCAGCCGGTGCGCGCGCACCACGGACCACACCAGTGGGCTCAGCCCTTCCACGAGCGCCTTCCAGGCCGCCGCGTCGCCGTCGACGGCGGACCGGACCAACGCGCCGACATCTGCTCGGTCCACGTCCCCACCCCTCGTGTACGGCAAGTCATCGTACGCCGTGGAGGGGGCGAGTTCGGCCCTCATGCCCCAGGAGAGAGCTGTACGACCGTCCCCTGGCGCCAGGTGGGCGGAATGAGCGCCGGTACGTGCGCCCCGCGCACCTCCGCGAACTCGGTGTTGGCGGCGAGCAGTTGCCCCCGCGCGGCCCGCGGGTCGGTCTCCTTGTGGGCGGTCATGTGGGCCGCGACCAGGGCGGCCGCGGCCGGGGTGGCGAAGGAGGTGCCGCTCCAGTGCGCGTACCCGTCGAACATCACCTGGTCCGGCTTGGCCGAGGTGCCGTCGTCGCTCAGCACACCGGTGTGACGGGGGTGCTGGCAGGTGCAGAGGTAGGTGAAGTTGAAGCGGCAGGCGTCGTAGGTGGAGTGCTGGTACACGTACGGGATGGGCGCGTCGAAACCGGTGAGGGTGCTGGTGAGGCGCTCGCCGGGGGCGTAGGCGTTGACCCAGGAACCGTGGTTGCTGAAACAGGCGCCGTGGTCGCCGTCGGTGCGCAGGGCGCCGATCGACAGGACGCTGTCCGCGTACTCGGGCAGCGAGGCGTAGGCGGCGGGCCAGAAGGGCGTCGCGCTGGCGTTGTTGCCGGCCGCGGCGACCAACAGGGTGCGCTGCTGCCGCAGTTCTCGCATGAAGGCGTCCACGCCGAGCAGGCCGTCAGTGCGCCCGTTGGAGGTGCCGGCGGAGAGGCTGATGATGTCGGGCCAGCCGTCCCGGTCGACGGCGGCGAACAGGGCCTCGCCGAAGTCGGATTCGAGGATCGCGCCGGCGTCGTTGAGGGTGTTGCGCACGGTGATGTTCGTGTTGGGCGCCACGGCCGCGATGATGCCCGCGATGAACGTGCCGTGCCCGACGTAGATCTTGAGGTTGCCCTGGTCGTCGGTCTCGGTGCCGTGCAGGTCGCCCTGCACGTGCGAGAGCAGCGGGACCAGCGTGTGGTCGTGGGTGAGGCCGTTGTCGATGACGAGGACGCCCACGGCGGTGCCGGCGTCGTGACCGGCCTCCGCGGGGGCCGGGTTGGTGCCGCCGGTGAGCGGGGCGGGCACCGGCTCGTCGCCGGGGCAGGAGTTGACCGCGATGGACACCACGTGGTTGCGGCTGACCAGCCGGCGTCCGGCGCGCCCTTCTGGTTCGCGCATGGCGCGCAGGGCGTTCGCGACGGCCCGGTCGGCGCGCCGGTCGCCGTGGCCGGGGTCGCCGACCTGGATGCGGGTGATGCCCGAGCGGTTGGTCTCCGGACCGGCGCGGCGGACCTGGGCGCCGTTGAGGCCCGTGGCCGCGTCGAAGTGGTCGCGCACGGTGCGCTCGACGAGCGCCGCCTCCTCACCGTCCCGGGCGAGGACAACACCCTTCTCGTAGATGAACTCGGCCGCGTCGTCCGGTCCCATCGCGAGGGGGACGTCGGGCATCGAGCGTTGGATCTGGTCGAACTGCTCCGGGAATCGCTGAGGTGCCATGGCGTGTCCTCCCACTTGAGCGACGGTCGTCAGTCAGAGTCTCGGGGCCGGCGATTGATACAGCGCCAAACCTGTGTGGCACCCGACCCGGAGCACTACCATCCGTTGAGTGACAGCGGGAAGCGAATCGGTTCTCGAACTGCTGCCCATGGTGTTCGCCGCGCCCAAGCAGGCGGTGGCGAGGGCAGAGGAAGTACTCGGCTCCGCTCCCTCACCGCTGCACGCCTCCGTGGCCCACCAGGTGATCGGCATCTGGCAGCGCGACTGGGGCGACATGAAGCTCGCGCTGCACCATCTGCGCCGCGCCCGCGACCTCGCCGTACGCGCCGAGTCGACCGACCGGGAGGGCGATGCGCTGGCCGCGCTCGGCGTGGCGCTGGTGACCGCGGGACGCACCCGGCAGGGCCTGGACGCGCTGGAGCGGGGTGTCAGGGTGAGCAGCGGGCACACCCGCGCGCGGGTGCTGTTCCGGCGCGCCTACGCCTCATGGGTGCTCGGCCGGCACCGGGAGTCGCTGGAGGACGTACGCCGGGCGATTCCCGTGCTGCGACAGATGGACGACGTGATCTGGACGGCGCGGGCGCTGACGCTGCGCGCGACCGTGCACCTGGCGGTCGGTGCGGTGGAGCGGGCCGAGGCCGACTTCGCGGCGGCCGAGTCGCTGTTCGACACCACGGGCCAGGAGCACGACAAGGCGGACGGAGTGGAGAGCCGGGGGCTCGCCGCGTTCCGGTCCGGCGACATCCCGGCGGCGCTGCGGCTGTTCGACGAGGCCGGGGACCGGTACGCCAAGCTCGGCACGCCCTCGTTCATGCTCTACATCCGGCGCTGCGAGGTGCTGATGGCGGCCGGTCTCGCGCCGGAGGCGCTGGCCGAGGCGGACGCGGCGATCGCCGTGCTCGACGGGATCGGCGGCCAGTCCACCCTCAAGGCCGAACTCCTGCTGGCGGCGGCCCGGGCGGCCCGTCGCGCGGGCGATCCGCACACCGCGATCGCGCGCGCGGCGCTCGCGGTGCGGCTGTTCGCCGCGCAGCGGCGGCCCTGGTGGGAGACGCATGCCCGGCTGGTGCTGGTCGAGGCACGGCTCGCCGCCGGGCGCGGCTCGGGACGGCTGGTCGCCGACGCGGCCGAGGTCGCCGAGCGGCTGGCCGGGTTCGGCGCGCCGGCCGCGCCGGAGGCGTCCCTGCTCGCGGGCCGGATCGCGCTGGGCCTGGGCTGGACGGCGGACGCGGAGCGGCATCTGGCCGTCGCCGCCCGCAGCCGGCACAGCGGTCCGCCGCTGGCGCGGATGACCGGCTGGGCGGCGCAGGCGCTGCGGGCCCGGGCCGCCGGATCGCAGCGGGGCGTGCTGGAGGCCTGCCGCCGTGGTCTGGACGTGCTCGACGACCACCGGATGACGCTGGGCGCCTCGGAGTTGCGGGCCCGGGCCACCGAACAGGGTGCGGAGCTGGCCGCGTTGGCGCAGCAGGCCAGCCTGGACTCCGGCAGTCCGCGCCGGCTGCTGGTGTGGAGCGAGCGCTGGCGGGCCACCGCGCTGTCGGCGCCGCCGACCCGCCCGCCGGCCGACCCGGAGCTGCTGGGCGACCTGACGGCGTTTCGGGAGATCGCGGCCCGCGCGGAGGCCGCCCGCATGGAGGGCCGGCCGATTCCGGCGCTGGAGCGTGAACAGCGCCGTCTGGAGCGGGAGATACGCGGCAGGACCCTGCACATCCGCGGGGACGCGCCCGGCTTCGGCAGCCGCTTCGACCCCGGCCGGCTGCTGGACCGCCTCGGGGACGTGCTGCTGGTCGAACTGGCCGTGCTCGACGGGCGGGTTCAGGTGCTGCTGTGCGGGCAGGGGCGGGTGCGGCGGTTCGAGGCCGGACCGCTCGCCGAGGCGGAGACCGAGGCGGAGCATGTGCAGGCCGGGCTGCGGCGGCTCGCCCACCCCGGGGCGGAGGCCCGGCTGCCGGTGGTGGAGGCCATGGGCCGCCGTCTGGAGGAGCTGCTGCTCGGCCCGGCGGCGGCGCATCTCGGCTCCGGTCCGGTCGTGGTCGTACCGCCGGGCCGGCTGCACCGGGTGCCGTGGGCGCTGCTGCCGTCGCTGCGGGAGCGGGTGCTCAGTGTGTCGCCGTCGGCGAGCAGCTGGCTGCGGGCCCACGAGACCGAGCCGCCGCCCGGGGGACGCCAAGTGCTGGTGCGCGGACCGGGGTTGGCGACCGAGGGTGCCGAAGTGTCCGAACTGGCCGGCCGGTACGGCGGATCGACGGTGCTGGAGGAGGACGAGGCGCGGGTGCCGCGGGTGTTGGAGGAGCTGGACGGGGCGGCGCTCGCGCACATCGCCGCGCACGGCACCTTCCGGGCCGACAGTCCGCTGTTCTCCTCCCTGCGGATGGCCGACGGGCCGATCGTCGTGCACGACTTCGAACGCCTGGACCGCAGCCCGTACCGGATCATCCTGTCCTGCTGCGACACCGCCCGCTTCGCCTCGGTCGGCGCGGACGAGCTGCTCGGCCTGGTCACCGCACTGCTGCCGCTGGGCACGGCGGGCGTGGTGGCGTGCACCGCGCCCGTGAACGACGCGGCGGTGGTGCCGCTGATGCTCGCGCTGCACAAGGGGCTGAGCAGCGGGCTGTCCCTGGCGGAGGCGCTGCGGGACGCGCGGGCGGCGCTGCCGGGCGACGCGACCCACCAGGCGACGGGATGGGCGTTCTCGGCGTTCGGCGCCGCGTGAGGCGGGCCGGGTGGTACGGCGGCCTGACCCCTCCCCCGATTACGGGGGTCAGACCGCCGGTCGGTGGGTCGGCTCAGGCCGACTGGGCGTCGGGCAGCTCCACCAGCCACGGCAGCGCGCCCCGGTCGTTCGCGCCGAGGCGGGCGTACGCGCTGTAGAGGTGGTTGCCGACGGTGCGGATGGACAGCGTCAGCTTCTCCGCGATCTGCCGGTTGCTGAGTCCGGCCGCGGCGAGCGTGACGATCTGCCGCTGACGGGCGGTGAGTTCGCCGAGGACCAGCCCGGACAGGGCCGGGGTGCGGGCGCCCTGGCAGCGGCGGGCGAGGGCGACGGCGCGGGTGCGTGAGGTGCGGGCGGCACGCGGGTCGCGGTGGGCGCGCACGGCCTGCGCGTGCGCCTCGGCCGCGAAGAGCAGGAACCCGCGCTCCTCCAGCCGCTCGGCGGCCCGGTCCAGCGCGGGGCCGTCGCCGCGGGCGAGCGCGTCGGCGTGCTGCGCGAACACGTCGTCGCCCGGCAGCCGCCCGGTGGTCCGCCCGGGAGCACCGAGGCGTACGGCGTCGTAGGCATCGGTGACGACGTCCAGCGCTGTGTCGATGTCGCCCCTCGCCGCCGCCAGCCACGCCGTCACCTGGCCGGCGACGTCGTCGTCCGGGCCGGTCACCTCCCCCGACTGCGCGACCGCCAGGGCGAGTTCGGTACGGCAGGCCGGGTCGTCCGGCGTCTGCCGCAATCCCTCCCTGGCCCAGGCCGCCGCCTCCCGCAGCTCTCCGCGCAGCCGCGCGAACCGCGCGCGGACGGCCGCGTAGCGGGCCGGGACCGGCTGCCCCTCCGCCACCAGCCACTCCCCCACCGGCGCGTCCGTGGTCCGGACGTCGGCCCGCTCGATCCTGGCCGCCAGCGCGGCGGCCTCCGCGGTCAGCGCCGTCGCGCACTGTTCCGGCCTGCGGGCCAGCCGCCGCGCCCGCAGCCTGCCGGCCGCGGCCCGCAGCACCGGGCCGTGCAGGGGGTGGGCGAGGCGTACGGCCCCGTCGTCATCGACGTGGACCAGTTCGTCGGCTTCGAGGCGTTCGAGGGCGGGCAGGTCGAGTCCGTCCATGGGAAGCGGCAACGGCTCGGCGAACGCCAGGAGTTCGAGCGTTGCGCGGTCCGCGCAGTCCAGGACCCGTGCCGTCTGTTCCCGCACGGTCGCCGTCACCGGGACCGGCCCCCGCCACGCCCGGTCGTCGGTGCCGGGCAGCCGGGTGAGCAGACCGCCCTCGCGGACCGCGCCGAGCAGATCGCGCAGCAGCCGCAGATCGCCGCGGCACAGCCGGTGCAGCCGGTTGACGGTGAGCGGCTCGAGACCGCCCCCGACACCGGCCGCGGCGAGCTGGGCGGTCTCCTCCTGCGGCAGCGGCTCCAGCAGCAGGCGCGGCAGCAGCTCACCGGTCCACAGCCGGGAGACGGCCGAGGGCACTGCGGTGCCGTCGGTGGTGACGACCAGCAGCCGGGTGCGGCCGTGCACGGCGAGCTGGTGCACGAGCGCGGCCGAGGCGTCGTCCAGCAGATGGGCGTCGTCGACCAGCAACAGCCGTACGGCGGAGAGGAGTTGGACGGCGCGGTGCAGGGACACCGTCTCGGGCAGCAGATGGGCGAACGCGGCGAACGGGATGTGGCGGGTCTCCGGGGTCCCGGCCACCCTGGCGCAGTCGGTGCCGCGGACGGCCTCCGTGACGAGCCGGGTCTTGCCGCAGCCCGCCGGGCCGGTGACCACGATGCCGTGGTGACCGGCCGACGACGACCGGCGGATCAGCTCGAGTTCGTCCTCCCGGCCGGTGAACGGCCAGGGCAGTTCCAGGGTTTTCGCGTCCCGTTCGAAAGTCATCACACCTACAAGAGGCCGAGTACTCACTCCTGATACACGGGGACTTGAGTAGCCCTCGACTCAGGCGCCCGCAGGCGGGCGACGGCACTCTTGGCGCATGGCTTCCCGCTACTGCTCCCTCGCGCAGCAGTCGGCCCCCGTCTTCACCCCGGGGTTGACCGCCGAGCGACTGAGCGCGCTGATCGGCGGGAGCCGGATGTGGGTCAACAACACCGTCCTGCACTACTACTTCTTCGACGGCGACTCGGACGCCTCGGTGATCGCGGTTCCCGGCAGCGGGGCGACGCGGCGGGTGTCGTGGGTCGGCGCGGAGGAGCAGCGGGACGTCGTACGGGAGTGTTTCCTGGAGTGGCAGGATCTCGGCATCGGTGTCACGTTCGCCGAGGTGCGAGACCGTTCCGAGGCGGAACTGCGGATCGGGTTCCAGCTCGGTGACGGCTCCTGGTCCACGGTGGGCAAGGACGCCCTCCAGGTCGGACTGCACGAGCGCACCATGAACTTCGGGTGGGACCTGACCGCGCCGGGGGAGCGCGGGACGGCCCTGCACGAGATCGGGCACGCGCTGGGCATGCACCACGAGCACCAGAACCCGTTCGCCGGGATCCACTGGGACGACGAGGCCGTCTACGCCGAACTGGCGGGCCCGCCGAACTTCTGGACCCGGGACAAGACGTTCTTCAACATTCTGCGCAAGCTCGACACCGCCGAGGTGAGCGGCTCCGCCTGGGACCCCCAGTCGATCATGGAGTATCCGTTCTCGGCGGGGCTGATCCTGGAGCCGGAGCAGTTCCGTGCGGGGCTGACCCCGCCCGGGACGCTCTCGCCCTCGGACAAGGAGTACGTCCAGCGCTGGTACCCGTCGGTCGGCCCCACACTGCCGCCCGCGCTGGTGCCGTTCCGCTCGGCGCCGCTCGGCCTCGGCCCGGGCGAACAGGCGGACTTCACCGTCCTGCCGCCGGAGACCCGCGACTACAGCGTGGGCACGTTCGGCGACAGCGACACCGTGGTCGTGGTCTTCGAGGAGCGGGACGGGGAACCCCGCTACCTCGCCGGCCAGGACGACGGGGGAACACCGCACAACGCCACCGTCAGGGCCCGTCTCGTCAAGGGCCGCCGCTACTTCGTCCGTGTGCGCCTGTACTCCGCGTGGGGTTCGGGGGAAACCGCGGTCATGTGCTGGTGACAGCACGTACGGACCGCACACGGGCGAGGCTGGACCACTGTCCGGCGCCGGGGGAATGGCCGGCGCTCGTTGCCTTCGGGGGAGGGAAACGAGCGCCGGCCACGCGGCGTGCCACGGGGGTCGCGAAGCGCGACGGCGCGGTCTACGATCCGCTCATGCTTGCGACGGAAGGCAGCACGGTCCCGGAGCTGGAGCACCAGCTCCGCCTGATCCTCTGGCTGTTGCCGATCACGGCGGTGCTGTGTGCCGCCTTCTGCGTCTCGTTCCTCGGCGCGATGCGCCGCTCCCGGACCGCCGGCGCGACTCACGTCGCCACCGCCAACGCCCGCAACGCGCTGGCGACCGCGCTGCTGGCCGCGTTCCTGACGGCGTGCTGGGGCGGCGCCGCACTGCTGCTTCAGTAGCGGGCTGCCGTCCGCGCTCCCGAGGGTCAGCTCGACTGGAAGGAGTGACCCCGCCGGCGCCACTCGGCGGCGAGCAGTTCGTAGGAGCGCACCCGGTCCGTGTGGTCGTGGGTGATGGTCGTGATGAGCAACTCGTCGGCGTCCGTGGCCTCTTGGAGCTGTTCCAGTCGGTCCGCGACCGTGGCCGGTGAGCCGACGAACTGGGTGTCGAGGCGGTCCTGGACCAACTCCTGGTCCGCCTCCGTCCAGGGGTGGGCGCGGGCCTCGTCCGGGGTCGGGAACTCGATGGCGCCCTCCGCGGTGCGGATGCTGCGCACCCACGGGCCGTAGCCGGTGGCCAGTTCGCGTGCCGTGGCGTCGTCCTCGGCGACCACGACGTCGGCGGAGACGCTGACGTAGGGCTTGTCGAGGACGTCGGACGGCTGGAAGAAGGACCGGTAGCCGTCGACGGCTTCCAGGACCGTCGCCGGGCTGACGTGGTAGTTCGCGGCGAAGCGCAGGCCCCGCGCGCCCGCCACCTCCGCGCTGGTCCCGCCGCTGCTGCCCAGGATCCACACCTCCACCTCGGCTCCCTCGCCCGGCACCACATGTGCCTCGACGCCGTCCGGGGTGCGGTAGGTGCCGGCCAGCAGGGCGAGGAGATCGTCGATCTGCTCGGCGTAGTCCTGCGATTCGGCGCCGGGGAGCAGCAGCAGTTTGCGCTGGAGGGCGATGCGGGGTGAACCCAGGAGGCGTTCGAAGGAGAAGCGGGGCGGGATGACGAGGCCGTTCGGGGCGTTTCCCGGAGCGGGCGGCTCGACGGCCGGCTGTCCCGGTGGGCGTCCGCCCGAGCGGCCGACGCCCAGGTCGAGGCGGCCCGGGTGCAGGGCGTCGATGAGGCCGAACTCCTCCACGGTGTTCAGCGCGGTGCGGTGGCCGAGCTGTACGGCCCCGGAACCGAGCCGGATCGTGGAGGTCGCGGCGGCCGTCAGCGCGAGGACGACCGCCGGGGACGTACCGGCCACGCCGGGGTTGAGGTGGTGCTCGGCGAACCAGTAGCGGGCGTAGCCGAGTTGCTCGGCGCGCCGGGCGAGGTCGATGGAGTTGCGCAGGGCGTCGGCGGCGGTCGAGCCGGTCGATATGGGGACCAGGTCGAGGACGCCGAGGGGGATCTCAGGCATCTTCGGACTCCTCCCGTACGGGTGCCCACGCGAACGGCGGGTCCGGGATGTCACGTCGGAGCACCGGGGCGACCGCCGACTGGAACAGCTCCAGTGAGTCGCGGTGCTGAGTGTCCGTCAAACCGCTCGCGTCGGCGTGCAGATGGAGCACGGTGTGGCCGAACTGCTCGTGGTAGCGGTGCACCTTGTCAATGATCTGCTCGGGGCTGCCGATCAGGGCGGAGCTGCGGTCGACGAAGTCCTCCAGGGTCTCGAAGACGACGGGCAGGCCCGCCTTCTCGTAGAAGGCCAGATTCGCCTCGAAGATCGGCCGGTAGATGTCGAGCGCCTCCTGGGAGGTGCGGGTCACCAGCAGTCCGGCCGTCCCGGCGCCGACCGCGATCCGTGCCGGGTCGTGTCCGTAGTGCTCCCAGCGTTCGCGGTAGTAGCGGATCAACTCGGCGTACGGCTCCATGGGGTTGGTGACGTTCGCCGAGAACAGCGGGTCGCCGTAGCGGGCGGCCAGGTCCACCGACTCCTTGCTGGTGGCGCTGCCGTGCCACACCCGGACCGGGCGCTGGTACGGCCGCGGCCACACCTCGGCGTCCTTCAGCGGCGGCCGGAAGCGGGTGTCGGCGGTGACCTTGTCCTGGCGCCAGATCTGCCGGAACACCTCGTAGCTCTCGGCGTTGCGGTCCCACTGGTCCTCGGGCGTGACGTGGAAGAGGTCGCGCTGGGCGGCGCCGTTGCCCTTGCCGATGATGAGGTCGAGGCGGCCCTCGGAGAGGTGGTCGAGGGTGGCGTAGTCCTCGTAGGCGCGCACGGGGTCGAGCAGGCTGAGGGTGGTGACCGCGGTGAACAGGCGGATGCGCCGGGTCAGGGCGGCGACATGGCTGAGGACGACGGTCGGCGAGGAGGAGATGAACGGCCGCTCGTGCCGCTCCCCCACCCCGAACCCGTCGAAGCCCAGCTCCTCGGCCAGCACCGCGTTGTCGAGCACCTCGCGGAACCGCTCGTGCGTCGACTTCCGCACGCCCGTGACCGGGTCCGGCCGGTGCACGATCAGCGTGATGGCGAGGAACTTCACGACGCCGCCCGGACGTCGGAGGCGTCGGGGTGGGCGAGGCCGAGGTGGTCGCGCAGGGTCGTGCCCTCGTACTCGGTGCGGAACACGCCCTGTTCCTGGAGGAGCGGCACGACCTGGTCGGCGAAGACGTCCAGGCCGCCCGGGGTGATGTGCGGGACGAGGATGAAGCCGTCGCTGGCGTCGGCCTGGACGTAGTCGTTGATGGTCTTCGCGACCGTGGCCGGGGTGCCGACGAAGTTCTGCCGGTTCCCGGACTCGATGACCAGGTCGCGGATGGACCAGTTGTTGGCCTCGGCGAGCTCGCGCCACTCGCGGGCGGTGGCCAGCGGGTCGCGGTACATGCGGACCTGGGCGCGGCCCTTGGAGATGTGGTCGCCGCTGACGTCCGGGTCGATGTCGGGCAGCGGGCCGTCCGGGTCGTAGGCGGACAGGTCCCGGTTCCAGACGAACTCCAGGTGCTTCAGGGCCGTTGCCCCGCTCACCTGCTGGCGGCGGACCTCCTTGGCGAGCTCCTCGGCCTCCTCGTCCGTGTCGCCGAGGACGAAGGTGGCGGCGGGCAGGATCAGCAACTGGTCATGGCTGCGGCCGTACTTGGCCAGGCGCCTCTTGACGTCCGTGTAGAAGGCCTGGCCGCTCTCCAGGGCGGCGTACCGGCTGAAGATGGCGTCGGCGCTCGACGCCGCGAACTCGCGGCCCTCGTCCGAGTCGCCCGCCTGGAAGATCACGGGGCGGCCCTGCGGGGAGCGCGGAACGTTGAACTGGCCGTGGAT
This sequence comes from Streptomyces sp. NPDC057280, assembly GCF_042668605.1. Lineage (NCBI taxonomy): Bacteria > Bacillati > Actinomycetota > Actinomycetes > Kitasatosporales > Streptomycetaceae > Streptomyces > Streptomyces sp. NPDC057280. The sequence continues at coordinate 1,222,362 of NZ_JBHUYR010000001.1, forward strand.
GTCGAAGTGCTGGCCGGTGTGGACGAAGGAGCCGGCCTTGGCGTCGCGCAGGAACCGGCCCGTCGCCTGGTCGGCGAGGATCTCGTCGCCCTGCCAGGAGTCGAAGAGCTCGTGCGCGGTGGCCAGGAACTCCTTGGCGCGGGAGTAGCGCTCCTCCTGCGGAAGGAAGCCGCCGCGGCGGAAGTTCTCGCCCGTGAAGGCGTCCCAGGAGGTGACCACGTTCCAGGCGGCGCGGCCTCCGGAGAGGTGGTCGAGGGAGGCGAACTGGCGGGCCACCTCGTAGGGCTCGTTGAAGGTGGAGTTGATGGTGCCGGTCAGGCCGAGGTGGTCGGTGACGGCGGCGAGCGCGGCGAGGACCGTGAAGGTGTCGGGGCGGCCGACGACGTCCAGGTCGTATATCTCCCCGCCCTGTTCACGCAGTCGGAGGCCCTCGGCGAGGAACAGGAAGTCGAACATGGCGCGTTCGGCGGTCTGCGCGAAGTGCACGAAGGAGCTGAACTCGATGTGGCTGCCGGCCCGCGGGTCGCTCCACACGGTGGTGTTGTTCACGCCCGGGAAGTGGGCGGCCAGATGGATCTGCTTCAGCGGCTTGGTCATGTCGGTCGGTCCTTCCGGCTCAGGCTGCGGCGTAGCGGTTGGCGGGGCGGGCCAGGCCCAGCAGGCCGCGCAGGGTGTCGGCCTCGTAGGCGGTGCGGAAGGCGCCGCGGCGCTGGAGTTCGGGGACCAGGCCCTCGGTGATGGCCGGGAGGTCGTGACCGAGGACGGCGGGGCGCAGCCGGAAGCCGGTGAGCCCGGCGGACTGGAACTCCTGGAGCAGGTCGGCGAGTTGGGCCGCGCTTCCGGCGAAGACGCGCGCGTCGCTCTCGTACGGCTCCCCCGCCACGTCGTCGAGGCGTTCCCGGCGGGCCGTGGCCGCCGCGGGGTCGTCGTCGAGGAAGACCACCAAGTCACCGAAGACATGAACGGGTTGGCCGGCGCGGCCCGCCGTCTCCTGCTCCGCGCGGATCTCCGCGACGATCGCGCGGGCGTGCTCGGCGTCGCGCGGCGTGACGTACCCGACGTCGGCCTGGCGGGCCACCAGCCGGTACGGAACGGTCTGGTGGGCGAGGGCGGTGACCAGGGGCTGGCCCTGCGGCGGGCGCGGGGTGATGGAGGGGCCCTTGACGCTGAAGTGCTTGCCCTCGAAGTCGATGTAGTGCAGCTTGTCCCGGTCGATGAAGCGGCCGGTGGCGACGTCCCGTATCTCGGCGTCGTCCTCCCAGCTGTCCCAGAGCCGGCGCACGACCTCGACGTAGTCGGCGGCCTCGTCGAAGTACTCGCTGACCAGGTCCTGCCCGGCCGGGCTCTGCAGCTCGTCCAGGGTCAGCCGCGGGATCGTGCGCCGTCCGAAGTGGTCGGCCTCGTCCGGGCGGGGCGCGATCTGCACCCGCAGTCCGGCACGGCCGGTGCTGACGTAGTCGAGGGTGGCGATCGCCTTGGAGATGTGGAACGGCTCGGTGTGGGTGGCGATCACGGTGGGCACCAGGCCGATGTGCCGGGTGAGGGGCGCGATGCGGGACGCGATCAGTACGGCGTCCAGGCGGCCGCGGACCTGGTCGGTGCGGCCGTCCAGTCCGCCGAAGACCGAGGACTGCAGGCCGAGCCCGTCCTCCAGGGTCACGAAGTCGAGCAGCCCGCGCTCGGCCTCGGCGACCAGGTCGGCCCAGTAGGCGGCGGTGAACAGGTCGCGGGGGCGGGCGACCGGCTCGCGCCAGGAGGCGGGGTGCCAGCCGGTGCCGTCGAGGGCGACGGCGAGATGCAGCGGGGAAGAAGGGGACACGAGGGGTGCCTTCCTGGAGATCCGTAGGCGAGAACACCGGCCCGGGCACACGGCACTCAGGACACGGCGGGGTGGAAACGGGTCAGGGGCGACAGAGAGCGCCGGCGACGCGCTGGAGGTCGATGTGCAGGCGGAGGTAGGGGATACACACGTCCCTGCCTCCCGTCCTGCCGGCGCGCGCCTCGTCACAGCTCACAACGCCCGCGCCCCGGCGTCTGTTCCTGGGGTGCGCACCTGAAGGATGGTCGTGCGGCGGCGCAGCGTGAAGCCGAGCGACTCGTACAGCCGGATCGCGGTGGTGTTGTGGGCGGCGGCGTGCAGGAACGGGGTCTCGCCGCGCTCTCTGATGCCCGCGGCGACCGCGCGGACCAGCCGGGTGCCCAGGCCCCGGCCCCGGTGGGCGGGGTCGGTGCAGACCGCGCTGATCTCGGTCCAGCCGGGCAGGTGCAGCCTCCCCCAGCCTTCGGCCGGGGGGACCCCCATCTCGCTTCGCTCGCCCGCCAGGGCGATGAGCCGGCCGCGGTGCCGGATGCCGAGGTAGGTGCCGAGGTGGACGGTGCGGGCGAGGAAGGGGCCGGGGCGGGTACGGGCGACGAGGTCCAGGATGTCCGGGACGTCGTCGGGGCCGAGCCGCACGGCCTCGGGGTCGGGTTCGGCCCGCAGATGGGTGTCCACGAGCTGGACGCCCTGGCCGCCGCCGACGACGTCCCAGCCGGCGGGGACGCCGTCGACTCCCTTGACGCGGGCGGTGGTTGCCGGACCGAGCAGCCGGTGCAGGTCGGCCCAGGCGGCCGGGTCGGCCGGGTCGGCGAGCGCGGCGAACGCGTACACGTCCGCCGGGTAGCGCGCCGCCCGGCCGGCCCTTTCGGCGAACCCGGCGTGCGGGCCGTCGAGCGCGGCCCACACGGGGTTGTCCAGCAGGCGGGTGCCCAGGGCGGTCTGGTGGACCACGATGGCCTTTCCGAGGAAGCGGTCAGGAGTTGGTCAGCGGCAGGCCGGGCGGGTTGATCTCGGACTTGGCGACGGCCTCGCCGGAGAGGTTCCAGGCCTTGAGCCACTTCGCGTACTGCCCGTTGTCGATCAGGTAGTTGATCGCGGCGGCCAGCGGCTTGGCGAGGCCGCTGTCCTTCTTGGCGGTCGCGGCGATCAGCCCCTGGAGCGTCTCACCGGCACCGGAGAACTGGCCCGCGATACGGGTCGCCTGGGGCGTCTTCGCGGTCTGCGTGGTGTGGTACGAGAGGTTGGGGCTGGGGCCGAAGTAGGCGTCGATCTTGCCGCTGTTGAGGGCCAGGTAGAGGCTGTTGGTCTCCTGGAAGTACTTGACCGTGAGCTTCTTGCCCTCCTTCTCCAGCTTCGCCTTCCACTCCAGGAGGATCTTCTCCTGGTTGGTGCCGTTGCCGACGGAGACGGTCTTGCCGGCGAGGTTCTCGTAGTTGTTGTCGAAGTTCCAGGTGTTGTCCTTCTTCACCTCGAAGGCGAGGTCGTCCTTGCGGTAGGAGGCGAACTCGTACTTCTGCTTGCGCTCCTCGGTGTCGGTGACGTTGGAGAACGCGACGTTCACCTTGCCGCTGTCGAGGCCGATGAAGAGGTTCTCCCACGTGGAGCGCTGCACCTCGGGCTTGACGCCGAGGACGGCGGAGACCAGCCGGGCGAGGTCGATCTCGGAGCCGGTGAGGGTCTTCTGGTCGCTGCCGATGAAGCCGAGCGGCGGGGCGCCGGAGGGCAGGGTGCCGGAGCCGATGACCAGCTTGCCGCTCTTCTTGATGTCGGCGGGGAGCAGGGAGCTGATGGACTTCACCTCGCCGACCTTCAGCGCGGTCTCGGTGGCCGCGCCGTTGGACAGCCGACCCACGGTCACCGTGCCTGCCGCGTCGTTCGTCTGGGTGGCGGCGTCGCTGTCGCCCCCGCAGGCGGCGAGCCCGGTGGCGAGGGTGGCGACGGCGGTGGCCGCGGTGAGGCCTCGTATCAGGCTGCGTCGGGTGAGGTGCGTGCGCATGGCTGTCCTTGTCGTGTGAGTGAGAGGTGAAACGGGAGGAGAAAGAAAGCGGCGGTCAGAGGACCTTGCTGAGGAAGTCCCGGGTCCGCTCGTGCTGGGGCTTGTCCAGCACTTCGGAGGGCGGGCCCTGTTCGACGATCTTTCCGCCGTCGATGAAGACGACCCGGTCGGCGATCTCGCGGGCGAACCCGATCTCGTGGGTGACGATCACCAGGGTGGTGCCGCTCTTCGCCAGGTCCTTGATGACGGCGAGGACTTCACCCACCAGCTCGGGGTCGAGGGCGGAGGTCGGCTCGTCGAAGAGGATGACGCCGGGCCGCAGCGCGAGGGCGCGGGCGATGGCGACGCGCTGCTGCTGGCCGCCGGACAGCTGCCGCGGGTAGGCGGACTCCTTGTCGGCGAGGCCGACCCGGTCCAGGAGTTCACGGGCGAGTTTCTGGGCCGCGTCCCGGTCGAGCTTGCCGGTCGCGACCGGGGCCGCGGCGACGTTCTCGAGCACGGTCAGGTGCGGGAAGAGGTTGAAGTTCTGGAAGACGAACCCGATGTTGCTGCGCTGGGCGAGAATGGCCCGCTCGCTGAGCTCCTTGAGGTGGTCGCCCTGCTTGCGCACGCCGATGAGTTCGCCGTTGACGCTGACGTACCCGATCTCGGGCTTCTCCAGGTGGTTGACGACCCGGAGCAGGGTGGACTTGCCGGAGCCGGAGGGGCCGAGGATGACGGTCACCTCGCCGGGGCGGACGGTGAGATCGACGCCGTCCAGGACCCGGTGCGACCCGTACCACTTGTGCACGTCGTGGACCTCGACGGCGGCCGGCACGATCTGGAGGGTCTCGGTGCTCATACGGCGGCCTCCCGGCGGATACGGGCGCGCAGGTCGCTCGCTCCGGTGCGCAGTTTCTGGAGCGGGGTGGGCGGCAGGCTGCGGGTGGCGCCCCGGGCGAAGTAGCGCTCGACGTAGAACTGGACGACGGAGACGACGGTGGTGAGGATCAGGTACCAGACGGTGACGACCAGCAGCAGCGGCACGATGTCGCCTGGGTAGGTGGCGCCCATCGTCTGGGCGGCGCCGAACAGGTCGAGCAGCGACACGTAGAACACCAGTGAGGTGGCCTTGACCAGGTCGATGAGCTGGTTGACGTAGTTCGGTGTGATGGAGCGCAGGGCCTGCGGGAAGACGACCTTGCGGAACTGGTAGCCGTTGGGCAGTCCGAGGGCGGCGGCGGCCTCGTGCTGGCCCTGGTCGACGGAGAGGATGCCGCCGCGGACGGCCTCGGCGGCGTATGCCGCCTGGTTGAGGCTCAGGCCGACGACGGCGACCACGATGTCGGTGGCGAGCCGGGACTCGTCGAAGGTGAAGAAGGCCGGCCCGAAGGGGACGCCCACGCTGAGGGTCTGGTAGAGGGCGCTGAAGTTGTAGAGGAAGAGCAGGATGACGATCAGCGGGATGGAGCGGAACGTCCAGATGTAGATCCAGCTGACCGCCCGCAGGACCGGGCTCTTCGACAGCCGGGCCAGCGCGAGCAGGATGCCGCCGAGGAGACCCAGCACCGCACTGTAGGCGGTGACTTCGAGCGTGACGAGCAGTCCGTCGAGGATCGTCGGCCGCAGGAACCAGTAGCCGAAGCGGTCCCACTGGTAGAAGGGGTTCGTCACCAGGCCGTGCACGAACTGGGCCGCGAGGACCGGGACGACGGCGGTGGCGATCCACCGGCCGGGGCGGCGCAGGGGCAGAACGCGCTGGGCCGCGAGGGGCTTTGACGGGGCGTCGGATGCGGGCGGCGGCGCATCGGTGAGAGACACGGCGGCGCCTGGGGGTTCGCTCATGGAGGGGCTCCGGCGGGAGTCGATTCCCCGGGGTACGGCGAACGAGGCGGGTCACGACCGTGGAGGTGTGACCCGCGAGGACGCACGGGCACCGGGGCTTGGTGGACAACGGCACACCGCGGGGGCGGTGTTCGTCTTCGGGGGCGGGGCTGCGGAGGTGGAGAGGTCAGCCCCGACAGCGGGCACGGCCCGGTGCGGTACACAGTGCGCTGTTCACGCGGAGCAGATCGACGGCCCGGTCGGCGACGAGCAGGTCCACGTACGGCAGTACGCAGCCGTCGGAGCGGCGCGGGGCCGTCCTGGGAGCTGCGTACATGTCCGTCACCGTGTTCTTCCGGCCCGTCGGGGCCCTCGCGCTTACCGATATGTCGTCGGTCCGGTCGTCACCTGGGGCACCCCACCGCGGAGCGAGGGTTGCCGGTCAGCTAGCCAGGGCTTGTCGCTGACGCTCATGACCGTTCTGGGGCGTAAGTAAAGACATGTCCCCGAACGGATGTCAACGCCGTTCCACCACGTGGGCGCTGTGCGCGGCCCAGTCCAGGATCTGCACGGCCGACCCGGCGGCCTCCAGGCCGCGACAGCGGGCGTGGTGGCGGCGGGCGATGCCGTCGAGGTCGAGGTGGGCACCGAAGGCGGGGTGGGCGGCCAACCGGCGGGCGTACGCCCACAGTTCGGGATGGTCGGCGATCCGCTGCACGGCGGAGGCGTCCAGATGATGGCGGTGCACGGTGTCGAGCTGGACGAGCGTGACCCACAACTCGACGTCGGCCGCGGTGATCTGATCGCGGATCAGGTATGCGCGTCCGACGAGCCAGCGGTCCAGCGAGCCGAGGGTCTCCAGCAGCTTGTCGAGCGCGGCCGGGTCGCCGCCGGCCGATCCAGCGTTCTGGGCGGCCCGCTCGATGCCGTCCGCGCACAGCCGCTCGACGGCCTCCGTCTCCGACTCCGCGCCGCACGGGTACAGCGCCGCGCGGCCGCCGCCGAAGTGCCGGGCCAGGTCGCGGGTGATGTCCGGGGCGTGGGTGCTGACGATGCGGCCCGACCAGTCGTCGCTGAGGACCGGCCCGGCGGCCGCCCCGGTGTAGCGGTGCGCGCTCGCCTCGTACAGCGGGCGCAGTGCGGAGTGTCCGCCGTCGGGACAGTCGGGGACGGCGTCCAGGAAGGTCACGGGGCAGGCCTCGGCGAGGCCGAGCAGGCTGTGCGCGACGGCGATGCGCAGGCCGTCGGGACATGCGGTCGACAGGTGCAGGCGGTAGCGGCGGGGCACGGCGTAGTGCCCGCTGCGCGCGTCCCGGCCGATCCGGCCCCGGAACGCGGGGGTGGACTGCGTGGTCGGGACGGGGGCGAGCGGTGTGACGGACATGGATCTCCCCGGGGATGGGCGCGCGGACGTACGCGCGGCGGAAGCGACGTCGGGCCAGAAGGAGGGGGCGCGGCCGTGCGAGGCGGCACGGCGGACGCGACGGGGAACGGCGACCGGGTCAGCCGCGGGCGCGGATGGCGCTGCAGACGCGCTGGAGGTCGATGTGCCGGCGGGAGGTGAGAAGAGGCGACGGCCGAGACGTGCGGCTCACGCGACCGTCGGCCGGTTCAAGGCGCCCCATGTTTCCCTACCTGTTCACTAGGATTCCCATCTGGAGTGTCGATCGGCCGCCGCGCGACGTCAAGAGGGCGTCCACGGGCCGGTCACCGACCGGTGAAGGTCTCCTCCGGGGGCGCCCGGAGATCCCGTACGCTGACGCCCCATGGAACTGGTCTTCACCGGTCGGGTGATCGAATGGCGCGGCCCGGCGCCGTACTACTTCGTCCCCGTGCCGGACGAGGAGTCCGCCGACATCCGTGAGGTGGCGACGGCGGCCTCGTACGGCTGGGGGGTGATCCCGGTCGAGGCGAGCATCGGCGAGACCGCCTTCACCACGTCGCTCTTCCCGAAGGACGGCGGCTATCTGCTGCCGCTCAAGGCAGCCGTCCGGGGACCCCGGAGCCTCACGACCGACGACGAGGTGACCGTCCGGATGACCGTCGTCCTGTGACCGGGGGACGGCTCACGCGATGGCTTCGGCCAGCAGGTCGATCTGGTCCAGCCCCGACCCGGTCGGTACGAAGATGAGCTCGTCGCAGCCGGCCGCCTCGAACGCGGCGACGTACTGCGTGACCATCTCCGGGCTCACCGCCGCGCTCCCCGCGACCTGCTGGGCGACGTCGCCGAGGAAACCGTAGTAGTCGAGCAGATAGCCGTCCGCCTGGGCGCGGGCGTCGGGGCCCAGGCCGAAGTAGGCCAGGGACAGCTTGCGCGGTGAGCCCGCCCGGCCCGCCTTCTGCCAGGCCGCGTCGACGCCGGCCGCGGCCTCGGCGAACATGTCCGGCGTGCCGCCGCCCATGATCCAGCCGTCGGCGAACTCGGCGACCCGCCGGAAACTGGCCTCGCTGCCGCCGCCGAGGATCAGTTCCGGACCGCCCTCGCGCACCGGCCGCGGCCCGATCGCGCCGGCGAACCCGCGCTCCTCCCCCGCCCACACCCGCTTCAGCTCCCCGAGCTGCTCCTCGAACCGGCGCCCCCGGCCCTTGGTGGAGAGCCCGCTGGCCTCGTAGTCGTCGTCGCGTCCGCCCAGCCCGAGGCCGAGCACGAACCGGCCCCCCGATATTCGTTCCAGCGAGGCCGCCTGCTTGGCGAGCAGCGCGGGGTTCGTGTACAGCGGCGTGAGCAGCACGCTGGTCGTCAGCCGGATGCGGCTGGTCACCGCGGCGGCGGCGGTGAGGGCGATGAGCTCCTCGTAACCGCCGTACACCAGGCGTCCGATGGTGCCGAGGGTGCTGAACCCGGCGTCTTCCGCGCGCTTCGCCCAGTCGAGGAGGGTCTGTGCCTCGGTGCCGGGCACCGTGTTGGGAAGGCCGATCCCGATGTCCATCTGCGCTCCGTTCCATGCATGGGGAACACACAGTCGCCGCCATCATGCCTCCGGGCGGGGCACTTCGGCCGAGCGGGTCGGCAAGTGGCCGGCAACTCCCTTCCCTCAAGGCTTACTTCACCCCTTGACGGAACTGGTCCAGACCTTTAGGTTCCGGGTCAGCAACGGGGCAGCAGACCCCCGTGCGACGCCCGCTCACCCCCCACCCCCCATCACCCCCCTCAGGAGCGTCCCCACCATGCCCTTCTCCCTTCGCGCGGCCCGACTCCCGGTGCTCGCCGCACTGTTCGCCGTCCTCACCGCACTGCTGACCGTGACCCCGGCGCACGCCGCGAGCGGCTCGATATCCGGGCTCGCCGGCAAGTGCGTCGACGTGGCGGGCGCGAACGCCGCGAACGGCACCGCCGTACAGCTCTACGACTGCAACGGCACGGGCGCCCAGATCTGGTCCAACTCCGGTGACGGCACGCTCCGGGCGCTCGGCAAGTGTCTGGACGTCGTCGACCGCAGCACCGCCGACGGGGCCGCCGTCCAGCTCTGGGACTGTTCGGGCAGCGCCAATCAGCAATGGGTGGTGACCGCGGCCCGCGACATCGTCAACCCGGCCGCGAACAAGTGCCTGGACGTCCGGGACAACAACAGCGCCAACGGCACCCGGCTGCAGATCTGGACCTGCTCCGGTACGGCCAACCAGAAGTGGAACGCGCCGGCGAGCGGCGGGGGCGGCACCCCGTCCGGGTTCGTGGTGTCGGAGGCGCAGTTCAACCAGATGTTCCCGAACCGGAATTCGTTCTACAGCTACAGCGGGCTGGTCGCGGCGCTGAGCTCCTACCCCGGCTTCGCGAACACCGGCAGCGACACCGTGAAGAAGCAGGAGGCGGCCGCCTTCCTCGCCAACGTCAACCACGAGACCGGCGGTCTGGTGTACGTCGTCGAGCAGAACACCGCCAACTACCCCCACTACTGCGACTGGAGCCAGTCGTACGGCTGCCCGGCCGGCCAGGCCGCCTACTACGGTCGCGGCCCCATCCAGCTCAGCTGGAACTTCAACTACAAGGCGGCCGGGGACGCGTTGGGCCTGGATCTCCTCAACAACCCCTGGCTGGTGCAGAACGACGCCTCCGTGGCCTGGAGGACCGGCCTGTGGTACTGGAACACCCAGTCCGGCCCGGGCACCATGACCCCGCACAACGCCATGGTCAACCAGGCGGGCTTCGGCCAGACGATCCGCTCCATCAACGGCTCCCTGGAGTGCGACGGCAGGAACCCGGCGCAGGTGCAGAGCCGCGTCGACGCCTACAACCGGTTCACCTCGATCCTCGGCGTCTCGCCGGGCGGCAACCTCTACTGCTGACAAGGAACCGCGATCATGCCCAAGTTGAGACCGCTCGCCTCGGCCCTCCTCACCGCCCTGGCCCTCGTCGTGACCGTCCCCACGTCCGCCCACGCGAACGTCCTGACCCTGCTCCCGCAGAACGCCGACGGCCTGGAGCAGACGTTCTCCCCGGCCTACGACTACGACGGCGACGGCTGCTACGCCACCGCCGCGATCGGCGCCGACGGCACCCTCAACCCCGGTCTGAAGCCGGGCGGTGACGTCAACGGCCACTGCCACGACTACGCCCAGCTCGCCAACGCCAACACCTACTCGCGGGCGAAGTGCAACAACGGCTGGTGCGCGGTGATGTACGCCAGCTACTTCGAGAAGGACCAGGCCACCCTCGGCCCGGCCGCCATCGGGCACCGGCACGACTGGGAACACGTCGTGGTGTGGATCAGCGGTGACCAGGTCCAGTACGTGTCCGTGTCCCAGCACAGCGGCTACCAGGTGGCCGCTCGCTCGTCGGTCCGCTTCGACGGCACGCACCCGAAGATCGTCTACCACAAGGACGGTCTGTCCACCCACTGCTTCCGCTTCGCGGGCGGCAATGACGAGCCGCCGGAGAACGTCACGGGCGGCTGGTTCTTCCCCCGCCTGGTCGGCTGGAACGGCTACCCGGCCGGCTACCGCGACAAGCTCCTGGGCGCGGACTTCGGCTCGGCCACCCTCAAGATCGACGACGGTGACTTCCAGTACGCCCTCGGCATCTCCAAGCCGTCCGGCATCCCCTTCGACCCGAACGCCTGAGGGCGACATCGTGAGGGGCCCCGCGCGCTTTCGCCCGCGAGGCCCCCCCGTCCGCCGCTCGACGGCCCCCTGCCGGTGTCAGGCGCCCAAAGTGAGCGTCCCCGCCCCCTGGCCCGGTTTGTCCTCCCAGCCGCGGATCCTGGCCGCGAGCCGCTTCAGGCGCGCGTCCGAGGGGGGTACGTCGATCTGGAAGTGGGACTCGTTCGGACGGCGGAAGTCCCCACCCCAGGCCACCACGTCCTGGCACTCCTCGAGGATGTCGCGGACCGTCGCGAGTTGGTGGGGGAAGAGACCGCCCTCGGCACCGTCCGGGTACCAGGTCGGGCGGATCGCGATCGCGGTCCCCGAGGCGTGGTTGGTCGCGTGGCCCTTCAGTGTGCCGTCCGCGGGGCGGAAGCCGATCACCTCCCCGTCGACGAGGGTGTCGATCTCGTAGTGGTAGCGGCGGATGACGTGGATGAGCACGGTGGCGGCCTCGCCGAGGCGCAGGGCCACGGACACCGAACTGCCCGGCACCTGACGGGTCCAGATGACTCCCGACTCGTCGGCGTCCGGTTCGATCGACCAGCCGTTCGCACTGGATACGGGCTCGGTTCCGGACGACGCGGACGCCGGGGAGGGGACCGCGAGGGTCGCGAGGCCCGCCGCCGCGGTCAGACCGACTCCCGTGCGCAGTACGCAACGGCGCGGCAGACGTGTGGATGAGACGGTCATGCCTGTCCTTTCTGAGGGGGTGTCACAGACCGCGCAGGGGCGCGTTGTACTTCTCGAACACCCGGTGGAGGCCGAGCATCGCGGTGCCGTAGGCGTCAGCCCGCCCTTCGCTGTCATTGCCGTTGTAGCGGGCCAGGGTGCGGCGGGTGTCCTCGTCGCCCGTGAACATGGACGGCCGGGGCACGCCGACGTCGTTGGCGCCCTCGATCAGGACCGTCGGCACGGTCCGGATGTTGTAGTCGTGGTTGTCGTGCAGTTGCTGCCAGACGTTCCACAGGTCGTTCTCGTCGGAGGGGAGCATGAGCCTGCCGCCGATCAGGCCGGCCAGGATGCAGTGGTTGCGGCCGCGGATGGCGGTGGCCGCGAAGATCTGCGCGAGACCGGTGCTGGAGTCGGTCTTCGTGCTCAGCCCCGTCCCGTTGTAGTGGTCGATGACCGCCTCGTCGCCGATGACGTCCAGGCTGTTGTACATCCGTATCTCCCAGAGCAGCGGGGCCTGGATGATGGCCTTGCGCATCTTGAACGTGCGCGCGAGCTGGGTGACCAGCCCGTCGAAGCTCATCACCAGGTCGAACGCCTCGGTGGTCGACCGGTAGGTGAGCACCTGGGCGCCCTGGTTCCCGCCCGTCTCCGGCACGCCCATGCTGTTGAGGAGATACGACTGGACGTCCGCGAGCAGGGCGCCGCGCAGGGACATGTCCATGGTGACGTCCAGGATTCCGGTGACCTGCTCGGTGCCGTAGGTGTTCTGGCCGGCGTCACGGCCGGACACGATGTTGTTGTCGATCTCGATGAGACCGCTGTCCGCTCCCACCGAGACCGTGGAGATCTGGTCGAACGCCCAGTCGTCGGGCAGCGGATAGCCGAGGTTCCCGGAGAATCCCGTGGACATGTCGCAGACGAAACTCGCCGAGGTGTATCCCGCGGCCGCGACGCGGCTGCACACGTTGCGGGGCCCGTAGATGCCCGTCAGGTACCCCTGGCCGTGTTCGTTCATGATGTCCCGGATGCCCCGGAAGTGCGGCAGGACATGGTCGGTCACCTCGTGGTCCAGCGCGTCGAAGTCGACGGCGAAGTAGATGCGGGTGCCGGGTTTGAAGCCGTAGTACTTGGCCCGCTCGATGGCCGCGAAGGCGTCGGCGATGCCCTGCTCGCGGCGGAAGTAGGCCGCCTCCCCGCCCCAGGTCTGGTAGATCGGGAAGCAGCTCAGTCCGTGGGCGGCCATCCGGCTCAGCTCACCGATCTTGATCTTCTTGTCGAGTGAGGTGCCCGGGACGTTGGACAGGTAGCGGCCCACGATCTGGTATCCCGCGTCCCTGAGCGCCACCGCCCGCGCTTCGGTGACCTCGGTGACGCAGTCGGCCGCGGTCCCCCTGCGGGTGGCGTCACCGGTGGACACCAGCAGCGAGGCCCAGGTCTGGAAGTCCCCGCGGCCGGTGACCGGGAGCTTCGCGAAGTTCTGGAAGCTGCGCACGCGGTCGGCCAGGCCGGCGTCGAAACGGCTGTCGAAGGACACCCCGACGCGCTTGTTGAAGATCATCGCGGCGGTGAAGAGACTCACCCACGTCCCCGACGAGCCCTCCGACAGCAGGTTGTTCCTGATGCCCTGCTGGGTGCCGGGGCCGAAGACCCCGTTCGCGACGTCGTCGCTCATGCCGATCTCGTACTGGATCGCGAACATGAGCGCCCTCTGCACGTCCCGTGAGAAGTGCCCGTCGCACGGCACGATGAAGAAGTTGCGGCGGCCGACATAACGGCCGTTCATCCACTGCTGCACCGCGCGGGTCAGGTCGCTGCCGCCCTCGATGACGACATACGCGTCCATGGTGAGCAGCGCCTTGAACACCTTGGGCGCCACACCGTCCGGGAAGACGCCGCCGACGCCCATGTTCTGCGTCAGCTCACGGATCGAGGCCGCGACGGAGCCGTTGTACGTGCCGTCGATGCCGCCGCCGTCGTAGCCCTTGCAGTACAGGGCCGACTGCACGATCTTGAGGATCTTCTCGTGCCGGGTGCCCGCGTTGATGACGGGGTGGCGGGCCTGGAGTGTGGCGAGCGTCGTCGGGCCGAAGTTGTCGGACAGGGAGGTGATGCCCAGCTCGTACTGGAGCGCCCGGGTCAGCGCGAACATGACGGCCCAGCCGGTGCGGCCGTTCTCCTCGACCTTCGGGATTCCGGCGACGTCGTAGGAGTTGATGAACTTCTGTGCCTCGATGACCATGTGGTCGGCCACGCTGTGTCCTTTCACGCGCGCCTGGGCGCAGACGAGGGGGGTCGGCTCCGTCGTGGGTCGTGTCTGCGAGGCCGCGTCAGCAGCGCGGGACGCCGTCGATCCAGTGGGACGTGGGCTGAACCTAACGAGGCCGCGGTTGCCGTGGTCCTGACAAATGTCAGGGCGCGCGAGGAGACCACGGCGTCCGACCGCGCCCCCGCCCACGGTGCGGGAGCTGAGGGACGCGGTCGGCGTCCGGGGTTCAGGCCCCGGACGGGTCTCAGCGGTGTTCGGGCAGGTCCGACTCGGCCGGCAGCGTGGACGGCCCGGACCGGGCGGACGCCGACGCCGTCGAGGCCGGCTTCTTGCCGCAGAACGCGGCCTCGAGCGTGCCGCCGAGCGCCGTGTTGGCGGAGCCCTTGTTCGAGGTGTTGGCCATCGCGGAGAGGCTGCGCCGGCCGTCGCGGGTCGCGAAGGCGTAGGTGTAGTACCCCTGCACGGTGCCGGTGTGGCCGTAGATCTGCGTCCCGCAGGACAGGTCGTAGCGGCGCAGACCGAGGCCGTAGAAGCGGGTGTTGGTGGTGTCGGTCGGGGTGACGGTGGTCATGGCGTCCAGCATCTTCGGGGACAGCAGCCTGCCCCGCATCAGCGCGGTCGTGAAGGTGTTGAGATCCGCCGGGCTGGAGATGACCGCGCCGGCCGACTGCGCCCAGGAGACGGTCTGTTCCGTGGAGTCCACCAGGGGCTCGCCCTCCTCGTCCGGGTGCAGATAGCCGCGTACGTGGAGCCCCGCGATCCGGACGTCGGGGTGCACGTACGAGGTGTTGCGCAGCCCCAGCGGCTTGATGATGCGGCGCTGGTACTCCTGGGCGACCGGCTTCCCGGTGATCTTCTCGATCAGCATGCCGACGACCACGAAGTTGGTGTTGGAGTACTTGTACGCGACCCCCGGTTCGGTGGTGCGGGGCTCGCTCAGTGAGAGGTCGACCAGCTCCTGGTAACTGAAGACCCGGTTGCGTACGGCCTCGAAGCCGGGCACGGTGTGTTCGAACATCGCGTCGGTGTAGTCGGCGAGGCCACTGCGGTGAGTCAGCAGGTGCCGCACGGTGATCCGGTCGTCGGGCAGCAGCCCGGGAAGGTACCGGTTCACCGGGGCGTCGAGCTCCAGTCTTCCTTCCTGTACGAGTTGGAGCAGGACCACGCTGGAAAAGGTCTTGCTGACGCTTCCGATGCGGAAGCGGGCGCGGATGTCCATGGCGGCGCCCGTGTCCCGGTCGCGTACTCCGACGGTGCGGACCTGGACGCCCTTGGGGCCGGTGAACCGGGCCATCGCTCCCGGTGCGCCCTGGGCCATGGCGGCGTTCAGCGCGGCGACGACGCCGTCCATGTCGGGGGCGGGGGTGGTCGCGCGCGCGGCGGCGGGAGCGGCAGGAGCGGCGTGGGCGTTCGTGGTGGGGACGACTCCGACCGCGAGCGCGGCGATCAGGGTGGCGCCGGCGGCCAGGCGGCGGCGGTTGTTCGACGTCATGTCAGTTCCTTGGGTCAAGAAGAGCGGTGGGCGGGAGCGGTCCGCCCTAGGGGCACTGCCTGATCTGCTGCTTCCACACGTTCGGACTACCGGTGTTCAGGTACCAGTCGTTGACGTAGCCGCTGTAGCTGTTGCCGACCTCGACCCGCATCCAGTACCGGTAGTTGGGGTTGTCGTAGGCGCCGTCGCCCAGCGTCCAGCAGGTGAGGCCGACCTGGTTGCCGTTGTAGAGGCGGCTGTAGGCCTCGGCGATCGGGCCGTACGTGTAGCCGGGACCGGTGCGTACCTGGAGCCAGGAGCCGGGGTCGATGCCGGTCACCGTGGTGCAGGGGATCGTGGATCCGGATATCTGGCACGGGTAGGTCGCTGCGTCGGCCGGCGTCGTCGTGCCCAGCAGGGTCAGGGCGGTCGCGGCGACGGTCGCGAGGCCGAGGATCTTTCGGCGGACGGAGTTCATGACGTTCCCCCTCGTCGTTGTCAGGGTCGCGGGGGCACAGCGATGGGCGCGGTCGGTCAGCCGCCACCGTCCCCCGGGGTCGGACACAGTCTGGGCACAGGCAGAGGCGTGCCCCAGCATTTCGAAGGACTTCAAAACGCGTCCCGGTCGGCGGTTTTGCTCAGGCTCTTCGAAACCTTTGCCGAAACCCGTGCGTCCCAAGAGGTGGTGGCCGTCAACGGGGGGTGCTCATGGCCCGGTTCTCCGAGTTGTGTCTGGGGCCACTGGAGACAGTGCCGGTATCCGTGGTGGCGCAGCCCGGCGTCACCCTGATGTCCCTCGTCGCGGATGCGCTCGGCGGTCGTTCCCAGGGGCTGCACCCCACCTGGCGGCGTGCGCTGCGCTCCGCGGTGCCCGAGGGCGCGGAGGCGGTGCTGCGGCCGCTGTTCACCCCGGAGTACTCGATGGTTCCCGACTGCCTCACGCCGACGGCACCCCTGTGGGAGACCGATCTCTCGGTCCAGCTCGAACGCCTGGCCGACGTCCCGCCCGTACAGCTGTTGCGGGAGCTGGAGACGGACTTCGGGGGGACGGTTCCCCGGCAGTGGCAGTCGGTCGTCGACCGGCCGAAGGCCTTCATCCACGCGTACGCGGCCATTCTCGGCGCCGTGTGGGAAGCCTTCGGGCCGATCTGGGCGCGGGCCGGTTCCCTGCTGGCCCAGGAGACCGAACGCGTGGGGGTGGCGGTCGTCAGCAACGCCCTGCCGCCCGTCCTCGCCGGGCTGGGGCCCAAGATCCGCTTCGCCGGGGAGACGCTGTACGTGCCCGATCCGCACCCCGAGACGTTCGAGCGGGGCGCCCGCCGGGTGGTGCTGGTGCCGATCGTGTCGGGCTACGGCGCCTCGGTCTTCAGCTTCGACCGTTCCGACGCCGTGTGGTTCGGCTATCCCGTGCCCGGCCTGAACACGCTGTGGACCACCCGGGAAGCCACCGCCGAAAGAGACAGGCTCAAGCTCGTGGTGGGCACCCTCAGGGCCGGAATCCTGCGCGAGCTGGCTCGCCCGTGCACCATGGGCTCCCTGGCCGCCACCCTCAACTGCACGCCGGCGACCGTGACCTATCACTGCGGTCAGCTGGAGGCGGCCGGGCTCATCACCCGGGAGCGGCAGGGACAGCACGTGGTGGCGCGGCACACGGCATCGGGCGGGGCGCTGGTCTCCTTGCTGTCGGGGTGAGCTCACGGCCGGATCCCGCCCGCCACCCTGACATCCGTCAGGACCGCCGGCCCCCTTCCCCTTTCTAAGGTTCGAGTCGTCTTCCAGGCCCCGGCGGTACGGCGGGGCGCCCTCCACAGACAGGAAGAGACGGCTCCCATGCGCCCGTTCCGCTCCACTCTCGCCACGGCCGGCGCGCACGGCTTCCGCGACCACCCCGACAACGCCGAGGGCGACACCGACCAGCCCGCCGACTTCAGCCTCGGCAGCGTCCGCATCACGCTGGAGAAGGGCTCCTACGTCGGCCGGCAGATCGCCTTCGGGGTCGGACGGCGTGATCCGCTGCTCCCCCTGGTGGCAGGGCCCGCCCGCCGCTCCCGCTTCCCGGCATTCACCCGAAAGGCATGACCATGCGCAGAATCCTGCGCGGCGCCGCCGCGCTCGCCCTCACCGCCGCCGCCGTTCTGACCGGCGCCGCCCAGGCCCAGGCCGAGGGCGGCACATGGGACGGCTGCCCCTACGGCGCCGTCTGCATCTACCCGCAGAACGTGACCCCGGCCAACAACCCGCACCCGAGCCACATCTTCTACTCCTACGGCTTCCACCCCATCTACAACCAGTACGGCAACCACTGGATCCTCAACAACCAGTACGACGGCGCCCTCGTCGAGCTGTGCAAGTCGGTCAACACGGACTGCCACGAGTCCATCCCTCCGCAGGAGGGCTGGTACGTGGACCTCACGCCGATCAACTCGCTCAACCTCAGGGAGCACTACCTGTGAGGCGCCGCCTTCTCGCTGCCGCCGCCGCACTGCTGATGATCGGCGGGGCGGCGGGGTCCGCCGCCGCCGACGCCCCGGCCCGGCAGCCGGGCCGTCCTGCCGCCGCGTCCGCCGAGGTGCCCGCCGGGGTCAGCGCCGGGGTCGCCGTCTTCGACCGGCAGACCGGTACCTTCACCGAGCAGCTCAACACGAGCACCCGCTTCCGGTCCGCCTCGGTCGTCAAGCTGCTGCTGGCGCTGGACTACCTGTGGAACCGGGGCCCCGACTACACGGTGCCGGCCGCCGACCGGGCGTGGCTGGAGCCGATGCTGCGCGCCAGCGACGACGACGCGGCCAGCGCCTACTGGTCGGACCACGGCGGTACGGCGATCATCACCCGCATGGTCAGCCGCCTCGGCCTCAAGGACACGGCACCGCCGCCCACCGGGTACGAGGGCTACTGGGGCTACACCGCGCTCTCCGCCCGCGACACGGTGACGATCTACCGCTACCTCCTGGACTCGGCGCCCGGCCCCGTGCGCGACTTCGTGATGGGCAACCTGCGCCAGTCCACCCGATGCGCCTCGGACGGCTTCGACCAGCACTTCGGTGTCGCCGGGGCGTTCACGAAGCCCTGGGCGGTGAAGCAGGGCTGGTCCGGGTCCTCGTTCGAGAAGGGCACCTGCGGCCCGGTGCGCACCACGGCCACGACCGAGACGGCCCGCCCGGCTCCGGCCGCCGCCGCGGACGTCGACCTGACCCGGCCCGCGCTGCACAGCACGGGTACCGTGGGCGCCGGTGACCGCTCCATCGTGGCCGTGTTCACGCTGCATCCCGTCGGCACGTCGTACGGGAAGGCGTACACGGACATCGGCCGGCTGACCCGCTCCCTGAACGTCCCCGGAGCCACGCGGCCCGCGGGATGGTGGTACGGCACCTGGAGCGACCATGTGAACGTCCGCCCCGACCCCGGCACCGGCAACGCACCGCTCACTCAACTCCCGGCAGGCGTCGAGGTGCTGGTGGGCTGCCAGGCCAGGGGCGAGGTGGTGAACGTACCGCCTTACACCAATGAATGGTGGGCGTACCTCCCCCAGTACAACGGCTGGATCTCCAACATCTACATCAACTCGCCCGACAACAAGATGCCGGACGTCAAGGACTGCTGAACAACCGCGCGCGACGGCTCCGCCACCTCACCCCCCGTAGTCGGCGAGGTAGCGGAGCACCTTCTTGACGTGGGGCTCCACGCGCTCGGGGACACCGCCCTCCGTGATGACCGTGCGGTCGCTCGTGCGGTAGCCGGCCGCCATCAGCGCGGGAAGGTCCGCGGCGGGCATGTTCGCCTTCTTGAACTGCTGGTCGAGCCAGCACACGTACAGCGACATCGTGGAGATCGCGTCCGGTGCCGACATGTAGTCCTTGTCACCGTCACCGTCGCCGTCGACCGCCCAGGCCCGGAACACCGAGGGCGTCCACATGGCGATGCCGAACTCCTCGCTCTTCGGGCGGGACGCGTTGACGTCGAAGCCGCTCTCCGCCTTGAGCATGGCGGCGAGGAACGCGGGCGTGACCTCGGCGTCGGTGCAGCGGTGGGCGGCCTTCACGATGACCGGTCGCAGTGCCTCGGGTACGTCGGAGTCCTCCGGGATCTCCCCGTCGGCCGGGCTGTGCGTGACGATGACGGCCGGCGCATCCCGCCCCTGGTCTTCATCGTCGTCTCCCCCGCCTCCGCCGCCGCCGAGCAGCGCGACCCCGGTGATGGCGGCGGCCGACACCGCGGCGACCGCGACGGCGGCGACCGGAAGCAGTCGGCGTCGGCGGCGCGGGCCCGCCAATTCCTCGATCCGGGCGGACAGACTCTCGGCGGTGTGCCGCAGGCGGGCCGCGTGATCGGGCGCCAGACAGTCCTCGATGAGGCGGCGCCAGTGGTCGTCGAGCCCGGCGTCCAGGCGCAGCGGCGCGGTGCCCCGGGCGTAGGCCTGCGCGGCGAGCGAGCGGGCGCGGGCGGTGGCGCCGGGGAACGGGTGGAGGCCGCCGGTGAGCACCTGGTGGGCCAGGACGCCGAAGGCCCAGATGTCGGCGGTCGGCCGCACCATCGTCCCGTCCGCCCCGGTGCGCTGGGACCACCACTCGGGCGGCACATGGTCGAGCGTGCCGAGCGGCGGCACATAGGCGTGGGTGCCCTCCAGTTCGGTGGCCAGGCCGAAGTCGGCGAGCCAGACCGCTTCGTCCGCGCCCAGCAGCACGTTGGCGGGCTTGAGGTCGCCGTGCACCCAGCCGGCGCCGTGCATATGGGCGAGTCCGGCGGCGACGCCGCGCAGGACCCGCACGGCGTCCGGGATCGGGCGGCCGGTCGCGGCGGCGTCCAGCACCTGGCGCAGACTGGCCTCGGCCCGGTCCATGACGAGCGCGATGGCACCGTCCAGTGCGGGCAGGTCCGGCGCGTCCACGGTGCACACCGCGTGGGTCCGTACGAGGTGCGGGTGATCCGCCTCGGCACTGAAGCGCACCTCGCGCGCGACGAGTTCGCCGAGCGCGGCACGCTGACCGGGTGCCAGGGCGCCGGTCGGCAGCACCTTCACCGCCACGACCGTGCCGTCGTCGACCGCGCGGGCCTCGTACACGGTCCCCCAGCCGCCCGACCCGATGACGGAGTCCAACTGCCAGTCCTCGATGCGGAAACCCGCCGGCAGACGTGGCGTGTCGAGAGCGCCCTGCTCGGCGCCTGAGGAGGTCATGCGCCGCTCTCCTGCGGGGCGGGCCGTCTGTGGGACGGCAACAGGGCCAGGTGTTCCTCGCGCACCAGGCCGAAGCGCAGGGCGAGGGAGGCCAGTCGGGCGCGCTTGACGCCGGTGCGGGCGTTGCCGTCGGCTCCGGGCTCGTCGCCGAGGTCCAGGCGCAGCTTGGCGAAGGCCAGGTAGTCGATGTGGTAGTTCACCGCGGAGCGGGTCAGGCCACGACAGCTCTCCAGCGGGCGAAGCCGCTCCGCGATGTCCCCGGCGCCCGGCAGTACACCGTCCGAGGGGTCGCGCAGCCGTGGCTCGCACAGGGCCACCAGCACCAGGAAGTACTTCGCCGTGGCGTCGAGCGCGTAGGGATGCACGGTCAACTCCCCGGCGCCGGGCGAGGACTGCTCGTCCAGGTAGGCGTGCTGCGGGGCGAACACCTTGAAGTCGACGGTGCCGCCCAGCGCGGGCAGGACGACTCGGGAGAACTCGAAGGGCACCGGCGCTCCGAGCCGGCCCGGCGCGACGGTGATGTATTCGCCGGCCCCCTCCAGGTTCTCGACGACATACGCGGTGTCACGGCTGAAGTTCGACAGCCGCCAGTAGTCCTCGGCCGCTTCCAGCCGTCCCGCCCGCCGGGAGATCCCGGGGTCGGGCAGGACGATGGAGACGGTCCGGCCGCCGGGCGTCCCGCGTCCGAAGTCGGCCACGTCGCCCGGTCCCATGTGCAGCAACTCGGGCCCGCCGACGGGGACTTCGCCCGGCCGTGACGGGCCGGGCGGCTGCACGATGATCGTTTCCATACCGACTTTCCCCCGATGTGGTCGCCAGGATTGTAGGGGCGCAGGGCGCCTACCTCGGTCACAGTCGCCGTTTCGTCGCCTCGGGAGTCCGCACCGGCTTGTGGTCAAAAGCCGCACGCGTGACATCGTTATCCATGCCAGGCACCGTGAACGGGCCGATTCCAGGGGCGAGAGCACGAGGCACGACCACTAGGACGATCGGCCGAACATCTCGGTTCCCTGTGCGGGGCTGACCTTGAGGCAGGAAACGGCCCACACGAAAAGGGTCCCCGCAGGCTCTCGCCCGCGAAGACCCTTCACACCGTCGGGACGACAGGATTTGAACCTGCGACCCCTTGACCCCCAGTCAAGTGCGCTACCAAGCTGCGCCACGTCCCGGCCGCGATCGCCACGGGTGTTCCGTGTGAACGCGCAGGTAAACCCTACCTCACGCGCGCGGCCGGTCCGGCTGGCGGGACGTCAGCCCCGGGTGCCGACGGCCTCCGCGGGCGCCGGCGCCGGCGCGGTGACCTGCCGTACGGCCCGCCGGACGGGGACGAGCAGCGCGGCCAGGGCCGCCGCGAGCAACAGCAGCGCCAGCAGCGTGAAGCCGTGGGTGTATCCGGACTCGTACGGCAGACCGGACGGCTGGAGGTGGCCGGTCACCAGGACGCTGGTGACGGCGGCGCCGATGGAGCCGCCGATGGTGCGGATGTTGGCGTTCATGCCGGTCGCGGCGCCCGTCTGGTCGGCCGGGACGCTGCCCACGATCAGGTTGGCCATGGAGGCGAAGGCGAGCCCGATGCCGAGGCCGAACAGGCCGGAGACCAGGGCGACCTGCCACTGCTCGTCGTGCCACGCGGCGAGCAGACCGACGGCCGCCGCACCGAGCGCGGCGCCCGTCACCAGCAGCGTCTTCGCCCCGAACACCGGTTCCAGGCGGCCGCCGACCACACCGGAGACGAACATCGCCACCAGCATCGGCAGCATCAGGAGCCCGGCCGCGGTGACGCTCGCGCCGAAGCCGTACCCGGCCGCCGTCGGCGTCTGGACGAACCCCGGCAGGAAGGACCACAGCGCGTACATGCCCGCGCCGAACAGCAGCGCCACGGTGTTCGTGGTCCACACGGCGGGCAGCCGCATCACCCGCAGGTCGATCAGCGGGGTACGGGAGCGGGCCTCGGAGGACAGCCACAGCGCGAACAGCACGACGGCCAGGGCGAACAGGCCGAGCACGCGGGCCGATCCCCATCCCCAGACGGCGGCCTGGCTGAGCGGCAGCAGCAGCGCCACCAGCCACGCCGACAGCAGCCCGGCACCGAGCCAGTTGACGCTGCCCTCGGCCCGGTTGGGCGACTCGGGCACATACCGTACGGCGATGAGCGTGGCGACCGCGACGACGGCGACCGGGATCCAGAACAGCCAGCGGTAGTCGAGCGCGGAGACGATCGGCCCGGCGGCGACGATGCCGACGCCACCGCCCGCGGCGATCACGGCGGACAGGTTGCTGATGCTCTTGCTCACCTCGGACGCGGCGAACTCGTCCCGGATAATGCCGAAGGACAGCGGGAACAGGGCACCGCCGACGCCCTGGACGACCCGGGCGACGATCAGGACGCCGATGTTCGGCGCCAGCGCGGCCAGCAGACAGCCGACCGCCACGGTCGCCAGGACGGCGACGAGGGTGCGCTTCTTGCCGGTCAGGTCGCCGACGCGGCCGAGGATCGGGGTGAAGATCGACGCGGACAGCAGGTACGCCGTCATCACCCAGGTCGCGGTGGACTGCGAGGTGTGCAGGGCGTGCTGGACGGTCGGCAGGGCCGGCGCGATCAGCGACTGGAGCATGGCGAAGACGCCGGCGCCGGTCGCGAGGACCGCGAAGGTGAGACGGGTGGAATTGCGGGGCATGGAGAAGCCTCTCCGAGCACGAGGGTGCGGCCGGAGCCTCTTGGGAGCGGTCGCGGAAAGGACGAAGGAGGCACCTCGACTGCTAAAGTGGAGGTACGCCTCCACTCTATCGGAGGCCTGCCTCCGCTTCAACCCGTATCGGAGGTACACCTCCGCTTCACCTCCGGGAGGCGCCCGTGACCACCCAGTCCTTCCCCGTCACCGAGCTCGTCGCGGCGCGCCGCCCCACCCGGAAGGACGCCGCCCGCAACTACGACGCCCTGCTGGCCGCGGCGCGGGAGGCGTTCGCCGAGCACGGCGCCGAGGCGGCGCTGGAGGACATCGCGCGCCGCGCAGGAGTCGGCATCGGCACGCTGTACCGCAACTTCCCGACGCGGCGGCATCTCTTCGAGACGGTGTACGCGGACGAGGTCAACGCGTTGTGCCGGCTGGCGGTGGAGGTGGCGGACCGGGAGCCGTGGGAGGCGCTGGCGGTCTGGCTCGACCGGTTCGCGGGGTACATGGTGACCAAGCGGGCGGTGCGGGAGGCGCTCGACGGGGAGTCGGAGGTCTTCGCCGCGTGCCGTGAGTCGATGTTCGCCGCGGGGGGTCCGTTGTTCACGCGGGCCCAGGAGGCCGGTGAGGTGCGGCGGGACATGGAGTTCGGGGATCTGCTGCGGATGGTCTCGGGGATCATGGCGACGGCCTTCGAGGACGAGGCACAACGGGACCGGGTGCTGGGGATCGCCTTGGACGGCGTACGCAGGCACCGGGGAGCCTGAGAGCGGCCGTGAGCTGTCATGGGAAGCCGGCCACCGCCCCTGACTCCGCGGTGGCCGGCTTCGGCCTTTCCCCTGTCATGGCCCAGGTCAGTGTGAGCCGACCAGCTCCTGCCCGCTCCCGGCCCGCACACCCGGCTTGACGCTGCGCAGTGCGGCGGCGCCGATGAAGACCGTCGACCAGACGCCGGTGATCGCGAAGGCGGTGAAGCCCCAGTCGCCGTTCCCGGCGGCGAGCAGCTGCCCGCCCAGCCACGGGCCGAAGACCGCGCCGAAGCGGCCCATGCCGGAGGTCCAGCCAACGGCCGTGGCACGGTTGTCCGGCGTGGAGCGGAGGGACACCGTCGCGTAGATCATCGTCTGGGCGCTGTTGAGGAAGACGCCGGTGAGGAAGACGATCACCATGGTCAGCGTCTGGTCCAGGTGCACGCCGAGCAGATAGACCCCGACCGCCGTCAGCGCGAACCACAGGGCCGAGATGCGCGGGGCGCCGAACCGGTCGGCGGCCCGGCCCGCGATCAGCATGCCCACGATGCCGCCGACGTTGAAGACGACCACGAAGGTCAGGGCGTCGGCGAGGGCGTAGCCCTCGGTGCGCATCAGGGTCGGCAGCCAGGTGGCGACGCCGTAGACCAGGAGCAGACCTCCGAAGGAGGCGCACCAGTAGAGCAGCGTCTGGAGCCACTCGCCCCCGCGGAACAGGTTGGCCAGGGCGTCCCAGCGGTCGGCGGCGGACTTCTTTCCGGACTTGGCGACGGGCAGCTCGACGTCGTACCGGGTGGCCAGCTCCCGCGCCTCCTCCGTGCGGCCCTTGGCGACCAGGAAGCTCAGCGACTCGGGCAGGAACCTGGCGAGCACCGGCGCGAACAGCAGCGGCAGCACGCAGACCCAGAACGCGGCGCGCCAGCCCACCGGGTCGATGAGCCACTTGGCGACGCAGGCGGAGAGGATGCCGCCCGCGTGGTGGGCGGTCATCAGCACGCCGATGGTGAGGGCGGCGCGGCCGCGCGGGGCGTAGTCGGAGACCATGCTGATCGCGGTGGGCAGCAGACCGCCGAGGCCGACGCCCGCGAGGGTCCGGCCGAGGCCGAAGACCTCGGCGCCGCCCGCGAGGGCGCACAGGCCCGAGGCGAGCGAGAAGAGGGTCACGCAGCCGACCATCAGCTTCTTGCGGCCGATCCGGTCGGCCACCGTGCCCGCGGTCAGCGCGCCGACCAGCATGCCGAACGTGGCGTAGGAGCCGAGGTCGCCGGCCTGGTCGGCGGTGAGCCCGAAGGTCCCGGTGGCGAGCAGGTGCGGCAGCACGGAGCCGTAGATGAACATGTCGAGGCCGTCGAAGAGGACGGCCAGCCAGCACAGTCCGACGACCAGTCCGGCCAGTCCGGTGCCGCGGGCGGATGCGGTGGCGGAGGGGGAGGAAGACATCGTTGGTTACCTCTCGTACTTGGTGCGCCAGACGCTAAGGAGCCGTCCGCCGAACGTCAACGTTTTTGTCAACAATCCCATCGACAGTTGTCGGCGGTCGGCCCCGGAAACGTCCAGTGGGTGCGCGAAATCCCTGGTCAGGCGACCGGCGGGGTCCCGTGCGTGTGGAACGACTCGATGGTCTTCAGGCCCCAGGCCTGGCCCTTCTTCCGCTCCTCCTCGGTCCAGGTGATCAGCGGCCAGTCGGGCGCGAGCACCAGCCGGGTGAGCGGGTTGCACAGCTCGATCCGGTTGCCGCCCGGCTCGTAGACGTAGAGGAAGAACGTCTGCTGGATGGCGTGCTTGTGCGGCCCGGTCTCGATGAACACCCCGCTGTCGATGGCGAGATCGGCCGCCCGCAGGATGTCCTCGCGGGTGTCGGTCGCGAAGGCGATGTGGTGCAGCCGCCCGGCGCTTCCGGTCCGGTCCGAGGTGTAGACGACGTCGTACGACTTGTTCGTGTACGTCAGCCAGCGCGCCGCGATCTTCCCGCTGTCGAGCCGGATCTGCTCCGTCGGCCGGGCGCCGAGGACGTTCTGCTGGAACTCGGCGTTGGCGAGCACGTCGGCGGCGAGGAAGTTGATGTGGTCGAGCCGCCGAACGCCCACGCCCCGGTTGGGTTTGGCCTGCGGCTGGTTCTTCAGCGCGGGCCTGAGCTCCTCGGGAGCCCGGTAGTGCTCGCTCTCCCAGTAGAGGGCGTGCTCGTGGCCGTCCGGGTCGGTGGTGACGTAGAGCTTCCCGAGGCCGGGTTCGTCCTCGACCCACTTTCCGGTGCCGCCCGCCTCCTCGTCGGCCTTGATACGGCGGTGGAGGGCCTCCTCGCCGGAGGTGCGCAGGGCGAGCCGGCCGAGGCCGGGCCGCTCGCGGGCGGTCAGGACCAGGCTGTGGTGCTCGTAGTCGTCGAAGGTCCGCAGGTAGACGGTGTCACCGTCCTCGCCGTTGACCGTGAGGCCCAGGTAGTCGGTGAAGAAGGCGACGCTGGCGTCCAGGTCGGGGGTGAACAGCTGGGCGTGGCCGATGTGCGCGATGTCGCCGAGGGGCGGAGTCATCGGTGACCTCCTTGGGGTCGTGCGGCGGCCCGGGGGAAGACGGTGCCGTCGAAGATCTTTCGGGCCGTGCGCACCACGGCGGTGCGGCGGGCGGAGGGCAGGCCGTCGGGGCCGGTGCCGAGGCTGCTTTCGATGTCCAGGAAGCCGGTGGGATGTTCTATGCGCATGCGGTCGCTGCCGGGCGAAAGCACCGCGAGCTTCGCGCCCACGCCGCCGTCGATCCGCAGCCCGGCGGCGACACTGGCCGCGCCGAGCACACCGATCGAGGTGTGGCAGCGCACGGGTATGAAGGTGCGGGTGCAGATCGCGCCGCCCTCGCGGGGCGGGGCGAGCAGGGTGAGCTTCGGGACGGTCGTGTCCGACACGTCCCCGAGTCCCATCAGCCGGCCGGCCGTCAGCCGGATCTCGCGCAGCTGGTTGGCGAGCGCCAGGTCCGCCTCCAGCCCCTGGGGCGTCTCGTACCCGGTGACCTTGAGATCGGCCGCGGCGATCAGCACGGTCGGCATGCCGTTGTCCACGCAGGTGACCGGGACCCCGCCGATGAGGTCGCGGGCGTGACCGGTGGGCAGCAACTGCCCTGCTCCGGCGGGGAATTCGATGACGACCGCGGCGGCGGTACCCGGCACTCCGGAGATCCGGGCCTCGCCCGTGCAGTCGACCCGGCCGCCCGGAGTGGGGAAGGTCGCCGTGGCGAGGTCGCCGCTGTTGACCATCCGGATGCGGACGGAGGTGGAGTCCTCCCCCGCCGGGACCAGGCCGCGCTCGACGGCGAACGGGCCGACCCCGGCGAGGATGTTGCCGCAGTTCTGACGGTCGCTCACTTCCGGTCGGTCGACGGCGACTTGGAGGAAGAGGTAGTCGACGTCGGCGTCCGGGTCGGACGACGGCGAGACCACGGCCACCTTGCTGGTGAGCGGGTGCGCCCCGCCGAGGCCGTCGATCTGCCGGTCGTCGGGGCTGCCCATGATGCGCAGGAGCAGCTCGTCCCGTGCGGCGGGGTCGGCGGGCAGGTCGCCGGCCAGGAAGTAGGCACCCTTGGAGGTGCCGCCCCGCATCAGCAGGCAGCGCACCTCCTCGGGCCCGAAGGTCACGGCCGTTCTCCCGCGTACTCCTCGTACGTCCGGTACTCGACGCCGAGCCGCTGGAGGGTCTCCCGCAATCCGTAGCGGTCCAGGCCGAGTTGGCCGTCGAGGAAGGCGGCGCGGGTGGCGGCCTCCTTGGCCTCGCGGGCCTCGGACCTCTCGACCGTCTCGCGGACGCGCTCACGCGGGACGACCGCCACACCGTCGTCGTCGGCGAGGATCGCGTCGCCGGGACGGACGACCTGGCCGTCGATGGCGATCGGTACGTTGACCGAGCCGCCGGTGGCCTTGACAGTGCCCTGCGAGGAGACGGCGCGGGACCAGGCGGCGAAGCCCATGTCGCGCAGCTCCTGGGTGTCACGGATGCCGGTGTTCAGCACGACGCCACGAACGCCACGCCGTTGCAGGGCGGTTGCGAAGAGCTCGCCGAACAGGCCGTCCGTGCAGGGGGAGGTGGTGGTGACGACCAGGAGGTCGCCCTCGCCGCACTGCTCGACAGCGGCATGGATCATGAGGTTGTCGCCGGGCCAGCTGAGCACGGTGACGGCGGTGCCGGCGACCCGTACGCCCTGCTGCACGGGGCGAATCCCCGGGCCCAGCAAGCCCGTTCGGCCCATCGCCTCGCTCACCGTCGCCACGCCGTAGCCGGCCAGCGCGTCGACGTCCTTCAGCTCCGCCTTCGGCGGGTCGGTGACGATCACGCCGCTCATGCCAGCTCCTTCGCGATCTGCGGGTAGGGGCGCATGTACGCCTCGGCCATGGTCCTGTGGGCCAGGCCCAGGTTCGGCCCCGCGTTGCGCTTGAGCTGGACACCGCGGCGGACGGCGAGGTCGGTGTAGTAGTCCCACAGGTGCTGCTGGGCGCCGAGGCACTCCATGGCCTTGCGCTTGGTGTCCCACACCTCGGTGATGTCGAGGAGGACCTCGGGCCTGAAGCCGCTCATCTCGGGCTGGTGCGGCTCGAAGAAGAAGACCGGCGGCGCGCCGATGATCCCGCCGGGGCCGGGGTAGCCGATGGCCTGGGCGAGCACCCGGGCCTCCAGGGCCATGCGGTTCGCGGCCGGGTGGTCGCCGTTGTACGGGTCCTCGGTGGGGTGGGTGAGCACGACGTCGGGCTGGGTGTCGCGGTACACCTCCACGAGCCGGTCGGTCAGTTCGGGGGTGACCAGCAGCGGGTAGTCGCCGGCGTCGAAGAAGCGGATCCCGGCGCCGAGGGTGGCGGCGGCGCGTTCGGCCTCGTCCCGGCGTATCGCCTTGATCTCCTCCAGCTTCTTCCCCTCGCGCCATGCCTTGGCGGACTCGCCGCGCTCGCCGAAGGTCAGACAGGCGATGGTGACCTTCTCGCCGCGTGAGGCCGCGAGGGCGATGGCCCCGCCGGCCCGCCACACGAAGTCGCCGGCGTGTGCCGTGACGACGAGTGTGGAGCGTGGGGTGGCGGGCGCGTTGGCCTGGGTCATTGCTGCAATCTCCCTTGTTCACAGGTGAGCGCCCGCCCCAGTCCGTCGTGATCAGTCGCGCAGCGCCTCGATCACGCTGGTGAGGTGGGCGCGGACGGCCGCTTCGGCCGCCTGCGGGTCCCTGGCCCTGATCGCCTCGATCATCGCCAGGTGCTCGTTCAGGGAGTGCTGCGGACGTCCCGGGCGCAGCGCCAACTGGAAGCGGTGGCGCACCAGTTGGGCGTTGAGCCGCTCCAGCAGGTCCACGGCGGTCCGCTGGCCGGAGAACTCCCGGACCTTGGCGTGGAGCTCCTGGTTGAGCTCGGAGTACGTCACCGGCTCGCCGTCGGCGACGGCCTTGGTCATCGCCGTGCCCAGCCCGGTCAGCTCGGCGAGCTGCTCGTCACTGGCGGCGACGGCGGCCTTCGCCGCGCAGAGCCCTTCGAGGACCATCCGGCACTCGGTGATGGCGACCGCTTCCTCCACGGTCACCACCCGCACCCGGGAACCCCGGTTGCGGATCCGCTCGACGAGGCCCTGTGCCTCCAGATCGATGAGCGCGGCCCGGATGCTGGCCCGTGTCACACCGAACTGCTCGGCGAGTTCGTTCTCCACCAGCCGCTGCGCCGGTGCCATCTCGCCGTGCAGGATCGCCTGCCGCAGCTGCGCGAGCGCATGCTGTTTGGCCTGCTCCCCGGTGCTCGGACGGGCTTCTTTCGGCATCGTTGCCCTCCCTGAGTGAGTGCCTGTCGAACGTAAATCTAGCCAAACAAGATTGTCAACAATTTTGTCTGCCGTATTGCCCGCAGCACCTTCACGCCTCCCGGTACAGCGCCGTGAGCAGCTCCATCACGGTCTGTGTCGCCGGATGCGGATCGTCCCGCCACCAGGCGAGCCGCACGGCGATCGGCTCCCCGTCGCGCACCGGCCGGTAGACGACCCCGGGCCGCGGGTACTGGTTGGCGGTCGACTCGGCCGTCATCCCGACGCACCGGCCGGTGGCGATCACGGTCAGCCAGTCGTCGACGTCGTGCGTCTCCTCGGTGGCCGGGCGGGCCTCCGGCGGCCACAGGTCGGGGGTGGTGGTGCCGGTACGGCGGTCGACCAGCAGCGTCCGCCCCGCGAGGTCGGCCATCCGCACCGACCGGCGCCGGGCCAGCGGATCGTCGGCGGCCATCGCGCACAGCCGCCGCTCCAGGCCGACGATGGCCGACTCGAACCGCCGGTCGTCCAGCTCCCGGCGTACGACGGCCAGATCGCACGCGCCCTCCGCGAGCCCGGCGGTCGTCGAGTTGACGCGCACCAGGTGCAGGTCGGTCTCCGGGCGCTCCCGGCCCCAGCGGCGCTGGAAGGGCAGTGTGTGCCGGCCGAGCGCCGCCCAGGCGTAGCCGATCCGCAGATGGGCGTGGCCCGAGGTGGCGTCCCGGACCAGGTCGTCGACCTCGGCGAGCACCCGGCGGGCGTGCGCGACGACCCGCACCCCGGTACCGGTCGGGGTCACCGCGCGCGAGGTGCGCCGCAACAGCCGTACGCCCAGGGAGCGTTCGAGCGAGGCCAGGGTGCGGGAGACGGCCGCCTGGGACACCCCGAGGGCGAGGGCGGCGTCGGTGAAGGTGCCTTCGTCGACGATGGCGACGAGACAGCGCAGCTGCCGGAGCTCCACATCCATGACCCAAGCGTATAGATCAGGACGCGGATGCATTTTGCGCAAGCGGTGACCGCGCCGACGATCGGCGTATGCAAGGAGCCCCCGCACGCCCCACCGCCCCGCCCCTGCCCGCCACCGGCGCCCCGGAGCGCTCCGGCGTCCCGGTCGCCGGGGTGGCGGCCATGGCCGGCAGCGGACTGTCCAATCAGGTCGGCGCCGCGATCGGTTCGCTCGCCTTTCCCGTCATCGGCCCGGTGGGAGTCGTGGCGGTACGTCAGTACGTGGCCGCTGTGGTGCTGTTGACGGTCGGCAGGCCGAAGCCGAGGTCGTTCACCTGGCGTCAGTGGTGGCCGGTGCTGCTGCTGGCCGTGGTGTTCGGGACGATGAACCTGTCCCTCTACACGGCCGTCGACCGCGTCGGGCTGGGGCTGGCCGTGACCCTGGAGTTCCTCGGCCCGCTCGCCATCGCCCTGGCCGCCACCCGGCGTCGGGTGGACGTGTGCTGTGCGCTGCTGGCGACCGCGGGGGTCGTGACGCTGATGCGGCCGCAGCCCTCCGCCGACTACCTGGGCATGGGGCTCGGGCTGCTGGCGGCCGCGTGCTGGGCGTCGTACATCCTCCTCAACCGCACCGTCGGCAGCCGGTTGCCCGGAGCGCAGGGCTCGGCGGCCGCGGCGGCGGTCTCGGCGCTGATGTTCCTGCCGGTCGGGATCGTGGTCGCCGTACGCCATCCGCCGACCCTCGCGGCGGCCGGCTGTGCGGTGGCGGCCGGGGTGCTGTCCTCGGCGGTGCCCTACCTCGCCGACCTGTTCACGCTGCGGCGGGTGCCGGCCCCGGTGTTCGGCCTGTTCATGAGCGTCAACCCGGTCCTGGCGGCCGTGGTCGGGTGGGTGGTCCTCGGGCAGGGGCTGGGCGGGCCGGAGTGGGCGGGGATCGCGGCCGTGGTCGGGGCGAACGCGCTCGGCATCCTCACGGCGCGGCCCCGGCGGTCCGTTTGACGCCTCGGCGGAGGCGCGCTCCCGCCTCCTTCATGCCTCGACCGCTCCGTCACTTGATGACGGCGTTGGCCACCACCACCCCCACCCCCAGCAGCGCGTCCACCGCGCCGATCAGCAGGGCGGCGGCCCACGGACGGTGGGCCCAGCGGGCCGTCACCAGGCCCAGCCCGAACAGCAGGGAGATGTTCAGGGCGAACGCCGGGTACTCCACGCCCTTCGCGGGCCACCAGCCCCAGCCCGCCCCGGCCAGGACCGCGACGGTGGGCAGGACGGCCGCGATCAGGGGCCACTCGTTGACCAGCGTGCGCAGGGCGTCCCCGCGGCGGTGCGGGGTGCGTTCGGCGATGTAGTGGGCGTAGCCGTGGGCCAGGGCGGAGGCGAAGGCCGTGACCAGGAGCCACAGGGCGTCGTAGCGGCGGCTGTCCTGGGAGGTGTGGCCGTACTGGGTGAGCGCGGCGACCATCGAACAGGCGAGGACGGCGCCGTAGACGCCACCGAAGAGGACGGCCTCGCGGGTGTCGTGCGGATGCGGGTGCGGTACGTCGGCGGCCTGTGCCATGCCCTCCACCATCACGTCCCTCGGCCTGGCCCGCCAGTCGCGACGAAGTGTCCTCCCACCTGGG
This sequence comes from Streptomyces sp. NPDC057280, assembly GCF_042668605.1. Lineage (NCBI taxonomy): Bacteria > Bacillati > Actinomycetota > Actinomycetes > Kitasatosporales > Streptomycetaceae > Streptomyces > Streptomyces sp. NPDC057280. Next base: position 1,254,379 of record NZ_JBHUYR010000001.1, read on the forward strand.
CCGATACCCCACACCCTGTCCACGGCCGAGGAGTGCGCGCGCTGGCTAGGGTCGTCCCCATGAGCCACAGTTTCGTAGTCCACGTCGCCGACGCCGAGCTCGAACCCGAGCCCCTCGCCCCGGAGCAGATCGTCTCCGGGACGCCCGAGGTGACCGGGAAGGTGGTCTGGGAGTCGGCGGACGGCAGGCAGATCCGCGGTGTCTGGCAGATCACGCCGGGCGTCGTCACGGACACCGAGGCGGACGAGCTGTTCGTGGTGATCAGCGGCTCGGCCACGGTCGAGGTGGAGGACGGGCCGACGCTTCGGGTCGGGCCGGGTGACATGGCCGTACTGCGCGCGGGTGACCGCACGACCTGGACCGTGCACGAGACGCTCCGCAAGGCGTACGCCGTCAATCTCGGCTAGCCGGCGACTGGGCGGTCACGCCGTCAGTCCCGGCTGGGCATGTTGTACGGGGTCACGACCTGGATCGCGGACGGCAGTGTCGGTCCCGCCGGGGGCAGTGCGCCGTGGGCCCGCATGACGAGGTGGCAGGCCTCGCGCAGGTCCTGGCGCAGGTCGTGATGGAGGACCGCGGAGAGGCGGTGCTCGCTGAGCAGGCGGGTGTTGTCGTGGTCGAGGTCGTGCGCGATGAACACCGCGCACTCCCGGCCCAGGTCCTCGAAGGCGCGCAGGGTCGCGATGTTGCCGCCGCCGATGGAGTAGACGGCACGGATGTCCGGGTCGCGGGCGAGGGCGGCGCGGACGAGGTCGTACTGCGTGGCGTCCAGGCCCTGGCCCTCGGCGATCTCGACCAGGGCCCGGCCCGGGTGGTGGGCCCGCATGGCGCTGCGGAAGCCCATCTCACGCTCCTCCTCGTTGCGGAAGAAGCCGCTGCTGAGGCTGGTGAGGACGTTGCCGGGCCGGTCGCCGAGCCACTGGCCCATGAGGTACGCGGCCGTCGCCCCGGCCGCCCGGTTGTCTATGCCGACGTAGCCGAGGCGGGCGCTGGCGGGCAGGTCGGTGACCAGGGTGACCACGGGGATGCCGGCGGCGACCAGGCGGCCGACGGCGGCGCTGACCTCGGGGACGTCCGGGGCCTTGAGGATCACGCCCTGGGACCCGCGCCGGGCTATCCGGTCCAGGGTGCGCACCTGCTCCTCGACCGGGCCGGTCTCCCGGAAGTGGAAGCGGGAGCGCACGACCGCCGGGTGCAGGGCGGGCAGTTCCGCCTCCAGGGCGGCCCGGACGGCGGTGCTGAACCGCTCGGGCGTCTGCATCACGATGTCGATCATGAACGTGCGGCCCACGAGCCGGACCTGGGTGCGCTGCCGGTCGAGGTCGGCGATGGCCTGCTGGACCTCGCGGGCGGTGCTCTCCCGGACGCCGCCCCTGCCGTTCAGGACCCGGTCCACGGTGGCCTCGCTCAAGCCCGCCTGACGTGCGATTTCCCGGATCGGGAAGGGGTGGCCCATGGACAGGCTCCTTGAGGGGTTTTTGATGGCTCCGTGCCGGTTGTTCGACGGGTTTGTACTGACAAGAATGACAGCGCTGCGTCGTCCCTGTCACCCGAGCGCTGCGTCGCCCCGTCACCGAGAGGACGCCGATGTCCTTCACCGCCGTACACCGCCGGGCCTGGCTGTCCCAGCAGGACTGCGACCTCGCCGCCCTGCGTCCGCTCGTCGAGCGGACCACCGACCCGGCCGACTACCCGTACGCCGAGGCCGTGGAGCGCAACGTCCTGCTCTACGACAGTGAGCGCGTCGGGGCCGCCGAGGACCGCCGTGAGGTCCAGGAGGAGCTGGTGCGGGCCCTCACCGACGGGCCCGGAGTCGTGGTGTTCCGGGGCGCGTTCCCCGATGCCGCGGTCGTGGACCGGGCCACCGCGGTGTTCGAGGCGCTGATCCGCGAGCAGGACGCGGCGGGCGCCACCGCCGGGGACCACTTCGCGAAGCCCGGCGCCAACGAACGGGTGTGGAACGCGCTGGAGAAGGCCGCCCTGTACGACCCGGCCGCGTTCGCCGACTACTACGCCAACCCCGTCCTCGCCCTGGTCTCCGAGGCCTGGCTGGGCCCCGGCTACCAGGTCACCTCCCAGGTCAACGTCGTCAACCCGGGCGGCCTCGCCCAGACCGCGCACCGCGACTACCACCTCGGTTTCCTCTCCGACGAGGTCGCCGCCGCCTATCCCGCCCATGTGCACCGCCTCTCCCCCGTGCTCACCCTCCAGGGCGCGGTCGCGCACTGCGACATGCCGGTGGACTCGGGGCCGACGCTCTACCTGCCGTACTCGCAGACCTTCGAGCCGGGTTACCTCGCCTGGCGGCGGCCGGAGTTCCAGGCGTACTTCAAGGAGCACCACGTCCAGCTGCCGCTGGCCAAGGGGGACGCCGTCTTCTTCAACCCGGCGCTGTTCCACGCGGCCGGCACCAACCGCACCACCGATGTCCGGCGGGTCGCCAATCTGCTCCAGGTGTCCTCGGCCTTCGGGCGGGCCATGGAGACGGTCGACCGGGAGACGATGGCGAACGCGGTCTACCCCGTGCTGCTGCGCCGCGCCACGGAGGGCGCGAGCGAGGAATGGCTCGCCAACGTCATCGCCGCCAGCGCCGAGGGCTACCCCTTCCCCACCAACCTCGACAGCGATCCGCCGGTCGACGGTCTCGCCCCGCCCTCCCAGGCGGATCTCGTCCGGCGGGCGCTGCGCGAGCGGTGGACGCCGCGGACGCTGCGGGACGGGCTGCGGGCGGCCGCCGAGCGGCGCGAGAGCTGAAGGGGCACAGGTCTCATGGGACTTCTCGACGACAGGATCGTCCTCGTCAACGGCGGCAGCCAGGGCGTGGGCGCCGCGATCGCGCGGGCCGCGGTGCGCGAGGGCGCGGTCGTGGCCGTGTCCGGACGGCGCCCGGAGCCGGGCGAGGCGCTGGTGGCCGAGCTGACGGCGGCGGGCGGCAAGGCGATGTTCGTACGGGCCGACCTCGCGGACGCCGAGCAGGCGAAGGCGTCGGTGGCGTCCGTGGTGGCGGCGTACGGCCGGATCGACTGCCTGGTGAACTCGGCGGGGCTCACCTCCCGGGGCACGCTGCTCGACACCACGCCCGAGCTGTTCGACCAGCACATCGCGATCAACCTGAAGGCGCCGTTCTTCGCGATGCAGGCCGCGGTCGCCGACATGGTCGGGCGGGGTGCGCCCGGCACGGTCGTCAACATCATCACGTCCTCGGCGCACGGCGGGCAGCCGTTCCTCGCCCCGTACGTCGCCGCGAAGGCCGGGCTGATCGGCCTGACCCGCAACGCCGCGCACGCGCACCGCTGGGACCGGGTGCGGATCAACGGCCTGAACATCGGCTGGACGGCGACCGAGGGCGAGGACGCCACGCAGAGGGCCTTCCATGGCGCCGGGGACGACTGGCGCGAGGAGGCCGCGGCGAGGCTGCCGATGGGCAAGCTGGGCCAGCCGGACGAGATCGCCGACTTCGTCGTCCTGCTGCTGTCCGACCGGTCCGGCGTGGTCACCGGATCGGTGATCGACTGGGACCAGAACGTCCTCGGCGGACTCGACTAGCACCACCGTTCTGACGTAAGAACCCTCAAGGAGCTGCAACCCTCATGCGCATCGGAATCCTCGGCCTCGGCCGTATCGGCGCCTTCCACGCCGAGACCCTGTCCGGACTCGACGCGGTCGAGTCCCTCGTGCTGACCGACCCGTTCGCGGATGCCGCCAAGGCCGCCGCGGAGAAGTTCGGCGGCGAGGTCGTGGACTCGCCCGAGGCCCTGCTGGCGGCCGGCGTGGACGGCATCGTCGTCGCGGCGGCGACGGACGCCCACCCGGCGCTGATCCTGGCCGGTGTCGAGGCCGGCATCCCGGTCTTCTGCGAGAAGCCGGTCGCCAAGCACATGAGCGAGGGCGTCGCGGTCCTCAAGGCGATCCAGGGCACGGACGTGCCGATCCAGATCGGCTACAACCGGCGCTTCGACGCCGGGTTCGTGGCCGCACGGGCCGCCGTGCAGAGCGGCGAGCTCGGCAAGCTGCACACCGTGCGCTCGACGACCCTGGACCCGGCGCCGCCGCCCGCCGCGTACGTCGCCGCCTCGGGAGGCATCTTCCGGGACTGCTCGGTGCACGACTTCGACATCATCCGCTGGGTGACCGGCCGGGAGGTCACCGAGGTGTACGCCGTCGGCGGCAACCGCGGCGCCGACTACATCAAGGCGGCCGGCGACGCCGACACCACCGGCGCGATCCTCACCCTGGACGACGGCACGATCGCGGTGATCTCCAACTCCCGTCACAACAAGCGGGGTTACGACGTCCGCATGGAGCTGCACGGCTTCGAGGACTCCATCGCGGTCGGCCTGGAGGACAAGCTGCCGCTGCGCTCGGTCGAACCCGGGGTGACGTTCCCGGCGGGGACGCCGCACGACTTCTTCATGGACCGCTTCACCGCCGCCTACCGCGCCGAACTCACCGCGTTCACCGAGGTCGTGGCCGGCACCCGGCCCTCCCCGTGCACGGTGGAGGACGCCCTGGAGGCCGGCTGGATCGCCGAGGCGTGCACACTGTCCCTGCACGAGCACCGCCCCGTCACCATCGAGGAGGTACGGCAGACATGACCGAGCCGGGCCGGGAACCACTGCGCATCGGAGTCCTGGGAGCCGCGCGGATCACCGCGAGCTCCCTCATCGCCCCGGCCCGGACGACCGGCCACCGCGTCGTCGCGGTGGCCGCCCGCGACCGGTCCCGCGCCGAGGAGTTCGCGCGCGAGCACGGCGTAGGGCGGGTCGTCGACTCCTACGCCGAACTGATCGCGGACCCCGAGGTCGAGGTCGTCTACAACCCCCTCGCCAACGGTCTGCACGGGCCGTGGAACCTCGCCGCCCTGGCGGCGGGCAAGCACGTGCTGTCCGAGAAGCCGTCGGCGAGCAACGCCGGGGAGGCCGCCGAGGTGCGGGAGGCGGCGGCGAAGTCCGGGACCGTCTTCATGGAGGCCTTCCACTACCTCTTCCACCCGGTCACCCGACGCCTGCACGAGCTTCTGGAAAGCGGTGAACTCGGCGACCTCCAGCGGGTGGAGACGATGGTCGCCATCGCCGCGCCCCCGGACACCGACCCGCGCTGGTCGCTGCCGCTGGCCGGCGGCGCGATGATGGACCTGGGCTGCTACAGCCTGCACGCCGTGCGCATGCTCGCCCCGTTCGGCGGCGGCGCGCCGCGGATCGTGTCCGCGCGCGGCGGCGAGCGGGCGGGGGCCCCGGGCGTGGACGAATGGCTGGACGTGGAGCTGGAGTTCCCGGGCGGGGCCACGGCGTCCGCGCGCTGTCACATGGCGTACGACGGTCTCGACATGAGCTGCCGGATCATCGGCAGCCGGGGTGAGGCGACCGCGACGAACTTCGTGCTGCCGCACCTCGACGACCGGGTCGTGGTGCGCACCGACGCGGGCGAGCGCACGGAGCGGCTCGGCACCAGGTCGTCGTACACCTACCAACTCGACGCGTTCGCGGCGCGGGTGCGCGAGGGGACGCCGGTACCGCTGGACGCGGACGACGCGGTGGCGGCGATGGAGCTGATCGACGCGAGCTACCGCGCGGCGGGCTTCGCGCCGCGGCCCCGGTCGGCGGCCCCGCACCTGTCATGATCGACGGCATGGCCGTGCACATCGTCCCCGCCCGGGTCACCGACATCCAGCAGGTCCTCGCGGATCACTCCCGCTACTGGGGCGACCGGGACCTTCGGTCCCTCCATCTCCTGGCCCTGGTCCAGGAGTTCGGGTCGACGTGTCTGCTGGCCCGGGCCGAGGACGGCATCCGCGGCTATCTCGTCGGGTTCGTCACGCCCGACGCCACCGGGTACGTCCATCTGATCGCGACCCGCGACGACGCGCGCGGCACCGGGCTCGGCCGCCGGCTCTACGACGCCTTCACCGAGGCCGCGCGGCAGCAGGGCGCGGTCCGGCTGAAGGCCATCACCTCCGTGACCAACACGGGATCGGTGGCCTTCCACCGCGGTCTGGGCTTCGACGCCCGGGTCCAGGAGGACTACAACGGTCCCGGGCAGCCGATGGTGGTCTTCGACCGCCCGCTCCCGGAACCGGGTCAGGCGCTGCGGGAACCGGGTCAGGCGTAGAGCTCCGGTCGCTCCACCAGCTCGACCTCCACCCGCCCGCCGTCCGTCAGCGCCCGCACCCCCGCCTCGCAGACGGCGGCGGCCGCGTAGCCGTCCCACACGCTCGGCCCGGTGACCTCGCCCCGGCGGGTGGCGTCGGCCCAGGCCTGGAGCTCGCGGTCGTAGGCGTCGGCGAAGCGGTCGGTGAAGTCCTGGGCGATGGTGCCGCCCCAGCGGCCGGCCATGTTGGTGACCATGGCGTGGCCGTCGCCGATGCGGGCGGTGCCGCGTTCGCAGACCACCTCGGCCTGCACCTGGTAGCCGTAGCCGCAGTTGACGAAGATCTCCACGTCGGAGATCGCGCCGCCGTCCGTCTCGAACACCACGAACTGCGGGTCCTGCAGACCGTCCGGAGCGTTCACCGAGGGTCGCGGCCGCAGCACGGTGACCGCGGTGATCTCCTGGCCGAGCAGCCAGCGGGTCACGTCCGTCTCGTGCGCCACCGAGTCGCTGATGAGCATCTCGCTGGTGAAGAAGGGCGGGCTGGCCGCGTTGCGATGCCGGTTGTGCAGCAGCAGCGGACGGCCCAACTGGCCGGTGTTCAGAAGGGCCTTGAGACGTACGTACTCGGGGTCGTAGCGCCGCATGAAGCCGACCTGGACACGGCGGCGGCCCAGTCGCCGTTCGGCCTCCAGGACGCGCAGGGCCGAGGCCGCGTCCGGGGTGAGCGGCTTCTCGCACAGCACCGGGAGGTCGCGTTCGAGGGCGGCCAGCAGCGCGGCCTCGTGCGCGGGGCCCGAGGAGGCGATCAGGACGGCGTCGACGTCGTCCGCCGTCATCGCCGACAGCGGGTCGGTGTAGGCGGTGCAGCCGTCGACGCGGGCCGCCACGGCCTTGGCGCGCTCCGCGTCGATGTCGACGACGGCGCTCACCCGAGCCCCGCTGACGACCCCCTGGATGCGCCGCACATGGTCGGCGCCCATCTTTCCCGTTCCGATGACGGCGACTCGGAGAGTGTCGCTCCGCGCCATGTCGTCGCCCCCTTCAGGCGCCGCAGGACCTCAGGAACTTGCGGGTGCGCACCGCGATCGGCAGTGGCTTGTCCGGCGCGCACGGGTACATGTCCTGCTCGACGATCGCGAACAGCTCCACGCCCAGCTTCTGCGCCGCCACCAGCACCGGCTCCAACTCCGGCACGCCGGAGGGCGGTTCGCACATCACCCCGCGCTGCACGGCGGGGCCGAACGGCACCTCGTTCGCCACCACGTCGGCCAGGATCGCGGGGTCGACCTGCTTGAGGTGCAGATAGCCGATGCGTTCGCCGTACGTCTCGATCAGCTTGACGCTGTCGCCGCCGCAGTAGGCGTAATGCCCGGTGTCCAGGCAGAGGTTGACGAGTTCGGAGTCGGTCGAGTCGAGGAAGTGCTCGACATGGTCCTCGGTGTCGAGGTGGGTGTCGGCGTGTGGATGGACGACGAGGTCCAGGCCGTACACCTCCTTCACCTCGTGTCCGAGCCGTTCCATGCCCTTGGTGAGGTGGGCCCACTGTTCGTGAGTCAGCTCCGGGGGTTCGAGGAGCTCGGCGGTCTTGTCGTCCCGCCAGAACGACGGGATGACTACGAGGTGCCGCGCGCCCATCGCCTGGGTGAGCGCGGCGACCTGGCTGACGTGCCGCCAGGTCGACTCCCACACCGAGGGGCCGCGATGCAGCCCGGTGAAGACCGTGCCGGCCGAGACCTTGAGGTCGCGCCGGGCGACCTCGTCGGTGAGCCGGGCCGGGTCGGTGGGCAGATAGCCGTACGGGCCCAGCTCGATCCACGAGTAGCCGGCCTCGGCGACCTCGTCCAGGAACCTTTCCCAGGGCACCTGCCGGGGGTCGTCGGGGAACCAGACGCCCCAGGAGTCGGGGGCGGAGCCGACCCGGATGCGGTCCAGGGCGGTCACGGCGCGTCGTCCTTCGCCACCACCGGGGCCTTGAGGTCACCGGCCTCGGGAAGCTCCTCGACGTCCACTCCCCGCACCTGCGCCAACTCGTGCTTGAGGGCGGCGAGTTCGGAGCCGCCCGCCATGTGGTTGGTGAGTTCTTCCAGGCTGACCTCGTCGCGGGAGGCGTTGAGCTCCATGGTGCCCAGCCGCAGCACGCTGAAGTGGTCGCCGACCATGTAGGCGTGGTGCGGGTTGTGGGTGATGAAGATGACGCCGAGGCCGCGGTCGCGGGCGGCGGCGATGTACTTCAGCACCACACCGGACTGCTTCACACCCAGCGCGGCGGTCGGCTCGTCCAGGATCAGCACCCGGGCGCCGAAGTAGACGGCGCGGGCGATCGCCACGGACTGGCGCTGACCACCGGAGAGCGTGCCGATCGGCTGCTCCAGGTCGTCGAGGACGATGCCCATGTTGCGCAGCTCCTCGTCGGCGGTCTTCTTCATCCGCTCGATGTCGAGGCGCCGCAGCGGCCAGGGGCCCTTGGTCATCTCGGAGCCGAGGAAGAAGTTCCGCCAGACCGGCATCAGCGGGACCACGGCGAGGTCCTGGTAGACGGTGGCGATGCCCTTGTCGAGGGCCTCGCGCGGGGTGGAGAAGCGCACCGGGGCACCGTCGACGAGGAATTCGCCCTCGGTGTGCTGGTGCAGGCCCGAGATGATTTTGATCAGCGTCGACTTGCCCGCGCCGTTGTCGCCGAGCACACAAGTGACCTGTTTGCGGTGGACTTTGAGGTCGACGCCGTGCAGGGCGCGGATGTTGCCGTACGACTTGCCCGCGTTGCGGAGTTCGACGATCGCGCCGTCGCTCCCCTGGGGGACGGTGTCGGCGAGGATGGCCCCATGGGTTCCCTGGGTTTCGTTGGATGTCATCACGTCACCTCCGGGTCGCCGTACGGCTGACCCACAGATTGATCAGGACGGCGCCGAGCAGCATCACGCCCAGGAAGGCCTTGAACCAGTCCGGGTTCCACCCGGCGTACACGATGCCCTGCTGCACCATGCCGAACATGAACGCCCCGAACACCGGGCCGATCGCGGAGCCGGCACCACCGGTCAGCAGACAGCCGCCGATGACGGCCGCGGAGATGTAGATCAGCTCCTGGCCCACGCCCTCGCCGGACTGCACGGTGTTGAAGGAGAACAGGTTGTGCATGCCCACGAACCAGGCGCCGAACCCGACCAGCATGAACAGCGAGATCTTCGTGAAGGTCACCGGGACACCGACGGCCCGCGCCGACTCCTTGTTGCCGCCGACCGCGAAGATCCAGTTGCCGTACTTGGTGCGCAGCAGCACCCAGGTCGCCAGCGCCGCGAAGACCAGCCAGTACACGATCGTGATCTTGATCTGTACGCCGCCGACCTCGAAGGACGAGGCGAAGATCTTCTTGGCTCCGGAGAAGCCGTCCATGTCGCTGATGTCGTCGGTGGCGACGTTGCCGGTGACGAGCTTGGTGACGGCCAGGTTCACGCCCTGGAGGATCAGGAAGGTGCCCAGCGTGATCAGGAAGCTCGGCAGGCCGGTCTTGACGACCAGCCAGCCGTTGAGGAACCCGATCGCGAGCGACACGACCAGCGCGGCGACGACGCCCATCCACACGTTCAGCGTGAGCTCGTAGGCGAGCATGCTCGCGGTCAGCGCGGAGGTGATGACGGCGACGCCGGACGAGAGGTCGAACTCGCCGCCGATCATCAGCAGCGCGACCGGCAGGGCCATGATCCCGATGGTCGACGACTGGTAGAGGATGTTGGCCATCGAGCTGCCGTCGCGCACCGGCGGCGCGGCGATCAGGAAGAACACGTAGACGGCGACGGCGCCGAGGAAGACGCCCACCTCGGGGCGAGCCAACAGCCGCAGCGCCAGGGGACGTTGGGCGGTCCGGCCGTCGGTCTCCTTCGGGCCGGGGGCCGGCGGTGTGGTCACCGCCGGCTCGGCGTGCTGGGTCATACGGATCACCGGGTGCCCTTCGCGGCGTACTGCGCGACCGCGTCGACGTTGGACTTGTCCACGAACGCGGGACCGGTCAGCACCGGCTGCTCGCCGCCGCCCATGTAGTTGCCGTTGTTCTTGTAGAGCCACAGCGAGTCGACCGCCAGGTAGCCCTGGAGGTACGGCTGCTGGTCGACGGCGAAGGCGATGGTGCCCTTGCTGATGGCGCCGGTCAGGTCCTTGTTGAGGTCGAAGGTGGCGACCTTGGCCTTGCTGCCGGCGTCGGACACGGACTGCGAGGCGGTCAGCGCGATGGGCGCGCCCAGGGCGACGACGTAGTCGATGGACTTGTCCTGGCTGAGCTTGGCGGTGATGGTCGACTTCACGGACGGCATGTCGGCGCCGTTGACGTTGACCGTCTGGAACTTGCCCGAGAACGTCTTCTTCACGCCGTCGCAGCGCTGGGTGAGACCGATGTTGCCCTGCTCCTGGATGACACAGACGGCGCTCTTGGCGCCCTCGTCGTTCAGCCGCTTGCCGAGCGCCTCACCGGCGACAGTCTCGTCCTGGCCGAAGAACTCCAGCAGACCGAGCTTCTGCCATTCGCTGACACCGGAGTTGAGACCGACGACGGGTATCTTCTGGCCCTTCGCCTTGGCGATGACGTCCTTCAGGGCGTCCGGCTTGGCCAGTGTGACCGCGATGCCGTCGACCTTCTGGTCGATGGCGTTCTGCACCAGGGTGGCCTGGCCACCGGCGCTCGGGTCGTTGGTGTAGATCAGCTTGACGTTGTCCTTGGCGGCGGCGGCCTCGGCGCCCTTGCGCACGATGTCCCAGAAGGTGTCGCCGGGCGACTGGTGGGTGACCAGGGCGACCGTCATGCGGGGGGTGCTGGCCTTGCCGGCGGAGGCGCCGTCCGCGCTCTCCTCCGACTTCTTGCCCCCGGAACTGCTGGAGCAGCCGGCGAGGGTCAGGGCAGCGGCCGCCGCCAACGCCACCACCGGGGCGAATCTGCGGGACTGAGAGCGAGAAGAGCGGTCCATCTTTCCTGCACCTCACTGTGCTTACGGGGGAAAGGAAGAGAGATCTCGGTGATCCGAGGCCCGGGATCTTGGCATGTCCGGGTCGCGTGCCGCAAATACGGCGGTTGTACTGGGACGGAATCAAATCCCTGGGCGTGCCCGCTGTCAATACTTTGTTAAGACATCATTTCACGAACAGGTCCGAATGTAAGTACAAAGTATTGACACAGTCACCTCCCGCGTCCTACACCTGAGACTCGCAGGCCCCCGCGAGGGGCGCACGTCCAGCCGAGTCCGAGGAGCATCGCGCATGGCCGGATCCGCCCAGCCCTTCGACTTGATCACGATCGGTCGCACAGGAGTCGATCTTCACCCACAGCGGTCGGGCGTGCCGGTGAGCGATGTGCAGACCTTCGGGAAGTTCCTTGGCGGTTCCGCGGCGAACGTCGCCGTCGCCGCCGCCCGGCTGGGACGCTCCGCCGCCGTCCTCACCGGTACCGGCGAAGAGCTGGACTACTTCGCCATCCGCTCGGCCCGCATCTTCTGGATCACCGGCACCGGTCTGAGCGAGGAGCCGAGCCGCTCCGCGACCCTCGCCGCCCTCAAGTCCCGTGCAAAGGCGGCCACGACCGTGTTCGACCTCGACTGGCATCCCCTGTCTTGGGGCGATCCCGAGGAAGCGCGCCCCTATTACGCGGAAGCCCTGCGCCACGCGACGGTCGCGATCGGCGACCTCGACGCGTGCGAGATCGCCACCGGGGTCCGTGAACCCCGGGCGTGCGCCGAGGCGTTGCTGGCGGCCGGGGTGGAACTGGCCGTGGTCAGGCAGGGCCCCAAGGGTGTGCTGGCGGTGCACCGCGACGGCCGCAGCGCCGAGGTGCCGGCGGTGACCGTCGAGGCCGTCAACGGCGTCGGCGCGGGCGACGCCTTCGGCGGCTCCCTCTGCCACGGTCTGCTGTCCGGCTGGGACCTGGACCGCGTCATGCACTACGCCACCGCGGCCGGCGCCCACCACGACCACCCGGAACACCCCGCCCCCTGCCTCCCCCTCCAAACAGCCCCGGAGACCTCCTGATGAGCACCCCCACCCGCCGCCTGACCGTCGCCCAGGCCCTGGTGCGTTTCCTGTCCGTGCAGTACACCGAGCGCGACGGCGTACGCCAGCGGCTGATCGCCGGTACCTGGGGCATCTTCGGCCACGGCAACGTGGCAGGCGTCGGCCAGGCCCTCCTGGAAGCGGGCGAGGAGGCGATGCCGTTCCACCAGGGCCGCAACGAACAGGCCATGGTGCACGCGGCCGTCGGCTACGCCCGCCAGCTCGACCGGCTCTCCGCGCAGGCGGTGACGACGTCCATCGGCCCCGGCGCCACCAACCTCGTCACCGGCGCCGCCCTCGCCACCATCAACCGCCTCCCCGTCCTGCTCCTCCCCGGCGACTACTTCGCCTCGCACGCCCCCGACCCGCTGCTCCAGCAACTGGAGCACCCCACCGAGGCGGACGTGTCGGTCAACGACACCCTGCGCCCGGTCTCCCGCTACTTCGACCGTGTCACCCGCCCCGAGGCCCTGATCCCGTCCGCCCTGAACGCCATGCGGGTCCTCGCCGACCCCGCCGAGACGGGCGCGGTCACGCTCGCCCTCCCCCAGGACGTGCAGGCCGAGGCGTACGACTGGCCGGAGGAGTTCTTCGCCGAGCGCGTGTGGCACGTACGACGTCCCGCGCCCGACCCCTACGAACTGGCGGAGGCCGTGGCGGCGATCCGGGCCGCCGAGCGTCCGCTGATCGTCGCCGGCGGCGGGGTGCACCACAGCAGGGCCGAGGAGGCGCTCACAGCATTCGTGGACGCCACCGGCATCCCGGTCGCCTCGACGCAGGCAGGCAAGGGCTCGCTGCGGCACGACCACCCCGCCGACCTCGGCGGCATCGGCCACACCGGCACGGCCGTCAGCGACGACCTCGCGCGCACCGCCGACCTGGTGATCGGCGTCGGCACCCGGTACACGGACTTCACCACCGCCTCCGGCACCCTCTTCCAGAACCCGGACGTCCGGTTCGTCAACCTCAACATCACCGCGTTCGACGGCCACAAGCTGGCCGCGCGGACGCTGGTGTGCGACGCGCGGGCAGGGCTGACTGCGTTGACGCAGGCGTTGGCGGATCACCGCGTGAACTCGGTTCACGAGGCCGAGTACCGCGCCGGCAAGGAACGCTGGGACGCCGTCGTCGACGCCGCTTTCACCGCCGTCGACGAGAACGCCGTCCCGACCCAGACGCAGGTGCTCGGCGCGCTGGACGCGGTGGTGGGGGACGAGGACGTCGTCATCAACGCGGCCGGCTCGCTCCCCGGCGACCTGCACAAGCTGTGGCGGGCCCGCAGCCCCCGCCAGTACCACCTGGAGTACGGCTACTCCTGCATGGGCTACGAGATCCCGGCCGCGATCGGCGTCCAGCACGCCACCCCCGACACCCCCGTCTGGGCACTGGTCGGCGACGGCACGTATCTGATGATGCCGACCGAGATCGTCACGGCCGTCCAGGAGGGCCTGCCGATCAACCTCCTCCTCATCCAGAACCACGGTTACGCGTCCATCGGCGGCCTGTCCGAGTCGGTCGGCGGCGAGCGCTTCGGCACCGCCTACCGCTACCGCGCCGCCGACGGCACCTTCTCCGGCGCCCCGCTCCCCGTCGACCTGGCCGCCAACGCGGGCAGCCTCGGCATGGACGTGCTGCGCGCCAAGACGGTCCGCGAACTGCGCGAGGCGCTCGCCGCGGCCCGCGCCTCCGACCACCCGACCTGCGTCTACGTCGAGACGGACACCGCCACTCCGACCGCTCCCCCGGCCGAGGCCTGGTGGGACGTGCCGGTGGCCGAGACCGCGTCCCGCGAGGCCGCCGTACGGGCGCGGGAGACGTACGACCGCGAGGTTGCCGCCCGCCGCCCGCACCTGTGACGCCCCGCGCCCGCTCCCCCCAGAGAGGTACCCCCATGGCGAAGACCGGCGGTCACTCGCGCACCGCTACCGCCCCCGCGCTCGACTCCCTGGACTTCGCCCTGGACCGGGGCAGTCCGGTGCCGCTCTACTACCAGCTCGCCCAGCAGCTGGAGGCGGCGATCGAGCACGGGGCCCTCGCCCCGGGGAACCTCCTGGGCAACGAGATCGACCTCTCCGTACGCCTCGGCCTGTCCCGCCCGACGGTCCGCCAGGCCATCCAGACCCTGGTCGACAAGGGGCTGCTGGTCCGGCGCCGCGGAGTGGGCACGCAGGTGGTGCACAGCCAGGTCAAACGCGGGCTGGAACTGAGCAGTCTCTACGACGACCTGGAGGCGGCCGGGCAGGGGCCGACCACGCAGGTGGTGCGCAACGAGCACGTCCCGGCCGCCGCCGACGTGGCCGCCGCGCTCGGCATCGCGGAGGGCGCCGACGTCGTCGTACTGGAACGGCTGCGTGCCACGCACGGACAGCCGGTCGCGATCCTCTGCAACTACCTGCCCGCGACCCTCCTCGCACTCGACACCGCCCGGCTGGAGTCGACGGGCCTGTACCGGCTGATGCGCTCGGCCGGCGTCACCCTGCACAGCGCCCACCAGACCATCGGCGCCCGCTGCGCCACGGCCGAGGAGGCGGCCCGCCTCGACGAGCGGGAGGGTGCCGCGCTGCTGACGATGCAGCGCACGGCGTACGACGACACCGGGCGGCCGGTGGAGTACGGAACGCACATCTACCGCGCGTCCCGGTACGCCTTCGACTTCCAACTGCTCGTCAGACCATGAGCTGTCGTCTAGTGGGCCCCGTCCAGACGGGCCCGCTGCTCCTCGGTCAGTTCCAGGTCGACGGCGGCCAGGTTCTCCTCCAGCTGGGCCAGGCTCGACACCCCGGCCAGCGGGACGATCGGCAGGGCACCGCCGATCTGCCAGGCCAGGACGACCTGGTTGACGGTCGCGCCGGTCTCCTGGGCCACCTCCCGCAGGACCTTCAGCCGGGCCGGGGTGCCCGGGTGGTCGAAGTCGGCGGGGAGACGGTCCGGATGGGTGTAGGCGCCCTTGAGCAGGGGTGAGTAGGCGACCAGAGTGAGCGCGGGCTCCTCACGCAGATAGGAGAGGAGTTCCGCGCCCGCGTGGCCGAGGCTGCCGTCCGGCCAGAAGTCGTCCGGCACGTCGAGACGGGGCCGCAGATGGCTGTGGGCGTACTGGAGCACCTCGTAGCCCGGCAGTCCCGCCGCGGCGGCGGTCGCACGCGCCCGCTCCACCCGCCACACGGCGTGGTTGCTGACGCCGAGCAGTCCGACCGTGCCTTCCGCGACGAGTCCGGCGAACCCCTCGACCGTCTCCCGCAGCGGGACGTCGCGGTCCTCGATGTGCGCGTAGAGCAGGTCCAGCTTGTCCACGCCCAGCCGCTCCCGGCTGCGCTCGGCGGACTCGCGGATGACCTTCGCCGACAGGCCCTCGGCGTTGTCGGCGTAGCCGGTGCCCGGTGCGAGGGGGCGGGCGCCGAGCTTGGTGGCGATGAAGACCTCCGCGCCGATGCCGCGGCTGCGCCGCCAGCGGCCGAGGAGTCCCTCGCTCTGGCCGCCCTGGCCGCCGTCCTCCCAGTAGGCGTAGTTGTCGGACGTGTCGATGAAGTTGCCGCCGGCCTCGACATAGCGGTCGAGGAGGGCGAAGGACGTCTCCTCGTCCGTGCGCGAGCCGAACAGCATCGCACCGAGGGCGAGGACGCTGACCTCGCGGCGGTGCTTCGGATCGGTGCCGATGGTGCGGTACTTCATGGGGTTCCCCTCCCGTCGCGCACCCTCGGTCGGGGTGCGCGAACGGGAGTCTTCAACTTGAAGTGCGCTCCAGCGCAAGGGGTTTCACGCCCTCGGTGCGAACGGCCCCTCCAGTGCGGCCCATTGGAGCAGCATGATCGTCTTGGCGTCGGCGATCTCGCCGGTGCGGATCATCTCCAGGGCCCTGCGGAAGGGCAGTTCGAGGATCTCGATGTCCTCGCCCTCCTCGTCGAGGCCACCGCCCTCATGGGTGCGGGTCGACGGGCCGTACTCGGCGGCGTAGAAGCTGACGCGCTCGGTGACGGAACCGGGGCTCATGTAGACGTCGAAGACGTGCCGGACCTCGCCGATGGTGTGCCCGGTCTCCTCGACCACCTCGCGGCGCACGGCGATCTCCGGGTGCTCGTCCTCGTCGTCGAGCAGCCCGCCCGGGGTCTCGACGAGCATGCCGTCGGGGTGGCCGTTGACGTACACGGGGAAGCGGAACTGCCGGGTGAGCAGGACGGTTTCGCGGTCGGCGTCGTACAGGAGCATGGTGGCGCCGTTGCCGCGGTCGTGCGTCTCGCGCTGCTGGGTGCGCCAAGTGCCGTCCGCGTGCTGGAAGTCGAAGGTGGTGGCCCGCTCGACGTACCAGTGGCTGGAGAGCAGTTTCACGTCGCGGACCTTGACCCGGGGGTTGCCGGTCAGATCCAGGCCGGTGCGGTCGAGCCCGGTGCGGCCGCGGCCGTCCGGGGTGTCGATGCCGGCGGTCATCGGACACCGGCCGGGAGACGGAGGATGTGCGAGTCGGTCATGCCCGCCTTCTATCATCCCGAGCGCCGAGCCGCGTGACGTGTTAGGATCTCAGAGTTGCAGTTGTGGTACCCATGAACCTATGTGCGCCTGACGGGAATGTTTATCCATCAGGCGCATTATTTGTTTTTCCGGCATCTCCGGATGGGGCCTCTGCCTACTGAAGGAGAAAGTCATGGCACAGGGAACCGTCAAGTGGTTCAACGCTGAAAAGGGATTCGGCTTCATCGAGCAGGACGGCGGCGGCCCCGACGTCTTCGCCCACTACTCGAACATCCAGTCCCAGGGCTTCCGTGAGCTCCAGGAAGGCCAGCGCGTCGCCTTCGACGTCACGCAGGGCCAGAAGGGCCCCCAGGCGGAGAACATCGTCCCCGCCTGATCGCCGGACGCGTATTCCGCTCACCGGGGTCCGCACCGTCTTGGTGCGGACCCCGGTTTGTGCTGTTTCCAGGAAGGCAGACCACCGCATGTCCCGCAGGCCCCAGAAGTCGAACCGGCGCGCCTCGTCCCCCTCACCGTCCGCGTCGCCGTCGAAGGAATTCCGGCTGCCGGAAAGCACCACTCCCGCACTTCCCGCCGTCGAGGACTTCGCCGACCTGGACATGCCCGCGGGGCTGCTGAAGACCCTCACCGCACAGGGCGTGACCACGCCGTTCCCCATTCAGGGCGCCACCCTGCCGAACTCGCTCGCCGGCCGTGACCTGCTCGGCCGCGGCCGCACCGGCTCCGGCAAGACCCTGGCGTTCGGGCTCGCGCTCCTGGCCCGTACGTCCGGGCTGCGCGCCCAGCCCAAGGCGCCGCTGGCGCTCGTGCTGGTGCCCACCCGGGAACTCGCCCAGCAGGTCACGGACGCGCTGGCGCCGTACGCGACGGCCGTCAACCTGCGGATGGCCACCGTGGTCGGCGGGCTCTCCATCACCAAGCAGGCCGCCACCCTCCGGCGCGGCGCCGAGGTACTGGTGGCGACGCCGGGCCGGCTCAACGACCTCGTGGAGCGCGGCGACTGCGTGCTCGACCAGGTCGGCATCACGGTGCTGGACGAGGCCGACCAGATGACCGACATGGGGTTCCTGCCGCAGATCACCAAGCTGATCCAGCAGGTACGGCCGGACGGGCAGCGGATGCTGTTCTCGGCCACCCTCGACCAGAACATCGACCGTCTGGTGCAGCGCTTCCTCACCGACCCGGTCGTCCACTCCGTGGACCCCTCCGCCGGCGCGGTGACCACCATGGAGCACCACGTGCTGCACGTCCTGGACGAGACCGACAAGAAGGCGGTCACCACGCGCATCGCGGCGCGTGACGGCCGGGTCATCCTCTTCCTCGACACCAAGAGGTCCGCGGACCGGCTGGCCAAGCGGCTGCTGTCCGTCGGGGTCCGGGCGGCGGCCCTGCACGGCGGCCGCTCCCAGCCGCAGCGCAACCGCACCCTGGAGCAGTTCAAGAACGGCCAGGTCACCGCGCTGGTGGCGACCAACGTCGCGGCCCGGGGCATACACGTCGACGACCTCGATCTCGTCGTCAACGTCGATCCCCCGACCGACCACAAGGACTACCTCCACCGCGGTGGCCGCACGGCCCGTGCCGGCGGTTCCGGCAGCGTGGTCACGCTGGTCCTGCCCGACCAGAAGCGGGAGGTCACCCGGCTCATGTCGGACGCGGGCATCCGCCCCCGGACGGCCCGCGTCACGTCGGGCGACGCCGCGCTGACGACCATCACCGGCGCCCGCGAGCCCTCCGGCGTGGCCGTCACCATCGAGGTCCCGCAGCCGGCGGCACCGGCGGCGTCCCGCCCGGACCGGAAGGCCGGGGCCAAGCCCGGGGGCCGGTCCGGACGTCGACGCCGCGGCGGCGGCGAGGCCCAGACCCAGGCCCCGGCCTCGACGGGCGGTGCCACCAGGGCGGGCGGCGAAGGCGCCGGCCGCCGCTCCACTGCCGGCAAGGCCAAGAGCGGTGCCCCCGCCGCGGGGGGCCGGACCTCCGCCACCCGCCGGTCCGGGACCGGCGGTACCGCGAGCCGCGCGGCCTCCGGTCAGGCCGCCCGCACGTCCGGTCAGGCCGCCCGCACGTCCGGCGGCCGCCGCTCGGCGCCCCGCCGGGCCACGGGGGGCGCTGCCTAGAACACGCGGAGGGGGCCGGTCACAGACCGGCCCCCTCCGCCACAGCACAACCGAAAGGCCGTTTCAGATGCCTCTGAAACGGCCTTTGCGATACGACTTCCACGATGTGGAGAAGTCGGGACGACAGGATTTGAACCTGCGACCCCTTGACCCCCAGTCAAGTGCGCTACCAAGCTGCGCCACGTCCCGGTGCGTTTCGCGCGCGGTGCAACCGCGTGATCACGCGTTGAGTACTTTACCGCACGCCGGGGACCGCTTCGAAGAGGGCCCGGTGAGGAGCGCCTGGGGGGCGCGGGACAATCGGCGTATGGGCAGCACATCCTCAGGACGGCCGACCGGGGCGCGGGACCGTGACGACGAGGGGCGGGCGCGCAATGCCCGGCCGCGGGACGGGCTCGGGCGGCCGCTGCCGTACGGCGCGGACGGTGTCGAGCGGCAGCCCGAGGGGGTGGTGCGGACGCCGGAGCAGTCCGTCGTGGAGGCTCAGGAGCTGCTGGACGCGGGGAAGCCGTTCCATGCGCACGAGGTGTTCGAGGACGCCTGGAAGTCGGGGCCCGAGGAGGAGCGGGAGCTGTGGCGGGGGCTGGCCCAGCTCGCGGTGGGGCTCACGCACGCGGCCCGGGGCAACGTCACGGGCGGGGCGCGGTTGCTGCGGCGCGGGGCCGGGGCGGTGGAGGCCTGGGCGTCGCGGGCGGCGCGGCCGCAGCCGTACGGCATGGATCTCGCCGGTCTCGCCGGGTGGGCGCGGGAGCTGGCGCAGGACGTGGAGGACGGCGGGCAGGACGTCGACCCGCGGGCCCGGGCACCCCGCCTGCGACCGTGAGCCGGGACGCGGTGCCGTCACTGTCAGTGGCGTACGGCAGACTCGGGGCGTGCGAAAGATTCATGTCATCGGTATCGGCGCGGGCGACCCCGACCAGCTGACCCTCCAGGCGGTCAGGGCGCTGCGGGACACGGACGTGTTCTTCGTCCTCGACAAGGGCGAGGTGAAGAGCGATCTCACGGACCTGCGCCGGGACATGCTGCACACGCACATACCGGAGGGGACGTACCGCGTCGTCGAGGCGCGTGACCCCGACCGCGACCGGACCGCCGGCGGCGCGGCCTACTCCCCCGCCGTCGGGGACTGGCGCAGCGCGCGGGCGGCCATCTACGAGCGGCTGATCGCCGAGGAGCTGGGCGAGGACGAGACCGGCGCGTTCCTGGTGTGGGGCGACCCGGCGCTGTACGACAGCACGCTGGGCATCCTGGAGGAGATCCTGGAGCGCGGCGCGGTGCCGTTCGCGTACGACGTCATCCCGGGCATCAGCAGCGTCTCCGCGCTCGTGGCGCGGCACCGGACCGGGCTGAACCGGGTCGCCCGGCCGGTGCAGATCACCACCGGTCGGCGGCTCGCCGAGGGCTTCCCGGAGGGGGTGGACGACGTGGTGGTGATGCTGGACGCGCACCAGACCTTCCGGCAGTACGCGGACGACGACATCGACATCTACTGGGGCGCCTACATCGGCACCCCGGACGAGATCCTCGCCTCCGGACCGATCGCCGAGGCCGGGCCGCGGATCGAGCGGCTGCGGTCGGAGGCGCGGGAGCGCAAGGGCTGGATCATGGACACGTATCTGCTGCGCCGCAACCCCGGGCAGCCTTAGGGCCTCTCCTGCGACCTGATCCGCCGGACAGGCCCTAGGGCACCCAAGCGGGCCCGTCCCGCATGCGGGGCTGGGCCACCGGTGTGATCGTGACCTCGTGACGATCACCGAGGAAGCCGCGCCGCCCGCCGCCGAGCCGCCGGTGCTGGACAAGCGCCAGCGGAACGTCGTCTTCGTGACGATCATGCTGGGGATGCTGCTGGCGGCCCTGGACCAGACGATCGTGGGCACCGCGCTGCCGACGATCGTGTCGGACCTCGGTGGTGCCGCGCACATGTCCTGGGTGGTCACCGCCTATCTGCTCGCGGAGACGGTCTCGACCGCCCTGGTGGGCAAGTTCGGCGACCTGTTCGGCCGCAAGGTGGTCTTCCAGGTCTCGGCGATCGTGTTCATCACGGGCTCGTTCCTGTGCGGTCTCGCCGGGAACATGACGCTGCTGATCGCCTGGCGGGCCGTGCAGGGCGTCGGCGCGGGCGGCCTCATGGTGACGGCGATGGCGCTGATCGCCGACGTCATCCCGCTGCGCGAGCGCGGCAAGTACCAGGGCGCGATCGGCGCCGTGTTCGGGGTGGCCACCGTCATCGGGCCGCTGCTGGGCGGGCTGTTCACCGACCATCTGACCTGGCGCTGGGCGTTCTACGTCAACGTGCCGATCGCGATCGTCGTCGTGATCGCCGCGGCCCGCACGATCCCCGTGGTGAAGTCGGCGTCCCGGCCGGTCATCGACTACCTCGGCATCGCCCTGGTCGCGGCGGGCGCCAGCGCCCTGATCCTGGCGACGAGTTGGGGCGGCAACGAGTACGCGTGGGGATCCGGCGTCATCATCGGCCTGTTCGTCGGCGGCGCGATCGCGCTGGGCCTGTTCTGCTGGGCGGAGACCCGGGCGAAGGAACCGATGCTGCCGATGCGGCTGTTCGCCAACCCGGTGTTCACGGTCTGCTCGATCCTCAGCTTCATCGTCGGCTTCGCCATGCTCGGCGCGATGACGTATCTGCCGAGCTACCTCCAGTACGTCGACGGCGACTCGGCCACAGTCTCCGGAGTCCGCACCCTGCCCATGGTCATCGGCCTGCTCATCGCGTCCGTCGTCAGCGGCAACGTGGTGAGCAAGACCGGGCAGTACCGGCTCTTCCCAATCGCCGGCTCCCTGGTGATGGGGCTCGGGCTGTATCTGATGTCGCTGATGGGGCCGGACACCGGGGCGTGGCTGGAGTCGCTGTACATGTTCGTGCTGGGCACCGGCATCGGCCTGTGCATGCAGGTGCTGACGATCGCCGTGCAGAACACCGTCGAGTACGCCGACCTCGGCACCGCGACCTCCGGCGTCACCTTCTTCCGCACGCTGGGCAGTTCGTTCGGCACCGCCGTCTTCGGCACGATCTACGCCAACACCCTGGCCCCGAACCTCAAGGACGCCGTCGCCGAGGCCGCCCGGGCGGGCAGCGGTGTCGCTCCCGCGACCATCGCCAAGGCGGCGACCAGCCCGGAGGGCGTGCACCAGCTACCGGCGGCCGCCGCCTCGCCGATCATCGACGCCTACGCCGACACCATCCAGACCGTGTTCCTGTGGACGGTGCCGGTCGCGGCCCTCGGCTTCGTCGTGGCGCTGTTCCTCAAGCAGGTGCAGTTGCGCGACAGTGCCCGGGCCGGCTCGACCGACATGGGTGAGGGGTTCGGGCAGCCGTCGGGGGCGGACTCGCAGCGGGTGCTGGAAGCGGCCGTCGGGAAGATCATCGGCGGGACGGATCTGGACACCGCGCGCCGGATCATGGCGGACTCCGACACCCGCCTCGACATCGCGGGCGCGTGGGCGGTGATGCAGGTGGAACTGTTCACGCGGCTGGTGGGGCACGCCAGCCTCGGGCTGATCGCCGCCCGCCGTCACATGCCGCCCGAGGTGCTGCTGCCGGTCTTCGACCGGATGGTCGAGGAGGGCTATCTGAGCCGCGCGGGCTCCCTGTTCTCGCACACCGAGGCGGGCGCCCGCGAGGCCCGGGTCATCAGCAAGGCCTGGGCGAGCTGGCTGGAGGAGCGGGTGCAGCAGGACATCGGCCGCCCGGCGGGCACCGATCTGCGGGCCGCGGTGGACACGATCTCCAAGCGGCTGCTGGTGGAGGACCTCAGCACCGGGCTGCCGCAGCGGCAGCCGGAGCTGGCCGCGAGCCACTGAAAACCGGATGCCCGGCGGCCCGGGCCGCCGTCATACTCCCGGCATGTCTCCCGTCCGCTTCCACGATCCCGGCCTGACCTCCTACGACTTCGCCGACTCGGCTCTGGTCCGCTGCCCGCGCTGCGACCGGGTCGCCCACTACGAGCGGCACACCCGTCCCGAGGCGCGGGTGGTCTGCCGGTCGTGCGGGCTGTGCCGGACCAGTCGCTGCTGTGGTCGGCCGCCGCTGTGGCTGCGCTCCGAAACCAGGCACGGCGAGATCTGGGCGTACAACCTCGAACACCTCGATCTGATCCGCCGGTTCGTGGCGGCGGACCTGCGGGAGCGGGACCCCTGGTACGAGCACGGCCGGAAGATGACCTGCGTCGGGCGGCTGCCCGCCTGGATCAAGAGCGCCAAGAACCGCACCGAGGTGCTGCGCGTGATCGAGCGGATGCGGGCCTCAGTCATCGCGGGCTGAGGCCGAGCCGCTGAAGGACCGCGGCGACATCGGGCACGGCCGTCACATCTGCGGGCAGGGGTGGACGTCGTACGACCACGACCGGGAGCGCGAGCCGGCGGGCGGCCGTGAGTTTGGCGGCCGTCGCCGCTCCTCCGCTGTCCTTCGTCACCACGACGTCGATGCAGTGCGTGGTGAGGAGGGTGGTCTCGTCGTCGACGGTGAACGGGCCGCGGGCGAGCAGGACTTCGGTGCGCGGCGGCATGGGGGGCTCGGGCAACTCGACGGACCGTACGACGAAGTGAAGCTCCGTCAGGTGGGCGAAGGCGGCGAGACCCAGGCGGCCCGTGGTGAGGAACACCCGGGGGCCGAGCAGGGGGAGCAGACCGGCGGCCTCCGCCAGGGAACCGACCGGGTACCAGCGGTCCTGCGGGCCGGGTCGCCAACCCGGGCGGCGCAGGACCACCGCCGGGACGCCGGTCGCCGCGGCGGCGCGGGCGGCGTTGGCGGTGATCGCCTCGGCGAAGGGGTGGGTGGCGTCGACGAGGGCGTCCACGCGCTGGTCCCGCAGCCACGCGGCGAGCCCGTCGGCGCCGCCGAAACCGCCGATGCGGATGTCCCCGGTGACCGTGCCCGGCCGGGTCACGCGGCCGGCAAGGGAGGTGGTGACCCTGACGCCGGGCAGTGCGGTGAGCGCGGCGGCGAGTTCCCGGGCCTCCGTGGTGCCGCCGAGGATGAGGACGTGGGGGGACATGGGGCAGAGCCTACGGTGGTCGCCCCGGGCACTCTCGCTATGGTCCGGGCATGACGTCTGTGCGTGCTGTGCTCATCGACATCGACGGTGTGCTCACCGTTTCCTGGGAGCCGCTGCCCGGCGCCGTCGAGGCGCTGCGGGAGATCCGGGCGGCCGGGCTGGGAGTCGCCCTGGTGACCAACACGACCTCGCGGACGCGGGCGTCGATCGCCGGGGCGCTCGCGGGGGCCGGCTTCCCGGTGGCGGCGGAGGACATCCTGACGGCGCCGGCGGTGACGGCCGCGTATCTCGCCGAGCACTTTCCGGGGGCGCGGTGTGCGCTGCTCAACAGCGGGGACGTGCGGGAGGACCTGGAGGGCGTGAGTCTGGTCGAGGACGATCCGGACGTCGTCGTGGTGGGGGGCGCGGGGGAAGAGTTCGGGTACGCGGCGCTGAACCGGGCGTTCGGGCATCTCCAGCGTGGGGCGCGGCTGGTGGCGATGCACCGGAACCTGTACTGGCGTACCGGGGACGGGTTGCAGTTGGACGCGGGGGCGTTCCTGGCCGGGCTGGAGCAGGCGGCGCGTGTCGAGGCGGTGGTGACGGGGAAGCCGTCGCGGGCGTTCTTCGCCGCCGCGCTCGCCCGGCTGGGGGTGGGTGCGGACGAGGCGGTGATGATCGGGGACGACGTCGAGTCGGACGTGCTGGCGGCGCAGGCGGCCGGGGTCACCGGGGTGCTGGTGCGGACCGGGAAGTTCCTGCCGCAGACGCTGCGGGACGCGAGCGGTACGCCGGATCATGTGATCGACTCGTTCGCGGAACTGCCGGCGCTGTTGCGGGCCTGGTCGGCGCAGGAGTAGGCGGCGCAGTGTGCGCGGACGTCAGCGCAGGAGCAGTTGCAGGCCGCCGACGATCGTCGCCGCGATCACGAGTTGTTCGAAGAGTCGCTGGTTGATCCTGTTCACAGCCCATTTGCCGATGAACGCGCCGGGCACGACGAACGCCACGAGTGCGGCGTCAAGGAGCAGCGACTTCCCGTCGATCAGCCCGAGACCCACGCTGAAGGGCACCTTGGACGTGTTGACGATCAGGAAGAAGAAGGCGGACGTGCCCAGGAAGCCGAGCTTCCGGAAGCCTGCCGACAGCAGGTACAGCGACATCACCGGGCCGCCCGCGTTGGCGACCATGGTGGTGAAGCCGCCGAGGACGCCGTAGGAGCGGGCCTTGATGCGGCCCGCCCGGGTGGTGACCGCGTCCGGGTCGTCGTCGGCTTCGGCGGTGCGGCGGCGCCAGATCGTCACGCCGGCCATCAGCAGCAGGATCGCGCCGATCGACGTCCGGACGATCGCGTCGTCCGCCCACACCAGGAACAGCGTCCCGAAGACCACGCCCGCCGCGACGGCCGGGAACAGCCGCCACAGGGTGGGCCAGTGGGCGTGCCGCCGGTAGGTGAGGACGGCGAGCACGTCCCCGGCGATGAGGATCGGCAGCAGCACGCCGGTGGAGGCGCGGGCGGGCAGGACCGCGGCGAAGACGGCGAGACTGACGGTGTTGGCGCCGCTCACGGCGGTCTTGGAGAAGCCGACGAGCAGCGCCGCGAAGGCGAGTGCGGCGAACCCCCAGCCGGAGATGTCCCAGAGCGTGATCGTGTTCATGCGGAGACCGATGCTATGCGCAGCTATCCGGCCACCGTAAGGAGCGTCTCGCTGGTTGGTCCCACTCGGCGGGACCCCGCCTGGCCCTGCCCGCGCGTGGTCAGTGCCGCTCCACCAGCACCGCGCTCCCCTGCCCCACCCCCACGCACATCGTGGCCAGCCCGCGCTCCGCTCCCGTGCGGCGCATGCGGTGGAGCAGGGTCGTCAGGATGCGGGCGCCCGAGCAGCCGAGCGGATGGCCGAGGGCGATCGCCCCGCCGCTCGGGTTCACGAGCTCGGGGTCGATGCCCAGCTGGTCCACGCACGCCAGCGCCTGGGCGGCGAACGCCTCGTTGAACTCGGCCTCCTGGACGTCGCCGATGCCCCAGTCGGCGCGGGCCAGCACTTTGCGGGTGGCGGGGACGGGGCCGATGCCCATGACGTCCGGGTGCACACCGGCAGAGGCGCCGGCGACGTAGCGGCCGAGCGACTCCAGCCCCAGGTCGTTCAGGGCCTCTTCGCTGACCAGGAGCAGGCCCGCCGCGCCGTCGTTCATCGGCGAGGCGTTGCCCGCGGTGACGGTGCCGTCCGGCCGGAACACCGGCTTGAGGCGCCCGAGTTTCTCGACGGAGGTGTCCTCACGGATGCACTCGTCGAGGTCGACGACGACGCCGTCCGGGCGCTCCACGGGCAGGAGTTCGTCGTCGAAGTGGCCGTCCTTGCGGGCCCGGGCGGCGAGTTGGTGGCTGCGCAGCGCGAACTCGTCCTGCCGGGAACGGGAGATGCCGTGGCGGGTGGCGACCTCCTCGGCGGTCTCGCCCATGGAGAGGAGGCCGTGGAGTTCCTTCATGGCCGGGTTGACCAGGCGCCAGCCGAGGCGCGTGTCGACGGTCTCGATGCGGTGCGGGAGGGCTTCGTCGGGGCGGGGCAGCACGAAGGGGGCGCGACTCATCGACTCGGAGCCGCCGGCGAGCACGATGTCAGCCTCGGCGGCGGCGATGGCGCGGGCGGCGGTCGTGACGGCTTCGAGGCCGGAGGCGCACAGCCGGTTCACCGTCGCCCCGGGCACGGAGTCGGGCAGGCCGGCGAGGAGCGCGGCCATGCGGGCGACGTTGCGGTTGTCCTCGCCGGCCTGGTTGGCGGCGCCCCAGTAGACGTCGTCGATGCGCGCCGGGTCGAGCGCGGGTACGTCGGCGACGAGCCCGCGGATGACGGTCGCGGCGAGGTCGTCGGGACGTACGGAGGACAGCGCTCCGCGCAGCTTTCCAAGGGGGGTGCGGCGGGCTGCCGCGAAGTGGACGGGGCGCACGGCGGACTCCTGACCTGTTAATTAGCGCTGCTAGTTTTGGACTATAGACCGCCTGTCACCCACCTGGGAAGATCCCCCCGGGACCTTCACCGACGCAGCTGGAGGAGACATGACCGAGGCCCGCGAGCACCCGCTTCCCGGGATCGTCGTACGGGAGTGGCCGCACCCGGCGCCCCGCTACCTGGCCCTGCTGGTGCACGGGTACGGGGAGCACATCGGCCGGTACGAGGAGCTCGCCGGCGTCCTGGTCGCGCACGGCGCGGCCGTCTTCGGGCCGGATCACCGGGGGCACGGGAAATCGGCGGGCGAGCGGGTGCTGGTCGAGGACTTCGAGGACGTGGTCACCGATGTGCACGCGGTGGCGGACCTGGCCCGCGCCACTCATCCGGGCGCACCGCTGGTCCTCGTCGGTCACTCCATGGGGGGCCTGATCGCCGCCCGCTTCGCCCAGCGGTACGGCACCGAGCTCACCGCGCTCGTCCTGTCCGGGCCGGTCATCGGCGACTGGTACCTCCCCCGGCAGCTGCTCGCCCTCGACGAGATCCCGGACACCCCCATCAGCACGGCCTCGCTCTCCCGCGACCCCGCGGTCGGGACGGCGTACGCGGCGGATCCGCTGGTGTGGCACGGGCCGATGAAGCGGCCGACGGTCGAGTCGTTCGTACGAACGCTGGAGGCCGTCGCCAAGGGCGGTGACGTGGGCCCGCTCCCGATGCTGTGGCTGCACGGCGACGACGACCGGCTGGTGCCGCTGTCGGGCAGCCGGGGCGGGGTGGAGCGGCTCAGCGGGGGCAGGCTGACCGAGCGGATCTATCCGGGTACCCGGCACGAGGTGTTCAACGAGACGAACCGGGCGGAGGTGTTCGCGGACCTCACACGCTTCCTGGAGGGCGTCTTCCACGGTTGATCGTCACGGCGTTTGCACCGGTTCGCCCTGGGCACCCGCGCCCGCATGGAGTGGTTGCGGTACGCGGCCTGCGTGGGAGAGGACCCCGAGCTGTTCTTTCCCGTGGGCACGGAGGGCCCCGCGCTGCGCGAGATCGCGGCGGCCAAGCGGGTCTGTGCCCGCTGCCCGGTGACTCCCGACTGTCTCGAGTGGGCGCTCCGCAGCGGACAGACCTCGGGTGTCTGGGGCGGCACCTGCGAGCGGGAACGCGACGCGCTGCTCCGTACCGGCACGAACCATGCCCCAAGGAGGAGCACCGTATGACTGTGGTGAAGAGCACCCTTCCCGACGCCGCCCGCGAGGTGGCCGGAGAGGCGTTGCAGGGCACCCTCGTGGATCTGCTCGGGATCTCGCTCGTCGGCAAGCAGGCGCACTGGAACATCGTGGGTCCGCGCTTCCGGTCCATCCACCTCCAGCTGGACGAGGTGGTCGCGACGGCCCGCACGTACTCCGACACGGTGGCGGAGCGCGCCGCCGCGCTCGGCCTGCCGCCCGACGGCCGGCCCGAGACGATCGCCGCCGCCTACGCGCTGCCCGGCGCGAAGGAGGGCTGGCTGCGGGACGACGACGTGGTGCAGTTGATCGTCGAGACGCTGGAGTCCGCGATCGGCCGGCTGCGCGACCGCATCGACGCCACCGACAAGGCCGACCCGGTCACCCAGGACCTGCTGATCGGCATCACCGCCGAACTGGAGAAGCAGCGCTGGATGTTCGAGGCGGAGAACTGGCCCCGGGACTGACCGCGAACGCACGACGAAGGAGGCCGCCATGACGGACGCCCTCGAACTCGACGCGCTGTGGGAGGACTTCCACCGGGCCGTCAACATGACCTCGCAGGAGCTCGCCGCCTGGCTGCGCGTCAGCGACGCCGCCGAGGAGACGGAACCCGTGCCGGAGCACGCCGGCACCCCCACCGGACAGCATGTCCTGGCGATCCTGCAGAAGCGGCGCAGGGACCTCACCGACGACGACATCGAGGTCATGTACGAGGTGGTCGACGCCGTCTCCGCCCAGGCCGACGTCGAGAACGAACCCGAGCCCGAGGAGACCCGGCGGCGGCACCGGCTGATGACGCTGGGGCACGATCCGCTCAGGCCGTAACGCCTGCGAGCGGCAAGGGTGTTGACGCGAAAGAGGTGGCCGAAGACCGACTCCGCCGCGCCCGGATGATCGTGAAACACTGCTCGCAGTCCTGCCGAGCGAGCAGAGGAGTCACACGTGACCGGGACCGAGCCGGCCGCCCCGCGGATCGACACGACCAAGCCGCACCCGGCCCGGGTCTACGACTGGTATCTCGGCGGCAAGGACAACTACCCGGTCGACGAGGAACTCGGCCGCCGGATCGCCTCGTTGAGCGGTGACGCGCCGCGGGCCGCGCGGGCCAACCGGTGGTTCATGCACCGGGCCACGCGGGAGTTGGTGGGCTCGGCGGGGATCCGCCAGTTCCTCGACATCGGGACCGGCATCCCCACCGAGCCCAACCTGCACCAGATAGCGCAGCGGGTCGCCCCGGACGCCCGGGTCGTCTACGTCGACAACGACCCGATCGTCCTCGCCCACGCCGGCGCGCTGCTGCGCGGTACCGAGGAGGGCGTGACGGAGTACGTCCAGGCCGACGCCCGCGAGCCGGAGCAGATCCTCGAACGGGCGGGCAAGATCCTCGACTTCGAGCGTCCCATCGCCCTCTCCCTGATCGCGCTGATGCACTTCATCGCGGACGAGGACGGCGCCCACGACATCATCGGCACCCTGGTCGACGCGCTGGCGCCGGGCAGTTGTCTGGTGCTGTCGTGCATGACGGCCGACTTCGAGCCGGAGGAAGTGCACCAGGGCATCGCCGCCTACAAGGCGTCCGGCGTCACCCTCGTCGCCCGCGACCGGGCCGAAGTGGGCCGCTTCTTCACGGGACTCGACCTCGTCGAGCCCGGGATAGTGTCCGTACGGGACTGGCGCCCCGAACTCGCGGAGGGCGAGTCGGACATCGGCCCCGGGCCGGTCTCCCTGTACGGCGCGGTCGGCATCAAGCCGTGAGGCGGCTCAGCGTCAGGCCGTGAGGCGGTTCAGCGTCAGGCCGTGAGACGGCTCAGGGCTGCCGACACCAGCGTCCGTACGCCGGGGGCCAGTACTGACAGGTCGGGGGCGAAGAACGGGCTGTGGTTGTCGGGCACGTTGCCGAACCGCTCCGCGTCCGTCTCCCCCGGGACCGTCTCCCACACCTCGTGCGGCGTCGAGGTCACGTACCAGTAGTCGTACGGCACTCCCGGCGGCGCGAGCAGGGAGAAGTCCTCGCTGCCCATCTCCGGTCCGAAGTCGAACACCGCGTCGGCGCCGAACAGTTCGCGGTGCACGGCCGCGATCTCCCGGTCGAGGGCGGCGTCGTTGACGGTGTTCGGATAGCCGGGGACCACGGTGATGTCCGGCGGCACCGGGCAGCCCGCCGCCATGCACTCGCCCTCGACGATCCGCCGCACCGCGGCAAGGATCCGCTCCCGCACCCGGTCGTCCTGGCTGCGCAGGTTCAGTGCGAGCCGCGCCTCGGCGGGAATGATGTTGCTCTTCGTACCGGCGTGGAACTGCCCCACCGTCAGCACCGCCGAGTCCTTCGCGGCGACCTCCCGGGAGACCACCGTCTGGAGCCGGGTGACGATGTGCGCGGCGGTGACGACGGGGTCCACGGTGGACTCGGGGCGCGAGCCGTGGCCGCCGACGCCGGGCACGACGACCTCGACGCCGTCGGACGCCGACATGATCAGGCCGGGGGTGTGCGAGTAGCAGCCGGTGCGCCCGGGGACGACATG
The DNA here is from genome assembly GCF_042668605.1 of Streptomyces sp. NPDC057280. Classification (NCBI taxonomy): domain Bacteria; kingdom Bacillati; phylum Actinomycetota; class Actinomycetes; order Kitasatosporales; family Streptomycetaceae; genus Streptomyces; species Streptomyces sp. NPDC057280. The sequence goes on from NZ_JBHUYR010000001.1 coordinate 1,284,752, forward strand.
CTGGCCGAAGACCACGTCCGGGTACGGGAAGCGCGCGTGCACCCCGTCCGCGGCCATCACGCCCGCTCCCCCGCCGGCCTCCTCGGCGGGCTGCCCGACCGCCACGAGCGTCCCGGACCAGGCGGCACGCCCGGCGGCGAGCGCCTCGGCGGCTCCCGCGAGCCAGGTGACATGGCAGTCGTGCCCGCAGGCGTGCATCACGCCGTCGACCGTCGAAGCGTACGGCAGCCCGGTCGCCTCCTGTACCGGCAGCGCGTCCATGTCGCCGCGCAGCCACACCACGGGCCCGTCCCCGTTGGCCAGCACACCGACCACGCCGGTGCGGCCCACGCCCTCGGTCACCGTGAACCCGGCCGCGCGCAGCCGCGCCGCGAGTCGGGCGGCGGTGCGGTGCTCCTGGAAGGACAGCTCCGGGTGGCGGTGCAGATCGCGGTAGAAGTCCTCCAGGTCGCCGGTCTTCAGCCCGGCGGTCAGATCCTCGGTGAGCCGGGCGACTGCGGCGGGGTCGGTCATCGCGCTCCCTCTCTCCTCGAAAGTGGCCTTCCTGACCGGGTTCCCCGTCACGGCGGCTCCACCACGGGGCCGGGTTCAGCCCAGCAGCCATCCCCCGTCCACGGCCAGCCCCACCGCGTTGACCGACCGGTTGCGCAGCAGGAAGTCCACCGTGTCCACGACGTCGGCCATCGCCGCGAGCCGCCCGGTCGGGGTGCGCTCCCGCAGCCCCGCCAGCACCTCGTCCGGCTTGTCCCGCCAGTAGGGGCTGTCCCCGACCACCCCCGGGTGGACGGCGTTGACGCGGACGGGCGCGAGCTCGACGGCGAGGGTGTGCACGAGGCCGGTGACCCCCGCGTTGACGGTCGCCACGGTCGTCGCGCCCGGATAGGGCCGCTCCTTGGCCTGCCCGCCGAACAGCACGATGGCGCTGTCGGCGTGCAGGCCGGGGCGCAGGGCGTGCACGGCCTCGGTGTAGCCGACGAGCTTGAGGGTGACGAGGTGAACGGCGGCGTCGACGTCGTAGGCGGCCACCCGGTTGTCGTCGCGGGAGACCCCGGCCAGCACCAGATGGTCGACGCGTCCGACACCGGCCAGCGCGGCACCGATCTCGCGGGGCCGGGAGAGGTCCAGGGCGAGGCCGCGGGCGCCGACCTCCTTGGCGGCGGTGTCGGTGCGGTGGGCGTCCCGGCCGGTGATCAGCACCTCGTCACCGCGTCCCGCGCGCATCCGGGCGAACTCCCGGCCGATGCCCGAGGTTCCGCCGATCACCATGACACGGTTCATCGCACGCCCCTCAGATAGTCCCAGTCCCGGGTGAAGCGGTAGGAGTGCCGGGACGGCGGCTGCGGGGCCTGCGTCTCCAGCCAACGCACCGGCCCCGCACCGGCGTTGGTGAACCCGTGCACACAACCGGCGCCCGCCCAGGCGAGATCGCCGGGCCCCAGGTGGTACCGCGCGTCGTCGAAGGTCGCCTCCACCACCCCTTCGAGGATCAAGTACGTCTCCTCGAAGGGGTGGTCGTGGGTGCCCGCGACGCCGTCGACGGCGTACTGCACCATGAACATCGTGGAGGCGACCGCGCCCAGGTCGGCGTCGACCATCATCTTGACCGTGATCCCGCTGTAGACGAGCAGGGCGGTCCGCATGCTCGCCGACACCGCCAGCAGGTCCTGGGACTGCTTCCCGGGGTCCATCTGCGCGGGCTCGAAGTGGCCGAAGGAGCGGGTGCGGGGGTCACGGACGTCGATCCGGACGGGGTCCCGGGCGGGCAGGTCGGGCACGGGCTGGGTGTCGTGGCCGTAGCGGGCGCGCGGCACGGGCGCGAGCATGTCCGCCCAGCGCGCGCCGGTGTCCCCCACGCCCCACCAGGCGTGCGGGACACCGGTCGGCAGCAGGCCGTAGTCGCCCTCTTCGAGGAGGTACGACCCCTCGGGCACGTCGAGGATCACGGCCCCGTCGAGGAGGTGGAAGCTCTCCTCGTACGAGTGCACATGGGCGCCGATCCGGCCGCCCGGCCGCAGCTCGCAGAGGCCGAAGCCGGTGTGCACGCTCCCGTCCGCCTCACCGACCAACTCCCGCCTGTGGTAGCCGTGTTCGCCGAACTCGGGCGTCGGGACCTCGGCGGCGCGGCGCACCAGGTGCGCGGTCACCGGGCCGCCTTCGCCGCCAGGAGCCGGTCGCGGGACTCCTGGACGAGGCGCCGGGCGCGCGCCACGTCGGCCGTCAGCCTGCCGTCCCGCTTGCGGATCACGCCGTCGACGATGACGGTGTCCACGTTGGAGACGTCGGCGGACAGGGTGACGGCGGCAGCGGGGTCGTGCACGGGGGCGACGTTCAGCGCGGTGGCGTCGATCGCGACGACGTCGGCGCGCTTGCCGGGGGTCAGGGAGCCGGTGCGGTCCTCCAGGCCCGCCACATGGGCACCGTTGCGGGTGGCGATCTCCAGCATCTGACGTGCCGTCAACATGGTGTTCGGCACGGGCATGTTGGCCTGCCAGCAGTCCGCGTTGAGCCGGGCGCGCTCGGCGCCGAAGGCCGCGCGGATCTGGGTGAACATGTCGCCGGGGACGGTGGTGACGACGTCGATGCTGAGCGACGGGCGCAGTCCGTGCTCGATCGCCTTCATCACCGGTGGCCAGCCGTGTCCCATCTGTGTCTCGACCTGCGGCGCGATGGACACCGTACCGCCGCTGTCGGCGACCATCCGCCACTCGTCCTCGTGGAGGTAGCAGCAGTGGATGTAGGTGGTGTCGGGGCCGAGGAGGCCGAGGTCGTGGAGCTGTTTGACCATGCCGAAGCGGCCGGCGAGGCGGCCCATCGCCACGTGCACGGTGATCGGGATGCCCAGGTCGCGGGCGAGGGCCCATTCGGCGGTGACGACGTCGTTGACGCAGAACCCGGGGCCGCGGGTGGCGAGGGCCAGGGTGAGCAGGCCGGTGTCGGAGGCGAAGTACTCGGTGCGGATGCGGCGTACGTCGTCGCCCGGTATCGCGATCTTGCTCTCGAACCAGTAGTCGGCGAGGGAGGTGTTGGCGCTGCCGTACGCGTACTGCGCCCGGATGCCGGACTCGGTGAGGGCCTGGATCGCGGCGTCGGGGTGGGCCGGGGTGTTGTTGATGTGGGACCAGTCGACGAGCGTGGTGATGCCCGCGTTGAGGCACTCCAGGGCGCCGGCCAGGTTCGCCGCGTACACGTCCTCGGGGGTGTAGAGCGGGGCGAAGGTGTCGAGGATGTCCACGAAGTAGTCGTCGAGGGTGGCGTCGGGGGCGACCCCGCGGATGGACGCCTCCCAGGTGTGGCGGTGGGTGTCGACGAAGCCGGGGATGACGATCCGGCCGGTCATGTCGAGGACTTCGGCGTCCGCGCTGATCTCCGGCCGCACGGCGGCGATCCTGCCGTCCTCGATGAGGACGTCACCCCTCGGCAGGTCCCCGATGTCGGGGTCCAGGGAGAGCACGTGCCCGGCGCGAAGGAGTATCCGACTGCTCATCGCCCTTCCTTCCATGGGGTGTTCAGTACGCCGCCAGGCTCCTGACGGCCGTCACGACCTTGTCGACCGTGGGGATGACCCGCTCCTCCAGCGCGTCGGCGAACGGCAGCGGCACGCACTCCCCCGCCACCCGGCGCACGGGCGCGTCCAGCAGGCCGAAGCCCTCGTCGGCGACGATGGAGACGACGGTGGCGCCCCAGCCGCCCTGGTACGGGTTCTCCTCGACGGTGACGAGCCGCGAGGTGCGGGCGAGCGAGGCGAGAACGGTACGCATGTCCAGCGGCACCAGACAGCGCAGGTCGACGACCTCGGCCTCGACGCTCTCCTCGGCGAGCAGCGCGGCGGCCCGCAACGCCAGCGGGACCATGGCGGCGAGGGCCACCAGGGTCACGTCGGCGCCCTCGCGCACGACGGCCGCGCGGCCCAGCTCGACCACATGATCCGGCGGCGCAGGCGCACCCTTGGACGCCAGCAGGCCCTTGTGCTCGAAGAACACCACCGGGTCGTCGCTGCGGATCGCCGCCGCCATCATGCCGACCACGTCGGCGGGCGTGGCGGGCGCGGCGATCTTCAGTCCGGGGACGGTCAGCGCCCAGTTCTCGGTGGCCTGCGAGTGCTGGGCGCCGAAACCGAGCCCGCCGCCGTTGGCGGTGCGAACGACGAGGGGCACGGTGACCTGACCGCCTGTCATGTAACGCACTTTGGGTATCTCGTTGGCGAGGTAGTCCCAACAACAGGCCAAAAAGTCCGAGAACATGATCTCGGCGACCGGCCGCATGCCGGTCATCGCGGCGCCCATCGCCGCGCCGACGATGGCCTGTTCGGAGATGGGCGTGTCCCACACCCGCGCCGGCCCGAACTCCTCGATCAGCCCGGCGGTGGTCTTGAACACGCCCCCCGCCGCACCGATGTCCTCCCCGAGGCAGACCACGGCCGCGTCCCGCCGCATCTCCCGCGCGATGCCGTCGGCGACGGCCTCCCTATAGGTGATCACGTCCGCCATGCGGCACCTCCGTCCGCCCACACGTCGGTCAACGCGTCCCCCGGCTCGGGCGCGGGAGCGTTCTTCGCCGCGTCGACCGCCTGTCGTACGGCCTCCCGCGCGCGCTCGTCGGCCGCGGTGACCGTGGTCGCGGGCACCCCGAGCTCAGTGAGCCGGCCGCGAGCGATGTCCAACGGATCGTGCCTGAGCCAGCGTTCGACCTCCTCGGCCGGACGGTACGTGGCCGGGTCGGACCTGCTGTGCCCGAAGTGCCGGTAGGTGGCCGCCTCCAGCACAGCGGGCCCGTCTCCGGCCCGGGCCCGCCCCGCGAGCCGGGCCACGGTCTCGCGCACCGCCACGACGTCGTTGCCGTCGACGCTCTCGCCGGGGATGCCGTAGGCGGGCGCCCGGTCGGCCGCCGGTCGGGCCACCGCGGTGACGTCGGCGATCGGCGTGTATTCCATGTAGAGGTTGTTCTCGCAGACGAACAGCACGGGCAGCTTCCACACGGCGGCCAGGTTCAACGCCTCGTGGAAGGCGCCGATGTTGGTGGCGCCGTCCCCGAAGAAGGCGACCGCGATCTGACCGGTGCCGCGCAGCAGGGCCGACCACGCGGCACCGGCCGCCATCGGGAGGTGGGCGCCGACGATGGCGTAGGAGCCGAGCATGCCGGTGGCGGCCTTGGTGAGGTGCATGGAGCCACCCTTGGCGCCGCACAACCCCCGTGGCCCTGCTCATGAGTTCGGCGAGGCACTCCTCGGGGCCGGCGCCGCGGGCCATCGCGTGGTGGTGACCCCGGTAGGTGGCGAAGACGTAGTCGTCGGCGCGCAGGGCCGCGCTCGCGCCGACGGCGATCGCCTCGTGGCCGGCGGCGAGGTGGGTGGTGCCCTTGACGAGGCCCTGGAGGAAGAGGTCGTGGGCGGCCTTCTCGGTGCGGCGGATGAGGACCATCCGCTCGTACATCGCGAGGAGTTCAGCGGTGTCCATCGCCGGCACCCGTGGTGTTGAGATGGGACTGCGACTCCCGCCGCGTGTTCAGCTCGCCGCCGACCGTCCAGTACTTGCGGCCCGCGACGAGGAGTTCCTCCGCCGGGAACCTGGTGATGACCTCGCAGCCGTCCGCGGTGACGACCAGCTCCTCCTCGATGCGGGCCGCGGACCAGCCGTCGGCGGCCGGCCAGTAGGTCTCCAGGGCGAACACCATGCCCTCTTCGAGGACTTCGGGGTGATCGAGGGAGACCAGGCGGCTGAAGATGGGCTTCTCCCAGATCGACAGGCCCACCCCGTGGCCGTACTGGAGGGCGAACGCGGCGGTCTCGTCGGCGAAGCCGAACTCCTCCGCGCGCGGCCAGACTCGGACGATGTCGGCGGTGGTGGCGCCGGGGCGGACGAGGGCGATGGCCTGGTCCATGTACTCCCGGCAGCGCACATACGCGTCCCGTTGGGCGCGGGAGGCGCTGCCGACCGCGAAGGTGCGGTAGTAGCAGGTCCGGTAGCCGAGGTGGCTGTGCAGGATGTCGAAGAAGGCCGGGTCGCCGGGGCGGATCAGGCGGTCGCTGTAGACGTGCGGGTGGGGTGAACAGCGTTCGCCGGAGATGGCGTTGACGCCTTCGACGTACTCGCTGCCGAGGTCGTACAGGACCTTGCTGACCAGTCCCACGCACTCGTTCTCCCGCACCCCGGGGCGCAGATACCCGTACAGCTCCTCGTAGGCCGCGTCGACCATCGCGCAGGCCTGGGTGAGCAGGGAGATCTCGTCGCGGGTCTTGGTGCGGCGGGCCTCCAGGAAGACCTGCTGGCCGTCGACGACGTCGATGCCCTCGGCGCGCAGCGCGGCCAGGACCGGCATCTCGGCGACATCGATGCCCAACGGCTCGCCCGCCAGGCCGTGTTCGCGCAGTTCGGCGGCGATCTTCGCGGCCACGTCCGCGGCGATGCCCGCGTCCGGGTGGAAGGCACCGCGCAGGGTGGAGATGCCGGCACGGGCGCCGGTGGGCGGGCCCTCCTTGCCGTCGCTGTAGTCCAGCCACGGGTTGTACAGCTGGTGGTGGCGGGCGGCGGAGCCGAAGTCCCAGACGACCGGGTCGCCGTCGCGCACCAGAAGGGCGAAGCGGATCAGCTTGTCCATCGCCCAGGTACCGATGTGCGTGGCGGTCATGTAGCGGATGTTGGCGAAGTCGAAGCTGAGCACCGCGCCGAGCGAGGAGCGGTTCAGGCTCTCGTGGAGCCGGGCCAGCCGCTGTCGGCGCAGCCGGTCGAGGTCGATGCGCTGTTCCCAGTCGACGGCGTTGGGTCCGAATGTGCGGATCGCCATGGCGACCACCCCCACTGCGGAGTGAACGACCGCACGACGAGGGTGTCAAGCCTCACTGAACACTTCGGTCGGCCACGAACCAGACGCCCACGGCCGGCTCGGTGCCGTCGTTGCGGTACCGGTGAGGGGTCGTGGACTCGAAGGAGAGGGCGTCGCCGGGGCGCAGGGTGGTCTCGTCGAAGCCGAGCGTGAGAACGAGCTCGCCGGAGAGCAGATAGCCGTACTCGGTGCCGGCGTGCCGCATGAGGCCACCCGAGGTGGACGAGGAGCCGCCGGGCCGGTACGTCACGAGCAGGAAGTCCACGTCCGTCCCGGGGACGTGCCCGAGCCGCTCCCACACCACCCCCGAGTCCAGCTCCAGAACTTCCCGGTCACCTGGGGTGATCAGGGGGCCGATCCGGCGTACGGGATCGGCGGCGAAGGCCGCGAGGGCGTGCGGCAGCGAAGGGCCGGCGGCCGCCACGGCGGGCTCCCCCGTCTCGAAGAGCGACTCGACGGAGATGCCCAGCGCGGTCGTGATCGCGTACAGCGTGCTCACCGACGGCTGGCTCTTGCCGGTCTCGATCTGGGAGACCAGGCTCGCGGAGACGCCGACCTCGCGGGCCAGGGCGCGCAGACTCACGCCGCGCTCCTGGCGCGCCTGGCGGATGCGGGCGCCGACGGGCGGAACGTCGGCTGGGGACACGGGCGGCACCTCTCATGGGCGGATGTGTGCAGTGTCATTGAACAGCCGTCGCGGTCCGCCGCACCAGGGCATCGGCCGAACGCAGGAGAGCCGACGCGTGCTCACTTCCTGTCCACCAACCGCTCCAGCCGGTCGAAACGCTCATGCAGCGCACGCACCGCCTCCTCGCCCAACTCATGTGCTCCGTAAGCCAGATGGTGCCGGCGCTTCTGCTCCCGTCCGACGAACCAGGTGGCGAGCGCGGCGGTGACCATGCCGTACGTGGTGATCCCGACGACCATCACGACCGCGCCGACGACCCGGCCCCACGGGGTCACGGGGAAGAAGTCGCCGTACCCGACGGTCGTCGCGGTCTCGATCGACCACCACAGGGCCTTCGGGTACGACGTCAGATTCGCGCCCCGCGCCCCCTGCTCGGCCCCGACCACGGCCCATGACCCGGCCAGCATCACCGCGACCAGCACGGCCGTCGCCGCTCCCGCCGCCTTCAGATGCAGGGAACGGCCCTCCCGGCCGAGCAACAACGCGACCGCCCTGGTGAGAAATCCGGGCAGCATGACGACTCCTTGGGACGCGGACGGGCCATGGGCCCAGTGTCGGCGCCGCCCGCGGGGCGGGCATGCCGGGCGGGGCGTTCGAGTTGCCGCGCGGCCACGACCGATGTGGGCTGTGAGGGCCCCTTGGAGAACGCCGGAGGACCGGAGGACCCGTGACCCCTCAGCCCCGATCCGTGCCGGAGACCTTCGCGTTCGCCTGCGGCTCCTGCGGGCACGGCTGGGAGGCCACTTTCCGGGTCATGTTCTTCACCGACCCGCTGGACCCCTCGGGCCTGACCACCCAGGAGTACGTCGACGAGGCGGGCCGGGCCGTCAGATCGCCGCTCGCCGAAGCGGTCTGCCCGCGGTGCGGCGGCCGGAACGTACACGTCCTGGAGGCGGGCCTCGCCGAGCGGGCCCGGAAGGCGGCACAGGAACACGCCGCACACCCGCCGCGCCACCGCCCCCGTTTCCCCCACCGCTCCCCCGAACGGCCGGACTGAGCCGCACTCGGACGCGCTCCCTCCCCTCTGCTCCCCTCTGCTCCCCTCCCCTCCCCTCCGCTCCCCTCTGCCGATTCCCGGGACATCGTGATCATCGGGCGGCACAATGGCCCCTGCGGTCGGCGGTGCCACGATCGCCGGAGCTCAGGATCGCGGGATCGCAGGGGCGAGGAGAGGACGGACGACGTGAGTGACACCCCCGCCAGCGGGTCGTCGAGACTCAACACCGCCGTCGCGCACAACGCGCGCGTGTGGAACTACTGGATCGGCGGCAAGGACAACTACGAGGTCGACCAGAAGGTCGGCGAGCACGTCGCCACCATGTTCCCGATCATCCGGGACATCGCCCGGGCCGACCGCGAGTTCCTCGGCCGCGCGGTGACCCATCTGGCCGCCGACCGCGGGGTACGGCAGTTCCTGGACATCGGCACCGGTCTGCCCACCGTCGACAACACCCACGAGATCGCCCAGCGCATCGCGCCGGACGCGCGGATCGTCTACGTGGACAACGACCCCATCGTCCTCGCCCACGCCCGCACCCTGCTGACCAGCACCCCCGGGGGCGTCACCGACTACATCGACGCCGACGTCCACGACCCGGCCGCGATCCTCGAACGGGCCGGAGGCACCCTGGACTTCACCCGTCCCGTCGCCGTGATGATGCTGGGCATCCTCAACTTCGTCCTCGACTACGACAAGGCCCGGGACATCGTCCGCCAGGTACTGGCCGCGGTCCCGTCCGGCAGCTGCCTCGTGCTGACCCACCCCACGTTCGACCACGAGCTGGGCGGCGCGGGCCAGATCCCGGCGATGAAGTTCTGGAACGAGAACGCCACCCCACCGATCACGGCCCGCAGCGGCACGGACATCGCCGCGTTCTTCGAGGGCCTCGACTTCCTCGACCCGGGCCTGGTGTCGTGCTCGCAGTGGCGGCCCGACGTGAACTCGCCTGTCGTGGTGCCGCAGTTCGGCGCGGTGGCCGTGAAACCCTGACGCGGGACCCGTACCGGCAGACCCCGCCGTGGAGGACGTATGACCACCCTTGCCGACCCCGTACCCGGCGGACGTCCCGGTGACGTCGACCGCGCCACCGCGCTGAGCGGTGAGCTGTCCGGGAGAGGCGTGCACGGGGTGGTGCTGAGTTACGTCGACACCGCGGGCGTCGGCCGGGTGAAGACGGTCCCCACGGCGAAGCTCGCCTCGGCGGCGGCCTGGGGCGTCGGCATGTCCCCCGTGTTCGACACCTTCCTCGCCAACGACTCCATCGTGACGACCGACGTCCTGGGCTCCCCCGACGGCGACCTGCGTCTCTACCCCGACCTCGACCAGCTGGTCGTCCTCGCCGGACAGCCCGGCTGGGCGTGGGCGCCGGTCGACCGGATCACCCAGGAGGGCGAGCGGCACCCCGGCTGCACCCGCACGCTGCTGCGCCGGATCGTCGCGGACGCCGGGCTGCGGCACGGCCTGACCTTCAAGGCGGCCGTCGAGGTCGAGTGGGCGGTGGGCCAAGGCCCGGCGGCCCGGGGCGACTTCACACCCGCGCTGTCGGGTCCGGCCTACGGGGCCGTCCGCCAGGTCGAGTTGAGCGACTACACCGCCGATCTGCTGTCGGCGTTCGCGGCCCAGGGCGTCGAGGTCGATCAGCTCCATCCCGAGTACGCCGCCGGGCAGTTCGAGGTCTCGGTCGGCGCCCTGGACCCGGTGGCGGCGGCCGACCGGAGCGTGCTCGTACGCCAGACGATCCGCGCGGTCGCCCAGCGACACGGGCTGGTGGTCTCGTTCGCCCCGGCCGTCTTCGCCGAGGGCGTCGGCAACGGCGGCCACCTCCATCTCTCCGCCTGGCGCGAGGGCGTCAACCTGCATGCGGGCGGCGGGGGCCGGTACGGGATGACGGCGGACGCGGAGGCGTTCGCGGCGGGCATCCTGACCCACCTGCCCGCGCTCACGGCCGTCACCGCCCCGAGCCCGGCGAGCTGTCTCCGCCTCAAACCCTCCCAGTGGGCCGGGGTGTTCACCGCCTGGGGACGCGAGACCCGCGAGGCCGCGATCCGTGTCGTCACCGGCACGACAGGCTTGCGCGACCAGGCCGCCAACCTGGAGGTCAAGCCGGTCGACCTGGCGGCGAACCCGTATCTCGCCCTCGGCTCCGTCATCGCGGCGGGCCTCGACGGCATCGCCTCGGCCGCCGTGCTCCCCGAGGAGATCACCGGCGACCCGGCCCGGCTCGACGCCGACCGGGCGGCGGCCCTGGGGGTACGCCGACTGCCGGCCTCGCTCGCCGAGGCGGTCGCCGAGTTCCGCGAGGACGCGTGTCTGCGGGACGCCCTCGGCCCGGTCCTCGCCGACGCGGTGATCGCCGTACGGGAAGGCGAGATCGCGTCCGTCGCCGGGCTGGACGACGCCGGGATCGCGGCGGCGTACCGCTGGAAGTACTGACATGACGACGGTCCACGAAGCGCTCGCGCGACTGAGCCTGATCGACCACCACTGCCACGGCGTGGTCACCGAGGACCTCGACCGGGACGGCTACGAGGCCCTCCTCACCGAGGGCGGCCGCTGGCCGGGCAGCGGCATCTCACCCTTCGACACCCCGGTCGGCGTCTCGGTCCGCCGCCACTGCGCCCCGCTGCTGGACCTGGACCGGCACGCCCCGCCGGAGGAGTACCTGACGCGCCGGGCGGAACTGGGCGCGACGGAGGTGAACCGGCGCTTCCTGGCCGCGGCGGGCACCGGCACCTACTTCCTGGACACCGGCTTCGGCCCGGCCGAGCTGGCCGCGGACGCCGTGCACGAGGTCGTACGACTGGAGAGCGTGGAGGAAGCGCTGGTGGCGAAGGGCGTCGAGCCCGACGACTACGCCGACGCCTTCCGCACGGCCGCGCTCGAGGCCGTCCGCCGCCCGCGGGTGGTGGCGGTGAAGTCGGTGGCGGCCTACCGCACGGGGTTCGACCTGGACCCGGCCCGTCCGTCGGCCGCGGAGGTGGAGCGGGCGGCCCGGGAGCGGCTTGCGGCGGGCGGGCGGCTGACGGACCCGGTCCTGGTACGGCATCTGCTGTGGACCGCCGTCGACCTGGGCCTGCCCCTCCAGCTCCACACGGGCTTCGGCGACAACGACATCCGCCTGCACCGGGTCGACCCGACCCACCTCACGGACTGGCTGCACCTGACCGCCGGCACGATCCCGGTCCTGCTCCTGCACTGCTGGCCGTACCAGCGGCAGGCCGGCTATCTGGCCGCCGTCTTCGAGCAGGTGTACCTGGACGTCGGCCTCACCCTGCACCACGTGGGCCCGGCGCGGGCCCGGGCCGTGCTGGAGGAGGCACTGGAGATCACACCGTTCCGCAAACTGCTGTACAGCTCCGACGCCTACGGTCTGGCCGAGTTCTACCGGCTCGGCGCGCTGGCGTTCCGCCGGGGACTGGGCGAGCTGCTCCAGGACCGGGTGGACGCCGACGAGCTGGGCCGGCCCGACGCGCTGCGGCTCGCGGAGTGGGCGGGAGCACACAATGCGCGTCGGGTCTACCGCCTTTCCGGCCCCTCCTGAAAGTATGATCAAGCAATGTCTGACATGACCGAAACCACGCCCGGCTGGCTCACGACCGACGACCTCGAGCAGGCGCGCGCCCGGATGCCGATCCTGTACGTCGAGGCGGTGCCCGTGCGCGTCGACGACAGCGGCGAAGTCACCAGCGTCGGCCTGCTGCTGCGCATCGGCCCCGACGGAACGGTCAGCCGGACGCTGGTCTCCGGACGCGTGCTGCACCACGAGCGCGTCCGCGACGCCCTCATGCGCAACCTGGAGAAGGACCTCGGCCCGGTGGCGCTGCCCCGCATCCCCACCGCCCCGCAGCCCTTCACGGTCGCCGAGTACTTCCCGACTCAGGGCATCACGCCGTACCACGACCCCCGTCAGCACGCGGTGTCGCTGGCCTACGTCGTCCCGGTCACCGGCGACTGCCGCCCCCGGCAGGACGCCCTCGACCTGGTCTGGTTCAGCCCCCAGGAAGCACTGTCGGAGGCGGTGCAGAGCGAGATGCCGGGCGGCCACGGGGTACTGCTGAAGCAGGCGCTGGCGCATGTGGGATGCGTGATCTGACCTTCGGCGGGGCCGGTTCGTCCCCGGGAGGCGCCGGCGGGTCAACGGGAGGGGAAGGCGGGGCAGGCCCGGCGTACAACCGTTCGGCGCCGAGGGACGTCTGATCTTCGGGAACGCGTTCCCCGAGGTTCACCCACCCGTCACCACCCCCCACTGCCGCGAAGGACCCTCCATGCGTCACGCCGCACCCGGCATCCGTACGCTCCGACAGGCCACCGGCGCAGTCGGCGCCCTCGTGCTGACGGCGCTCGGCGCCGCGCCCGCCGTCGCCGCCGACCCCGCCCCCACGCCCCACCTGGTGCTGGGCGAGATGGCGCCGAGGGTCGACGGCCTGAAGCCGGGCGGCACCTACGACGTCACCCCGGTCTCCTTCACCAACACCGGCACCGAGGCGCTCGACAAGGTCTACCTCCAGTACTCGGTCACCCGCGGCCTGAGCCACACCGAACTGCCCTCCAACTGCATCCGCTACGACGTCGGTTCCTACGACGAGCTGCCCGAGAAGTCCTACGCCATCTGCGAGTTCGACCAGACCGTGGAACCGGGCGTCGTCTACGCCCCCGAGAAAGCGCTGACGCTCAACGTCCTCGACTACGCGCTGCACGACGAACTCCGCGTCGTGGTGGACGTCGACGGCTCGCTCCCCGGCGACGAGACCGGCCGGCCGGTGCCCGGCACCGGCCCCGCCGTGAAGCTCGTCGAGAAGCCCGACGCGACTCCGGCCGAGCCCGGCAGCGGCGAGCACGAGGGCTGGGACGACGCCAGCATCTCGGTGAACGCGGCGAACACCGCCGACCTCCAGCTGACCGCCGGCAAACTGAGCGGCAAGGTCGGCGACACGGTGTCGCTGGAGGTGAAGCTCACCAACGCCGGTCCCGGCTGGGTCCTCGGCGAGCTGGACAACTCCGTGACGAAGATCCGCGTCACCGTCCCGGCGGGCACCACCGTCACCAAGACCGCGCCCTGCACCAAGGTCGGCGCCGGGGTCTACGAGTGCGGCACCGCCCAGCGCTGGCTCAAGGAGAACGCCGTCGAGAAGCGCACCTTCAAGCTGCGCATCGACAAGGCCGTGACCGGAGCGAAGGCCTCGGCGAAGCTGACGGGGCAGGCCCGGCCGTACGACAAGAACCCGGAGAACGACAGCCTCACCATCCCGCTCGAGGTCACGGGCGGCTCGTCCGGCAACGGCGGCGGGTCGGCCGGCACCGACGGCGGCTCGTCGTCCACGGGCGGTGGCTCCGGGAGCGCCACCTCCGGCGGCTCCGGCTCCGGCGGCTCGACCACGTCCGGCGGCTCCTCGACGTCCGGCACCTCCGGGTCCACGACGACCGCCGACGGCGACCTGGCCAGCACCGGTTCCGGCGCGACGCTGCCCCTCGCGGGCGCGGCCGCTGCGGCGGTCGCCGTGGGCGCGGGCACGGTGCTGGTCGTACGACGCCGCAGGGCGACCCAGCAGTAGCCCTCGCAGCCGTCGAGAGGGAGCCTTGGCACAGAGGTCCCGGTCGTCGCGAGGGAGCCGGGACTCAAGGGCTCCCGTCGTCGAGAGGGAGCCCTGACGCAAAGGCTCCCTCTCACCCCCGCCCCGCCCGCACCGCCCCCGCACTCGCCCCCACCACCAACCCGATCGCCCCGCACTGCAGCAGCGACAACCCCTGCCCCAGCACCAGCCAACCCGCCGTCGCCGCAAGCGCGGGCGCCAGGCTCATCAGGACCGCGAACGTCGCCGCGGACAGCCGGCGCAGGGCGAGCAGTTCGAGGGTGTACGGCACCCCGGAGCTGAGCACCGCGATGGCGAGGCCCAGCCCGAGCACGCCCGGCTCCAGCAGGGCCGTCCCCGACGCCCCGATGCCCAGCGGCAGGCTCACGAGCGCGGCGACGCCCATCGCGATCGCGAGACCGTCCAGACGCGGAAAGCGGGCGCCCGCACGGGCGTTGAGCAGGATGTACGCCGCCCACATCGCCCCGGCACCCAGCGCGAACGCCGCTCCGCCCACGTCGAGGCTCCCGAAGTCGCCGCCGCTCAGCAGACACACCCCGGCGAGGGCGAGGCCTGCCCAGAGGAAGCTCGCCGCGCGCCGCGAGACCAGCACCGACAGCAGGAGCGGGCCGAGGACCTCCAGGGTGACGGCCGCGCCCAGCGGGATGCGGGCGATGGACTGGTAGAACAGGAGGTTCATGCCGCCGAGGGCCAGGCCGAAGCCGGTGACCACCGCCCAGTCGGTGCGCGAGTGGCCGCGCAGCCGGGGCCGGGTGACGGTCAGGAGCAGCACCGCGGCGAAGGCGATCCGCAGGCCCACCGTGCCGAGCGCCCCGGCGCGCGGGAACAGCAGGGCGGCACAGGCCGATCCGAACTGCACCGACACCGAACCCGCCAGCACGAGGCCGACGCCGACGAGGCTGCCGCGCCCCGCGGGATGCCGTACGAGAGGGCGTGAGCTGGTCACCGTGGTGGTCATGGCGTTCACGCTAGGCAGCCGGCGGCTCCGCGTGAAATGCCGATTTCCCTGCGGTTATGCTCTGGAAGCAAGACCGTGGAACTGCGGCACCTGCGGGCCTTCCTCGTCATCGCCGAGGAAGGCAACATCACCCGTGCCGCCGCCCGCCTCCATGTGAGCCAGCCCGCGCTGTCGCGGACGCTGCGCCGGCTCGAGGACCATCTGGGCGCCCGCCTCGTCGACCGCTCGACCCATCATCTGGAGCTGACCACGCAGGGCCGTGTCTTCCGGGACAAGGCCGCCGCCGCGCTGTCCGCCGTGGACACCGCCCTGGACCCGGGCGGGCTGCGGAGCTGGCCGCTGCGCCTCGGCCATCCCTGGGCGGCGCTCGGCGACCACACCGTCGCGCTGCTGCGCCGCTGGGACGAGATCCACCCCGGCACCCGTCTCGAACTGCTCCGCGTCGACGACCGTACGGCGGGCCTCACCCAGGGCAAGGTCGACGCGGCCCTGCTGCGTGGGGCCGTCACCGCGCCGGGGCTCCGCACCGAGCTGCTGACCTGGGAGGAGCGGGTGGTCGTCCTCCCGTCGGACAGCCCCCTGACGGGCCTCCCCCGGGTCACCCTTTCCGATCTGGTGGACCGTCCGATCGCCGTCAACGTCGTGTCCGGTACGACGACGATGGACCTGTGGCCGCCGACGGCCCGCCCGTCCGCGACCATCGAGGTGAGCAACACCGACGAGTGGCTCATGGCCATCGCGGCGGGCCGGGCCGTCGGTGTCTCCACGACGGCCACTCCCGGCAACCACGCCCATCCTTCCCTGGTCTATCGCCCGCTCACGGACGCGCCGCCCGTCCCCGTCGTCCTCGCCTGGCGCGAGGGCGCGGGACACCCGGCCCTGCCCGACCTGATCACCCTCGCCCACGAGGTCCTGGCCGGACCGAGGCCCTGATCCCGGCCGTCGCAGCACGTCGCCGTATTGTTCGGCGCGTGGTCGACACCTCACTGATGCGGCTGCCCGGCATGCCGCTGCACGATCCGTTCGTCGTCGCCGACGAAGAGACCCTCACCTACCACCTCTACACCTCCAACGACCCGTCCGTGTCCGGCGTCGAGGGCACCGGCACGATGGTCTACCGCAGCCACGACCTGCGCGACTGGACCCCTCCCGTGCCGGTCTTCCTCGCCGCCGACCAGGAGAACCTCTGGGCGAAGGACGGCGGTTGGGCGCCCGAGGTGCACAAGTGGGCAGGCAGGTACTACCTGTTCACCACCCTCCACGATGAGAACCACCCCCTCCCCGTGCCGCCGCCCAACCAGTGGGGCACCCCGTTCCAGCTGCGGAACCACCTGCGCGGCACCATCACCGCCGTGTCCGACTCCCTGCTGGGTCCGTTCACCGCCGTCGACCTCGAACGCCCGACCCCTCCCCCGCACTTGATGACCCTCGACGGAACGCTCCACGTGGACCGGGACGGGCAGCCCTGGATGGTCTACGCGCACGAATGGCTGCAGACGGTCGACGGCACCATGGAGGCGATCCGGCTGGCCCCGGACCTGACGGAGACCATCGGCGAGCCGGTGTTTCTCTTCAAGGCGTCCGACGCCCCCTGGCTCGGCGAGCAGATCCCCGCCGGCCTCCCGGGACAGCTCCCCCCGTACATCACCGACGGCCCCCAGCTGTACCCCACCCCGGACGGCTCGCTGCTCATGCTGTGGTCGACCTACGAGAAGAACACCGTCGGCCCGGACGGCAACATCAGCGGCGGCTACGTCCAGACGTACGCCGTCTCCGAGTCCGGCGACCTGCGGGGCCCATGGCTCCAGCGGCGGCCGCTGGTGCGTGAGGACAGCGGGCACGGCATGCTGTTCCGCACCTTCGAGGGCCGGCTGATGATGATCCTGCACCGGCCGTTCGAGAACGCCCGGGGGAAGCTGTACGAAATGGAGCTCGACGGCCATGAGCTGCGGGTGGTCCGCCAGTGCACCGACCTCGACGGCGGCGGCTGACCGTCTGCGGTGAGGGCACGAGCGCGCCGGCTAGCGGGGCGGTGCCGTGGTGCCGCGCACCTCCAGGACGGGCGTGGCGAGTTCGACCTCGCGCGGCCGGTCCGGGTCCTCGATCCGGTCGAGCAGCCGCTGGGCCGCGCGCCGGCCCACGTCGTGGCCGGCGTTGTCCACGGTGGTCAGCCACAGATGGCGCAGGCGGGAGAGATAGGTGTTGTCGTAGCCGACGACGGACAGGTCCCGTGGCACCTGGAGCCCGCTCTCCTCCGCCGCCGACAACGCGCCGACGCCGGTCATGTCGTTGACGGCGAAGATCGCGGTGGGCCGCTGCGGGCGGTTGAGGAGTCGTACGGTGGCCCGGTAGCCGCCCTCCTCGGTCAGGTCCCCCTGTTCCGTGACCGCCGTGCCGGCCAGCCCGTGCTCCCGCATCACCGCCTCGAAGCTCCGGCGCCGCAGCTCGCCCACGGCACCCTGCGCGGCGATGTGCGCGATGTGCCGGTGACCGAGCCCGATGAGGTGCTCGGTGGCGAGCCGGGCGCCCTGTTCGTCGTCGTTGGCGACGACGTCCACCCCGGGCAGCTCCGGTTCACGGGCGCCCGCGACGACGGTGGGGATCTGCCCGGCGGCGGTGCGCAGTGCCTCGGGGTCCTGGAGCGTGCCGACCGCGATCAGACCGTCGACCCGCAGCTCGGTGAAGGTGCGGGTGAGGTCCTCGCCGAGCCGGCGGTTGAGGTGCCCGTCGGCGAGCAGGGTGTGCAGTCCGCTGTCGTAGAGCCGGGAGTTGAGCGCGTCGAGGAGTTCCACGAACCAGGGGTTGCGCAGGTCGTTCAGGAGCACGCCGACCGTGCGGGTGCGGCGCTCGCTGAGGCTGCGGGCGGCGGCGTTGGGCCGGTAGCCGAGTTCCTCGACGGCGGCGAGGACGGCCGCGCGCTTCTCGGGACGTACGCCCTCGGAGCCGCGCAGCACCAGCGAGACCAGCGACTTGGACACGCCGGCGCGCTCGGCGACGTCACGGATGGTCGGGGTCCTCATGCATGGACCGTTCCATACCGTCCGTTCGCCTCGCAATCCCTTGACACCCCCGGTCGCACGGCTCCATCGTGAGCGGCGGAGGCTTTGGAACGGTCCAAAACTCCGGGGCAGGTACGAGGAAGGGCGGTCATCGTGGACAGGCTCGGCATCGCCGTGGTGGGTTTCGGCTGGATGGGGCGGGTGCACACCCAGGCCTACGCCCGGCTGCCGCACCATTTCCCGCAGTTGCCGCTGCGGCCGGAGCTCGTGACGGTCGCCGACGAGGTGCCCGGCCGCGCCGAGCAGGCCGCGCAGCAGTACAGCTTCGCGTCCGCGACCCGCCACTGGCGCGAGGTGGCCGCGGATCCGCGGGTACGGGCCGTGAGCATCACCGCCCCGAACTTCCTGCACCGCGAGATCGGCGTCGCGATGGCCGAGGCGGGCAAGCACATCTGGATCGAGAAGCCGGTCGGCCTGACCGCCCAGGACGCCGGCGCGGTGGCCGACGCGGTCGCCAAGGCCGGCGTCCAGGGCACGGTCGGCTTCAACTACCGCAACGCGCCCGCCGTCCAGGCCGCCCGGGAGCTGATCGCCGCCGGCGAGATCGGCACCGTCACGCACATTCGCGTCCGCCTCTTCAGTGACTACGCCGCCCATCCCGAGGGCGCCCTGACCTGGCGGTACGAGCTGGAGCGCGGCGGCAGCGGAGTGCTGGGCGACCTCGCGTCGCACGGCGTGGACCTCGCCCGCCATCTCCTCGGCGACATCGAGTCGCTCACCGCCGACACCGCGGTCTTCGTCCCCGAGCGGGCCCGCCCCACCGGCGCCACCGCGGGCCACACCCGCGCGACGGGCGGCGAGCTGGGCCCGGTCGAGAACGACGACTACGTCAACTGCCTCCTCCGCTTCGCCTCCGGCGCCCGAGGCGTCCTGGAGGCCTGCCGGGTCTCGGTCGGCGAACAGAACAACTACGGCTTCGAGATCCACGGCACCACCGGCGCGGTCTTCTGGGACTACCGCCGCATGGGCGAGCTCGGCGTCAGCCGGGGCACGGCCTACCAGGACCAGCCCGTCAGCACGGTCTACGTCGGCCCGGGCGCGGGCGAGTTCGGCGCCTTCCAGCCGGGCTCCGCCAACACCATGGGCTACGACGACCTGAAGGTGATCGAGGCGTACGGGTTCCTCCGGTCGATCGCCGAAGGGACCCCGTACGGCGCGACACTCGAGGACGCGGTGGCGAGCGCGACGGCACTGGACGCGATGACGCGGTCCGCGCAGCGGCGGACGTGGGTGGACCTCGGCACGGCATGAGTGATGTCACAGGCTCTCCGTGGGTTCGGGCGCAGCCACCGGAGTAGGTTGGTTTCAAATTTGAAACACCTGCCTGGGAGAACGCCATGCGCGTCGCGGTCACCGGTTCCACCGGCCTCATCGGATCCGCCCTCACCACCTCGCTCCTCTCCGACGGCCACCAGGTGGTCCGCCTCGTCCGCGACGGGACGGCGCCCGCCACCGGTGACGGCAGCGAGTCGGCGTGGTGGGACCCGGCCGCCGGGACGGTCCGGCCCGGCGCGCTGGACGGGGTCGACGCGGTCGTGCACCTGGCCGGTGCCGGGATCGGGGACAAGCGGTGGAGCGCCGCGTACAAGGCGGAGATCCGCCGGAGCCGGACCGCCGGGACGGACACGATCGCACGGGCCTGCGCCGAGGCGGCCACTCCTCCGCGCGTGCTGGTCTCCGCGTCCGCGACCGGCTACTACGGCGACACCGGTGAGCTGGTCATCGAGGAGAGCGCGCCCGCGGGGGACGACTTCCTGGCGGACGTGTGCGCCGCCTGGGAGGCCGCCGCCGAACCGGCCCGGGAGGCCGGCGTCCGGGTCGTGCATCCGCGCACCGGCCTCGTGGTCTCGGCGCGGGGCGGCGCCTTCGGCAGGCTGCTGCCGCTGTTCCGCTTCGGTCTGGGAGGCCGGCTGGGCTCGGGCGAGCAGTACTGGCCGTTCATCTCGCTCACCGATCACATCGCGGCGCTGCGGTTCGCGATCGCCGCCGACGAGCTCTCGGGGCCGGTCAACTTCACGGCCCCCGAACCGGTGACGAACCGTGCCGTCACCGAGGCGCTGGGCCGGGCGCTGCACCGGCCGACGCTCGCCGCCGTGCCCGCGTTCGCGCTCCGGGCGGCGCTCGGGGAGTTCGCGACGGGCATCACGTGCAGTTGCCGTGCCGTGCCGTCGGCCCTGCTCAAGGCCGGATTCGACTTCGCCCACCCCACGGTCGACGAGGCACTGGGGTCCGTGCTGCGGGCAAACTGACGGCACGAAGAAGGGCCTTCACAGACTGTCGCCTGTGAAGGCCCTCTCACACCGTCGGGACGACAGGATTTGAACCTGCGACCCCTTGACCCCCAGTCAAGTGCGCTACCAAGCTGCGCCACGTCCCGGTGTCCGTCTGACCTGGGGTTTCCCCCGGCCGAACGTGCAGTGAAACAATACCGCACTCGGGTCGGTGGTCGCGCACCCGTTTATCGGGAAGGCGAAGCCACGGCGTCGGCGCGCACCAGGTCGCGTATCGCCGGCACCGAGAGCAGGGCACCGCAGACGACGAGGCTCATCACCCCGGCGACGAGCAGCACGTGGTCGGCACCGAGGGCCGCGGCGGACGGGCCCGCGAGTGCCTGGCCGACCGGCATCAGGGCGAGGGAGCCGGCGACGTCGTAGGCGTGGATGCGGTTGAGGGCGTCGGGCGGGACCTGGGTCTGGATGCTGGTCGACCACATCACGCTCCAGAACGCCATGCCCGTCCCGGCGACGGCGGCTCCGGCCATCATGGCGGGCACGCCGAGGCCCGCGCCGACGGCCGCCGGGAAGGCCCCGAAGCCGACCAGGGCGATCGATCCGGCGCGCAGCATCCGGTGCGGGCGCAGCCGCAGGGCGAGGAGTCCCCCCACGACGGTGCCGGCGCCGAGCGCGGAGTTCACCAGGCCGTAGGCGCGCGGGCCGTGGTCCTGGACGACCTCGGTGGCGACCAGCGGGACGGTGGGGCCGGACACGGAGATCATGTACAGGCCCCAGATGGCGATCACTCCCCACAGCCAGGTGCGGGCCCTGAACTCCCGCCAGCCGGTGACCAGATCGGCCCGGAAGGTGCTGGCCGCCCGCGGCGCCGGTCCGTCGTCCGGGGCGCGCGGCGGCAGTCTGAGCGCCAGCAGGCACAGGGCGCTGACCGCGTACATGGCGGCGTCCACGGCGAAGACGCCGCCGGCCGAGGCGAAAGCGACGAGCAGTCCGGCGAGGGCGGGGCCGGCGAGCTGGGCGCCGGCCTCCGCGATGCGTATCGCGCCGTTCGCGCCCTGCACATCGCCGGCCAGCCGGGGAACCGTGCTGGCGACGCCGGGCTGGAACAGGGCGCCCGCCACGCCGTTGACGAAGCCGATGGCGCAGATCTGCCACAGCACCACATGCCCGGAGAAGAAGAGCGCGGCGGCGAGGGTCTGGGTGCCCAGCCGCACCACGTCGGCGCCGATCATCACCTTGCGGGTGTCGAACCGGTCGGCGATGACGCCGCCGAAGACCACGAGCCCGGCGAAGGACGCGGCCGAGGAGGCCATCGCCAGGCCCACCGCGCCCGCCCCGTAGCCGTGCTCCAGCAGGCCGGCGGCGAGGGCGACGGGGAGGATCGTGTGGCCGAGGGCGGCGACGGCCCGCGCGACGAAGAACAGGGCGAAGTCCCGCGACCAGACGGCCGGCACGGCCGCCTCGCACGCCGGAACAGGAGCGACGTCGTCGGCGCTCGCGCCGTACGCCTCCCCCTTCGACGACACCCCGGTCATCCGCACACCCCTCCCGGCACCACCCGCACCCGCATGTGTCCCACTCGCCACGCCTTCGGATCATGCCACGGGGCACTGACAGCCCCCGGGGAATTTCACTCGCCGACCGGACGCCCCAACTCCGGATAGCTGTCAAGGAGTCGGGGCGGGGCGGCCTGGCGCCAGGAGTCGGCCAGGATGTCCCGCAGTTCGTCCTCGTCCTCCAGGGCGGCGAGGCGGGCCCGGACCCAGGCGAACTGCGCCTCGTGATCGGCGATCCAGAACTTCTCCGGCTCGGCGAGCACCAGTTCGTCCCGCTCCTCCTTGGGGCAGCGGACCGCGAGGGAGGTCTCCTCCTCGGGCAGCGTGGCGAACATCTTCCCCGCGACCCGGAACGTGGGCATGCTCCAGGCGATCTTCTCCGTGGTGTCCGGCAGGGACAGGGCGATACGGCGTACGTCTTCGGCATCCGGCATGACACGCACCGTAGCGGCTGCCACTGACAATCACCTGGTGGGAGCGGTTGTCCCCAGGTTCTTGTAGTAGAGGGTCGTCCCCCGGAGGACTCCGGCCGGGTCGGCCGCGTAGTCGGGGATCACGCCGGCCCTGGTCCATCCGGCCGAGGTGTACAGGCGCTCCGCCAAGCTGTCGGTCTCCGTGTCGAGGTGGAGCAGGGTGATGCCGTCGTCGGCGGCGGCCTGTTCGGCGGTCGTCAGGAGCCTGCGTCCGAGCCCCCGCCCTCGCGCGTCCCGGTGCACCATCAGCTTGACCAGTTCGGCGCGGTGCCGGCTGTTGGGCTTGTCGGGGAAGGCCAGGCTGACGGTGCCGAGCGCCCGGTCGCCGGCGCGGGCGATCCAGACGGCGAGTTGTCCGGACGCCGCTGCGGCCGCCCGTCCCTTCCACCAGGCGACGGCCACCGCGCGGTCGAGGGGCGCGAGGAAGCCGATGGAGGCGCCGCCGTCGACGGTGTCGGCCATCAGGTCGGCCAACTCCTCGGCATACAGCTGCACTTGATCCGCGTCGAGCCGGGTGACGATCACGGCAGCACCACCGCCAGCACGTACCGCACCGGCTCCGGCCCGGCGCACCGGAACCGTGTCGGCCCCCACACCCGCAGCCGCAGACAGTCCCCGGCACCCAGCCGGTGCCCGACGTCCTGCGCGGTCATGTCCAGAGCGCCTTCCAGGACCCAGATGTGCTGTTCGAGGCCGGGCACGGGCGGCCTGTCGTACGCGATGTCCGAGCCCGGGGCGAGCCGTCCCTCGACGAGTTCGCCGCGCAGCCCGCTGTGGGGCGGTGACACGGAACGCCGTACGAAACCGGAGGCCCGGTCCTCCCACACGGGCTGCTCAGCGGCCCGGACCAGCAACGGGGGCTCGGTCTCGACCTCGCTGAGCAGCTGGGACATGGTCCGCCCGTAGGCCGCGCACAGACGGTTCAGCAGGGAGGCGGTCGGGCTGCTCTCCGCACGCTCGGCCCGGGACAGGGTCGACTTGCTCACCCCGGTCCGGTCGGCCAGCTCTCCCAGGGACCAGCCGCGTTCGGCACGCAGTTCGGCGAGACGCGCGCCCAGTCGGACATCGACGGGGTCCGGGGCGATCCCGGCTTCGGCTTGTTTCATATTCGGGACGATATCCCGCATATGAAACAGGCAGGTTACGTCCCGCTCTCAGCCGCCCCGGCCAGCGCCTCGATCACCGGCCGGATCAGCGGATGCCCCTCCGCGCCCCGCCGTACCGCCGCGAACACCCGCCGGGTGGGCGCGATGCCGTCGACCGGTCGTACGACGACACCTGTCAGGTCCATTCCGATCAGCGCCGAGCGCGGTACGAGCGCCACGCCCGCGCCGGCCGAGGCGAGGGCGACGACCGCGCGGAAGTCGTCCGAGGAGTGTTCGAGACTGGGCTGGAAGCCCGCGTTCTCGCAGGCCAGGACCACGACCTCATGGCAGGGGTTGCCCGGGTAGGGGCCGATCCACGGGTCCTTGGCCAGTTCCGCCAGCGGCACCTCGCCCGCCTCCGCCAGCCGGTGGCTCACCGGGACGACCGCGTCGAAGGGCTCGGCGTACAGAGGGACGTGGGTCAGACGGGGGTCGTCGGCCGGGGGCGCCCCGCGGTACTCGACGGCGACCGCGACATCGACCTGCCGGTCCAGGACCATCGGCAGACTGGCGTCGCCCTCGGCGTCCTGGACGCGGATGCGGATGCCCGGGGAGGTCACGGCGAGCCTCGCCACCGCGGGCGCGACGACCAGGGCGATGCCGGTCGCGAAGGAGGCGACGGTGACCGTGCCGGCCTCGCCCGAGCCGTACGCGGCCAGTTCCGCCTCGGCGCGCTCCAGCTGGGCGAGGACGGCGTTGGTGTGGTTCAGCAGGATCTCGCCGGCCGCGGTGAGCCGTACGCCCTTCGCGCCGCGTTCGACCAGGCGGTGCCCGGTCTCCTGCTCCAGGGCCGTGAGCTGCTGGGACACCGCCGAGGGCGTGAGATACAGCGCGGCGGCAGCCGCCGTCACCGTACGGTGGTCGGCCACCGCCCGGAGGATGTGCAGCCGCCGCGCTTCGATCATGGGATCGATTGTCTCAAATGCCCCCGTGTGCTCGGGCTCAGCCCGCCGACTCCCCGGAGGCCGCCGCTTCCAGCTCGGCCCGCGCCGCGACGAAGGCGTCCACCGCGCGGTTCACGTCCTCGGTGGAGTGCGCGGCCGACAGCTGGACGCGGATACGGGCCTGGCCCTGCGGCACCACCGGGTAGGAAAAGCCGATCACGTACACGCCGCGCTCCAGGAGCAGCTCCGCGAGGCGGCCGGCCTTGGCCGCGTCGCCGATCATCACGGGGGCGATGGCGTGGTCGCCGGGGAGGATCTCGAAGCCCTCCTCCGTCATCCGGCGGCGGAACAGGGCCGTGTTCTCGTTCAGCCGGACCCGCAGGTCGTCGGCCGACTCCAGCAGGTCGAGGACCTTGAGGGAGGCGGCGGCGATCACCGGGGCGAGCGTGTTGGAGAACAGGTACGGGCGGGAGCGCTGGCGCAGCAGGGCGACGATCTCCGCGCGGGCGGCCACATAGCCGCCGGACGCGCCGCCGAGCGCCTTGCCGAGGGTGCCGGTGATGATGTCGACGCGGTCCATGACGCCGTGCAGCTCGGGGGTGCCGCGGCCGCCGGGGCCGACGAAGCCGACGGCGTGCGAGTCGTCGACCATGACCATGGCGTCGTAGCGGTCGGCGAGGTCGCAGATCTCGGCGAGCGGGGCCACATAGCCGTCCATGGAGAACACGCCGTCGGTAACGATCAGTCGGCGGCGCGCGTCGGAGGCGTCCTTCAACTGCCGTTCCAGGTCGGCCATGTCGCGGTTGGCATAACGCAGGCGGCGGGCCTTGGACAGCCGGATGCCGTCGATGATCGACGCGTGGTTGAGGGCGTCGGAGATGACCGCGTCCTCGGGGCCGAGGAGGGTCTCGAAGACACCGCCGTTGGCGTCGAAGCAGGACGAGTAGAGGATCGTGTCCTCCTGGCCGAGGAACGCCGAGAGGCGGGCCTCCAGCTCCTTGTGCACCTCCTGCGTGCCGCAGATGAAGCGCACGGACGCCATGCCGTAGCCCCAGCGGTCGAGGGCCTCGTGGGCGGCGGCGACGACCTCGGGGTGGTCGGCGAGACCGAGGTAGTTGTTGGCGCAGAAGTTGAGGACCTCACCGGGACGGCCGCCCGCGGTGACGTTCACGGTCGCGGACTGCGGGGTGCCGATGACGCGCTCGGGCTTGTGCAGACCGGCGGCGCGGATCTCGTCGAGGGTGGCGCGGAGATCGTCACGGACAGAGTCGAACATGGGAGTGGCTCCTAAAGGGTTACGCAGTCCAGGGTTACGCA
The DNA here is from genome assembly GCF_042668605.1 of Streptomyces sp. NPDC057280. Taxonomy (NCBI): domain Bacteria; kingdom Bacillati; phylum Actinomycetota; class Actinomycetes; order Kitasatosporales; family Streptomycetaceae; genus Streptomyces; species Streptomyces sp. NPDC057280. The sequence goes on from NZ_JBHUYR010000001.1 coordinate 1,310,473, forward strand.
GTCCAGTCGAGGATGACCTTGCCGCCGCGGCCGCTCGCGGCGTCCGCGAACGCCGCCTCGTAGTCGCGGTAGCCGTAGCGGCCGGTGATCACGGGGGCGAGGTCGAGGCCGCCCTCCAGGAGGACGGACATCGCGTACCAGGTCTCGAACATCTCACGGCCGTAGATGCCCTTGATGGTGATCATCGAGGTGACGACGCGGGCCCAGTCGACCGGGAACTCCTGCGCGGGCAGGCCGAGCATGGCGATCCGGCCGCCGTGCGTCATGTTGGCGATCATGTCGCGCATCGCGGTCGGATTGCCGGACATCTCCAGGCCGATGTCGAAGCCCTCGCGGAGCCCGAGGGAGCGCTGGCCGTCGGCGATCGAGGACTCGGCGACGTTCAGGGCGAGGCTGACGCCGATCTTGCGGGCGAGGTCGAGCCGCTCCTCGCTGACGTCGGTGATGACGACGTTGCGGGCCCCGGCGTGCTTGGCCACGGCCGCCGCCATCAGGCCGATCGGCCCGGCACCGGTGATCAGCACGTCCTCGCCGACCAGCGGGAAGGACAGCGCGGTGTGCACGGCGTTGCCGAACGGGTCGAAGATCGCGGCCACGTCGAGGTCCACGGGGACACGGTGCACCCACACGTTCGAGGCGGGCAGGGCGACGTACTCCGCGAAGGCCCCGTCCCGTCCGACGCCGAGCCCGACCGTGGCCCGGCACAGGTGGCGGCGGCCGGCGAGGCAGTTGCGGCACTTGCCGCAGACCAGGTGCCCCTCGCCGCTGACCCGGTCGCCCACGGCGATGTCGACGACGTCACGGCCGGTCTCGACGACCTCGCCGACGAACTCGTGCCCGAGCACCAGCGGCGTACGGATCGTCTGCTGCGCCCACCCGTCCCAGGACCGGATGTGCAGATCGGTACCGCAGATGCCGGTGCGCAGCACCTTGATCAGTACGTCGCCGGCTCCCACGGCGGGTTCGGGGACGTCCGCGAGCCACAGTCCGGGCTCCGCCTTCTCCTTGACCAGCGCCTTCACCGCTACGGCTCCTGAGGGTGCGTTCCCGCGCGCGGGCACGCCGAAGAGGCCCGCAGCCGGGAAGAGGGGTGGAATCGCGTAGCAATCTGCCGTACGACGCCCCCTCAGGTCCATCGAGGTTTTCTTAAGCGCCGCCGCAGATCTTCTTCACGCCACCCCTGAGTGGGGAACACCGCCGCCGACCGGCCCGTTGGGAGGGGCGAGGATGCCTGCGACCGATGTGGAGCCGCTGATGAACACCGCACGTGATCTCGCGATCGTCGCCCTGGAGGCGGGCCAGGACAGACCTGTGGAACAGGGCGATCTGTCGCTCGCGCTCGCGGCCTCCGAGCTGCTCGACCTCGTGGAGGCGGGCGCCCTCGCGGTGGACGGCGACCATGTCGTGCCCGGCGCGCAATCGGCGCCGGTCGACCGCCTGCTGACGGAGGCCGCCGCCACCGCCGTACGACAGGAGCCGTACGAGTCGGTCGAGGACTGGCTGTGGCGTCGAGGTGAGGGGCTCTCCTCTGCGTACGGCTCCGCCCTGGAGCAGGAGGGGCTGACGGCCCGCCCGCGCGGGCTGCGGATCGCCCGGCAGGCCGGACGCGCCGAGCTGGTGGACTCGCCGGAGCGGCACCGCGCCGAGGAGCGCCGGGACTCGGGCGAGCCGGTCTTCGCCGCCCTGGCCGCCGCGGCCGGCATCCAGGACGAACCGGCCGGTGACCCGGCGGACTTCACCGACGACACCGTCACGACCGTGCTGGCGGCCGTCGGGGACGCGGTGATGGAGCTGGAGGCGGTGCGGCAGCGCCGAGCGATCGAGAGCGCCGCCTTCGACAACATCTGGCGGGGCGGGGTGTGAGGGGCAGCGGGGCGTCAGGACGTACGAAGTCAGCACACGTTCACAAGGGCAGGCCGTCCGCCTCCATCCGCTCCACGCGCGCGACGAGTTCGGCCGCCGCGGACTTGATCGTGTCCAGACCGCTCTTCCCCCAGGGCCGCGGCTCCACATCGGCGACGCACACCGTGCCGAGGACCATGCCGCCCCGGTCGACGAGCGGTGCGCCCAGATAGGAGCGGATGCCGAACTCGTCGACGACGGGATTGCCGGCGAACCGCGGATAGTCGCTGACGTCCTCCAGGACCAGCGCCTTGCGCCGCACCACCACATGCGGGCAGAAACCCTGGTCGCGCGCCAGCCGGCGGCCGAGCTCCGGCTGGGGCCCGTCCGCGTCGGCGAGGACCGGCCGGACGGCGGGGACGTGCAGTCCGGCGAAGAACTGCCCGTACTCGTCGAGGAAGTTGACCATGGCGTACGGCGCCCCGGTCACCTCGGCGAGCCGGTCGGCGAACGCGTCGAGCGCGGGCTCCGGGCGCCCTCCCAGACCCAGCCCGTGCAGTCGGCGGGCCCGGGCCGGGGCCTCCTTGTCCTCGGGGGTGAGCAGCAGACGACCGGCGGGACGCACCGGGTCGTAGCTCATCGGCGGGTTCCGGCGCGGTGGGCGAAGGTCATATGCGGCTCCGTGGAGTTGTGGGCGGCAGGGGGAGAAAGGTGGACAGGCGATCACATGTGGGCGCCGTGGCTCGGCGCGGGTGCCGGGGCGTGGGCGATGAGGTGGCGTACGAGGGTCAGCAGGGTCTGGACACCCGAACTGGAGATCCGGGCGTCGCAGCGGATGACGGGGATCTCCGGGGCGAGGTCGATGGCCGCGCGGACCTCCTCGGGGTCGTAGCGGTACGAGCCGTCGAACTCGTTGATCGCGACGATGAATCCGAGGCCGCGCTGCTCGAAGAAGTCGACGGCGGCGAAGCAGTCCTCCAGGCGCCGGGTGTCGGCGAGGATGACCGCGCCGAGCGCGCCCTCCGAGAGCTCGTCCCACATGAACCAGAACCGCTCCTGCCCGGGCGTGCCGAACAGGTACAGCACATGTTCCGGGTCGAGGGTGATACGGCCGAAGTCCATGGCAACCGTCGTCTCGACCTTGTTCTCGATGCCGTCGAGGTTGTCGGTCGCGGCGCTGACCGTGGTGAGCAGTTCCTCCGTGCTGAGCGGGGCGATCTCGCTGACCGCGCCCACGAAGGTCGTCTTGCCTACTCCGAAGCCTCCGGCCACCAGGATCTTGAGTGCGGTGGGGAAGGGGTCAGAGCTGTCGTCGTAGTCCATCGAGCACTGCCTCCAGAAGAGCCCGGTCAGTCGGGTTGTGGTGGAACTCCGGGGGTTTGGTGGTGAGCGCCCCGCAGTCGACGAGGTCCGACAGCAGCACCTTGGTGACCGCGGCCGGCAGCTTCAGATGTGCGGCGACCTCGGCCACCGAGACGGGCGCGCGGCACAGGTCGAGCGCCAGCGTGTGCTCGGGGCCGAGGTAGCCGAGGGGGGTGGCGCCGGTGACCATCACCTGCGACAGGAGGTCGAGCGCGACGGTGGGCCGGGTACGGCCGTTGCTGACCGTGAAAGGCCGCACCAGGCGTCCGGCCGCGTCGTCGAGCCAGGGCCCGTCGCCGGCCGCCGCCACGCTCAAGGCCTCATCACCGGGGACGCCGGGGACTCGACGGCGTGCTGCCGGGGTGCGGTCACCAGATAGGGGCGGACGCTCTTGACCAGCATGGCCATCTCGTAGCCGAGGACGGCCGCGTCGGCCTCGCGGCCCGCGAGCACGGCGAGACAGGTGCCGGAGCCCGCGGTGGTCACGAACAGCAGCGTGGAATCGAGTTCGACGACCACCTGACGGACGTCTCCGCCGTCACCGAAGCGGACGCCCGCGCTGCGTCCGAGGGAGTACAGGCCGGAGGCCAGGGCGGCCATGTGGTCGGCGCTGTCGGTGTCGAGCCCGTGGACCGACTTCACGAGCCCGTCGCAGGACAGCAGGACCGCGCTGGTGGTGTGCGGTACGCGCTGCACGAGGCCGCTCATCAGCCAGTCGAGATCGGATACATGGCCGGTCGGCGCTTCGCTCGCCATGGTGGATCGACTCCTTGAGGTACGAAGGTCTGCGGGAGCGCTGGGGGTGGTGGTGGGGGTGGAGAGGGGGGTGTGGGCGGTGGCAGGGGTGGTCATCCGGCTGATGCGCTCCCGTCGTGCCGGGTGGGGGTGTGGTCGGGGCGGGCATGGGCCGGGCTTGTGTGACCGGGATCGAGGTGACTCGGGGCCGTGGGGGACGGGCCCGTGTCCGTCCGGCCTGTGTCCGTCGGGCCCGTGTCCGTCAGCCTGGGACGGCTCCGATCCGTGTCGGTGATCGGGTCCGTGTGCATGTGCATGTGCATGTGCATGTGCAGTGCGTCCGTGTGGGGCGGCGTGTCCCTGTGCGATGCGTCTGTGTGGGGCGTCTCCCTATGGGCCGCGCCCACGTGCGTCGCCCCCATCGAATACGCGCTGAGGTCCAGGCCTCCGGTGGTCTCCGCTTCCATGTGCTGCTGGGCCTCGGCGAGGCCGATGCCGCGCTGGAAGGCCGCCATGAGCCCCGGGTCGTGCCCGGCGAGGTACTCGGCGTCCGGCCGTGGCGGCGTCGGGCCGTCGCGGAGCTGGGGTGCGATGTGCTCCTGGGCGCGGCGCCGGGGCAGTTGGGGCTTGCCCATGGTGCCGCGGACGGTGCCGGTGCGCGGGGTGGGCGGCATGGCGGCGCTCTGCGCCACCAGCCGCCGGTCGTCGGGCCGGATGCCCGGCACGGCCTCCGCCGGATTGGGCCGCTCCTGCTGGCTGCCGCGCACGGGCAGAGGTACGGCGGGCTCGCCTCCCGCCGCCGCTGCTCCCGAGCCGCGCGGGGCGTCCGGCTGCCGAGCGGGCCGTGCGACGGGACCGTCGCCGGGAACGACCCGCTGCGGCCCGGTGTCTCCGAGGGCTCCCGGCCCAGCCGCTTCCTGCGGATACGGCCGCGGCGGCACGGAGGTGCCCGGCGCACCCGGCACCGGCATGGACGGCCGTACGTCTCCCGCCGTGCCGCGAGCCGATCGCGGCGCCCCGACAGGCGCCGGACCCACACCCGCTCCCCCGCCGCCGGGCCCGGCCGCCCCCGTCCCGTCCGGGGCCCCGGGTACGGCCCCGGGCACACCCGGCTCCGTGCCCAACAACCCTTGCGGTACGACGAGTACGGCCTGGACCCCGCCGTAGATGTTGGTCTGCAGCCGGACGTTGATGCCGTGCCGCCGGGCCAGCTGCGAGACCACGAACAGCCCGATCCGGCCGTCCGCCAGCAGGCTCCCCACGTTGACCTGGTCGGGGTCGGTGAGCAGGGCGTTCATCTTGTTCTGCTCGGCGACGGGCATGCCGAGGCCGCGGTCCTCCACCTCTACGGCGAGTCCGGAGGTGACCAGGTTGGCGCGCAGCAGGACTTGGGTGTGGGGGGCGGAGAACACCGTGGCGTTCTCGACGAGTTCGGCGAGCAGGTGGATGACGTCGGCGACGGCGTGCCCGCGCAGGGTGCCGTCGATGGGCGGGACGAGTTTGACGCGGGAGTACTGCTCGACCTCGGCGATGGCCGAGCGCAGCACCTCGGTCATGGAGACGGGGTGGCTCCACTGCCGGCGTGAGACGGCGCCGCCGAGCACGGCGAGGTTCTCGGCGTGGCGGCGGATGCGGGTGGCGAGGTGGTCGACGTGGAAGAGGCCCTTGAGGAGGTCGGGGTCCTCGATCTCGTTCTCCAGCTCGTCGAGGATGGAGATCTCCCGGTGCACCAGGGACTGCAGGCGCCGGGCGAGGTTGAGGAAGACTTCCAGCTTCTGCTCGCTGCCCGCCTGGCTGGACAGTTGGGCGGCTTGGACGACGGCGGTGACGGCGCCGTCGTGGGCGCGGGTCAGGTCGGCGGCGAGCAGGTCGAAGTCGTCGGCACCGTCGGGCGGGCCGCCGCGCGGGGCGCGCTGGGGCGGCCCGTCGCCGCGCCGCAACGCCTCGACGAGGGCCCGCAGATCGGCCTCGCCGCGTGCGGTGGTGCGGCGCAGGGCGCCGAGGCGGTCGCTGACCGACCTGGCGGCGCGGTCGGCGGCGACGGCGGCGATGAGGATGGCGGCGAGCGCCACCGAGATCGCGCCGGCGAGGACGCCCCAGAAGGTGAGGCCGGGCCGGGCGCCGGTGGAGCGGACGGTGAAGAGGACGGCCGCGGAGGCGGCGAGGGCGACCGCGATGGGCGGCAGCACGGCGAGCCGCAGCAGCTGAGGCCGTATGTGGGTCTCGGTCAGTGTGGTCGCGGGCCGGACGGCCGGCTTCCCGTGCCGACCGCCCTCACGACGGTCGGCGCGTACCGCCGGTGCGCGGAGCTGAGACATCGGAGTCCTCGTGCCGGTCCGGGTACCGGCCCGGTGGGCGGGCTGGTCGCCGGGCGGGCTCCCCTGGCCCCGGCCGGACTGGATCGCCTGTCCTCGGGCTGGTTGCCCCGTCTGTCCACGGCCGGGCCGGCCCGCGACCCCACCGCTGGACGGGTTAGCGGCCCCGCGGCCGGACTGGTTCACGGGCGCGCGGCCGGACTGGTTCGCGGGCCCACGGCCGGGCTCCCGGGGCCCGGTGCGCGTTCCCGCCGGTTCCCGGGTGCGCTCGCCACGGGTGGCACGCACTCCGACGCGGTCGTCGGTCACCGGCTTCCCCCGGCTCCCGGTCGCGGTCGAGCTGGGGGGATCCCCATCGCGTCGACTCCCTCCTCCGGTCTGGTCCTCACGACTCGATGTCGGTCGAGAGCGCCGGGATTCCGTCCCTGCGTCGCCCGACGACCACTCACAGTAGTCGGCAACGCATCATGTGCGGTGGGCAGTTGACAAACTCGTACGGGGAGCGTCCCGCTCTGGTATGAGGGTTCGCACGGGAGCCCGATAAGACCTTCGAGCGGCTGACCATGTTGCATCCAATACCGATCGCCGCTGGTCAGAAACGGCCACATACGAAATCCAGATATTGGGCGCGTCCGATGCACCGGAGCTCCGCTCCCACACCCCGCACCCCTCCCCCGAGGTTCAGCGCCCCCACCCGGCCCCGGTCGAACGACGGCGGCGCCGGCACCGACCGTGACCGTCCGTTGTTTCGGATGCGACTCCTCCGCAGCGGTTTCTGAGGCGATTCCGGCCGAGGGATCCGCTGTGCGACCAGGCGGGTACAGAATGGTGATCGTCGCGCGCCCCGTGAAGTGCCGCGCGCCAGGACCCGGTTGTCCCCTGTCCCGGAGGAAGCGTGCTCCAGTACGAGAAGGAGTTCGACCCCGTCATCGCCGGTCGTTCGTCCACGGAGGCTTCCGCAGCCGGTTACGCGGCCGACGACGAGGTGTACGTCTTCGACGACGAACGGCTGGTGCTCGCGGTCAACGTGGCGCTCAAGACGGGCCGGCCACTCCTGCTGTTCGGGCCTCCGGGCTCCGGGAAGTCGTCGCTCGCGCCCAACGTGGCGCGCGAACTCGGCTGGGGGTACCACGCCCATGTCGTGACGGCCCGCACTGAACCGGAGGACCTGCTCTGGCGGTTCGACGCCATGCAGCGCCTCAACGACGCCCAGGCCAACGCCCTGCAGGTCATGGATAATTACTACACGCCCGGGCCGTTGTGGCGGGCCTTCGAGGAGGGTTCGGACAGGCGGCGCTGTGTGGTGCTGATCGACGAGATCGACAAGGCCGACCCAGATCTGCCCAACAGTTTGCTGGGCCCGCTCGGTTCGTTGTCCTTCACTCTGCCCTGGGACGACAGCCGACAGGTAACGGTCGCCGAAGAACACGCCCCACTCGTCGTCATCACCACCAACGACGAGCGGGAACTGCCACGCCCGTTCCTGCGCCGATGCATCGTCTTCGAACTGCGCCCGCCCTCCCAGCAGCATCTGCTTCGGGTGGCGGAACAGCATCTGGGTGCGCATTACGACAAGCGGCTCGCCGAACTCGTCGCCGACCACCTGCTCGGCATCCGCGACCATCGCGCCCACACCCCGGCGGGCCCGAGCACCGCTGAGTACCTGGACGCCCTGAAAGCCAGCCACCGGCTCCATGTCACGCCCGGTACGCGCGAATGGGACGTGCTGGAGGCCGTCACCCTGCGGAAGCGGGAATGGCGACACACAGTTCCGGACGCCCCACGGGACAGCGCACACGACACCTCCGGACGCAGGCCATGAGCACCCGGGGCGAAGTTTTTCTCGGCGACCTGGTGAAGTCCGTGGCGCTGTTACGGCCCGGCGACCGGGAGACGTCCGAGGCCATCGCACACCTCCTGGGATTCGAGACGACGGTCCCGGTGGTCGACCCGCCGCCCGCCCCACCCACGGCAAGAACACCGCCGCCTCCTGTCACGGTGGCCCCGCAGCACATCACCGGGCCCGAGAGCCCGCCGTGGACACGCCCAGCACCCGCAGACGCCGCGCCGCCGCTCCGTTCTGCCCTGCCCGAGCATCCTGACCTGGCACCCCGTCTTGCTGAGCGCCCGCTCGACTTCGCCCTGTCCCGCATCTCGCAGCCCGGCGAGGATGACGAGAAGCGAGCGCCATCAGAGGGCCGCCCCACCTCGAGCCCCCACTACGACGGGTCCGACGAGGGTGTGCTCCCGACGGTGCCCGACCCGCCCTGGACGCCGGAGTGGGCGCGCGGGGTGATGGTCGCCGTCGTCTCCGCACCCGTGGCGAGCCGTCGGCTCGACCAGCGGGTCCTGATGCGGAAAGTGTCCAGGCAGCAGGCGATGCGGTCGGTGCCGTGGCAGCGCCGCCCCAGCACCCGGCGCGGCGTTCAGTTGCTGCTCGACCACAGCGCGGGCATGGCCCCCTTCCAGGACGACCGGCGATGGCTGCGCGCCCTGCTGGAGAGCGTCGCCGGACGAGACCGGGTCGAGGTACTGCGGTTCACCGGGTCGCCGTTACGCGGCGTGGTGCGCACGGCCGGCACCGCGCCAGAGGTCTACCGTCCGCCCGCCCCGGGCACCCCGGTCGTCCTCGTGTCGGACCTCGGCCGGGTGAGACCGCCCTTCACCGGTGGTGCGTCGGCCCGTTTCGACGAATGGCTGGACTTCATCGACGGCGTACTGCACGCCGGGTGCCCTCCCGTGTGCGTCTCACCATTTCCGGCGCGGGTGTACCCGCGATCGGTCCGCGGCAGAGTAGCCCTGATCCCGTTCGACCGGCGGATCTCGCTGCGGCACGCGCGGGAGGCGACCCGGGCGGTCCATCGTCTGCTGGAAGAGCGGTCGTGACGTATTACGCTGCGCTGATCACGGAGTTGACGGAACACCGGCCCGACGTCGTTGAACTGGCCGGCTGTCTCTCGCTGGCCCTGAGCGTCGACCGGGCCTTCCTGCGGCGGGCCCGACTGCGGTTCCTGCCCCGCACGACGGCCGGGGTCGAGGCGGAGCTGTGGTTCTCTCCCCTGGTGGAGACGGCGGGTCGGCAGGCGTTGCTGCTCGATCCCGAAGCAGCAGAGTATCTACGGGTGGAACTCGCCCGCCAGAAGCCGGAGTTACTGCGGGAGATACGGGCCTTCACCGCGACCGAGCATGTGCACGCCCCGCTCGTCGTACGCCTGTACGAAGACCTTCTGTGGTCCGGCCTCGATCCGGCGGGCGTCGAGGAGGCCGGAATTGACCGGCAGGCCGAGCGGATCCTGCGGGCGGTGTCCGGGCAGGGCGCAAGCGCCTCGGCCGCTGACGACATGGGGCGGTGGGTGTTGCACTACGCTCACCGGGTCCCCGACCGCCTGCTGCGGCGGGACACACTGTGGAGCATCCAGGTCGCGGCCTGCGAGCGTCTCGGGCTCGAACCGCCCGAGGCGCCGCTGCGGGCGGAGATCACCGCACGGGCACGCGCCTGCGTGCAGGAAGTCCTGCCGGTCGGCGTGACGGTCCGCTCCGATGGCATCGTCCTGAGCCGACCTCCCGCGCCCGGGGCCCGTCTGCTCCACGCCGGCGGCACCCGGCACAAGGTGCGGCTGGACGTGCGTGGCGCGTTGTCCCACACCAACGAACCGATCCGTCTGGAGCTGCCCGCGGGCCAGAGCGTGCACCTGCCGTTCACGGTGGTGCAGCGCCTCGGCCCAGACGGCGGCGTGCGCATGACCCTCAGCCACCCGGGCACGGCACGCGACATCGCGGTCTCCGACCACCTCGGCTCGGGGCCCGGCGCGGCACACTGCGCGGTGCTGCTGCCCGACGGCACCATCGTGCTGCACGACGGGGACGGCGCGGAGAACGGCCGTATCCCGGCGGACGGACCGCAGGACGCACGCAGTCGCGTGCTGCTGTCCGCCGACGGGAGCGAGGTGTCGTACCTCCAGTACGGCGAGGACGTGGAGCGACTCCTGGCCCCGGGCTCCCGTTACATACCGGCCCTGCCCAGAGAGTTGCAGCACTCGGACCAGGCGGACGGATCGGCCCCGTTCCCGGCGTCCGCCCGGATCGCGCAGGCGTACACCGATGGCCGGATCACCGTGGCACCCCGGGAGGGCGGTTCGTCGGACGCCCGGGTCATCGGCCAGGTCCCGTGGCGGGTGTCCTGCCTCGCGGTCAGCGACGACGAGCGGTGGGTCGCGGCCGTCGGCAACGACTCCCTGCTGCTGGAGCTTCCCGTGGGCCCAGGCCTACGGCCCCGGGAGACCCGGCTGGCCTTCTGCGCCACCTGGGTCTCGGCCTGCTCCGACGGCAGCTGGGTTGTCGTCGGCCACGGCGGGCCGGTGGAACTGCACACGGAGGACGGCTCCGGCTACCACGTCGTGCCGGACCTCGAACGGGCCGCCGACACCGCAGTCCCCGCTTGGAGCGTGGGCCGCGTCCTAGTCGAGGCCGACGAGCAGCAGGTGCGGGCCCTACGCCGACTGCCCGGCGTGGAATGCCTGTTGATCCGCCCGAGAGGGATGCTCGCGGAGGAGGCCGAGGGGTTCACCGACCGGCTGACTGCCCTGCGCCGAGGCGGAGTACGTGTCGTCGTCGGCATCGACCTGGCCGGCCTGGCCGAGGAAGATGTCCTGGGCGTCGTACGACGGTGGCTCGACGAGGACGTCGACGGGCTGGCCTTCGCGGCCGGCGCCGAACTCACCGAGGTACTGCTGGATGACGTCCGACACTTGGCGGACGGCTACGACGACCGTCTGCTGGTGTGGGATCACGAACATGGCGGACCGCATGTGGCGCCTGCGGCTTCCCTTGTCTCCGTACTCGGGTTCGCGCTGCGCAGCCGGACCGTGCCGGGTGCCTTCGACGAGGCTATGGCACAGCTCAGGAGCGCGATCGCCAGCATCTTCGCCAACGCCGAGGCGGCCGCCTTCCAGTGGGGGCTCGTTCTGTCCCCGGCGGTGCCGGCTGCCCAGCGGAGTCTGGCCGCAGCGACCCTGCTGTCCCTGCCTGGCTGTCCCGTGCTGCCGGGCGACCTCGTCCTCCAGGAGAACGCCCACCGGCTGTCCCGATTGCTGGAACTCCGCCGCAACCATCTCGCACTGCGGCGGGGCGGTTGTGACGTCGTCGACGTCGGCACACCCAACGTGCTCGCCGTGCTGCGCCGATATCAGGACGACGTACTCCTGTGTCTTGTCAACGTGGCGCAGACTCCGGCCCAGGCGGTGGTGCGTACGGCGGAAACGACCCGACTGCAGGACGCCTTTGACAGCTCGCTCCTCCCTGCGGCCCACGAGACGACGGTCCTCATGTATCCGGGAGCCGTCCGCTGGTTCCGGCTGCTCACCCCGTAGGCACATATATCAACGACCCGTCCGCAGGAGCCCGTTCATGGCACGGCCCAGAATCTTCGTCAGTCACAGCTCAAGCGAGCGCCGCTGCGCCGAGCGGGGCTGCGCGTGCGTCACGCACCGGGAGGCGGTGACGGCGCTGCTGGACGAGCTGGGCTGTGACGCCGTGGTCGATCGTGGCGTGCTGCGGGCCGGCGACCAGTGGCATGCCAAACTGATGCGCGAACTGGCCTGCTGTCAGGGCATGGTGCTTCTGATATCGCCGCACGCCCTCGACTCGTACTACGTGTTCGAGGAGGCGATGCTGTCGATGTTCCTGTGGGAGGTGACCGAGGAACGGTTCCTCGTCCTGCCGGTCATGCTGCCCGGGGCGGGCCGCACGGAGCTCCAGCGGAGCCGGATGGGGAAGCTGGATCTCGGTCGGCTCGACATGGTCGACTGGACCGCTGCCGCCGCCCACACTCCGCCTGGCAAACTGGGCGAACGGCTGCAATCGTTGGTGGAGCGCCACGGCTCGCTGCCCTATCCGCTCGTGACCGAGTATGTCGCGGCTCGCGTCGAGGACGTCTCCGCGGCCACGTTGTCGGACATCGCCCGCGAACTGGGCGTGGCCCACCTGGCTTACGCCCACGACCACACCAACTATGTCGTCTCGGCAGGCCTGTTGAGCGAGCGCCCGGTGGCAGGGGTGGGTGCGGCGTGCGCGATGCGCACCGCTCTGCATCGGCTGCTGCCCGCCCTGCGCCAGGAGGACCGCCGGGAGATCCTCGACGTGGTTGTTCCTTTCGCCCGCGTTCCGGCGGCGGCGGCGCAGGAGTTGCGGGACCTGTGCGCCGCGGCGCCGGAGGGGCGGGTGGCTCTGCTGTCGGCGCAGCGGACGGAGACGGCGCAGATGTACGTGCGCAGGGCCAGCGAACTGCCGCTGCCCTGGCCGATGTGCACGCCGGTGCCACGGCCGGGCATGGACTTCGTGGACAGTGTGATCGCCGAGATCCGCGACTTCCTGGAGAACGAGTTCGACGTCGTGGACGACGAGGTGCACGCCTGGCTGGCCCTGCAGGAGGCGGAGTCCGGCCCCGTCACCATCGTGCTGGGCGTGCAGCCCGACCCCGAGATGGTGCGGCGGCTGTTGACCGAGTTCCCAAAGCTGCTGTTCCTGTTCGCCCACGGCCGGGCTGACGCGGTCGCGGAGTCAGCGGGACACACCCGTCTGACCTCCCTGACGCCGGGACAGGAGCGGGAATTGCGGCAGACCTACCGGCAGTTCTTCAGCCAGTGGATCCGGGCGTGACGCGTACCCGCACACCAGGGAGGTAGCGGCGCAGGGCCTCCAGATCCGTGTCGCCGTAGGGCAGGCGGTCTCGCCAGGACAGTTCGCGCAGTTTCTTGGCCCGCCCGAGCGTGGCCAGGGAGGAGGGTCGGACCGCCGAGTCCACTTCGATGAACATGACGCCGGTCTTAGCTGCTCCCGTCAGGTCCATGAGAGCGGTACACCCGGTCATGGCGAGGGAGCGGAGCCGCTCGCAGGCCTGCAGGGCGTCGAGCGACTGGACCACCGTGTTGTCGGCGATCAGCAACGTCCGCAGATCGGGCAGCTCCCGCAGGAAGCCGAGGTCGGCGATGTCGCCTCGACAGACGAGGCGGTGGACACGGGTGAGGTCCGCAAACCGGGTGATCTGCTCGGCGGAACTGATCTCCACGGCTCTGGCAGGCACGGGGCCCAGGCCGGAGCGAGTCGGCCAAGCGCGGACGAAATGCCCCTGCATCGCCGGTCTCTGCGGGAGCCACGTGTGGGCGGGGGCCTCGGGGAAGTCCTGGACGGCGGACCGTTCAGGGAGCGCCCGGGCGGTGCGTCGCTCCGGCACTATCTCCCGGACCTGCGCACGCCGGTCCGCCGCCGAGCGGGACCGCTTCTCCTCGTACATCTGCAAGTCCGCCGCCCGCAGGATCTCTTCGTCCGACTTGCCGCAGGACGCCCAGGCGCTGCCGAGGCTGGCACCGACGCGTACGAGGCGCCCCTCGACCCACATCGGCACCTCAAGGGCGGCCCTGAGACTGTCCTGTACGGCCGGCAGCCGGGCCGCGGTGAGTCCATCGACCAGTACGACGAACTCGTCACCGCCGTAACGGGCCACGGCGTCGCCGTCCTGCCTGCCGTGTCTCAGCCGTCGGCCGACCTCGATGAGGACAGCGTCTCCGGTGCCGTACCCGAAGCGTTCGTTGACCTCGGCCATCCCGTCGAGGTCGCAGAAGAACACCGCCAGGCCCCGTGTCCGGTCATCCCCGCTCCCCTCGGGGGCGACCGTGTGGTGGTGGAGACCCTCCTCGTGCGGGTTTCCACACAGGCGCGCGGCCAACCGGAATCGCAGTTCGGTCATGTTCAGCAGCCCGGTCAGCGGGTCACTGGTGGCACTGCGCGTGAGGCGCAGCTCGCGGCGCTTGCGGTCCTCGATGTCCTCGACGTGAGTGAGCAGGAAGCGTGGCCCGTCGGCGATGTCCGCAACCACGGAGTGCCGCAGCCAGACCCAGAGATGGGTACCGTCCTGGCGGCTGAGCCGCACCTCTGCCCGACCGCCGTCGGTGGACGAGTGCAGCAGGATCGCCATGTCCTCGGGGTGGACGAGTTCGGCGAAGGACAGTCGGCACATCGCGGAGGCCGACCGCCCGAGCATGCGGCACAAGGCGTCGTTGGCGCGCACGATCCGGCCGTGTGGCTCACCGTCCAGCTCGGCCAGGGCCACGCCGGATGGGGCGTACTCCATGGCCTGCCGGAAGCTCTCCTCGCTGGCCCGCAGCGCCTGTTGCTCCGTCTCCCGCCGGACCAGAGCGACCTGCATGTCACCGCGCAGGCGAACGTTGCTGATGCCTGCGGCCGCCTGCAGGGCGTACATCTGCAATGCCTCGCGCCCCCAGGAGCCGGGGCGGCGGTCATTGAGCGGACGGTCCACCGACAGCACGCCGATCAGCTCGTTCTGCGCACCCGGCCGGTACAGCGGCGCGAAGAGCCGGTCGCCAGGCCGCCAGCCGTCCGGAAAGGGCAGCACGGGCTCGTCGCCGTACCGCGGCAGGTCTCCTTCGAGGAACAGCCGGCCTTCGGGAAACGGCACGAAGCGCAACTCGCCCCAGGCCTCGCCCGCGCTCAGGCGGCTGTCCCAGGTCTCGCGGGAAGTCGTGATCCCCTCCCGGGGCAGCTCCTGGGGATCGGTGCCCGCTACCGCGGCGACGACGAGGTCCCCGTCCGTCTGCACGAGATGGACGCTGCTCAGTCCATATCCCAGGCTCGCGACCAGACCGTCTGCGATGGTCTGCACGATGTCGGCCAGGCTGCGCGCCGTGTTCATGTCGGCCATGGCCTGCTGCAGCTGCCGCAGCGACTTCAGACGGACGTACGGCTCACTCTCGGTTTCTATCGGTCCGCTCACCCCGCCCGACGGGCTGCCGTCGCTCTCCACGGAGGCCCCCCAACTCCCCTGTTCCCCTCTGAGTGGTCAGGATAGGGCGTGCGAACGAAGGAGACTGCCGCCGTAACTGCAGGATCGGTCGACGGTTTGGCGTCTCGTCTCGGCCGAGCGGATCAGCCCGCCGGAACCGCCTCCGGCTCCCCGCTCCCCTCGCTCCTGCCCTCCCCCTCCGGTTCCGCCGCGTCCTCCTGCGCCCGCGCCGCCCCCTCGGACGTCGCCTTGATCGCGGCCTCGGTGACCAGTTCCGCCGTCGGCCAGCCCCCGGAGGGTGCCGTGGCGACCCCGCGCCACCACGGAGCCACCGGCACGCCCTCGCCCGTCGGCTCGAACGGCTCACCCGGCTTCGGCAGGGCGATGCGCGTGCCCTCCGCTCGGGCCGCCGCGATGGTGCCCTCCCCCGGCTCCGCCCACGCGTGCGTGGCCAGGTTGAAGGTGGCCCAGTGGATCGGCAGCATCAGACCGGTCGACGGGCCGCCCTGGAGGTCGAGGTGGGCGCGCATGCCCTCCGCCGGCGTCATGTGGATGTCCGGCCAGAAGTCGCTGTACGCGCCGATCTGGATCATCGTGGCGTCGAACGGGCCGTGCTCGGCGCCGATCTCCTTGAAGCCGTCGAAGTAGCCGGTGTCGCCGCTGTGGTAGACCCGGTGGGCCTCCCCCTCGACGACCCAGGACGCCCAGAGCGTGTGCTGTGTGTTGCGCAGACCGCGGCCGCAGAAGTGGCGGGCCGGAGTGGCGGTGAGGGTGAGGCCGCCGACCTTGGTCGCCTCGTTCCAGTCCAGCTCGCGCAGCCGGTCGGCGGAGACGCCCCAGTGTTCGAGGTGGGCGCCGACGCCGAGCGGCACGGCGAACAGGGTGTCCGTGCCGGCCAGCGCCTTGATCGTGGGCGTGTCGAGGTGGTCGTAGTGGTCGTGGGAGATGACGACCACGTCGACCGGGCCGAGCGCGGCGAGCGGCAGGGGCACCGGGTGGAGCCGCTTGGGTCCCACGAAGGGGAACGGGGAGCAGCGCTCGCCCCAGACCGGGTCGAAGAGCACCCGGTGGCCGTCGATCTCGGCGAGCACGCTGGAGTGGCCCATCCAGGTCAGCCGCAGCCCTGTGACGGGCGGCTTGGAGATGTCGGCGAGGGTGGTCGGGTGCACCGGGATCGTGCCCTTGGGTGAGCGGAGCGGCCGCTCCTCCTTGTCGAAGAAGACCTTCGCGAACTCCAGCGTCGAGCCCGAGGGCCGGATCCGGGCCTCGCCCCCGGGGTTCTGGAAGACCCCGTCCTTGAAATGGGGCGACCTGCGGATGCGGGCGAGGCGCTCACCGCTCGGGTCCACGCCGAAGGCATCGGGCTGCAGGCTGCGGAGCCCGGAGCTCAGGGAGCCGAAAACGGACACGGTACCTCCAGGTGGAGTCGGTGAGACTTCCATTATGGTCGGCCTCTCCGACAATCCCCGGAACACCCTGGTCACGGCTGCGTGAACGGCACCTCGGCCGCGCCCCACGCCGTGACGTCCACCTCGTCGCCGACCGCCACCTTCCCCTGCCGCAGCACGGAGAACTTCACGCCGAACACCGTGCCGGCGGCTCCGCGCCGGTATCCGGCCAGGCTGCGGATGGGTTCGGGGCCGTCCTTGGCGCCGCGTTCCTGGTCCACCAGGGTGACGGCACAGCGGACGGCGAGCTTCGCGTAGGCCAGTTCGGTGTCGCCGATCCGTATGCGGTGGGCGCGGTCCTCGGTGTGCGGGACGTCCCAGCCGCCGATCACGATGTTGGGGCGGAAGCGGTTCATGGCCAGGGGTTCCGCGCCGCGTTCGGCGAGCTTTCCGTTGAGCAGGTCGAGGCTGGACCGCGACAGGACGTGCAGGGCGCCGCTGTCGGCCCAGCCGGCGGTTCCCGGCGTCCGGCCGTCGGTCACCCGGTCGTGCTCCGGCGGCACCCGCACGAGCCGGCTGGGGGCGCCGAGCACCTCGGAGAGCCACCGCGCGACGGTGTCGCCCTGGTCGATGCCCCGGTACGGCGTCCCGAACAGCTCGACCGGTCGCCGTACGCCGGTGGTGTCGACGTCGACGGCCACCTCCCCGTGGTCCGGCGCCCGGAGCGTGAGCCGCTCACCGGCCGCGTCGATGCCCGGCAGGATCAGCGCCAGCCCCGGATGGCGCCGCTGCGTCCGGAACACCCCCTCCTCGCTGACGACCATGAAGGAGCGGTCATGGGCGAGACCCGCCGGCGTCACC
The DNA here is from genome assembly GCF_042668605.1 of Streptomyces sp. NPDC057280. NCBI lineage: Bacteria > Bacillati > Actinomycetota > Actinomycetes > Kitasatosporales > Streptomycetaceae > Streptomyces > Streptomyces sp. NPDC057280. Next base: position 1,327,773 of record NZ_JBHUYR010000001.1, read on the forward strand.
ACCGCCTCGCTCGCCGAGATCCCGGCGCACCCCTTCACCGGGTAGTACGTCAACTCGACGACCTTGACCATGCCCGCCCCCTCCGACGATCAATACGTTCCCAAAAGGAACCTATCGAGGGCGACCACTACTCCGTCAATCGCGTTTCCCACGAATTGACAGCGACTGATACATGTCAAGAAGATACTGACCCTTCATTCAGTAATCCCCAGGAGCCCCTATGACCACCCCCCTGCTGTCGCTCACCTGGACCGACCACGTCACCGGGCGCCAGGGCTTCCTGGTCGTCGACCGGCTGGTGCGCGGAGTCTCCAGCGGCGGGCTGCGGATGCGCGAGGGCTGCACCCTGGAGGAGGTCACCGGGCTCGCCCGCGGCATGACCATGAAGGAAGCCCTGCACTACAACCCCCAGGGCCGATACGTCCCGCTGGGCGGCGCCAAGGGCGGCATCGACTGCGATCCCCGGGACCCGGCGGCGTACGACCTGCTCGTGCGGTTCCTGCGCGCGATGCGACCGTACGTAGAGAGCTTCTGGACCACGGGTGAGGACCTCGGCCTGACCCAGGACCTGGTGGACCGGGCGGCGGCCGAGGCGGGGCTCGTGTCGTCGATCCAGGCCGTCTATCCGCTGCTGGACGACGAGAAGGCGGCCCGCAAGCGGCTCGAGGACGCGTTCGCCGTAGAGGTGGACGGCATCGGGCTCGACGAACTGGTCGGCGGCTGCGGAGTCGCCGAGTCGGTGCTCACGGCCCTGGACCGGGCCGGGGTGCCGTACACCGGGACGCGGGTCGCCGTGCAGGGGCTCGGCACGATGGGCGGGGCCACCGCGAGGTTCCTCGCGCGCGCGGGTCTGACGATCGTCGCCGTCGCCGACATCAAGGGAACGATCGCCAACCCCGACGGCCTGGACGTCGAGGCGCTGCTCGCCGCGCGGGACGCCTACGGCAGCGTCGACCGTGCCGTGCTCCGGCCCGGCGACCGCGAACTGCCGGGCGACGCCTGGCTGTCCACCGACGCGGAGGTGCTGGTGCCGGCCGCCGTGTCGTACGCGATCGACGCCGCGAACCAGGAGCGCGTCACCGCCCGTTGGATCGTCGAGGCGGCCAACATGCCCGTCCTGCCCGCGGCCGAGGCGCTGCTGGCCGCGCGGGCCGTCACCGTGCTGCCGGACGTGGTCGTGAACTCCGGCACGAACGCCTGGTGGTGGTGGACCCTGTTCGGCGACATCGGTGCCGACGCGGACGAGGCGTTCAGCCACACCCGCCGCTCCATGCGCGCCCTGGTCGAGCAGATGCTGGCCCGCGCGGAGGCCGACGGGACGTCCCCGCGCGCCGCCGCCCACGCAATCGTCGCGGACCGGCTGCCGGCGATCGCCGAGCGGTTCGGGTGGTACCGGTAGGGGTCCGGGGGGCGCGTCTCCCACGCACCGGCACTGGTACCGACAGACGGAGACCGCGCCTCCCCGCGCACCAGCACTGGTACCGGTAGGAGCGGAGGTCTCGCCTCTCCGTCCACCGGCACGGATTAGGGTGGCCGCGTGGCGAGAGTGCGGTTGAGCGTGGCGGAGCGGCGCGAGGAGTTGCTGCGGGCCGCCATCGAGCAGATCGAGGAGCGGGGCGTGGCGGCGGTCAGGATCGCCGACGTGGCCTCGTCGCTAGGGGTGAGCAACGCGCTGGTGCTGTACCACTTCTCGACCAAGGAGAAGCTGGTAGCCGCCGCGTTCACGTACGCCGCCGAGGACGACCTCGCCCAGCTGCGCAAGCTTCTCGGCCGCCGGACCACGGCGCTGCGACGGCTGCGGTCGGCCGTGCGCTGGTACGCGCCCACGGGGCAGGCCAAGGGCTGGCGGCTGTGGATCGAGGGCTGGGCGGCCTCCTTGCGTGAGCCGGCCCTCCAGGAGGTGACCCGCGATCTCGACAAGCAGTGGAAGGCGGCGATCGCCGAGGTCATCGCGGAGGGCGTGGCCGCGGGCGAGTTCGGATGCCCGGACCCGGCCGCCTCGGCCCTTCGGCTGACGGCCCTGCTCGACGGACTCGCCGTCCAGCTGACCTCGTACCCGGGCGCCGTGTCCCGGGCACGCGCCCAGGAGTGGGCGGACGAGGCACTGGCCCGGGAACTCGGGCTGGGAGCCGACACGTTGAGCGCCCAGGAGCGCTGAAGGGGTGGGCCCGACCGGCCAAGGGACCCTCGAACCAGCCTGACCGGCCCAAAGGCCTTCAGACCAACCCCACCGGCCCGAGGACCTTCAGACCAGCTCGACCAGCCCAAGGACCTTCAGACCAGCTCGACCAGCCCAAGGACCTTCAGACCAGCTCGTACACCGCCGTGACCGTCGCCGTGGCCTTGATCTCCCCCGGCGTCAGCGGTACTGCGCCGAAGCCGGCCGGCGCGTCCGCGGAGATCGGCGGGGACGGGGCGAAGTAGCCGGTGCCGCCCTCGTTCAGGGAGACGAGGCGGCCGAGGTGAAGGCCGCTGAGACTGGCGTACTGGGCGGCCTTGGCGTGGGCGTCGTCGTGCGCGGCCTCGCGGGCGCGGGCCTGGAGCGGGCGCCGGTCGTCGAGGTCGAAGACGACGGAGGCGATGCGGCCCGCGTCGCCGGTGGCGTCGGTGACGGCCTGGAGGAGCGCGCCGGTGGCGGCCGGTTCGCGGACCTTGATCGAGAAGGACTGGGCGGCCTGGTAGCCCTTCAGCGTGGCCTCGCCGTCCGTGTAGTCGTAGACGGGGCTCAGGGAGACGTTCTCGGTCCGGATGTCCCGGTCGGCCACGCCTTGAGCGCGGACCGCCTCCAACAGCGCGGCGGACGCCGTGTTCTGCGCCTCCAGCGCGGCCTGCGTCGTCTTGCGGACGGCCTCCACACCGGCGCCGACCAGGGCGATGTCGGGCTCGCCGACCGCACTGCCCTCGCCGGTCACGGTGACGGTGGCCGGAGCCGTGGCGACGGCGAGCGCGGAAGCGCGGCCGCCGGTGCCGGCCGCGAGGGCCGCCGGGGCCGCGACGGTGGGCAGACCCAGGGCCAGGAGGATCACGGCGACCGCCGTGACCGGCGTACGGGGATCGGGCATGCGCGTCCGGTCCTTCCGGGGTGGGGTGACAGTGCGGTCATCCCAGCACCACGTCATGGACCGGACCGCGCACCACTCCCGCGCGGTCACCTCACTGGTGGAGCACGCCCCTGGTCAGGCCACCTTGGCGATCCGCATCTTGATGTCGTCCGGGGACAGCGCGCCCTTGGCCGTCACATGGTCGCCCGAGGACTCGCCGCGCAACCGCCGCCCGATCCACGGCACGAGGTACTCCCGCGCCCAGTGGACGTCGTCGCGTCGCACGTCGAGCGTGCCGCGGGGCGGGAGCGGGGGCCACGGCTGGTCGGGGTCCGCGGGGACCTCCAGGCCGAGCACCTGGCCCGCGCGCAGCGCCACGCGCGTGTGCCCCTCGGGAGAGAGGTGGAGCCGGTCGCCGTCCCAGGCCCGGCGGTCCTGCACGGTCTTGAGCGACCACAGGTCGAGCACGGGACAGCCGTACCGGTCGGCGATGGCCCGCACATGTCCGTTGTACGTCGCGATCTTGCCGCGCAGGTGCTTGAGCACCGGCACGCCGCGAGTGTCGAAGCCGGTCGTCACCATGACGGTGCCGGCGACGGCGGTGAGCCGCTCGATCGCCCGCTCGAAGCGCTCGGCGACCTCGTCGGGGTCGGTGCCGGGACGGATGATGTCGTTGCCGCCCGCACAGAAGGAGACCAGGTCGGGGGCGAGTTCCAGGGCCTTCGGGAGCTGGTCCTCGAAGATCTGGTCGAGGAGTTTCCCGCGCACGGCGAGGTTGGTGTACCGGAAGTCGCCCTCGGGACGCCGGTCCGCGAGAAGCACCGCGAACCGGTCGGCCCAGCCGACGAACGCCCCGTCGGGGCCGGGATCGCCCACGCCCTCGGTGAAGCTGTCCCCCACCGCAACGTACGACCCGATCACTGCTCTGCTGTCACTCTTCGAATCGTCTGCCACATCGGCCCATGATTCCCCTTCGAATGTGACCTACGCGACCGTAAGGAAGGGTTGACGCGCGGTGATATAAGCCACTCCTAAAGTGTTGGCCAAGCCCGGAATACCTCTCCGATCAGGGATGTTGTGGGCTCGACCGCCACACCCGGAAGTCGCTGAAGCGGAAGTGGCTCCATGTGGTGCGGAAGGCGAAGTGGCCACCGGTGTACGGCTCGGGGTCGCGGTAGTCGAAGACGAGCTGCCCGTTGACCCACCACCGCTGGGTGGAGCCGTCGGAGACGATCCGGACCCGGTGCGGCCGGTTGGCCGCGAGCAGCGGCTCCGTGTAGTCGTAGATCAGCGGCCGCACCCCGGCCTCGCCGACGTAGCGGCGCAGCCGGGTGGTGGTGTTGGTGTTGGCGCCGTAGCCGACGTAGTACGTCCTCAGGTAGTCGTACTCGGCCAGGGCGCCGCCGCGTTGTGTGGCGAAGAGGTCGTCGGGGGAGCGGACGTCGGTCGCGTTCCAGAAGTTGTTGAGGTCGGAGACCCGGTCGTTGACGCCGCCCGCGGAGACGGGGGTCGCCGTGTACTCGATGACGTACGGACCTTCGAGGCGCCGGCGGAACCAGATCGTCGCGCCGGCGGGGACATCGGACTCCAGGACGCCGCGGGAAGCGGTGACGGTGCCGCCCTTCTCCAGCTCGACGGCCCACTGGCCGAGGCCGTGGCGGAAGTCGTCGTGGGCGAGGAGACGGCGGTGGCGGGGCGTCGCGCTCGCGCCGGTGGCGGGGGCGAGGGCAGCGAGGGCGGCGCCTGCGGCGAGGGCTCCGAAAGCTCTACGCGTGGTGGTCATGGGAGACGGCTCCTTCCAGAAGGGCGATCAGTCGGTCGGCCACCTTGCGATGGCCTTGGGCGCTGGGGTGGACGTCCCCGTTGAAGTCGCCCTCCGCCGGGGCGAGCCAGCCGCTGGTGTCCACGAACTCGACACGTCGGTCCGCGAGTTCGGCGACGACGGCCGCGATGTCGTCGGCGTGTGCCCCGGTGAAGGGCCGCAGCGCGAGGATGCGCGCGTGCGGTGCGGCGGCCCGCAGCGTGTCCAGGTAGGCGCGGTAGGCGGCGCGGAACTCCGCCGAGCCCCAGGCGGTGTCGTTGGTGCCCTGGTTCACCACGATCACATCGGCGCGCCGGTCCGAATAAGCCCTGGATCCCGCGTAGTTCCAGCCGTACGCGTCGGACGCCGTCGGCACTCCCCCGTTGCCCGTCCGGAGCACGCCCTGCCGTCCGAAGCCGACCTGGGTCAGGGAGGCGTGCAGGGCGTCGGCGACCAGCGTGGGGTAGGCGGCGGTGCCGTCGGCGCAGTCCGAGGCGTTCACCTCGCACAGGGCCATGACGCCCTGCGTGACGGAGTCACCATAGAAGGCGAACCGCGGCTTGTGCACCGGCCGTTGCGGCAGCAGCCGCCCGCGCACACCGGTCAGCACGACGCCGGTCTCCAGGGGCGGGGTCCACCGGTTGGCACGGGAGAACACGTCCTTGACCGACAGTTCGACCCGGTGCGGGCCGCGCCCGGCGGCGGTGATCTCGAGGTCCTCACGGTCGACGGCGTACAGCCGTTTCCGGCCACCGTCGACGGAGACGTAGATCTGCGCGGGCACGGTGACCGACGAGACGTCGAACAGGGCGTGGACGCTGTCCCCGGTGAACCGGAAGCCCAGCCGGGAACCGGAGTTGACGGTGACCGCCGCCTCCGCGGTGCGACCCCAGTGGCCCTCGTAGGCCAGGCGCCGGTCGTCCGGCCGTACGAGGTCCTCGGCGGCCCTCACGGGCTGCACCGCCCCCATGACCAGGCCCGCGGCCACCGCAGCGATCAGTGCGGAACGTCTCATGACGGGATCCGATCGCCGATCAGGGCGAGGTTCTGGATCGCCGCGAGCGCCCACTGGGCCGAGGAGTTGGTGGAGATCCAGGGGATCTCCTCGGTCGTCCGCAGCACGGCCGGCGCCTTGATCGTCACCGGGTTCCAGTCGTTGGACGGGAAGTAGGTGTCGCTGCCGGTGAAGAACTCCTTCCATGCGCGCGTGGCGAGCGTCGGGTCGTCCTTGTGCCGCGCCGCGTAGGCGGTGATCCGCGAGTGCGCGGCGGGCAGCGCCGACTTCCAGGTGGAGCCGGTGAGTTGCTTCTTCTGGGCGTCGGTGGCGTTGTAGTACTGCGCGTAGTTCAGCCAGGCGGTGCGGAACTCGGGCTCCTCGTCGCCGAACAGGGACACGAGTTCGCTGTTGGTCTCGACGAGGCCGAAGACGGCACTCAGGTGGGACACGCTCACGGCCGTGCTCGTGGTGATCGCGAATTCGCCGGTGTCCGCGTCGAGCAGACCCGTGCCGGTGAAGAAGCCGTTGGGCTGCGCGGCAATCGTCCGCAGCGAGTTGACCAGCTTGGCCTTCGCCTTCTCGGCGTTCGGACCCCGTCGCTCCCACTCGGTGAGCCAGGCCGCCGAGATGCCGCCCCAGTCGGTGCCGAAGCCGACCGACAGCGCGTGCCGGTCACCGGGCGTGTAACCGTCGGTGCGGACCTTGCGCTGCGGGTCGACCGCCAGGAACGTCCGTTCCACGTCGACGAGTTCGGACAGCAGGTCACCGGTGCGTTCGTCGCCGGTGAGGAAGTACAGGAAGCGGCGGTTGGCGGCCGTGGAGATGCGGACCTGCTTGGCGCTGTCCGCCCAGTGCTGCACACCGTGCCGGGTGCCCAGGCCTGCCCACTTGCCGAGGTGGTAGACGTCGACCTCGCCGGTGTGCCGGGTCATCGCCTCGGCGAACCGGAACACCTCGGCGGAGCCGGTGCGCAGGAAGTGGTACCAGAGCCAGAGGTCGGTCCCCAACTCCGAGTTGTCCCAGGCGTATCCGCCGACGTCGTACCGCCAGACGTGCCGGTCGTTGTCGTAGGTGTGCTGGACGTCGCCGTAGTCGAGGAAGCCGTACCAGCGGTGTTGTTCACGCTGGTCGCGGTAGTAGGCGAACAGGTCGTCGAGACGGTCCTCGATCGCCGAACGCGCCGCAGTGGACCGGTCGACGGGCGCCCAGTCGCCGAACACCCCGGCGGCGTGCAGCCGCCCGGGCGTCGCGGTGAGCAGCGGCGGGGTCGCGACCGCGACGGCCTGCGCGGCGAGAACACCGGCGGGCGGGGTCTTCTCGACGGCCCAGAAGGTCAGTTCACTCGTGCGTGCGATGCCGTACGGGGTGCCGAAGCCCGGCTCGTAGTCCTCGTACGTGATCTCCAGACCGCCGTCGGACTGCTCCTCGTACGTGTCCTGCCCCAACCCGTCGTGGTAGAAGCGCAGGTCGAGCGGCTGGGCCTCCGGCGAGTACAGCCATACGGTGGCCTCGGCGGCGTCTCCCGCCGCTCCGCGTACGTCCAGCTGGGCCGGGTGGCGCTGCCAGAAGTCCCGCAGCCCGAAGGAGAGTCCGCCGCTCGCCCCGCCGACGTAACCGAGGCCTGCGGCACGGCGGCCGGCCGCGGCGTGGATCCAGCCGTAGCCCGCCTTGGTGCGCTTGCGGACGGTGTAGCCGTCGGCGTTGGGCTGGGTCAGGGTGTAGTCGCCCCAGGCCGGGATGTAGGCGAGGCGGTCGGCGACCCGGGTGTCCCAGGTCGCGGTGTCGGGCAGCCGCTCACCGGCGATCTGCGCGGCGCGCAGCGCGGCCCCGGGGTCGCGGCGCAGTCCGGTGATGCCCTGGACGGCCTCCCCGAACAGACCGCCGCCGGAGTCGGCGAACCGCACATGGCGGTCGTAGGGCCGGTCGCTCAGCGGCACGGTGAAGCGGACGCCCAGACCGCGCAGGAAGTCCCCCCGGTCCGAGCCCGGCGTCTGCTCGCCGTCCCAGACGAAGGTGTGCACCAGCCGGAAGGAGTCGGCACCGGCGAAGAAGGAGAAGCGCAGGGTGTACGGCAGCCAGGCCCGCCCGCCGTCGCGGTGCCGGCCCTCGACGCGGACGACGGCCCGGACCGGACCGTCCTGCTCCACCTCGACCTTCTCGACCCGGCCGGCGAAGTGGGAGACGTCCGCGCCGTCCCGCACCGACTCCTGCCGCAGGGCGACGAGCCTGCCGTCGCGGGCGATCTCGGCCGACCCGCGCCGCACACTCCGTACGACGGTGTCGGAGCCCTTGACTCCGAAGACGGCCGTGATGACACCGGTCGACACCTCGACGCGGCCCGCGGACCGGGTGACCGCGACCTTCTGCTCCGGTGTGGCCGGGGTGCCCGCCGCGAGCTTGTAGGCGGAGGCCTTCGCAGCGCCCGGCGCGAGGGCGTGCGCCGTCCACTTCACCGAGCCGTCGGGCCAGTGGCCGGTGACCCAGCTCTGGACGGGGACGTCGTCGCCCGCGGCGGTCGTCAGCCGGAAGGTCTGCCCCGGCCGGTGCGCCCCGCGCGCCCATGGCACGCCCCAGGTGGTGCCTGCGTGGACGTCGGGCGCCGAGCCCTCCAGCCAGTGCAGTTCGGTGTCGTCGGGGTCCGCCGCGGCGGCGGTGCGGGACAGCGCCCAGGAGAACTGGGCCACGGCGGCCGCGGCTGCGGCGCCCTTGATGACGGTGCGTCGGTCGACGCCGGGCACGGGGACCTCCGGATGCGGGTGCGGATGCCATGACGGGCAGAAAGCGCTTGCATCGCTTCGGAGTTCACTGTGGTCCCAGCCTCCCCTCCCTGTCGACGGTTCGGGCAGCCGCGCCACAAGACCGCAATGAACCGATCATGAAACGGCAAGACCCCACACCGAAGGCCGGACCCGGGGATCGGGATCCGGCCTTCGGTGGCATCGGGGGGAGCGTCAGCCGACGGCGACGCCCTTCGAGCGGAGGTACGCGACCGGGTCCACGTCCGAGCCGTAGTCCGGCGTCGTCCGGATCTCGAAGTGGAGGTGCGGACCGGTCACGTTGCCGGTGGCACCGGAGAGGCCGACCTGCTGGCCCTCGGTGACAGTCTGGCCGGACGAGACCGACAGCGAGGACAGGTGGGCGTACTGCGCGTAGTAGCCGTCGGCCAGCTTGATGACGACCTGGTTGCCGTACGCGCCGCCCCAGCCGGCGGAGACGACGGTGCCCGCACCCACGGCCTTGAGCGGGGTACCGGTCGGGACGACGAAGTCGACGCCCGTGTGATAGCCGCTGGACCACATGCTGCCGGCCACGTGGTAGCCCGTGCCGACGGTGGCGCCGGAGACGGGCAGGGTGAAGCCACTGGAACTGCCGGCCGACTCGCTGCTCCGGGTGGCGGTCGTCGTGTCCGAGGAGGACGAGGACTTCTCGGAGCTCGTCGACCTGTCCGCGCTCGCCGGCTTCTCGGTCCTCGCCGCCGCCTTCTTGCCCAGCGTGAGCTTCAGGCCGGGATGGATGAGCGAGGGGTCGGAACCGACGGCCTCACGGTTGTCCGAGTACAGCTTCTTCCAGCCGCCGGTGACGTGCTGTTCGTCGGCGATCTTCGAGAGGTAGTCGCCGGCCCTCACCGAATAGGTGCGCACGGTCGCGGTGTTCGCGGCGCCCTTCTTCTGCGTGGCCTTCTCGGTGGCCGTCTTCGCGGCGACCGGAACGGACTGGACCGCCTTTTCAGAAACGGACTGGCCGGTGGCCGCGTGGGCGCCGGCGGCCCCCATCAGAGGCAGGGCGAGTGCGGCGCCACCGGTTCCGGCGACGGCGATCGAGCGGGTGAGCCGCTGGGACTTGGGGCGGCGGTGCTTACCCTTCGCGGGCATGGGGAATTCCTCTCCGGCGCCTGCGAGGTGAGCTGTCGGGTGCGGACTGGAGATGTCCGGACGCACCGAGGTGCGACTTAACCCCAAGCCTGTTCCGGAAGACCGGTCCAGGCGGTTGTACCTGTGGGTCCCCCGCTCCTGCCGTTCACGGGTGAGTTGTGCGGATTCCGGTCGGCGGCAGGATTGGGCGTCCGTCCGGATTGGTGGCGAACGTAAGCGAGGAAGACGCAAAGGGACAAGTAAGAGGTTCCAGGGTGATTGCGTTCCTCTTGATCCGCCGCGAAATTCACGGTCACCCTCCGTGTTGTGGCGGCCTTCCCGGAACGCAATCACCCAGTTTTTGACGGCGAATTACGTGAACATGACGGACGACTCAGGGTCACCGATATGACGCTGCTCACGTGCCGTTTTCACAGCTTCCCCGATTCCAGAGCGAGTTGGAATGAAGGCTACGCAAGCCGTCAATTCGGACAGAAAGTTCAGATGCGACGCAGTCGCAGAACTGCCGCATCCAGATCGCCCCGCAATCCCACCCGCAGCCCGTGATGCTGCAATACGGCTCCTCTGTGGATTTCGCCCGTTTCGCGGCATTCATACGAGGCCGTGGGGTCGAGGCCGCGCAGACGGAGCGCCGGAACGGGTTCGCCGTACCGCTGCGACTGGAGCCAGGCCAGGACGACGGTCTCGTCCCCGAGGACGTACTGCACGGCGCTCAGTCCGTCGCCCTGCGGCGCCCGCAGCCGGTACTGGTCGCCACGCTGCACGAGCGGCCGGATGCCCTTGTAGAGCTCCACCCACTCGCGGGCCTCGGCGAGCTCCTCCTCGGTCCACTCCGTGAGGTCCCCGCCCACCCCGAGCACTCCGGCCATGGCGCTGACGAAGCGGAAGCGCAGCGAACTGACCCGCCCGTTGAGCTGGGTGTTGGGGCTGTCGGTGACCCAGGCGGCCATCACGCGCGCGGGGTGGATCTGGCTGAAGCCGTGCTGGATGGCGAGCCGGTCGAGCGGGTCGGTGTTGTCGGAGGTCCACACCTGGTCCGTGCGGCTCAGCACGCCGAGGTCGATCCGGCCGCCGCCGCCCGAGCAGGACTCGAAGGCGACGCCGGGGTGGGCGGCCCGCAGCCGGTCCAACAGGGCGTAGAAGGCCTGCACATGGTCGACCCAGAGCCGCTGCGGATAGGCCTCGCCGGGCCAGCCCGCGTCGGTGAAGCAGCGGTTGAAGTCCCACTTCACGTAGTCGATCGGGGCGCTGGACAGCAGGGCGTCGAGCTGCCCCCAGAGGTACTCCTTGACGTCCTCGCGCGCGAGGTTGAGCACGAGCTGATTGCGCAGTTCCGTCCGCTTTCGTCCCGGCTGGAACTGCACCCAGTCGGGGTGTGCCCGGTACAGGTCGCTGTCGGGGTTGACCATCTCGGGCTCGACCCAGATGCCGAACTGCATGCCGAGCGCGTGCACATAGTCGGCGAGGGGCTTCAGGCCGCCCGGGAAGCGGTCCCGGTTGACCGTCCAGTCGCCGAGTCCGGCGCGGTCGCTGGTGCGAGCGCCGAACCAGCCGTCGTCGACGACGAAGAGCTCGACCCCGATGGCCGCGGCTCGCCGCGCGAGGTTCCCCTGCTGCTCCTCGGAGATGTCGAACTGGGTGGCCTCCCAGGAGTTGAACAGCACCGGCCGGTCCTGCTCGGCGTCCGGGATGACGTACGTCCGCTGGTAGGCGTGCCACGCGCGGCTGGCGCCGCCGAAACCGCCGTCGCTCCACAGCCCGGCGAAGACGGGGGTGGTGAACGCCTCCCCCGCCGCCAGGCTCAGCAGCCCCGACTCGTCGTACCCGGCACCGCCGGTGATCTGCACGCGCGCGTCGGGGAGCTGGGCCACCGCGATCCGCCAGGAGCCCGACCAGCCGAGCGCGCAGGCGTAGACCTCGCCGCGCTCCTCGCCGGCGTCGGTGTCCAGGGCGACCCAGGGCAGGTGCTGGTGGCCGGTGTGGCCGCGGCGGCTGCCGATGACCTTCTCACCGTAGGTGAGGGGGGCGCGCACGAGCCGGGACTCGGCGGCCCAGCGGCCGTGCAGCTGGGAGAGCCGCCAGTCCTCGCGGTCGGGCAGCGTCCAGGTGGCGGAGTCGGCCCGCAGCAGCTCCAGGGCGTCGTCGCCCTGGTTCTCCAGGGTGGTCCAGCGCTCCACCACGTCGCCGCGCATCCGGTAGTGCAGCGTGACGACGAGGCCGCCGTCCCGGAACCGCAGCCGCAGCTCGTCCGTGGCCGTGTCGGTCTCGTACGTCTCGAAGCTCCACTCGGTGCCGCGGCGCTCGCCGGTGCGCACCGACAGGGCGGGGCGGACGAAGCGAGGGCCGCCCTCGACCGGGTACTCCTCGCGCCCGTCGAGCGGGGACTCGAAGGGCCAGTAGTCGGGCAGCGGACGGACCGCGAGCGCCTCGGCGTCCGCAAGGGCGATGGTGGGGCCCCAGTGCAGATGCAGCAGCTCGTCGCCCTCGGTGAGGTGGACGGCGTAGCTGCTGGCGGGCCCGGTCAGGAGCCAGGTGCGGCCGTTGGGGGCGATCTCCAGCATGGAACCTCACAGATACGAACAGGGGCGAACAGTGGCACTCAAGTGTCAACATCATCGAGGCCTGAGGTGCCCGGATGCAAACGCCTGTGGACAACTCATTGCCCCAGGAACCTATGTCGTATCGTCAGGAGCGTGCCCGTCGACGAGCCGCGGCGACGGGGCCGGCTGGGAGGAGCCCCCGTGACGCAGCAGATCCCGTCGACCGAGCCCGAGCTGGCCGGAGTGCGCAACTTCCGTGATGTGGGCGGTCTGCCGACCGAGGACGGCCGGCGGGTGCGGTACGGAGTGCTGTTCCGCAGCGGCCATCTCGCGCACGCCACCGACGAGGACGCCGCGTTCCTGGACTCCCTGGGGCTGCACACGATCTTCGACTTCCGCAACGCCTCGGACCAGAAGCTGGAGGGCCCGGACGTCGAGCTGCCGGGGGTGCGCAATGTGAACCTGCCGCTGAGCGACCCGGCGGACGGCGCGGAGTTCTGGAAGATGGTCCGGGACGGCGAGATCGAGCAGCTGCGCGAGATCCTCGGCGACAACAAGGCGGCGAACCGGATGATCGCCTCGTACCGGAAGATCGTGAAGGAGCGCACCGCCGAGCACGCGCGCGTGCTGCACTCCCTCGCCGAGGACAGCGTCCCCGCGCTGATGCACTGCGCGGCGGGCAAGGACCGCGCGGGTCTGTCGATAGCGGTGACGCTGCTGGCGCTCGGGGTGGAGCGGGAGGCGATCGTCGCCGACTACCTGGAGTCCAACGCCAAGCACCGCCGCTACAAGGTGAAGCGCAGCAGCAGCTCGGCCGCCGCCTACTCCCCCGAGGTCATGGAGCTGCTCGCGCCGCTCTTCGACGCGCGCGCGGAGTATCTGGAGGCCGCCTTCGAGACCATCGAGGAGACCTGGGGCGGCGTCGACGCCTATCTGGAGCAGGGGCTCGGCATCACGCCGGAGATCCGGGAGCGGCTGCGCGAGCGCCTGCTCGACTGACGGTTCACTGCACCGCCTTACTGCCCGGCGCCCACCTCGAAGAGCAGGTAGATGAAGGCCGCGAACACATGGCCGACCGCGATGTAGATGATCAGCCGCACCCACAGGGCTCGCGGGAACTTCTCCTCCATGTCGGTCATGGCGTCTCTCCAGGGGTCGGGCCCAGGCACAGGGTGGCCGTGGGGCTCTGCAGCAGGGTGTGGACGAAGAGCAGCTCGGTCCCGTCGGGGTCCTGGGCCGCGATGCGGTGCGGGGTGAGCGAGTCGAAGTGCGCGCTGTCGCCGGGGCCGAGCCGGTGCGTGGTGTCCCCGAGGCGCAGTCGGAGCCGGCCGCGCAGCACATACAGCCACTCCTCGCCGGGGTGGACGCGCACGATGTCGCCCTGTGAGCCGTACGGCACCTGCACCCGCAGGGCCTGCATGCCGCGTCCGGCCGCCCCGGCCTGCCAGTAGGTCCAGCCTCCGGCGGCGGTCGGTTCCATCTCGGCGGCGCGCACCACGGCGTCCCGTTCGGTGACCGTCTCGCCGAGCAGTTCGGAGACCGTCGTACCGTAGACACGGGCGAGCGCGAGCAGCATCGGCAGCGAGGGCTGGCGCTGCCCGGTCTCCAGCCGGGAGAGGTGCGCGGGCGAGAGGCCGGCGCTGCGGGCGGCGGCCTCCAGCGTCAGGGAGGCGCGACGGCGCAGGGCCCGCAGCTGCGGCGCGACGGCGGGCAGGGCGTCGGCGGGCGGGGAGTCGGCCGGGCCCGGCTCGGATTCCGGAGAGCTCATGCTCTCCATTCAGCCGGAGGCTTGCCTCTGCGGCAAATTTCTTGCCTCAGAGGCAAAAAGCCTCCTGGGCGGACGGCTACCTGTTGGCCACCGCCTGCTTCACGAGCGTCTTGCCGAAGTCCCACATCAGCCCGCCCCCGCCGTGCGCGTCGTCCATGATCTCCGTGAAGGCGTCGACGAAGCGGTCCACCTCCCGTTCCCCCACCGTCAGCGGCGGAATCAGCTTGATCACCTCCAGGTGATCGCCGGACACCTGCGTCAGGATCCGGTGCCGCTGGAGCAGCGGTACGACGACCATCTGGGCGAACAGCCCCTTGCGCGCGGCCTGGAGCATCGCCCAACGGCTGCGCAGCGCCAGCGACTTGGGCCGCCCGAACTCGATGCCGACCATCAGGCCCCGGCCGCGCACGTCGGCGAGCAGCTCGTACTTGTCGACGAGCGCCCCGAGCCGGGACTTCAGCAGTTCGCCCGTCGCCCGGGCGTTGGCGACGATCTGCTCGTTCTCCATGACGGACAGCACCGCGAGGCCGGCCGCCATGGCCTGCGCGTTGGACCCGAAGCTCGCCGAGTGGATCAGGACGCGGTCGATCGACGAGTAGACCTTCTTGAAGATCCAGTCCTTGCCGAGCGTGGCGCCCACGGGCACATACCCGCCGGACAGCGCCTTCGCCACGCACACCAGGTCGGGTTCGACGCCGTCCTCGTGCTGGTAGGCGTAGAAGTCGCCGGTGCGCCCGAGCCCGGTCTGCACCTCGTCCGCGATGAGCAGCGCCTTGTGCTTGTGCAGCAGCTCCTGCGCGGCGCGCAGATAGCCGGGCGGCGCCTCGTGGACGCCCTTGCCCTGGATCGGCTCGACGATCAGGGCGGCGACGTCGCCCTTCTTCAACTCCCTTGCCAGGGAGTCGAGATCACCGAGGGGTACGGCGGTGTCGGGCAGCAGCGGGGCGAAGCCGTCCCGGAAGCCGTCCTCGCCGTTGACCGACAGCGAGCCGGTGGTCAGGCCGTGGAAGGCGTGGTCGCAGTACAGGACGCGGGGCTTGCCGGTGGCGCGGCGGGCGAACTTCAGTGCCGTCTCGACCGCTTCGGTGCCGCTGTTGCCGAAGAAGACCCGGTCCAGATGCGGGCTGTGTGCGAGCAGCTTCTCCGCCAGCAGCCCGGGCAGCGGCTGGCAGTCGAAGCGGGTGAGGTCGGCGAGGCCGGCGTCGAGGACGTCGTGCAGCGCCTTGCGGACGACGGGGTGATGGCGCCCCAGGCCCATCACCCCGAACCCGGCGAGCATGTCCAGGTAGTCGTTGCCGTCGGCGTCCCAGAAGTAGGCGCCCTCGGCCCGCTCGTAGACCTTGTCGAAGCCGATGGTGTGCAGCATGCGCGGGAGCTGGTGGTTGAGGTACTTGGTGTGCAGCTCGTAGCGCTCGGCTCCGCGTTCGGCGAGGAGTCTGCCGAGGTCGAACTCGGTGGTCATTCAGCCTTCTCCTTCATGGGGCCGTCGGCTTGCTCCTCGACGGCCGGCGTCTCCTCGGCCTCCTTGACGGCCAGCGTCTCCTCGGCCTCCTTGACGGCGAGGCTCGCGCTGATCTGCCCGGCGATCTCGACCGGCGTGAGTCCGATGTCGGCGAGCACCTCGCCGCGCTTGGCATGCGCGAGGAACTGCTCCGGGATGCCGAACCGCCGTACGGGTACGTCGACTTCGGCGTCTCCCAGGGCCAGCGCGACCGCGGCGCCGACCCCCGCCGCCCGGCTGTTGTCCTCGACGACCGCGACCAGCCGGTGCCCGGCGGCCAGGCCGGGCAGCGCCGGGTCGACCGGCTTGACCCAACGGGGGTCCACGACCGTGCAGTCGATGCCCCGGGCTTCGAGCAGCTCGGCGGCCTGGAGGCAGACGGGCGCCATGACGCCGACGGCGACGAGCAGCACTTCGGGCGTCTTGGCGCCGCGGTGCAGCACGTCCAGGCCGCCCACCCGGTCCACCGCCGGGATCGACGGTCCGACCGACTCCTTCGGGAACCGCACCAGCGTCGGCGCGTCGTCCACCGCGACGGCCTCCCGGAGCTGCGCCCGCAACTGGTCGGCGTCGCGGGGCGCGGCGATCCTGAGGCCGGGGACGACCTGGAGGATCGACATGTCCCACATGCCGTTGTGGGAGGCACCGTCGACGCCCGTGATCCCGGCCCGGTCCAGGACGAAGGTGACTCCGCAGCGGTGCAGGGCGACGTCCATCAGCAACTGGTCGAAAGCGCGGTTCAGGAAGGTGGCGTACACGGCGACGACGGGATGCAGGCCACCGGTCGCGAGCCCGGCCGCCGAGACGGCCGCGTGCTGCTCGGCGATGCCGACGTCCCACACCCGGTCCGGGAAGCGTTCGGCGAACTTGCCGAGGCCCACCGGGTGCAGCATGGCCGCCGTGATCGCCACGACGTCCTCGCGCTCCTGACCGATCCTGACGATCTCGTCGCCGAACACCGAGGTCCAGGAAGGCCCGTTGGACGGCGAGAGGGGCTCGCAGGTGAGCGGGTCCATCACGCCGACGGTGTGGAAGTGGTCCTCCTCGTGGGCGAGGGCGGGTTCGTAGCCGCGCCCCTTCTCGGTGAGGCAGTGGATGAGGACGGGCCCGTGGAAGCGTTTCGCGCGCCGCAGCGCCGACTCGACGGCGCCGATGTCGTGTCCGTCGATGGGGCCGACGTACTTGAGCCCCAGGTCCTCGAAGAGCCCCTGCGGCGCGAAGGCGTCCTTGAAGCCCTTCTTCGCCCCGTGCAGCGCCTCGTAGACCGTCATGCCGATGACGGGGGTGCGCTGGAGCACGTCCTTGCCCCAGGCCAGCACCTTCTCGTAGCTGTCGGTCGTGCGCAGGGTGGCCAGGTGGTTGGCGAGGCCGCCGATGGTGGGTGCGTAGGACCGCTCGTTGTCGTTGACGACGATGATCAGCGGCCGGTCCTTGGCGGCCGCGATGTTGTTCAGCGCTTCCCAGGCCATGCCGCCGGTGAGCGCGCCGTCGCCGATGACCGCGACCACATGCCCCTTCTCGCCCTGCACCTGACGGGCCTTGGCGAGTCCGTCGGCCCAGCCGAGCGCGGTGGAGGCGTGGCTGTTCTCGACGATGTCGTGCTCGGACTCCTCGCGCGAGGGATAGCCGGACAGACCGCCCTTGCCGCGCAGCTTGGAGAAGTCCTGACGCCCTGTCAGGATCTTGTGGACGTAGCTCTGATGGCCGGTGTCCCACACGATGCGGTCGACCGGCGACTCGAAGACCCGGTGGAGCGCGATGGAGAGTTCCACCACCCCCAGGTTGGGCCCGAGGTGTCCGCCGGTCCTGGCGACCGAGTGCACCAGGAACTCTCTGATCTCTTCGGACAGTTCACCGAGTTCCGTCTCGGACAGCGCCTTCAGGTCGCGTGGTCCCCGGATGTTCTCCAGAATCGTCACGCTCGGGCCCCCTTCGGTCCGTGCTGTTCAGCTCACGGTGACGGCCGGCTCCCCCGACGCGACGCCGTCCTGCTCCATCTGTTCGGCGATCTTCATCGCTTCTTCGATGAGGGTCTCCACGATCTTCGACTCGGGGACGGTCTTGACGACCTCGCCCTTCACGAAGATCTGCCCCTTGCCGTTGCCGGAGGCGACCCCGAGGTCGGCCTCCCGCGCCTCTCCGGGACCGTTGACCACACAACCCATCACGGCTACCCGCAAGGGCACCTCCATGCCCTCCAGGCCCGCCGTGACCTCGTCGGCCAGCTTGTAGACGTCGACCTGGGCGCGCCCGCAGGACGGGCACGACACGATCTCCAGCCGCCGTTGCCTCAGACCCAGGGACTCCAGGATCTGGATGCCGACCTTGACCTCCTCGGCGGGCGGCGCGGACAGCGACACCCGGATGGTGTCGCCGATCCCCCTGCTGAGGAGCGCCCCGAAGGCGACCGCCGACTTGATGGTCCCCTGGAAGGCGGGACCGGCCTCCGTGACCCCGAGGTGCAAGGGGTAGTCGCACTGCTCGGCGAGCAGTTGGTACGCCCGCACCATCACCACGGGGTCGTTGTGCTTGACGGAGATCTTGATGTCCCGGAACCCGTGCTCCTCGAAGAGCGACGCCTCCCACAGCGCCGATTCCACGAGCGCCTCCGGTGTCGCCCTGCCGTGCTTCTGGAGCAGCCGCCGGTCCAGCGACCCGGCGTTGACCCCGATCCGGATCGGCGTGCCGTGATCGCGGGCGGCCCGCGCGATCTCCTTCACCTTGTCGTCGAACTGCTTGATGTTCCCGGGATTGACGCGGACGGCCGCACAGCCGGCCTCGATCGCCGCGAACACGTACTTGGGCTGGAAGTGGATGTCCGCGATCACCGGGATCTGGGACTTGCGGGCGATGGTGGCCAGCGCGTCCGCGTCGTCCTGCGTGGGGCAGGCGACGCGGACGATCTGGCAGCCGGACGCGGTGAGTTCGGCGATCTGCTGGAGGGTGGCGCCGATGTCGGACGTACGGGTCGTCGTCATCGACTGCACCGACACCGGCGCCCCGCCCCCGACCGCCACCGGCCCGACCTGGATCTGCCGCGACACCCGTCGCTCGGCGATCGGCCGGACCGGCATCTCGGGGACACCGAGGGAGACGGCGGTCATGACCTCACTCCCGGTTCCCGGAGACCGTCTCGCGCATCGCGCGCAGCGACTCCTTGAGCGAGCCCATGGTGGCGAGGACGGCGGTGGGCTCGTAGCCGCAGTGCGCCATGCAGTTGGCGCAGCGCGGGTCCTTGCCGCGGCCGTACTTGTCCCAGTCGGTCTCCTCGATGAGTTCGCGGTACGTCGGGACGTAGCCGTCGCTCATCAGGTAGCAGGGGCGCTGCCAGCCGAACAGGGAGTAGTTCGGGATCGCCCACGCGGTGCACGGGAAGTCGACCTTGCCCTCCAGGAAGTCCAGGAAGAGCGGGGAGTGGTTGAGCCGCCACTTGCGCCGGTTGCCGCCCGCGAAGGCCTTCTTGAACAGCTCACGGGTCTGCTCCACGCCCAGGAAGTGCTCCTGGTCGGGGGCCTTCTCGTAGGCGTAGGCGGGCGAGATCATCATCTCGTCGACCTTGAGGTCGTCGTTGAGGAAGTTGAGCACCTCGATGATGGTCTGCGGGGTGTCGGTGTTGAAGAAGGTCGAGTTGGTGGTGACCCGGAAGCCGCGCTTCTTGGCCTCCTTGATCGCCTCCACCGCCTCGTCGAAGACACCTTCCTTGGCCACCGACTCGTCGTGCCGCTCACGCAGCCCGTCGATGTGCACGGCGAAGGCGAAGTAGGGCGAGGGCGTGAACTTGTCCATCTTCTTGCGCAGCAGCATGGCGTTGGTGCAGAGGAAGACGTACTTCTTCTTCGCCACCAACTGCCGCACGATCTCGTCGATCTGAGGGTGCATCAGCGGCTCACCGCCGGCGATGGACACCATCGGCGCACCGGACTCCAGGACCGCCCCGACGGCCTGCGCCACCGGCATGCGCTGCTTGAGCACCCCCGCCGGATGCTGGATCTTGCCGCAGCCCTCGCACTTCAGGTTGCACGCGAAGAGGGGTTCCAGCTCCACGATCAGCGGGAACTTGTCCCGCTTGCGGAGCTTCTGTTCGGCCAAGTATGTAGCGACCTTGATGGACTGACGCAGCGGCATGGCCATCTGGCTCACCTCCTGGGGAGCAGCAAGGAACGGTGCCATTCGTAGAAAGCGGGAAGGACGGAACGAAGGACGCGGAAAGCCGATATTCCACCGCGCACCGTGCCGATCCGGACGAGTTCATGTTCTGGAGCGTCCACGACCACCCGGACGGCCGCAACGGGGCGTGGGCCCGTGCGCACGGCGCTGTGGAGCGTGGATGCGGACTCCATGTCGACGGCGATCGCGCCGGTCGCGAGCAGATCGGAGCGTTCATGCCCGCGTACGACGTGATCGGAGCCGGTGAGGGGTCCGGTGTGGACGGTGCGTCCGGGCAGGGCCCGCACCAGCTCCTTGACGAGTAGGTCGGTCCCCACACACGGAACGGTTCCCGCCGCATCCCGGGTCTCCTCGGCGACGACGA
Organism: Streptomyces sp. NPDC057280; assembly: GCF_042668605.1. Classification (NCBI taxonomy): domain Bacteria; kingdom Bacillati; phylum Actinomycetota; class Actinomycetes; order Kitasatosporales; family Streptomycetaceae; genus Streptomyces; species Streptomyces sp. NPDC057280. The sequence goes on from NZ_JBHUYR010000001.1 coordinate 1,347,824, forward strand.
GGTCGCCCGGGTGCATGCCGGGCGCGAGCCCGGCGCAGAAGCCGGTGGCGAGCACGGCGGCGTCGGCGAGGGCCGGCTCCGCGAGGGCCCGGGTGACGGCCCGCTGGGCCGCCTTGGGGCCCATGCCCGTGCGGAGGACGGTGACCGGTCCGTCGGCGCCACCCCGGTCGCCGCTGCGCAGGGCCAGGTGCTCGATGCCGAGCGCGCAGGCGATCAGCAGCGGGGCCGGGGCGGGCGGGGTGTTCATCTCATCCCTCCCCCGCCGGTGAGAACGGCTCTCCGTGGACGTACCGGCCGAGTGCCGTGAGCGGGAAGACCTGCCGGTAGAGGTGGTAGTTGATGGAGAAGTCCCAGGGGAAGCCGGTCCCGGTGAAGTAGGGCTCGTCCCAGGAGCCGTCCTCCCGCTGGGTGGCGGCGAGCCATTCGACGCCCCGCTCGACGGCCTTGGAGTCCTTCTCGCCGGCGGCCAGCAGGGCCATCAGCGCCCAGGCCGTCTGCGAGGCGGTGGAGGCGCCGCGCCCGCTCCATTCCCTGGAGTCCTGGTAGGAGCGCAGGTCCTCGCCCCAGCCGCCGTCGTCGTTCTGGACGGACTCCAGCCAGGTCACGGCCCGGCGGATCGCCGGGTGCGCGGCGGGGATGCCGGCGGCGACCAGGGCGGGGACGACGGACCCGGTGCCGTAGATGTAGTTGACGCCCCAGCGTCCGAACCATGAGCCGTTCGGCTCCTGTTCGGCGAGCAGCCACTCGATGCCGCGCCGGGTGCGCGGGTCGTGGGCGAGTCCCTCGACGGCCAGCATCTCCACCACGTGGGCGGTGACGTCGGCGGACGGCGGGTCGATGACCTCGCCGAAGTCGCAGAACGGCAGCCGGTTGGGGAAGGGGCTGGTGTTGTCGACGTCGAAGGCGCCCCAGGCCCCGTTCCTGGACTGCATGCCGAGGTTCCAGCGCACCCCGCGTCCGATGGCCCGCTCCACCCGCTCCGGATCGTGGTGCCGGACCCGGCGCAGTGCGAGGACAACCTCGGCGGTGTCGTCGATGTCGGGGTAGTTGTCGTTGTGGAACTCGAACGCCCAGCCGCCCGGCGGCAGTTGGGGGCGCTTCACGGACCAGTCGCCGGGCCGGACGATCTCCTCGCCCAGCATCCAGTCCGCCGCCTTGACGAGCTGCGGATGGTCGGGGGCCACCCCGGCGTCGACGAGGGCGATGGTCGCGAGGCAGGTGTCCCACACCGGCGACTGACAGGCCTCGATCATCCGGGCCCCGTCCTCGCGCCAGACGGCGAAGCGGTCCAGGGACGCCAACCCCTCGCGCATCACCGGGTGTTCGAGGTCATAGCCGAGCAGGTGCAGGGCGATGACCGAGTACACGGCCGGCGGCTGGATGCCGCCCCAGCAGCCGTCGTTCTCCTGCCGCTCGATGATCCAGCGGGCGGCGGAGTTCATGGCCGCCCTTCGCAGTCTGCGCGGGGCGACCTTGCGCAGCTGGTGCAGCGCCTTGTCGAGCCGCTGGAAGGCGCCGTCCCAACTCGCCACCGGAGCAAGCGGCTTGGCCGGGTTGGGATCGTCCGGATCGGTGTGCAGCTCGTCCAGCGGGAAGGGCGCGGGCCGCACCGGCCGCTTGGCGGAGACGATCGTCAGCGGGACGATCGTCTGCCGGGCCCAGCAGCCGAAGTCGTAGATGTTGAGCGGCATCCACTTCGGGAAGTAGATGAGTTCGGGCGGGAGTTCGGGCAGGTCCTCCCACTTCCACCAGCCGAACAGGGCGAGCCAGATCCGGGTGAAGACCCGCGCCGAGGCGATCCCGCCCCGCTCCCGGATCCACGCGGAGGCCTTCGCCATGTGCGGCGCGTCGGGGGCGTCCCCGGCCAGACGCAGGGCGACGTACGCCTCGATGGTGGTGGAGAGTTCGCCGGGGCCGCCGTAGAAGGAGGCCCAGGTGCCGTCCTCGCGCTGCTCGCCGCGGATGAAGAGTCCGGCGGCGCGGGTGGTCGACTCGTCGCGGATGCCCAGGAACTGGCGGAGCAGCAGGTCCTCGGCGTCCATGGTGACGTTGGTCTCGAGGGTGCCCTTCCACCAGCCTTCGGCGTCCTGCCGCGCCAGCAGGTGGTCGGTGGCGCGCCGGACGGCGGACGCGGCGGCTTCGCGCACCCCGGCCGCCACGGGGGTGTTGATGTCGGTGTCGCTGGCCGCGGCAGCGCGGGGCGGCAGTGCCCCGGTGCTTCCGTCGGTCGTCGCTGTCATGGCTTCCCCTTCGTGCAGTGTGCAAGTGGTGCTCTGCTGTGGGTCCGCCGTCGGCCGGTGCCCAGTGGTGCCTTCGGCACCGGCCGGCGACTACGCGAGGGCTATTCGACCGATAGTGATCATCTCTTTCGAACGACGACGAAGTCGGCGAGGGCCGTGAACTGCGCCCGTACCCGGTCGGGCATGTCGATGGTGTCGAGCGCCTCGATGGCGATGGTGTGCTGACGGCGCGCCTCCCGGGCCGTCCAGTCCCGGCCGCCCGCCTCCTCGATGAGGGCGGCGCGGGCCGCGAACTCCTCCTCGGAGAAGTTCTCGAAGTCGCTGCTCTTGGCGTCGGCGGCGAGGATCTCGCCGAGCCGCTCGGCGGCCGGACCGTCCGCCGCGAGCGCGGCCACCACCGGCAGGGACTTCTTGCGCTGGCGCAGGTCGCTCCAGGTCTGCTTGCCGGTGGAGACCGGGTCGCCCCAGATGCCGAGGAGGTCGTCCACGGCCTGGAAGGCGAGGCCCAGGTGGTAGCCGTACTTCTCCAGGGTGTCGGCGGTGCGGTCGTCCGCGCCGCCGAGCACGGCGCCGATGGAGCTGGCGCAGGCCAGCAGGGCGCCGGTCTTGTTGCCCTCCATCTCCAGGCACTCCTCGACGCTGACGCGGTCGCGGTGCTCGTAGGAGATGTCCTGGGCCTGGCCGTCGATGAGGGCGCGGGTGGCGGAGGTCAGGCGGCGGGTGGCGCGGCCGGCCTCCACGGTGCCGAGTTCGAGGAGCACCTCGTTGGCGAGCGCGAAGAGGGCGTCGCCGACGAGGATCGCCTGGGCGGGGCCGTGCACCTTCCAGACGGTGTCGCGGTGGCGGCGCTGCTCGTCGCCGTCCATCAGGTCGTCGTGCAGCAGCGAGAAGTTGTGGACCAGCTCCACGGCGACGGCGCCGGGGATGCCGGCCTCGGGCTCGGCGCCGGTGACCTCGGCGGAGAGCACGGCGAGCGCGGGACGTACGGCCTTGCCGCCGTCGCCGGCCGTGGGGTTGCCCTCGGCGTCGATCCAGCCGAAGTGATAGGCGGAAACGGTGTCCATGGGAGCGGCCAGGCGATCGATCGCCGCCCGCAGTACCGGTGTGGTCAGGGTCCGGCCGCGCTCCAGGAGCGCGGTCACGTCCACCGCGTCGGCAGCCTTCGAGGCCGGGGGCACAGTGGGCACAGTCTCTCCTCTTGTTGCGGTACCGGGGGTGCGGGGGCCTGCCGCATGCTGATCGAGCATCACGCCGCCTCCTCTACGTCGAAGAGGTGACTCGGGCGGGGCCGGCCCAGGGCGCTCAGCGCGGCGTCCGCCGCACTCACGCCACTGCGGACCGCACTCTCCATGGTCGCGGGCCACCCAGTGGCGGTCCACGCTCCGGCCAGGTAGAGGCCGGGGGCTCTGGTGCGGGCGCCGGGCCGCAGCCGCCCGACGCCGGGGGCGGGATCGAACGTCGCCGTCCGCTCCCTGGTCACGAAGAAGTCCTTCACCTCGGCACCCCGGGTGCCGGGCAGCAGTCGCTCCAGCTCCGGGAGGTAGCGCTCCCGCAGTACGGCGACGGGCTCGTCGATCTCGTCCTGAGCGGCCGACTGCGACAGCGCGAGGTACTGGCCCGCCCGCAGCCCGGAGGCGTCGGTGCGGTCGAAGACCCACTGCACCGGGGTGCCGAGGGCCGCGAAGAAAGGCTTTTCCAGCACCTTGCGGTCGTAGACGACATGCACGTTGAGGATCGGTGCGGTGCCGATCCGCAGAAGATTTTCCGGAGCGTCCAGCGCACCCTCGGGCAGCAGGTCATGGGCCTCGCGCTGGGGTACGGCGAGGACGACGGCGTCCGCCCGCAGCGTCTCGCCGGGAACCTGGACGGTCCACGCCCCGTTCTCGTCAGTGGAGATGGAGGTGACGCGTGTACGGACCTCGGTACGCACGCCCGCTGAGTCGAGCGCCTTGCGGGCGAGCCGGTCATGCAGTTCGCCCAGCGGGACGCGCGCCCATCCGATGTCGGCCGCGCCCGGGTCGGACAGCAGACCGGTCTTGAACACCATCGCGGCGAGCCCCAGCGAGGCGTCGCCCGCGACCGCGTTGAGGGTGGCGACCCCGACCAGGTCCCACAGGGCCTCGACGGCACGCGCCGACTGACCGTGCGCGGTCAGCCAGCTGCCGAAGTCCTGCGAGTCCAGGTCCGGATCGGCGAGGTCGAGCCCCTTGAGCGCGAGCGCGGCCCGGCCCACCTTGGCGCGGTCGGCCAGCGAGAGATGCGGGTACGTGGCGAGGCTGCGCCCCAGGTGCAGGGGCACCGGCAGCGCGTCCCGCCGCAGCCTGCCGAGCCGCCGTCCCTCGGGCTTGTCGACGTCGAGCACGGGCACGTCGAGACGATCCTGCAGCGGCGCCAGCGCGGTGCCCTCGATGCGGTCGAGGAACCAGCGGTAGGCGGTGCAGCAGCGCAGATACACGTGCTGTCCGTTGTCGACGGTCAGTTCGCCGCGCTGGAAGGAGAAGGCGAGGCCGCCCAGGCGGGGCCGGCCTTCGAGCAGGGTGACGCGCACGCCCGCGTCGGCCAGCGCGAGCGCGGCGGTGATGCCGGCGAGCCCGCCGCCGATCACGACGGCGTCCCGCCCGGACTGATGGCCGTCGTTCATCGTGCACCCTCCCCTGCGCGGCCGCCGCGGTGCTTGATCGGTGCGCGGCCGGCCGTTGCAGTCAGGGACGCATCGCCCTGCCGGAGGGTTGCCTGCCACTTTTCTCCGGTGGCATCACCTTGGACCGTTTTGTCCATCAGGCGCGCCTCCTGACGGCTCCACGGGTCACATGCCGGGCGTCCAGTCCGGACAGCCCGCGTACGGCGACGTACGCCTTCTCCCGGCCGGGCAGCGAGACCCGGCCGCGCAGCACGGCCTCGGGGTCGCGCTCGATGCGGTCCAGGAGGCGGCGGTAGATCCCGGCCATGGCGGCGACACAGGCGCCGCTGCGCCGGTCGAGCATGGGGAGCAGCCGGTAGCCCTCGGCGAAAAGGGCGCGGGCCCGTCGCACTTCGAAGTGGACGAGGCCCGCGAAGTCGGAGCCCTCCGGTGGGGTCGGCCCGCTGAACCCGGCCGAGCAGCCGAACTTCGCGAGGTCGTCGGCCGGAAGATAGGTGCGCCCGTCCCCCGCGTCCTCGCGGACGTCCCTGAGGATGTTGGTGAGCTGAAGCGCGAGCCCGAGCGTGTCGGCATACTCCGGCGCGCGCTCGACGCCGCGCGCCCCCGGTTCCGTACCGAACACGCCGAGCGAGAGCCGCCCGATGGCGCCCGCGACACAGCGGCAGTAGACCTTCAGGTCGTCCCAGGTCTCGTAGGTCTCGCCGCGGACGTCCATCAGGACGCCGTCGATCAGCTCGTCCAGGCCGCCGAGCGGGATCGGGAACGCCGTCGCGGCATGCGTGAGGGCGACCGCGACCGGGTCGGTGTCGTCCTCGTCGACCGCACCCTCGCGCACCCGGGTCAGCATCGCCCGGGTGTCCTCAAGTCTCGCAGCCTTCACGTCGGGCGCCAGCGAGCCGTCGCCGATGTCGTCGACGCGGCGCGAGAAGGCGTACAACGCCGACATCGCGCGGCGCTTGGACACCGGCAGCAGCCTGATGCCGTACGCGAAGTTCCGTGCCTGCTGTCCGGTGACGGTCTCGCAGTAGCTGTAGGCGGCGAGTACCGGTGCGGACACGTGTGGTTCGGCCTCCACGGTCCGGATCACCCCTCTCCTCGCAGAGTCACGCCCACCTCGCGCAGCAGCTGGAGCCTGCCGGGCTTGGGCGGGCCGGGAAGTACGTCGTATTCGGCGGCGGCGATCGCCCGGATCGCCGCCCTTCCCCCCGCCACGAACCCCGCGAGCAGCAGCTTCAACCTGCCGTGGACGCTACCCACCAGAGGGGCGCCTTCATTCAGGAGACTGCGAGCGCGTTCTGCTTCGTACGCAACCAGTGCGCGCACCGATGCGCCTGCGGTCCCCGTGGCGAGATCCGCCTCCTGGACATGGAAGTGCTTCATGTCCGCGGCGGGCAGATAGATGCGGTCGCGACCGAGGTCCTCGGTCACGTCCTGGAGGTGTTCGACGATCTGCAGCGCCGTGCAGATCGCGTCGGAGAGGCGGACCCGCTCCGGGGTCGAGGTGCCGGTGACGGCGAGGACCAGGCGGCCGACGGGGTTGGCCGACAGTTCGCAGTACGCGAGCAGGTCGTCGTAGGTCTCGTACCGCGTGACCAGCTGGTCCTGGCGGTTGGCGGCGACCAGGCCGAGGAAGGGTTCGGGGGTGAGCGCGCGGCGGCGGACCGTGGGCTGCAGGCGGCGCAGCAGGGGGTGGCGGGGCTCGCCGGTGAAGACGCGGTCGAGGTCGGCCTCGAAGGCGTCCAGCATCACCAGACGGTCGCCGGCCTCCTCGGGGGAGACGCCGAGGAGCCGGGCGTCGGCGCCGCCGGGGGCAAGGTCGCCGTCGCCGATGTCGTCGACGAGGCGGGCGAAGCCGTAGACGGCCATGAGGTCGGCGCGCCAGGCCCGGGGCAGGAAGAAGGGGGCCACGGGGAAGTTCTCGCCCGCGGCCTTGTCGAGTGTGCCGCGCTCCGGATCCGAGGCGCGGGCCCTGTCGGTCCCGGTCACCGCCGACTGCCCGGGGCGCGGACGGCACATGCGTTGAGCTGGGGAGTCTCCGTAGCCATAGCCGTCACATCTCCCGTTCTACACCGCCGACCCAATGCACACTATTTCGGACACGCCGCCCGGCCTTCCGCGCGTCGGCCCTGGTTGAGGGTGTGGGGCATTATCGCCCCACTTGCCGCGATTCGGGACCGGTACAGCTTACGTTGTACAGCGCCGCAAGGATCGTCGGGGTGTCCTGCACATCACAACAACACACCGATTGACTTCAAGATTCCTTCGGGGTACCGAAGTTGACGTTTCCTTTGCAGACGCGGGGCCCCGCCGGAGCAGTTCCGGCGGGGCCCCGCGAAGCGTCATGACCCGGTTCGTCCACGCCCGCGTGGACTACTTGCCCGTGAACTTCTCGTACTCCTTGAGGACCTCGTCGGTCGGGCCGTCCATGCGCAGCTCGCCGCGCTCCAGCCACAGCACGCGGTTGCAGGTGTCACGGATCGACTTGTTGTTGTGACTGACGAGAAACACCGTGCCGGCCTCCTTGCGCAGTTCCCGGATGCGCGCCTCGGAGCGCTTCTGGAACTTGCGGTCACCGGTGGCCAGCGCCTCGTCGATCATCAGGACGTCGTGGTCCTTGGCGGCGGCGATGGAGAACCGCAGCCGGGCCGCCATGCCGGAGGAGTAGGTGCGCATCGGCAGGGTGATGAAGTCGCCCTTCTCGTTGATGCCGGAGAAGTCGACGATCTCCTGGTAGCGCTCCTTGATCTGCTCCCGGGACATGCCCATGGCGAGGCCGCCCAATATGACGTTCCGCTCGCCGGTGAGGTCGTTCATCAGGGCCGCGTTAACGCCGAGCAGCGAGGGCTGGCCGTCGGTGTAGACCTTGCCGCTCTCGGCGGGCAGCAGACCGGCGATGGCGCGCAGCAGCGTCGACTTGCCCGAGCCGTTGGAGCCGATGAGGCCGATGGCCTCGCCGCGGTAGGCGACGAAGGAGACACCGCGCACGGCGTGCACCTTGCGCACCCCGCGCTCCTCGCCGCGCTTGACGATCCGGCTGAGGGCGGCGGTGGCGCTGCCCTTGCCGGACTTGGCGCCGTTGACGCGGTAGACGATGTGCAGGTCGTCCGCGATGACGGTGGGACGGGGGTCCTGCGGGACCGCCTTCTGCTCGCTGTCAGCCACGGCCGTACCTCTCTTCCGCCTTCCAGAAGTAGACGAACCCGAACGCGCCGGCGAGCACCGCCCAGCCGAGGGCGAAGAGCCACACGTGCGGGGGCAGGTACTCGGAGCCGTAGCCGTCGATCAGGGCGAAGCGGACCAGGTCCATGTAGATCGCGGCCGGGTTCCACTGCAGCACCTCGGTGACCCAGCCCGGCACGTCCTTGCCGGCGAGCATGGCCGGGATGCTGAACATGACGCCGGACGCGTACATCCACGTCCGCAGCACGAACGGCATCAGCTGGGCGAGGTCGGGGGTCTTGCTGCCCATGCGGGCGAAGGTCAGGGCGAGGCCGGTGTTGAACACGAACTGCAGGACCAGGGCCGGGACGACCAGCAGCCAGGACAGGCCCGGGTAGCTGCCGAACGCCACCATGATCATGACCAGCACGATCAGGGCGTAGAGCAGCTGCTGGAGCTGCTGGAGGGCGAACGAGATCGGCAGGGACGCCCGCGGGAAGTGCAGGGCGCGCACCAGGCCCAGGTTGCCGGAGATCGCGCGCACGCCCGCGAGGACCGAGCTCTGGGTGAAGGTGAAGACGAACACGCCGGTCACCAGGAACGGCACGTAGATGTCGTGCGGGATGCCCTTCCGGGCGCCCAGCAGCAGACCGAAGATGAAGAAGTAGACCAGTGCGTTCAGCAGCGGGGTGGCCACCTGCCACAGCTGGCCGAGCTTGGCCTGGCTGTACTGGGCGGTCAGCTTCGCCCGCGAGAACGCGAGGATGAAGTGGCGCCGGTCCCAGAGCTGGCGGACGTAGTCGGCGAGCGAGGGGCGGGCACCGCTCACGGCCAGCCCGTACTTGGCGGCGAGCTCGGCCGCCGTCAGGCCCTCGTCGGGCGACGGAGGGGCGGTCACCGCGACTCCGCCGTCATGCGTTGTCTCACTCACTGGTGGAAACTTTCGTCTTCGAGATGCGCAGCCTGTGCGGGCTTGGGCATGAGCCAGGGCCGGGTGCCGGCCCGGCCGCTCTCTGGTTCGAGCTTGTCAGATGACCGGGGGCCGGCCCAGTCGGGTCAGCCGCCACACGGTACGCCACTTCATGGGCTTGCGTGGGCCGCACGCAGTCGTCCAGCCTTCCCGGAATCCGCCGAACCATGCCTTCAGCGCGGGCCGCGAGGGGCGGCGCAGCAGGGTGAGCAGCATCCAGACCCCGAGGTAGACCGGGACCAGGAGGGCGGGGAGGTTGCGGCGGGCGAGCCAGACCCGGTTGCGGGCGACCATGCGGTGGTAGACCGCGTGCCGCGAGGGCGCGGTCGTCGGGTGGTACAGCACCATGTCGGACCGGTAGTCGATCATCCAGCCCGCGTCGAGGGCCCGCCATGCCAGGTCGGTTTCCTCGTGCGCGTAGAAGAATTCGTCCGGGAGGCCGCCGACTTCGGCGAAGACCTGGGTGCGGACGGCGTTGGCGCCGCCGAGGAAGGTGGTCACGCGCGAGGAGCGCATCGGGTCCGCCGCGCGCAGCCGCGGGACGTGGCGGCGCTGGGTGACGCCGGTGTCCGGGTCGGCGATGCGGAAGCTGATGATGCCGAGCTTCGGGTCCTCGGCGAACGCGGTGCGGCACAGCTCGGCGGTGTCGTGCTGGGCGAGGAGGCCGTCGTCGTCGAGGAAGAGCAATATGTCGACATCGCGGCCGCTGGGGCCGAAGGCCTCGATGCCGACGTTGCGGCCGCCGGGGATGCCGAGGTTCTCGGGCAGCTCGATGGTGCGGACGCCCGCGGGGACGTCCGGGACGGGCGAGCCGTTGCCGACGACGACCACCTCGACGCGGTCGCCGTCCTGCTTGGCGACCGAGTCGAGCAGGGCGCGCAGTTCCTCGGGCCGGTTGCCCATCGTGATGATGACGGCGCCGACCTTCAGCGGCGCGCCGGCGGGGGCGCTCACTTGAGCCTGCTCGACGCGAGGATGGACACCAGGTGCAGCAGGGTCTGGAGCAGCGCGATGCCGGCCAGGACCGCGACCCCGAGGCGGGACCAGAACAGGTCGCCGCGCATCTGATCGGCGATCGCGAGGACCAGGATCAGCAGGGACGCCTCGATGCCGAGGATGAGGCGGTGGAACTTCAGCAGCGACGCGGCCTTGCGGGCCAGCGCCATGCCGGAGGAACGCATCTCGGCCGCCGACTCCTGCACGGGCGGCTTGCCGGTCTGGTGGCGGGCGACGCCGACGAGGTCGGTCTCCGCCTTGATCAGGATGGCGCCGAGCGCGGCGAGCGTGCCGAGGAACGCCCACAGCCAGTCGATACGGCCGCTGCCGAACAGGTCGGCCGAGCGCAGCCCGAAGCCGACGAGGACGGCGGCGTCGGTCAGATAGGCGCCGACCCGGTCGAGGTAGACGCCGTTGAGCGAGTACTGCTTCTTCCAGCGGGCGATCTCGCCGTCGACGCAGTCCAGCAGCAGATACATCTGCACGCAGACCACACCGAGGACGGCCCCCGGGATCCCCGGCACGATCAGTGCCGGGGCCGCGAGGACGCCGAAGACGGTCATCAGGTACGTGAGCTGGTTGGGCGTGACCCTGGTGTTCACCAGGTAGCGGTCCACCCGCAGGGACACCTCGCGCATGTAGAGGCGCCCCATCCAGTGCTCACCGCTGCGCCGGTCCTTCACCCCTGCGGGGTGCACGACCGGACGGAGTTCAGCTACCGATGGTCTTGACATAGTCGACGTAGAGATCCTTGATCTGGTCGGTCTTGAGGTCGAGGTGTTCGAGGATCGTGTACCGGCCGGGCCGGGTCTCGGGGGCGAACTCCACGGCGCGGACGAACTCGTCCACGCTGAAGCCGATCTCCTCCGGGAGCACCGGCAGGCCGTGCCGGCGCAGCACCTCCGCCATGAACGCGGACTCCTCGTGGGCGCCGCGCAGGAACATCGCGAAGGCCGCGCCGAGGCCGCACTGCTCGCCGTGCGCGGCGGCGCGTTTGGGGAACAGCAGGTCGAAGGCGTGGTTGATCTCGTGGCAGGCGCCGGAGGACGGGCGGGAGTCGCCCGAGACCGACATCGCGATACCGGTGAGCACCAGCGCCTCGGCCAGTACCTGGAGGAAGCCGTCGTCACCGACGCCGCCGGGATGCCGCAGCACGGCTTCGCCGGCCTGGCGGGCCATCGCGGCGGCGAGGCCGTCGATCTTCTCGCCCTTGACGCGGTTGGCCAGCTCCCAGTCCGCGACCGCGGAGATGTTGGAGATGGCGTCCCCGATGCCGGACCGCACGAACCGGACGGGAGCCTGCCGGATCACGTCGAGGTCGATGACGACCGCGATCGGGTTCGGCACGCCGTACGAGCCGCGGCCCGCGTCGTTGTCGAGGGTGGCGACGGGCGAGCACAGGCCGTCGTGCGCGAGGTTGGTGGCGACCGCGACCAGTGGCAGGCCGACCCGGGCCGCCGCGAACTTGGCGCAGTCGATGATCTTGCCGCCGCCGAGGCCCACCACCGCGTCGAAGTGGCCGGCCTTTATGTCACTGGCCAGCTGGACCGCGTCGTCGATGGTGCCGCCGCCGACCTCGTACCAGGTGGCGCCGGGCAGCGTCGGCTCCAGCCGGGCGCGCAGCCGGGCGCCCGAGCCGCCGCTGACCGCTATGGCCAGCTTGCCCGAGTGCGAGACCCGCTCGTCGGCGAGCACGGAGGCCAGGTCGTCGAGGGCACCCGGGCGGATGTCCACGACGACCGGCGAGGGGATGAGCCTCGTCAGTACTGGCACGCGATCTCCCGTCCGCGGGCGAGATCGTCGTGGTTGTCGATCTCCACCCACTGCACGTCACCGATCGGTGCGACGTCGATCCTGAAGCCGCGGTTCACCAGTTCCTGGTACCCGTGCTCGTAGAACTGCTGCGGGTCGGTCTCCCAGACCGTCTTCAGCGCGTCGGCCAGCTCGGGGGCTGCGTCGCCCTCGATGAGCGTGACACCGATGTACTCGCCGGTGGCCTCGGCGGGGTCCATCAGCTTGGTGATCTTCTGGACGCCCTTGGCGGAGTCGACGACGACCTTCATCTCCTCGTCCGCGAGGGGCTTCACGGCGTCGAGGGCCAGGATGATCTTCTTGCCCTCGCCGCGCGCGGCGAGCAGCGTCTTCTCGACCGAGACCGGGTGCACGGTGTCGCCGTTGGCGAGGATCACGCCGTCCTTGAGGGCGTCACGGCCGCACCACAGGGAGTAGGCGTTGTTCCACTCCTCGGCCTTGTCGTTGTCGATGAGGGTGAGCTTGAGGCCGTACTTCGCCTCCAGCGCCTCCTTGCGCGCGTACACGGCTTCCTTGCGGTAGCCGACGATGATCGCGACCTCGGTCAGCCCGATCTCCGCGAAGTTGCCGAGAGTGAGGTCGAGAACCGTGGGTTCGCCCTCTATGCCCGCGGGGCCCACCGGCACCAGAGCCTTGGGAAGGCTGTCGGTGTAGGGGCGCAGACGCCGTCCGGCGCCGGCCGCCAGCACGAGGCCGATCATGCGGGTTCTCCTTCATCGTGTACGGCGGGCGCCCCGGAGGACACCCAGAAGCGGATGCTCTCGAAGAGCACCACCAGGGCCACGGCCACGGCGAGAGCCGTGAGCGCGACCGTGAACTGCGAGGCGGTGAGCACCGCGGCGAGGACGGTGACGAGCAACGTCCGTCCTTCGTGCCCCCCGATGGCGCGCACCAGCCAGGCCGGGGGCGCGCCGGCGTTGCCGCGGATGCGGTACACCGTGTCGTAGTGATGGTAGGCGACCGCCGCCACCAGCCCGAAAGCCGCAGGAAGGGCTCCGTTCACGTCCGCTTGTGCCGCGAGGATCAGCACGGTGCAGTACTCGGCCGCCCGGAAGAGCGGGGGGATCAGCCAGTCGAGGGCGCCCTTGAGGGGGTGCGAGACGGCTTCGGCCGACAGCAGGACGTAGAGCCCGGCGAGCAGGACCACCTGCCAGGCGGGACCCCAGAGCCACGCCGCCAGCACCACGGCGATCGCGCCGGCGGCGGCGCTGAGCGGGGCGGTCCTGCGCACCGGGCCCGGCAGGTACCGGGCGATCAGCTCGGCGAGCGGTCCGCTGTCCGCGAGGTCGGCCAGCGCCTGCGCCGCCCGGTCCGTGCGCCGCGCCTTGCGGGTCAGCGAGCGCAGCACCCGGCCCGCCGTGGTGTACGTCGCTGCGAACGCGCAGCCGATGAGCAGCGCGTAGAAGGTGATGCGCGGGGTGGTCAGCGCCGTGAGGACCGCGATCATCGCCCAGCGTTCGCCGATCGGGAGCACGATCATGCGCCGCACCCACACCGTCCAGCCGACGCTGTCGAGCTTGCCGGACAGTGCCGCCGTAGGACTGGTGTTGGCGGTGGCGTCGTGGTTGGCCTCGTTGAAGGAGAAGTCGACGACGTGCCGGCAGGTCTGCAGGATCATCGCGCCGAGCGCGAGCGCCCACACGTCGTCGCCGCCACGGGCCGCTCCCAGCGCGAGGCCCGCGTAGTAGGCGTACTCCTTGGCCCGGTCGAAGGTGGCGTCCAGCCAGGCGCCGAGCGTGGAGTACTGCAGGGAGTAGCGGGCGAGCTGGCCGTCGGTGCAGTCCAGGACGAAGGACGCGATCAGCAGGACGCCCGCCGCGACGAAGCCGCCGCGGGTGCCGGTGGCCGCGCAGGCCGCCGCTATCAGGGCGGTGATCAGGGAGGCGGTGGTGACCTGGTTCGGGGTCAGGCCCCGGCGCGCGCACCAGCGGGCGATGTAGCGGGAGTACGGGCTGATGCAGTACGTCGTGAAGAAGCCGTCGCGGGACTTCACGGCCGACTTCAGGCGTACGGCTTCGTCGTCGACGGCGGCGACGGCCTGCCGTGCCTCGTTGCGGGCCTGCGGGTCGGCCGGGACGACGGCGACCAGGCTGCCGAGCTCGGGGTGGTGGACGCCGGCGTCGTCGGCGTCCAGCGCGGCGACGACGCGGTCGGCGAGATGGTCGACTGCGACCGCCGTACCGCCGCCGGCGCTGTTCTCCCGGGCCATCGCGCGGGTCAGGGCCTGGCGGCCGGCCGGCTGGGCGGTGACGGCGCCGGGGATCGCGGCGAGCGGGAAGCGCGGGTCCGTCAGGCCCAGGCGCAGGGCGTGCAGGTGGCCGACGAAGCCGGCGTCGACGACGGCGACGCGCTGGTCACCGGGGACCTGGGCGAGGAGCGTCTCGGCCTCGGCGGCGTCGGAGGCGGTCCGGACGTCGAAGCCGAGGGACCGCAGATCGCCCTCGATCGACGATCCGGGGACCGGCTGACCGGTGAGGATGGCGGTCGACAACCGAACTCACTCCCTGGGTGCCGACGTCTGCACGCCGGCGAGTACACGGTGGGGGCGCCCCTTGCCGGTGACGGCCGGGCGGCATGTCGGCAGAGGCTATCGGATACCGGGAAGCCCGCGTTCACCGCCCGTTCACGGGCCGATCGACGGCGGCTCCCCCGGCCTTTGCCGCGATCATCATGGGCGATCACGGGCCCCGCCCACAAACCGCGTACCGCAGGATCGGGCATCTGGGACATAGCGTCGGCCGTCCCCGCCCGGCATAGGGTGGGCGACCATGACATGGCTGATCACAGGCGGAGCGGGATACATAGGGGCCCACGTGGCGCGGGCCATGACGGAGGCCGGTGAGCGGGTCCTCGCGCTGGACGACCTCTCGGCCGGGGTTCCCGCGCGGCTTCCGGCGGACGTCCCGCTGGTGCGGGGTTCGTCGCTCGACGCCGGGCTGCTGAAGCGGGTCCTCGCCGAGCACGAGGTGACCGGCGTGGTGCACTTGGCCGCGCGCAAGCAGGTCGCCGAGTCGGTGGCGCAGCCGACGCGCTACTACCAGGAGAACGTCGGCGGTCTGGCGACGCTCCTGGAGGCGGTCGCCGAGGCCGGTGTCGGCCGGTTCGTGTTCTCTTCGTCGGCGGCCGTGTACGGCAATCCGGACGCGGAGCTCATCACGGAGGACACCCCGTGCGCCCCCGTGAACCCGTACGGCGAGACGAAGCTCACCGGCGAGTGGCTGGTGCGGGCCGCCGGGCGGGCGCACGGGATCTCCACCGTGTGCCTGCGCTATTTCAACGTGGCGGGGGCCGCGGCGCCCGAGCTGGCCGACACGGGCGTCTTCAACATCGTGCCGATGGTCTTCGACCGGCTCACCCGCAACGACGCCCCGCGCATCTTCGGCGACGACTACCCGACGCCGGACGGCACGTGCGTCCGCGACTACATCCATGTCGCCGACCTGGCCGAGGCCCATCTCGCGGCCGCCCGACGGGTCGGGGACCGCGCCGGCGACCTGACCGTCAACATCGGGCGCGGCGAAGGTGTCTCCGTTCGGGAGATGGTCACGGTCATCGGTGAGGTCACCGGCGACCGGCGGGAAGCCGTCGTCGAGCCCCGGCGGCCCGGTGACGCGCCGGTCTCGGTCGCCTCGGCCGAGCTGGCCGCCCGGGAGCTCGGCTGGAGTGCCCGGCGCGGGGTGCGCGAGATGATCGAGTCGGCGTGGGCCGGCTGGCAGCTGCATCACGGCAAGTGAGCTGAGGGTGCCCTGACCTGCGGTTCGTTTGCGCAGGTCAGGGCACATGACAACGGTGTTCAGTGCCGCGTTGCCCGATACCCCCCACCCGTAGTTCACTGTGAAGCCAGGCGGAGATCACAGGAGGCGGCTTCCATGGGGGCAGGGCACGATCACGGGCACGCGCATGCGCCCACCGGCGGTACGGCGACCGCGGCGTACCGCGGCAGGCTGCGGGTGGCCCTGTCGATCACGCTCACCGTCATGGTGGTCGAGATCGTCGGCGGCATCATGGCGGACTCCCTCGCCCTGGTCGCGGACGCGGCGCACATGGCGACGGACGGACTGGGCCTCGGCATGGCGCTGATGGCGATCCACTTCGCGAGCCTCCCGCCGAGCGGGAAGCGCACCTTCGGCTACGCCCGCGCCGAGATCCTGGCGGCGCTCGCCAACTGTCTGCTGCTGCTCTGCGTCGGCGGGTACGTCCTGTACGAGGCGATCCAGCGGTTCATCACGCCCGCCGGCACCGAGGGCGGGCTGACCATCGTGTTCGGCGCGATCGGTCTGGTCGCGAACATGATCTCGCTGTCCCTGCTGGTGCGCGGCCAGAAGGACAGCCTGAACGTCCGGGGCGCGTTCCTGGAGGTCGCGGCGGACGCGCTCGGCTCGCTGGCGGTGATCATCTCGGCGGTGGTGATCCTGACCACGGGCTGGCAGGCCGCCGACCCGATCGCCTCGCTCGTCATCGGCCTGATGATCGTGCCCCGCACCTGGAAGCTGCTGCGCGAGACCCTCGACGTGCTCCTGGAGGCGGCCCCCAAGGACGTCGACATGGACGAGGTGCGGGCGCACGTCCTGGCCCTGGACGGTGTCGAGGACGTCCACGACCTGCACGCCTGGACCATCACCTCCGGGATGCCGGTGCTCTCCGCGCACGTGGTGGTGCGCTCCGACGTCCTGAACGCGATCGGCCACGAGAAGATGCTCCACGAGCTCCAGGGCTGCCTCGGCGACCACTTCGACGTGGAGCACTGCACCTTCCAGCTGGAGCCCGGCGGGCACGCGGAACACGAGGCACGGCTGTGCCACTGAACGTCCGGTACGTCCGCCTACATCCCGTGGTGGACGGAATGCAGCGATCCGGTGCACGGTTGCGTCCTTGACCTCACAGCGCCGTTCCGGACGGTTCCCCGGCCGCCGCGCCGGGCACCATCAACGGCCGGGAGTGTCGTATCCGTACGGCACACTTGGGGCGCGTAAGACCGATGCGAAGGATGGGTATGCCGATCACACCTGCCACCGCGACGCACAGCTCGTCGAACGGCACCGCTGACCCGATTCTGCTGGAACTGGTCGACGAGGACGGCGTCACGATCGGCACCGCGGAGAAGCTCGCCGCCCATCAGCCACCCGGGCAGCTGCACCGCGCCTTCTCCGTGTTCCTCTTCGACGAGCAGGGCCGGCTGCTGCTCCAGCAGCGGGCGCTGGGCAAGTACCACTCCCCCGGGGTGTGGTCCAACACCTGCTGCGGCCACCCCTACCCCGGCGAGGCCCCGTTCGCGGCGGCGGCCCGGCGGACGTACGAGGAGCTGGGCGCCTCCCCGTCGCTGCTCGCGGAGGCGGGCACGGTGCGCTACAACCACCCGGACCCGGAATCGGGCCTGGTGGAGCAGGAGTACAACCACCTCTTCGTCGGCCTGGTGCAGGCACCGCTGCGCCCCGACCCGGAGGAGATCGGCGCGACGGCCTTCGTGACCCCGGCCGAGCTGGCCGAGCGGCACGCGAAGGACACCTTCTCGGCCTGGTTCATGACGGTCCTGGACGCGGCCCGGCCCGCGGTGCGGGAGCTGACGGGCCCGAACGCCGGCTGGTAGCCGCTCCTACGGCACCCGCACGGACGCGAGCGGCAGGGCGGCCCAGATCACCTTGCCGCCGTTCGCCGTGTGCTCCACGTCGCACACGCCGCCCGCCTCGCGCGTGACCTCGCGCACCAGCAGCAGCCCCCGCCCGCCCTCGCCGCTGTGGTCGGCTTCCAGGGCGGTCGGGCGGTAGGGGTGGTTGTCCTCGACGGACACCCGCACCCACTCGGCGCCGACGGCCACCTCCACGGCGAGCATCGGCGACAGCAGGGCCGCGTGCCGCACCGCGTTGGTGACCAGCTCGGAGACGATCAGCAGGAGCCCCTGCACGAGCTCGTCCGAGACCGGCACCCCCTGCCGCAGCAGCAGATCCCGTACCGCGTGCCGTGCCTGCGGGACCGAGGCGTCCACGGCGGGGGCGGTGAACCGCCAGACGCCCTCGTAAGGCAGCGGGTGCGGGTCCGCGCCGCCTGGTGGGCGCGGGCCTGACCCGCGCCCGTGGTTCTCCATCGTCCGGTCGCCACCCTCGCGCTCGATTGTCACCACACGTCGAGTGTTGGTAACACTGCGCTTCCCCCCGGATGACTGAACAGAAGTCAGCAGATATCGAGCGTTTGTGATCGCTCACGCACGATCCAGGCATATACGGGATCACTCCCGCCGCAGTCGTGCCGCGTTTGCGAACTATTCGGGTTGTACGGGTTTGGTGGTCGACTCGCTCGTTCCGCTTTGTGCGTCGCCCTCGGCGGTGAGCCGGTCCGAGACCATGCCCACGATGCGCCGGCCGCCGTAGCCGGTCGCGATCAGGCCGAGGCCGTCGAAGAGGAGCGCGAGGGAGAAGAAGCAGCCGATGACGTATTTGCTGCTGCTCGGCCAGGAGGCCAGCACGAGAATGCCGAGGAGCAGACCGAACGCGCCCTGCACCAGGGTCCAGCCGAACTGCGGTCCCCTCACCACCAGGCTGCCGACCAGCCGGAACACCCCTCCGGTCAGGAAGAGCAGCGCGGCGAACATGGTCAGCGCCTCGGCCGCCGCCTCGGGCCTGCGGATGACGACCACACCGGCCGCGATGTTCAGGGCGGCGACGACCACGCCGAGCCAGAAGAAGTTGGTCCCGCGGGCCTGGATCGCGTGCAGCAGTCCCACGGCGCCGCCGATGAGCAGCAGCCAGCCGAACAGGAGCATCGAGGTGAGTGTGGCCACGCCGGTGTAGATCAGCCCGACGAGTCCGGCGAGGACCAGGATCACGCCGAGTGCGGCGATCCAGCCGAACCCCCGCCGCAGTTTCGCGGTCTCGCTCGTGCCCTTGCCGTCGCTCGCCATCGGCACCTCCCTCGCCCGGGCCCCTCCCCGATCGTACGGTCGGGGGGTGCGGTTAGCATCCGGCCATGGAGCCCCAGCTGCAGCACGGCGTGACCGGCTCGGTCGCCACCGTCGTCATCCGCCACCCGGAGAAGCGCAACGCCATGACGGCCGCGATGTGGCGGTCGCTGCCGCCGCTGCTCGACACGCTCGCCACCGATCCGGACGTAGGGGCGCTGGTGCTGACCGGTGAAGGCGGGACGTTCTGCGCGGGGGCCGACATCTCCACGCTGCGGGGGTCGCCGGAGGAGGCGCAGGGGCTGGCGGTCGCGGCCGAGGAGGCGCTCGCGGCGTTCCCCAAGCCGACGTTGGCGGCGATCCGGGGGCACTGCGTGGGCGGCGGCGCCCAGCTCGCGGCGGCCTGTGATCTGCGGTTCGCGGAGGAGGGCGCGTTGTTCGGGGTGACACCGGCGAAGCTGGGGATCGTGTACCCGGCGTCCTCCACGCGCCGGTTGGTGGGTCTGGTGGGGCCGTCCGCCGCCAAGTACCTGTTGTTCTCGGGCGAGTTGATCGACGCGGAGCGGGCGCTGCGCACCGGACTCGTCGACGAGGTGCTGCCGGAGGGCGAACTGGACAAGCGGGTGGCCGAGTTCACCCGGGTCCTGGTGTCCCGCTCGCAGTTGACGCAGGCGGCGGCGAAGGAGTTCGCCAACGGGGTGACCGGTCGGGACGATCACTGGGTCGAGCAGGCGCGCGGCAGCGGCGACACCGCGGAGGGCGTCGCCGCGTTCCTGGAGCGCAGGCAGCCGTGCTTCACCTGGACGACGTCCGGGTGAGGGCTACGTCAGGATGAAGCGGCTCTTGGTGCGGAACTCCTCGACGAGGTGAACCGGGGCCTTCTCCGGCGAGCCGGCGTCGTAGGGCGGCTGCGGATCGTACTCCGTCAACAGCTGGACGGCCTGGGCGTGTTCGTCGCCGGCGATCCTGCCGAGCAGGGTGAGACCCATGTCGATGCCGGAGGAGACGCCGGCCGCGGTGACGTACTTGCCGTCGACGACGACCCGCTCCCCCGTGGGTTCGGCGCCGAACTCCTTCAGGAAGTCGAGGGCCAGCCAGTGCGAGGTCGCGCGACGCCCCTCCAGCAGTCCGGCGGCGGCCAGCAGCAGGGAGCCGGTGCACACCGACGTCGTCCAGGTGCTGCCGGCGTCGGCGGCGCGCAGCCAGTCGAGCAGCACCGGGTTCTCCATCTGCGGGGTCTGCCCGGGCCCGCCGGGGACGACGACGATGTCGGGGTCCGGCACCTCGGCCAGGGACTTGTCGGCCGTGATGGCGAGGTTCCCGGTGTCGGTGCGGACCGGTCCGGTGTGCTCGGCGACGAAGACGGTCTCCGCGTCGGGGAGCCGGCCGAGGGTCTCGTAGGGCCCGACGGCGTCGAGCGCGGTGAAGCGGTCGAAGAGGACGATGGCGATCTGCACGGTGTCTGTGATCCCTTCGGTGGGCGGGTGCGGGGGTGGAACGGGCGGCGGTCCCGGGCCGTGTTCGCGCTGCCTTCATCAGCGGGCGGGCGCGACGGACCGGTGACGGTCTCCGTGCCGCCTACAACGGGTGGCGCGGGACGGGGTCCGGGGTCGTCCGTGCGGCCCTCAGTGGGCAGGCGCGGGACGCGGGTCCTGGGGTCGTCTCCGTGCGGCCCTCAGTGGGCAGGCGCGGGACGGAAGCGGCGGCGGTATTCCGCCGGTGCGGCGCCGAGGGTTCTGACGAAGGCGCGGCGCATGGCCTCGGGGGTGCCGTAGCCGCTGGCGCGGGAGATCTCCTCGACGCCGTCGGTGGTGTCCTCCAGCAGGCGCCGGGCGTGTTCGAGGCGGACCCGGTCGACATAGCGGCCGGGGGTCGTGCCGGTCTCGGCTTGGAAGGCGCGGGCGAAGTGGCGCGGGGAGAGCCGGGCCCGGGCGGCGAGGGACTCCACGCTGAGGTCGCCGTCCGGATGCTCGGTGATCCACTGCTGCACCTCGCGCAGGGGCTCGCGCCGCGCGGTCTGGGTGGCCAACTGGGCGCTGAACTGGGCCTGGTTGCCGGGCCGGCGGAGGAAGACGACCAGATAGCGGGCGATCGTCAGCGCCACGTCCCGGTCCAGGTCCTCCTCGACCAGCGCGAGGGCGAGATCGATGCCCGAGGTGACGCCGGCGGAGGTGGCGACGTGGCCGTCCCGGATGTAGATCGGGTCGGGTTCGACGTCGACGGCCGGGTGGTCGCGGGCGAGCGTGTCGCTGTACGCCCAGTGGGTGGTGACGCGGTGACCGTCCAGGAGGCCCGCGGCGGCGAGCAGGATCGCGCCCGTGCACACCGAGACCAGGCGCTCGGCACGCGGCCCGTTCTCCCGCAGCCAGTCGGTCAGGCGCGGGTCGGGACGGCGGGTCCCCTGCCCACCGGGGACGAGCAGGGTGTGCGGGGTGGGCGCGTCGGGCAGGGCCAGATCCGGGACGAGGGTCAGGCCGCTGGAGGTGCGCACGGGGCCGCCGTCCAGGGAGGCGGTACGGATGCGGTAGGTGCCCGGCGTGTGGTTCTCGGCCCCGGCGAACACCTCCAGGGGGCCGGTGACGTCGAGGCTCTGCACATCGTCGAAGAGGACGACGAGGACGGTTCGCTGCGTCATGCCGTCGATTCTTGGCGGGGTCCGGGATGGCCGCAATGACGAGCACCCCACCTTTCCTGCCATGGTCCGTCAGCCCAGAGGTGACGTACCAAGCGGTTGGTAACCTGCCGGGCATGACTTCTGCCGCCCTTGCGCCGCGGTCCGGCCGCCGCTGTCACAACGTGCTCAACTCCCTGCACGCCACGTCCTACTTCGCGCCCGAGACGGACGCGGAACTGGCGGCGATCGGGATCACCCACCCCCGCGCCGTCAACTTCGCGGTGCGGGCCGCCGCGATGGGCCCGGTGGCGGCCGGGGTGGTGACGGCGGCCTTCTACAACTACAAGCACGACCTGGTCGCCACGCATGTCCCGGCGGTGTGGTCGATCGCCTCCCCTCAGGCCGTGCTCGCGGCACGCGCGCGTGCCGTGGACGCTTCCCTGAGGCGGCTGCTGGGCGCGGAGGCGGTGACGTCCCCGGAGATCGCGGAGGCCGCGGAGCTGGCACTGCGGGCGGCCGAGGCCTGTTCGCGCAGTGCCCGCCCGCTGTACGCGGCGCACGCGGACCTGCCGGTGCCCGAGGAACCGCACCTGGCGTACTTCCACGCCACGACCCTGCTGCGCGAGCACCGGGGCGACGGCCACCTCGCCGCACTGCTGGCGGCGGGCCTGGACGGCCTGGAAGCCCTGGTGACCCACACCGCGACCGGCCGGGGCATGACCCCGAAGTGGATCTTCACGACCCGCGGCTGGACCCAGGAGGAGTGGGACGCGGCGAGCGACCGGCTCCGGGACCGGGGGCTGCTGGACGAGGCGGGCGAGCTGACCGAGCGGGGTGTGGCGCTCCGTGAGGAGATCGAGGCCATGACGGACCGGCTGGACCGGGAGCCGTACGAACACCTGGGCGCGGAGGGCGTCGCCCGCCTGACGGAACTCGGCACCGGGTTCGCGCGGGCGGCCGTGGCGGCGGGGGCTTATCCGGCGGATCTGATCGGGAAGGGCTGAGGCTCGGTTCTGGTCGTGAAGGGCTGCGGCTCGCATCTGATCGTGACGGGCTGAGGCTCGGATCTGATCAAGAAAGGGCTGAGGCCGGGAATGGCGTGGCACGGGTGAGGTACCCGGGGGCTGTCCGGTCACCGTGGCCGGACGGGAAAGGAGACCCCCGTGTTCCGTGCCATCGCTGACGTACTGCGCCAGATCGGCGGCGCCATCGCCACCGTCGTGACGCTGCCCTTCCGCGCCCTGGCCCGGCTCTTCGGCGGAGCCTCGGGTTCCACCCGCAGTCGCCGGGCCTGATGGCCGCGCCCTGATCCCCGAGTGTCCGTGCCGCCTGCCACAATTGCCGCGCAACCTCAGTGAGAAGGCGGTACGGGATCGTGACGACAGGCACCCCCATCGGCGTTGGATCCATCGAAGGAAGGATCGCCGAGGAGCTCGGCGTACGGGAGCGGCAGGTCAGAGCCGCCGTGGAGCTGCTCGACGGCGGTTCGACGGTGCCCTTCATCGCTCGCTACCGCAAGGAAGCGACCGAGATGCTCGACGACGCGCAGCTGCGCACGATCGAGGAGCGGCTGCGCTATCTGCGGGAGCTGGAGGAGCGGCGGACGGCGATCCTCGAGTCGGTGCGCGAGCAGGGCAAGCTCACCGAGGAGCTGGAGGCGCAGATCCGCGGCGCCGAGACGAAGGCGCGCCTGGAGGACATCTACCTGCCCTTCAAGCCCAAGCGGCGCACCAAGGCGCAGATCGCGCGTGAGGCCGGGCTCGAACCGCTCGCGGAGGGCCTGCTCGGCGACCCGACGGTGGACCCGCTCGCCGCGGCTGCCGCGTTCGTCGACGCCGACAAGGGCGTCGCCGACCCGCAGGCCGCGCTGGACGGCGCCCGCGCGATCCTCACGGAGCGCTTCTCCGAGGACGCCGACCTGATCGGTGAACTCCGCGAGCGCATGTGGGTGCGCGGGCGCCTGGCCGCGAAGGTGAAGGACGGCAAGGAGGAGGCGGGCGCCAAGTTCGCCGACTACTTCGACTTCTCCGAGCCGTTCAAGGAGCTGCCCTCGCACCGGGTCCTGGCGATGCTGCGCGGCGAGAAGGAGGACGTCCTCGACCTCGTCCTGGAGCCCGAGGAGCCCACGGACGGTCCTTCGTCGTACGAGGGGATCATCGCCCACAAGTTCGGCATCGCCGACCGTGGCCGCCCCGCGGACAAGTGGCTGAAGGACACCGTCCGCTGGGCCTGGCGCACCCGCGTCCTCGTGCACCTCGGCATCGACCTGCGGCTGCGGCTGCGCACGGCCGCCGAGGACGAGGCGGTCGACGTGTTCGCGAAGAACCTCCGCGACCTGCTGCTCGCCGCCCCGGCCGGCACCCGCGCCACGCTGGGCCTCGACCCGGGCTTCCGTACGGGCGTGAAGGTCGCCGTGGTCGACGCCACCGGCAAGGTCGTCGCCACCGACGTCATCTACCCGCACGTCCCCGCCAACAAGTGGGACGAGGCGCTCGCCAAGCTGGCCGTGCTCGCCGCCCGGCACTCGGTCGAACTCATCGCGATCGGCAACGGCACCGCGTCCCGCGAGACCGACAAGCTCGCCGGTGAACTCATCACCAAGCACCCGGAGTTGAAGCTCACCAAGGTGATGGTGTCCGAGGCGGGCGCGTCCGTGTACTCGGCCTCCGCGTTCGCCTCGCAGGAACTGCCCGACATGGACGTGTCGCTGCGCGGCGCGGTCTCCATCGCGCGCCGCCTCCAGGACCCGCTGGCCGAACTGGTGAAGATCGACCCGAAGTCGATCGGCGTCGGCCAGTACCAGCACGACCTGTCCGAGGTGAAGCTGTCGCGCTCGCTGGACGCGGTGGTGGAGGACTGTGTGAACGGCGTCGGCGTGGACGTGAACACCGCGTCCGCCCCCCTGCTCGCGCGCGTCTCCGGCATCACCTCCGGACTCGCCGAGAACATCGTCTCCCACCGCGACGCCAACGGCCCGTTCAGGTCCCGTACGGAACTGAAGAAGGTGGCCCGGCTCGGCCCCAAGGCCTACGAGCAGTGCGCGGGCTTCCTCCGCATCCGCGGCGGCGACGACCCGCTGGACGCGTCCAGCGTCCACCCGGAGGCCTACCCGGTCGTGCGGCGCATGGTGAAGACGGCCGGCCAGGAGGTCGCGTCGCTCATCGGCAACACGGGGGTGCTGCGCTCGCTGCGGCCGCAGGAGTTCGTGGACGAGACGTTCGGTCTGCCGACCGTGACGGACATCCTCAAGGAGCTGGAGAAGCCGGGGCGTGACCCTCGGCCGGCGTTCAAGACGGCCACCTTCAAGGAGGGCGTCGAGAAGATCTCCGACCTGGCTCCCGGGATGATCCTGGAGGGCGTCGTGACGAACGTGGCGGCCTTCGGGGCGTTCATCGACGTCGGTGTCCATCAGGACGGGCTGGCGCATGTGTCCGCGCTGTCCAGGACGTTCGTTAAGGACCCGCGCGATGTGGTCAAGCCGGGTGACATCGTCAAGGTGAAGGTCCTCGACGTCGACATTCCGCGGAAGCGGATCTCGCTGACGCTGCGGCTCGATGACGAGAAGGCTCCGCAGGGGCAGCAGGGTCAGGGTGGCGGGGGTGAGCGTCGGCAGCGTGGCGGGCGGCCGCCTCAGCAGCGCCAGCAGCAGCGGCAGGCTGCGCCTCCGGCCAACAGTGCGATGGCTGATGCTCTGCGCAAGGCCGGTCTGCTGGATTCGAAGAAAAAGGGGCGGTAGCGGTTGTGGGGGAACTGCGGGCCGGTTGTGGCTGGTCGCGCAGTTCCCCGCGCCCCTCAGGGGGTTTCGGTCACCTTGCCTGCACTGACCTCCAAGCGGCGCGTCACCCTCACCGCGTCCAGCATTCTGCGGTCGTGGGTGACCAGTAGGAGCGTGCCCTCGTAGGCGTCCAAGGCCTGTTCCAGTTGTTCGATCGCCGGCAGGTCCAGGTGGTTCGTGGGCTCGTCCAGGACCAGGAGGTTCACTCCCCGACCCTGGAGCAACGCCAGCGCCGCCCTCGTGCGCTCGCCCGGGGACAGGGTCGCCGCCGAGCGCAGGACGTGGTCCGCCTTCAGGCCGAACTTGGCCAGCAGGGTGCGGACTTCGGCCGGTTCCGTGTCGGGGACGGCCGCGCCGAAGGCGTCCAGCAGCGACTCCTCGCCATGGAACAGCTTGCGGGCCTGGTCGACCTCGCCGATCAGGACGCCGGAGCCGAGGGACGCCTGTCCGGAGGCCAGCGGCAACCGGCCCAGGAGGGCGGCCAGCAGGGTCGACTTGCCGGCGCCGTTCGCGCCCGTCACCGCCACCCGGTCCGCCCAGTCGATCTGGAGGGAGACCGGGCCCAGCGTGAAGTCGCCGCGGCGCACCTCCGCGTCGCGCAGGGTCGCCACGACCGACCCGGAGCGCGGGGCCGACGCGATCTCCATGCGCAGTTCCCACTCCTTGCGGGGCTCCTCGACCACGTCGAGGCGCTCGATCATGCGCTGGGTCTGACGGGCCTTCGCGGCCTGCTTCTCGCTGGCCTCGCTGCGGAACTTGCGGCCGATCTTGTCGTTGTCGTTGTTCGCCTTGCGACGCGCGTTCTTGACGCCCTTGTCCATCCAGGAGCGCTGCATCTGGGCCCGGTCCTGGAGGGCCGCCTTCTTGTCGGCGTACTCCTCGTAGTCGTCGCGGGCGTGCCGGCGGGCCACCTCGCGCTCCTCCAGGTAGGCCTCGTAGCCACCGCCGTAGAGGTTGATCTGTCCCTGGGCGAGGTCGAGTTCGAGGACCTTGGTGACCGTGCGGGTGAGGAACTCGCGGTCGTGGCTGACGACGACGGTGCCGGCGCGCAGGCCCTTGACGAAGCGTTCCAGGCGCTCCAGGCCGTCGAGGTCGAGGTCGTTGGTGGGCTCGTCGAGAAGGAAGACGTCGTAGCGGGACAGGAGCAGGGAGGCGAGGCCGGCGCGGGCCGCCTGGCCGCCGGACAGGGAGGTCATCGGCTGGTCGAGGTCGACGGCAAGGCCGAGGGAGTCGGCGATCTCCTCGGCGCGTTCGTCGAGGTCCGCGCCGCCGAGGTCGAGCCAGCGCTCCAGGCTGGTGGCGTAGGCGTCGTCCGCGCCCGGGGCGCCGTCGACGAGCGCCTGGGTCGCCTCGTCCATGAGCCGCTGGGCCTCGGCGACGCCGGTGCGGCGGGCCAGGAAGGCGCGGACCGTCTCGCCGGGGCGGCGCTCCGGTTCCTGCGGGAGGTGGCCGACGGTCGCGGTCGGCGGGGAGAGCCGGAGCTCGCCCTCCTCCGGTGCGGTCAGCCCGGCGAGCAGCCTGAGCAGGGTGGACTTGCCCGCGCCGTTGGCGCCGACCAGCCCGATGACGTCACCGGGCGCGACAACGAGGTCGAGCCCGGTGAACAGGGAGCGGTCGCCGTGGCCGGCGGCGAGGTTCTTGGCGACGAGGGTGGCAGTCATCAGGGGACCGATTTTAGCGAGGGCGGCCGACCGGTCCGCTCCGGCTTCGCGCCGGCTCCCGGTCAGTGCGCCATCGCCTCCACCAGCACGCTCCCCGACGTCCGTGCCACCACGAACGCCTCCCCCTTCACGGCCCTGGCGTCCAGGGCGATCCGGTGCCGGCCCGCCTCCAGGACGCCGTCGAAGACCTCCTGGGCGTGCGTGCGGAAGAGCCGGTCGAGGCGGTACGCGGTGAGGCGTACCCGGCAGGGCGAGGTGACCTCGACGCCCGCCTCGCCGTCGGCGGCGACCAGGCGGGTCAGCCGGCGCTGTTCCTCGGGGCGGCGGTCGAGGGCGTGTTCGATCTGGGCGACGAGGAGGGGGACGATCGGGGCGAGTCCGTTGACGTACGTCACGTCCACGCCCGCGCGTTCGAAGGCGCGGCGCACGGAGGCACGTTCCTCCTCTCCGATCGCCCGGCCGAAGGCGACGGCTCCGTAGCCGCGCAGTTCGTCGGCGGGGACGCCGTCGGCGTCGTGGGCGATGTCGGCGCCGATGCCGATGGTGCGCAGGGCGGCGGCGAGTTTGGCGAGGAGGGCGACGCGGGCGCCGATCAGCAGGACGCGGCGGCGTGGGCTCGCGGTCCCGGAGGTGAGCAGGGAATCGAGGGCCGCGCGGTAGTCGGTGCCGCGGAACCGGAAGGGGCCGATGCCGTGGTAGCCGTTGAGCTCCAGGTCGGCCCGTTCGTCGGTCTGCCAGGCGAAGTCCCGCCAGATGTAGTCGGCGCCCTCCTTCTCGATGACGGCGGTGACGGCACCGCAGGCCAGGTCCTCGCACTCGGGGCAGCCGTAGATGACATAGCGCCCGTCCGGAAGCGGGGCGTCCGTCTCCAGCAGGAGGCTGCGGACCTGGGCGGTGAAGATCGAGGGCGGTACGTCCGAGGCGAGGGGGGAGACGGCGTCGAGGTCGGAGAGCTGGAAGAGCAACGGTCGTCCGTCGACGATGAAGTCCACGAAGTCGCGGTGGACTTGGTAGTCACCGTTGACGAGGACTCCACCGGCACGCATCGCCGGTGCCAGGCCGAAGGTCGCGTACTCGGCAGACATGCTGTGAGTATTCCCGCAGGAAGCGCCCTCTGAGCACGGCATGGCACATTCCGCTACGGTCCGGTCGTGGACAGTGAGCTGAGCAGCGAAGTCATAGTCGTCGGCGGGGGCGTGATCGGGCTGACGACGGCCCTGGTGCTGGCCGAGGGCGGGCGCCGGGTGCGGGTGTGGACGCGGGACCCCGTCGAGCGGACCACCTCGGCGGTTGCCGGGGCGCTGTGGTGGCCGTACCGGATCAGGCCGGTCGCGGCGGCGTGGGCGCTGCGCTCGCTGGACGTGTACGAGGAGCTGGCGGCCGACCCGGACCGTACCGGCGTACGCATGGTCGAGGGGGTACTGGGCGAGGAGAAGCTGGACGACGGGTTCGACTGGCTGACCGCCCGGCTGCCCGGGTTGCGCCCGGTCACCGCCGAGGAGTACGCGGGGACCGGGCTGTGGGCGCGGTTGCCGCTGGTCGACATGGCGGTCCATCTGCCGTGGCTGCGGCGGCGGTTCGTGGCGGCGGGCGGCGTGGTCGAGACGCGTACGGTGTCCGGTCTGGCGGAGGTCGAGGCGCCCGTGGTGGTCAACTGCACGGGGCTCGGGGCGCGTGAGCTGGTGGCGGACCCGTCCGTGGTGCCGGTGCGGGGGCAGTCGGTCGTGGTGGAGAACCCGGGCATCCGTACGTGGGTGGTGTCGACGGGCGCCGACGGGGAGATGGCGTACTTCTTCCCGCAGCCGGGGCGGCTGCTGCTCGGCGGTACGGCGGTCGAGGACGCGTGGTCGACGGAGCCGGATCCGGCCGTGGCGGAGGCGATCGTACGGCGGTGTGCGGCGCTGCGGCCGGAGATCGCGGGGGCGCGGGTGCTGGGGCATCGGGTGGGGCTGCGGCCGGCGCGGGACGCGGTCCGGCTGGAGCGTGAACTCCTGCCCAGCGGGCGGGTGTTGGTGCACAACTACGGGCACGGCGGGGCGGGTGTGACGGTGGCGTGGGGGTGTGCGGAGGAGGCAGCGGGGCTGGCCTCCCCCTGAACTGCATTGCTCAGCCGTGATCGTGGCCCAGCGGGTCGCCCTCCGTCTCCGTGCCCGGTCCCGGGCCGACCTTGATCTCGAAGTCGCCGTCGTACTTCTTGTGGCCCTCGATCACGGCGAGTTCGACGGCCTCGGAGCCCATCTCGCCGCGCACGATGACCGGGTCGCGGCGCAGGTCGCGCATGAGGGCGACGCACATGCCGATCATCACGAGCACGAAGGGCGCGGCGGCGAGGATCGTGAGGTTCTGCAGGCCGGTGAGGGCGTCGCCCTGGCCGCTGCCGACGAGCAGCATGATCGCGGCGACCGCGCCGGTGACGATGCCCCAGAACACCACGACGAACCGGCCGGGTTCGAGGGCGCCCTTCTGGGAGAGCGTGCCCATCACGATGGAGGCGGCGTCGGCTCCGGAGACGAAGAAGATGCCGACGAGGATCATGACGAGCAGGCTGGTGGCGGTGGCGATGGGGAACTCCTGGAGGACGCCGAAGAGTTGGCCCTCGGGGGTGTCCTCGCCGGCGAGCGCGCCGCCCTCCTTCAGCTTCATCGCCGTACCGCCGAAGACGGCGAACCAGATCAGGCTGACCGTGCTGGGGACGAGGATGACGCCGCCGACGAACTGGCGGATGGTGCGGCCGCGGCTGATGCGGGCGATGAACATGCCGACGAACGGCGTCCAGGAGATCCACCAGGCCCAGTAGAAGACGGTCCAGCTGCCGAGCCAGTCGGCGACGCCCTTGCCGCCGCTCGCCTCGGTGCGGCCGGCGAGCTGGGGCAGGTCGCCGAGGTAGGAGAAGATCGAGGTGGGCAGCAGGTCGAGGACGATGATCGTGGGCCCGGCGACGAACACGAACACAGCCAGGATCAGGGCGAGCACCATGTTGGTGTTGGACAGCCACTGGATGCCCTTCTCGACACCCGAGACGGCCGAGGCGACGAAGGCCAGGGTGAGGACGGCGATGATGGCGACGAGCAGTCCGGTGCTGACGTCGTCCATCCAGTCCAACTCCTGGAATCCGGAGCCGATCTGGAGCGCGCCGAGCCCGAGGGAGGCCGCGGAGCCGAAGATGGTGGCGATGATCGCGAGGATGTCGATGACCCGGCCGGCGCCGCCTTCGGCGTGCCGCTCCCCGATGAGCGGGGTGAACACGGCGCTGATGGTCTGACGGCGGCGCTTGCGGTAGGTGCTGTAGGCGATGCCGAGGCCGACGACCGCGTAGATCGCCCAGGGGTGCAGCGTCCAGTGGAAGAGGGTGGTCGCCATCGCCGTCTCCATGCGGTCACCGGAGTCGGCGGGGTCCGTGCCCGGCGGCGGGGTCGTGTAGTGGGCGAGGGGTTCGCTCACGCCGTAGAACATCAGACCGATGCCCATGCCCGCGCTGAACATCATCGCGACCCACGACACGGTCCGGAACTCCGGCTCCTCGCCCTCGGCGCCGAGGTGGATGCGGCCGTAGCGGCTGGCCGCGAGCCACAGCGCGAAGACCACGAAGCAGGAGGCGGCCAGCATGAAGGCCCAACCGCCGTTCTTGATCAGGCCGTTGAGCATCTTCGTGGAGACGCTCTCCAGCGAGTCCGTCGCCGTGGAACCCCAGATCACGAAGGCCACGGTGATGACGGCGGTGACACCGAACACCACGCGGTCGGTGGTGTGGTCGCGGGGAAGACCTGCCACGCCTTCCCCGCCACCCCTTTTCTTCATGTCTTCCGTCATTTGCGGCACCTTCTCCCGAAACCCATGGATACGGCCTACCACAGGTACCGCGAATGACTCGGTTTTCAACCGTCGATGTCGGATTACTCCTGTTACTCCGGGATGCGCTGGAGTGATCGCGGCGCCTGGACGCCGTCGAGTTCCGTGGCCTCCGGTACGACGCCGGCGGCGCCGTGCGTGGCGTGCGCGAAGGCCGGGGCGCCGCCGACCAGCGGGACGCTCGCCCTCGTGCGGGACAGGTCCAGCGTGAGGGTGGGTGTGGTGGACGGCGGGTCGATCAGATCCTTGTCCGTGCCCGCGACGATCAGGGCGAGCCGGTGGCCGGCCGGGACGACGTGGTCGGTGGCGGCCAGGTCGAGGGTGATCGTGTACGCCTTGCCCGGGGTGAGCGGAACGCCCTTGCCGGGGTGGGCATAGGTGCCCAGGTCGGCCCAGCCGCGGCTGACGACCTCGTAGTCGACGTCGGCGGTCTTGGCCTGGGTCACCTTGAAGCAGGCGCTGTCACCTGCGGTGCTGACGCCCCAGCAGGTACGGTCGGCCAGGGTGCTGATGCCCTCGCCGCTCGCCGCGTAGTCCCGGATGGTGTTCGGGCCGAGGTCCACGAGGACGGCCGAGAGGTGGGCCGTCGAGGTGGTGGGCGTGGCGGTGACGGTGACCTTGGAGGAGCCGGAGATGCGCAGGTCCTTGGTGAGGGCGCCGGTGGTGAAGCCCGCCTTGTCGGGGGTGGAGCTGTCGATCTGCGCGGCCCAGTCGGTCTCGCTCAGCGCCGGGTTGTCGGTGAAGGTCTCGGTGCCGGTGGCCTTGGTGAGGCCGAGGGTGCCGACGCCGGGCAGGGTGCCCTGGGCGGGGCGCAGGGTGGTGGCGCTGGTGCCGCGCGGGGGCCAGACCTTCGACGTCACCCACTGGTCGGGGTGGCGTTCGATGTCGGCCATCGGCTCGCGGTCGATGCCGTTGTCGTAGCCGAGGAGTTCGTGGTCGAACCAGCGGTGCAGGGTGTCGACCCAGGTGGCGCGGCGGAAGTCGAAGGGGTCGACGTGGCCGGTCTGGGAGAGCCAGATCTTGCGCTCGACCCTGTTCTTCGCGAGGGCGTCCCACCACTGGCCGAGATGCTTCATGCGGACGTTGAGGTCCTGCTGGCCGTGGATGGCGAAGACGCTGGCCTTCACCTTGGCCGCGTCCTTCACGTAGTCGCGCTCGGTCCAGAAGCCGGTCCAGTCGCCGGTGCGCGGGGCGCCGTCGACGATCTTCTGCTGGACGGCGGCGCACTTGGCGCGGGCGTCGGGGCTGTCGACGTAGTCGGAGAGCCAGTCGGGGCCGGAGTCGTAGAGCGGGGCGCCCTGCTGGAAGTAGTAGTCGTACCAGGAGGAGATGGCGCTGATCGGGACGATGGTCTTCAGGCCCTTGACGCCGGTCGCGGCGACACCGTTGGCGATCGTGCCGTCCCAGCTCTTGCCGATCATGCCGGTTCTGCCGTTGGTCCAGGCGGCCTTGGCTCTTGTGGTGCCCGTACGGCTGGTGTACGCCGTGGCGCGGCCGTTGAGCCAGTCGACGACCGCCTTGGCGGAGAGGATGTCCGAGCGGCCGCCGACGTCCACGCAGCCGTCGGACCGGTTGGTGCCGGCGAGGTCGACGCCGACGAAGGCGTAGCCGCGCGGCACGAAGTAGTTGTCGTAGAACAGCGGCATCTGGACGACGTTGCCCTGGGCGTCGTACGTCTTCTTCTGGCTCTCGTTGCCGCGCCCGCAGCAGGAGTAGTACGGGCTGGCGTCCATGATGACCGGAACCTTGCGGCCCTGTCGGGCGAGTTCGCGGGGGCGGACGATGTCGACGGCCACGCGGTCCTTCTTGCCGTCACCGTCCCCGTCGAGGCCGGTGTCCACCCAGACGGCCTCGCGGACGGCGTTCTGGTAGGAGTAGACGGGTTGGCTCTCCCGGGGCTTGGCCTGTGCGGCGGCTGGGGTGAGGAACGTGGCCAGCAGGGCGGCGGTGGCCGCCGTCGCGAGCGGTCTCCAGATCGTGAAGCGCGTGCGTATCGGCATGGCGCGGACGGTACATCGGTCAACTCCTGTGCAAAAGAGGGCCGTTCGACGCGTGTAGTGGCATGGGACCACTCATGACGGCCGAATGGCGATCGTGTGACAGCAGTGGGCGTGGACACGCCTGGGTCCACAGGTGATGAATAGGCTTCGAACAGACTTCGTGCCCCTACGACTTGGAGCTTTCGTGCACCGCAGAATCATCGCGCCGGGCGCACTCGCTGCCGCGTCCGTCCTGCTGGCGATCCCGGCATCGGCCGCGAGCTACTCCCCTGGCGCCCCGGGCATCGGCGACCCCTACTACCCGGCCTACGGCAACGGCGGATACGACGTCTCCCACTACGACCTGCGGCTGAAGTACCAGCCCGCCACGGACGAGTTGGAGGGCACGGCGACCCTTCTGGCCCGCACCACACAGGACTTGTCCCGCTTCAACCTGGACTTCCTGCTGGAGGTCTCCGAGGTGCGGGTCAACGGCGCGAAGGCGTCGTTCACCACGTCCGGCGAGCACGAGCTGGAGATCACACCCAAGTCGCCGCTGCCGAAGGGTACTTCGGTGACGGTAGTGGTGCGGTACAGCGGGGTCCCGTCGTCGAAGCAGGCGTACGGCTTCACCAGCTGGCACCGCACTCCGGACGGCGGGGTGGGCGCCAACGAGCCCGAGTCGGCCTGGTGGTGGTTCCCGAGCAACGACCACCCGCTCGACAAGGCCACCTACGACGTGTCCGTGCTCGTGCCGGACGGCAGTCAGGCCATCTCCAACGGTACGCTCCAGTCGACGAGTTCACGTCTCGGCTGGACCCGCTGGAACTGGCGCTCCGACAAGCCGCAGGCCACGTATCTGGCGACGCTGGCCGTCGGCAAGTTCGACATCACGACCGGGAAGACCGAGAGCGGGATTCCGGTCGTCAACGCCTACAGCAAGAACCTCGGCGCCAACGACGGTGCCGCGCGGGCCAGCATCGAGCGGACCGGAGAGGTCGCCGACTGGCTGAGCGAGTACTTCGGGCCGTACCCCTACAACGCGCTCGGCGGATACGTACCGGACACCACCACCGGGTACGCGCTGGAGACGCAGACCCGGCCGTACTACAGCCCGCGGCAGTTCGCGAACGGCTCCAACGTGTCGGTGGTCGTGCACGAGCTGGCCCACCAGTGGTACGGCGACCTGGTGTCCGTGTCCGGCTGGAAGGACATCTGGATCAACGAGGGCTTCGCACGCTACGCGCAGTGGCTGTGGTCCGAGCACGAGGACGAGGGCACCACGCAGGAGCTCGCCGACTACGTGTACGCCTCGCACCCGGCCGACGACCCGTTCTGGACGGTGAAGCCCGGTGACCCGGGTCCGGAGAACCAGTTCGACATCGCCGTCTACGACCGGGGCGCGCTGGCGATCCAGGCGCTGCGCAACGAGATCGGCGACGACGCGTTCTTCGCGGTCCTGAAGGGCTGGCCGCAGAAGTACGCGTACGGCAACGCCTCGGTCGCCGACTTCCAGAAGTACGCGGAGGACGTGTCCGGGCAGTCGCTGTCGGCGCTCTTCGACACCTGGCTGTTCCAGCCGGCGAAGCCGGCCGCACCGGTGGCGCGAGCCGCCTCGATCGCCAAGGCGTCGGCCGCGGGGGCCTCGGCCGCTCCGGCGCAGCCGAAGTCGTGGAAGAAGATCGCGGCGACGAACGACGTGCACTAGGCGCTCCGCCGGGGGGGTGCCGTGATGGGTCGTCTGTCGTCTGCGGCGCCGTAGTGGCTGGTCGCGCAGTTCCTCGCGCCCCTTTGTGGCGTGCCAGGAGGGGTACTCGGCAGGTGGCGCAGGGCGCCTCGCCGGACGTGGGCGCTGCCGCGCTCCGCGCCCTGCCGCGGTCTACGGTGGGCCCACGCGCCGGACGCGTGGGCCGGCCGGCGCCGCCTGACGAGGGAGTCGGAGTGCGGGACGTCGCGATCATCGAGGCACCGTCCGTGCTGGGGCTGCGGCCGACCGGCGTCGAGGAGCTGCCCCGGGCACTGCTCGACGCGGGTCTGGCCGACGGCCTCGGCGCGGCGTCGGCGGGCAGGGTGGAACCCGGTCCCTACGACCCGGAGCGCGACCCGGAGAGCGGGGTGCTCAATCCGGCCGGGATCGCCGAGCACGCCGTACGGCTGGCGGACGCGGTGCGCGGGGTGCTGGACGACGGGCGGTTCCCGGTGGTGCTGGGCGGCGACTGCAGCATTCTGCTCGGCAATCTCCTCGCGCTGCGCCGCCGGGGACGTCACGGCCTGCTGTTCCTCGACGGCCACACCGACTTCTACCAGCCCGAGGCGGACCCGGTCGGCGAGGTCGCCTCGATGGAGCTGGCCCTGGCCACGGGGCGGGGGCCCGCGGTTCTCGCCGATCTGGAGGGGCTGGGGCCGCTGGTGCGCGACGGGGACGTCGTCGCGCTGGGCTTCCGGGACCAGGCGGAGATGGCGGTGTTCGGGGTGCAGCCGCTGCCGGAGGAACTCCACGCGCTGGACCTCGACCGGGTGCGTGAACTGGGGGCGGGTGCCGCGGCGCAGCAGGCGGTGGAGGCGTTGACCGGTGAGGGCGGCGGCGCCGGGTACTGGGTGCATCTCGACGTCGATGTGCTGGACGACGCGGTCATGCCCGCCGTGGACCACCGGCTGGACGGCGGGCTGAGCTGGGAGGAGCTGGAGACCGTGCTGCGCACGGCCCTGTCCGGCACCAGCGCGGTCGGCCTCGACGTCACGATCTTCAACCCACGCCTGGATCCGGACGGAAGCATCACGAGCCGCCTCACGGAGTGCCTGCTAGGGGCGCTGGCGGCACGGGGTTGATCCGGGAACGGCGGCACATCCGACAGGGCGGGGCTGACGCGGCTACGGCGTCACGTCCGACAGAGCGCGGCTGATCCGGGAGCGGCGTCACGTCCGACGCGGGCGTGGCTGATCCCGGCACGGCGTCACGTCCAGCGGGGCGCGGCCGATCCCGGCACGGTCACGTGCGACGCGGGCCCGGCTGATCCCGGCACGGCGTCACGTCCGGCAGGGCGAGGCCCGATCCCGGCACGGCGTCACGTCCGGCAGGGCGGAAGCTGGTCCGGCTGCGGCGTCATGTCCGGCGCGGGCGCGTCGGTGTCGCGCGTGGCGGGACCGTTCGCCGGGCCGGCCCTGCTCACGACGTGTCCGCTGCTCGTGCCGGTGTCCCGGGGCCGATCGGCTCGCCCAGGATCCGGCTTGCCAGCTTCTCCGCCAACTCCGGTAGGTGGTCGTGGAGTTCGGCTCGCGCGGCGGTCAGGTCGGAGTCGATGCGGGTCGCCGCCTGAGCCAGGAGTTCGTCGCGTTCGCGGAGGCCGTCGGCGCGGGCCTCGGCGATGAGCGCCGCGCCCTCCGCCTCGGCCCGCTGACGGGTACGGGCCGCGTCATGGCGGGCGTCGGCGAGCTCGGCCTCGATCTCGGCGCGCTTCTCCTCGGCCAGCGCGCGGAGCTGCTCGGCCTGCGCGGCGACCCCGTCCGTGGCCTGCTCGCGCGCCTCCAGGACCCGGTTCATCCGGCGCAGCAGCGGGACGAGACAGAGGAAGCAGACGGCGAACAGCACCACCCCGACCGCCAGGTCCTGGACCTGGGGGTTCAGCGGGCCGATCTCCACCGGGATGAGGTCCATGCCGCCTCCTGCCGTCCCGTCAGTCGCCGTGGTCGTAGATCGTGACGGCGATCCCCCGCCGGACGAGCCGCTCGGCGATCAGCGGTTCGACGCGGGACCACTTGCCCCCGGCCAACCCGCACCCTATCCGGGGCATGTGGACCGAGGCCCCGAGTTCCACGGCCTTGTCGGCGAGCCGTCCGAGGGCCGCGTCGATCGCCTCGTACCGGACGGGGACGCCCTTGCTGCCCGTACGGGTGCCGCGCTGGCCGACCAGGTTGGCCACCCAGACGTAGGGCTCGACCTGGATGAACTGGGCCGCGCCCAGCCCGAAGTCGTTGGCGGACCGGCCGCGGTGCCAGGCGCGGTACGCCGCCTCCGGCTCCGGCCACCGGCGCGAGAGCGCCAGCACGAAGCCCTTTCCCCATCCCCCGATGTCGTTGCAGACATGGGCGATCACCTTGACGCCCTTCACGGAGGGAACGGTGGCGTCACCCCGGACATAAGTGATCCCCGACATGACGCCACCGTAGAGGCCGCCACTGACAACGGCCCCTGGATTACTTGGTGAGCTCGGTCAGCTCCTGGTCCGTCGTCCGCTCCACCCGGCGCCGGACCGCGTACCAGCCGGCGACGAGCATCGCCGCGATCACGGGGATCAGCAGCAGGGTCTTGCGGCCGACCTCGGGGTCGTTCGCCATCATGCCGAGGCAGGCCAGCAGGAAGGCGATCGTGGCGATCTCCGTGACCGGGCTGAACGGCAGCCGGAAGGAGGGGCGGGTGACCTGGCCGGCCCGCGCGCGGCGGACGAAGACCAGATGGCAGACCATGATGATCACCCAGGTGCTGATGATGCCGAGGGAGGCGACGTTCAGCACGATCTCGAAGGCCTGGCTCGGCATGAGGTAGTTGAGGCCGACGCCGAGCACACACACCGCGCAGGTGAGCAGGATGCCGCCGTAGGGGACCTGGCTGCGGTTCATGCGGGCGGTGAACTTCGGGGCCGAGCCCGCCGTCGCCATGGAGCGCAGGATGCGGCCCGTGGAGTAGAGGCCGGAGTTGAGGGACGACATCGCCGCCGTCAGGACGACCAGGTTCATCACGTCGCCCGCGCCCTCGACGCCGATCTTCGACAGGACCGTGACGAAGGGGCTCTCGTCGGCCGAGTAGACCGAGCCGGGGAGCAGCAGGGCGAGGAGGACGACGGAGCCGACGTAGAACAGGCCGACCCGCCACATGATCGAGTTCACCGCGCGCGGGACGACCTTCTCCGGCTCGGCGGTCTCGCCCGCGGCGACGCCGACCAGCTCCAGCGCGGCGTACGCGAAGATCACGCCCTGCATGACGAGGACGACCGGCATCAGGCCGTGCGGGAAGACGCCGCCGTTGTCGGTGATCACGTGCACGCCGGGGGTCGTACCGCCCACCTCGTGCTGGGTGGCCAGCAGGAAGATGCCGACGAGCATGAAGCCGACCAGGGTGGCGACCTTGATGATCGCGAACCAGAACTCCATCTCGCCGAAGATCTTCACCGAGATCAGGTTCACGGCGAGGACGACCGCGAGGGCGATGAGCGCCAGCGTCCACTGCGGGATGTCGGTGAACAGGCTCCAGTAGTGCGTGTAGAGCGCGATCGCGGTGATGTCGGCGATGCCGGTCGTCGACCAGTTCAGGAAGTACATCCAGCCGGCGACGTACGCGCCCTTCTCGCCGAGGAACTCGCGCGCGTACGACACGAAGGAGCCGGAGGACGGGCGGTACAGGACGAGTTCGCCGAGGGCCCGGACGACGAAGAAGGCGAAGATCCCGCAGACCAGGTAGGCGATCGCGAGCGCCGGGCCGGCGTTGTGGAGGCGTCCTCCGGCGCCGAGGAAGAGACCGGTGCCGATCGCGCCGCCGATGGCGATCATGTTGACGTGGCGCGCCTTGAGGTCCTTGCTGTAGCCGGCGTCACCCGCGTCCGCGGGCGTCCGGGCCACCTCGGTGGCTGTGGCCGTGTCCACGGCGTCCTTGCTCACAGGGGGTACCACTCTCTGGTGCGGGGGCGCCCGAGCGGGTCGCGCTCGGTGTCCTGACGTACGTATGGCCTGTGCGCTCGGT
Organism: Streptomyces sp. NPDC057280; assembly: GCF_042668605.1. Taxonomy (NCBI): domain Bacteria; kingdom Bacillati; phylum Actinomycetota; class Actinomycetes; order Kitasatosporales; family Streptomycetaceae; genus Streptomyces; species Streptomyces sp. NPDC057280. The sequence continues at coordinate 1,386,146 of NZ_JBHUYR010000001.1, forward strand.
GGAGGCACAGACCAAGGGGCCACCTTCCCCCGAACCCCGCGGGTCACGCGGTGGCGGACCTCACACAGCGGGACATGTCACATGATCGGGGAGGGTGGGCGCGAGTGATCGGGAAGGGTGCGCGCGAGGTTTCACAGCACTGGTGAGACAGCGATACTGCTGCACATGACGACCGACACCGGGAAGCCGACCCTCACCGTCGATGAGCTGGCGGCGCGTGCGGGCGTCACGGTTCGCACCGTGCGCTTCTACAGCACCAAGGGGCTGCTGCCGCCGCCGGTGATCGGTCGGCGCCGCGTGGGCCACTACGGCAGGGAGCACCTGGCCCGGCTGGAGCTCATCGAGGAACTGCAGCACCAGGGGATGACGCTGGCCGCGATCGAGCGGTACCTGCGGCAGCTGCCGCCCGACCTGAGCCCGCACGACCTCGCGATCCACCGCGCGGTCGTCGCCTCCTGGGCGCCCGACACCGTGGAGACGGCGGACCGGGCGGAGTTGGAGCGGCGGTCGGGCCGGTCGCTGGCCGACGCGGACATCGAGCGGCTCGCCGCGATGGGCGTCGTACAGCCCGACGGCGACGGCTTCCGCTTCGACGCGGGGCTGCTGCGGCTCGGCGTGCGGCTGCTCGACGTACCGCTGTCCCAGGGGTCGATCATGGCGGCGCGGAACGTACTCGTGGAGCATGCGCGCCTGGCGGCGCACGAGCTGGCCGAGCTGTTCCGCGGCGAGGTGTCCGAGCGGGACGCACAGGACGTGAAGTCGCTGTCGGCACATATGCACCCGATTGTGGTGCAGGCCTTGCTGACCACGTTCCAACGATCACTGAGGGAGGAGCTGAGCGGGTGGGTCGAGGGGGCAGAGGCAGGCGGACCCTCCTGACACGTTGAGGATCCGCCCGCTCAGGAAACCGCTCACCGCGCGTCCGTGAACGTCTCCCCCTTCTCCGCCTTCTCCACCAGCAGCGCCGGCGGAGTGAACCGGTCGCCGTACCGCTCGGCCAGCTCGCGCGCGCGGGCCACGAAGCCGGGCAGGCCGCCCTCGTAGCCGTTGATGTACTGCAGGACGCCGCCGGTCCAGCCGGGGAAGCCGATGCCGAAGATGGAGCCGATGTTGGCGTCGGCGACCGACGTCAGCACGCCCTCCTCCAGGAGCTTCACGGTGTCGAGGGCCTCGGAGAAGAGCATGCGCTCCTGCATGTCCCGGAACGGGATCTCGGCGCCCTCGCGGGTGAAGTGCTCGCGCAGGCCCGGCCACAGACCGACGCGCTTGCCGCTGTCGTCGTAGTCGTAGAAGCCCGCGCCGCCGCTGCGTCCCGGGCGGTCGAACTCGTCGACCATGCGGTCGATGACGGCCTCGGCGGGGTGCGTCGGCCAGGTGCCGCCCGCCTCCTCGACGGCCCGCTTGGACTCGTTGCGGATCTTGCGCGGGAGCGTGAGCGTCAGTTCGTCCATCAGGGAGAGGACCTTGGCGGGGTAGCCCGCCTGGGCGGCTGCCTGTTCGACCGACGCGGGCTCGATGCCCTCGCCGACCATCGCGACGCCCTCGTTGATGAAGTGGCCGATCACGCGCGAGGTGAAGAAGCCACGCGAGTCGTTGACGACGATCGGCGTCTTCTTGATCTGCCGGACCAGGTCGAAGGCGCGGGCAAGCGCCTCCTCCCCCGTCCGCTCGCCCTTGATGATCTCGACGAGCGGCATCTTGTCGACCGGCGAGAAGAAGTGCAGACCGATGAAGTCGGCCTGGCGCTCCACGCCCTCGGCCAGGGCGGTGATCGGGAGGGTGGAGGTGTTGGAGCACAGCAGGGCGTCCGGTTCGACGATCCCCTGGATCTCCTGGAAGACCTTGTGCTTGAGCTCGGGGTTCTCGAAGACGGCCTCGATCACCGCGTCGCAGCCGGCGACGTCCTGCGGGTCGGCCGTGGGCGTGATGCGGGCCAGCAGCTCGTCGGCCTTCTCCTGGGTCGTGCGGCCCCGGCTCACCGCCTTCGCGCACAGTTTCTCGGAGTAGGCCTTGCCCTTGGCCGCCGCCTGAGCGGACACGTCCTTCAGGACGACGTCGATGCCCGCGCGGGCGCACGAGTACGCGATGCCCGCGCCCATCATCCCGGCGCCCAGAACGGCGACCTTGGTCACCTGGCGCGGCTCGATGCCCTGGGGGCGGTTGGCGCCGGAGTTGACGGCCTGGAGGTCGAAGAAGAACGCCTGGATCATGTTCTTCGAGGTCTGCCCGGCGGCCAGTTCGACGAAGTAGCGGGCCTCGATGACCTGCGCGGTCTCGAAGTCGACCTGGGCGCCCTCGACCGCCGCGGCGAGGATGTTGCGCGGGGCCGGGTAGGGAGCGCCGCCCGTCTGCTTGCGCAGGTTGGCCGGGAAGGCGGGCAGGTTGGCCGCGAACTTGGGGTGGGCGGGGGTGCCGCCGGGGATGCGGTAGCCGGGCTTGTCCCAGGGCTGCTGCGACTCGGGGTTGGCCTCGATGAAGGCGCGCGCCTTGGCGAGCATCTCCTCCTGGGTGGCGGCCACTTCATGGACCAGGCCGTTGTCCAGGGCGCGCTGCGGGCTGTACTGGGTGCCCTGGAGCAGCACCTTCAGCAGGGCGTCGGTGATGCCGAGGAGGCGGACCGTGCGGACCACACCGCCGCCGCCCGGGAGGAGGCCCAGGGTGACCTCGGGGCAGCCGATCTTGGAGCCCGGCGCGTCGAGGGCGACGCGGTGGTGGCAGGCGAGGGCGATCTCGAAGCCGCCGCCGAGGGCCGCGCCGTTCATCGCGGCGACGACCGGCTTGCCGAGGGTCTCGATGCGGCGGAGGTTGCGCTTGATGGCGAGGCCGCCGTCGAACAGCTCCTGCGCGGTCTCCGGGGTGACCCGGATGAGGTCGCGCAGGTCGCCGCCCGCGAAGAAGGTCTTCTTGGCGGAAGTGATGATGATGCCGCGGATGGAGTCCTTCTCGGCCTCCAGGCGGTCGGTGACGTGCGCGAGGGAGTCGCGGAACGCCTGGTTCATGGTGTTCGCGGACTGGTCGGGGTCGTCGAGGACGAGCGTGACGACGCCGTCGCGGTCCTGCTCCCAGCGGATGGTCGTGGACTGAGTGCTCATGTGGAGGTGCTCCGTGTGATCCGTCGTGTCCGTCGGGAGGGGGGTCAGATGCGCTCGACGATGGTGGCGATGCCCATGCCGCCGCCCACGCACAGGGTGGCGAGGCCGTACCGCTTGTCCTGGCGCTCGAGTTCGTCGATGAGCGAGCCGAGGATCATGGCGCCGGTCGCGCCGAGCGGGTGGCCCAGGGCGATGGCACCGCCGTTGACGTTGACCTTGTCCAGGGACAGGCCCATGTCCTTCACGAAGCGCAGGACGACGGCCGCGAAGGCCTCGTTGATCTCGACGAGGTCGATGTCGTCGATGGTCAGCCCGGCCTTGGCGAGGGCCTTGCGGGTCGCCGGGGCAGGGCCGGTGAGCATGATGGTCGGCTCGGAGCCGGAGACGGCCGCGGAGATGATCCGCGCGCGCGGGGTGAGCCCGTAGCGGTCGCCGACCTCCTTGGAGCCGATGGCGACGAGGGAGGCGCCGTCGACGATGCCGGAGGAGTTGCCCGCGTGGTGGACGTGGTCGATCTTCTCGACCCAGTGGTACTTCTGCAGGGCCACCGCGTCGAAGCCGCCGAGCTCGCCGATGTCCGCGAAGGAGGGCTTCAGCTTGGCGAGGGAGTCCGCGGTGGTGCCGGGGCGCAGGTGCTCGTCGTGGTCGAGGACGGTCAGGCCCGCACGGTCCTTGACCGGGACGACGGACCGCTCGAAGCGGCCTTCCTTCCAGGCCGTCGCCGCGCGCTCCTGGGAGAGGGCCGCGTACTCGTCGACGTCCCGGCGGGAGAAGCCCTCGATGGTGGCGATGAGGTCGGCGCCGATGCCCTGCGGCACGAAGTTCACGGCGAGGTTGGTCATCGGGTCGTTGAACCAGGCGCCGCCGTCGGAGGCCATCGGCACCCGGGACATGGACTCGACGCCGCCCGCGAGGACCAGGTCCTCCCAGCCGGAGCGGACCTTGGCGGCGGCCAGGTTGACGGCCTCCAGGCCCGAGGCACAGAAGCGGTTCTCCTGTACGCCCGCGACCGTGTCGGGCAGTCCGGCCGCGATGGCGGCGATGCGGGCGATGTCGGAGCCCTGGTCGCCGACCGGGCCGACCACGCCGAGGACGATGTCGTCGATCGCGGCCGGGTCGAGGCCGGGGAAGCGGGCGCGGATCTCGTGGATGAGTCCGACGACCAGGTCGATGGGCTTGGTGCCGTGCAGGGCGCCGTTCGCCTTGCCGCGTCCGCGCGGGGTGCGGATCGCGTCGTACACGTACGCTTCGGTGCTCACAGGGAGGCCTTTCGAGGGTGGGTCGAGGGTGAGGGTCAGCCCAGCAGGGAACGTCCGATGATCTCCTTCATGATCTCGGTCGTGCCGCCGTAGATGGTCTGGATACGGCCGTCGGTGAAGGCCCGGGCGACCGGATATTCGCTCATGTAGCCGTAGCCGCCGTGCAGTTGCAGACAGCGGTCGGCGACCCGCTTCTGCAGTTCGGTCGCCCACCACTTGGCCATGGAGGCGTGGACCGCGTCGAGCTCCCCGTTCGAGTGATCCTCGATGCAGCGGTCGAGGAACGTGCGGGTGACGGCGCACTCGGTGGCCATCTCGGCTATCTCGAACCGGATGTGCTGCTTGGTGGCGAGCGGCCGGCCGAAGGCCTCGCGTTCCTTGACGTACTCCGTGGTGATCTCCAGGAGGTGCTCGGCGGCGGCGATGGCGGAGACGGCGATGCTCAGCCGCTCCTGGGCGAGGTTGGTCATCAGGTGGAGGAACGCGCCGTTGAGCTCGCCGAGGAGGTTCTCCTTGGGCACGCGCACGTCGTGGAAGAACAGCTCGGCCGTGTCCTGTGCCTTCTGGCCGATCTTGTCGAGGTTGCGGCCCCGCTCGAAGCCGTCCATGCCGCGCTCGACGACCAGCAGCGACAGGCCGTGGGCGCCGCCCTCCGGGGTGGTCCTCGCGACGACGATCACCAGGTCGGCGAGGATGCCGTTGGAGATGAACGTCTTGGAGCCGTTGAGCAGCCAGTGGTCGCCGCGGTCCTCCGCGTGGGTGCGGATGCCCTGGAGGTCGGAGCCCGCGCCGGGCTCGGTCATGGCGATGGCGGTGATCAGCGAACCGTCGCAGAATCCGGGCAGCCAGCGGCGGCGCTGCTCCTCGGTGGCCAGGCCGGTCAGGTACGGGCCGATGATGTCGTTGTGCAGGCCCAGGGCGAGTCCGGGGGCGCCCGCGCGCGTGAACTCCTCCGCGAGCACGGCCGAGTACCGGAAGTCGGGGGTGCCGCCACCGCCGTACTCCTCGGGCACGGCGAGGCCGAGCAGGCCCTGCTTGCCCGCCGCGCGCCAGGCCTCGCGGGAGACGATGCCGTCTTTCTCCCACTGCGCGTAGTGCGGCAGCACCTCCCGGTCGAGGAAGGCACGCACGGTGTCGCGGAACGCGTCGTGCTCGGGGGCGAAGATCTGCCGTTTCATTCCGCGTCGGGGCCTTTCATGGGTTCCTGGCCGTTCATGGGCTTCTGCACCTTCATCGGATGCCGGGACCCGATCGGTTCACGGCCCTTCGCCGGATGTCGGGATCTGATCGGCTCGCCGCCGTTCGTCGGATGCCGGGTCGGTTCACGGCCCGACACCGGATGCCGGGGCCCGGTCGGTTCTCCGCCCGTCACCGGCTCTGGTCCTTGGTCAGGTCCGGTACGTGCCAGTCGCGGGCCACCTCCGCGGTGTCGGCGCCGGGCCTCGCCGGGCCGGTCCGTACCGCCGTCGGGGTCGCGGAGAAGCGGGGTGCGGGGGCGGGCTGGGTGATGCCGCCGTGGTCGGTGAAGGTGCCGCGGGCGGCGAGGTGCGGGTGGTGCGGGGCCTCTGCCAGCGACAGGACGGGTGCCACGCAGGCGTCGGTGCCGTCGAAGGCGGCCGTCCACTCGTCCCGGGTACGGGACCTGAAGCGGGCGGCGACGGCCTCGCGCAGCTCGCCCCAGCGGGTCCAGTCCTTGCGGGCGTCGGCGTGCTCGGGGATGCCGAGGACGCGGACGAACTCGTCGTAGAACTGCGGTTCCAGCGCGCCGACCGCCATGTACCGGCCGTCGGCGGTCTCGTAGGTGCCGTAGTACGGGCAACCGCCGTCGAGGAGGTTGGCGCCGCGCCGGTCCTGCCAGCCGCCGGCCGCGACCATGCCGTGGATCATCGCGGCGAGATGGGAGGTGCCGTCCACGATGGCGGCGTCCACGACCTGGCCGGCGCCGGTCACGCGCGCGTGGTGGAGGGCGGCGAGGACGCCGACGACGAGGTAGAGGGAGCCGCCCGCGTAGTCACCGAGGAGGTTGGCGGGGACGGCCGGGGGTGCGCCGGGGTCGCCGATCATGCCGAGGGTGCCGGTGAGGGCGATGTACGCGATGTCGTGCCCGGCGCGCTCGGCGAGGGGCCCGTCCTGGCCCCAGCCGGTCATCCGCCCGTAGACCAGCTGGGGGTTGCGGGCCTGACAGGCGTCCGGGCCGACACCGAGTCGCTCGGCGACGCCGGGGCGGTAGCCCTCGACGAGGATGTCGGCGTGCGCGGCGAGGTCGAGGACGCGGGCGGCGCCGTCCGGAGCCTTGAGGTCGACGATCACCGAGCGCTTGTTGCGGTTGGTGACGTCGTACGCCGGGTTGATCGCGAGGCCGGGTCCGCCGGGCCTGTCGACGCGCACCACGTCGGCGCCGAGGTCGGCCAGGAGCATGGCGGCGAACGGACCCGGGCCGATCCCGGCGAGCTCGAGTACGCGCACGCCGGTCAGCGGGCCCTGCCCTGGCGTCGTTGCCGTGGTCATCCAGCCCCCATGCCGTCCGGCCCACCTGGGCGTGACACAACTGATGTAACACCAGTGATGCTAAGAAGCCGCTCCGCAGGACACAAGAGCCTGAACGAGCAAGCGCTTAGCCAATTTACCGATGGGTCACCGTCCGCGCCTTTCTGCTGTCACGCTAGCCTCGGCCACCGACAACGGCGTGCCGGCGGACGAGAGGTGTCATGAGCAGGCTGAACAGAACGGACCGTCCGTACGACATCGTGCTCTTCGGAGCGACCGGTTTCGTGGGGACGCTCACCGCGCAGTACCTCGCCGCGCACGCGCCCGAAGGGCTGCGGTGGGCCATCGCGGGCCGCAGCGAGGAGAAGCTCGAGGCGCTGCGGGAGCGGCTGCCGGGCGGCGCGGAGATCGGTGTGCTGCGGGCCGACGTGGCCGATCCCGCCTCGCTGCGGGCGCTCGCCGAGCACGCGCGCGTAGTGGCCACGACGGTGGGCCCCTACGTGACGTACGGCGAGGAACTGGTCGCCGCCTGCGCGGAGACGGGTGCGGACTATCTCGACCTCACCGGTGAGCCGGAGTTCGTGGACCTGATGTACGTCCGCCATGACGCACGCGCGCGGGAGACCGGGGCGCGGCTGGTGCACGCCTGCGGTTTCGACTCGGTGCCGCACGACCTCGGCGCGTACTTCACGGTGCGGCAGCTGCCGGAGGGGGTGCCGCTGCGGGTGGACGGGTTCGTGCGGGCCGACGCGATGTTCTCGGGCGGTACGTTCGCCTCGGCGCTGAACCAGTTCGCGCGCGGCCGGCAGATGCTGGCCGCCGCGCGGGACCGGGGGCGCCACGAGCCGCGCCTGGTGGGGCGCCGGGCCACGACCCCGAACGGCGCGCCGCGGTTCGCCGGGGAGGTCGGCGCCTGGGCGCTGCCGTTGCCGACGATCGACGCGCAGATCGTGGGCCGGTCCGCCAGGGCGCTGGAGCGTTACGGTCCCGACTTCCGCTACCGCCACTACGCGGCCGTGCGCCGGCTGCCGGTGGCGGTGGGCGGAATCGCCGCCGTCGGCGCGCTGTTCGCGGCGGCCCAACTGCCTCCCGCGCGGCGCTGGTTGTCGGGCCGGGTCAGGCCCGGGGACGGCCCGAGCACGGAGAAGCGGGCGAAGAGCTGGTTCTCGGTGCGTTTCGTGGGTGAGGGCGGCGGCCGTCAGGTGTTCACGGAGGTCTCGGGCGGCGACCCGGGGTACGACGAGACGGCGAAGATGTTCGCCGAGGCGGCGCTGTGCCTCGCCTTCGACGACCTTCCGGCGACGGCCGGGCAGGTCACGACGGCGGTCGCGATGGGGGACGCGCTGATCGAACGGCTGCGGGCGGCGGGGATCGTGTTCCGGGTGGCGAAGAGCAGGTAGCGACGGCTCAGCCCAGGATCAGCGGCAGCTTCTTGCCCAGCTCGCCCAGTTCGGCCCGCTCCGCGTCCGTCGGCGGGCGGCGTCCGGTGCCGACGAGGAGGGCGTCCGTGTCGGTGAACGAGGCGGGGAACGCGGCCCCGGCGATCTGCTCCAGCAGCTCACGGGAGCGTGCCGGCCCCTCGCTGGGCGGTGCCGCCGCGTCCGGGAGGTGGGCGACGAGGTCGAGGTGGTGCAGCGTCCACTCCAGGACGTAGGCGCCGAGGTAGTCGCCGGCGGTGAGGACCATGTCCTGGGTGCTCACCCGCCCGGCGGGGTCGGCGAGTTCGGCCGCGCGTCCGGCGGCGGAACCGACGTCGTCCAGGTGGAACTTGAGCAGACGCGGCTCCTGGTAGGCGGCGGCGAGCCGGACGATCAGTGCGTCGAGCGGGTCGTCCCCGGTGGGCGGCTCGTCGGCGACGTGCCAGTAGGTGACGGAGTCGGCGGTGGGCTCGGCGTCAGCGGGGGTGACAAGGGTGATCAGCACGTCCTGGGCGTCGATCACCAGATGGCACACGAGGTCCCGCACCAGCCACCCGGCACAGCCCGACGGCTTGTCGAAGTCCTGGTCCGGAAGGTCCGCGACGGCCTTGCGCAGCGCCGCCCACGTCCGCGAGAAGAGATCCACCCTCGGCAAGCTAGTGCGCCGCCGAGACACCCCACAAGCGCATTGCCGGGCGCGCCCTACAGCGGCCAGGTGGCGACCGTGTAGATCATCCCGCAGATCCAGGCGAGCCCCGCGAGCACGGCCAGGACGAGCGCGGCCATCACCGCCCGCTCGACGGGCCGGTTGGGGTCGGCGAGGGGCTTCGGGGAGCGCTGGCGGGGCATACGGTGCGTCGTCATGCGGCACAGCCTGCCGATCATGCCGACGCGCCACATCCGTACAGATACTCAGTTCACGTACTCAGGAGCCGAGTAGGGCCTCCACGCGCGCATTCGTCGCAGCGAGGAAACGGCCTCCACGCGCGCGTCTCAGGCCGTCGCCTCCTTCAGCGCCCTCCGGCACAGCGCGTCCGCGTGGCGGGTGGTCTCCGGGAGGCGGTACTCGGGGGTCAGGGACAGGGTGTGGGCGCAGGCGTTGTCGAGGGTGGTGCGGTGGCCCACGGAGACGAAGACCGGCTTGACGGAGTCGCGGGTGCGGACGGCGCGGCCGACCTCCTCGGTGCCCGCCAGGAGCGGGCTGGTGCTGCCGCGCGGGGTGGCCGGGTCGTCGTACGTGAAGGTGAAGGGGTTCTTCGCGACGCCGATCGTGGGGAGGTCCAGGAGGACGCCCAGGTGGCTGGCGAGGCCGAAGCGGCGGGGGTGGGCGAGGCCGTAGCCGTCGCAGACGATCAGGCCCGGCGGGCAGGGCAGGGCCTCCAAGGCCGCCAGGACCGTGGGGATCTCGCGGAAGGCGAGCAGGCCGGGGACGTACGGGAAGGAGACGCGGCCGACCGCCGTGGCCTGAGCGACGACCTCCAGGGTCGCCGCGTCGAGGACGACCGCCGCGGCCGCGACGACGTCCCGCTCGTCGTCGTAGGCCACGTCGACGCCCGTCACCCGGCCGGTTCCGGATGGTGGGCCGGATTCGTCGAGCACCACTTTCGCCCGCAACTCGTCCTGCACGGCGCGGGCTTCGTCCTCGGTCGCGGGCCAGCCCGCGGGAATGCGTACGGTCGTCATGATGTCGACGAGCGTACGCACTCCCCTACGGGCTCGGGTCAGCCCTTTCGGCCCAGCGCCTGCTTCAGCTGGCTCTTGTTCATGTCCGAACGGCCGCTGATGTTGCGCCGCTTGGCCTCTTCGTAGAGCTGGTCGTAGGTCGGGCCCTGCGAACCCTTGCCGGACCGCTGGCCGCCCCGCTTGCCGGACGACATGTCCTGCGTGGAGGTGCGGCTCGCGGTCTTGGACTCGCCGGAGCGGGCGCGTTCCTTGTTGACCGTACGCGCGGCGATCTCCTCGGCCCGGCCGGTGCTCTCGCCCCGGTCCTGGGCGCTCTTCTTGATGTGCTCGTACTGGCGTTCCCTCTTCGGGCTCGAACCGCGTGGCATAGGGCTCTCCTTTCGCGCTCGGCGACCGGGTACCCACTTCCGCGCTCAGTTCTCCAGCCGGGCCACCCGCCCCTTCTCGCCGGCCGCCCAGCAGCCCAGGTCGGGGGTGCAGTCCACGGTGTCGTAGGAGCCCGTGTCGACCGTGCGCCAGGTGCGGCCGCCGTCGGTCGTGAGGTCGGTGCCGGTGGGGCCGACGGCGAGGGCCGCGGTGCGGCTGTGCGGGAGCCAGGCGACGCCGGAGCGGTAGGCGGGCGGTGAGGTGGCGGCGGGCTGCCAGGTGCGGCCGCCGTCCCCGGTCACCGCGCCCGCCTGCGGGGAGGCCTGGTCCGCGCGGTAGTCGCCGCCGACCGCGAGACCGTGCGTGCGGTCGCGGAAGGCGAGGGCGAAGACACCCTTGGCGGGGTCCCCGGCCGGGATCGGGGTGTCGGTGGCCGTCCAGGTCAGGCCGCGGTCGGAGGAGTGGAGCACGCGCGCGCGTGCCGCGCCTCCGGTGGCGAGCCAGACGTCCTTCGGACCGGAGGAGACCAGGCACTGGCCGCTCGCGGCGAACCCGGCCTCGCCCTCCAGCGCGGCCGGCATGCCGTCGTTCGGGAGCACCTTCCAGGAGCGGCCGCCGTCGTCCGTCGACAGGATGCGGAACTTCCCGTCCACGGGATCGCTCATCGCCAGCCCGTGCCTGCGGTCGAGGAAGGTGAGGCAGTCGTAGAAGGCCCGCGCGTCGGTGTTACGGAAGGACTCGGTCCAGGTGGCTCCGCCGTCCTCGGTGCGGTACACCCTGGACGCCTCGCCCTCGCCGATCGCCAGGACGACGGCCCGCCGCGCGTCGAAGGCCTCGATGTCCCGGAACTGCAGCTCCTGCGCCCCGGGCGGCGACACGTTCCGCCAGGTCGCGCCGCCGTCCGTGGTGCGCAGCACGGTCCCCTGGGTGCCGGACACCCACGCGGTCGTCCGGCTGACGGCGGACAGACCCCGGAACCGTACGTCCGGAGTACCGCTGTTCTTCAGCTCCCAGTGCGGCGCCCGATGCTCCGGTGCGTGCGCCTGCGCGGGTACGGCCGTCAGCGCGGCCAACGCCGCCGCGCAGGCCACCCCCGCGGCCATCCGGGTACCGGCTCGCATCCTGCGGCTCGTACGTATCGTCCGTCGCGTGTTCCCCAAGCGCCTCATGGCGGGCGAAGCTAGCCCACGCGCGCGTGGCCGTCCAGATGGGGTCCTGGGCGTCACAAGTGCCCTTCGCGGCACGGCAGGTCGGCTGCGTCACTCCCGTGCATGAAACGCGGTGACCGAGGTCACTCGATTCCGGTGTGCACGGATGGGCCCGTTCCGACGTCTCTTCCTTTGTCCGGGCCCGACCGCCCGGAGGTCGGTCCAGCCGTCCCAACCGTCCGTCCAGCCGTCCGTTCAGTCGTCACAAGGGAGCAAGGCGTTGTCCACCGTCATCGAGCAGCCCGTAGAGGCCCGCCTCGTCGCCGCCGCGCCGCGGATGCCGAGCATTCCCGCCACCTTGCACTACGACCGGCGCGACCCGTTCGCCGTCCGGATGACCTTTCCGGCGCCGGCCACCCTGGAGGGCGTGGACGTCTGCTGGACGTTCTCCCGCGAACTCCTCACCGCGGGCATGACGGCCCCCGAGGGCCACGGCGACGTACGCGTGCGGCCGTACGGCTACGACCGCACCGTGCTGGAGTTCCACGCCCCCGAGGGCACCGCCGTCGTGCATGTCCGCTCGGGCGAGCTGCGGCGTTTCCTGGAGGCGACGGCCGAGCTGGTGCCCGTCGGTCTGGAGCATCTCCAGCTCGACCTCGACCAGCAGCTGGCCGAGCTGATGCGGGACGCCTGCTGACCTACCGCTGACGGCCCCCGCCCAGCAGCGCGTTGAGCTCGCCGTAGTCGAACCCGCCGGCCAGCGAGTCGTACGTGCCCGCGTCCAGCAGCTCCCGCGCGGCGCGGTGCACCAGGGCGTGCACGGCCATGGGGATGCCCGCGCCCGCGCTCACGCGCGCGACGCCGAGCGCCGCCAGGTCCGCGACCGGTGGGGCGCCAGGGCCGACCATGATGTTCACCGGGCCGTCGACGCCGTCGACGAGCTCCTTCACGATCCCCGGGTCGACGGCCCCGGGGACGAAGATCCCGTCGGCGCCCGCGGCCCGGAAGGCGGCGGCCCGTTCCAGGGTGTCATCCACTCCCCCGGCGCCGCGCAGGAACGTGTCGATCCGGGCGTTGACGAACAACGGCACGTCCGCAGCGTCGGCGGCAGCGCGGGCGGCGGCGATCCGCTCGGCCTGCTCGGCGACGTCCCGCAGCGGTCCCGCGCCCTCCCCGTACAGCGCGTCCTCGATGTTCACGCCGACCGCGCCCGCCGCGAGGACCGCGCGGATCGTGTCGGCGACTCCTTCCGGGTCCTCGGCGTAGCCGCTCTCGACGTCCGCGCTGACGGGGACGTCCACGGCGGCGGCGATGTCCGCGACGACCCCGAGGGCACGGTCCCGGTCCACCCGGTCGCCGTCCGCCGCGCCGAGGCCCCACGCGAGCCCGGCGCTGGTGGTGGCGACGGCCGCGGCTCCCGCGTGAGCGACGATCCGGGCGCTCGCGGTGTCCCAGGCGTTGGGCAGGATCAGCGGGCGTCCGGGGACGTGCAGGGCGTGGAAGGCGAGGGCGCGGTCGCGGAGCGAGGTCTGCTTGGTCATGCGTTCACTCAAGCAGCGGGAGCGGGCCGGGGCTGGCAGGAAAACGACATCGACGTGAGGCAGACCGGCGAGGGACGCCGCCCCCGCCCCGCAGGCTCCCGTCGGCCTCTCAGGCCCCCGCCGGCACGGCCGCGCGCGACAGCGCGGACCTCAGCTCCTCCCCCGCCTTCCGCGTCACATCCCCCGCCGCCCCGCTGCGCCCGGCCAGTTCCGCCAGCCGGTCCTCGTACCGACCGCGCTCGTCCCGGCTCAGCAGGGTGCGCAGTCCGGCCGCGGCGGCCAGGGTGACGACGGCCGCGTCCCGGTCGGAGACCTCCGCGGTCGGCACCGGCCCTTCGAGGATCCGCCGCGCCTCCGCCCGCAGCGCGTCCACGGCGGCGACGCGCTCCAGGGCGTACTCGACGGTCGGGAACACTCCAAGGGCCCGCCGCTTCTCCGCGCGGAGGTAACCGCCGGCGGCCAGCTGCTCCCGCACCGCGTCGAGCGTCACGCGCGCGTGCAGCGGCACCCAGCTGTGCCAGTGGTGCGGCCGGGACTCCCGTACGAGTTCCAGGAGCCCGTCGAGGACGGCGTCCCCGGTGTCGGAGTCCAGGTCGGCGGGGGTGGCGATGCCGTCGTCGTCGAGGAGCAGCCCGCGCCGGGCCAGTTCGGTGAGGGCGCCGGCCCGCACGAGGTGATCGACGTGGATCGTGTCGGTGAGTTCGTTGCGCGTGGTGTCCCAGGCCAGCAGGTAGAGCCGGGCGGGCAGGGACAGCGAGCCGTCGGGCACGGGGCCTCCTACAGATCGGTTCACATTAATTCGATTGACGGTCTCGACGCCGCTGCCTACCGTGGACAACGCTTCTGCTGCCGTCGATCGGAGAAGGACGTTGCTCCTCTGAGGTCATGAGACACCGCGTCACACACCTGAGGTGTGTGCGCCGCGTGCGACCTCGGCGTTCGAGCCGTCCTTGGGTGCAGGGCTTTTCTCATACCCCTCTTCTGCCCGCGGAGCCTCCCTGTGGTCGCAGGTGTTCTCGATACGCGTTTGCCCCTGACCGCACCGAGCAACCGCGAGGCCTGTATGTCCGCTTCCCTCACCTGTACCTCCCTTGCCTTCTCCTGGCCCGACGGCACCCCCGTCTTCGAGGACCTCGACATCGCCTTCGGCCCCGGCCGCACCGGCCTCGTCGGCGTCAACGGGTCCGGCAAATCCACCCTGTTGAAACTGATCGCCGGTGAACTCACCCCGGCCGACGGCACCGTGCGGGTCGCCGGCGAGGTCGGCCATCTGCCGCAGAACGTCACGCTCGACACCACCCTGCGGGTCGACGAGGTGCTCGGCATCGCCGCCCAGCGGGCCGCACTGCACGCCATCGAGGCGGGCGACGTGTCCGAGGCGCACTTCGAGACCGTCGGCGACGACTGGGACGCGGAGGAGCGCGCCCTGGCCACCCTCGGCGAACTCGGCCTCGGCCACATCGGGTTGGACCGCACGGTCGGCGAGGTGTCCGGCGGCGAGTCGGTGCTGCTGCGGCTGGCCGCGCTGCTGCTGCGCCGGCCCGACGTGCTGCTCCTGGACGAACCGACCAACAACCTCGACCTGTACGCCCGCAGGCGCCTGTACGCGGCCGTCGCGTCCTGGTCCGGGGTCATGGTCATCGTCAGCCACGACCGTGAACTGCTCGAACTCGTCGACCAGATCGCCGATCTGCGCGCCGGCGAGGTCACCTGGTACGGCGGCAACTTCTCCGCCTACGAGGAGTCCCTCGCCACCGAACAGGAGGCGGCGGAGCGGATGGTGCGGGTCGCCGAGGCCGATCTGAAACGGCAGAAGCGCGAACTCGTCGAGGCCCACTCCAAGTTGGCACAGCGCACGCGGTACGCCAACAAGATGTACGAGAACAAACGAGAGCCGAGGGCGGTGATGAAACTGAAGCGGCGCTCGGCGCAGGTCTCCGCGGGCAAGCACCGCATCATGCACGAGGGGAGGCTCGCCGAGGCCAAGGAGCGGCTCGATGAGGCGGTGGAGGCCGTACGGGACGACGACGTGATCCGCGTCGACCTGCCGTACACGGCCGTGCCGCCGGGCCGTGACGTGCTGACGCTCATGGATCTGGAGCCGGCTTACGGCGCGCGCGTGAAGGGCGGCTTCGACCTGCGCGGTCCCGAGCGGGTCGCGCTGGTCGGCCGCAACGGCGCGGGCAAGACGACGCTGCTGCGGACGATCGCCGGGGAGCTGGCGCCGGTGTCGGGCGAGGCGCACGCGCATGTGCCGCTGCGGTTCCTGCCGCAACGGCTCGACGTTCTCGACGACGAGCTGTCGGTCGCCGAGAACGTGGCGCGGTTCGCGCCGGCCGCCACCAACAACCGGGTCCGGGCGCGGCTGGCCCGCTTCCTGTTCCGGGGCGCCCGCGCCGACCAGAAGGCGGCGACCCTGTCCGGCGGCGAGCGCTTCCGGGCGGCCCTGGCGGCGCTGATGCTGGCCGAGCCGGCCCCGCAGCTGCTGATGCTGGACGAGCCGACGAACAACCTCGACATGGCGAGCGTGCGACAGCTGACGTCCGCGCTGGAGTCGTACGAGGGAGCGCTGATCGTGGCCAGCCACGACCTGCCGTTCCTGGAGTCGATCGGCATCACGCGGTGGCTGCTGCTGGACGGCGAGCTCCGGGAGACGACGGCGGAGGCCGTCGCGGAGATCGACGAGGCGTGAGGGCACGGCGCCGGCGAACCGCCACGGAGGTGGAGGGCGCCGGCGCCGGGTTACTGCCGAGTATCTCAGGAGGGCCACAGCCTGGCCCCGGGGGTTTTGTGTGCGCGGGCCCGCCCTGCATGATGGCGGACCGGTGCCGCTTTTTCCGGGGCGCCGCCACCTGCCGCCGTTACGGAGTTCCCAGTGCCCAGCAAGAAGGCCCTCATCCGCCGTCCCAGCCCGCGCCTCGCCGAAGGCCTGGTGACGCACATCGAGCGCGAGAAGGTCGACGTCGACCTCGCGGTCGAGCAGTGGGAGGCGTACGCCGAGGCCCTGCGCACGCACGGCTGGGAGACGATCGAGGTGGACCCGGCCGACGACTGCCCGGACTCGGTGTTCGTCGAGGACACGGTCGTCATGTACAGGAACGTCGCCCTGATCACCCGGCCCGGCGCCGAGTCGCGGCGCGAGGAGACCGCCGGGGTCGAGGAGGCCGTGGCCTCGCTGGGCTGCTCGGTGAACTGGATCTGGGAGCCGGGCACCCTGGACGGCGGTGACGTCCTCAAGGTCGGCGACACCATCTACGTCGGCCGTGGCGGCCGTACCAACGCGGCGGGCGTCCAGCAGTTGCGCGCCGCCTTCGAGCCGCTCGGCGCGCGGGTCGTCGCCGTGCCGGTGAGCAAGGTGCTGCACCTGAAGTCGGCGGTGACGGCGCTGCCCGACGGCACGGTCATCGGGAACATCCCGAAGGTCGACCGGCCGTCGCTGTTCCCGCGCTTCCTGTCGGTGCCGGAGGAGGCCGGCGGTCACGTCGTGCTGCTCGGCGGTCACAAGCTGCTGATCTCGGCGAGCGCGCCGAAGACCATCGACCTGCTGGCCGACCTCGGCCACGAACCGGTCGTGGTCGACATCAGCGAGTTCGAGAAGCTCGAGGGCTGTGTGACATGCCTCTCGGTCCGCGTACGGGAGCTGTACGCCTGACGAGTGAGCGGATCATCCGTTCAGCCCCGGGACCTGCGGTCCTGGGGCTTACGCATATGCCCCGAAACATCGTGGGAACACAGGCTGATCAGGGATCTTTACGTCACGCTTAACCTACGGCTTCGTAACCTACGGTTTCGTAGCCTACGCTCTCGTAGGTACCGGCAACCGCTCACCGGTCACCCGGCTCTGCTCCCCTGTGTTACGCGTCCCCCTGGAGTTCTTGTGACGATCACTTCCCCTCACCTCGGCAGCCCCGCCGTCTGGACCGACGCCAAGCTGCTGTACGCGCTGGAGGAAGTCGTCGAGACCGAGCTCAACCGGCATCTGAAGGTCGCCAAGGACTGGATGCCGCACGAGTACGTCCCGTGGAGCGACGCCCGTAACTTCCCCGGCTTCTTCGAGGACGGCGAGGCCTGGGACAAGGAGCAGTCGAAGGTCACCGAGATCGGCCGCATCGCGCTCGTGGTGAACCTCCTCACCGAGGACAACCTCCCCAGCTACCACCACGAGATCGCCTCCCTGTTCGGCCGCGACGGTGCCTGGGGCACCTGGGTGCACCGCTGGACCGCCGAGGAGGGCCGGCACGGCATCGTGATGCGCGACTACCTGCTCGCCTCGCGTGCGGTGGACCCGGACAAGCTGGAAGCGTTCCGCATGCAGCACATGTCGGAGGGCTTCGAGTCCGACAACCGCCACTCGATGCTCCACTCGGTCGCCTATGTCGCCTTCCAGGAGCTCGCGACCCGCATCTCGCACCGCAACACCGGTCACCAGTCCGGCGACCCGGTCTGCGACCGCATGCTGGCGCGCATCGCGACCGACGAGAACCTCCACATGGTCTTCTACCGCAACCTCCTGAAGGCGGCGTTCGAGCTCGCGCCCGACCTGACCATGCAGGCGGTCCGGGACGTGGTCGTGAACTTCCGGATGCCCGGCCACGGCATGCCCGGCTTCGAGCGCTTCGCCGCGCAGATGGCCATCGGCGAGGTCTACAACATGCGCATCCACCACGACGACGTCCTCCAGCCGGTCCTGCGTCACCTGAAGGTCATGGAGATCGACGGTCTCGGCCCCGAGGGGCAGCGGGCCCAGGACGAGCTCGGCATGTTCATGGGCGGCCTGGACGCGGAGGCCCTGAAGTTCGACGAGAAGCTGGCGGCACGCAAGGCGCGCATGGCGGCCCGCGCGGCGGGCTGACCGCGGCCGGGGCCCCGTCGATTTTCCGGTGCGGTCCGGCCCCGACCAGCGGCATCATGCCGCCATGCGAGAGAACACCAGGGCGGAGCGGGCGGTCGGGTTCCTGCTCGGCCTCGTCGACGAGGAGACCGCCGTACGGGTCCGGGCCCGGACCGGCCTGCCGGAGCCCGAGAGCCCCGCGCAGGCCCGGGGCCGCGTCACGCGCGCGTGGACCTGGGCCCGCCGTCTCGAGGCCTCCGTCGCACTGTGGATCCTGGAGAACGACGACCCGCAGCTCAACGCCGTGCTGTGGCGGCACATCCCGACCGACGCGGGCCTGCGCCGCGCCATCGCGCGCGGGGTGCCGTTCACACCCGGTCGCGTGGGTCCGCTGCCGGTCGACGCGACCCTGCCCGGGCAGGAACCCGAGGTTCCCGAGGCCTATGTCCGCCTCGGCCTCGTCGGCGCCCTGCGCGAGGTCGGCACATGGAGCGAGGGGCGCACCGCCGCGTCCATGGTGCTGACCCGCGCCGACTGGGAGACGGTCGGTGCGGCGGACCGCGACCACCCGCTGCCCGGTTACGCCCGGTGGGCGCTCTCCGTCCGCCCGGACTGCCCGCCGTCGGTGCGGGCCGGTTTCGGTACGCACGCGAAGTTCACCCACCGGCTGCGCCAGGCGGGCGTGTTCGAGAGCCCCGCGGACTACGTAGCCTCCGACGGCCCGGCGCTGCGGGTCCTCGAGGTGCTGTCGCTGGGTCAACTCCTGTTCCCGGCACGGCTGAAGGAGGCCGAGGACGCCCTGCGGCCTCTGGTCCAGGAGCACTTGGGCGACAACGAGGACGCGTGGGCCGTCCTGGCCCAGCTCACGGAGACGTTCCACGGGAACACACCGGAACTGATCGTCACGGCCGGCGCCATCGCGTGAGAGGGGGCGGGGCGGCTGGATTCGAACCAGCGTGCTTCAGTTTTGGAGACCGACGCGCCTGCCTCTGCGCTACGACCCCGCCCTTGGCGCCCGATCGTAATGCCTTGGCCCCATGTCAGTGGGCCCTGGTACCAATGAGCCACGGGGGAAACGCATTTCGGGGGGCAGGACATGGCGTACGGGGAGCGGGGGCGGCGTCCCCCGGTGGTCGACCTGGCCGACCGGCGGGCGCTGGAGGCGTACCGCCCGGCCGATCCGGAGGTCGTGGCGCAGGCGCGGCGGCTCAAGGAGGCCGCGCTGCTGGACTTCGGGCTGACGGAATCGGCGGTGGCGTCCTGGCTGTACGCCAAGTGTCATCACCAGATCCCGACGACCGCGATCGACACGGCGGCCGTGGTGGCGTCCGGCGACGGCAGCTGTCTGCTGCTCTACAACCCGGACTTCTTCACCGGACTCGGCCTGGACGGCGTCAAGTTCGTCCTGTTCCACGAGGCACGCCATCTGGTGCACCGCCATCTGTTCGCCGACCCGGAGCTGCGGGACGACCCGGTCTTCGAGCTGGCCGCCGAGGTGTCCATCAACCATGTGGCGCTGCTCCGGCTCGGCAGGACCGGACTCCCGCTGCTGGACGGCCGGCCGACGGGCATCGACCCGCGCACGGTGTACGAGCACTACCGCGCGGACCTGACGGCGCACGGCCTGGAGCCCGTCCCGTACGAGACGTTCACCGAGACGGACATGCGGGTGTACGGCGAGCTGAAGCGCATGCACCGCCCGCCGGTCCCGGAGCACCGCCTGTGCGTGCACATGCGGGACGGCCTCGTCCCCGCCGACCAGGAGACCGTCGACGCGGTGACGTCGTCCGCGCTGCTCAACTCCCTGCTGGCGGCCCGGCGCGGGCACGCGGGCGCGGAGCGGGAGCTGCTCGACCTGATGGGCCGCACCGAGGACGGGAATGCGCGGGCCGCCCGGATCTGGGGAAACCTGGGCGCGGGCATGCTGCGCGGCGAGACCACGCGCACGCGCACGGTCGACTGGTGGCAGCGCTGGCTGGTCGACGTGCTCGGTTCCAGGCTGCGCGACGGCGAGCGGCTGGTCTACCCGAAGAAGCGGGGCGCGCTGCTCGCCGCACTCGGTCAGGACCCGATGCTGGCGCGCCGCGGCCCGGTGCGGGACAAGGTGCTGGTCGTCGCGTACGACACCTCGGGTTCGATGCCGCAGCACGTGATCGCCTGGCTCACCGAACTGGTGGGCCGCATCGACGGCGTGGAGGCGCACTGGCTGTCCTTCGACGGCGTGGTGATGCCCTTCAAGCCGGGCGAGCGGGTCTACGGCGGGGGTGGCACCAGCTTCCAGGCGGTCGCGGACTACGTGGAGGGGCGCACGGAGGTCAACGGGCGCCGTTTCGATGTGAGTCCGGACGCTGTCGTGATGCTGACCGACGGATACGCGCCGCCGATCACGCCCGCCGAGCCGGACAAATGGATCTGGTTGATCACCGAGGGCGGCAGCGAGTGGCCCGAGACGCATACACCGGCGATGGCCTGCCATCGCGTCACCACCGGATCGCGGTAGCACCCGACGGATCGCGGCAGAACACCACAGGATCACGGCACATGACCACGGACACACAGCAGTCGACCGTCTCGCGGCTCGAGTCCTTCATCGACGCGATGATCGACATGGGGCAGACAGGCCAGATCTTCGGCGAGCACGGCATCGGCAAGACGGCGACGTTCTTCTCGCACCTCGCCCGCGCCCACCCCGGCACGAGCCTGGTGTACGTCCCGGCGGCGAACCTGACACCGGACGACCTGCTCGTCAACGCGCCGGTGCGCGATCCGCACACCGGTGAACTGGTGCTGCGCCAGCTGGTGATGAGCCAGTTGAAGCCGGGCACGCCGTTCGTGCTGCTCATCGACGACTCGTTGCAGGCGGGCGACACCATCCAGTCGCAGCTGATGCAGATCGCCTGCAACTGGACGCTGGGTGAGCACGATCTGCGGGCGCTCGGCTGCGTCGGCGTCTTCCTCACCGACAACGAGTCGCTGTCGGAGACGTCGTCCCGGCGCGGTGACCTGGCGCTCCTGGACCGCATGGTCACGCTGCGGATCACCGCCAACGACACGTCGTGGCGTCGGCATCTGGCGGCCAAGTACCGCCCGTGGGACCTGCGTCCGGTGTTCTCGCTGTGGGCGTCCCTCTCCCCCGCCCTGCGCGAGCTGCTCTCCCCGCGCACGCTCGACCATGTCCTGGCCAACGCGAAGGAGGGTTTCCCGCTGCGCTGGGGCCTGCCCTTGGTCGACGGCGACCGGCTGCGCCTCGCCGACCCTGGCCCGGACGGAAAGCCCGGGCAGAACCGGACGCGGGAGATCCTGGACCGGATCGCCGAGGCGGTGGGCGTGGCCAACCCGTCCACGATTGCCGACCCGGTACGACAGGTGGTGCGCGCCGCGTTGCGCAACCGCTGGACGGTGCTGCTCCAGGGCCCGCCCGGCTGCGGCAAGACGGAACTGGTGCGGGAGACGGTGCGGGCGGGCCTCGGCCGGGAGCCGCTGTACTTCTCGCTGCCGGTGACGAACGTCGAGGACCTGTGCGCACCGATCCCGTCGGCCGACGGCACCCTCGACAACCTCCTCGCCGCGCACTTCACCGGCCCCGAGCCGAAGGCGATCGTGTGGGACGAGTACAACCGGCCCAAGGACAAGGCCGCGTTCGCCAAGCTCATGGAGATCACCCAGGAGTGGTCGCTGGCGGGGCGGCGGATCGAGAACCTGCGCGCCCAGATCGCGGTGCAGAACCCGCCGTACCATCTGGGCCGCAAGCTGCTGGTGTCGCGGAACAACATCGCGCAGGCGACGCGTTTCACGGCCTCCCTGGAGGTGGCGCCGGAGGACATCCCGGCCAACGAGTGGCTGCTGGCCCGCTACGGCGCGGACGCCGAGACGGTCCTGGAGTGGTGGAAGCACGACATCGACGACGACGGCCGCGCCTGGATCACCAAGCGCACCCTGGAGCGGCTCATCAAGCTGCACCGGCGCGGGCTGCCGCTGGAGATGGGCACGGTCTATCTCGGTGACGGCGAGTACGCGCCGGTGCCGCTCACCGCGCTCCTCGACCGCCTCAGGGGCCGCGAGGTCACCGGGCTGCGTGAGCTCGCCCGGGACGCCGACGCCTGGGAGGCGAGGCTGCGGCGGGCCGCCGAGCGGTCCGGGGAGGGCGGGAACGACAGTGACGTGGTCCACCAGATCCTCGCCAACGCGGAGTTGTCCCAGCTGAAGAAGCACCGCGCGGTGGTGGCCCGGCTGGTGGCGTTGCTGCCGGCCAAGCTGCGGGCGACGTATCTGGTGGGGGCGTCGGAGAAGCAGCAGCGGTTCTGGACGGAGGTGTTCATGGGGATGCGGAGCCGGTAGCTGTCAGGCCTCGGGCGGGGCCGTGCGGTGCACACTGCGGACGGCGGCCACGTCGGCCGGGACCGCCGGTCGCGGTACGTGCGCGCTGTGCGCCTCCAGGCGCCGTTTGACGCTCGCCGCGATGCCCTGTCCCAGCACGAAGCGGGTGGCCGTGACGGCGTGGGGCGCGGTGTCGAGGAGGCGATGGGCCTCGCGGCTGCGCATGCCGGTGTGGGTGAGGACCAGGTGGGTGAGCTGGTGCCGTTCGGCCGCCAGGGTGTCGGCGATGGTGCCGGCGGCGGCCAGGTCGAGGTGGTTGTCCGCCGCGCCGAGGACCGCGGCCGCGCGCACCCGCCCGAGGTCCAGCAGGGTGACCCCGGCCGCTGTGGCGGCCGTCACCAGCCGGGCGGCGGCCCGCGGTCCGATGCCGTTGCTGGCGACGGCGAGCCGGGTGAGCCGCCCGTACGGCGCCCGCTCCAGCGCGTCCGCCAGCCGGTCTGCGCCCGTGTCGCCCAACCGGGCGGCGGACACGTACAGTTCGTCGATCGCCCCGGCGGCGACCACCGCGCCGAGCGCCTCCGCGCCCGCCTCGCCCAGCGGGTTGCCGCCGACGAAGAGCCGCTCGATGCGGCGCCCGTTCTCCGCGGCGGCGAGCAGGGCGTCGGCGAGGACCACGGCGCCGCTCGCGTCGAGGCCGGTCTGGACGAGGTCGAGGGTGCGCAACGACCGCGCCGACTGGATGAGTTCGGCGGCGGCGCGGCCCCCGCCGGAGCCGAGGGGGTTGCGTTTGAGCCACACCCCGGTGACGACCTGCGGCGAGGCGCGCAGCTGGTCGGCGATCCGGCAGGCGCCGCCCGCGGTGATCCCGTTGCAGCCGAGGTAGAGCGTCTCGACCTCCGCACTCGCCCCGGCCACCACCTCGGCCCCGGTGTCGCCCAGCCCGTCGGTCCCGAGCAGCAGATGCCGTACCGGAGTCGGGCCCTGCCCCAGCGCCTGGGCGACCAAAGACGCCCCCTCGGCTCCCAGTTCCTGCTTGCACAGGTCGAGGCGCCCGTCCGGCAGCGCCGTACCGGCCGGGAAGTCCAGCCGCTCCCCCGCGGGGCGCCCGGCCCTCAACCAGTCCAGCAGCGGGCGGAGTTCGGCGAGCGGACGCGGTACGACGGACGGCACTCCGGCGAAACCGCTCGTCTCCTCCGTCACCACTCCGCCTCCTGGTAGTCCTTGAGGAACACCCCGGACAGGGGCTCCCCCGCCTCCCCGCGCACGATCGGGTCGTACACCCGGGCCGCCCCGTCCACGATGTCCAGCGGCGTGCGGAACCCCGCCTCGGCCATGCGCGCCTTCTTCGGTGCCGGGTTCTCGTCGGTGATCCAGCCGGTGTCGACGGCACACATGTGGACGCCCTGGTCGGCGAGTTCGGCGGCGCTGGTGCGGGTGAGCATGTTGAGGGCGGCCTTGGCCATGTTGGTGTGCGGGTGGCCCGCCATCTTGTTGCGGACGGCGAAGCGGCCCTCGACGGCGGTCACGTTGACGACGTACCGGCGCGGCCGCGGCGAGGCCAGCAGCAGGGGCAGCAGCCGGTCGCACAGCAGGGCCGGGGCAAGGGCGTTGACGAGCTGGGTCTCCAGCACCTCGGCCGGGTCGAGCGCGCCGAGCCGGGCCGACCAGGAGTTCTCCGGGGACGGGTCGGGCAGCAGCCCGGCCTCGTCCGCCTCGCGCAGGGCGACGGGCAGGGACGCGGCACCGCTCCCCAGCATCCGCATCGGCCTGAACCCGGGTGCCTGCCGGACCCCTTCGGGCAGGGCGTCGTACTCCCCGGCGGCGAGCAGCGCGTACGACTCCGGTGGTCTGCGGACCGTCTGGGCGGCGTTGTTGACGAGGATGTCGAGCGGTCGGCCCTCCTGCCGCAACTCCTCGCACAAGCCGAGCACTTGGCGCGGGTCGCGGAGGTCGACGGCGAGGACGGTCAGCCGGTCGAGCCACTTCGCGCTGCCCGGCTCGGCGCGGAAGCGGCGCAGGGTGTCGTGCGGGAAACGGGAGGTGACCAGCAGCTCGGCGCCGTCCCGCAGCATCATCAGGGCCAGCTGGAAGCCGATCTTCACGCGGCCGCCGGTGAGCAGCGCGCGGCGCCCGGTGAGGTCGGTGCTCAGGGCGCGGCGGGCGGTGTTGTCGGCGGCGCAGGACGGGCAGAGCCGGTGGTAGAAGGAGTCGACCTCTCGATAGGGCGACTTGCAGACATAGCAGGTGCGCGGCTTGCGGAAGACGCCCGCGGTGCCCGGCCGGGTCAGCGGTGCGTCCTCGCGCCGCTCCGGGGCGCCCGTCGCGGTCGCGGCCATCGCCGCCGCGTCGGCGGCCGACATCTCGGCGCCCCGTGTCTTGCGGCGGCGCAGGCGGCCGTCGCGGGCGAAGGAAGCGGCGACCTGCTCGGCACGCAGCCGCACCGGGTCGTCGACGGGCAGGGCACGCAGCTTGCCCACGACCTGGTGGAAGGCGGTCAGTTCCGCCTCGCTGATCGCCTCGCCCATGTGCCGTCCCCGCCCGTGTTCGCCCTACCGTGGTCCCGACCGGATTCGAACCGGCGTATCCGCCTTGAGAGGGCGGCGAGTCTGCCTCTGCTCTACGGGACCCCGCGCACGCATCCGGACGACCGGATTCGAACCGGCGTGGTCGCCTGAGCAAGGCGGTGCGCCTGCCTCTGCGCTACGTCCGGGTGCGCCCCCGGATCCTAGCCGCACTCCGATCGGCCGGTCGCACGGATTTACGGGACGCCGCGGCGGTGCAACGGTGCCCGCAGGGGGTGACACACCATGGCGCAGACCCATGAGTGGATGTTCTACGAGGTCATGTGGCGCGGCTGGGCGGGCCGGGACCGGGTCCCGTATCCCGTGCCCTGGTGGGCGCAGCAGGCCTTCCGCCACTGGAGCGACGACTTCGACTCCGGCACCTACGACTCGAAGGAGGCGGCCTTCGCCTCCAACGCCCTGTACCGGTACTGGCACATGGTCGGTGTGAAGGACCATCGCCAGGAGTCACTGATCGGCCAGGCGGGCGAGATCGAGCCCGTCTACGACAAGTACAGCCTCTGCTTCTTCCTGCACGACCCGGCGACGGGTGCCCTGCGGCTGCCTCAACTCCCGGACGGGGGAAGGGTGGAGCAGCGGACGGAGGCACCGCATCTGCCGGTGATGCTGACGACGTTCCGCACGCCGGACGACGTGGAGTTCGTGCAGCGCACCTTCGCGACGACGGTCGGCGCGAACCAACGGGACCTGGTGGTCACGCGGGTGACCGTCGGCAGCCCCACCGGGCGGCCGCGCGAGGGCCTGTTGTGCGCGGCCGTGCTGCCGGCCGGGCCGAGCGGCTTCCAGCGGCACGACCGCGACGGCCGCCAGATCACCGACCGGCGTCTGACGTATCTGCGTCATCTGCCGGACGAGCAGCGGGTGGAGACCAACGCGGGCTGGGGCCCGGTCTTCGACACCGCGCCCGAGCAGTACGGGGTCTACGGCAACCCTGACTTCTCCTTCGATCCGGACGGCTACCTCACCCGCAGCCCGTTCCACGACCTGGTCACCGGCGGCAAGCTCAACGGCGCCCTGGAGGCGCAGGACCAGGTCGCGGGATTGTGCAGTGCGGTGTTCGCCTGGCCGTTCCGGGTGGCGGAGAGCGAGGTCTTCGAGATCGCCGTACGGCTGCCCGTCGACCTGTTCAGCGGCGCGGCCGACCTCGCGGAGCTGCGGGGCACGCCGGTCGCCGAACTGGAGGACGCCAACCGGGCGTTCTGGACGTCGAAGATCCTCGGGCAGGGCGTGCAGCCGGGCCTGCCGCGCCCGGTGGCCCACCTCACGGACCTGTTCCGGCAGGCCCGTACCCAGCTGCTCATCCTCTCCGACCACGGCGAGATCCACCCGGGCCCCACGGTCTACGACTCCTTCTGGATCAGGGACTCCTCCGTCGAGGCGACCGCCTGCGCGCTGGTCGGCGACTCAGCCCTGGCCGAACGGCAGTTGCGTACGCACTACCCGCTGAAGTTCAACCTCGGCACGGGCCGGATCGGGCCATGCGCCGAGTACGGCTTCTACGGCGGCCCGCACGAGAAGGAGGACCGCGAGTGGGACAGCAACGGCCAAGCGCTGTGGGCGATCGGCCGTTTCGACCGGACGATCGGTCAACAGGCGGCGTTCGGGGCCAAGTTGTACGTCTCCTATGTGCGGGAGGCGGCCCGCTGGCTGCGCGACAACCGCGACCAGTACGGCCTGCTGCACAGCGGCTGGAGTGCCGAACATCTCGGTGATCGCGACAAGCCGCACTACTGGGACGACTTCTGGGCGCTGGCCGGGCTCTACGAGGCCGCGCGCCTCGCCGAGCGGATCGGGGCGCCGGAGGCCGGTGAACTCTGGTCCGTCTTCGACGACTTGAAGGCGGCGACGGGTGACTCGATCCGCTGGGTGCTGGGTGAGCAGCGTGCACGCGGCGCCTGGGAGACGTACATCCCGACCGGGCCGGGCGACGTCGGACGCCTGGACTCGACGATGATCGGGGCGGCGGCGTACTTCCACCCGCTCCGCCTGCACATGGGCAGCAAGCTGGGCGACGACATCGACCGCGCCGCCCGCAGCACACTCGACACCCTGTACGCGCGCTTCGTCACCGGCGGCTACCGGCACGAGGCCGCCTGGCAGGCGTACGGGCCCTATCTGACCCTGCAGTTGGCGCACGCGTACCTGCTCGCCGGGGACCCGGAGCGGATGGACGCGCTGCTCGGCTGGACGGTCGCGGCGGGGTTCCCGAGCGTGGCGGGGCGCGCGGTGGCGCTGGGCGCGTGGAACGAGCAGCACGCGTTCCCGATCGCGTCCGACTTCCGGGACGTCCCGTACGGCCGCTGGTACATGGGTGACATCCCGCACGGCTGGGCGGCGGCCGAGTATCTGCTGCTGATCCGCGACATCCTCTTCTTCGAGGCGGACGAGGACCACGACCCGCACCTGTACATCGCTCCGGGCGTACGACCGCACTGGGTGCCAGGGAGTGAACCGGTCACCGTGGACGCGGCGCCGACGCTCTTCGGCGCGCCCTTCGGCTACCGGCTCACGCACGACCCGGCGGAGCGGAGGGTGACCGTGGACATCACGCAGGCGCCGGAGGGGGTGAGGTTCGTCTACCCGTGCCGGTTCGGCGAGGTGCGGTCGGCGGAGGCGGACGGACACGGGCTCGACCGGACGGGCCAGGACGTGCGGGTGCCGGCGGGGACGGGGCGGTTCAGCGTGACGTACACGTGATGCACGTGGTGCCCGGCGTACGCCCTGCTCAGCGGGACGTCCGCCGGATCTCCAGCCGTTCCTTCTCCGACAGGCCGCCCCACACGCCGAAGCGCTCGTCGTTGTCGAGGGCGAACTCCAGACAGGCGGAGCGGATCGGGCACAGACCGCAGATCCGCTTCGCCTCCCGTACGGAGCTGCCCGGCTCGGGGAAGAAGAAGTCCCCGCCGGTCTGCGCGCACAGCGCCTCGTCCTGCCAGTCCAGGTCGGGTGGCGTGATCGTCTCGATGAGCATGGGCAGGATCGTGCCGGGCGGCGAAAAACGTTCGATCAACGCGGGATCAACGCCGCGCTCCCAGGCCTCCGGCCGTCCCGATCCTGCTCCGCCGCACCCCGTGACGCACGGCGGCGCGCGGTATTGCGGGGCGTTTGTCAGTGGGCAGTGCGAGACTCGGCAGTGCACTGGACGTGACCCCTCGGAGGAGGGCAAGGATGCTCACCACCAGCTATGTCACCGGCGCACCGAACTGGGTCGATCTCGGCACCCCCGACATCGACGGCGCCGCTTCCTTCTACGGAGCGCTCTTCGGCTGGCGCTTCGAGCCCGGGCCGCCCGAATCCGGCGGTTACGGCTTCTTCCAGCTGGACGGGAAGACCGTGGCGGGCGGCATGCCGTCCCCCGCGGAGGACGGCCCGCCGTCCTGGACGGTGTACTTCCAGACCCCCGACGCGGACGCCACGGCGAAGGCCACCGAGCAGGCGCACGGCAAGGTGCTGATGCAGCCCATGGACGTGATGGACCAGGGCCGGATGGCGATCCTCGCCGACAAGGCGGGCGTCCCCTTCGGCATCTGGCAGCCCGGCCGCCTCAAGGGCCTGGACGTGACCCAGGAGCCGGGCTCGCTGTGCTGGGTCGAGCTGTACACGGCGGACCAGCCGATGGCCGCGTGGTTCTACCACACGGTGCTCGGCCTGGAGACCTACGGCGTCGACTTCCCCGGTGGCACGTACACGACGATCAACCCGGCCGGCGCCTCCGAGGACGCCATGTTCGGCGGCATCGTCCCTCTGGCCGACGACCCGACCGAGGCGGAGGGCACCCCCTACTGGCTGCCGTACTTCGAGGCCACGGACGTGGACGAGGTGGTGTCCAAGGCGGAGGCCGGGGGCGGAAGGGTCCGGATGCCGGCGACGGACGTCCCGGGGGTGGGCCGGGTGGCGCGACTGGCCGATCCGTACGGGGCACGCTTCGCGGTGATCAAGAGCGCACCGGCACAGGGTTGACCTGGCGGTCCAGGAGCCGAGGGGGCCCGGGCGGCCGAGCCGGGATTCGTTTCCGTCCACGGCGGGCGGCGTCGTGACGGCCTTCTGCGACGCCCGGGGGCGTGAGCGGGCGGGGACGCTGTCCGCCGTTCACGCCCACGAACCCGCCGCGCCGGTGCACGCAGGGGCGGTCCGTCCCGACGAGCCCTAGGCGGATTCCCGCCGCACCAACGTCGTGGGCAGTACCACCCCGGACATCGTGTCCCCGGCCCCCTTCAGCAGCAGCCGGGCCATCAACCGGCCCATCTCCTCGATGTCCTGGCGGATCGTCGTGAGGGGCGGGTCGGTCTGTTCCGCGATCGGGAGCATGTCGTCGAAGCCGATGACGGCGACGTCGTCGGGGACGCGGCGGCCGTGCTCGCGCAGGACGCGCAGGGCGCCGGACGCGGTCAGGTCGTTCGCGGCGAAGACGGCGTCGATGTCCGGGCAGCGGTCGAGGAGCTCGCGCATCGCCCGCTCACCACCGGCCGGTGTGAAGTCGCCCTCGACGACGAGGCGCGGGTCGGCGTCTCCCATGACGTCCCGGTACCCCTCCAGCCGGTCCACCGCCGACGTCTGGTCGAGGGCGCCGGTGATGTGGGCGACGCGGCTGCGGCCGAGGTCGACGAGATGCCGTACGGCGTCCCGGGCGCCGCCGCGGTTGTCGCTGTCGACGTAGACCACGTCGTCGCCCGTGCCGTCGCTCCAGCCGGGCCGGCCGCCGAACACGGTGGGGATTCCGGCCCGTTGGATCAGGCCGGGCAGCGGGTCGTCCAGGTGAAGCGAGAAGACGAGCGCCCCGTCGACATGGCCGCCGGCGAGATAGCGGCCGACGCGGGCGTGGTCGTCGCGACCCTCGGTGAGCAGCAGGACGAGTTGGTTGTCGTGGGCCGTCAACTCCTTGCTGATGCCGCGGAGTTGCAGCGCGAAGAAGGGGTCGGCGAAGACCCGGGTCTCGGGTTCGGCGACGACGACGGCGATGGCGTCGTGCCGTCGCGTCACAAGGCTGCGGGCGGCCTGGTTGGGGACGTACCCGAGCTCCTCCACGGCCCGCCGCACCCGCTCCACGAGCGGCTCCCGCACCCCGTCGCCGCCGTTCACCACGCGGGACACGGTGGCCCGCGAGACCCCGGCCCGCGCGGCCACGGCCTCCAGCGTGGGACGCGGCACTGTCTCGCTCACTTCGGGCCCTCCTCCTGGTTGCGGCCCAGGATAGCCCTGGCCGGGGCCGACGGTGAGAGCGCTCTCGGGAGGACGGAAAGGCGGTTGCGGCGGTGAGCGTGACGGCAAGAGGATCACCGTATGACTTCGGGAAGTGCCCATGGCCGCTGAGCCCCGCCTCGCGCCGTACGCCCGGCTGCCCAGTGCGTATCAGGGCCGGGACGTGCTGCACAGCACCGTCGACGCGTTCGGGCGGGCGCACTGGCTGCTGCGCGACTCGGCGCGGCGGGGCAACGCCTACGACGCTCTGCTCGTCACGGTCGAGGGCGGGCACGACCGTACGACACGTCTGCGGTCCGTTCACGCCCGCTTCCCGCGGGTGGACGCGCTACCGGACGGCGCTTTCGTGGTGGCCGACGCCCGCCGGCAGGACGGGGTCGATCAGGTACAGGTGTTCGACTCGTCAGGACGGTCGTCCTACGGCTTCGACGTCGGTGACGCCATCGAGCACCTGCTGACCGACGAGTCCGGCGACCTGTGGGTGGGCCACTTCGACGAGGGCGTCGGCAGTGACCCGCTCTGCGATCCGGGGCTGCGGTGCTGGAGCCGTGCCGGGGAACCGCTGTGGCAGTACCACCAGCCCTCGGAGGCCGGATGGTTCCTGGACTGCTACGCCCTGAACGTCGACCGTCGCTGCACCTTGGCGTACCCGTACACGGACTTCCCGCTCCTGGAGGTCCGGAGCCGAGGCCAGGCGCGCATCCGCACCACGCCCGTCCGGGGCGCGAAGGGGGTGGTGGTCCACGGCCCTCGTGTCGCGCTCTACGGCGGGTACGGCGACGAGCACGACCGGCTCCTCCTCGGCAGCCTGACCGACTCGGCGGTCGAGCCCGTCGAGGAGACCCGTCTGCTCCGCGCCGACGGGGCGCGATCGGGCCGCCGGCGGGTCGTCTGCCGCGGTCCGCGTCTCTATGTGCAGGAGGAGCCCGGCATCGACTGGGCCCTGTACGACATCGGTTGACGCCTCGCGTCCTCAGTGCGCGTGCCCGGACGTGTGCTCGTGCGGCTCATACCCCGGAATCGTGCCGTCCGTCTTCTTCACCAGGAACAGCCCCACCATCCCCATGTCCGAATGGCTCTGGACATGGCAGTGGTACATCCACGCGCCCGCTCCGACGCCTTCCCCCGCGATCACCTGGAAGCCGAAGGAGTCGGCCGGGCCCACGATCTTGTTGTCGATGACCTGGCTCGGGTCGTCGGGGCCGGTGAGGGTGCCGGTGCGGTTGTCCGCCCAGCGGTGACCGTGCATGTGGAAGGTGTGGTAGTACTCGCCGTGCGTGATCATCACGAACTCGACCCGATCGCCCACGGTGGCCTCGAAGTCGGGGCCCGAGTGGGCGGGCTTGTTGTTGATGAGCATGTCGTTGAAGACGATCGTGTGGGTCGCGTCCGGGAGGACGTCGCCCTTGCGGCGGACGATCACCGGGCCGTACAGGCCTTTGCGGATGCCACCCGTACCGTGTTCCGTGCCGACCACGTGGTCGTGGTAGTGCCAGTACCCCGCGCTGCCCGCCCGCCAGGTGCCGTCCTTGCGGCGGCCGGGGGCGTGGGTGCGCCACGTGTAGGTGCGGGTGCCGCCCGGTTCGACGTCGCTCTTGTTCAGCTTCGTGCCGTCGCTGGAGATTTCGTAGTCCAGGCCGTGGACGTGGAGGCTCGCCGTCACGTCCATCGTGTTCTCGAACTCGATGTGCAGGGTGTCGCCCTCGTTGAGTTCGATCAGCGGGCCCGGGATCGTCGCCTTGCCCTTCTCGAAGCCGTAGCCCATCTGCCCGTCGGCGAGCTTCTCGGCGTACAGCTTGATGTGCCGGACCTCCCCGCCCGCCGGGGCCGTCCTCGCCGGTGTGTCGGCGCTCGCGGCCTCCGGCGCGACCGACAACGATGTCGCGACGGTCCCGGCGCCCACGACGGCCGCGCCGCCCAGCAGCATCCGTCTGTTGAACCCGCGCCTGTCCATGCGGAACTCCCCAGCCTGGTAAGGAATTTGCAGAGACGTACCTGTGACGAACCTGTGAGACGGTACCGGCCGTTCCGCTGTTTATCCACACTCAGGACAAAGTTGACCCCAACTCGGTCATAGGTATTGGCGAGGTGCGCAAAGACGTCTAGCTTCCTTGGCGCTGTTGCTGTGACCGAGGAGGTGCCCATGCACTTACGAGGGTTGAGCACGAGAAGACGGATCGGTGTGGCGGGTGTGACCGCCGGGGTCGTCGTGGCCGGGTTGCTGTCCGGTCCCGCCGCCACCGCGCGCCCGGCGCCCGAACCACCGCTGACAACGATGTCCGTCAAGTCGCCGCCGGGCGGCGCGAATGTACGGGTGCTGCTCTTCTACGGGTCCGCCGCGGCCGGCGAGGAGTCGCCCGTGGTGAACGCCGGGATCGAGGCGATCGAGAAGATCGGGCTGTCCGGGCCCACGAACCAGCGCTTCAAGACCGTGGCCACCGACGACGCCTCGGTCTTCACCGACGAGACCGAGCTGGGACGTTACAACGCGATCGTCTTCCTCACCGGGGGCGGTGACATCCTCGATCCCGAGCAGGAGGCGGGACTCGAGGCCTACATGGAGGCGGGCGGCGGGTTCGTCGGCATCCATGACGCCGCGCGCGCCGAGCCGTACTCGGACTGGTTCACGGGGCTCGTCGGCGCCCGTCCCGCCGCCTCCAGTCCGACCGCCGTACAGCGGGCCGTGGTGGAGGTGGGCGATCGGCAGCATCCGGCGACGAAGGATCTGCCGGTGCAGTGGAAACGGCCCGATCAGTGGTTCAACTGGGCCAAGAACCCCTCGGGTTCCGTGCACACGGTGGCCCGGGTGCGCGAGTCGACCTATCAGCCCGGCGACGGGAAGAACGGCTGGGACCACCCGGTCAGTTGGTGCCGTGACTACGACGGCGGGCGTTCCTTCTACACTGGCATGGGCGGCACCGTCTCGTCCTACGACGAGACCGACTTCCGTGCGCATCTACGCGGCGCCCTGCTGTGGACGACCCGGCTCGTGCGGGCGGACTGCAAGGCCACCATCACCGGCAACTACAAGGCCGAGCGCCTCACCCAGCCCAATCAGCCGGGCCAGAACGACCAGATCGGCGAGCCGCACGGCCTGGTCACCGCGCCCGACGGGCGGGTGCTCTACATCGGCCGGGGCGGCGCCGACGCCTCCCAACCGGTGATCACCGACTGGAACAACCCCGACATCGGCAAGGGCAAGGGCGAGATCCACGTCTACGACCCGAAGACCAAGAAGGTCACCCTCGCGGGCGCCCTGACGGTCTTCGGCAACAAGGGCGGCGGCGACGAGCTGGTGAAGGTCGAGGAGGGGCTCCTCGGCATCGAGCTGGACCCGCGGTTCGAGGAGAACGGATGGGTGTATCTGCACTACACCCCGCACTCCCGGATCAACCGCGAGACCCGGATGGCCGAGCGCCGCGTCTCCCGCTTCACCCTCGACCTCGCCACGAACAAGCTGGATCTGGGCAGTGAGAAGGTGCTGCTCAAGTGGCCGGTGCAGATCCACAGTTGCTGCCACGCGGGCGGCGGGATGACCTGGGACTCCAAGGGCAACCTGTACATCGCGACCGGTGACAACAACTCCAGCCGCTTCAGCGACGGTTACTCGGGCAACAACCCGGAGCCGAACTACAAGGGCGTCTCCTTCGCCGACGCGCGCCGCACCGCCGGCAACACCAACAACCTCAACGGCAAGATCCTGCGCATCCACCCGGAGGCCGACGGGACGTACACCCTGCCCGCCGGGAACCTCTTCACCGGGCAGGAGACCGACGAGGGGGGCGGCAAGACGCGCGGCGAGATCTATGTGATGGGTGTCAGGAACCCGGCCCGCATCTTCGTCGACAAGAAGACCGACATCCTCTACGCGGGGTGGGTCGGCCCGGACGCCTCGGCGCCCTCCACCACCTGGGGCCCGGCGAAGTACGACACGTTCGCCGTCATCACCAAGGCGAGCAACCGGGGTTGGCCGTACTGCATGGGCAACAAGCAGCCCTACCGCGACCGCAACCTCCCCGACCCGGCGAAGCCGCTGGGCTGGTACGACTGCGACCACCCGAAGAACGAGTCCCCGAACAACGACGGCCTCGTCAACCTCCCGCCGGTCACCGGCAACAACATCTGGTACTCGCCCCAGGGCGGCGCCCCGGACTTCCCGCGCGACGCGAACGGCGTCCCGTCCTACAAGCAGGAGGAGTCCACGTATCTGCTGCCGTGGCTGAAGGGCGGCGGGCAGGCCGCCATGAACGGACCCGTCTACCGCTACGACGCCAGCAGCACGAGCGGCGTGAAGTGGCCCTCGTACTGGGACGGCAAGTGGTTCGTGGGCGACTTCTACGACGCCGACCAGCCGCGCAACGCCGTGATCACCGACCCGAAGACCCATGGTGAGGGTGGACTGCCCGTGCACTCCGAGTCGTTGAAGAAGATCGTCCCGATCGGCAACGACGGCATCAAGAACCTCATGGACTGGAAGTTCGGTCCGGACGGCTCGCTGTACGTCCTCGACTACGGCCGGGGTTTCTTCACCTCGGACGCCAAGTCGGCGCTGTGGCGGGTCACTTACACGGGCGGTGGTCCGACACCGGCCGCCGATCAGCTGGCCAGGGGGGCGGCGAAGTGACACGGCAACGAAGAGTCCTCACCGCCCTGTTGGCGGCGGTGCTGATGCTGCTCGGCCTCCAAGCCGTACCGAGTACGGCACAGCCCGAGCAGGCGGCCGCCGCCCAGACCCTCACCTGGACCGCCGGCGACGACATCACCAAGTACACGTCGGCGCCGACGACCGCCGTGGCCGGTCAGGCGACGATCGTCTTCGAGAACAGCGCGGCCACCGGCAACACCACCGGCATGCCGCACACGTTGACCTTCGTCACGAGCGACCCCGAGTTCAACAGCGATGTGCAACTCAACATCCTGGCCAACCCGAACGACGACATGGGCGGCCGGCACACCGCCGAGGTCACGCTCACCCCGGGCCGCTACTTCTACCACTGCACGATCCCGGGCCACGGCTCGATGCAGGGCATCCTCGTCGTGACCGAGGGCGGCGGTTCGGACACCACTCCGCCACAGACGTCCGCGCAGGTCACCGGGGCGCAGAACGCGCAGGGCGAGTACGTCGGTTCGGCGAGCGTCGCCATCAGCGCCACGGACGAGGGCGGTTCCGGGGTCGACAGCGTGCAGTACGCCATCGGCGACACGGGCGAGTGGCTGCCGTACACCACCCCGGTCGTCGTCGACCAGGTCGGCAGTCACAAGATCCGCTACCGGGCGCTCGACAAGGCCGGGAACGTCTCCGCCGAGAAGAGTGTCTCGTTCACGGTGGTGCCGCCGGCCTCGGACGACACCACGCCGCCGGACACCTCGGCCACGGTGAGCGGTCAGCAGGACGCCGACGGGGCGTATTTCGACATGGCGACGGTGACCGTGTCGGCCTCCGACACCGGCTCCGGGGTCAACACCATCGAGTACGCCCTCGGCACCGGCGCCTGGCAGCCGTACACCGCGCCCGTGATGGTGCACCAGCTCGGCACCCACACCGTGCGCTACCGGGCCACCGACAAGGCGGGCAACGTGTCCGCCGAGAAGAGCGTCCAGTTCACGGTCGTCGCGACCCCCACGCCGGACACCACCCCGCCGGTGACGGGCGTGACCGTCGAGGGCACCAGGAACTCGGACGGCGCCTACATCGGCAACGCCAAGGTGACGGTGAGCGCGACGGACGAGGGCGGGTCGGGGGTCGACCGGGTCGAGTACTCGATCGACGGCGGGCCGTACCTCGCGTACGCCACCCCCGTGGTCGTCGATCGCGCGGGCACCCACACCCTCGCCTACCGGGCCACCGACAAGGCGGGCAACACCGCCGCCGCGCGCACGGTGACCTTCACCGTCGTCTCCAGCCAGGTGCCCGCGCCCCACTGCGCGGAGTTCGACGAGCGGTTGACGGTGATCGTCGGTGACGTCGACTCCGGCGTGCCGAACCGGCTGACCAACAACCGGTGCCGGATCAACGAGTTGATCGAGGACGAGAAGGAGTGGACGTCCCACGCGCTGTTCCTCAAGCACGTGAAGACGGTCCTGGACAAGCTCCTCAAGGAAGGCGTCCTCGACCAGCGCGAGTACAACGCGATCCAGAAGGCCGCCCGTCAGTCCGGGATCGGCAAGCCCGGGCAGACAGAGGGCTACCGGAAGATCCTCGACGGAAGCGCCGAGTCGTTCGCCAAGTGGCAGCAGGTGGGCGGTGGTTCGTTCGGGCTGAACGCCGACGGGTCCATCACCTCCGGGACCACCAAGGGCGGGCTCGGCATGCTGTGGTTCCCCGAGCGCAAGTACGGCGACTTCTCGCTCCGCCTCCAGTGGCGCGACGACGCACCCGGCACCGGGAACGCCAACGCCGGTGTGTTCGTGCGCTTCCCGTGGGTCCACGACCACCCCGAGGAGTCCCGCCCGGAGTGGGTCGCGATCAAGTACGGGCATGAGGTGCAGGTCCTGGACCGGCCCGACGGCGACATGTACAAGACCGGGTCGATCTACGGGTTCGACCGCGTCGGCCTCGCCGGCGCGGGTGTGACGCAGAAGGGCACCTGGAACGACTACGAGATCCGGGTGGTCGACCAGCACTACTCGGTCTACCGCAACGGCGTGCTCATCAACGAGTTCGACAACACCGGCGGCCAGGAATTCGTCCCGCCGCGCTCGGACGACCCGGGCACGGACGGCAGGCGGTTCGCCTCCGGCTACATCGGGCTCCAGGTGCACGGCACGACGGACGTCATCTCCTACCGGGACGTGCGGATCAAGGAGTTGTAGTCCGGTCCTGCGGATCAAGGAGCTGTCGTCCCGTCCTTACGGGCTCTGCTCGGCTGTACCCGCTTGGGCTCCCCCGGCATCTTCGGATACTCGGGCGGGTACGGCAGATCACCGAGCCCGTGGTCGTGCTCGTCCCGGCGGGCCAGTTCCAGCAGGGCCTCCAGCGAGAACGCGTGATCGTCCATGTCCGCGTGCACATCGCCGAGTTCGGCGAAGCGCGCGGGCATGGTCGCGAGATCGAAGTCCTGCGGATGCGCCACGCCCACCTCGTCCCAGCGCAGGGGGGCGGAGACGGGGGCGTGCGGTCGGGGTCGTACCGAATAGGCGGAGGCGATCGTGCGGTCCCTGGCCGTCTGGTTGTAGTCGATGAAGATGCGCTCGCCGCGCTCCTCCTTCCACCACTTGATCGTCACATGGTCCGGCATCCGGCGTTCCATCTCCCGCCCGACCGCGATCGCGGCCCGCCGGACCTGGGTGAAGGTCCACCGGGGTTCGATCGGCACGAAGACGTGCAGGCCGCGCCCGCCGGACGTCTTGGGCCAGCCGCGCAGTCCCCCGAACTCCTCCAGTACGGCCCGGAGTTCACCGGCGGCTCGGACGGCGTCGTCGTAGTCGGTGCCGGGCTGCGGGTCGAGGTCGATGCGGAGTTCGTCGGGGCGGTCGACGTCGTCGCGCCGTACCGGCCACGGATGGAAGGTGAGCGTGCCGAACTGGGCGGCCCACAGGACCGCGGCCTCCTCCGTGGGGCACATCTCGTCGGCACTGCGGCCGCTCGGGAAGGCGATGTGGGCGGTCGGGATCCAGTCGGGCATGTTCTTGGGCGCCCGCTTCTGGAAGAAGTTCTCGCCCGTCACGCCGTCGGGATAGCGTTCCAGGGTGGTGGGGCGGTCGCGCAGGGCGCGCAGGATGCCGGGGGCGACGGCGATGTAGTACCGGGCCAGGTCCAGCTTCGTGAAACCGCGCTCCGGGAAGAAGATCTTGTCCGGGCTGGACAGCCGTACGGTCCTCCCGCCCACCTCAAGCTCCACCGCGTCACCCATGCGAGCCACGGTAGGCCAGCCGGACAGTATGCGCATACCGGGCGAAATCCACCCACGGCCAGCAGAATCGGAGCATGGATCTGCCGGTCATGCCTCCCGTGAAGCCCATGCTCGCCAAGTCGGTCGCGAAGATCCCGCCGGGCATGCAGTACGAGGCGAAGTGGGACGGGTTCCGGGCCGTCGTGTTCCGGGACGGAACCGAGGTCGAGCTCGGCAGCCGCACCGGCAAGCCGCTGACCAGGTACTTCCCGGAACTCGTGGAGGCGCTCAGGGAGCGGGTGCCCGAGCGCTGTGTGCTGGACGGGGAGATCGTCATCGCCCGCGACGGACGGCTCGACTTCGACGCGCTCACCGAGCGCATCCACCCGGCCGACTCCCGGGTGCGGACCCTCGCGGAGCGCACGCCGGCGTCGTTCGTGGCCTTCGACCTGCTGGCGCTCGCCGACGAGTCGCTCCTCGACGTCCCGCTGACCGACCGGCGGGCCCTGCTG
Source organism: Streptomyces sp. NPDC057280 (assembly GCF_042668605.1). Taxonomy (NCBI): domain Bacteria; kingdom Bacillati; phylum Actinomycetota; class Actinomycetes; order Kitasatosporales; family Streptomycetaceae; genus Streptomyces; species Streptomyces sp. NPDC057280. Next base: position 1,424,413 of record NZ_JBHUYR010000001.1, read on the forward strand.
ACGACGGCTCTGTCCGAGGTCACCCCGCCGGTCCACCTCGCGCCGGCGACCACCGACATCGACGTGGCCCAGAACTGGTTCGAGCAGTACGAGGGAGCCGGCCTCGACGGCGTGATCGCCAAGCCGCTCGGTCTGCACTACCTCCAGGACGAGCGCGCGATGTTCAAGATCAAGCACGAGCGGACCGCCGACGTGGTCGTGGCGGGCTACCGCCTCCACAAGAGCGGGCCCGTCGTCGGCTCCCTGCTCCTGGGGCTGTACGACGACCGGGGCGCCCTCCAGCACGTGGGCGTGTCGGCCGCCTTCACCATGAAGCGGCGTGCGGAGCTGGTCGAGGAGCTGGAGCCGCTGCGCATGGACGACGTCACGGGACATCCCTGGGCCGCCTGGTCGGACGAGACCGCGCACGAGACGGCACGGCTGCCGGGGGCACCCAGCCGCTGGTCGGGGAAGAAGGACCTGTCCTGGGTGCCGCTGCGGCCCGAGCGGGTCGCCGAGGTGGCGTACGACCACATGGAGAACGGGGCGCGCTTCCGGCACACGGCCCGCTTCCGCCGCTGGCGCCCGGACCGCACGCCGGAGAGCTGCACGTACGGGCAGCTGGAGGAGCCGGTGCGCTACGACCTCGACGAGATCCTCGGCACGGCCGGGTGAACCAGGGCTTGTGCCGAGCCAGGGCTTCCGTCGAGTCCGGGTTTCCGCCGAGTCAGGGCTTCATCAGGACCTTCACCGCGCCGTCCTGCTTGCGCTGGAACATCTCGTACGCGTGCGGCGCCTCGTCGAGCGGCACGCGATGCGTGGCGAAGTCCTCGACGCCGAGCACGTCCTCGTCGGTCAGGTACGGCAGGATCTCGTCGACCCAGCGGCGCACGTTCGCCTGGCCCATGCGGAGCTGGATCTGCTTGTCGAACAGGGTGAGCAGGGGCAGCGGGTCGGCCATGCCGCCGTAGACGCCGGACAGGGAGATGGTGCCGCCGCGGCGGACCAGGTCGATGGCCGTGTAGAGGGCGGCGAGCCGGTCGACGCTGAAGCGCTCCGCGAACGGGCCGCTCAGCTTGCGCGGCAGCAGGGCCGTGGCGTTCTGGGCGAGGCGGGCGGCGGCGCTGCCGTGGGCCTCGGTGCCGACCGCGTCGATCACGGCGTCGGGGCCGCGGCCGTCGGTGCGGTCGCGGATCGCCGCGACGAGTTCCTTCTCGCCGTCGAAGTCCCGCAGGTCGAAGACCTCCACGCCGCGCTGCCGCGCCCGGCGCAGCCGCTCGGTGACCAGGTCGACCCCGAACACCGTTCCGGCGCCACGCAGTTGGGCGACCCGGCAGGCCATGTCACCGATGGGCCCGAGGCCGAGCACGGCGACGCTGCCGCCCTGCGGGACATCCGCGTACGCGACCGCCTGCCAGGCGGTGGGCAGCACGTCGGAGAGGTAGACGAAGCGGTCGTCGGGCGGCCCCTCGGGCACCTTGATCGGGCCGAACTGGGCCTGCGGAACGCGCAGGTACTCGGCCTGCGCGCCCGGTACGGCCCCGTACAGCCGGGTGTAGCCGAAGAGCGCGGCGCCCATGCCCTCGCCGGTGACCTGGGTGGTCTCGCACTGGGTCGGCAGGGAGTTCTCGCACATCCAGCAGCTGCCGCAGGCGATCTGGAAGGGCACGACCACGCGGTCGCCCGCCTTGAGGTCGGGCACCCCGGCGCCGACCTCCTCGACGATGCCCATGGGCTCGTGACCGAGGATGTCGCCCGGCGTCATGAACGGGGTGAGCACCTCGTACAGATGCAGGTCGGAGCCGCACAGCCCGCTGGAGGTGATGCGGATGACGGCGTCCGTCGGCTCCTGGATCTTCGGATCGGGCACGTTCTCCACCCGTACGTCCCTCTTGCCCTGCCAGGTCACTGCCTTCATGGCGGTCCACTCCCTCTGCCCGTGCGGAGGCGCCCCGGGTACCCGGCCGAACCGTGCCGAACCACTCCGAAGCGCCACGCTGGGCCGCTCGGCGTAGCAACGCGCTCCCTCAGAGGTATTCACCCGGGCCGATCAAATCCGAGCGGGTATGGCCACCAATGAACAAATAAGCGCACAATCAGTGAAACGAGACTTGGGTGGCGACGGTGGGCATGGGACGACGGGCGCGCACGAGACGCGCCGGTACTTCGGCGGCACTCCTGGCCGCCGCGCTGACGGTTTCACTGGCGGCGGGCTGTACGGGCACGAACGGGTCCGGCCGGGCGGACGACGGCCGGGCGCCCGACCGGACGCACGGCGAGAGCCGGACCCCGGACGAGAGCCAGGAGCCGTCGGTGAGCGGGCTGACCGGTGCCTCCCCGCTCGCCGTGAAGATCGACAACGTCCGGGGGGCCCGGCCGCACACGGGCACCGACTCCGCGGACATCGTCTACACCGAGCAGGTCGAGGGCGGTCTGAGCCGGCTGATGGCGGTCTACGCGACCAAGCTCCCGAAGGTCGTCGGGCCGGTGCGCAGCGCCCGGGAGTCCGACCTGGAGCTGCTGCGCCAGTTCGACCACCCGACGCTCGCCTTCTCCGGCGCCCAGGGGAAGCTGATGCCGCTGATCAACAAGGCGCCGCTGGACCCGCAGACGCCCGGCAAGACCTCCGGGGCCTACTTCCGCGGCACCGAGAAGGCCGCCCCGCACAACCTCTATCTCCGGCCGAACCGGCTGCTGCCCGCCGCTCCCGGCGCGGACGCCCTGACGACCGGCTTCACCTACGGCTCCGCCCCGTCCGGCGGCAGGAAGGACACCTCGGAGACCGTGCGCTACCCGGCGGCCACCTACTCCTTCACCTGGTCGTCGAGCCGGAACCGCTACCTGGTCTCGATGGACGGCACGGCGGCGGTGACGACCGGGGGCAAGCGGCTCGCCCCGGCAACGGTCGTCGTGCAGTACGTCAAGATCCGCAAGTCCGGCTTCCACGACTTCCTCGGCAACAACACGCCGTACACGGAGACCGTGGGCTCGGGGAAGGCGAAGGTGCTGCGCGGCGGGAAGGCGTACGACGCCCGCTGGGAGCGCGACAGGGCGACGGACGGCACGACGTTCACGACGGGCGACGGCGACCCGGTGAACTTCGCCAAGGGCCAGGTGTGGGTGCTGTTCGTGAAGGCCTAGCCGGCTTCCCGGCCCAGGGCTGTGCCGCGAGGGGTTCCGTCGGATTGCGGAGCCCCTCGGCCGCGTCCGCGACCCGCTGGATCAGCTCGAAGAAGACGGACTGCTCGGCGGCGGAGAGCGGGGCGAGGAAGACCTGGTTCATGCGGGCCGTGCGGAGGGTCAGCTTGCGGTGGGTGCGCACCCCGTCGTCGGTGAGGCGCAGCAGGAAGCGGCGGCCGTCCTGCGGGTCGCGCACCTTGTCGAGCAGCCCGCGGCGGCCGAGCCGGCTGATCACCTCGGCGATGGTCGACCGGTCGAGCCCCACCCGCTCCCCCACCGTGCGCTGGTCCAGACCCGGCTCGGCGACGAGCGCGTTGAGGACCGCGAACTGCGGTGAGGTGATCTCCTCCGAGACCATCGTGTTCCACAGCAGGTAGTGCGCCTGCTGGAGACGGCGGGCCAGGTGCCCGGGGTGGGTCGTGAGGTCCACCGCAGCCATGTGCGCTCCCGAGAGTCGGATTCGTACGTGCACTGAACAATACCGGCGGCAGACCGAGCTGTCTGCGGGCCGGTCAGCCGAGCGATCTCCAGGCCTTGACGCGATCCCCGTCCGATGGCAGCGTGAAGGAAACTTCACCAGAATAGTCAGTGCCCTGAGTAATTGGATTCCTCATGACCCTCACCCAGCACGACATCGACCAGGAGATCGCGGCCGAACACGCCGCCTACGAGAAGCGCCTCGCCGAGGGTGGCCCCGTGGAGCACCAGCCGCGCCGCGACTACGCCCCCTACCGCTCCTCGGTCCTGCGCCATCCGAAGCAGCCGCCGATCACCATCGACGTGTCCAAGGACCCGGAACTGGTGGAGCTGCACTCCCCCGCCTTCGGGGAGCGGGACATCACCGAGATCGACAACGACCTCACCCGGCAGCACGACGGTGAGCCGATCGGCGAGCGCATCACCGTCTCCGGGCGGCTCCTCGACCGTGACGGGCGCCCGATCCGCGGTCAGCTGATAGAGATCTGGCAGGCCAACTCGGCGGGCCGGTACGCCCATCAGCGCGAGCAGCACGACGCCCCGCTGGACCCGAACTTCACCGGCGTCGGCCGCACCCTCACCGACGCCGACGGCCAGTACCACTTCACGACCGTCCAGCCGGGCCCGTACCCGTGGCGCCAGCACCTCAACGCCTGGCGCCCGGCCCACATCCACTTCTCGCTGTTCGGCACGGCGTTCACCCAGCGGCTCGTGACGCAGATGTACTTCCCGGCCGATCCGCTGTTCCCGTACGACCCGATCATCCAGTCGGTGACCGACGACGCGGCCCGCCAGCGCCTCGTCGCGACGTACGACCACAACCTGTCGGTACCGGAGTTCTCGATGGGTTACCACTGGGACATCGTGCTCGACGGACCGCACGCCACCTGGATCGAAGAGGGACGCTGACCTGCCATGACCAAGATCGACACCAGCCGTCCGGAGACGGTCCTGCCGACCCCCTCGCACACCGTCGGCCCCTTCTACGGCCACGCCCTGCCCTTCCCGGGCGGTGAGGACATCGCCCCCGCCGGCCACCCGGACACGATCGCCGTGCACGGCTACATCTACGACGGCGCGGGCACCCCGCTGCCGGACGCGTTCGTGGAGCTGTGGGGCCCGGACCCGGACGGCAACATCCCGCGGGTCGACGGCTCGATGCGGCGCGACGGGGCCAGCGGCGGGTTCATGGGGCGCACCGGTGTGGAGTTCACCGGCTGGGGCCGCAGCCAGACGGACGCGAGCGGCCACTGGTCCGCGCGGACGCTGCGGCCGGGTGCGCGCGGACAGAGCGCTCCGTACCTCAGCGTCTGCATCTTCGCGCGCGGCCTGCTGGTGCACCTGTACACCCGCATCTACCTGCCCGGCGACGACGCGGCACTCGCCGCCGATCCCCTGCTGTCCCGGGTGGACGAGGCGCGCCGGGGCACGCTGATCGCGACGGACGGCGGCCACGGCACCTACCGTTTCGACATCCGCCTTCAGGGCGAAGGCGAGACGGTCTTCCTGGAGTTCCAGTGACATCTGCCCCGGAGCCGGACGCCGGCCTGCTCGCCCCCGGGTGGGCCGGTTCCCCCGCCGCGTCCGCGACGAGCGACGCCGCGTACCTGCGCGCGCTGCTCGACGCGGAGGCCGCGCTGACCCGCGCGCAGGCCGTGCTGGGCCTGGCGCCCGAGGCGGCCGGCACGGCGGTCACCGCGGCCGCCGGGTCGGACGCCTTCGACGCCCGGGACCTCGTGGTCCGGGCGCGGGCGGGCGGCAATCCGGTGATCCCGCTGGTCGCCGACCTGACGAAGGCGGTGGGGGCGCAGTACGGCCCGTACGTCCACCGGGGCGCGACCAGCCAGGACATCCTGGACACGGCGACGATGCTGGTCGCCGCGCGCACCCTCGACCTGATCCGCGCCGACCTCGCGCGGACGGAGACGGCGCTGGCCCGGCTGGCCGCCGACCACCGGGACACGCCCATGCCGGGGCGCACGCTCACCCAGCACGCCGTACCGACGACCTTCGGTCTGAAGGCCGCCGGCTGGCGGTCCCTGGTGCTGGACGCCCGGGACCGGGTGACCACCGTACGGAACTCGCTCCCCGCCCAACTCGGCGGCGCGGCCGGGACCTTGGCCGCCTTCACCGCGTACGGCGCCGAGGACCCCACCGCGCTCGTGGCGGCGTACGCGCGCGAACTCGGCCTGCGCGAACCCGAGCTGCCCTGGCACACCCTGCGCACCCCGATCGCCGACCTCGCGGGATGTCTGGCCTTCGCGGCCGGGGCCCTCGGCAAGATCGCCACGGATGTGCTGACGCTGGCCCGCACCGAGATCGCCGAGCTGGCGGAGGGCAGCGGCGGCGGATCGTCGGCCATGCCGCACAAGGCGAATCCCGTACGGTCCACCCTCGTCGCCGCCGCCGCGCGGCGGGCGCCGCAGCTCGCCGCGACGCTGTACGGCTCGCTGGCCGCCGAGGACGAGCGGCCGGCCGGCGCCTGGCACGCCGAGTGGGAGCCGCTGCGGGACCTGCTGAGGCTGGTCGGCGGTGCGGCCCGCGATGCCGCCGAACTCACCGAGGGGCTGCGGGTGAACGCGGACGCCATGCGCGAACACCTCGATCTCACCCACGGGTTGATCGTCTCCGAGCGGCTGTCCGCCGACCTGGCTCCGGTGCTGGGCCGGGCCCGCGCGAAGGAACTGCTGACCGAGCTCGCGCGGCGCACCTACACCGAGGGGCGCTCCCTGACGGAACTCCTGGCGGAGCAGCCGGAGTTGGAGAAGGCCGTCGACCTCGACCCCGCCCACTACACCGGCGCCGCCGGAACCCTCACCGACCGTGCTCTGGAGCGACGTTGACCGCCACACTCCTCAACCACCACACCGAAGGCCCCGCTTCGGCGGCTCCGCTCCTGCTGGGCCCGTCGCTCGGCACGTCGTACGCCCTGTGGGACAAGGTCGCGCCGGAGCTGTCGATCACCCACCGGGTGGTCCGCTGGGATCTTCCCGGGCACGGCGGGAGCCCGGCCGATCTGATCGGCCCCGGCGCCACCGTCGCCGACCTCGCCGAACTGGTGCTCGCGCTCGCCGACTCCCTCGGCATCGAGCGCTTCGCCTACGCCGGGGTGTCGCTGGGCGGCGCGGTCGGCCTGCACCTGGCCGTCCACCACCCGGAGCGGCTGTCCTCGCTGGCCGTGATCTGTTCCTCGGCCCACTTCAACGGGGCGAAGCCCTGGGAGGAGCGGGCCGCGCGGGTCCGCGCCGAGGGGCTTGACTGGCTCGTGGAGAGCGCGGACGCCCGCTGGTTCACGCCCGGATTCAGCGTGCCCCGGCTGGTCCAGGACCAGCGGGACGCGGACCCGGAGGCCTACGCCGCCTGCTGCGACGCGCTCGCCGCGTTCGACCTGCGGGAGCGGCTGCCGGAGATCGCCGCGCGGACGCTGCTGGTCGCCGGCCGGGACGATCAGGCGACGCCGCCCGCGCATCTGCGCGAGATCGCCGACGCGGTGCCCGGTGCCGCGCTCGTCGAGATCCCGGGCGCCGCGCATCTGGCGCCCGCGCAATGCCCGGAGGCCGTCCTGACGGCCCTGCGCGCGCACTTCGACGGCGGGGCCAGGCGGGGCATGGAGGTACGGCGCGAGGTGCTGGGCGACACCCATGTGGACCGGGCGCAGGCCCGGCAGACCGCGTTCACCGCCCGCTACCAGGACTTCATCTCGCGCTACGCCTGGGGCGAGATCTGGACCGACCCCACCCTCAGCCGCCGCGAACGCAGCATGATCACACTGACGGCCCTGGTCGCACACGGCCACTACGACGAGCTGGCCATGCATGTGCGGGCGGCCCGGCGCAACGGGCTCACGCCGGACGAGATCGGGGCCGTGCTGCTGCAGACGGCCGTGTACTGCGGGGTTCCGGCGGCGAACTCGGCGTTCGCGGCGGCCCAGCGGGTGCTGGCGGAGGACGGCGAAGCCTGACCCTGCTGGTCGTACCCTCACCCGCATCTGCCACATGCCTCCGCCGGGCGCCTACGGTGGAGGCATGTCGACTGTTCTGATCACCGGCGCCACCTCCGGCCTCGGCCGCTACGTCGCCTTCGAGCTGGTCCGCTCCGGGCATGTGGTCCTCGCCCACGGCCGCGACCCGGGCCGTACCGAGCGCCTGGTCGAGGAGCTCCGCACGGAGGGCGACGCCGAGGCGTTCGTCGCCGACCTGTCCTCGCTGGCCCAGGTGCGCGAGCTCGGCGCGCATGTCGCCGGCGCGCATCCCGACCTGGACGTGCTGATCAACAACGCGGGGGTGGGCGCCGGTTCACCCGGCTCGGCCCGCGAGCTGAGCGCCGACGGCCACGAACTGAGGCTCGCCGTGAACTACTTGGCGCCGGTGGCCCTGACCCGCGCCCTGCTGCCGACGCTGCGCGCCAACACCCCGGCCCGGATCGTCAACGTGGGCTCGGTGGGGCAGAACCCCGTCGACTTCGACGACATCGAGTTCCGCCGCGGCTATGACGGCTTCGCGGCATACTGCCGGGCCAAGTTCGCCCTGGCGGCCCATACGTTCACCCTGGCCGAGGAGTTGGCGGACACGGGCGTCGCGGTGAACGTCCTGCACCCGGCCACGTTCATGGACACGGCGATGGTCCGCGAGGGCGGCGTCCCGCCCCGGAGCACGGTGGCGGACGGCGCCCCGGGCGTACTGGCCCTGGCCACCCGGGAGTTGGGGACGGGCGGCTACTTCGACGGCCCGAACAGGGCGCGGGCGCACGAGATGACGTACGACAGCGATGTGCGGAAGCGACTGGCGGCGGTGACCGATCAGTTGCTCACCCTGTGAGCTAGCGCAGTCCCCGTCCCGTCTCCAGAACCTCCCGCGCCTGCGCCACCAACCCGTCCGCCCCGCAGGACCTGGCCAGCGCCAGCCCCCGCTGGATCTCCGCCACCGACCGCGCGGCGATCCCGTACTCCACCCGGGCGGCCGCGTGTTCGTACTGGCAGGGCGAGGCTTCCAGGTAGGTCACCGCCTGGGACAGCAGCCGCATCGCCCGTTGCCCCGTCTCCAGCGCGGCGGCGCACCGCAGTGCCTCACCGATGGCGGTGTCGGTGCCGAACCGCTCGGCCCGTCGCCGCGCGTCCGTGGCGAGTTGGGCGGCGCGGGCCGGGTCCTGGCCGGCCAGGGCGCGGGCGAGGTCGAGGGCCCAGGGGACCATGACCGGGTTGTGGTGGCCGCGGGCCGCCGCCGCCTTCTCCGCGGCCTCCAGTTCGTTGATGCCGTCCTGGGTACGGCCCACGGCCAGCAGCAGCCGGCCGCGGACCGAGCGCGGGTCGGGCAGCACGATCGTCGACGGGTAGGGCGGGGCGAAGCCGTACTGCTCGGCGATCTCCCAGGCCGCGTCGACATGTCCACGGGCGAGCAGCGTGTCGACGAGATTGCAGGTGGCCGACCAGTACAGCGGCAGCCCGCGGGCGACCCGGTCGGCGATGCGCAGCGACTCGCGCAGTGACTCCTCGGCCTCCCTGAGGCGGCCGCGCCTGCGGTGGTTGAAGCCGAGGAAGGCGTGGGCGAGGGCGAGGTGGCCGCCGCTCCAGCCGGCGGACTCGTAGGTGCGCAGCGCGTCGGTGAACATGCTCTCCGCGCGGTCGAGCCGGTCGGTGTAGGTGTAGGAGCTGGCCAGCATCATCAGGATCTCCAGGCCCCACTCGGTGTCGGTCCAGCCGAGTCCGGGGGCCAGGCGGCCGTTGACGAGGGCGCGGTCGCTGAGTTCGACGACGACCTCGGCGTTCTCCCCGTGGGTCATGGCGTCGAAGCCGCGCAGGATGAGCAGGGCCCGCTCGGAGTTGTCCCGGCCCGCGCAGCCCGAGGCGAGTTCGGCGAGCCGCTCGGAGCGGCCCGGGGAGCCGGCCTCGCCCGCGTGGATCCCCTCCCACATGTACTGCACGGCCTTGAGCCGGAGTTGGGACGGCCCGGGTTCGTGCCGGGCGGCCTCCGCCTCGACCGTGCGGACGGCGTCGTCCAGCTGGTCGTTGTGGATCAGGGCCTGGGAGAGGCGGACGACGGCGTCGACGCGCTCGGCGCTGTCGAGGCCCGGCATGGCGAGCGCGGACTGGAGGTGGTCGACGGTGGTGGCGGGTGCGGTCAGGAGGGTGGCGCAGCCCAGTTCGTAGAGCACGCGCGCGTGGGACTCCGGCCGGGGCGGTTCCAGCAGGGCCCGCTCCAGACAGCGGCGGGCCGCGTCGGGTGCGCCGACGGCGAGGTGTTCGCGGGCGGCCTCGCGGAGCTGCTCGACGAGTTCCTCGTCGTCGTCCGGGTGGACCTGGAGGAGGTGCCGGGAGGCCATCGCCGCGCCGAGCCCGGAGTCGGTGACGACACGGGCGGCGATGCCGTGCATCGCGGTGCACAGCGCGGGCGGGATGGAGTTGTAGACGGCGCTGGCGATGAGCGGGTGGACGAACTCCAGGTCGCCGTCGCCGGTCGGGGCGACGGCGGGGTCGGGTTCGGTCAGGATGCGGGCGCTGCGCAGGAGTTCGGCGCAGCGGACGGCGTCCTCGGTGCTCATGGTGGCGAGCTTGGCGACGAGGCCGACGGAGATGCCGGTGCCGAGGATGGCGGCCGCCCAGGCGAACCGGGTGGCCTCGATGCCGAGGCCTTCGAGACGGGCGACGAGGCCGCTGCCGCGGGCGGAGCGGTTGAGCGCGCGCAGTTCGGGGGCCTGGGCCTCGACCGGTTCGAGTTCGCTGTCCTGGACCTTGGCGAGGAGTTCGACGGTCTCGTAGGGGTTGCCGCCGGTGACGGCCCACACCTCGCGGCAGAAGGGGGCGTCGGCGTGTTCGCCCAGGGTGGCGCGGGTCAGCCGGGCGGTGGCGTCCGGGGTCAGCGCGCTGAGTGTGGCGACGGGGGCGTCCGCTGCCGTGGCGACGGCGTCGAGGTGGCGGGCGCTCTCGCCGCCGACCTCTCCGGGGCGGCGCGCCACCACGACCAGGACGGACAGGTCGTCGAGGCGCTCGACGAACGCGGCGAGCCAGCGCAGCGTCTCCTGGTCGGCCCAGTGGGCGTCGTCGATGACGAGGACGAGTGGCCAGTCCCTGCGGGCGAGGCGGCGTACGGCGGCCACGAGGCCGTCGTTCACGCCCTGCGGGTCGGCGTTGCGCTCACCGGGCTCGGTCAGGCCGAGGGCGGGGCCGGCGATGTCGTACCAGTCGCCGAGGTACTCGCGCGCCTCCTCCGGCATCAGGGACACCAGGGCGGGCTGGAGCAGCTGCCGCAGCACGTTGAAGGGGACGGACCTGAGGGTCTCGCCGCCGCGGGCGGACCAGACGGTGCAGCCGCGCGCCTCCGCCATGCGCCGTGCCTCGGCCAGCAGCGCGGTCTTGCCGAGTCCGGCCTCGCCCCGGAACACCAGGACGCTGCCCGAGGACGAGCGGTCCGCGCGCAAGGTGTCGATCGCCCGGTCGACGGCGGCGACCTCTTCGTCGCGCTCCCACAGGGCGGCCGAGGCGGCCTGTGGGGGCCGTACCTCCGTCATCCCGTTACCTCCCCAAGTCGCCCGAACGACGTACAGATCTCGAGCGTAGCCGTCCGATCGGCCACGTGGAGGGCGGTCCGGGGAGCTGTTCCCTCGACGGGTGACAGCGAGTGCGGGCGGGCGACGCGAAGCGCCCGCGGCCGGCACGTCAGGGACGTCGGAACCGTCAACCGGCCACGCAGCGGGCGGGACTTGTACGACTCGTCCCGAAGTGACCGTCAATACGCGCCCGTCCTCTCATCCGCCTTTCACCGACGCCTCATACGGTGGGGGCATGACGCAGGTGACTCCTCCCGGTTGGTATCCCGATCCCGGGCAGACAAGTGACGGTCCCGCCACCGAGCGCTGGTGGGACGGCAAGGCATGGACGGACCAGACCCGCCCGGCGGGATCGGCTGCCGCATGGGGTCCTCCGGCGCAGGTCCACGACGCGGGGGCGTATCCGGCCCACGACGCGGGGACGTATCCCGCCTACCCGATGTATCCCGCCCAGCCGCCGGCCGGGGGGCGGCGCGGGCTGCGGACGGGCATAGCCGTCGCGGTCGCCGTCGCGGTCCTCGCCAGCATCGGCGTGGGCGTGTGGGCGCTGACCCGTGACGACGGCGGGGGCGGCGGCACCGCCAACTCCCAGCAGGGGCCCGGAGGCAACGGCGGCACCGGTGGTCCCGGCGGCCAGGGCGGTCCCGGTGGCCAGGACGGCGGCCAGGGCGGGCCGGGCGGCAACGGCGGGCCCGGAGGAGGCTCCGGTGGCGCGTCGCCCTCGCCGCAGGAGTCGGAGGCGCCGAAGATCGAGAGCGGTTCGGTGTCCGACGCGATCAGCGGGATCAGCATCCCGATTCCGGACGGCTGGTACGGCCAGGAGATCCAGGTCGGCGCGTCGGTCACGTCCGACGCCTCCTACAAGTGCCCCGGCGAGACGTCCAAGACGTGCACGAAGGGCGGCGCCTACTCCGCGCCCGCCTCCGTCCTCGGCCATCAGGACAAGACGGCCGAGGCGGTCGCCAAGGCCGACATCAAGGCCAACGCCGACGAGTCCTACGGCGGCACGACCTACGGCTCGATCACCTCCCACGACGTGCTCGCCTCCAAGGCGGTGACCGTCGCCGGGCAGAAGGGCTACCTGGTCCGCTGGAAGGCGGTCACCAGCAAGGGCGCCGACGGGTACGTCGAGTCGCTCGCCTTCCCCTCCCCCGCCGACGCGCGGCAGATCGTCGTCGTGCGCTTCGGCGTCGACGTCGGCGAGAAGCAGTCGGTCATCGACGAGATCACCAAGGGGATCAAGGTGTCGACGGGCGGCGGCAGCGGCCAGGACGTCTAGAGCCGGCCTGCCGGACAGCAGTCGGCCGGGTGGGGCGCCTCTCCGCTCAAGAGGAACCCCACCCGGCCGGGGGGTGCGCGCCGCCCCCGTCCCCACGGTGCGGCGCGAGCAGGTCACCGTCCAGTCATCCCGTGGACGGCGGCCTGGGTCTTCTGAGGTCCTACGTCGTCATGTCAGCCCCAGCGCGGGCAGCACGACCGCGTCGACGAAGCGGACCAGATAGTCGGGATCGGCGTACTCCCCGTCCACCACGGGCCGCGCCCGGATCACACCGAACAGCTGGGCCGGGATGTACTCCAGCGCCGGCTGGTCCGCGGCGATCTCACCGCGTTCGACCCCGCGCTGGAGGATCTCGTTCAGCGAGGTGATCTCGGGGTGGACGAGCGCCTCGCGCAGCGCCGTCGCCAGTTCCGCGTCCTGCGTGACGGCGTGTCCCAGCGCCTGGAGCAGTTTGGTGTCGCCCGTCGACCACCGGCCCGCGGCCCGCGCGACCTCGCGCAGGTCGTCCGCGAGCGACCCGGTGTCGATGCCCTCGAACTTCGACACCCGCCGCGAGCGCAGCGCGGCCACCACGAACTGGGGCTTGGTCTTCCACTGCCGGTAGAGCGTGGACTTGCTGCAGCGCGTACTGGCGGCCACTCCGTCCATCGTCACGGCCTCGTAGCCGCACTCCCGGATCTGTTCGAGCACGGCGTCGAAGAACTCCTGCTCACGCTCGCGCGAGATTTTGGAGCGGCGCGAGGCGGCGACCGTCTCCGGTCCGTCCGCGGCCTGCGACGTCATGGGGTCCTCTCCTCGTTCTCAAGTGCGGCTCAAGCGGCCGCGGCCAGAGTGCTAGGGCTGCATTCCCAGTGTGGCGTATGTCTATCGATACTCGAGTGTACCGGTACTGGACCGTATCGGTACACTGGCGTATCGGTACGCACCCGTATCGATGAGTGGGGAACCGAGGAGCATGAGTTACCGGCGCTCCGGGGGTCACCAGCTCAGCCCGCACCACCGTCAGCGAAGGGGCCGGGGGATGAATGCCCGCACCGAGCCTTCCGAAGGAGAGACCGAGGCAGTAGCCCGGCCTCCGCTCGTCCGTGAGCTCCTGCTCGTCGCAGGGCTCTTCCTCGTCTACAAGTTCGGCCGCCAGCTGGCGGCGGGGCACACCGGCGAGGCCTTCGACAACGCGCACCGCGTGTGGGACCTGGAACGGGCCGTCCATCTGCCCGGCGAGGGCTCGGTGCAGAACCTGCTGCTGCACGGCGACACCCTCGTGCACATCGCGAACACCTACTACGCGACGATCCACTTCCCGGCCACCGCGGCCTTCCTGATCTGGCTCTATCTGCGCCGGCCCGGGCACTACGTGTGGGCCCGCCGCGTCCTCGCCGCCGTCACCGCCGCCGCCCTGGCGGTGCACCTCGCGTTCCCGCTGGCCCCGCCGCGCATGCTCGCCGCGGCGGGCCTGGTCGACACCGCGAAGGTGTACGGGCCGTCGGTGTACGGTCCGCCGCAGACCGACCACCTCTCGAACCAGTTCGCCGCGATGCCCTCGCTGCACTTCGGCTGGGCCCTGATGGTGGCAATCGGCCTGATCGTGGCGACCAGGTCGCGGTGGCGCTGGCTGTGGCTGCTGCACCCGCTGCTGACGCTGACGGTGATCGTCGGCACCGCCAACCACTACTGGCTCGACGCGATCGTCGCCGCCGCCATGCTCGGCATCGCGCTCGCGGTGCTCCGCCCGCCGGCGACGAAGCCCGTCGCCCCCGCGACAGAGCCCCCCGCCGAGAAGACCCCGGTCCCCGCCGACGCGGACGCCGATAAGAACGTCCTGGTCGGAGCGGGTCGATGAGCGCCACCGTCCTCGCCGTCGCCCTGTCCCTGTTCTCCGCCGTCGCCTACGCGGCCGCGGCGGTCGCCCAGGAACGGCTGGCCGCCCGCGACCCCGGCTCGGGGATCGCACGGATGATCACCTCGGGGGCCTGGTGGGGGTCGGTCCTGCTGAACGCCTCCGCGGCGCTGCTGCACGTGGTGGCCCTGAAGTACGGCCCGCTCACCGTCGTCCAGCCGCTCGGCGCGCTCACCCTGGTGGCCGCCGTGCCGATGGGCGCGCGCGTCGCCGGGCGGCGGGTCAGCGCGACGGAGTGGCGGGGTACGGCGTTCACGCTCCTCGGGCTGGCCGCGATCCTGGTCACGGCCTCCGGGTCGGCCCCCGACGCCGTGCTGAGCACGCCCGAGGCGCTCGCCGTCGCCGGTGTGACGGCCGCGCTCATCGGTCTGCTCGCCCGCAAGGGCGCCCGCCCCGGGCTGCGGCACGCGACCGGTTCCGGCTTCGCCTCCGGGGTCGCCTCGGCGCTCACCCAGACGGTGACGGTGGCGGCGACGGACCGCTCGGCGTCGCTGCTGAGCGTGCAGGTGATCGGCGTGGCCCTGCTGGTCGCGGCGTTCGCGGCGGCCGGTCTGCTGCTGTCGCAGGTCGCCTACCGGGGCGGCCTCGGTGCCCCGCTCGCGATGGTGACCCTGGCGAACCCGGTGGCCGCCGCGATGATCGGCCTCTCCCTGCTCGGCGAACGCCTCCAGGGCGGCGCCGCGGGCGTCCTGCTGGCGCTGGCCGGAGCAGGCGTGGCGGCGTGGGGTGTGGTGCTGCTGACCCGGGTGACACCGCAGCCGGCGGGCGCGCCCAGCATGGTCGTCGCCTCCGGCGGGGCCGCCACGAAGGGCACCGCCGACCCGGTGGCCGCCGTCACCGACCACCCCGTGGCCGCCGTACTCGCTCTGGAGTCCGCGAGGGCGGCGACCGAGCAGGGGCTGCTGCCCCGGCAGCCGAAGCAGCCGGGGCATCTCACGTCCCGCTGATCCGGCTACTCGGCGATGATCGCCGGGTCGCTCACACCCGGCCGCCCGTTCTCGACGTGCCCGGCGAAGCCGCGCAGGAACGCGGGGTCGGCGTCGGCGGTGACGGTCAGGTCGTACCAGCGCCGGCTCGCGGCGAGGTCGACGGTGCGCCTGACCGTGGCGCCGGGCCGCACGGTCACGGACGTGGCGGCACCGCCGTACCCGTTGACGATCTTCAGCCGGACGCTCCCCGTGCCCTTGTTGGTGAAGGTCAGCTCGACGTCGTCCCCGCAGGTCCGCGCGGTGACCTCGGGACCGGCCGTCCTGTTGGCGCCCTTGAAGGAGCGCACGAACCCGTTCGGGCCGTGCACGGTCAGGTCGTACGAGCCGTTCGAGTACGCCGAGTTCCAGGTGTCCGCGACGGACTTGCCGGCCTCGGTGGTGTAGGTCCAGGGCCCGTCGGTGCGGTTGCCGGACGTCACCAGGAAGCCCGCGCCCGCCTTGGTGCCGGAGGCGAAGGTCAGCGTGAACGTGCCGGCCGCCGCGTCGACGGAACCGTCCACGCGCGGGGCGTACTTCAGCGGCCGGGCCGGGCGCAGGCCGCGCTCCTGCTTCGGCAGCACCGGGTGGGCCGGCGGGGTCGGCACGTAGTCGGGGTGGCGCAGGCGGTCCGGCGGTGCGTAGCCGGCGGTGTCCGGGAGGGCGACCGGCCTGGCGTCCGTGCGGGAGAAGTCGAAGGCCGCGGTCAGGTCACCGCAGACGGTCCGCCGCCAGGGCGAGATGTTCGGCTCGTGCACCCCGAAGCGGCGCTCCATGAACCGGATGATCGAGGTGTGGTCGAGGGTCTCGGAGCAGACGTAACCGCCCTTGCTCCAGGGCGAGACGACGAGCATCGGCACCCGCTGGCCGAGCCCGTAGGGACCGGCGACATGACCGGTGTCGCCCTTGAACAGGTCGAGGGCCGGGTCGACGGTCGACTTGCCCTGCGCGGCGGAGGCCGGCGGGAAGGCCGGGACGACATGGTCGAAGAAGCCGTCGTTCTCGTCGTACGTGATGAACAGCGCGGTCTTCGCCCACACCTCCGGCACGGACGTCAGCGCGTCGAGGACCTGGGCGATGTACCAGGCGCCGTAGTTGGCGGGCCAGTTGGGGTGCTCGGTGAAGGCCTCGGGGGCGACGATCCAGGAGATCTGCGGCAGCTTGCCGCCCTTGACGTCGGCCTTGAGCCGGTCGAAGTAGCCCTCGCCCTTGGTGTGGTCCGTGCCGGTGCGGGCCTTGTCGTACAGCGGGTCGCCGGGCTGGGCGTTGCGGTACTGGTTGAAGTACAGCAGGGAGTTGTCGCCGTAGTTGCCGCGGTACGCGTCGTTGATCCAGCCCCAGGAGCCGGCCGCGTCGAGCCCGTCGCCGACGTCCTGGTAGATCTTCCAGGACACGCCCGCCTGCTCCAGGCGTTCGGGGTACGTCGTCCAGCCGTAGCCGGCCTCGTCGTTGCCGAGGACGGGGCCGCCGCCCTTGCCGTCGTTGCCCGTGTAACCGGTCCACATGTAGTAGCGGTTGGGGTCGGTCGAGCCGATGAACGAGCAGTGGTAGGCGTCGCAGACGGTGAAGGAGTCGGCGAGCGCGTAGTGGAACGGGATGTCCTTGCGCTCCAGGTACGCCATCGTCGTCGAGCCCTTGCTGGGCACCCACTTGTCGTACTTGCCGCCCGCGAAGGCCGCGTGGCCGTCGTTCCAGCCGTGCGGGAGGTCCTGGACGAACGCCAGGCCCAGGTCGTCGTGGTCGGGACGGAACGGCAGGATCTCCTTGCCCGCGCTGTCCTTCTGGTGCCAGACCGACTGTCCGTTCGGCTGCTTGACGGGCCGCGGGTCCCCGAAGCCGCGGACGCCGCGCAGCTTGCCGAAGTAGTGGTCGAAGGAGCGGTTCTCCTGCATCAGGACGACGATGTGCTCGACGTCCTCGATCGATCCCGTGCGGTGGTTCGCCGGGAGCGCGGCGGCACGCTGAATGCTGCTGGACAGCGTGGTGAACGCCGTGGTGGCGCCCGCGACTTGGAGGAATCTGCGCCGGTTGACTTCGGGCATGGGTGGGGTCTGCCTCTCATCCAGAGGTGCGGATGGCCGGAACGTGACGGAAGGTGCGCGCAGCGAGTGTTCCAAGAGCACCAAACGTCAGGGAAGGGTCCGGTGACGCGGATGTGAAAGTCGCCGGTACGCGAGGTGCTCCGGGCAGGGCGTTGCCCGGCGTTCGCCCGAATGGCTTCGCACGGCGTGCCGCCGCGCCCGCGGTCGGCGGGAATGGAGCCAGCACGCACCCCGAGCGTTGGAGACCTCATGAGTGGCCCGCCCGAGCCCGGTGGCTCCGCGTCCGCCCCGCAGGACATCACCCCCGCGGAGGGCGCCGGCAGGCGCGGCTCCCGGCCGGGGCGGATCGCACGGAGCACGGCCTCGGCCGTCCTGATCGTGCTGACCTGCCTCCTCGTGCCCGTCGCCCTGCTCACGGTGTGGGTGCACGACATCGCGCTCGACACCGACCGCTATGTCGCCACGGTCAAGCCGCTGGCCACCGACCCGGCCATCGAGGACGCGGCCGTCCACCGCATCAGCGAGGCCGCCGACGTACGCGTGGACGGTGACCGGGCCGCCGCGGACATCGCGGCCTGGCTGACGTCGCAGGGTCTGCCGCCGCGCGCCGCCGCGGCCGTGCGCAACCTCGGCCCGCAGCTCGACTCCGCCGTCGACAACACGGTGACCAAGGTCGCCACCCGGTTCGTCGAGAGCGACCGCTTCGAGAAGGTGTGGACGAACGCCAACCGGGCCGCCCACACCGCCGTCGTGCACGCGCTCACCGGGGAGGGCCGCGGGGCCGTCGGGGTCAGCGGCGGCACGGTGACGCTCGACGTCGGCACGGCCGTCGACCGGGTCAGACAGGAACTGGTGGACGCCGGGCTGTCCCCGGCCTCGAAGATCCCCGACGTCGACAAGCAGATGGTGCTCTTCCACTCCGACCAGCTCGGGAAGATCCGCAAGGGCGCGCATCTGCTGGACGTGATCGGTGACTGGTTCCCGGTGCTCGTCGTGGCCCTCGGCGCGGCCGGGGTGCTGCTGGCCCACCGCCGGCGCCGCGCCCTCGCGCGCACCGCCCTCGGCGCGGCCTTCGCCTGTCTGCTCGTGGCCATCGCCCTGGTCGTCGCCCGCCACTACTACCTGGACCACCTCCCGCCCCAGATCCAGTCCCAGGCCGCCGCGGCGGCGGTCTTCGACACCCTGCTGCACTTCCTGCGGATCAGCCTGCGGACCGCGATCGTGCTCGGCGTCGTCATCGCGCTCGGCGCCTATCTCATCGGCCCCGGGCGGCTCCCCGTGGCCGTGCGCAGGACGTCGGAGCGCACCGCGGACTCCGCGGCGACCTGGGCGTACGGCCACCAGGTCCGCACCGGGCGGGCCGGGACCTGGACGCAGGACCACCGGCGGTGGATCACGCTGGCCGCCCTGTTGATCGTGGCGCTGGTCTTCGCCTTCTGGAACCATCCGACCGTCCTGACGATCCTGCTCCTGGTGCTCGTCCTGCTGGCCGTGCTGGCCCTGGTCGCCCTGCTCGCCGCCTCGGGCCGCGCCACGCTGGCCGCCGAACAGGGGGCAGCGGTCGGCCGGGACGACGGAGATCAGCTGTAGGCGTCCTCGACGGCGACTCGTCGCACCGTCCGCAGCGTCGCACGGAGACGGTCCAGGTCGGTCGAGCCCAGGGCGAGGCGGAGTGCCTGCGGTGTGTGGGTCGTGGTGGTGAAGGGTTCCGCGGTGCTCACCGAGATGTGCCGGCGCGCGAGGGTGGCGGTCAGCCGGTCGGCGCGGGCGTCGTCGGGCAAGGGCAGCCAGACGAAGTACGACGAGGGGTGGCCGACGAGGGGCAGGCCCGCCAGCTCCTCACGGGCGATCGCCTGGCGGGCCTTGGCGTCGTCCCGCTTCCGCGCTTCCAGGTGGTCGACCGTGCCGTCGTCGAGCCAGCCGCAGGCGATCGCCGTGGTGAGGGCCGGGGTGTTCCAGGTGGTGGCCCGGATCGCGCGTTCGAGCGCCGGTACCCGGTCGGCGGGGGCGACGACGAAGCCGACCCGGAGGCCGGTGGCGACGTTCTTGGACAGTCCGGTGACGTGGACGGTGATGTCCGGCGCGGTGGCGGCCAGCGGCGGGGGCGGGTCCTCGGCCAGGTAGGCGTAGGAGGCGTCCTCGATGACGAGCGAGCCGTGCCGTCGGGCGATCTCGATCAGGCGGGTGCGCTCGTCGGCCGGCATGACCCGGCCGAGGGGGTTGTGCAGGGTCGGCATGGTGTAGATCGCGCGTACCGGGCGGCGCGCACACACCTTGGCGAGGGCGTCGAGGTCCGGTCCGTCGGGGGTGACGGGGAGGGGCTCCAGGTCCAGCCGGAAGGCCTCCGCGAGCACCTTGAAACCCGGGTAGGTGAGCGCGTCGACGGCGACGACGTCACCGGCGCCGAGCGTGGCCATGACGGTGACGGCCAGGCCGTGCTGGGCGCCGTTGACGACGAGGATCTGATCCGGGTCCGCGCCGAGGCCCCGGCGTCTCAGGTGCCGGGCGATGGCGGCCCGGTCCTGGGGGCGGCCGCGGTGGGGCTGGTAGCTCAGCAGCGAGTCGAGGTCGCCGGAGCCGGCGAGGCCGCGCAGGGCCTGCCGCAGGAGGTCGGCCTGGCCGGGCAGCGAGGGGTAGTTGAAGTTGAGGTCGACCGCGTCGGTGGCGACGACCTGAAGATCGATGCCGTGGCCGGCGGGCACCGCGATGTCCCGTACGAAGGTGCCGCGGCCCTGTTCCCGGCTGACCAGGCCCATCGCCTCCAGTTCGGCGTAGACCCGGGTCGCCGTCACCACGGCGATGCCCTCCCGCGCGGCCAGCCCGCGGTGGGTCGGCAGCCGGGTGCCCGCGGCGAGCCGTCCGGAGCGGATGCCGGACGCGAGCGCGTCGACCAGCGTCTTGTAGCGCGGGGCTGCCATGGGCCGAAGTGTATCCATGACAATTCTTTGACTGTCCTGGTCGCGGGTTCTTACGGTCGCCACAGGCCGGGACCCACTCCTCCGGAAGGACAGCCACCGTGCACATCGCCATCCTCACCTTCGAGGGCTACAACGAGCTCGACTCCCTGATCGCCCTCGGCGTGCTCAACCGCGTGAAGACCGACGGGTGGCGCGTCACCATCGCCACCCCGACCCCGAAGGTGACGTCGATGAACGGCGTCACCATCGAGCAGATGTCGACGCTGGAGGAGGCGTGCGCCGCCGACGCCGTCATCGTCGGCAGCGGCATCGCCACCCGCGAGGTCGTCGAGGACGAGACGATCATGAGCGTGCTGCGCGGCCTAGACCCGGAGCGTCAGCTCATCGCGGCCCAGTGCTCCGGCGCGCTCGTGCTGGCCAGGCTCGGCCTGCTCCACTCCGTCCCGGCCTGCACCGACCTCACCACCAAGCCCTGGGTCGTCGCCGCCGGCGTCGAGGTGCTCGATCAGCCCTTCTACGCCCAGGGCAACATCGCCACGGCCGGCGGCTGCCTCGCCTCGCCCTACCTCGCCGCCTGGGTCATCGCCCGCCTCGAAGGCCACGAGGCCGCGGAGAGCGCGCTGCACTACGTCGCCCCGGTCGGCGAGAAGGAGGAGTACGTCGAGCGCGCCCGGCGCACCATCACCCCGTACCTGCCCGCCCCCGCGACGGCGACGGCCTGAGACATCGGGCCGCGCGGGCCCCTCAACTGGCCTTCTCCACCGCGCCTTCCGTGAGGCGGAAGCCGTATTGCGCCCCCTCGGCGGCCTTCCCGACGATGACACCGTCACCGACAGACGGGAGCCGCAACGATGCCGCACACCACCGCCTTCGCCCGCAACCAGTGGTACGTCGCCGCCTACAGCCATGAGGTGGGGCGCGAGGAGCTGCTGGGCCGCACGATCCTCGGTGAACCGCTCGTCTTCTACCGCACGGAGGAGGAGGGCACGCCCGTCGCGCTCGCCGACCGGTGTGTGCACCGCCGGTACCCGCTGCACGAGAAGCCCAGCCGGCTCGACGGCGACCGGCTCGTGTGCGGGTACCACGGGTTCACGTACGACACGAGCGGCACCTGTGTGTACGTGCCGGGGCAGAAGCGTGTTCCGCGCACGGCCCGCGTCGCGTCGTACCCGATCGTGGAGCAGGACTCGCTGATCTGGGTGTGGATCGGCGACCCGGCGCTCGCCGACGCCGGCACCATCCCGCGGGCCCGGCACCTCGACTCCCCCGGCTGGGTCACCGTGCGCGGCATGGAGCCCATCGACGCCGACTACGGCCTGCTCGTCGACAACCTCCTCGACCTCTCCCACGAGACGTATCTGCACGGCGGCTACATCGGCACCCCGGAGGTCGCCGAGACGCCGATCACCACGGAGGTCGACGAGGGCGCGGGAATCGTCCGGGTCAGCCGGCACATGGACGACGCCGAGTGCCCGCCGTTCTACGCCAAGTCGACCGGGATAACGGGGCGGATCACCCGCTGGCAGGACATCGAGTACCACGCGCCCTGCCTCTATCTGCTGCACAGCCGGGTCGCGCCGGTCGGTGTGGTGCCCGAGGCGGACGGCAGCGACCCGGGCGGCTTCCACACCGAGGTCACCTACGCCATCACGCCGTCCGAGGACGGCAAGGTGTACGACTTCTGGGCGGTCTCGCGGGACTGGGCGACGGACGACACCGAGGTCACCGAGTTCCTGCGGGGCAACAACCACACCGTCGTCATGCAGGACGTCGACGCCCTCAACCTGCTGCAGAAGACGCTCGGTTCGGAGCGTACGGGGTACCAGGAACTCAGCATCAACATCGACACCGGCGGCCTCGCCGCCCGCCGTATCCTCGCCCGGCTGGTCGAGGAGGGCGACAAGCCCGTGGAGAAGGTCCTGTGAGCAACACCCCGACCGGCGAGATCTACCGCATCGACTGGCTGCCGGGTACGGACATCCTGCACGGCACCTGTCACTGCGGCCGCGAGCACACCGCGCAGGACCCGATCGAGATGTGGGAGTGGATGCTGGCCCACCCGCAGGGGCACGAGGTGGCAGCCGATGACTGACGTGTACGAGACCGAACTCGTCGTCGAGCGACGGGAGTCGGCCGCCGACGGAGTGCTCGCCCTCACCTTGCGCCACCCGCTCGGCGAACCGCTCCCCGCCTGGGAGCCCGGCGCCCATGTCGACGTCGTGCTCGGCCCTGGCCTGGAGCGCCAGTACTCCCTGTGCGGTGACCCGTCCGACCGCACCGGCTGGCGGATAGCCGTCCTGCGCGAGCCGGACGGACGCGGCGGATCGGCCCATGTGCACGAGCAGTTGAGGCAGGGCGACAAGGTCCGCGTACGCGGGCCGCGCAACCACTTCGCCCTCAAGCCCGCCCCCCGCTACCGCTTCATCGCGGGCGGCATCGGCATCACCCCGATCCTGCCGATGCTGGCGGCGGCGGAAGCGGCGGGGGCGGAGTGGTCGCTGCTCTACGGCGGCCGGACGCGTCGGTCCATGGCGTTCACCGAGGAGTTGGGCCGTTACGGCGATCGCGTCACCGTCGCTCCCCAGGACGAGACCGGACTCCTCGACCTCGCCCCGGTGCTCGACGGCGTCCCCGAGGACACGCTCGTCTACTGCTGCGGGCCCGGGCCGCTCCTGGACGCGGTGCAGGCGCGCTGCCCGGCCGGGCTGCTGCACCTGGAGCGGTTCACGCCGAAGGAGCAGGAGGCCGGCGAGGACACGGAGTTCGAGGTCGAGCTGGCGCGCAGCGGCACGACGGTGACCGTGCCGGCGGACGTCTCCGTGCTCGACGCCGTGCGCGCCGCCGGTGTGGAGGTGCTGTTCTCCTGCACCGAGGGCACCTGCGGGACGTGTGAGACCGATGTCCTGGACGGTACCCCGGACCACCGGGACTCGGTGCTCACGGAGGAGGAGCAGGCGGCCGGGGAGACGATGATGATCTGTGTGTCCCGGTGCCGGGGACGGAGGCTCGTTCTCGACCTGTAGTTGATTGTCAACAATATTGTCAGCCGGCGCCATTGACCGCGGCGGCCGCAGACTCTACTTTCGCGCAGTGCACTACTGTGCGCCCTGCGCACAACCTGTCGGAACAATGAAGTCTGCACAGGAGGAGCCATGCGTCGTCTGCTCGCCGCGGTCGCGGTCGGAGCATTCCTGGTCACCGTGACGGCCTGTGGCTCGTCCGACGGATCGGGATCGTCGGACAGTTCGTCATCCGCCGGCACCACGAAGGTGAAGGTCGGGGTCATTCCGATCGTCGATGTCGCCCCGCTCTATCTGGGCCAGAAGAAGGGCATCTTCAAGAAGCAGGGCCTGGAGCTGGAGATGACCCTCGCGCAGGGCGGCGCGGCGATCGTGCCCGGCGTGGCCAGCGGCCAGTTCCAGTTCGGCTTCTCCAACTCGACCTCGCTGATGGTCGCCCAGTCCAACAACGTGCCGGTGAAGGTCGTCACCAACGGCATCGCCTCGACGGGCGTGCAGGGCAAGGACTTCGGCGCGCTCGTCGTCAAGGGCGACAGCCCGCTGAAGTCGGCGGACCAGCTGGAGGGCAAGAAGGTCGCGATCAACACCCTGAAGAACATCAACGAGACGGCCGTGCGCGAGTCGGTGCGCAAGGCGGGCGGCGACCCGGACAAGGTCAAGTTCGTCGAGCTCGCCTTCGACCAGATGCCGGCCGCGCTCGACGGCGGGCAGATCGACGCGGCGATGGTCGTCGAGCCGGCGCTGGCCACCGTGAAGAGCCAGGGCGGCCGGGAGATCGCCTCACCGCTGGTCGACGTCGCCCCGAACCTCACCGTGGCGATGTACTTCACCTCCACGTCCTACGCGTCCCAACACCCGGACGTCGTCGAGAAGTTCAAGGCGGCCGCCGCCGAGTCCCTCGCCTATGCCGACGCCCACCCGGACGAGGCCCGGGCGATCGTGACGACGTACACGAAGATCCCGGCGGCCGTGCTGGCGAAGGTGACGCTGCCCGCCTGGCCCGCCGAACCGGACCGCGCCTCGCTCGACGCGCTGGAGAAGCTCGGCCAGGACGACGGTCTGTTCAAGACCGCCCCCGACCTGGACAAGCTGCTGCCGTGAAGGGACTGAACCTCGCTCTCGGTGCGGCCGGGCTCGCGGTCTTCCTCGCGCTGGGCGAGGCGGTGCCGCGGCTCGGCCTGGTCAAGGAGGAGTACTTCCCGCCCACCGGCCGGATCGCCGGCGCGCTGGCCGACGAACTCTCCGACGACACCTTCTGGACCGCCCTCGGCGACACCCTCACCGGCTGGGGCCTGGGCCTGCTCATCGCCTCGACCGCCGGCATCGTGGCAGGCGTCGTCATCTCGGTGGTCCCCTACCTGCGGGACGCCACCGCCTCCACCATCGAGTTCCTGCGCCCCATCCCGTCGGTCGCGCTGATCCCGCTCGCGGTCCTGCTGTACGGCACCGAACTGAGGTCGGTTCTCCTCCTCGTCGTGTACGCCTCCTTCTGGCAGGTGCTGATCCAGGTCCTGTACGGCGTCCAGGACGTCGACCCGGTCGCCGAGGAGACGGCACGGTCGTACGGTCTCGGCACCTGGGCCCGGGTCCGCCATGTGCTGTGGCCGACCGCGCTGCCGTACGTGATGACCGGGGTACGGCTCGCGGCGGCCGTCGCGCTGATCCTCGCCGTGACCGCCGAACTCGTCATCGGCGCACCGGGGTTGGGGCAGCGGATCGCGGTCGCGCAGAACTCCCAGGCGGTACCCGAGATGTACGCTCTCGTCGTGGTCACCGGCCTGCTGGGCCTGCTCATCAACGTGGGTGCCCGCACGGTGGAGCGGCGGGCGCTGGCCTGGCACCAGTCGGTGCGCGGGGAGGTGGCGGTGTGAGGCGCGTCCTGCTGCGGGTCTTCTTCGTGCTCGCCCTGCCCGTACTCCTGGTCGGCGTCTGGTGGCTGGCCTCGGACGGCAGCACCAACGTGTTCTGGCCGCCGCTGCGCACCATCCTGAAGACCTTCCCGGACGTCTGGACGGCCGACCGCCTCCAGGACGACGTCCTGCCCAGTCTGCTGCGCCTGACGGCCGGTTACGCCTGCGCCGCCGTCGCGGGTGTCGCGATCGGCACGGTCATCGGCTCGTACCGCAAGGTGCGGGCGTTCTGCGAACCGGTGCTGGAGTTCCTGCGGGCGGTTCCCCCTCCCGTCCTGGTGCCGGTCATCATGCTGTTCGCGGGCATCGGCGACACCATGAAGATCGCCGTGATCGCCAGCGGCTGCGTCTGGCCGGTCCTCCTCAACACCGTGGAGGGCGTACGGGCGGTGGACCCGGTGATGGCGGAGACGGCGAAGTCGTACGGCATCTCCGGCGTCGCCCGTCTCAAGGACGTGGTGCTGCGCTCGGCGAGCCCGCAGATCTTCGCGGGGCTCCGGCAGGCGCTGTCGATCGGCATCATCCTCATGGTCATCAGCGAGATGTTCGCCGCCAGCAACGGCATCGGCTTCACGCTCGTGCAGTTCCAGCGCAGTTTCGCGATCCCCGACATGTGGACCGGCATCCTGGTCCTCGGTCTGCTCGGCTTCCTCCTCTCCATGGTCTTCCAGGTGGTCGAGCGGCGGGTGCTCGGCTGGTACCACGGTCTGCGGGCCTCGGCCCGGCGGTCGCCGTGACCCTCACGAAAGGGCGGTCCATGCACGCACTGGTCGTATCCGGCCTGCAGAAGGTCTACGAGGGGTCAGGGCGCCGGGTGGAGGCGGTCCGCGATCTCACCTTCACCGTCGAGGCGGGCGAACTCGTCTGTCTCGTCGGCCCGTCGGGCTGCGGCAAGACGACCCTGCTGAAGTGCATGGGCGGCCTGCTCACCCCGACCGGCGGCGAAGTGCGCCTCGCCGGGGAGAGGGTGAGCGGGCCGCCGCCCGGGATGGCGTTCGTCTTCCAGGAGTACGGACGCAGCCTGTTCCCGTGGATGCGGGTCGGCGAGAACGTCGAACTCCCGCTGAAACGCAAGGGCTTGAGCAAGGCGCGGCGCCGGGAGCTGGTCTCCGACGCACTGGATTCGGTCGGGCTCGCGGACGCCGCCGGGGCGTATCCCTGGCAGCTCTCGGGCGGCATGCAGCAGCGGGTCGCGATCGCCCGGGCACTGGCCTACGAGCCCCAGGTGCTGCTGATGGACGAGCCGTTCGCGGCCGTGGACGCCCAGACCCGGGCCGATCTGGAGGATCTCGTACGGGGGCTGTGGCGGGAGCGCGGGATCACGATCCTGTTCGTCACCCATGACATCGACGAGGCCGTGTATCTGGGCCAGCGGGTGATCGTGCTCTCCGCCTCCCCTACCGTCGTGCAGGAGCAGCTCAAGGTCGATCTGCCGGACGAGCGCGACCAGTTGCACACCCGGGTGGCCCCGCGCTTCGCCGAGCTGCGGACCCATGTGTACGAGCAGATCCAGTCGGCGAAGCGCGGGGCGCCGTCCCTCGCTAAGACAGATACGCCTCCACCTCACTGAACTGGCCGGCGGGCCAGCCGGTGTTGGCGCTCACCGACAGGCGCAGGTAGCGGAGATTCGTGCCGCTCGGCAGGGTGACCGTGGCCGTGTTGCCGGTGGCCGGGTCGAAGCGGTAGCCGGTCGCGCCGACGACGGTGGAGTAAGCGGAGCCGTCGGTGCTGCCCAGCACGGTGACGGTCTGCGTGCGCGCGCCCCAGGCCGCGGACGGGGGCAGCTTCAGCACCAGCCGCCGGACCGCCTCCGTCGATCCGAGGTCGACGGTCCAGGACTGGGGGAAGGCGTTGTTGGTGGACTCCCAGTAGCTGTTCGCGTCGCCGTCGACGGCCTTGCCGGGCGTGTAGACGTCCTGGGAGCCGGTCGCGGTGGCCGGGCGTCCCTTGGCGAGGTTGCGGGTCGGGTCCGGGGCCGGGTTGCCCTGCCCGGGCTGCGGCCAGGTCGAGCAGTCGGACCAGGTGCTGCTCCAGCCGGAGTTGCCGCCGCCGTCGGTGAGCGTGAAGGTGCCGGAGCTCGCCGGGTAGGGGCAGTTGTAGACGCCGGCCGAGCCGACCGAGGTCGCCATGACGTTGCGGAAGGTCGCGGCGCCCTGGGCCTCCGCCTGGACGACGACCGTACCGGTATTGCGGACGGTCGCGCCGTCGACGGTGACGTTGCGGACCGGGTATCCCTGTCCACCGCCGGACACGAACTCGAAGGCGCTGTAGGGGCTGTCGGTGATGGTGGTGTTGGTGATGTTGACGGTGGCGTTGATGGCACTGTCGTAGGAGTCGACGCGCAGGGCGCCCATCGGGTGGTTCCAGTTGGGGTTCATCGCGCCCGCGCGGACGAGGGTGTTGCCGTCGACCGTGATCGTGCCCGCGAGGGGTGAGAACGGGTCGAGGAACTTCTGGTTGGAGATCGCGATGCCGCTGCCGAGGGCGTTGGTGTCGGAGACCAGGTTGTTCTTCACGGCGATGTCGGTGCCGCCGTAGATCGCGATGCCGTTGGCCAGGTTCGGCTGGCTGATGGTGTTGTTCTCGAAGCTGCTGTTGGTGTCCGGCGCGTACAGCGACCACATGGCGAGGGAGTCGTCGCCCTGGTTGCGCAGGAAGTTGTTGCGGACGCGGACACCCCGGGCGTTGCCGTTGAGATTGAGACCGTCGGCGGTGGTGTCGAGGATGCGGTTGTTCTCGACGACGAGGTTGTCGTTGTTGCCCATCAGCCAGAGGCCGACCTTGAGGTGCTGGAGCCACATCCCGGAGACCGAACTACCCGGTCCCAGCGCGCCGTTGACGAAGTTGTCCGGGTTGGAGTCGACGCGTTCGGTGACCTCTCCGATGACCGCGAAGTCCTTGATGTGGACGCCGCCGGACGAGCTGGACTGGTCGATGAAGCGGGAGGTGTGCACGACGGTGTGCCAGCTTCCGGCCCCTTGCAGGGTCACGTTCTGCACCCCGCTCAGCGAGGACGTCAGCTTGTAGTCGCCGGGCGGGATCCACACCACTCCCCCTTGGGCGGCGGAGATGGCGTCCCGGAAGGCCTGCGTGGAGTCGCCGTTGCCGCTGGGGTCGGCGCCCTTGGAGGTGACGGAGACGGACCCCGCGGGCTGCGTGGCAGCGGCGGCGACCTGCTCGAAGTCGGCGACGTCCACGGTGACCTGGGTGCCCGTGGCCTGGAAGGCGACCTTGTCGCCCGCCTGGAGGTTCTGGCCGAGCAACAGGCGGGCGTTGTCGAAGAAGTGGTGCTGCTTGGCGCCGGGGATCCAACTCGTGTCGATGTACGAGTACTTGGAGGTGACGGCCAGCGTCCTGGCGAGCTTGGTGCCGTTCACGTAGACGTCGAGCGAGCCGGACTGACCGTCGGGGACGCTGTAGGCGACGTTTACGGCGTTGGCCGCGCGCGGCACGGTGAACTCGACGCGCTGGCCGGAGGTCAGCCGTACCGCCTGCCGCCCGGACGCCTCGGAGGCGAGAGTGCCCTGCGTGTAGTCGGGGCCGATCTTCGCGCCGGTGGTCGTCGCGGACTCGGCCTCGACCGAGGTGAAGGGGAGGGTGGCGCCCGAGGCCGCGTGGGCGGTGGGGGTGACGGCGGTGAGGAGGCCGGCGGACAGGGCCGTGATCGTCAATACTGACATGCCCCTGACAGTTCTCTGCATGTGCTGATCCCTTCTCGGTGGGGGTGCGGGTTCAGGCTTGTTCGACGGCGGAGGCGTTCAGGCTCGGAGCCAGACCGCGACGTCCTTCGGGAGGCGTCCGGCGGAGTCCAGCGGGCCGCTGCCGAGGAGAAGCGCGCTGTGCGGGGGCAGCTCGGCCGGGGTGTCGGCGAGGTTCACCACACACAGCACGCCCTCCGCGCGGGCGAAGGCGAGCACGCCGTCCGGTGCGGGCAGCCAGGTGAGCGGGCCGTCGCCGAACTCCGGCCGCAGCCTGATCGCCTCGCGGTACAGGGTGAGCATCGAGCCGGGGTCAGCAGCCTGACGGTCGGCGGCGTAGCCGCTCCAGTCGTCCGGCTGCGGCAGCCAGGGCTCGCCCCCGAACCCGGCATGGGGCGCCTCGGCCGCCCACGGCAACGGCACCCGGCACCCGTCCCGCCCCGGGTCGGAGCCGCCGGACCGGAAGTGCATCGGGTCCTCGATCCGGTCGCGGGGGACGTCCACCTCGGGCAGCCCCAGCTCTTCGCCCTGATAGACGTAGACGGTGCCGGGCAGGGCCAGCGACAGCAGGGCGGCCGCGCGGGCCCGCCGGGTGCCGAGGGCGAGGTCGGTCGGGGTGCCGAAGGCCTTGGTGGCGAAGTCGAAGCCGGTGTCGGTGCGGCCGTAGCGGGTGACCGTGCGGGTCACGTCGTGGTTGCACAGGACCCAGGTGGCGGGGGCGCCGACCGGGGCGTGCTCGCCGAGGGTCTCGTCGATGGCCGTGCGCAGCCGCCCGGCGTCCCACGGGCAGGTCATGAAGGCGAAGTTGAAGGCGGTGTGGAGTTCGTCGGGGCGCAGATAGCGGGTGAACCGCTCGGTGTCGGGGAGCCACACCTCGCCGACGAAGATCCCGTCGTACTCGTCGGCGATCGCCCGCCAGGAGCGGTAGACGGTGTGGAGTTCGTCGCGGTCGACGTACGGGTGCGGGTCGCGGCCCTGGACGAAGTCCGGCAGGCGGGGGTCCTTGACGAGGAGGGCTGCCGAATCGATGCGGACGCCGGCGACGCCGCGCTCGAACCAGAAGCGCAGGATGTCCTCGTGCTCCTGGCGGACGGCGGGGTGGGCCCAGTTGAGGTCGGGCTGTTCGGGGGCGAAGAGGTGCAGGTACCAGTCGCCGTCGTCGAGCCGGGTCCAGGCGGGGCCGCCGAACTCCGACCGCCAGTCGTTGGGCGGGAGTTGGCCGTCGGCGCCGCGTCCGGGGCGGAAGTGGAACAGCGCGCGCTCCGGGCCGCCCGCGAGCGCCGCCCGGAACCAGGGGTGCTGGTCGGAGACGTGGTTCGGCACGATGTCGACGATGGTCCTGATGCCGAGTTCCCGGGCTTCCGCGATCAGCTTCTCGGCCTCGGCGAGGGTGCCGAAGGCCGGGTCGATCGCGCGGTAGTCGGCGACGTCGTAGCCGCCGTCCTTCAGCGGTGAGAGGTACCAGGGGGTGAACCAGAGCGCGTCCACCCCGAGTTCGGCGAGGTACGGCAGCCGGGCGCGCACCCCGGCGAGGTCGCCGGTGCCGTCCGCGTCGCCGTCGGCGAAGCTGCGGACGTAGACCTGGTAGATGACGGCGGAGCGCCACCAGTCCGTGGGCTGTCCCACTGGGGGTTCCCTTCTGTAGGCGTTCGGGCGGTGTCAGCCCTTCGTGCTGCCCGCACTGATCCCGGCGATGATGTGCCGCTGGAAGACCAGGAACAGGGCGACCATCGGGATGCTGGCGATGACCATCGCGGCGATGAGCACGGTGAGTTGGATGTTCTGCGACAGCTGGACGAGGGCCACGCTGATGGGCTGCTTGTCGGTGTCGGAGAAGACCATCAGCGGCCAGAGGAAGTCCTGCCACACGGCGACCAGCGCGAAGATCGACACGACGCCGAGCACCGGGCGGGACATCGGCAGCACGACCGACCACAGGACACGCAGCTTCCCGGCGCCGTCGATCTCGGCGGCCTCCAGGACGTCCCGCGGGATCTGGTCGAAGAACCGCTTGAGCAGGTAGAGGTTGAAGGCGTTGGCGACCGCCGGGAGCCAGATGGCGAGGGGGTCGTTGAGCAGGCCGAGGTCGGCGACGGTCAGGTACTTCGGCACGACGAGGGCCTGCGCGGGGACCATGAGGGTGGCGAGGATGCCGCCGAGGATCAGCTTGCCGAAGGCCGGCTTCAGCTTGGACAGGGCGTAGGCGGCGGCCGTGCAGAACACCAGCTGGAAGGCCCAGGCGCCGGCGGCCTGGACGACGGTGTTCCACAGGTGGGTCGGCAGTTGCATCAGGTCCCAGGCGTCGGTGTAGCCGTCGAGATGCCAGTGCTTGGGGACCAGGGTGGGCGGGGTCTGCGCGACCTCGTCGGGGGACTTCGCCGCGCCCGTGACCATCCAGTAGACGGGGAAGAGGAACGCCACCGCGAAGAGGAGGACGACACCGGTGAAGACCGTCCAGTACACGGCCCTGCCGCGCGGGCGGGCCAGGGTGGCCGGGGAGACGAGGGTGCGGGTGGCGGCGCTCATGCGCCCTCCTCTCCGGAGCGGGTCAGGCGCAGGTACACGGCCGAGAAGGCGCCCAGCAGGACCAGGAGCATGACGCTGAGCGCGCAGGCGCCGCCGAAGTCGTTGTAGAGGAAGGCGTACTTGTAGATCAGGTAGAGGACGGTGACCGTGGCGTTCTCGGGGCCGCCTCCGGTGATGACGAACGGCTCGGTGAAGACCTGCATCGTCGCGATGATCTGAAGGAGCATCAGCATCAGGATGACGAACCTGGTCTGAGGGATCGTCACATGCCGGACGCGTTGCAGCAGGCTCGCGCCGTCCAGTTCGGCGGCCTCGTACAGCTCGCCGGGGATGGACTGGAGGGCGGCCAGGTAGATCAGGACCGTGCCGCCGAGGTTGGCCCAGGTAGCCACGATCACCAGGGAGACCAGTGCGGTGTCGGCGCCGTTGGACCAGTTCGAGGTGGGCAGGTGCAGGAAGCGCAGGGCCTCGTTGGCGAGGCCGGCGCCGGGGTCGTAGAACCACTTCCACAGCAGCGCGCTGACCACCGGCGGGATCATCACCGGCAGATAGACGACGACCCGGAAGAACGCCTTGGCGTGCCGCAACTCGTTGAGCACCAGAGCCAGTACGAAGGGGACCGCGAAGCCGAGCAGCAGGGCGAGCAGGGTGAAGGTGAGGGTGTTGCGCCAGGCGGCCGTGAACTCGGGGTCGTTCCAGACGCGGGTGAAGTTGGCGGTGCCGACCCACTCGGCGCCCGAACCGGGGGTGTACTTCTGGAAGGCGATCACGATCGCGCGGATCGCCGGGTACCAGGAGAACAGTGCGAAGCAGAGCAGGCCGCCGATCAGGAAGGCGTGGGCGCGGAGTTGGTCGGCGAGGCGGCGCCGCCTCCGGTCCCCTGCCGGGGGCGGCGCCTTGACCGGTCGTACGGCGATGGCCTCGGCCGGTCGTCGATGAGCCGTCTTCGTCATGGTCAGCCCCGGGCGAGGATGCCGTCGATCTTGCCGGTGGCGTCCTTCAGGAGCTGGTCGATGTCGGCGTCCTTCTTGGTGAGGACGGCGGAGACGACGCCGTCGAGGACGGAGTAGATCTGCTGGGCGTGCGGCGGCTCGATCTTCATGTCGAGGGTGTGGTTGCCGTCGAGGAAGGCCTGGTAGTTCTCCACCGGGACATTGGCGTTGGCCTTCTTGACCTGCTGGTCCTTGGCGTCGGCGGCGCCGGTGAACAGCCGGGGTTCGGGCAGGCCGACGGGGGCGTCGTGCTGCTTGGCGCGGGCGTAGTCGCCGAGGAAGCCGTCACCGGGCGTGAGGAACATGTAGTCGAGCCACTTCAGCCCTGCGCGGATCTGAGCGGGGCTGGCCTTCTTGTTGAACATGTAGCCGTCGCCGCCGATGAGCGTTCCCTCGCCGCCGGGCATGGGGGCGAGCGCGAGGTCCTTGTAGTCGCCGCCCTTCTCCTTGACCAGGATCGGGATGTTGTCGGGGGCGGAGAGGTACATGCCGAGCTTGCCCGAACCCATCATCTGCTGCACGTCGTTGATGACGAGGAGCTGCTTGCTGCCCATGGAGTCGTCGGTCCAGCGCATGTCGTGCAGGTTCTGCAGGACGGCCCGGCCCTGCGGGGTGTCGACGGTCGCCTTCTTGCCGTCGGCGCTGACGACGTCGCCGCCCTGGGAGTACAGCTCGGCGGTGAAGTGCCAGCCGCCCTGGTTCTGGGCGCTGTAGTCGGCGTAGCCGACGGTGCCGTCGCCGAGGGCGGCGATCTTCTTGGCGTCGGCGCGCAACTCCGCCCAGGTGGCGGGGGGTTGCTCGGGGTCGAGCCCGGC